>CAWBYL010000001.1:0-583390 GCA_963793025.1 uncultured Actinomycetes bacterium
TCGGCGGGTTTCGGGAGGTATGTGCGGCAAGTTGTCGGGGCCATACGATCTCTTCCCCGCCGCCAGATGCGCTAATTCTGTTCAACGATCTGGTTACAGGAGGCATCCTCCGACCCGTCTTTCTGTACCGGTGTATACCTGGATGCAGAACGACGTAACCACTGCTCATCGCTTCGCACTGCGCTACCTCCGGCGCACGGATGGCGTCCTCACCGTGAGCGGATTCATCGCTTCGCAGTTCCGAAACCGGTACAGCACACAGGTTCCGCCGGTCAGTGTGGTTCCCAACGGAGTGAACGCAGACCTCTTTATTCTCCCCAGCAGCCGGGCCGAGCAAAGCGACATCATTCGTACCTGCTTTGTCGGCCGCATCGACCCCAATAAGGGCCCACTCCTCACGGTTCAGGCAGTCGAACGGGCTCAACGCTCGGGAAAGCTGATCTCCATCGACGTCGCAGGACCGGTGATCGCGTGGGGTCAGGACGAGGGAACTGTTGAAGCATATGTCGACGAGCTCCGCCAGGCCCTGGATCGTTGCAATGGGCAATGGATCGGTCAGATCACCCGTGACGACCTTCCCGCGGTCGATCAACGATACAATTGGCATATGTGCCATCCGTGTCTGCAGAGCCGTTCGGGCTCGTCGCCCTCGAGGCCATGGCGTCCGGTTGCGAGTCATTGCGTCGAACAGAAGGGGGACTGCCGGAGGTGTGTGGAAGCGCCGCAACGCTTATCGATCCAGAAGACCCGGAGGAGTTCGACCGGGCAATCTCGTCGCTCGTAGGCGACACCGTCTGGCTTAGGCGGTCAAAGGGGATAGCGCGCGTCGCTGAGGCCCATACATGGTCGGGCCGACCCATCGACAAGCTTGTGCAGGTGGTCGACGGTGGCCGATGAGTGCGTACCACCCGGTTCTTGCGCATTGGCGCTGATCGCCACCGTGATGCGGACCCAGCGCCCCTCGACCACGACGGAGCACGGCAGCACACCCTCGGCTCGCGACCGGGACTGTCCGAGCTACGGTGTCGTGGTGGGCCCGACTCCACCACGCCAAGGGCATCTACCGCGACCTCGTCTGGTGGTGGTCGCTCGAGTCTTCGGTGCTGCCTACTACGGAGGCGGTATCGTGCGCACGTGCGGCAACGACATCTGGTTCCTACGGGGACACTAAGCCGGTGATCCTGAAGATCACGCACAGCGAGCGCGCAGACGACTCGATCACACCAGCCCGCATTGATGCTCCGCGATGCAGTGAGAATCGCGATCACGAGCCTCTACCTGCCGGGTTCGAGCAAGATCGGCACCGGCTATCAGGCGCATGAATTCGCCAATCGCCTGGCGAAACGTGGCCACGAGGTCACGGTGTTCAGCCCTGACCGTCCGGGGGAGGACCCGATCTACGCGTACAGCACGTCGATCCCGGCCCGTCCCTTCGTTCCGTCCGCTTTGCCTGGCGACTCCGTCATGTCGACTTCACGCGCTTCGATGTCCTCCACGCACACGGCGACGACTGCTTCCTCGGCGGTGTGGCCCGGCCTCCGACGTTCGCACCGTGCACGGATCCTGCTTCTCCGAGGCGCGACGGGTCGGTGGAGCAAAGAGAAGCTTCGAATGAGCCTCCTCGGTGTGGGCGAGGTGGTGTCGACCACCGTCGTCGCGGACCGCTCCTACGGAGTGTCGGCCGCAACGAAGCGCACGTACCCGTGGCTCCACGGGGTCGTCCCGAACGGCGTCGAGACTGGGGACCCGCCGGTCGAGCGGGCGAGAGCTCGGACCCGACGGTCCTGTTCGTCGGGACCTACCTCAACCGCAAGCGGGGCAAGCTGCTCGCGGAACAGTTCCAGGCGGTCGTGCGCCCGGCCCTTCCTGTCGCCCGTCTCCAGATGGTGTGCTCCGATGCTCCGACCCAGCCGGGGATCGAGGTTCTCGGCCGCGTGTCCGACTCCGAGCTCGCTCGGCTCTACCGGAGCGCATGGGTATTCTGCCTCCCGAGCGCCTATGAGGGGTTCGGGTGCCGTACATCGAGGCGCTGGCGGCCGGCTGCCCGTCGTCGCGCCCGAACCCCGGCGCCCAAGAGGTCCTGAGCGATGGAGAGTATGGAGCGATCGTCAAACCCTCGCAGCTTGGCATTGCGTTGCTCGACCTTCTGCGAGACGAGGATCGCCGACGCTCCATGAGCCAGGCCGGCCTCGGTCGGGCTGCCGCCTTCTCGTGGATCGAGTCCTGGAGCGCTACGAGACGATCTACGAAGAGGTCCTCCGTGCACACGGTCGACGCCGCCTCTGACCCTTCTCTCCGTGGCGGAGACGCACGGTCGACCGATCCCCACAGGCGGGGGCCGCCGACCGCGTCATCGACTCCCGCCCTTGGCGGCCAGGAGCGCCTCGCCGTAGGAGACCAAGTAGCGCCGTTCGATGTCGGCCCAGTCGTAGCGCTTGGCGGTTCGTTGTCCCGCTTCGCTCAGTCGATCACGAGCCTCCTGATCGCTGGCCAGACGAGAGATGGCTTCCGACAGCGCCAGAGGATCATCCGGCGGGACCAACTCACCGTTCACTCCGGATTCGACGAACTCACTCACGCCGCCCACGTCCGATGCAATAAGGGCGCGCCTGCCGCCATGGCCTCGAGGTTCACGATGCCGAAGGGCTCGTGACGTGAAGGGAGGACGAACAGGGCAGCACCGGCGAGAAGCTGAATGACAGCGCCTCGGCCGAGGCGACCTGGGAACGAGAGCACGCTCGGCGACCCCTAGGTCACGAGCGCTGTTCAAGGAGGCTTCGATTTGGTCCATCACCGCCGATGACGAGCCGCCAGGACGCTGGAATCCGTCGCTCGTCACACCTCGTCGATGCTGTTGCGAACGCCTCCAGCAACACGTCAAAGCCCTTTGCTCAACGTGGCGACCGAGAGCAGCGATGTACGGCTGAGTGGCCGACGTCGAGCGGGCAGGAAGACCGTGGAAGTCCTCGAGCCTGACCCCATTTGGAATCACCTCTGCCCGCCGCCCCAGGCTGGGCCGGCCCGCTCCTCGGCTTCCGCAAGCGTCGCCGAGAGCACGCGGCACGCGGTCAGCCTGCGCCAGGAGCATCCGGAGGGTATGTCGCATCGGGGCGGAGCGCTCGAAAACACGACTCGCGTCCATCGACAGCTCACCCTGGAGGGTCACGACACAGGGCAGACGTAGTGCTCGTGCTGCCCGGTAGGCGAACCAGCCGGCAAGGCTCCGCATGGACGTGACCAGGTCTGCGCCATCCGCTCGGAGCTGCCGCATGACTGCGGCCAGTACAACGGGGTTCCCGAGACCGGCCGACGACATTCTCGCGACTCCTCCTTCGGGCGAACGAAACGCATGTCGCCGAACATCGATGTCCTCATGAAACTCCCGTGCCGGCAGCGACCGCGGCCAACGAATCTATGCACCACCGGCGACTTGCCCACGGCCATCTGGGCATGGGCGAGCTGTCGCACGAGCTCCTCCACGCCACCGAGATCCGGATGTAACGACTCCGCGAATATCGCGGGCTGCGAGGGTGATGCTCGCTCGGCCGAACGACGAAACCTCGTCACAATGCAGGCTTACTCTAACCGCTCCCGTGTGCCGAGCGCAGGGAATCGCCGCCATGGCGCCGGAGGTTAGTGCGGCCTCGCCTCTCTCGGCAGCGCGAGGGGCCTACACAAGGCCGTCGGGTACGGTCACCACCGCACACCCTGAGGCCAAGGCCTCCGCGACGAGAGCGGCGCGAACGGCTCGTCCCAGTGCACCGGGGCCACGAGGATGTCGGCCCACTGGGTACAGGCGTGAGATTTCATTTCGTGTGACGAACGAAGAAATCGAGGCGATCGCCGAGCGGGATCACAGGCTCCGAGCCCCATCTCGTACTACGTCAAGTCCGATGTCGGCGAGAGAACCGAGCTCCTAACCACGTGGGTTTCGAGGTCGATGCCATTGCCTTGCAAGAGGAGTGCGGCCTGAACCAGCAGGTCAGGGCCCTTCTCCTGGACGAGCGACCACTCCCTCCTGACTGCCGCCGTTGGCGTCCCCGCGAGGTGGTGTAGTTCGGCGTCGGTGATGTCTCGACGTCGTGGTCAGTTTGGCTCAGGCGGTGATGGCCAGGGGCGGCTCCTGCTCGTCGGGGTCGGGGTCGGTGGTGGCGTAGAGCTTGGCCATGGATTCTTCGGAGAGGTAGCGGCGTTCGGCGACGGCCCATTCGTCGTGGGTCTCGACGACCACCGCGGTGACGAGGCGGGCGACGGAGGCGTCGTTGGGGAAGATCCCGACGACGTTCGTGCGGCGCTTGATCTCGCCGTTGAGCCGCTCGAGCGGGTTCGTCGACCAGATCTTGCGCCAGTGCGCCTGGGGGAACGCGCTGAACGCGAGGAGGTCCTCGGCGGCGTCGCCGAGCATGGCAGCGACGTCGGCGAACTTGGGGGCCAGCATCGAGGTCACTTCGTCGAGCTGGGAGCGGACGTGGTCGGCGTCGGGTTGAGCGAAGATCGTGCGGATCGCGGCGGCGACCATCTCGACCGACGCTTTCGGGACCCGGGCGAGCACGTTGCATGAAGTGCACGCGGCAGCGTTGCCAGCTGGCCCCGACGAACACCGCAGCGATCGCTGCATTCAACCCGAGGTGATGATCAGAGATCACCAGCTGCAACCCGCCCAGACCCGTGCACTAGTCCTTGGAAGAGCCTGGCGGCAACGAGTGGCTCTGGATGCCTTGCGCACCGGAGGCCACGTCGGACGGGTCACATCTTCACTAGACGGTGGAAAACTCCGGTAGAGGGCCAGAAGACGGGCCGCCAGAGCCGACTCACTCGTGCTCGCAGCCAGTCGCCACGCAGCCTCGCCAGAGCGGGGCGTACGACGAGACCAACGAGCCAAGGCGTCCGCGAGGTGTCCAGTGGTGTCCGCGACCTCGCCCGCGCCGAACTCCTCGACGAGACGGGATGCACCCACGGCTGAGCTGGCGACGACCGGCACGCCAAATGCCGCCGCCTCGCCCACGACGAGGCCATACGGCTCGAACCGGCTGGGGACGGCCAGCACGTCGATGGCGGAGAAGAACGGCCGGAGTCCTCGAGGCGACCGAGATCGGTCACCCGACCAACGATGTCCGGCGGGACTCACCCGACCCCCCTCGGGCCGGCGAACAGGAGGTGCGCGTCTGGCGCCTGCCGCACGCCTCGAACAGGTCACGGAAGCCCTTGCGCTCATCCCAGCCACCCGAGGTACCCCCACACCGGTCCGGTCGCCGTCGGGGCCAGGTCGCCGGGCGTCGGCCCGCTCGCGTCGTCGTCGATGACGACGGGCTCGGGGTTCGGGTTCGGCAAGGATCCACGTGACCGCGTGGGGCCGGGTACCGGTCGAGGAACTCCTGCTCGAGCAGGTCGCTGCAGAAGAGCAGGCCCGGGCGCGAGCCCAGGCGCCGGCAGATGCGCATCCTCCAAGGCGCCCACGAGCTCGGGCCTGCGCGCCGCGACCGCTGCCCGCAGCCCGGGACCGAGGGGAAAGCTGCCGGCCGCTCTGCGCCGGCTTCGAGAGGTACTGCACGTGGTAGATGTCGGCCAGCGCTGCGACCTGCGCCTGGAAGACGTGGACGACGTCGAAGCTGTCGCGCCCCATGGCCCGGCGGATCGTCGGGCGCGCGGCTGCCCATTGAACTGCGTGCACCCGTCGGCGGTACGTAGAGACGCCGCCAGTCGACGTGCTGCTGCAGGTCGGGATCGAGATCTCGGGCAACGACGGTGACCCGCCAGCCATCAGCCAAAGCGGTGCGGACCGCCCACCGAGCGATCTTCCCGATGCTGGACGCACCGTCCACGTTGTTGTGAACGACGCAGAGCGTGCGACTCATCGGTCTGGCCGGCTCGCTGCCGGGTGACGACGCTTCGTCGCCGTCCGCGCCCCCGAAGTCCAATCGCCCGCCAAGGCAGAAGTCCCACGTAGACGTCGGCAACGCTTGCGCCGCCACCGCATCAGGGGCGAAGACCAAGGCTCGACGTCGGCCCGCTCGCCCAAGCCGCTCCCGCAGAGCTGGGTCCCCCGCCAGGCCACGCCAGCCGGGTTGCCAGGGCTTCGGGATCCCCGGGCGGGCAGAGCAGGCCGTCGACCCCGTCAGTGATGATCTCGGCCGGCCCACCCTGGCTTCGATGCGATCACGGGCATCCCGGCTGCCATTCCCTCCACGACGACCTGCCCGAACGGTTCGGGGATCACCGATGCATGGACGAGGCAGTCGGAGCCCAGCAGCACCTCCTCAACGTCGTCCACGAAGCCCGTGAACTGGACCTGGTCGCGAGATGCCGAGGCGTCTCAGCCAAGCTCCAGGAGCTCGACTGGCGTAGTCCTCCTCGCCGAACATCGCGCTTCCCACCACAACCGCGCTCTGCTCTCCGCCGCCGAACGCACTGGCGAAGGCCTCGCAGGAAGATGTCCTGGCCCTTCCACGGCGCCAGCCGGCCCGACGAGCGCGACCCGAAAAGGTTCTGGTTCGAGCCGGCCACGCGCGGACGCGGCCCGCGGCGTGGGCGTCGTAGACCACCGGGCTGGGCACCACCTCCGCCGCAGCCAGCCGTCCGAGTGTCGATCGCGTCTCGTCGGAGTTGGCGATGATCGCACCTGCGGCAGGACGCACGGCCAGCACCCGGACCGCCCGCACCACCGGCTCGGGCAGGTAGTCGTCGGCGATCCGATCCCGGATGTGCCAGACGACCGGCACACGGGCCAGGCGGGCGGCCACGCCCGCCGTAGAGGGCGGCCTTGAGCGAGTTGGTGTGCACGAGATCGGGTCTCAGCTGCCGGAGGCGCCGAGCCAGGGCGTAGGTGTCTCGCACGGCGGCCAGCAGCCGCGGCCGACACCGATGCTCGCTGACACCGACCTCGTCGCGGTGCGTCGCGCCCACCCGGACATCGAGAGGGAGGACCTCCACCGTCGCCCCGGTGTCGCGGAGCCGGCTCCTCGAGCGGGCCGTGCTCGCCGAGGATCACATGCGCTTCGACGCCTCGTGCCTGCAGCGCCGGGAGCAGCCGGGCCAGGGCCAGCTCGCCGCCCGACAGCTTGGCGCAGTGGTCGACGAAGACGACGCGGACCGGTCGTCGGTCCTCGGCGACCACGCCGAGAACCTCGATCGAAGGCCGCTGCACGTTCCGCCCACGACGGCACCCGTGCCGGCACGTCCCCGACGGGACCGCTGCCCACCACGCTCGAGCACAGCCTCGACGAAGGCGGGCCCGTCGGCGCACTGCACCGGCGGACCGAGGTCCCGAAAGCCGGCCACCGGCGTGGCCACCGTCGGGCGGCCCACCGCCAGGCACTCGTAGGCCTTGATCGGGTCGAGGCTCTCGGTGAACGGCGAGACGACGTGCGGCACGATCACCACGTCGGCGTGCTGCAGGTAGCCCGGGTACCTCGGCGTAGGGACGACGCCGAGCAGGTGCACGTTGTCGAAGCTCGTCGAGCCGCGCCACCGAGTCGAGCGCCAAGGGCTATCGGACCGACCAGCACGACCGGCGACCCCAGGGGCTCCGGCGGCGAGTTGCTCGACGCAGGGCGACGTCGAGGCGGTCCTCGTGCAGCGTGCCCGACGTAGACCGCCACCGGGCCGTCGGGCAGGTCGGCCGGGCGCGGCCGAGGACGAGTGAGGTGATCGACGTCGACCGCGTTGGGGATCACGACGAGATCCGGGTCGGGCCGACGCGCCGTGACTCGGCGAGCGCCGTCCGAGCACACCACCACCGAGCGGCATTCCTCGAACAAGCGTGGCTTCGTCCGCACGAACGCGGGCCGTGGCGCGGTCGCCGTCGCCGGCCTGGGTCCAGTCGTCGGTGATGTCGTACAGCGCCGGCCAGCCGGCCTCGGTGGCGAGGCCGGCGTAGTGGGGGTCGTTGACCCAGAGGCGTCGGCTCCGACGAACCCGAGCTCGCGAGCGGCACGACGCACCTGGCGGCGCAGCGACCGATCGGCGCACGCGCCCGAGCACCCGGGGCCAGACCTTGGCCGGCTCGAAGCGGACGATGCGGCCGTCGGTCTCGAGCGGGCCCAGCCCGCGCTGGCGCTTGCGTCCGGAGCGACGACGAGCCTCGTGGACCCAGTCGAACGGAGGCTCCACGAAGAGCACCCGCCGGTTCGGCTCTCGTCCAGGAGCTCGCGCACGAGGAACTGGTTTCGCCGCCAGACGTCGTCCCACGGCTCGAGCGAGCACACCACCAGTCCGGTCCCCGACGCCCGCCGTCGCCGGGCTCTCGTTCGGAGCGCGGGACGGCGAACGCACGAGGAGCAGCGCCTGACGGCGGGCGCCGAGCACGGTGCAGGGTTCGACGCTCCGCTGCTCGGATGGGCGAGCGAGCGGATCGCGGCGCCGACGAGGTTGGCCAACCGATAGGAGACGAGGGCAGCGGGCCCCTCGTGCTTGCCGACGAAGTGCCGCCGCCGCGCTCGAAGTGCTCGAACACCAGCGGCTCGAGGCCGACTGAGCTGGCGCCGCCGACGTGACGGGCCGTCGAGCTCACCGGCCAGCTCGACCCGCCACCCCGCTCGCCGGGCCCGGAAGCACAGGTCGGCTTCCTCGCTGTAGAGCCAGAACCGTGTGTCGAACCCGCCGAGCTCCTCGAACATCGATCGACGCACGAGGAAGCAGGCCCCGATCACGAAGCCGGCGGCCTCCCGACGGAGCCGGTGCAGCCCGACGGCCTCACGCCAGGAGCCGGCGGCCGAGGGGAAGGGCCACACTGCCCGTTGCTCCGAGCCGTCGGGCCGTATCAGTCGGGGCGAGAGCACACCGAGGTCGGGCTCGGTCTCGAACCGGGAACACATGGCTTCCAACGTGGCCGACGTCGATCCGAGCGTCCGGGTTCAGGAACAGAACGAGGTCAGCCGCGCCGAGTCGCGACCCACGGTTGGCACCGGCGGCGAAGCCGGAGTTGATCGGGCTCTCCACCACCTCGACCCCGAGCGACCGGGCAACCTCAACCGACTCGTCGGCGGAGGCGTTGTCGACGACGATCACCCGGGCGTCACCGGGCAGCGACCCGAGAGCGGCAGGCAGGAGCTCGGCCGAGTTGAACGTGACGACCACGACGTCGAGGTTCACCCGACCATCTCCTCGTAGAGGTCATGCTGGCGCCCGGCGACGGCCGACCAGGAGTACGTGGCCGCCCGGCGGTGTGACGCGCCGGCCAGACGGGTCCGCAGGGCGCGATCGTCCCGGAGCCGTCCGAGCGCTTCCGCCAAGGCGGCGACGTTCCCGGGGGGGACCAGAAGACCAGCACCGCCGAGAACCTCCGGCAGCGATCCGCTGTCGGAGGCCACCACCGGGACGGCTGCCGCCATCGCCTCGACGGCCACCCGACCGAACTGCTCGATCCAGGACGCCGTCTCCAATGACGGCACCACCACCACGTCGAACGACCGGTAGAGCTCGGGGAGAGCCGACTGGGAGGCGTACCCACGAACCGAGACCCGGTCGGCGATGGCCAGGTCGCGAATCGTCGACACGATCGATTCGCGTTCAGGTCCGTCGCCGACGATCTCCAACTCGACGTCCGGGAGCTCGGCCACCGCCTCGAGGAGAACCGTCACGCCTTTGTGGGACTCCAGCCGACCGACGTACCCCACGCGAAGGGGACCCCGATCGCGCTGATGGCACCTGATCGGGGCGAGCGAATCGCTCCACGTCCACGCCGAGGCCGAGGTTGCGGACGATGCCGCTGAAGCCCTTCCGACGCAGGATGCGACCAGCGGCGTCGTTGCAGGTGTGGGCGGCGTCGGCCCGACGAAGCACCCGGCGCTCGATCCACCGGAAGGGCGGCGGGTATCGCTTCTCGATGTTCTGAGCGCAGTAGATGCAGACCTTGGTGTCGCCCCGCCGGGCGAGCCAGGCGAGCAGGAGCACTTCGGCGGCCGCGAAGCTGGCCGCTTCCTCGTGGATGTCGAGGACGTCGATCGGTCGCGAGCGCAGGGCCTTCCAGATCGGTCGAGGGTCGTAGACGAACAGGTACGGGTGATGGCCCCACGTTCGAGCTTGGACGACCCAGGGCTGATCGGGCGCTTCCAGGTCCACGACCTGGCCGCCTTCGTTCCACGCCACCGCCGTCACCAGGTCGACATCGACTCCCCGCCGGCGCAGCTCGACGTCACGTCCTCGCCACTCCGACACCACGCCCGAGTGGTAGATGCGAGTTGCCTTCACTCAGCGGCCGCCTCGGGGTTCGGGGGAAGCGAGGTCTCGCCGCGACGACGTCTCCGTCGGCGGGTCCTCACGGCCGGATCATACAAGTCGCTCTGCGGCCCCACTGCTACCTTCCCGGCGGATGAGCACGAGTCGGCTCCATGTCGTTCATCTCGTACGAACGGCCAACTTCGCCGGCGTCGAGCGCTACGTGTCCTACCTGGCGCCGGCCCAGGTGGCGCAGGGCCTGCGGGTGACCGTGATCGGTGGTGATCCGGCCCGCATGACCGCCGCGCTGGCCGGCGCCGACGTCGCCTACCAGGCCTCTGGCTCGGCGCTCGCTGACGCTCGGGCGCTCCAGCGACTCGATCGCCCCTCGGTGATACACGCCCACATGACCGCGGCCGAGGTCGTCGGCGTGGTCACCAAGCCACTCGTGCATGCCCCCGTCGTGGCCACGCTCCACTTCGCCAAACCACGGGGCCGTGACCGCCTACGTCGTTCGCTCTTCGCACCACTCCCTCGCTTCCTGGCCGGACAGATCGCCATCAGCCAGTTCGTGGCCGACGCCGCCGACCAACCGACCGCCGAGGTGATCCCGAACGGAGTGCCCTGGCAACAGCACCAGGCGCCGCGAGACCGCGTGGTCCTGGTGGCCCAGCGCCTCGAGAGCGAGAAGGACACGGCGACGGCCCTGCGCGCCTGGGCTCTCAGCGGGCTCGGTCAGCAAGGCTGGCGGATGGTCGTTGCCGGAGCCGGTGCGGGCCGCCCCCAGCTCGATGCGTTGGTCGAGTCCCTCGCCGTCAGCGACACCGTCGACCTGATCGGCGCCGTCGACGACATCCCCGATCGGCTGGCCCACGCCAGCATGTTCCTCGCCACCGCACCCGCCGAGCCGTTCGGCCTGGCGGTGGTGGAGGCCATGGCGGCGGGTACGCCGGTGGTCGCCGCGGACGGGGGGGCCCACCCGGAGACTGTTGGTCGCGTCGGGACGAGCACCCTCTTCCCTCCTGGTGACGCGGCCACGGCAAGCGCCATCATGCGGCGCCTGGCGGACGACGACGGCGAACGCGAGGCGATCGGAGCTGCAGAGCAACGCGAGTACCGGGCATCGTTCACCATCGAGCACCACGCAGCCCAAGTCCATCGCCTGTATCTCGACGTCATCCAAGGCAGTCACTGAGCGGGTTTCGAGGCGCTGCTACCGTTCCGCCTGGTGAGCGCCCATGCTGCCGTACGCCAGCGCTCGCACCGACCGCTGCGAGAATGGCTTCCGATCCTCGGCGCTGTCGTCGCCGTCGTCGCCGTTCAGTTCGTGATCGCCTTGGCGGCCGCCGGGCGCCCGACCAGTGCCGTCGAGATCATCGTCGCCGCCGCATTGTTGGCGTCTGCCGTCGCCTTTCCCCGCATCGTGCTGTCGTCTGGCGCTGGTGGCCACCATGTTCTCGCAGCGCGTGGGCCCGACGGCGCTGAACATGAGCGTCACCGATGCCGCTGGGCTTCTGGCGCTCATCGCCGCCCTCCGGTTCGTGCCGTGGCGGGACCGACGCCTCCGGCTCCTGTTCGGGGGCTTGGCGATCTATCTGGGCACCCTGGCCGTGAGCCTCGTCGGCGCACCACGCTCAACGGTCCGTGTTCGAGTTGGCCCACCGAGGGGTCCTGTTCGGCGGATCGATCATCATCGGCGTGGCGATCGTGCAGTCAGGCGCCACTCGATTGGCACTTCGCCTGTTCATGGTGGCGATGAGCGTCCTCGCCATTGCGGCTTCGCTCGATGCTCTGCGCCGGGGCCTCGAGCCGGCGGATGTGTTCCAGATCAACAAGAACCAGATCGGGCTCCTGCTGGCCACTGGCTTCCTCGTTGCCTACGCCGCTGTGCGTCAACTGGGGCTTCCTCCGAAGCTCATCCTGGCGCTCCGGGTGGCGATGCTCGTCGGACTGGCCGCGTCCGCAATCACGGGCGGCGGCGCTCGGCCTGGTGGCGGCTCTTGCCGTTCGTCCGCTTCTCCTCGGGCGTCGAGGAAACCAGCGTGCCTCGTCCATCGGAGCCCTCATCGTGTGCATCGGCCTGCTGGCGGTGTCCGCGATCTCCCTCAACGAGCGCGATCTGTCGAGGACCGACAGCGGCCAGCAGTTCAACGCCATCAACACCCGCACCGACGTCATCAAGCAGGCCATCGACGAGGTGTGGCTCAAGAACCGCTTCGTGGGGGGTGGACTGCGGTACTTCGCCGATCCCGCTCGTCCGTACGTCGCCCCCCACAACCTGATCGTCAGCGAACTGGCCGAAGCGGGGCTCATCGGGCTGCTCGGACTCGCGACCCTCCTGACGGCGACCGTCATGGCGCTCCGACGGTCACGAGCCGACCTGGCGATGTTGGCCATGATGGCGTTCGTCCTCCGGGTCACCCAGGGGCTGGCCGACATCTTCTGGGTGGCCGGGCCGCTCACCATCGCCGTGATCCTGGTGGGCATGGGGCTCATCGAGGCGCCGGGGGAAGTGCCGCGGCCTCTCCCGTCTGACGCCAAGCGTGCCGCGAGGCCTCGACCCGGAGCGCCTACACTTCCGGGCTTCGCGCGGCCGTATGTGAGGAACCAGTCCCCTTGACGATGCCCGACCCATATGGTGGACCTCCCAGCCCCTCACACGGGGCTCCGGGCGACGCGCCGAACGTGCTCCGCCAGTACGTCGCCGTGCTGCGGCGACGGTGGAAGTGGATCGTCCTCGGCCTCATCGTGGGCCTGGCTGCGGGGTACGCCTCGACGCTCCTGCAGAAGGAGAAGGTCGACCCGACCAAGTACTACAAGGCGACCAACACGCTCATCCTCAACGGGTTCGACCCCTCGGGTCAGGGAAGCACCAACGTCCCCAACCTGCAGCAAGCTGCATTCCTCGTTCGCTCGGCCGACGTCACCAACGAGGTGGCCACCACCACCGGGCTGAGCGTGGAGACGGTGAACAACCAGGTGGCGGCCTTCGCCCGGAGCGATGTGCTGGCCATCGACGTCACCGCCATCTCCACCGACCCGCAGACAGCCGTCACCCTCGCTGACACCGCCGCCGGCGTGCTCAACAACTACCTCGCCTCCGACGCGACCAACCAGCGCAGCGCCACCGTCAACGAGGTCGCCCAGAAGATGGACGAACTGGAAGCGCGGGTGAACGAGCTCGACGCCCAGATCGCCGAACGACCGCCTGAGTCAGCTGACATCCTCAAGGCCACCCGCGACGGCGTGTACAACCAGTACCGCCTGGCCGTGGAGGAGTTCCAGGGCCTGGCCAACCAGGACGACCCGACCGGCGCGCTCTCCACGCTGCAGACGGCAACGCCGGTGCAGATCAACGCCCGGGCCTACAACCAGCGCCTGCAGGACAACCTCAACGCTCGAGGCTCGGCCAACGTCGGCGTGGTCACCGCTCAGGCCTCGACATCGAACGAGACGGACCTCGGAACCTCGGGGCCGGTATCCAAGTCCACCCGCACGGCCATCGGCGGGGCCACCGGCCTGGTGCTGGGCCTGATCACCGCCTTCGTGGTCGAAGCGTGGGACGACCGGCTGCGGCGCCGGGACCGGGTGGAGCGGGTCACCGGCCTCCCGGTGATCGCCGAAGTTCCCGTGCTGTCCAAGAAGCAGCGCAGCAACACCTTCGTGCCCGCCGTGGATGCCCCTCGCTCCCGTGCTGCCGAGCGGTTCCGCGCCGTACGGACCTCGGTGATGTTCGCCGCCCAGCAGGCCGGACCGCTGTCCCAACCGGTCGGGCCGGGCACGCCCACTGGTCAGAACAGCCCCAAGCACCGCACGCCAGTGGTGATGGTCACCTCCCCGAACCCCTCGGAAGGCAAGACCACCACGGTGGTGAACCTGGCCGCCGTGTTCGGCGACAGCGGCATGCGGACGTTGCTGATCGACTGCGACTATCGCAAGCCGTCGGTCGGCAAGTACCTGGCACCCGTGCCGCTGGCTGATCGAAGCCAGGCGTGTGAGACCCGCCTCAGCAACGTCTGGTACGTGCCGGCCCCCCGCAACACCGAGAACTGGGGCGAGATCGTCGCCCAGCTGCGCACCAACGTGGAAACCCTGCGCGACGACTACGACATCGTGCTGCTCGACACTCCCCCGATGCTGGCCACCAACGACGCCACGGATCTCCTCGCCGTGGCCGACACGGTGCTGCTCGTGCTCCGGGCGGGTCAGACCCGATCGGGACCCGCCGAAGGCGTGGCCAACCTGCTCGGCCGCTTCCGGGCCGACGTGCTCGGCATCGTCCTCAACGGCTGCAACTCCGCCGACATGGACTCGGGTTATGGCTACAGCTACGGCTACTACGGCGGCGACGGCGGCTACTTCGTCGACGAGACCACCCGCCGCAAGCCTTCTGCCGCTCCGGTGTCCTCGACAGCGAACGGCAGCACCAACGGAAACGGCAATGGCAACGGCATCGCCGACGGAAACGGCAGCGCTGATCGACCCAGCGTGGTCGCACCGTCGGCCACGACCAGGATCTTCCGGCGGACCTAGGGCGATGGCGAGCGCCCCGCCCTGGGGCTTCAACCTCCAGCCCCGGACCCGAGCGGTGCTCTGCGCCGGATTGCCGAGCAGATCACCGGCCTCGGCTTCACCGCTCGACGGCGAGGCGTGGAGCACGTTGCGGGCGGACGTAGCCCAGCACCGTCTCTCGGGTCTGCTCGTCGGCGCCGTGGCCGACGCGGAGCTGGCCACCACTGCCGATCAACGAGCGGAGGTGGCCGAGCTCGAGGTCGAGCTCACCGAGGCCCGGATGTGGCACGAGCAACGACTGATCGAGGTGGTCGATGTGCTCGAAGCGGCGTCGGTTGAGGTGCGCGTTCTCAAGGGGCCAGCCCTCGCCACCCTCGACTACCCGGACGCCCAGTGGCGACCCACCGGCGACATCGATCTGCTGGTGAGAGGTGATCAACTCGACCTCGCGGTCTCTGCGCTGGCATCGCTCGGCGGGACACACACGGACTTCGCCGTCGATCGCTTCCCAGGTTTTGCGTCCACCGTCGGCAAGGGCGCGACGGTGCTGCTGGCCGACGGGCTGGAGGTCGACCTCCACCGGATCCTGTCGTGGGGTCCACTGGGCGTTCGTGTCCCACCGGAGGCGCTGTGGCGGGACCCCCGCCAGTTCGAGCGTGGCGGCAGGACGTTCACGACCCTCGGGCCGGAGGCGACGATGCTCCATGCCTGCGCCCACCTGCTCCTGGGCGGATGGAGGCGAGCGCTCACCCTGCGAGATGTGGCTCAGGTGCTGCTGACACCGGATCTCGATCCCGATCGGCTGTTGTGGACGGCCCGCTCCTGGGGAGCTGAAGCAGTGCTGGCGGTGGGCCTCTTGCAGACCCAACGGGAGCTCGAGCTGGACGACGAGATGTTCGGCGACCGCAGCATCGTGTGCGAGTGGGCACGGGGCTACCGTGCCTACGGTCCGCGAGCGACTGTGGCTGCGCGTCCAGCGACCCGGGGATCCGATTCCCTTCGTCGGGCGACTGGCGACCTACACCGAGCTTCGCACCGCCGCCGAGCGGCGCATGTTGCTCAGAGCCACGTCCGCCACGGCCGTCGAGTCCGTACCGATCAGCCGCCCGATCACCGGGCTCGCTTGCGGCAGGCATCTGCCGCGGAGCGCGAGACGAAGATGAGCGACAGCACAGCGCTGAACGGTGCTTCGCCGAGCAGTGGCACCGTCTCCCGACTACGCCGACCGTGGCGCATCGCCCACGACTACCTCACCCAGCGGGGCGGGGCCGAGCGAGTCGTGCTGTCGCTGACCAGGGCCTTTCCCTCGGCAGACGTGTTCACCTCGTTCTACGAGCCTGACGGAACGTTCCCCGACTTCGCCGACGTCGCTGTTCGCGTTGCTCCCATCGACCGAGTCACGCCCCTTCGACGACGCCATCGCCTGGCTCTGCCGCTGCTCGCGCCGACCTTCTCCCGGATGCACATCGACGCCGACGTCGTGGTGTGCAGCTCCAGCGGGTGGGCTCACGGAGTCCAGACGACCGGGCGCAAGCTCGTGTACTGCCACGCTCCCGCTCGTTGGCTCTACCAACGCGAGGCCTACACCGCTCAGTCCTCGCCAGCCACGCGGGTCGCCGTCGCCGGCCTCCGTCGACCTCTCCGAGGCTGGGATCAGAAGGCAGCTCGATCGGCCGATCTCTACCTCGCCAACTCCACCCGCACCCAAGCCATGGTGCGCGACGCCTACGGCCTCGACGCAGAGATCGTCCACCCGCCCCACAGCATCGACCCGGACGGCATGCAGTCACCCGTGGAAGGGATCGAGCCGGGATACTTCCTGTGCGTAGCCCGTCTCCTGCCCTACAAGAACGTGGAGCTGGCCATTCGCAGCGTCGGTGGCATGAGCGGCGAGCGACTCGTCGTCGTGGGACGAGGCCCCGACGAACAACGCCTGCGGGCCCTCGCCGGCCCCAACATCAGCTTCCTCCCTGAGACCACCGATGCTGAGCTGCGCTGGCTCTACGCCAACGCCGGGGCCCTCATGGCATTTTCGGCCGAGGACTTCGGCCTCACCCCGGTCGAGGCCGCCGTGTTCGGCACGCCGAGCATCGTCGTGCCCTTCGGCGGCTACCTGGACACGGTGATCGACGGCGTCAACGGGGTGCACATCGAGGCGGCGACCACCAGCTCGGTGGCCGAGGCGGTCGAACGGCTCCGCAGCCTCGAGTTGGACGAGGCGACCATCCAGCGCCACGCCGAACCCTTCTCCGAAGCGGTGTTCACCGAACGCATCCAGGGCTACGTGGCCGAGCTGGCCGCTCGCTGAGCCTCGGCCAGAGCGGCCAACGCGTCGAGGACCAGCGGCTCCGGATCGTGGCCCACGACCAGCGCCGCCATCAGGGAACCGAGCAACTCGACCGGGCTCGACCATGTCACCGACGACTCGGACGCGTTGACGCGAGCGAACCCCCGCACCGGACGACTCCCATCGGGATCGACCACTGCCAGGGCAGCAACGTCGAGGGTGACGACCTCAGCCTCGACGTCGTCGCTCGGCGCTTGCTCGCCAGCGAGCACCACGACGACGCCGGATCCATCCTCGGCCGCCACGACCTCACCCCGGACCGTGACCCGATCGGGGCGGGAGCCGGACTCGGTCTCGATGTCGACGGCCGGAGCCGAGTCACCGTCGGCGTCCTCCACGATGCGCATCACCCGCATCCGGCGCACCGCCTCGACGACGGCGCGCTCGTCGACCGGCTCGCTCCCGCCCAGGTCGTCCAACACGTCCCGCAACGGCCGGCCGTCGAAGGCTCCCCACAGCGCAGCGGCGGCCGGGGTGAGCTCGTGGAGCAGGCGCCGGGTCGGTTCCCACACCACGGGGGTGTCGGCCACCTCGGTGTAGAGGACGCCGGGAACCCGGACGAGGCGGGAGGCGAGGGTCACCGGTTCGACGAGGTTGAGGGCCCGCTCCGTCGCCATCGGCCCACCCTACGGCCGGGAACCGACCGGTCGGGGGCTACGCTCACCCCTCTCCGGGGAGTGGCGCAGTTTGGCAGCGCGCCTGCTTTGGGAGCAGGAGGCCGGGAGTTCAAATCTCCCCTCCCCGACCAGCCACCGGCGGGTCGGCGACCGCGTTGGTGCGGCGCCGCCCCGTCGGTCACCGAACCGCTGGGGACGTCTCGCTAACGTCGCGTCATCGCCTCCCCCGCTTCCGGCTCGTCCTCCGCTCCGGAAGGCGTCACCGGACCTCCCCCGTTCGCCGACGACGACGTGGTCGTGGCCACCTCGCACCTGCTGCGCGCCGTGGCCGGCGACAAGCTGGTCGTGCTCGATCGGGGCACGGCGGTGTGCCACGTGCTCAACGCCAGCGCCGGGCTGATCCTCGAAGCGGTCGACGGCGAGCGTTCGGTGAACGCCATCGTCGACCTGCTCGCCGTCGACACCGGGCTCGATGCCGACATCATCGCCGCCGACGTGCACACCGCCCTCACCGATCTGCGGGCCCACGGCCTCGTCCGCACCGTCGGCGAGCCGCCGCCGGCCGCGGCCCCTCCCCCGTCGACCGCCGGCGTCACGACCGTCGGTGTGGCGCCATCCTCCGATTCCGGTCCCACGGGCGGCGAGGAGTGGTCGCCGGAGGTGGCCCGGCGCATGGACCAGGTGGCCGGGGCGGCGGTCATCGGGCCGATGGCCCTGGCCGGGGCCGGCGTCGAGATCCGCACCAACGACCCCGGCACGGCCGCTCGGCTGACCACGCTCACCGCCTCGCTCCCCCGCCTCGACTCGGCCACCACCACGGTGTGGCTCCTCGATGGCGGCGAGGACGGACCCCGACGGTGGCGCATCTACCTCGACGACGACCTGTTCGCCACGCTGCCCGACGCCGACGCCATGGTCGAGGCGACCATGACCCAGCTCAACCAGATCGCGGTGGCCCAGTCGACGGGATGGGTCCTTCTGCACGCTGGGGCCGTCGAACTCGACGGGCGGGTCGTCGTCGTCGCCGGTGACAGCGGGCGGGGCAAGAGCACCCTCACCGCCGCGCTGGTGCAGGCCGGGTTCGGCTACCTCACCGACGAGCTGGTGCGCATCGACCCCGAGACCCTCGCCGTGCCGCCGTACCCGAAGCCCTTCGACCTGTCGACGGCGTCGCAGACGCTGCTCGGGTTGCGTCCGGCGGGGGCGTCGGCGCCCGGGCCCAAGGGCCGGGTGGCCCCCGGTGCGGTGGGGTCGGTGTCGGAGGGCGGCGAGCTGGCCCTGCTGGTGCTGCTGGAACCACCGCCGGCCGACGACGCCCCCTCCGCCGAGCCGCCGGTGCCGGCGGCGACGACGCTCGAGCCGGTCGACGCCCTGGTGGAGCTGCTGCACAGCACGTTCGCCGAGACCTTCGCCCTGCCCGACGCCCTCGACGCTCTGGTGTCGATGTGCACGGCGGTGCCCGCCATCGCCCTGCCCCGGATGCCGCTGCCCGACGCCGTGGCCGCCGTGCGAGCGGCTCTCGACGGCTGACCGGCCTCGCTATCCGGCGGCGCCCGGCCAGGTGGCGAACAGCATCAGGTTCTTGCCCACGAAGGTGCCGGTGGCCTTGTCGATCACCCGGCTGACCGGGAAGGCGTAGGTGTCGTAGAGGCTGATCGACTTGCCGCCGATGTCGCCGTCCTTGTTGCCGATGGCCTTGAAGCCCAGCGAGGCGGCGAAGCCGAGGCTGTCGACGTAGCGGCACTCGTCCACCGTGAACCCGGCCTTCGTCACCGCCTCGACCAGCGCCGCCTTGCGGTAGCGGCGCAGGTGGCCGACCTTCTCGTCCATCGACGAGTACAGGACCTGGAAGGCGGGCACGTACACGACGAGGCGCCCGCCGGGGCGCAACGTGTCGCCCACCGAGCGCAGCGCGGCGACGTCGTCGTCGATGTGCTCGAGGACGTTCATGGTGTAGGCCACGTCCACCGAACCCGACGCCACCGAGTCCGGGGACTGGTGAGCGGTGAAGCCCTGGGACTCGAGGCGCTGGCGCAGACCTTCGTCGATCTCCACCGCGATCACGTCGTAGCCCCGGTCGCGGATGTCGACGGTGTGGGTGCCGGCCCCGGCCCCGAAGTCGAGGAGGGTGAGCCCGTCTCGGGGCGGCCCGGCGATCGCCGCGATCTCCCCGTTGAGGTAGGCGAGGTACTTCTTGGCCTCGGCCATCACCTCCAGGTTGTCGACGCCGGTGTAGCCCTCAGTGCCCTCGGAACTCATGGCTCCACCGTAGAGCGGTCGGCTTCGTCGGCCGTGTACGGCGCCAGGGCCTGCTGGAGGCCGATGTTCTCGTTGCCCGCTCGGCGACGGCGGTCGAGCCACCAGCCCACGGCCAGGCCCACGCCGATGCAACAGCACAGGTCGAACGGGGCCCGCAGACGGGGTGGAGCCACGAACACGAGGCTGGACAGAGCGAAGTAGGCGGCCAGGGCGATGACCAGCACCACCATCGGTCGCCGCCGCTGGAGGGCCAGGCCGACCAGCCCGACGACGGTCACCACGTAGAACGCCGGCAGGGTGGCCGAGCGGAAGTCCATGTTGCGCCCGTCGAACTCCTCCGCGGTGGTGTTGGTGCTGGGCTGGAGCTCGAAGTACGACAGCGCGTTGCGGCCCATCACCCGGGGCACCTGCCACGGGTCGTCGCGGATCGACCGGAAGGCCAGGCGCTGGAGATCGGCCTGCCACTGGGCCTCGTCGGCCATGTCGCCCTGGTACTCGGCGAAGCGAGGGTCGTAGACGGGATTGACGAAGCCGTCGTCCTCGTTGGCCGCCGGCGAGTACATGGCGGCGGCGTTGAAGCCGTTGGAGGTGACCAGCACCGGCGACCCCATCACCACCCAGTTGCGGATCACCCACGGGCTGACGACGACCACGGCCACGGCGGCGAACCCGAGGGCCCGCTTCCAGCCCAGCTGCCACAGGATCCACACCGCCACCACCACGAGGATGAACTGGGCGCTGGGGCGGCTGAGGATCAACAGCCCGCACAACAGCCCGCCGATGTCCCAGCGGCGATGCGAGAGAGCCAGCAGCATCCCCACCAGCAGGGTCAGCGACAGCGGCTCGGTGAGCATGAAGGTGTCGTTGGCCAGGAGCGGCGGGTAGAGCGCCACCACCATGCCCGCCACCAGAGCGGCGATGGCGCCGGCGATGCGACGCACGAGGAGGTAGGTGAGCCCGGCGGTGATGACGCCGAGGATCACGCTGAGCCGGCGACCGGTGTCGAGCTCGACGCCGAACACCTTGAGCGCGCCACCGAGCAGGTACGGGTAGAGCGGTGGCCGGAAAGCGGTGGCGTGCAGCTCGTTGGCCGGGAAGACGAGCTGGAAGCCGGTGCCGTCGGCCACGTTGCGCCCGAGCTGCCAGTACTGGTCGGCGTCGCTGATCGGGAAGTAGGTGGGCACGGCCAGCACCCAGTACAGGACCCGGGCGGCGGCGGCGGTGACCACCACGAGGAGCAGCTGCCACCAGTCGTTCCCCCACGTCACGAGCCGGGCCTTCACCCCTGGCCCGCTCTCGTTCGAGGTCGACTGCACCGGCATCGAGGCCAATCCTCCGCACCGCTCCCGGGCGGTCTCGGCGACGCGTGAAGCTACACCGCGTCCACCGCTCGGCCGCCCATCGCCCGCGGGCTCTCTCTCGCTCTCGTTCTCGTCGACTTCGGGGTCGGAATCCGACCCTCGAATCAACCGCAGCGTGCGTCCGGGCGCCGGCGATCTGCGTCCCGCCGAGCCCGGGGTTGGATTCCGACCCTCAGGTCAACCGCAACGCACCCACGAGGCGGCTCGGCAGATGGGCACTCCTGTGGAGCTCGGGGTTGGATTCCGACCCTCAGCGCAACCGCAGCCCACTCGCGGCAACGGCGGCGAGCGTTCCTGTCGAGCTCGGGGTTGGATTCCGACCCCCAGGTCCGCGGGAAGGGGGTGGGATGGCGGGCGGGACGTGCTCAGCCGGGCACGCGGCCGACGGCCACCAGGGCGCTGTTGGGGACGCCCTTGCCGCCCTCGGCGGCGGTGGTCTCGGCCACGACCGCGGCGAAGGCCTCGCTCACGGTCTTCACGTTGTCGACCCCGACCGAGTCGAAGAACGGCTGCAGCGGCGGCGACCATTCGGGCCCGGTGAGGAAGAAGGCCTCGGCGTCGTCGAACAGCCACCACCGCTGAACCACGGTGACCGCTACGTCGACCAGCCCGGCCCCCTCCATGGCCTCGGTGAGGCCGTCGGCAGTGCCCAGTGGCGCCCACGTGGGCGGCGGCGCCTTGGGTGCCCCCGGGAAGGTGCGGGCGATGGCGGCGCCGGTGATGTTGGACAGGTTGAAGGCGTCGAGCTCCCAGGTGCCGACGGCGACCTGGGCTCCGGGCCGGGTGGCCCGGCGCATCTCGCCGATGCCGAGCACGGCGTCGGGCACGAACATCACGCCGAACATGGAGATGGCAGCGTCGAAGCTGCCATCGACCACGGCGATGTGTTGGGCGTCCATCACCGCCACCGGGGGTGGAGCACCGGCACTGTCAGCCCGATTGGCCGCGATGTGGGCGGTCATGCCGTGGGCGAAGTCGGTGGCCACCACCTGGGCTCCGCGAGCCAGCGCCCCGGCGGTGACGACGCCCGACCCGGCAGCCACGTCGAGCACCCGATCGCCGGGGCCGACGCCGAGCAGATCGAGGGCCTCGTCGACGTAGAGGGCGGTGAACCCCTCGAAGCGGGAGGCATAGCCCGACGCGGCCCGGCTCCACGGATCCGGGGTCTGGTCATAGGCCCGCTCAGCCATGGTGGCTCCCTCTTCCCCGGCAGCACCACCGGCTGGGAGCACGCTAACCCCCGACGCGTGCCCTATCGTGTCCAGCGCCACGGCGGCCGCGGCGACCTCGGTCGTAGCCTCGCCACGGCACTGCGGGTGTAGCTCAATGGCTAGAGTCCCTGCCTTCCAAGCAGGCTATGCGGGTTCGATTCCCGTCACCCGCTCTCTTTGTCCCCCTTGGCATCCGGGCCGGGGGGCCGCCGCCGAAGGCTCGGGCATCGGGGTTGCATCGCGCCGGGCGACAAGGCCCCCCGCTACCAAGGCTTCCTTGTAAGACGTCCGAGTCGCTTTGTAGAGTTGGCTCATGACCGTCGCCCGCTATCGAGTGTCGGAGCGAGGACAGATGGCGCTACCCGCCGAGGCGCGTCGTCGATGGAACCTCACTGGTGGCGGCGCCGTGGACGTCGTCGACCTCGGCGATGCCGTGGTGATCGTGCCGGCCGGTCGGGGCGGGCTGCATGCACTCGTCCGGGCTGCGATCGATGATGCCGGGAGCTACGACAGGCTCGCGACGACGGTGGCCGACGACGAGTCCGAGCTCGCTTGAGTGCTCTGCTCGTTGACGACCACCTGCTGCTGAGGGTCCTCCTCGAGGACGAGCCACCCTCACTTCGGCACGGGACGGCGACGCTCGCGACGACTGGTCTCTGGTACCACCGGCTGTGTCGAGCGCTGGCCGACGATGCGGTCATCGGATCGATCTCGAGGCGGCTCGGTGGCGTCGATGACGCGGTGGCAACTGCGGTGCTCGCTGCGGTCATCGACCTTCCCGAGACCATCGAGGTGGTATCGCTCAGGACGCTGGGTTGGCCCATGGGAGCGCTCGTCCACGCCGGCGCTCGACTGAACCTGCTGTCTCTCGAAGCCCTGGCCGCCGCCCGACACCTCTCCGCCGAGATCTGCCTCGCCCCGGTTGATGACAACGAGCCACTGCGGGTTGCGGCATCAGCCTTCGACGTCGACGTCCGAACGGTGGGCGATTGACGCCAGGGGTGACGGCCGGCCGCCATGACCACTCACCTCTGCCTCCGTCGAGCTCGCCAGGATCTCGAGCGGATGGCCGACCGGGCGTCGACCGGGCAGCTCGAGTTCAGGCTGGTGTCCCCAGCTTCCGATACCTCTCGGCAAGATGAGCATCGACGTCGAGGACACCACCGCGAGCGAGTGCGAGACGACGTCGGTGCCGGACGCCGAGGTCGAGGGGCCCGCCTACGTCACCGATCGCCTGCGACGGTGGCGGCGATACACGGACGGACCGCTGATCGCCATCGCCGTGGCTTCCCTGCCGCTGCTCGTGCTCGAGATCGCACGCAGCGAGCTCCCACCCGGGGACGAGCTGTTCCTCGACCTCGTGAACCTCGTCGTGTTCGTCGCCTTCCTGGCGGACTATCTGGTCGGACTCTGGCTCTGCTCGGACCGCATCGCCTACATCCGCGGAGAATGGCTCGCGGCGATCATCGTCCTGGCCCAGGGTCTCGCCGTGCTGCCAGCACTCGCGCCGCTCGGCTTCTTCCGGGGCCTTCGCGCCGCACGCGTCATCCGCTACGTGGCGATCCTGGCCCGACTCGTGGCCGTGGGCGGGCTCGCGGCACGCAGACGGTCGCGAGTGGATCCGTCGCTACGCGGCCCGTGTAGCGCTTGCCGCCGCGGCGCTGACGTGGCTGAGCGCCGCCGTTGCCTTCACCCTGGTGGAGGACGTCGGCGAAGGCCAGCGGCTCAACAGCTTCTTCGACGCCCTCTGGTGGTCCACATCGACGATCAGCACCGTCGGCTACGGCGACGTCTATCCCGTCACGGCAGCCGGACGTGTGGTCGGCGGCATCACCATGATCGTCGGTGTGAGCACGTTCGCCATCGTGACGGCGCACGTCGCCTCGTTCCTCGTCAGGGACAATCCGGAGAAGTAGGGCCGGCCCCTCAGAGCAGCTCGACCGCGCAGCGGATGCCGGGGGCCTCGGCGAGACGCCGGTCGCCGGTGAGCAGATCGAGATCCATCAACTCGGCGAGCGCGACGTAGGCGGCGTCGTAGACGGTGAGGTTGTGGCGTAGTTCCCAGCAGCGTTCCAGCAGCGGCCCATGAGGCGAGCGGTCGATTCGCAGCGACCGCAGGTCCCCCAGGGCGAGCGTTGCTCGCCGTTCGTCGATGTCGCCGACCGAGACGAGGCGCCGCCAGGCGGAGACCACCTCGAGATCGATCAGCTCGGGAGCGACGAGCTGTTCTGACCGGAGCCGTCGGCGGACGAGGTCGCCGTCGGGCCCGTCGTCCGCGAGCCCGGTCACGATGACGCTGGCGTCGACGACGATCACCGTGCGTCGCGGTCGGCGCGCACCGCCGATACAGCGGACTTCATCGGGGCTCTCCCACCGGCGCGGCCGCTGGCTCGGTCGAGCACTTCCTCCAGCGTCGGCACGCTCGCATCGTGTTCGAGGCGGGCCAGCAGGTACTCCTGGAGCGACATGCCTGCCTCGGCGGCCCGGCGGCGCAACGTGGCGTGCACCTCATCGGGAACGTCCTTGATCTGGATGCTGGGCATGCGCCAACACTAGCGCCACTTTGGCGCCAGCGCATGTGTTTTGGCGCCACCGGGAATCCGGTCCCGGCGGCGGCGACCGCTGAGTTCGAGACGCAGCCATGGTCTGATGAGACATGCGCACACTCATCGTCTCCGAGTTCACGACGCTCGACGGGGTCATGGAAGCTCCCGGCGGCGAGCCCACCCACCCCCACAGCGGCTGGGTGATCGACTTCATGGGACCGGACCAGGAGCAGTACAAGCTCCAGGAAGTCCTCGACGCCGAGACGTTGCTGATCGGCCGGGTGACCTACGAGTCGTTCGTGGGGTCCTGGCCGGAGCTCGACGGTGAGTTCGCCGACAAGATGAACTCGATGCCCAAGGTCGTGGTGTCCTCGACCCTCACCGACCCGACGTGGAACAACACCACCGTGCTCGACGGCGACGTCGCCAGCGGGGTGGCGGACCTGAAGGCCGGCGACGGCGGGCCGATCCTGGTGGCCGGCAGCAAGACGCTGGTCCACGCCCTGCTCGATGCCGACCTGGTGGACGAGATGCGGCTCATGACCTTCCCGGTCACCATCGGCGCCGGTCTGCGGGTCTTCCCCGACTCGGTGCGCAGGACCGCCTGGGAGCTCGTCGACTCCGTCAGCTTCCCGTCGACCGTCCGCGTCGACACGTTCCGGCGCGGCTGATCCTCATCCGGCCGATGGTCAGCGGGCCGGCGGGCCGCTCAGAGGTGGATCTGGTGGACGTGATCGCGGTCGACGATCTGGCCGCAGGTGGGGCACGACCACACCAGCTCGAGCGGGGTGCCGCAAGCGTCATGGGTCGGGCCTTCGTCATCGCTGTCACCGGACGCACCCCACTCGGCCAGTAGCCGCAGGACGTCCTCGGCCGCTGCTCCTCGCTCGGTGAGGGCGTAGCGGAAGCGGGTGGGACGGTCCTGGTAGGGCTCGGCCACCACGATGCCGTCGGCCTCCAGGCGCTTGAGCCGGCTCGACAGCACGTTGGTGGCCACCCCGAGCGCGGTCTCCAACTCGCCGAAGGTGGCGGGCCCTCGGCCCAGCACGGACAGAGCCCGCAGGGTCCACCGGTCACCCAGTTGGTCGGCGGCCGAGGCCAGCGCATCGTCGTTCGTCACCCCACCAGCATGCCCGACCGGGTTGCACAACCCCTCCATGCTGGTACCTTGCGATTCGCAAGTCCCTTTCGGTTCGCAAGGAGCACCCTCATGAGCACCACCTCCTCCTCCACCCTCGATCTGGCCGACCTGGCCGAGCGCACCCACCCCTCCGTCGTCCGCATCGGTCGCTCCGGCGGGCGGGGCAACGGCGTGGTCATCGCCCCCGACCAGATCCTCACCGCCGCCCACAACCTCCGGGACCGCACCACCAGCGTCACCTTCGCCGACGGCCGCTCCGTGCAGGGCTCGGTCACCGGCGTCGACCCCGAGGGCGACCTCGTCGTGCTCGCCGTGGCCACCGAGGGCGCCCCCGTCGCCAACTGGGCCGAGCCGCCGACCCTCGGCGGCACGGTCGTGGGCGTGGCCACCCTGGGCGACGGCGCCGTGCGGGCCGTGGCCGGCAACGTCACCGCCACCGGCCGGCGCTACCGCGGCCCCAGCGGGCGCATCGTGACCGACGCCCTCGAGCACGACGCCTCCCTCGGCAAGGGCACCTCGGGCGGGCCGCTGTTCGACGCCGAGGGCGCCATGGTCGGCGTCAACGTCCGCCGTGAGCGCGACGGCTTCACCCTCACCCGGCCGGCCACGCCCGAGCTGCGGGAGCTGGTCGACAGGCTGGCCCGCGGCGAGTCCGTGGTCCCCGTGCGCCTCGGCATCACCGTGGGCGCCCCCGAGGCCGCCGCCCGACTGCGGGAGGCGGCCGGCCTGGAGCCCCGAGACGGCGTCTTCGTGGCCGGCGTGGCCGAGGGGAGCCCGGCCGAGGGCGCCGGCGTGCGCCGCGGTGACGTCCTCATCGCCGCCGCCGGCACCGAGGTGACCACCGCCGAGGGCCTCCACCAGGTCCTCGGCCAGGTCGACCGCAGCCAGGAGCTCACCATCCGGGTGGTGCGGGCCACCGAGGAGCTCGACCTCACCGTCACCTTCACCGCCGAGCACGGCGACGACGGCGAGGACACCGCCGCCGACAGCTGACCGGGTCCGTCGTCGGCCCGCGGCACAGCGCCGCGGCCGGCGGCGGCAGGTGTCACCATCTGGCGATGAGTGACACCCGTATCGAGGTCTCGCGCCTCATCCCCGCCGAGCCCGCCGCCATCTTCGCCGTCATCCGCGATCCGCAGGGCCACGTCGACATCGACGCCTCGGGCATGTTGATGGACGCCACCGGCGATCCCGTCGAGGCCGTTGGCGACTCCTTCGTGGTGCACATGGATCGCGAGGCCCTCAACGACTTCCCGCTCGGGAAGTACGACGTCACCATCGTGATCACCACCTTCGACGAGGACACCGAGATCGCGTGGACCATCGAGGGGACGTTGCTGGATCCCCAGCTCGGGCACGTCTACGGCTACCGGCTCGAACCGGCCGAAGGCGGCACCCTCGTCACCCAGTACTACGACTGGTCCGACATCCACGAGAACTACCGGGAGCTCGACATCTTCCCGGTCGTCCCCGAATCGGCTCTGCGGGCCACCCTCGGGATCCTGAGCCGCACCGTGGTCCGGCGCGACACCACCGCGACCTGAGGCGGGTGACCGGTCTCGCCCACGAGACGCCGGTACACCGGGGGTTCCCGACCGACCGAGGACCCGTGCGTCGAACCCTTCCCTTGCTCAGCGCCCTCGTGGTCGCCGCCCTCGTCCTGGGCGGATGCGGAAGCTCGTCGCCATCGGGGTCGGCCGCCACCGAGCCCGTCGAGGCGACGACCCCCACCACGGCGACGCCCACCCCGCCCACCACGGCAGCGCCCACCGGTCCGGTCAGGGTGCTCGTCGTGGGCGACTCCGTGATGTTGCAGGTCTCGGTGGCCCTGAAGCGCTGGGCCGAGGCCCACCCGGGCCAGATGGAGGTCTCCTCCGAGGCCTACCTCGGCTGCGGCACCACCCGGGGAGGGCAACGCCGCTACGAGGCCGGCACCTCGCCGATGGGCGACGCGTGCGGCACGTGGGCCGAACCGGTGGACCCGGCGGTGGTGGACGAACCGACCGTCATCTCGTGGGTCACCGCCCTCGAGGTGCACCGCCCCGACGTGGTGGTGTCGGCCATCAGCGGCTGGGACTCGATCGATCGCCAGGTGCCCGAGCTCGGCGACCAGTGGGTGGGCCCTCGCGACCCGGCCTACGACGAGTTCGCCCGTCGCGAGTACTCGCAGGCCCTCGACCTGCTGTCCTCGACCGGCGCCGAGGTGGCGTGGCTGACCCGGGCGTACATCAACCACCCGGGCCCGTACAACGACCCGGCCCGCCTCGACCGCCTGGCCGAGGTCATCCTCCCGCTCGTGGACGACCTCCCCCGCAGCACCATCATCGACTTCGCCGGCTGGCTCGGTCCCGCCGGAGGGGAACGTGACCTCCAGTTCCGCCCCGACGGAGAGCACATCGCCGAGGAGCAGTTCTCGACGGTGGCCGACTGGCTCGCCCCGCAGCTGGTCGCCGCCGCCCACGAGCCCGCCTCCGACTGACCGGCGCCACGGGCCAGGGGCGGGTACGACGGGCCGGTTCGGGTAGACACGACCCATGACTCCTCCGCCGCCCGATCGCGACGTCGAGCTGGCCCTCGCCGTCGTCGGCTACCAGTGGGCCGTCCATGGCGACGACTACCTGTTCACCGACCCCATCAACGCCATCGACGTCCTCCGCACGGCGGCGGGCCGCTACCCCGGCGACGCCCGCCCACTGGCCGAGATCTATCCCCACGTGGCCCGCCTGGCCGCCCTCAGCCTGAAGGTGCTGGCCGCCCTCGGCGATCCCGGCGACGTCGACGGCCTGAAGGGCTTCGAGGGGTTCGACTACTGGCGTGAGAGCCGCTGACCGTCACCGCCGCCCACCGCCGGTGCCGCCGCGCTCCAGGGTGACCAGGTCCTAACGGGCAGGTGAACAATGCGACGAGTGATGGGGGCGACACCACGCGACCGTGGGACACTCCGGACTTCTCCGATCGCGAGGGGTGCACATGCGGGTGGAGGAACCGGTCGAAGCACTGGGGTGGACAGCGTCAGTTCCCGTCAGCACACGGCGGATCATGGCCCTGATCCGCATGGGCGTGGCCCTCATGTGGCTCACCAACACCAACTGGAAGGGCCCCCCCGACTTCGGTGACGTCGGCGGCGGCGGCCTCTACGGATACACCCGCGACGCCGTCGACCACTCGGTGTTCGCCCCCTTCAGCTACGTGGTCGAGCACGCCGTGCTCCCCAACTTCCGAGCGTTCGGGTGGAGCGTCCTCATCATCGAGTCGTGCCTGGCCGCCTTCCTCCTGCTCGGTCTCGGCACCCGCTTCTGGGCCCTCATCGGAGCGCTGCAGGCCGGGGCCATCGGCCTGTCGGTGGCCCTCACGCCCGGGGAGTGGCCCTGGAGCTACTACCTGATGGTCGCCGCCAACCTGGCCCTGTTCGCCACCGCCGCCGGCCGCACCTGGGGCCTCGACGGCGTGCTCCGCGAAGGGCTCGACGGCCGCCCCGGCGCCGTGGCCCGGGCCATCAGGTGGGCGACATGAGCGCCCACGACCGGCTGGCCCGGGCCCAGGTCGTACTGGGCGCCGTCGGCGTCGTCGTCGGCTTGGCCGGACTGTGGCAGGCGCGCGACGTGGCCTTCACCGCCGACCGGGGCGTCATCGTGGGCTGGGGCAGCTACGAGCTGGCCTTCATGCGGTTCAACAAGCTCGGCGCCCTCATCGTCATCGCGCTGGCCGGGATCGGACTGGTGGCCGGTCTCCTCCGCCGCCCCGTGCTCGGCTGGATCCCCGCCGCCGGCTTCGCCCTCGTCGCCCTCCAGGTGCTCGTGCAGTGGCGCCCCGACGGCACCAACCTGCTCGGCGCCCACGGCAGCAACCTCGGCTTCGCCCTGGCCATGGCCCTGGGCTTCGGTGTCACCGCCGCGCTCAGCGGACTGGCGGACAGCGCCCCCGAACCCGCCCCCGCCACCGACCCGTGACGCTCCGGCACCGGCCTGTCACCGTCGATCCGGTCCGCACAACCCCTGTCATCCAGCCATTCATCCAGGAGGATGCCCGTGTCCGACCACCTCGACCGGCTTCGTGAGGTCATCGCCGACGAAGTCGCCCCCAACGCCGTCGCCATCGACGAGACCGGCAACTTCCCGACCGCCAACATCGATGCGCTCAAGCAGGCCGGACTCCTCGGGCTCGTCAGCTCGGCCTCCGCCGGCGGAGGCGGACAGGGGCCCCGCGCCGCCACCGAGGTGGTCACCGAGATCGCCCAGCACTGCGGCACCACGGCGATGGTCCTGGCCATGCACTACGCCGCCACCGCCGTGATCGAGGCCTTCGGCACGGCCGAGACCCAGACGCAGATCGCCGAGAACCGCCACCTCACGACGCTGGCCTTCTCCGAGAAGGGCTCCCGGTCGCACTTCTGGGCGCCGCTGTCCACCGCCGAGGTCGACGGCGACGACGTCCTCCTCGACGCCAACAAGTCCTGGATCACCAGCGCCGGCGAAGCCGACAGCTACGTGTGGAGCAGCCAGCCCGCCGCGGCCGAAGGGGCCAGCACGCTGTGGCTCGTGCCCTCCGACACCGCCGGCCTGAAGATCGACGCCCCGTTCAACGGCCTCGGCCTGCGGGGCAACGGCTCGAGCCCGCTCAGCGCCTCGTCGGCCCGCGTTTCTGCGACGGCCCGCCTCGGCGACGACGGCGGCGGGTTCGACATCATGATCGGCACGGTCCTGCCCTGGTTCAACGCCCTCAACGCGGCGACCTCGATCGGCCTGGCCCAGTCGGCCATCGCCCTCACCGCCCTGCATCTCACCTCCACCCGGCTCGAGCACCTCGACCAGACCCTCGCCGACAACCCCGTCAACCTCAACCGTTTGGCCCAGGCCAAGGTGACCGCCGACCAGGCCGCCGGCCTGCTCGACGCCACCGTCACCGCCATCGAGACCGGCGCCGAGGACGCAGTGCTCAAGGTCCTCGAGGTCAAGGCGGCGGCGAGCGAAGCGGCCATCTCGGTCACCGACGCGGCCATGCGCCTCTGCGGTGGCTCCGCCTTCCGCAAGGAGGTCGGCGTCGAACGACGGTTCCGCGACGCCCGGGCCGCCTCGGTGATGGCCCCCACCACCGACACCCTCTACGACTTCATCGGCAAGGCCACGTGCGGCCTGCCGCTGTTCTGAACCGGCCGAGCCCCTCGCTCGGCCTCCGCCTCTGCATTCGCATTCGTATTCGCAACCTTCGGGGAGAACGATGACGCAACCCACCATCCTGGTCGGCGCCGTGGCCTACACCGCCAACGTGGTGCCCATCTGGGAAGGCATCAAGGAGTACTTCGCCGACACCGCCACGCCCATCGACTTCGTGCTCTACAGCAACTACGAACGCCAGGTCGAGGCCCTCCTGGCCGGGCACATCGACATCGCCTGGAACACCAACGTGGCCTGGATCCGCACCCTCCGCCAGAGCGACGGCAAGGCCCAGGCTCTGGCCATCCGCGACACCGACCAGGTGTTCAAGACCCTGATGATCGGCCGCACCGGCAGCGGCCTGAGCGGCCTCGAGGACCTCAAGGGCCGCCGGGTGGCCCTCGGCTCCCGCGACTCGGGCCAGGCCCGGATCCTGCCCATCCACTACATGGCCGAGGCCGGCGTCAGCACCGACGACATCGAGTTGATCATCTTCGACTCCGACGTGGGCAAGCACGGCGACACCGGCCGCTCCGACCTCGACGCCCTGCGCGCGGTACTCGACGACGAGGCCGACGTGGCCGCCGTCGGCGTCAACACCTGGGACGCCATGACCGCGGCGGGCGACGACACCATCACCGACCTCGAGGTGGTCTGGACCTCCGAGGACTACAACCACTGCAACTTCACCACCCTCGGCTCCCTCGATCCCGATGTGGCCGAGGCGTGGGTCACCACGCTGCTGGCCATGGACTGGAACGTCCCCGAGCACCGACGGATCCTCGAGCTCGAGGGCCTCAAGGAGTGGAAGCGGGCCGAGACCAGCGGCTACTCCTCGTTGATCGCGGCGATGGACGCTCAAGGGATCTCCGATCACTGGTGATCGGCGGCCCTCGGGCGCCCGGCTCCTCCTCGACGTGGTCGCCGCGGTGGACGCCACGCCCGGGGGCACGACCGTCGTCATCCCCGTGGACGGACCCGACGACGTCGACGTGATCGCCCGCTGGTGCGACGGCACCGGCAACACCGTGCTGTCGGTCCAACAGGACTCGGTCGAGGTGTACCGCGGCCGCATCGAGGACCCCATCGCCGCCCTCGCCCCCGATCGCCGTCCCGGCCACCGGCTGTGGATCTACACCAACTTCCACTGCAACCTGGCCTGCGACTACTGCTGTGTCGCCTCCTCGCCCAAGGCGGTGCCGAAGGTGATCGGCATCGACGACTTCGCCACCATCGTCGACCAGGCGCACCAGGCCGGCGTCGAGCAGCTCTGCATCACCGGCGGCGAACCGTTCATGGTGCTCGACATGGACGAACGGCTGGCCCTGGCCGCGGCGACCATCCCCACCATCGTGTTGACCAACGCCATGGTGTGGCAGGGCGAACGCCTCCGCCGCCTCGAGCAGCTGCCCCGCGACGGGCTCACCCTCCAGATCAGCCTCGACTCCCCCACCGCCGAGCTGCACGACCGCCACCGGGGCGAGGGCAGCTTCGCCCGGGCCCGGGCGGGGATCACCCTGGCCATCGACCTCGGGTTCCACGTACGGGTGGCCGCCACTCTGGGCGACGACGCCGGCGACACCGAGAAGGGCCTCGTCCAGCTGTTCGACGATCTGGGCCTGGACGAGGACCAGCGGGTGGTGCGCCGAGTGGCGAGGCAGGGATCGGCCAACGCCGGGCTCACCGTCTCGCGAACCTCGCTCATCCCCGAGGTCTGCATCACCGCCGACGGCGTCTACTGGCATCCGGTGGCGGCCATCGACCCCGCGATGAAGGTGGCCGACGAGTGGTCCCCACTGCGCTCGACCATCGACGTAGTGACCGACGAATACCGTGGCTACCGCATCCGCGGCGATGTACTCGCCAGCACCTTCCCGTGCGCGTAGAACCACCTTCGGCTGAGCTCGACCTCAACGAGGAACCGCGACCGCGGTGACGACGGGCACGGTGAAGTCGAAGGCGTCGGCAGTGGCCTCCAGCCGCCGATAGAGCTCGTCCACGACCTCCGCCCGTCAGCGGTCCGGCCACGAACGGAGCCTACGCACCGGGCCCCACAGATTCCCGAGCCGGCTCATGATCGGCGACTAGCGTCTCGCCATGACCGCTCCGGACGTTGGTACGAAGAAGCGCCGTCTGCCCGTCCTGGAGGGTCTCCTCCCCATCGACCGCAAGCGGGTGCCGGTCGACGTGGTCGCCGGCGTCACCCTCGCCGCCCTGGCCATCCCCGAGGTGATGGGTTACACCGCCATCGCCGGCATGCCGGTGATCACCGGGCTCTACACCATCGTGTTGCCGCTGCTGGCCTTCGCCCTCCTCGGCTCCTCCCGCCACCTGGTGGTGGGCGCCGACTCGGCGACCGCCGCCGTCATGGCCGCCGGTCTGGCCGGCCTGGCCGCCACCGGCTCGAGCCAGTACGTGGCCCTGGCCGGGCTGTTGGCCCTCATGGCCGCCGCCTTCCTGCTCCTGGCCCGGGTGATCCGCCTCGGCTTCCTGGCCAACTTCTTGTCCCGGTCGGTGCTCATCGGCTTCCTCACCGGGGTCGGCATCCAGGTCGCGGCGGGCCAGGTCGGAGGAATGCTCGGCATCCCGGAAGGCAAAGGCGTCACCGTCTTCGGCCACGACTTCGAGAACACCATCGGCAAGCTGGTCACCACCCTCGGCAACATCGACCAGATCTCGTGGACGACCACCGCCGTCTCGGCCGGGGTCATCGCCGTGATCCTCGGTGGGCGCTTCGTCACCACCAAGGTGCCCGGCGCCCTGATCGCCGTCATCGGTGCCATCGCCATCTCCTGGAACTGGGACCTCGTCGACCACGGCGTGGCCACCCTGGGGCCGGTGCCCAGCGGCCTGCCCAGCCTCGGCATCCCCGACGTCAGCTGGTCGGACATCCCCGCCCTCATGGGCACGGCGGCCTCGATCTTCATCCTGATCCTGGCCCAGAGCGCGGCCACGTCCCGGGCCTACGCGGCCCGCTACAACGACGACTTCGACGAGGACGTCGACCTGGTCGGGCTGGGGGTGGCCAACATCGCCGCCGGCCTCTCGGGCACCTTCGTGGTCAACGGCAGCCCCACCAAGACCGAGATGGTCGACGACGCCGGCGGTCGCAGCCAGCTGGCCCAGGTCACCACCGTGGCCATCGTGGTGATCGTGCTGCTCTTCCTGACCAAGCCCGTGCAGTACATGCCCGCCGCGGTGCTGTCGTCGGTGGTGTTCATCATCGGCGTGAAGCTCGTCGACATCCCCGGCATGCGCTCGATCCTGCGGGTCCGGCGCGACGAGTTCATCGTGGCGTCGCTCACCGCCGCCACCGTGGTGTTCGTGGGCGTCCAGCAGGGCATCGCCCTGGCCATCGTGGCCTCGATCATCGCCCACCTCCGCCGCAGCTACCGGACCGCCACCGCGGTGATCACCCCGGCCGAGGGCGGCGGCTTCAACGGCGAGGAGGCCACCCCCGACGCCCGCAGCGTTCCCGGCTTCGTCGCCTACCGCTTCTCCTCCGACCTCTACTTCGTGAACGCCAACCACCTCCTCGAGGATGTCAACGGGTTCCTGGAGTCGAGCGAGCCGCTGCGATGGGTCTGCCTCGACGCCGCCGCCATCACCGACATCGACTACACCGGCGCCCAGACCCTGCTGCAGGTGCAGAAGGCGTTGAGCGAGAAGGACGTGAAGCTGGTGGTGGCCGAGGCCGTCACCAGCGTGCGCAAGGAGCTCGACCACTACGGGATCACCGCCCTCATCGGCGAGGACGCGCTCTACCCCACGGTCACCGCCGCCTTCCAGGCCTACGCCGCCACCGACGCGCCCTGACCGCTCCACCCGCCACCCATTTTCCCGACGCGGCCCGCATGTCCTGCGCTAGGATCCCACTAAGACACCTGTCTGATTTGGGGGAGAGGGCACCATGACCAGCACCGCACAGTCCGAGATCGTCGCCACCGAGGATCCGTCGGCCCGCCTGGGCGCCACGGGCAAGGCCAACGGGAGCGGCCGACGCGTCGGCCCCCTCAACCACCTGGCCGAGGAACGCGACCGCCTCCTCGCCGCCACCTGGGAGAACTTCTCGGTCGCCCAGATGGGGACCACCCTCGGCGCCGAGATCGGTGGCATCGACATCACCGGCGAGCTGGCCGACGACGTCATCGAGGAGATCCGCCAGGCCCTCTACACCTACAAGGTGATCTTCTTCCGGGACCAGCCCCTCACCCCCGAACGCCACGTGGCCTTCGCCTCCCGCTTCGGCGACCTCGAGATCCACCCCTTCATCCCGGCCAACACCGGCCAGCCCGAGCTCGTCCGGTTCGAGAAGACCGCCGAGGTCGGCGGCTACGAGAACACCTGGCACCACGACGTCACGTGGCGCGAGACGCCGTCCATGGGCGCCATCCTCCACGCCATCGAGGTCCCCGAGTTCGGCGGCGACACCCTGTTCTGCGACATGCACGCCGTGTACGAAGGCCTCGAGGACGAGACCCGCGAGCTCGTGGACGGCCTCACCGTGACCCACGACTTCGTTCGGGCCTTCGGCCACAACATGCCCGAAGAGCGCAAGGCCGAGATCCGCGAGCTCTACCCCGAGGTCGAGCACCCCGCGGTCATCACCCACGAAGGCACCGGGCAGCGCCTGTTGTACGTGAACCAGATCTTCACCACCGGGGTGGTGGGCTGGTCCCAGGAGGACAGCGACGCCCTGCTCGACGTGCTGTGCCGCCAGGCGAGCATCCCCGAGTACCAGGTGCGCTTCCGCTGGACCCCCGACTCGGTCGCCTTCTGGGACAACCGGGCCGTGCAGCACTACGCCTGCTCCGACTACTGGCCGAACCGGCGGGTCATGGAGCGGGCCAGCATCGTGGGCGGCCGTCCCGTCTGACCCCGCCCCGCGCCGCCTACCCGCACTCTGCGGACCGGCGACGGTCAGAGCGTGTGAGCCACCGCCTCGGCGCTCGGCTCCACGGGCTGGGCCGCGGCCATGGCCTCGCGGACCTTGCGGCCCGGGATGAAGGCCACGGCCACGAAGCCCACCACGATGATGGGCACCGCCACCTTGAACGCCGTCGCCAGACCGGTGGCGAAGGCGTCCTGCACCTGCACCCGCACGTCCTCGGCCAGCGCCGCCACCGTCTGGGGTGAGCCCTGGATGTCGGAGACCGGGAAGCCCGGCAGCCGCTGCTCGACCTCCGAGGCGAGCGTCGAGGTGAAGGCGCTGCCCAGCACAGCCACGCCCACCGAGCTGCCCAGCACGCGGGCCAACATCACCGTCGAGGTGGCCACCCCCATGTCGCTCACCCGCGACGTGCGCTGCACCACGTAGAGCAACGTCTGCATCACGAAGCCCACCCCCACGCCGGCGATCACCGCGAACACCATGACCTCGACGGCCGACGTGCCGCCGTCGATGGTGCCCAACAGGCCGTAGCCGACGCCGAGGAAGACCATGCCGATGAGCGGGAGGACCTTGTAGCCGCCGAGACGGTCGGTGATCTGGCCGGCCACCAGGGTGAAGGTGGCGCAGCTGAAGGCGAACGGGGCCAGCAGCAGACCCGACCGCGATGCATCGACCCCCGCCACCGCCTGGAAGAAGACCGGCGGGTAGATGATCCCGCAGGTGAAGCCGACGCCGGCCACCAGGTTGGCGAAGGTGGCCAGGGCCGAGATGCGGTTGGACAGGATGCGCAGCGGCAGCAACGGCTCGGCGGCCCGCCGCTCCCACACCACGAACGAGGCGATGGCCACCACGAAGGTGACCAGCAGCCCGACCGTCTGCGGCGAGCCCCACGACGTGTTCCCGCCCACGTGGCTGAGGGCCAGCAGCAGGCAGGTGACCCCGCCCCCGAGGAGCAGGGCGCCGACGATGTCGACCCGGTGCTTCACCAGCGCAGCCTGCTTCGGCTGGTACACCAGGGCGGCCAGGCAGATCGCACCGAGCGGCAGGTTGATGAAGAACGCCCACCGCCACGACAGGTTGTCGACGAACAGGCCGCCCACGAAGGGCCCCAGCACGCTGGTGCCGGCGAAGACCAGACCGGTGTAGCCGAGGTAGCGCCCCAGCTTCTCCGACGGCACCAGGTCGGCCACCAGCGCCATTCCCAGGCCGGTGATGCCGCCGGCCCCGATGCCCTGGAGGGCCCGGCAGCCGATCAGCATCGGCATGGTCGTCGACAGACCACACAGGATCGAGCCGGCGAGGAAGGTGAGAATGGCGATGGTGAACATCCGGCGCCGTCCGTGGATGTCGCCGAGCTTGCCGTAGACCGGCATGGTGGTGACCTGGGCCAGCAGGTACGCCGTGGTGAGCCACGGGAGCAGCGACAGCTGACCGAGCTCGGCGATCACCGTCGGCGCCGCGGTGGCCACGATGGCGGCGTCGAGGCCCGACAGCGTGGTGCCGAGGAGGATCCCGGCGAACACGATGGCGATGCGGCGGCTCGACATCAGCGGCCGGCCGGCTGCGGTGGTCGACGCCGGGGGATCGTCGACCGTGCTCACGAGACGTCGGGTGGAGCCGCGGATCGGGCGGCCTTGGCCTCCCGACGCGCCGCATCAGCGGCGTTGTGCTTCTTCATCATGGCGAGGGGGTCGGCCTTGAAGGCCTCGACCGACGCCTGGTGCCCGGCCAGGGCCTGGAACTCGTTGCCCGCCCGCATGGCCGCCCGCACGCCCATGATCTCGGCCTGGCGGTGGACCATGCGCTTGTTGATCTGGGCCAGGTCGGTGGCCACCGCGGCCACCCGCTCGGCCACGTCGATGACCTCGGCCTCGAGCTCGGCCGCCGGGAACGACCGGTTGGCCCACCCGATGGCGGCCGCCTCGACGCCGCTCATGTCCTCGCCGGTGAGCATGATCTCCATGGCCCGGCGCATGCCCAACAGGGGCTCGTGGTACTGCCAGTCCGGAGGGCTGGCCACCCGCACGATGGGGTAGCCGATGCGAGCGTCGTCGGCCACGTAGACGAGGTCGCAGGCCTGGGCCAGCTCGGTGGCCCCGGCGATGGCGTAGCCGTGGACCTGAGCGATGACCGGCTTGGCCATGTCCCAGAAGTTGAGCCACGTCTGGGTGGCCTGACGGGCCCACTGCCCGTCGTTGGGGGCGGAGTGGAACGGCGGCTCGGCCATGAGGTCGCCGCCCAGGTCGTACCCGGCCGAGAAGCAGTCGCCCGCCCCCCGGATGATCGTGACCCGCACGTCGGCGTCGCCGTCGTGGGCTTCGAGGGCGGCCAACAGGTCGGTGCGCAGCGGCGTCGAGATGGCGTTGCGCTTCTCGGGCCGGTTCAAGGTGATGCGGGCCACGCCCTCCGAGGGCCGGTCGACCAGGATCGTCTCGTAGTCGGTCATCGGTCGACCTCCACCGTGTCGCGGCTGCCGGCCAGCTCGGCTACCAGCTCCAACCCTTCCATCCCGTCGGTGCGCACGATGGCACCGGTCAGACCGGCGGGGACCACCGTGTCTCCACCGCTCGCGCATCCGCTTCTCGGTGCCGAACAGGGAGCCCTCTTCGATGTACTCGTCGGGGACGGCGGCCACCGCCTCCTCCTTCCGGCCCGCCAGCCACAGCTCCTGGATGCGGGCCGCCGCTTCCGGGAAGCCCCGTCGGGCCATCGCGGCACGGTGGTAGTTGTGCGTGGCCGAACCCATGCCGCCGACGTACATGGCGGTGAGCGGCTTCTTGGCGTCGATGGTGGCCCGCACGTCGTCGGTGAACTCGACGCTGATGCCGCCGAACACCTCGAACTGGTCGGGACGGCCACCCCGCTCGGCGAAGCCCTGCTCGAGCAGCGGGCCGTAGATCGAGTCACCGTCGGCGCCCCAGCCCATGGGCAACATGCCGTCGGCGATCTCCGCGGTCAGCACCGTGTTCTTCGGGCCTCCGGCGGCGAGCCACAGCTCGACCTCGCCCGCCGGATGCAGGATCGACCGCAGCGGCTTGCCCTGACCAACGGCACCGGGACCGGTGTAGGGCAGTGGGAACTCGGGCCCGTCGTTGGTGAGCGGCTCCCGGGCGAAGACCTTGCGCATGATGGCGACGTACTCGCGCAGGCGCTGGTTGGGACTCCCCCACGGCTGGCCGTACCAGCCCTCCACGATCTGGGGGCCGGACACCCCGAGCCCGATGATGACCCGGTTGCCGCCGGCCAACGCATCGATGGTGAGGGCGTGCATGGCGGTGGCCGCCGGCGTCCGAGCCGCGATCTGCACCACCCCGGTGGCCAGCTTGATGCGAGAGGTGAAGGCGGCGAGGTAGGCCAGAGGAGACAGGGCGTCGGAGCCATAGGCCTCGGCGGTCCACACGGAGTGGAACCCGAGGTCCTCGGCCCGGCGCACCTGCTCGACCGGCACCTCCATCGTGGCCCCCCGGTACAGGTCGAGGCCGAGTGCGAGCTTCATGGGGACGAGTCTCGCACGACCGCACGTGTCGCCGGTCACCCGCCGGTGCCGCCGATCAGCCCGTCGTGAGGGTGCGGGTGAGGAGGCGACGGGGGACCCGGCGAGCCAGCAGCACCCCGACCGCGGCCACGGCCGCCCCCACCAGGTACACGGCCACCAGACCGGCCGTGTCCGAATCGGTGGCGGCGGCGCCGACGGCGACCAGCACGCCCCCCACACCGGTGCCCAGCGCGGTGCCCAACATGTCGGAGAGCTGCAGGCCCGACGTGGCCCGCCCCTCCTCCCCCGGCTCGCACTCGGCCAGGGTGACCACCGACAGCGGCGAGTAGGCGAGGCCCATGCCCAACCCGGCGACGGCCCACGCCCCGATGCCCACCGTCGCCGGGATCGACGGCACCAGCACGGCCAACATGGCCAGCGAGCCCGCCCCCACGCCGAGGAGTCCGACGACGACCAGCGAACGAGGGCCGTAGCGATCGAGCCAGCGGGCCTGGATCCACGAGCCCGCCGTCCACGTCACCGATGCCGCGGTGAGGGCCAGACCGGCCACCACCGTCGACAGGCCCCGCACCGACGACATGGCATAGGGCACGTAGGCGTCACCGGCGAAGAAGGCGAAGGTGAGCACGCCTCGGGCCAGCACCGTGGCGGGCAGACCGGCCCGGGCGGTGAGGGTGCCCGGCGGGGTGAGGCGGCGGAACGCCGGCAGGGCCAGCGGCCACACCGACCACCACCATGGGCACGGCCAGGAACGGGTTGTGGTTCCCGAGACCGGCCAGCACCAGGGCGGCGCCGGCGGCCACCAGCACGGCCCGGCCCAGGTTGGACTCGGTGCCCCGCGTGGCCGGCGGCGGCATCGACCGGATGCCGGCGATGGCCAACCCGCCGATGACGACCGAGAGGGGCAGCAGACCGAGGAACACCCAGCGCCACCCGGCGGCGCTGCCGATGACCCCGGCCAGGGCCGGGCCGGCCACCGACGGGATCACCCAGGCGCTGGAGATCAGGGCGAACATGTTGGGCCGCTGCGCGGGGGCGTAGCCCCGCCCGATGCACACGTAGGACACGGCGGGCATGGCCCCGGCGCCCAGGCCCTGGAGGGCCCGCCCGCCCACGAGCACGATCATGGACGGGGCCAGGCCGCCGATGACGAGGCCGGCCACGAACAGCACCAGGCCGGCGGCGAAAGGGACCGCCGGGCGCATGCGGTCAGCGGCGGTGCCGGCCACCACGATGCCGACCAGGTTGCCGAGGAAGAAGGCGCTGAACACCCAGCCGTAGAGCCACAGGTCGCCGAGGTCCTCCTCCACGAGAGGCATCACCGTGGAGATGGCGAGCGACTCGAAGGCCACCAGGGTGACGATCAGCACCAGCCCACTGGTGAGCATGCGCTGGCCGGGGGCGAACACCCCGCCCGGCGCCGGGACGGCCACGGCGTCGGCCACCGGGAGCGCTACTTCATCGACGCGGGGAGGGTCCGACGACACCCGGGAAGGCTACGGCGTGCCGGGCCCAGGTTGGCCGGCCCGGTGGTACCTCGACCGGGGAGGGCGGTCAGATCCCCGGTGTCGCCTCCAGGCGTCCGCCGTCGACCGCGTTGTGGAGCCGGGCGTAGTCCTGCTCGTTGGTGTCGGCGTAGGCCGAGGCGAAGGCGGCGATGGCGTGGTCGAACTCGTCGGTGTCACCGACGTAGGCGGCCAACGCCAGCCGATCGCCGGTGCGGGCGTGGCCCCGGGCGAGGGTCCAGCCGCACGCCTCGCCGTAGGCCCGGAGGCCCTTGGCGTTGAGCTTGGCCACGTCGATGGACGACTTGCCGTCCCACAGCTGACGTACGTAGAAGTCGCGCTGCTCGCCGTCCCACGCCATGAGGCGGTACCAGCCGAGCATGTGGTCCGGGGCCGTCTGCATGAGCCGCTGACCCTCGACGACCCGCCGCCCCTCCGACTCGTAGATCGTGTTGCCGGCGTAGGGGGCGAGAACCGACGGCTGCGCCTCCTTGAGCTGGAGGAGGAGCGGATCATCGGCGTCGCGACCCGTCATGAGCACCACCCACGCCCGGGTGCCGACGCTCCCGACCCCCACGACCTTGCGGGCGATCTCGATGAAGCGGTACTGCTCGAGCAGCGCGCGACGGTCGGGGTTGAGGCTCTCGCGGTACTGGGTGAGGAAGCCCTGGATGACCTCGACGTAGCGCTCCCGCTGACGACCGTCGAGCAGGTCCTCGGCGGGGACGATGACCGGCGGGTTGGGGATGAACCGGGGGGTGCCGTCGATGATCCCCAGATGGCGGCCGAAGGCGTGGAGGTGGTCGTGCATCAACGCCTTGGCCACCCGCTTCTCCACCTCCCGCCCGGCAGCCCGTCCGCCGGTGGCGGCCAACCGGGACTGGAGCTCGCTCGCCGGCATGAGCGCGTACCAGACGTCGGCGTTGCGCTGCTCGGCGAAGGCGACCAGGGCCGCACGGTACGACCCGATCGTGGCCACCACCGCGGCCTCCCGCTGGGCGACGGTGAAGCCGAGGTCCCGACCGGCGATCTCGATGCTGGCGGCCAGGCGCTTGACGTCCCACTCGATCGGACCGGGCAGCGTCTCGTCGAAGTCGTTCACGCCGAAGACGAGCGTGCGCTCGGGCGTGTCGAAGATCCCGAAGTTCAGGAGGTGGGCGTCACCGCAGAGCTGGGCGCGCAGGCCGGCGACCGGTGTGCCGGCCAGGTCGGCGGCCATGATCGCCGCCCCACCCCGGAAGAAGGCGAACGGCGACGCCATCATCCGGCCGTAGCGGATGGGCAGCAGCTCGGGCACCCGGCTGGTCCCCTGCCGCTCCAGGACGTCGATCGGATCCATGCGGGCCGACGGGGCCACCCACACCGCATGGCTGGCCAGCGGAACCTCCTCGCGCAGGCTCAACCCTCGGGCCGTGCGCTCCATGGGCGAGCGGTGCTCGAGGTACTCCGCGTCGGCGAGCGGAGCGCCGCGTTCGCCATCCGCCGTCGCGGCCGGACCCACCGTCGTGCTCATGCGCGGAGCGTAATCGTGACCGCGCGTCGAGCGTTGTCCGAGCGTCACGATCGGACACGCGATCTGGCGCCCCCGCCAGGATTCGAACCCGGAACCTGCCGGGTAGAAACCGGCTGCTCTATCCAGTTGAGCTACGGAGGCGAGGACCGTCAGGCTAGGCGTCACCGTGCTCCGGGAGCGGACACCGACGCCGACGACGTTTGGCGGGCCCCCCCGGGAGCTGCCCTATGCTGACCAGTCCGTGGTGGCCGTAGCTCAGCCAGGTTAGAGCGCCAGGTTGTGGCCCTGGAGGTCGGGGGTTCAAGTCCCCTCGGCCACCCCATCGCGATGGTGGTCGCCCGTCTCCGGACGGGCGGCCGCCGTCGCGGCAGTCCGCGGCCCACGGGTATAGTCAGCACCGCAAGCGCCTCTAGCTCAATTGGCAGAGCGTCGGACTCTTAATCCGCAGGTTCTGGGTTCAAGTCCCAGGGGGCGTACCAGACAAGGCATCGGAAGGCCCGGACCTCGGTCCGGGCCTTCTGCCGTCGCGACGGCGCCGCTCGGCCTCGGCCGGCGTCGGGCCGGTCACGTTCCGCCCGACCGGGCCCGGACCAGCTGCCCGGGAAAGGCTCCGGTGTGCTCGCCGCCGCGAAGGGTCACCTGGCCCCCCACGAGCGTGGCGGCGATGCCCACCGCCCGCTGTTCGATGCGGGGCTCGCCGGCGGGGAGGTCGTGCACCACGGTGGGCATGGCGGGCGCCACGGTGGCCGGATCGATCACGTTGAGATCGGCGACCAGGCCCTCGCGGACCATCCCCCGGTCGTGGAGACCACACGCCCGCGCCGGGGCCAGCGTCAGCATCCGTATCGCCTCGGCGAACGGGAAGGCCTCACGGTCGCGCACCCAGTGAGCGAGAAGGTGCGTCTGGATGGAGGCGTCGGCCATCTGGCTGACATGCGCCCCCGAGTCGGAGAAGCCCACGACGACGTTCGGGTGGCGAAGCAGGGCACCGACCTGGTCGTGGTCGAAGGCCTGCAGGGTCTGCACGAAGAACTGGTCGAGATCGGTCTCGGTCGCCAGTTGGATCATGGCCTCGACGGGATCGACTCCCCGCTCGGCGGCCACCTCGGCCACGGTGGGGTTGGGCGGCACCGCGGCGTCGAGGACGCGCATGCGGTCGAACTCGGGCGGGCGGGCCTCGCCACCGAGGGCGACGCCGTAGGGGCCGTCGTGGGCGGCCCGCACCAGTCGGGCGACCATCTCGGGGTCGCGCAGGCGCCGCCGCTGCTCGTCGAGGGGCAGGGCCCGCAGGTCGCACCACACCGGCAGGCGGTCGAACGGGAGCTGGGTCCGGAACGACGACATGGTGCCGATGCCACGGGGGTGGGCCACTCCGAACATGCGCCCGCCGGCGGCCGCGCAACGCTCGAGGGTGTCCATGGCCCGGCGGGCGTTGGAGTTGGCGCCCATGGCGAAGGGAACGCCGGTGGCGACCGACAAGGTGATGAGCTCGTCCCGCCGGGCGTCGAAGCGGTCGGGCGGCGGCGGGTCCTCGACGTACTGGAACAGGCCCGTCCGCTCGTCACCCATGACCCTCACCAGGCGGTCGACCTCACTCCACGCGGCGATGCGGGAAGCGACGGGGCGGTCGTCGGAGGTGCGGTGGTGCACCGTGCGCGACGTCGAGAATCCAGCGGAGCCGGCCTGCAGGCCGGCGCGCAGGTGAACCTCCATCTGGCGCAGGTCGTCCTCGTCGGCCTGCTCCTCGAAGGCCCGCTCGCCCATCACGTGGGTCCGCAGGGCCGAGTGCCCGAGCAGGGACAGGTAGTTGATGCCCTTCGGGATGCGATCGACGGTGTCGAGGAACTCCGGAAAGGAGGTCCAGCTCCAGTCGAGGCCGGCAGCCAGAGCCTTGCCCGAGATGTCCTCGGCCCGCTCGAGGTTGCGGACCACCAGGGCCCGTTCGGCCTCCGAGGCGGGGGCGAGGGTGAAGCCGCAGTTGCCCATCACCGCGGTCGTCACCCCGTGCCAGCACGAGTTCGTGCCGGGGTGGTCCCAGAAGAGCTGGGCATCGAGGTGGGTGTGCACGTCGATGAAGCCGGGGGTGACGACGTGCCCCTCGGCGTCGATGTCGACGGTGCCGGGCGACGGGATGCGACCGATGGTGGCGATGCGATCGCCGACGATCCCGACGTCGGCCCGGTACCCACCCAGCCCCGAACCGTCGACGACGGTGCCGTTGCGGATGACGACGTCGTGGCTCACGACGCCGACGCTGACGACTGGGCCGCCTGGGGCCGGAGGTCGGTCGGGTCGAGGTCGAGCATGGTGATGGCATTGGTGCGCACCAGCATCTCCAGCTCGTCGGGGGTGACCCTCTTCCCGATCTCGGCCACCAGGTCGGTGGTGTGGGGCCAGGTGGTGTCCTGATGCGGATAGTCGGTCTCGAACACCAGCTGCCCGATGCCGATGGCGTGGCGGGCGTCGACCCCGACCATGTCGTCGAAGAAGCAGCCGAAGACCCGGCCCGGCACGTAGCTCGAAGGAACGTCGGTGATCGACGGGTCGATCTGGGACCAGGCCCCGCTGTTGGTGAAGACCCGGTCGAGGCGCTCCATGAGGAACGGCATCCAGCCGACCTGGCTCTCGGAGAAGGCGATCTTGAGCCTGGGGAACCGCGGGAGCGCTCCCGACAGGAGCCAGTCGGCCATGGCCATGTAGGCGTTGAGCGAGGTCAGCGCGGTGCCGACGCCCTGGGGGGCGTCGGGGCTCGTCGTGGGCATGCTCGACCCGGAGCCGATGTGCATGCAGATGGTCGTCGCCGTCTCGTCGCAGGCGGCGAGCAGCGGATCCCAGAAGCGGTCGGCGTCGTGGATCGACGGGAGCCCGAGGTTGGCCGGCAGCTCGGTGAAGGCGATGGCCCGACACCCCCGAGCGGCGTTGCGCCGCACCTCGACGGCGGCGGCGGGGGGATCCCACAGGGGCACCAGGCAGAGCGGGATGAGGCGGCCACCGCTGTCGCCGCACCACTCCTCGATCATCCAGTCGTTGAAGGCCCGCACACAGGCCAGGGCCAGCTCCTTGTCCGCGGCCTCCAGGAAGACCTGGCCGGCGAAGCGGGGGAACGTCGGGAAGCACAGCGAACGCTCGGTGCGGTTGAGGTCCATGTCGGCCAGACGGGCCTGCGGATCGTGGCATCCCGGGCGCATGGCGGCGAAGGGCAGCGGGGCGAGGGTGAGCGACTCCGGCGGGAACCCGGCGCACGCCATCACCTGCGGAATGGGTCGCAGCAGATCTTCGTAGACCCACCAGTCGACCACCGGGCCGGGCCCACCGCGAACGTAGGTGGCGCCGGGGCGCCCGGGGACGATCACCGTCTCGCACGTGTCCTGCTCGACCCGGGGGCCGCGGTCGCGGTAGCGCTCGGGCAACCAGGTCTGCCACACGTGGGGCGGCTCCACCACGTGATCGTCGACCGAGATCACCCACGGGAGATCAGTCATGTCCACCCCTCCTCCACTGGCTTAGCCATTTGGCTAGAGCTAGGTTAGCCAGATGGCTGAACCCGTGTCCACGGATCCCGAAGGGGCCGCCTCGGAGGGCGGAGCCCGCGCCGCCGCGGTGGGGGCCCTGGTGGCCGCCGCCACCGGTCTGTTCGCCGCCCACGGACCCGACGGGGTGTCCCTCCGGGCCGTGGCCGCCGAGGCCGGGGTCAACTACGGGCTGATCCACCAGTACGTCGGCAGCAAGGACGATCTCCTGCGCCTCGTGTGCCGGTCGGTCTCGGAGCGCACCGCCCAGCAGGTGGCGGCCGAGGTCGACCTCGACGCCACCGTCGACCGGATGTTCGGCACCCGGCGCACCGACTACGTCACCATGCTCACCTGGACCCTCCTCCAGGGTCGCGACCCCGTCGAGCTCCTCGGCCGCTCCCCCGCCCTCACCGCCGTCGCCCAACGCCTCGACCCGGCGCTCGACGACGCCAGCACCCGGGTCGCGGCCATGACCGCGATGGCGCTGGGCTGGCAGGTGTTCGGCTCGTTCATCGCCGCCGGGGTCGGCATCGACGACGAACAGCGACCGACGCTCGATCACGATGTGCACCGCCTGGCCCGAGGGCTCCTCGGCGAGGACCCGGCCGCCCGGTCGCGGTAGCGGGTCCTCACCACGGCGGGCTACCGCCGAGGGCTGGCCTTCTTCGCCGGAGCCTTCTTCGCCGGAGCCTTCTTCGCCGGAGCCTTCTTCGGCCGGAGCCTTCTTGGCGGCCGTCTTCTTGGCCGGAGCCTTCTTGGCCGGAGCCTTCTTGGCCGGAGCCTTCTTGGCCGGAGCCTTCTTGGCGGCCGTCTGCTTGGCCGGAGCCTTCCGGGCCGGAGGCGTCGCCGCGTCAGCCGCCCGCCGCTGGCTGAGGGGCGCCGAACGGTTGGGCTCGGTGCGGGCCAGAGCCGTCTTCCACGTCGGTCGGACCTTGGTCGCCACCGACGGCGTCATCGGCCGGCCCGCCTCCACCGAGTCCTTGAACCCCTTGAGGGGCATGATCCGAGCCGCCTTCTTGGCCGGCACGTCGACGGCCTCACCGGTCTGGGGGTTGCGAGCCCGGCGGGGGCGCCGGTCGACTCGGAGGAACCGGGCGAAACCGGTGATGTTGACCGTCTCGCCCGAGGCCACCACCTCCGTCACCGTGGCCACGAGCTCGTTGATGACCGCCTCGACGTCACGCTTGTCGCGATCCAGTCGCTCGCCTATGGCGGCCGCCAGCTCCTTCTTGTTCACATCGTCTCCTTGCTCGCTGTGTCGTTCCCCTCCCGACGAGGGGACGACCTGCTGAGATCCCGCCCAGCGTCTCATGGTGCCAGCCCCGTCCACCGTCAGACGCGGAAGACGACCTTCCCGAACAACTCGCCGTCCGCCATCCGGGCGAAGCCCTCACGGGCGTCGGCCAGCGGCAGGACCGAATCGATGAGCGGACGGACGCCGGTGGCGTCGAGGAAGCTGACCAACCGGCGCAGCTCGTCACGAGTGCCCATGGTCGAACCGATGGCGGACCGCTGCAAGAAGAACATCTGGGTCAGCTCGGCCGACGGGTCGTCGCCGGTGGTGGCCCCCACCACGACGATGACGCCACCGGGGCGCAGCGAGCGCACCGAATGGCCCCACGTGGCCCTGCCCACCGTCTCCATCACCGCGTCGACCTTCTCGGGCAGGCGGGCCCCGCTCTCGAACACGGCATGGGCGCCCAGCTCGAGGGCCCGGGACCGCTTCTCCTCGCTGCGGCTGGTGACCCAGACCCGGAGTCCGCCGGCCCGGCCGAGCGTGATCAGCGCAGTGGCCACTCCGCCGCCCGCTCCCTGGACGAGCACGGTGTCACCGGGACGTAGCCCGCCTCTGGTGAACAACATGCGGTAGGCGGTGAGCCACGCGGTGGGGAGGCAGGCCGCCTCTTCCCAGCTCAGCGAGGGAGGCTTGGCCACCAGGTTCCGCCGGGGCACGGCCACCCGTTCGGCCAGCGTGCCCGGGTGGCGCTCGGAGAGCAGCGAGCGCTTCGGGTCGAACGTCTCGTCGCCGCCGCCGGCGTCGGGGTCGGCGACCACGGCGTGGACCACCACCTCGTTGCCGTCGGGATCGGTGCCCGCCGCGTCGCAACCCAGGACCATGGGCAGCAGGTCAGCGCCCAGGCCGACTCCCCGCAGACTCCACAGGTCGTGGTGGTTGAGGGCACAGGCCTTGACGTCGACCAGCACCCACCCGTCGGGGACGAGCGGTTCGGGGCCGTCTCCGACCTCCAGTCCGCTCAGCGGGTCATCGGAGTCGAGGCGAACGGCGCGGGCAGCCAGCACGGCAGTGGGCCCTCCCCTGGTCGGCGGACGAAGCCCGCCGAGTCTGACACGACCGACTCAGACGCCGACGGCCGCCGCCGTAGCGTCGAGGGCGTCGAGCTCGGCCCGCACCGCGTCGGCACCGGAGAGCCGGGACACGACGACGCCACCGGCCGCGGCGCGCAGCACGGTGGGGGCTCGACGAACCTTGTAGCGGCCGGCCAGATCGAGGTGATCGGCCACGTCGAGGACGACCACCGGCTCATCGGGACGCCGACGCTCGAGCTCGGCGACCACGCCGGGGCAGACCGCGCAGTACTCGGTGGAGAACACGACCCAGCTCGCACCATCGGCGGCCATCTCGGCGGGCAGGACCGGAAGGTCGCCGTGGCGGACGTCGCGTGCGACGGCGCTGTGGCCCTCGGTGCGATCGACGGTGACGACCCGGACGCCGCCCCGGAGGCGGACCAGCAGGACGTACATCTCACAGCCGACGCACAGCCCGGTGACGGCCGAGAGGGCGGCGAGGGCAGCGACGACGAGGGCCAGGCCCCAGCCCACGACGGTGGCCCCGAGGGCGAAGGCGAGGGTGGCGGCGGAGAGGAAGACGACGCCGACAGCCGCCGCGAAGCGGGGCGGCCGAGGGTCCTCCACGGCGGACGGCGGGGCCAGCCGGGGCTTGATGACCTCGGCGTAGAAGCGCAGGACGGGCCCGTACCGGGGCCCGAAGGCGGCACCCAGGAACAACACCACGGCGAACAGCGGGGCGACCCAGACCTGACCGAACACGAAGCCCAGGACCAATCCGGTGGCCAGAACGGCCTGGTTGGTCCTCGGCCCGCGCGGGTCGATGGGAGCGGGACCTGAGGACGGGGACATGACCCGAGTCTAAACCCGACTTCTCCGATCGACAATTGCGACTTTCACCCCTCCTCCGCTCGGTTGTCCCGTTTGGTGGCGGTTGTCCCGTTCGGTGGCTCGTCTGGCCCCCCTCCGGGGGCCCGAAACGAGCCAGCGACAGCGGTTGTCCCGTTTGGTGGCTCGTTTGGCGCCCCTCCGGGGTCGCCAAACGAGCCACCGAACAGGGAGGAAGGCAGGTGCGGTCAGGTGCGGTCAGGTGCGGTCGAGGCGGGTCACGACCTCGACGTGGTGGGTGTGGGGGAACATGTCGACCACCACCGACTCCACCGGCTGGTAGCCGACGGCACCCAACAGGGCGACGTCTCGGCCGGCCGCCGCCGGATCGCAGCTCACGAGCACCAGGCGCCCGGCGCCGGTCGACGCCAGCACGTGGGCCCCGCGCCGGCCGAGACCCGACCGCGACGGGTCGGCCACGACCAGGTCGGCCCGAGGGGCCCGCAGCCGTTCCACCGACGTGCCGACCACCCGCACCTCGATGTCGGCGAGGTTGCGCCGGGCGTCGGCGATCGAGGAGCGGCTGCGCTCGGCCGCCACCGCCCGCCACCCGGGGCGACCGCCGAGCAGCGTCCCGGCGAACAGCCCGACTCCGCAGTAGGCGTCGAGCAGGCCCCGGGGGCGACCGTCGGCGGTCGGCGGCGCCTCGAGGACGTCGGCGGCCATCTCGCGCACCACGTCGACCAGCACGGCGGCGCCGTCGGGGCGGGTCTGGAAGAACGACTCGGCCGAGATGCGCCAACGCCGACCGGCGACCTCCTCGAAGATCCACGCCCGTTTGCCGGCGGCCAGCTCGTCGGCGCCCACCACGATCACGTCGTCGGGGAAGAACACGTCCTCGGCCGTCGGGAAGGCCACCGCCATCCGCTCCCCCGTGGCCGCTCCCACCCGGAGCAACACCTCCTGGGCGGCGCCGAACGTGCCCTCGACCAGCAGCTCCTCGAGCAGCGGATGGGCGACCAGGCAGCTGTCGAGCGGAACCACCTCGTGGCTCTCCGCTCGGCGCAGGCCGGCCCTCCCGCCGTCGACCGCCACCCGCAGCGCGGTCCGGAACGACCACGGATCCAGACGGGGTCCGGGACGCACCACCGGATCGGCCACGCCCCCCAGACGACGAAGGGCATCGGCGACGAGCACGAGTTTGGCGGCGACCTGACCGAGTGACTCCATGGCCGCCATGTCACAGCCCCCGCACCCCTCGGCCACGTGGGGACAGACCGGATCGATGCGGTTGGGCGACGGCTCGAGCACGGCCACGACCTCGCCCCGGTCGGCGCCCTGGCGACGATCGACGGTGACCTCGACCCGTTCCCCGGGCAGCGCTCCCCGCACGAGCACGACCCGTCCGTCCTCGCGCCGGGCCAGGGCCTCTCCCCCGGCGACGAGGCGCTCGGCCAGCACCACGGCGGTGGCGGGCGGCTCGGTCGGGTCGGTCACGCGCGCAGCGTAGGCGGGTATCGTCCCAAGGCCCGCCCGCGTCCCGAAGGCCCTCCATGTCGATTGCCCCCAGCCCCCGCCCGATCCAGATCGTGCCGTCGGTGCTGCCGGCCGACTTCGCCCACCTCGGCGACGCCTGCATCGAGCTCGAGAAGGCCGGCGTCGATCGCATCCAGTGGGACATCATGGACGGCAACTTCGTGCCCAACCTGACCTTCGGCGCCGACACCGTCGCCTCGGTCCGCGGGCTCGTCGACGTGCCCTTCGAGGCCCACCTCATGGTGCACGAACCGACGTGGATCCTCGACACCATGGTCGACGCCGGCTGTCGCCTGCTCATCGTCCACGCCGAGGCGTGCCAGCACCTCCACCGCACCCTGGGCCACGTCAAGGAGCTGGGCGTGGCCGCGGCCGTGGCCATCAGCCCGGCCACCCCCGTGCAGGCCGTCACCAACGTGCTCGACCTGGTCGAGATGGTGCTGGTGATGACGGTGAACCCCGGCTTCGGCGGTCAGGCCTACATCGCCACCATGGAGCCCAAGATCGCCGAGCTGCGACGGATCATCGTCGAGCGCGGCCTCGACGTCGACATCGAGGTCGACGGGGGCATCGCGCCCGACACCATCGCCGGGGCCGCCGGGGCCGGGGCCAACGTGCTGATCGCCGGCAGCGCCCTGTTCCGGGATCCCGACGGCCTCGCCCACGCGACGGCCGAGCTGCGCGACCTGGCCACCGCCGCCCAGACCGCCGACTGACGGTGGCCCAGGACGGCGCACCTCGTCGCCGCCTCCGACGGGGCACCTGGATCGCGGTGGCGGTGATGCTCGTCGCCGTCGCCGGCGCCGTGGTGGCCGTCGTGGTGCGGGTCAACCAACCGCAGCGCTCCACCACCGCCCTGTGCGGCGAGCTCAGCGACGCCCAGGACCTCGACCAGTCGTTCACCACGCTCGATCTCACCACCCTCGGACCTCAGGTCACGTCCCTCGAGCGGGCGGCTCGAGTCGCCCCCGACGAGATCAAGAACCAGGTCCAGCTCCTCGCCGACTTCGTCTCCCGCGTGGCCGACACCGTCGACACCGCACCCGACCGCGAGACCGCCCTCGTCGACGCTCTGGGTGCGGCCCAGGACGAGATCGACGCGGTCACCGCCGCCGGGATCGACGTACAGCTGTGGGCCGCCGACAACTGCGGCCTGGACCTCACCGGCTCGGCATCGAGCTCCACGACCGCCACCACCAGCACCACCGTCGCCCCGTAGCGGCCCGGCCCGCGCCCCCGGTCCGGGCCCGGCAGATCGACCCGAGGCCCCACGCGAACCGGCCCCCGAGCCGGACGGGCGACCGTCCGACTCGCGGGCCAGCAGGAACCACGTTCGGAACCGAGCCGGAGGGCTCGGCCCTGGCGATCAGTCCAGCTCGCCGCGCTTGGAGATCACGTGGTCGATGATCCCGTAGGTCTTGGCCTGCTCGGCGGTGAACCAGCGGTCACGCTCGGAGTCGGCTTCGACCTGCTCGAGTGGCTGGCCGGTGTGGTGGGCGATCCGCTCGGCCATCAGGCGCTTGATGTAGGCCATCTGCTCGGCCTGGATGGCGATGTCGGACGCCTGGCCCTGAACGCCACCGAGGGGCTGGTGCATCATGATGCGGGCGTTGGGCAGCGTGTAGCGCTTGCCCGCGGCACCGGCGGTGAGCAGGAACTGGCCCATCGAGGCGGCCAGACCCATGCAGATCGTGCCCACGTCGGGCGAGATGAACTGCATGGTGTCGTAGATCGCCATGCCGGCGGTGACCGAACCACCCGGCGAGTTGACGTACAGCCAGATGTCCTTCTCGGGGTCTTCGCCCTCGAGGTACAGCAGCTGAGCCACGAGCTGGTTGGCCACGGCGTCGTTGACGTCGCTTCCGAGGACCACGATCCGGTCCTTCAACAGCATGCGGAAGATGTCCGAGCCCGGATCGGCGATAGCGGTCGCCTGAGCAACCGGCGTTGCGAGCGGGGGATGCTGCATCGGTCTCCTTCCAACGGACAGCGGCGGGACGGGTGCCCGCCGCGGGAGCCCTGGGCTCCGGGTTGGCAGGCTACAGGGCCACTTCGCTCGCCCGGCGCGCCCGGCGCCGAGGATCCGCCGCGAGGGCGACGGAACGTCCCGTCTACGCTCGGGCATCGAGGGGCGAACAGGCACGAAGGGGGCAGCGATGGCACAGGTGGGCAACCACGTCAGGGTCGATCACGTCGCCCTCGGAGTGGGCCGGGGTGACGGTCCCGCCGCCGCCCGCCTGCTCGAGCTGATGGGCCTGACCGTCACCGACAACGGTCCGAGCCTGGTCGGCGACCCCTGGTACACGGCCGGCATGGACGGCATGGCCGACGGGACCACCGGGTTCTTCCTCGTCCCCATCTCCGACGCCCAGGTGGAGCTCGAGGCCCTGGCCCGAGACCGCCTCGGGAGGTCGGATCCGGCCGCCGCCTTCGTCGAGGCCCGCCGGGGGAAGCCCGACTCGACCACCCACGTCGCCCTCACCCACACCTCTCTCGAGGGCCTGGAGGCGGCGGTGCGGGCCCTCCACGAGGACGAGCTGCTCGCCGGGCGGGTGGCGACCGAGGCGTACCGACCAGCCGACAGCGAGGCGTGGGTCACCGGGCGCCTCGACCGCTCCCCGGTCTTCTCCACCGCCGCCCCCGTGCGCTACCTGCGAGACGGTGTCCAGGTCTTCGTGCACACCGACCTCGTCGGCACCGGCCTGCTGACCCTCGGGCAGACCATCGAGATGAACCACCAACTCACGCCGTGAGGGCGGCCGCCGCGCTCTTCGACGGCCGGGACCTCGTGGCCGTCGACGACCTCGAGGTCCGGCCCGCCGGGCCCGGCGAGGTGACGGTCCGGGTCCTCGCCTCCGGGATCTGCCACAGCGACCTCAACGTCCTCGACGGCACCTCGCCCGTGCCCGCTCCGGTCGTGCTCGGCCACGAAGGGGCCGGCGTCGTCGAGGCGGTGGGTGACGACGTCACGGGGTGGCGCGCCGGCGACGAGGTGGTCGTGTCGAGCCTCACCCCCTGCGGCACGTGCCGGCCCTGCCGGGCCGGGCACCCCGCCGCCTGCCCCGACGCCTTCGGCCACGGCGCCAGCCCCTTCACCTGGCGGGGTGAGCCGGTGCGGGGCTACGCCAACGTGTCGTCGTTCTCGGAGCGGATCGTGGTCCGGGCCGAGCAGCTCGTCGCCACCGCCGGGCTGGCCCCGACGACGGCCTGCCTGCTCGGGTGCGCGGTGGCCACCGGCTACGGCGTGGTGCACAACGTGGCCGACGTGGGCCCCGACGACGCCGTGGCCGTCATCGGCATCGGCGGGATCGGCGCCAACGCCATCCAGGCCGCCCACCGGGCCGGCGCGGTGGTCACCGCGATCGATCTCGACCCATCCCGGGAGGCGCTGGCCCGGCGCCTCGGAGCGGCCCACTTCTGCGTTCCCTCCGACACCCCGGAGCTGGTCTCGTCGTTCGACGTCGCCATCGAGTGCAGCGGGGCCCCGTCGGCCATCGACGCCGCCCTCGCCCTCACCGCGGTCGGGGGCACGACCGCCCTCGTCGGTCTGCCGCCCGTCGGCCACCAGGCCTCGTTCGACGTCGGCCGGCTGATGCGGGGCCGCCGCATCGTGGGCAGCCTGGGGGGCGACGTCGTCCCCCGAACGCGACATGCCCGCCCTGGTCGCCCTGGTCCGCGACGGCGAACTGGAGGTGGCGTCGCTCGTCAGCCGGATCTGGCCCCTCGAACAGGTTCAGGACGCCATCGACGCGGTGCGGGCCGGTCAGGTGGTGCGCGCCGTGCTCGACCTCTCCGACAGCCGCTCGGCGGCGCCCGGCGGCGTCGACCTAGCCGGCTCGGAAGAAGGGCTCGTCGCCGCACACGGTGGCCCGACGCATCATCCGCTCCTGCGGGAAGTGGTCGCCGAGCGCACGGTGCTGGGTGCTGCGCTCGTCCCAGATGGCGACGTCGCCCTCGGTCCAGCGCCAGCGCACGAAGCGCTTGGGGTCGTCCACCAGGCCGTCGAGGTGAGCAAGCAGGGCGACACTCTCGTCGGGGTGCATCCCGACGACGGCGCGCACGAAGCCCTTGCTGAGGAACAGCGACCGGCGGCCCGTCTCGGGATGGGTCCGCACCAGCGGGTGCACCGCACCGGGGAACGTGGCCGCCACCCGGTCACCCACGTCGTCGCCCATGGTGCGGGCGATGGCGGCCACGAACTCGTCGCCCGGCGTGTGGCGCAGCTCCAGCTGCTGGCAGATCACCTTCATGGGCTCCGACAGCGAGTCGTACACCGCCTCCATGTCGGCCCAACACGTGTCGCCGCCATAGGGCGGGATGGTGAGGGCGGCCAGCACCGCCACCTTCGGTGGATCCGGGATCCAGGTGATGTCGGTGTGCCACCCATCGGCATCGGGCGGGCTGTCGGCGTCGTCGCTGATGCGACTGAGGGTGGCGGTGCCGCCCAGCAGACGAGCGACGGGGAACACCATCGGCTCACCGAAACGGGTGGTGAGGGCCAGGTGCTGGTCGTCGGTGAGGTGCTGGTCGCGGAAGAACAGCACCTTGTGGTCGAGCAGGGCGGCGTGCACGGCGGCGAACGTGCCGTCGTCGAGCTCGTCGAGGCGCACCCCGGCGACCTCGCCCCCGATGGTGCCGGTGAGGCGGCGGACGTCGAGCGCTCGAGCGGTGGCGCTGGTGGCGGTGCTGGTCATCGCATTCCCCCCGGGATCGGACCGACCGCCAGCGTAGGCCGCCCGGTCCGGCGCCGAGCCGTTCACTCGGTTCCGCCTACGCCGGCACTACCGTTGGCGTCCCACCACGCGGGCGTGGCGGAACTGGCAGACGCGTCGGGTTTAGGTCCCGGTGTCCTCGCGACGTGGGGGTTCGAGTCCCCCCGCCCGCACCCTGGTGCCGCAGGTCCCGTCGGACGGGCCCGCCACCGCGGTCCCGTGACGGCCGATGACGACAGGAGGCGCCTACTCGACGAGGGCGTAGGTGACCTCGGCGGTGGCCTCTTCGACGTCGTCAGGATCGTCGAACACCGGCCGGCCGGGCTTCATCAACAGACCGAGCACGACGGCCCCGACCATGCCGACGAAGGCCACGTAGAAGATGGTGCTGTAGGCGTCTTGTTGTTCGGCCGGTGTGGCCCCCGCCGGTGTGGCCAGGGCGAGGATGGCGCTCATGCCCGCCACCGTGACGGCCCCGGAGACCTGGCTGGTCAGGGTTCGCATGGCCGAGCCCTGTCCCAACATCTCCGGTTCGAGGGTGTTCATGGCCGCCACCGTGGCCGGCGCGGCGTGGATGCCCATGCCGAAGCCCTGCACCGCGAGCACGATCGACAGGAACCAGAGCGGCTGGGTCAGGCCCACGACGGCCACCACCAGGATGGCCGACGCCATGAGTGACGTCCCGATGATGATCGGTGTCCGCGGGCCGATGCGGTCGGCCAGCCGACCGCCGATGGACATGCCGGCGGCGGTGGCCAGGCCGGCGGGGGCCAGCATCAGACCGACCTCGAGCGCACTGAAGCCGCGGATGTTCTCGAGGTTGAGGGGGATGAACACCAGCCGGGTGTACTGCGCGGCCACCACCAGGAAGGTGATGGCGAAGGCGATGGTGAAGGTGCGGTTGCGGAACATCCGCATGTCCAACATGGGCTCCGTGGTGCGCAGCTCGTGGCGGACGAAGGCGGCCAGCAACAGGGCGCCGCCGCCGATGCACCCGATGGTGGCGGCCGATTCCCAGCCCCACCGGTTGGCTTCGGACAGGCCGAGCACGAACATGGCCAGACCGAAGCTTCCCGTGACGAACCCGAGCCCGTCGAACCGACCGGCGGGTCCGTAGGGCACCGGGGGCAGCAGCCGACCGCCGACGAAGAAGGCCACGAGCCCGATGGGCACGTTGATCAGGAACAGCCAGTGCCAGCTCACCGACGTGACCAGCCACCCGCCCAGGGTGGGTCCGATGGCGGGAGCGGCCATGGCGGCGATGCCCCACACGCCGACGGCTCGGCCGTGGCGCTCCCGGGGGAAGATCTTGAACACGATGGCCATGCCGACCGGCATGAGGGCGCCGCCCCCGAGGCCCTGGAAGGCTCGGAACAGGACCAGCAAGGGCAGCGACGGGGCCATGGCGCAGGCCAACGACGCCAGCGTGAAGGCGGCCAGGGCGGTGAGGTAGACCCGCTTGTGGCCGAAGCGCTCCGAGATCCAGCCGGTGATCGGCAGCGAGACGGCGACGGCCAGGAGGTAGGCGCTGACGATCCACTCGACCCCGTCGCCGGCGTTGAGGGCGTCGCCGATCTGGGGCAGGGCGACGTTCACGATGGTGGTGTCGAGGACGACCATGATCGTCCCCATCAAGATGACGGTCATCCCGATCCACGGGCTGCGCTGGCCTACGGCGTCACTGCCGGGTTGCGTCGGCGAGGTGGTGCTCATCGGGTCGACTCCGACGACTCCGTCGGCCGCGCCGGTCGCACCGGCCGGTCGAGACCGCTCAGGAGATCGAGGACAGCCTCGTACTCGGCCACCAGGTCGACCGCGCTGTCGGCGGCCCACCTCCGGGTGGCGCTGGTCAGAGCGGCCATGGCACAGGCCCCGAAGGTGGACGGCCACCGGTCGCCCGGCGCCTCCCCCACGCTGCGGGCGGCGTGCTCGGCGATGGCGTTGGCCCATTCGTCGTAGACGCTCAGGTTGTAGGCCCGCAGGGACGGGGTGGCCCCGACCAGGCGGGCGCGGGCCCGCTCGCGTCCGGCGCTGGCGGAGTACTCGCCGGCGGTGGTCACCGCCGCGTAGCGAACCGAGGCCAGCACCGAGGAGGTGTCGACCGGGTCGGCCAGACGGGCGCGGAACCGACCGAGGCGATCGAGGCTGTCGGCGAGGACGGCGTCCTCCTTGCGGGCGAAGTACCGGTGGAAGGTGCGGGCCGAGACGCCGACGGCCGACGCGATGTCGTCCACGGTGGTCTCCTCGAAGCCGGTGCGGGCCGAGAGGTCGATGGCGGCGTCGATGAGGGCGCGCCGGGTCTCGAGCTTCTTGCGCTCGCGCAGACCCGGCTCCAGGTCGGTCCCGACGGTGGGGCCGCCGAGAGGCTCGGCGGTGAGGGCGTCCGAGGGCATGCCCCCAACCTACCCACATGTGTCAGTCGCTGACACAAGTCAGCGAGTGACACCTATCACGTCGGGTGATCAGCAGACGTGGTGGGTCTTGCGGCTGTGCGGGCGCTTCTTGGGCGCTGCCGGCGGCGCTCCCTCGAGCGCCTCGATGGCCGACCGGAAGTCGGTGATGAGGTTGTCGGCCATGTCCCGGCTGAAGCCCTCACGCACGACCACCCTCAGCACATCGACGTGGTCGAGCTTGGGCGGCAGCGTGTAGGCGGGGATGATCCACCCCCGCAGGCGCATGTGCTCGCTGAGGTCGTGGCACGTGAAGGGCCGGTCGCCCTTCAACTTGATGCAGACCACGGGGAGCGAGTGATCGTCGCTCACCACCTCGAAGTAGCCGCTGTTGGCGGCTCGCTCGGCCAGGTCGCGCGAGATGTCGAGGAGGTTCTCCATGATCCGCGTGTAGCCCTCGCGCCCGAGCCGGAGGAAGTTGAAGTACTGCCCGATGACCTGGCTCGACCCCTTGGAGAAGTTCAGGTCGAAGGTGATCTGGTCGTTGCCCAGGTAGTTGTCGTGGAAGAGCAGCTCCTCGGGCAGGTCCTCCTTGTCACGCCAGATGGCCCAGCCCACGCCGGGGTAGACGAGCCCGTACTTGTGACCCGACACGTTGATCGAGCGGACCGACGGCAGGCGGAAGTCCCACTCGAGGTCCGGGTAGGCGAAGGGGGCCACGAAGCCGCCCGACGCGGCGTCGACGTGGATGGGCACCTGCCAACCGGTGCGGGCGTTGAGCTCCTGCACGGCGGCGTCGAGCTCGGCGATGGGCTCGAACTCCCCGGTGTAGGTGCTGCCCAGGATGCCGACCACCGCGATCGTGTTCTCGTCGACGAGGGCCATCGCTTCCTCGACGCCGATCACGGTGCGGGTACCGCCCATGTCGACGTAGCGGGCCTCGATGTCGAAGTAGCGGACGAACTTCTCCCACACCACCTGGACGTTCGAGCCCATGACGATGTTGGGGCTGTCCGAAGAGAGTCCGGCGGCCTGCCGGCGCTTGCGCCAGTTCCACTTGAGGGCCAGACCACACAGATGGATGGCCTCCGAGGACCCCACGGTGGACGTGCCCATGGCCTGCGCGCCGGCCGCCTCGGCGTGGAACAGGTCGGCGACGATGCTCACGCAACGCCGCTCGATCTCGGCGGTCTGCGGGTACTCGTCGGCGTCGATGAAGTTCTTGGACAGCGACTCGGCCATCAACAACTTGGCCTCGGGCTCCATCCACGTGGTGACGAACGAGGCGAGGTTGAGCAGCGGGTTGCCATCGAGGCTGAGCTCGTCGTGGATCAGCTGGTAGGCGACGGGGCCGCTCATCTCGTCGTCGGGGATGCGGAACCGCGGGATCGGCTGATCCATCTTCCGTAGGCCGAACAGCGGGGCGAGGGTGTCGTCGCCGTGGTCGTCGTGGACGTGCTCGGAAAGCATCGCCGTCTCCCGTGAGGTGTGGTGGAGGTTGCTGGGAGCCTGCATCGTTGCACGCCGAACGATGGTTCGTCGGCCAATCGCCGCGTTCGCCGCCGGATCGGGCGCACCCCCCAACAGGACCCTGGCCCGACCCCGCTCGACACGCCGGCGCCGGGATTCCGTGCCGTCAGGTGAGGAAGAGGGCGGCCAGCACGCCCACGCCGTTGACCGTGGCGTGAGCGATGATCGACGGCCCCAGCCGGCCCGAGGCCCGGACCACGAGGAGGGCGAAGACGGCGCCGTAGGCGGCGGTGACGCCGACGATGAACGCCCCCTGCCCGAGTGAGTCGCCCTGCACGTGGAAGAGCCCGAACACGAGCGACGTGACCACGATGGCGGTGGGCAGGCCCCACCGGCGACCGACCGCCCGTAGGAACAGGCCCCGGAAGAACAACTCCTCGGCGATCGGCGTGCACACCGCGACCAGCACGAACAGGGCCAGACCGGTCAGGAAGTTGGGGTCAGAAGGCAGGAAGTCGGCGTTGCTCGGCGAGTCCTCGTTCGACACGGCCTTCCAGATGACGCCGGCGGCCACCGACGCGGCCAGAGCGACCGCGCCGCCGAGGATCCCCCACCCGACGTCGATCCAGCGCACCTCGAGGCCGAAGTCCTTGGCCAGCGAACGCTGGCCCTTGCGATAGGTGGCCACGATCGGCCACCCCACGAACCCGACCCACCCGGCGGCCAGGGTCACCGCCAGCATCCCGATGCTCAGCTCGCCGATCGAGCCGGTGGAGCCGTCGACGTCGCCGGTGGCGATGAGCAGGATGCCACTGGCCACGCCGCCGGCGAGCCAGAGGATCAACCCGTACAGGACGTCACCCATCCCCCACCCGATGGTCGGGCCGGCCGGAACCGGAGGGGCCGGGGGCAACGGTGGCGGGGGCGGGGGGTACCACGCAGCGGGATCGCTCACGGCTGCCAGTCTGGCGCAGCGGGAGCTCGGCGCGAGGTCAACCGCTGAGCGTGGTGGCCGCGAACGACCGGGCCGGAACGGCGGTCACGCCAACTTCATGAACATCTTCTCGACCTCGGCCAGCGGGTAGCCGTCGGCCTCGGCCTCGTTGGGGTTCTCCACGCAGTAGGTGAGCCCGGCCGCCACGAGACGGAACCCCGCCTGCTCGAGCGCCTTGGTGGCCGCCGACAGCTGGGTGACGACGTCGCGGCACTCCCGACCCTCTTCGAGCATGCGCTCGACGCCCTGCACCTGGCCCGCGACCCGACGCAGGCGGGTGCGCACGTCCTTGATCACATCCTCGGGGATCTCCACGACGACCTCCTGACCGTGGCACCCCGACCGGGGTACCCGCAGGGGTATCCTACCTCGTGGATCGGCCGCTCCGATCCACCCCGCCGAGATCGCCAACCTCACCACCCGAACTGCTGGGGTGAGCGTGCCCTGTCGGGCACGTTCTCACCACCAGTTCGGGAAGGGTGCCGGCGGCGGGTCAGGGGCCGAGCTGGGTGGCGAGGGCGCGGAGGGCGCGGCCGCGGTGGCTGATGGCGTGCTTGGCATCGGACTCCATCTCGGCGAAGGTGGCTCCGCCGCCCTCGTCGGGGACGAAGACCGGGTCGTAGCCGAACCCGTTGGTGCCGCGGGCGTGATCGAGGATCACGCCCTCCACCACCCCCTCGGCCGCCACCTCGCCGCCGTCGGGGCGAGCCACCAACGCCACCGTGCGGAACCGGGCCCGGCGTTGCTCGGGCTCGACCGCGCCCACCCGGTGCAGCTCGGCCAGCAGCTTGGCCACGTTGTCGGCGTAGGTGGCGTCCTCGCCGGCGTAGCGAGCCGACCACACCCCCGGCGCACCACCCAGAGCATCGACCTCCAGCCCGGTGTCGTCGGCCACCGCCGCGGTGCCGGTGGCCTCCATGATGGCCACCGCCTTGAGCCGGGCGTTGCCCTCGAGCGTGTCGGCGTCCTCGACCACGTCGGGCACCGAGTCGGGTCGAGGTTCGAGCTCGACGCCCACTCCACCGAGCACGGCTGCGATCTCGGCCACCTTGTCCGGATTGGCGCTGGCCACCACGAGCCGCACGCGGACCCCCTCAGCGGCCGGACGGGCGCGGCGCGGGCGGATCCGACAAGAAGAGCTTCTGCATCTCCATCAGCTCGGTGATGCCGCCTTCGGCCAGGCCCAGCAGCTGGTCGAGCTCCGCCCGGCTGAAGCTCATGCCCTCGGCGGTGCCCTGCACCTCGAGGAACCGCCCCGACTCGGTCATCACCACGTTCATGTCGACCTCGGCGGCGGAGTCCTCGACGTAGGGCAGGTCGAGCCGGGGCTCGCCGTCGATGATGCCGACGGAGATGGCGGCGCACGCCTCGGTGAGCGGATGGGCGTCGATCAGCCCGGCCTGGACCACCCGCGAGCAGGCGTCGTGCAGGGCGAGGTACCCGCCGGTGATCGACGCCGTCCGGGTGCCACCGTCGGCCTGCAAGACGTCGCAGTCGACGACGATCTGACGCTCACCGAGCGCCGTCATGTCACAGATCCCACGCAGGGAACGGCCGATGAGGCGCTGGATCTCGTGGGTGCGCCCCGACGGCGACCCCTTCGACACCTCCCGGCGGATCCGCTCGGGCGACGCCCCCGGGAGCATGGAGTACTCGGCGGTGACCCACCCCTTGCCGCTCCCCCGCATCCACCGGGGCACGTCTTCGTCGACGTAGGCGGTGCACAACACGATGGTGCGCCCGGCGGTGACCAACACCGAGCCCGGTGAGGCGTCGGTGAAGTCCCGCTCGAAGGTGACGTCTCGCAACTCGTCGGGACGGCGGCCGTCTGGTCTCACAGGGTGTACCTCTCGTTGGGGGCGGCGATGGTGACCGGGGCACCGTAGGCCGCCTCCCCGTTGCGGGCGTGCACCCGCAGGTCCGATCCCGGCCAGGTGTGGGTGAGCACCAGGCGCCCGACCTCGCCGGCCCGGCCCAGCTCGCCGGCCTGCCCGGCCGAGAGGTGCTTGATCCCCTCGGCCTCCTCGTCGGTGCCGTAGGTGGCCTCGATGAGGGCCAGGTCGATCCCCCGCCCGAGCCGACCCAGGTCCCACTCGGGCCCGGTGTCGGCCGAGTAGGCGATGGAGGCACCGCCAGGCGCGTCGATGCGCACGGCGTGGGTCTGGATGTAGTGGTCGGTGCGGTCGAGGGTGAAGCGCAGCGGACCGATCGCAAAGGTGTCGCCGTCGCCGGTGACGTTCCAGTCGAACGTGGGCTCGAGAGCACCCGTGACGAGCAGGGCCATCCCCCGGTTCTCGGCGGTGCCCCACACCGGCACCTCCTCCTTGCCGTAGCGGTACTTCGAGCGCGACGTGCAGCCCGGTGAGGTCGACCCAGTGGTCGGGGTGGGCATGGCTCAGGACGATGGCGTCGAGATCAGGCAGCTCGAGGTGGCGCTGCAGGTTCCCCAGGCACCCGGGCCCGAGGTCGACGGCCACCGCGGTGTCGTCGTACTGCACGAGGTAGCCGCTGCAGGGACAGTCGGGCGCCGGATAGCTCCCCGAGCACCCGAGGACGGTGACGCTCAGCCCCACGAGACCGGGTCCACGTCGTCGAGCTCCGGGCCGAGGAGGCGTCGACCGAGGCGCCGGAAGGCTTCGACGTCGCCGGAGGACTCGAAGCGGTGCCGGCCGTGACGCCCGTCGGCCGGCCGGTCGAGGCTGAGCTCGGCGAGCAGCCCCCGCACCCGGAACGCCGTCTCGTCGGCGGAGTCGACGAGTACGACCTCGCGACCCATGACGTCACTGATGGTGCGAGCCAGGAACGGGTAGTGGGTGCAGCCGAGCAGGAGGGTGTCGACGCCGGCGTCGAGCAGCGGGGCCAGCAGCCGCTCGGCGAGCACGTGGACCTGGTCGCTCCCGGTCTCGCCCCGCTCCACGAACTCGACGAATCCGGGACAGGCCGCACAGGTGAGCTTCACCCCGGGATGGGCCACCGCCACCGCGGCCTGATAGGCGCCCGAGCCGATGGTGCCCACCGTGCCGATGACGCCCACGTGGCCGTTGCGGGTGGCGCTCACGAGGGACCGCACCCCCGGTTCGATGACGCCGATGACGGGCACCGGGGTCTCCGCCTGCAGCTCGGTGAGCGCCGCCGCCGAGGCGGTGTTGCAGGCCACCACGACCAGCTTCACCTCGTGCTCGGCCACCAGGCGGGCGGTGATCTGACGGGCGAAGCCCCTCACCTCGCCCAATGCCCGGGGTCCGTACGGATAGCGACCGGTGTCGCCCACGTAGACGAGGTCCTCGTCGGGCAGCAGGTCGATCAGGGCCCGGGCCACGGTGAGGCCCCCGAACCCGCTGTCGAACATGCCAATGGCGCGGGGATCCACCTCGTCAGGCTACCCCCGCACCGGGTCCCCACCGGGGTGACCCGAGGTGCCTCGCCGCGGGGCGAGACCCACCCGGTGCGCGCCCTCACGCCCCGACGAGAGGGAGGATCCAGTAGACGGGGAAGCCCACGGCGAGGGCGAGCACGACCTTGCCCGTGAATCGCACGACCACTCCGGCAGAGCCCACCGCGATCAGGGCGGCGGGGTCGGGGAGCGTCCGGTCACCGCCGGGCGCCACGAGCGCCGACGCCACCAGCGCGGCCAGAACCGCCGGGGCGAGAAGGTCGAGCACTCCCATGAGCCGGCCGTCGGAGCGCACGACGCTCTCGGGCAACACGGCGAGGGCGACGCGCATCACGTAGGTGCCCAGCCCGACGATGAGGAACACGACCAGCAACGTCACGACACGCTCCTTCGCAGGGTGGCGGCCACACCCACGCCCACGGCGATGGCCCCGATGAGTCCCAGGCCCCCGAGGGCGGGACCGATCACGACGATGGCGACGGCCGCCGTCACCGCGGCGGTGACCGCCGGGCGATCTCGAAGCGTGCCCGCGAGCAGGCCGACGAACACGAGCGGAGCGGCCAGCTGCAGCGAGGCCCCCTCCGGGATGACGGCACCGAGGGCCCAACCGAGGACCTGTCCGACCACGAAGCACCCGGCCAGCACGGCGGCCACGGTGCGGTAGTAGCGCTCCCGCCAGCACGGGTCGGTGCCGGCGTCGAAGCGGCGCTCGCACAGCACGAAGATCTGGTCCACGATCGGAACGGCCAGCAACGCCCGGCGGCGCCGGCTGGCGTCGGGGAACCACCGGCGCAGCCCCGCCCCGTAGAGGACGAAGCGGGCGTTGAGGGCCAGGGCGGTGGCCACAGTGGCCAAGACCCCGGCACCGCTGTCGACCATCTCGATGGCCACGAGCTGGGCGGTGCCGGCGAGGATCAACACCGCGCCGGTCAGCCCGACCACGCCAGCCGAGGGCCGCCGGGCGGCGGCGGCACCGATGGCCACGGCGAAGGGGAGCACGGCCAGGGCGAGGGGCGCGATGTCGATGACGCCGGTGCGCACCGCTCCGGCCGTCTCGGCCGGCGAGGACCCGCCCGCGGGCGACGAATCGGGCGGCACCGGCACGGAACCCGTCGCCGCCGTCACCGCTCCACCACTGTGGGCCCAGTGCCGGCGGCCTCGGCCACCTCGGCCGCCGTCGGCCGCCGGAACGTCTCGGCCCGTATCCACCGTCGGTAGGTGGACTCACCCATGGTGGCGACCAGCCCGTCGGTCTGGCTGGCGTGGGCGGCCAAGACGGCCCGCTTGCGATCGAGCTCGAGCCCGTCGAGCTCGACGGCCAGGGCGATGTCGCCCTCGGCCATCCCCGGGGAGTCGTCCTCGGTCATCATCACGCCGAGGCTCCGGTGGAGCTCGCGCCACTCGTCGAGCCAGCTCTGGCGTTGGGCGGCGAACAACAGCTCGCCGCGCGCCGACCGGGTCCAGGCCGCGGTCGTGGCCCGGCCGATGGCGACGTGGTCGCGGTGACCGGTGACCCCGTCGGGCCCGAAGGTGATCACCAGGTCCGGTCGGACGTCGTCGATGAGGGCCGAGATCTGGGCCACGAGAGCCTCGAAGGGCACATCGCCCAGCGTGCCGTCGGTCCAGCCGAGCATCCGCACGTCATCCACCCCGGCGGCGGCGGCCGCCGCCCGGAGCTCGGCCGTGCGCAGGCTGATCCGCTCGTCGAGCGAGCGGGGATCGGCGGCGGCGAAGCCCCGCTCCCCCGCAGTGGCGGCACAGACCGTCACCCGGCCACCGGCGGCGACGGTGCGCATCATCAGGCCGCTCGACAGGTAGGCCTCGTCGTCGGGGTGGGCCCACACACCGAGCAGCGTCATGGAGCGACACGACCACAGCCGGCGGTGTGGGTCCATCGGGTCTCTCCGGGGACGCACGTTCATGTCCCGGACGGTACGGAACAACCCTCCGCAGGTCGTGGGGACCGGGTGGAGACGAGGTGGAGATCGATCTCCAGGGTCTCTCCAGCCCCGCTCCACGACCTGTCCGCCGTCGTCGCTCACGGTGGGGACCGAGGGATCACGCCGTGGTCCCCGCTCACCAGGGAGAGACCACCATGACCACCGCATTCGCACCCATCGACAACGGCGTGGACGTCGCCGTCCTCACCGGAGCCAAGGAGGCGCTGGCCGGCAACGCCGAGATGGGAGCGCTCGTCTGGCGGGCCGACGCCACCTGGGTCACCGGCGCCCACACGTCCACCACCTTCGACACCTACTGGGCCCTGGGCGGCGAGCAGCGCCACATCCGCCGCCACGTGGTGGAGACCGACCACACCGAGCTGTTCGCCGCCACCGACGACGGGGCCACACCCCCCGAGACCGCCCTCGCCGCGCTGGCCGGGTGCCTCACCGCGGGAATCGCCACCATCGCCCAGCACCGGGGCATCCAGCTGCGCTCGGTGAAGGCCATGGTCGAGGGCGACATGGACGTCCGAGGGATCCTCGGCGCCGACCGCGACGTCCGCAACGGCTTCAGCGCCATCCGCGTCAGCTACCGCATCGACGCCGACGCCTCGCCCGAGGACATCGACGCCGTCGTCGCCCAGTCCCAGAAGCGCTCGGCCGTCTTCGACCTGATCGCCAACCCCACCCCGGTCACCATCGAGGTCGCCGGCTAGCCGCGTCCTCGTCCGGAGGGAGTTCCGTCATGCGTTCCACGACCGTCGTCGTCATCGGAGCCGGCCAGGCCGGCCTGGCGACCAGTCGCCACCTCCTCGACCTCGAGATCGACCACGTCGTCATCGAGCGCGGCCGCCTCGCCAACTCGTGGCGCCGGGACCGCTGGGACTCCCTCCGGCTGCTGACCCCCAACTGGATGAGCCGGCTACCGGGCTGGTCGTACGCGGGGCCCGACCCCGACGGCTTCATGACGATGGCCGAGATCGTCGAGCACCTCGACGGCTTCGCTCGCTCGTTCACCGCTCCCGTCCAGGACCAGACCACCGTCGTGTCCGTCACCCGTCGCCACGACTGCTTCCTGGTCGACACCGACCAGGGAGCGTGGACCGCCGCCGCAGTGGTGGTCGCCACCGGCGCCTTCGCCCGCCCGATGGTCCCGGCCTGCGGACGGGAGCTCACGCCGTCGATCGACGCCCTGTCCCCCCTCCGCTACCGGAACCCGTCGGCCCTGGCCGACGGCAAGGTGCTGGTGGTCGGGGCGTCGGCGTCAGGGCTCCAGATCGCCGATGAGCTGGCCCGATCGGGCCGCGAGGTCCTGCTCTCGGTCGGCCGTCACAACCGTCTCCCCCGCACCTACCGGGGGATGGACATCCACTGGTGGCTCGACGCCCTCGGGTCCCTGGACGAACCCTGGCACGCCGTCGCCGCCATCGACCGGGCCCGCCGATCGCCATCGCTGCAACTGGTCGGCTCCGTCGACCACCGTGACCTCGATCTGGGGATCGTCCAGGACAGAGGGGTCCGCCTCGTCGGTCGCCTCGCCACCCTGGCCGGTTCCCGCGCCCGCTTCGAGGACGACCTCGACCGCGAGGTCGTCGGTTCCGACCATCGCCTGCGCGCCCTGCTCGACGACATCGACACCTGGGCCGGCGCCCACGCCCTCGACGACGAGATGGACGCGCCGACGCGGCCTCGACCGGTCACCACCGGAGCGGGAGGAGCGTCGATCGACCTGCGGGCCGAAGGCGTGGGCACGGTCATCTGGGCCACCGGCCTGCGACCCGACCACTCCTTCCTGCGGCTCCCGGGCCTCGGTGCCCCCGATGCCCCGGAGCACGACGGCGGCGTCGCCCGCGCTGTCCCCGGCCTGTACCTGGTGGGCCTCCCCTTCCTGCGCCGTCGCCGCTCGACGTTCATCGACGGCGTCGGCGACGACGCCGCCGCCATCGTCGACCACCTCGCCGACCACGTCGTCGGCGGCCTGGCCCGCCCCTCCCGAACGCACCCATCCGCCACCCGATGAACGGAGCTCCCATGCCCTCCACCCACCCACCGGTACCGATCCGCACGGGCCCACCGCCGACCACCCATCACGATGTCGTCGTCGTCGGGGGCCGCGTGGCCGGCGCCGCCACCGCCATGCTCCTCGCCCGCCGAGGGGCCCGGGTGCTGGTGCTCGAGAGGGCGGCGCCGGGCTCCGACACCCACTCGACCCACGCCCTGATGCGAGGAGGGGTGTTGCAGCTGCACCGCTGGGGGCTCCTCCCCCGCGTGGTGGCGTCCGGCACCCCGGCGATCACCCACACCGTGTTCCGGTACGGGGAGGAGGAGGTCGACATCACCATCGAGGCGGCCGACGGCATCACGGCGCTCTACGCCCCGCGCCGCACGGTCATCGACCCGATCCTCGTCGCCGCCGCCGTCGAGGCCGGCGCCGAGGTCCGCCACCAGGCCCGGGTGATCGGCGTCCTCACCGACCGCTCCGACCGCGTGCGGGGGGTCGAGTACCGCGTCGACGGCGTCACCCATCGGGCCCGGGCCGAACTCGTCATCGGAGCCGACGGCCTCCAGTCGAGCATCGCCCGCCACGTCGAGGCACCCGTCATCCGTGCCGGGCGGGCCAGCAGCGCGGCGTTGACGAGCTACGTCCGGGGCGCCGAGCTGGCCACGGACCGGTACCAGTGGCTGAACCAGGAGGGCGCCATGGGCGGCGTGATCCCCACCAACGACGCGCACATGGTCTTCCTCTCGGTCCGTCCCGAGCGCTTCGCCGCCGAGGTGCGGCGGGACACCGCGGGCGCCTTCCGCCGCCTCCTCCACGAGCTGGCGCCCGACGTGGCCCGCGCCCTGGTCGGCACCCACACCACCCGGGTGCGGGCCTGGCCCGGCCACCCCGCCCAGTTCCGACAGGCGACCGGACCGGGTTGGGCCCTCGTCGGCGACGCCGGCTGCTTCAAGGACCCCGGCGGCGCCCACGGCATGACCGACGCCCTCCGTGACGCCGAGCTGCTCGCCGACGCCGTCAGCCACGGCCGTCTCGAATCGTTCCAACAGGCCCGGGACGACCTCGCCGTGCCCTTCTTCGAGGCCCTGGAGCCGATCATCGCCCTGGACTGGACCCTGGAGACGCTCCAGTCCCTCCACCTCGACTTGGCCCGGGCCATGTCGAGCAGTGCCCGCCGGATGATCGACGCCTTCGACGCCACCCCTGTCCCGGCGGGGATCTGAGCCGGCAACCGCTCGAGATGCGACGATGGGGTCCATCGCCAGCGGACACCGGGAGCGCGATGCGATACACGTTCGGGGCGTTCGCGCTGGACACGGACAGGCACCAGCTCGAGGGGCCCGACGGCGAGGTCCACGTCGAGCCCCAGGTCTTCGACGTGCTCGAGCTGCTCGTGGCCAACCGAGACCGCGTCGTTCCCAAGATGGAGCTGCTGGACACGATCTGGGGCAGCCGGTTCGTGTCGGAGGCGGCTCTCACCTCCCGGATCAAGTCGGCCCGGCGCGCCGTCGACGACTCGGGCACCAGCCAACACGTGATCCGCACGGTCCACGGCACCGGCTACCGGTTCGTCGCCGAGGTCCGCGAAGGTCCTGACGCCACCGCGCCCGCTCCCACCCCGACCGGCGGTCCCGACGGTGGTGCTCACCACTCCGCCGCCCGCCGCCTTCCTGGTGTCGACGACCTCCTGCGGGGCCGCCAGGGCGAGCTTCGCGAGCTCGAGGAGCTGGTCGCCGGTGGTCGCCTGGTCACGCTGCTGGGGCCGGGTGGCACCGGGAAGACCCGCCTGGCGGTGGAGTTCGCCCGCGGCCAGCAGCTCCATCCCGACGCCGCCTTCGTCGATCTGGCCGCCGTGCGCGACGAACACGTCCTCGGCCAGGCCGTGGCGTTGGCCCTCGGCATCGACACCGGCGAACAGGACGACGTGGTGGCGGCGTGCTGCGCCTACCTGCGGGCCCGCCCCGCGCTGCTCGTGGTCGACAACTGCGAGCACGTCGCCGACGCCGCCGCCGACCTCGTCGAGCGACTGGTCGAGGAGACGACCACCCAGACCCGGCTGGTGGCCACCAGCCGCGTGCCACTGGGGCTACGGGACGAGCAGCTCTTCCAGCTCCAACCCCTGCCGCTCCCGGCCGCCGCCGACGAGCGGACCGTGGCGGCGGTGGCCGCCAACCCGGCCGTGGCCCTCTTCGTCGACCGGGCCACCAAGGTCGACCGCGCCTTCCGCCTGGACGAGTCCACCATCGACAGCATCGTGGCCCTCTGCGTGGCCCTCGACGGCCTCCCTCTGGCTTTGGAGCTGGCCGCCGGTCGCACCGCCGTGCTCGGCGTCGACGACCTGCTCGACCGCCTCGACCGCCGCCTCGACCTTCTCGGCAGCAACCGCCGGGACACCGAGCACCGCCACCGCACGCTGCGAGCGACCCTGGAGTGGTCCTTCGAGCTGTTGCGGCCGGAGTGCCAGCGGTTCTTCCGCTTCCTCTCGGTGTTCCCCGCCGGGCTCGAGCTGGCCGGCGTCGAGTGGTTGGGCGAGCAGCTCCACCTCGTCGGCGACCCGGTTTCCGCCCTCGAAGGTCTGGTCGACTCCTCGCTGGTGCTGCGCACCATCACCCCGTCGGGCACCCGCTACGGCCAGTTGGAGACGATGCGGGCCTACGGGATCGACCTGCTCACCAGCGACGGGGAGCTGGAGCGAGCCGAGGAGCTGCTCGTCGAGTGGGCCCTCGAACTGTCCCAACGGGCCATGGTGGGCACGACCTCGCCCGCCGAAGGCGTCTGGGACGACCGGGTACGGCGGGAGCTGGCCAACCTCCGAGCGGCGCGGGTGGAGTTGCGGGCCCGGGGCCGCCACGTCGAGCTCGTCGCCCTGTCGGGTCACCTCGACGAGTGGGCCCGACTACGGGACGTGTCCGAGCTGTGGACGTGGGCCGACGAGCTGCTCGCCCTGACCGACCTCGACGAGTCGACCCTGGCCCACGCCCGGGCCATCGGCGCGCTGGCCGCCTGGCGACGAGGACGCCACGAGGAGACGATCGCGCTGGCCCGGGCCGTCACCGCCGGGCACCCCGACCAGTGGGCCCGGGCCCGGGCGCTGTCCGCCCAGGGCGTGGGCCACCTCTTCCAGGCCGACTTCGCCGCCGCCACCCGGATCTGGGAGGAGCGGGTCGCCATCGACGGGCACCTCACCGATGCCGCCAACGCCGAGCTGGCCCGGGCCTACGGCGGCGACGTCGATCAGGCCCGCCGGGCGATGATCGACCTGCGGACCCGGGCCGCGCAGGCGGACTGGCCGTCGGCACGGGCCTGGTGCGACTACGTGACCGGCGAGATCGAGTCGGTGGCCGGCTCACCCGACGCCATCGCCTGGCTCGAGCGGGCCATGGCCCAGGCCGCCGAGGTGGGCGGAGCCTTCGCCTACGGCGTGGCCGGGGTGACGCTGTGCTCGGTGACCGCGGCCAGCGGGGACACGGCGGGCGCGGCCCTGCTCTACCGCGACCTCATCGCCCACTGGCTGCGCTCGGGCACCTGGACCCAGCAGTGGACCACCCTGCGCCACTCCGCCGCCCTCCTCCGCCACTCCGATCCGGCTCTGGCCCTGGGCATCCTCGACGCCGCCCGCCGCGACCCGTACGCACCGGGCATGGACGACGCCGCCCGCGCCACCGAGGAGGCGCTGCGCCTCGAGCTGGCGGCCGCCACCGCCGCCGACGGCACCGAGACCCTGGCCGCCACCATCGACCGTGAGGAGCTGGCCGAGCAGGTCCGGGGCGCCCTCGACGCGCTGGCTGCTCAGCTGGGCGGGGCCGAGGACTAGAAGTAGATGATCCGCTTGGCCCGCTCGACGACGTCGTCGATGTCGTCGGTCCAGGCCCCGGTGGAGAGGTACTTCCAGCCGCCGTCGCAGACGATGAACACGATGGTCCCCGACTCGATCTCGCCGGCGACCTTGCACGCACCGGCCAGCGCGGCACCGGCCGAGATCCCGGAGAAGATGCCGCACGTCTCGGCCAGGGCCCGGGTGTACTCGATCGACTCGCGGGGGCGGACCACCCGCTTGCGGTCGAGGAGCTCGGACCCACCCCACTTCTCGTACACCGGCGGGATGTAGCCCTCATCGAGGTTTCGCAGCCCCTCCACCGTCTCGCCCAGCGGGGGTTCGACGGCGATGACCTTGACCTCGGGGTTCTGCTCCTTGAGGAAGGTGCCGACGCCCATGAGGGTGCCGCTGGTGCCCAGCCCGGCCACGAAGTGGGTGATCTCCGGGCAGTCGGCCCAGATCTCGGGGCCGGTCGTCTCGTAGTGGGCCCGCGGGTTGGCCTCGTTGGCGTACTGGTAGAGGAACGCCCAGTCGGGGTGCTCCTCGGCCAGGGCGATGGCCCGGCGCACGGCCCCGTTGGACCCCTCGCTGCCCGGCGACGAGATGATCTCGGCCCCGAACACCTCGAGCAGCTGACGCCGCTCCACCGAGACGTTCTCGGGGAGGACGATCTTGATCGGGTACCCCTTGAGGCGGGCGATCATGGCCATGGCGATCCCGGTGTTGCCCGACGAGGGCTCGATGATCGTCTTGCCCGGCGTGAGGGTGCCGTCGGCCTCGGCCTCTTCGATCATGGCCAGGGCGATGCGATCCTTGACCGAGCCGGCCGGGTTCTGGCTCTCCATCTTCCCGAGGATGCGCACCGAGGGGTTCGGGCTGATCGCCGACACGTCGACCATCGGCGTGGCGCCGATCATGTCGAGGACCGAGGAGTAGACAGCCATGAGCGCTCCGGGAGGGGCGTGGGGACGGTCCGGGGGACAGATTGTCGACCCGGCGAGTAGGGATTCTACCCGTCGATCACCGCGACGGACTCCTCCTGGACCCCACCGTCGACGATCCGGTACGACCGCAGCACCGGCGGACCGACCCGGAACGACACGATCACGTAGTGCCAGGACGGATCCGGGGCCTGTTGCACATCGGTGGGCGACGGGTACGGCTCGGTGTGGGTGTGGGAGTGCACCACCCCGACGATCTCGGAGCCCCGGTCCTCGGCGTCCCGGTCGGCGCGCAGGTGGGTCTTCGGGTCGATCGTGTACACCCGGCTCGACCGGGCCACGTTGGGGCTCGGGTAGAAGCGGTCGATCCGCGCCGGCTCGGCCGGGCCGCCCGGTGCCGAACCGATCAGCCCGCACGCCTCGTCGGGCAACCCGTCGTAGAGATGGGCGATCAGGTCGAGGTAGGCACCGCGGGTGATCTCCAGCACGGCTGGCGAGGCTACCGGCGCCCCCGCCCCGCGCCGGGAACCGTCCGGGAGCGACGGCCGAAGCGTGCGCGTCGGGCGCCGGACCTCGTAGCCTGTGACCCATGCCACGACTCTCCGTGCCCGAAGGGCAAGATCCACTCATGCACGTCTGGGCCGGCGCGGCGCCCGACTTCACCGTCCCCGCGGCCCAGCTGTCCGCCGCCGTGTACGAGAAGTCGACGCTGCCCCTCCGTGAGTTCGAAGCAGCCCGCATCACCATCGCCCGCGTGAACGACTGCCAGCTGTGCCTCGGCTGGCGATCCGGTCGGGACACCCCGTCCCGGGAGGCGGAGGCCGACGACGTCGACGAGGCCTTCTACGCCCAGGTCCGGGCCCGTGACTACGACGGCCTCACCGAGCGGGAGCAGCTCTGCGCCGAGTTCGCCGAGCTGTTCGCCGTCGACCACCTGGCCATGGACGAGGCCTTCTGGACCCGTCTGCGCGCCGCGTTCACCGATGCCGAGATCGTCGAGCTGGGCATCTCCGTCGGCATGTGGGTCTCCCAGGGCCGGCTCAACCAGGTGCTCGACGTCGACGGCGGCTGCCGGGTCCCGATCCCGGGCGCGGCGCTCACCGGCGGCTGAGCCCTCGAATCCCCCGCCGGCCCGGCGCCCCCGGCCGGTAGGGTCCACACCCCCATGGCCAGCACCAACGCCACGACGAACACCAAGGTCGTCGCCACCAACCGGGCGGCGCGCCACGACTACACGATCCTCGACACCGTCGAGGCCGGGATCATGCTGCGCGGCAGCGAGGTCAAGTCGCTGCGCGAGGCCCAGGTGCAGATCAAAGAGGCCCACGCCCGCTTCGAGAACGGTGAGGCCTGGCTGGTGGGCATGCACATCGCGCCCTACCTCACCTCGGCCACCCACGACCTGCTCGAGCCCGACCGCAAGCGCAAGCTGCTCCTGCACCGCAACGAGATCGACAAGCTCCGGATGCGCGTCGACATCGAGCGGCTGTCGCTCATCCCGGTCTCGCTGTACTTCAAGGACGGCCGGGCCAAGGTCGAGCTGGCCCTGGCCCGCGGCCGCACCAAGGGCGACAAGCGCCAGGCCATCGCCGAGCGCGACGCGCTACGAGAAGCCGAGAAGGCGATGGGCCGGGCCCGGCGGGCCACCCGTCACGACGACATCTGACGCTCGGCGCCCGAGCAGGCACCGGTCAGCCGGACCGCTCGCCCGACGGGTCCCGTTCGACGGCGTCACCGTCGCCCTCATCGTCACCGGCGCCGCGCCGGCGGGTCCGCCACGAGTGGGTGAGGTCCACCATGGCCATGGCCGGGGTGGCCGAGATCCCGTGGATCACGATCGACACCAGGATGGTCAGGGCGACGACGCCCCAGAGCTGGTCGGCGGCGGCGAACCCGTCCTGCCCGGCGGCGTAGGACAGGTAGTACAGCGAGCCGATCCCTCGGATCCCGAAGAAGGCGATGGCCAGGCGCTCGGGGCGCGGGCACCCGGCACCGGTGAGGGCGAGCCAGCCACTGAGCGGGCGCACGACGGCGAGCACGAGGATCGACACGACGACGCCCTGCCAGGTGAGCCCGCCGAGGATCCCCCCGGCGATGGCCCCGCCGAACAGGATCAGCAACCCGACGACGATCAGGGTCTCGGCCTGGCTGCTGAACTGGTGCAGCAGCCCGTGGAACTGATGGCCCCGCTCCGCCGATCGAAGGGTCACGGCCACGACGAACACGGCCAGGAAGCCGTAGCCGTGGGCCATCTCGGTCACCCCGTAGGCCAGCAGCGTGGCGGCGATGGCGACGAAGCCCTGGGGCACGCTCGAGAGCGCGGTGAGGCGCCCCGGCGGCCGGAACGCGACCCGGGCGAGGACCTTGCCGAGCACGATCCCGAGGACCACCGCGACCACCAGCCGGTAACCCACGTCCACCAGGAGCCACTCCGCCAACCACCCGCCCGGCGACGCGCCTCGTTCGGCGATCAGCACGGCGAGGTACACGAACGGGAAGGCCAGCGCGTCGTTCAGCCCGCCCTCGCTGGTGAGGGTGAAGCGCACCTCGTCCTCGCCGTCCATGTCCGCCTCGCCCTCGAGGGTGGGCTCACCCACCTGCACGTCCGACGCCAGCACCGGATCGGTCGGAGCCAACACTGCGCCGAGGAGCACCGCGCCGGCCAGGGACAGGCCCATCACCGACACGCCGAGAAGGGCGACGAGGCCGATCGTGAGGGGCATGGCGATGCCGAGCATGCGCCACGTGGTGCCCCAGGCCCGCCAGCTCACCGGCCGGTCGATCTTCAGACCCGTGCCCATGAGGGCCACGATCACGCCCAGCTCGGTGAGGCGTTCGGCCGCTCCGAGGTGGTCACGCGGGTCCATCGAGCCGAGCCCGAGGGGCAGGAGGAAGACCAGCATCCCCAGACCGACCAGGACCACAGGGAGCGACAGTGGCCGTCGGTCCAGATAGGCGGGAACCCACGCCGCGAGCAGGGCCACCAGCCCGGCCACGGCCAGTCCCAACTCGTAGCGGTCGATGCTCACGGCCATGACGACGGGCGCGGCGAGATGAAGGAAGGCAGAGACGACCACACGCCCTACGTACCCGTTCGCCGCCTTCCGACCCCTCACCCTCCTCACCGCGGCCGATCCGGCCTTGAACGCCGCGTGAACGACCGACGCGACCACTTCTCCCGCCCCGACCCGTCGGTACGCTCCCCCCGTGGGTGACATCGAGGGTGACCGCTACCGGCTGGCCATCGGCACACAGACCGTCGATCTCCCCCTCGTACCCATCGGCCCGGGCCGGGCCATCTCCCTGCTCATGACGATCGACCACGGCGTCGCCTTCGGCGAGCAGGCCGGCGCCGAGTTGGCCGGTCTCGTCGCCGACCACGAACCCGAGATCGTGGCGTCGGCCGCCACCCTCGGCATCCCGGTCGCCATCGAGGTGTCCCGCCACCTCGGCCTCGACGACTACCTGATCCTGCAGAAGACCCCGAAGATCCACCTGGCCGACGCCCTGGCCGAGCCCCTCTCTTCCATCACCACCGGCACCCCCCAGCAACTCCTCCTCGACCGGGCCCGGATCCCGGCGGTGGCCGGGAAACGGGTCGCCCTGGTCGACGACGTGATCGCCACCGGCGGGAGCATCGTGGCCAGCGCCCGGCTCCTGCGAGCCGCGGGCGCCGAGGTCGTGGTCATCGGCTCCTTCCTCGTGGAGGGCCAGAGCTGGAAGTCCGCCCTCGGACCCGACGCCGAGCTCGTCCGCTCCCTCGGCGCCATCCCCCTGTTCGTGGCCGACGACGACGGCACCTACCAGGAGGTCTGGGACTGACCGCCGCTCCGGGCGGGGTCGTCGTCGGACGGGTCGTCATCGCCGCACCCGACCAGATCCACGAGCCCGGCTGGGTGACCACGGCCGGCGGCGCCGTGGTCGCCGTCGGCGCCGGCCCTCCCCCGGCCGGCGAGGCCATCATCGCCAGCGGCGACCTGGTGATGCCCGGTCTGGTCAGCGCCCACCAACACGTGGTCGACCTCCTGGTGGCCGGCGGCCCCACCGGTCCCACCTTCCTCGACTGGCTGCTCGGGACCTACCACGCCGGCCTGGCCCACGCCGGCCCGGACGACTGCGCCCTCGCCATCGCCGCGGTGCGAGCGGCGACCCTCGCCGCCGGCGTCACCACCATGGTCGACTGCTGGTCGGTCGGACCGGTCGATGACCCCTCCCGCAACGCCGACTGCGCCGACGCCTCGATCGCCGCTCACCTCAGCTCGGGGGGCCGCACCCTGTTCGGGGTCATGTTCAACGAGGTCGCGCCGGCCTCGTGGCGGGCGGCGAGCCCGGCCATCGACCCAGCCCGGCTGTGCGCGCCGGCCGATCGTTCCCTCGCCGAGGTCGAACGCATCGCCGCCGTGGCCAGGACCGCGGAGGACGCCTCCCGACTCACGGTCGCCCCCGCCCCCGAGCTGCCCGACACGATGAGCACCGCCGGCCTGCAGGAGGCCTTCGCCCTCGCCGGTCGCTTCGGGACGGTCATGCCGCTGCACCTGTGCGCCTCGCCCCCCGCCCGCGCCGCCTACGGCCCCGACGAGCTCGAACGCGACGGGCTGGCTTCCCCCCGGCTCCTCGGCGCCCACGTCAGCGCGGTCGACCACGATGACGTGACCCGCCTCGGAGCGGCCGGCATCGGCGTGGCCCACTGCCCCACATCGGCCCGGGCGCTCGGATCCACCCAGCTCACACCCCTTGCCGCGCTCCGACGGGCCGGGGCCCGAGCCGGGATCGGGCTCGACAACGCCTCGCTCAACCCGGGCCGGGACCTGTTCGCCGAGGCCCGCCAGGCCGGTCTGGCCGCCATCACCACCGGTGACCCGGTCACGGGGGAGGACCTGTTCCGCATGGTCACCACCGAAGCGGCCGAGGCCGTCGGGATGGGCGACCAGGTCGGGACCATCGCCGCCGGCCGTCGGGCCGACCTGCTCGTCGTCGACACGTCCGGTCCGCACTGGTGGCCGCGCCTTTCGTCCTGGCCGGAGACGGTGATGGCCTGCGCCCGGGCCGACGACGTGGACACGGTGCTCGTCGACGGTCGCGTCGTCGCCGTCGACGGGGTCAGCGGCCAGGGCTTCGACGGCACCGCCCTCGACCGGGCCGCCGCCCGGATTCGGGTCGCCCGGGGCTGGTGACGCCGGATGCCTGACCCGCAGGTCATCGGCGCGGGTCCGGTCCGCCGTCGAGACGGCGGCGATCGGCCTCGGCGACGAGGCGACGGGCGAACCCGTCCACCGACCCGACGAGGAGCCGGGCCACGCCGGGAACTCTGGTGGAGAAGCGACCGGACCAGGTGACCAGCGTGCCGTCGCCGTCAGGCTGGAGTCGCACCTCGGACCGGTACCCCTTCACCGGGATCGGCCCGGAGAGGATGACGTAGGCGTAGAGGGATGGGGGTTCGTACGCCACCACCTGCTCGCGGGCGACGGGGCCGAAGGAGGCGCCGAGACGGCGGATCGCCCCCACCCCGTGAGGGGCCGGGGTTCCTTCCTGCTCATAGCTCGCCCGGCTCACGTTCTGAGCCCAGTCGGCCCAGCCCGGGGCATCGACCAGGATGGCGAACACCTCCTCCGGCGGGGCCCCCGACCGCACCTGCATCTCGTAGCGGTGATCGCCCATCGAGCCCTCCCCGTCGCTGTCGTCGATCCTCCCACCACGATGGCGGATCAGGCGTGACCGTTCCCATCAGGCGGTGGTGGAACCGATCACGGGGGTCTGGCGGCACGGCTGGTGGGAGAGTCAGTCGAGGAGTGATTCGGTCAATATTGATCACGATACTTTTCGATGTTTTTCTGTAGCGATATTGTACACCTGTTTGATATCCTTCTCCTCATGTTCGAGGGGTTGTGGGAGGCGATCGAGGGGGTGGTGGTCCCGGTTGATGGTGAGGCCATCGCCGAGGCCCGCCGGCTGCGTGATGCTCTCGATGCCCGCATCGCCGAGGCCGAATCCGTCTACGCCTCGAGTGGCCGGTTCGAGGTGGATGGGTTCGGGACCATGGCGGCGTTCCTGCGGTCGCGGTGTCGCCTGTCGAACCCCGATGCTCGTCGCACGGCGACACGCGCCGCGAGGTTGAGCGGGTGGCCGGAGATGGCCGAGGCGTGGCGTTCTGGTCGGTTGGTCGGCGCGCAGATCGACGCCGCGGTGGCTCTGGTCCCGGATCGCCATGTGGAGCGGTTCGCGTCGGTGGCGGCGGAGACAGTCCGGATCCTGGGTTCGCTGTCGGTTCTCGACACTCGGGCGGTGCTGCGCCACTGGGTGGGTCGCGCGGACGCGGCGGCCGAGCGCGAAGCGGCCGAGGCCGGACGAGAAGAGATCACACCGCCGCCGGAACGGGAGTTGTCGGCGTCACGGATCCTCGACGACGTCCTCGTGGTGAACGGGTCGTTCGACCCGGACTCCGCCGCCTACATCGAGAAAGCGTCACGGCCGCAGGCGGCCCGACAGCGAGGACGAACGACGTACCCCGGCGCAGCGGCGGGCTGATGCCCTGGTCGAGGTGTGTCGCCGCTACCTCGAAGGGTTGGAGAACCCCGACGGGAACCGCGGCCAGGAACGACTCACCGTGATCGCTGACATCCGGGTGCTGTACCGGGCCGCGCTGCGCGGCGCCGGTGTGGTCACCGCCGATCACCTCGACCGGTTCCTCGACGCCCGCCCCGACCTCGGCGCCGTGGAGCGAGGCTTGTTCTGCGACGCGTTCGAAGGTGCCGGTGCCACCGCGTCCACCCTCGACGGGAACCCCATCTCCGACGGCCTCGTGTCGTGTCTGTCCTCCGGCGGGACCCTGGAACGACTTCTCACCGCCGACGGTCGGGTCCTGGACCACGGCCGGTCGATCCGCACGTTCACTCCCGCCCAACGCCGCGCCGTGCTCACCCGCGACCGAGGATGTCGCGTCGCCGGGTGTGACGCACCGCCGCAACGCTGCGACATCCACCACGTCATCCCGTGGGAGACCGGCGGCCGCACCGACATCACCAACGCCGTGGCCAAATGCCGTCACGAACACCTCGACCACCACCGCCGACGATGGCCCGACCGCCTAGACCCCGACGGCACCTACACCATCACCACCACCACCGGCATCGAACACACCACCCGACCCCCCGGGTGGGCGCCACCACCCGAACTCCCCGTCCCCACCACCGCCGCCGATGTCCCGACGCTCCCGTTCGACAGCCACTACGACCACCACCACCCCACCTGGACCGCCGAAGAAGACGCCGCCATCCGCCAACGCATCACCGAGCTCACCCAACTCGCACGCGGCGCCTGACCCCGACGCCCGAGAGCCGGGCGCGCCGAGCAACCCGGCCGACGCGAGAACACCCGTGAGGGGGCTCCGACACATCGCGCGGAGCGAGGCCTACGCTGATCACATCCAGTCCGCGGCGCAACCTGCCGATGACTGGTGGGGCCCCAGACCTGGGAGTCCACCATCGATCAGGAGGCACCATCGTGATCAACGGCGATCATGACCAGCATCCGCTCCCGTCCGCCAAGCCCGACACCGCCTGCCCGCGGTGCCACGGCAAGGGGTACTACGACGACCGCACCGGTCCTCGTCTGTACCTTGCCGAGTGCTCGTGCCGGAACGCCATGAGCGGAGCCCGCTGAGCCGCAGTTCCAGAACAAGCTGAACGATCGAGTGGGCCCGGCGAGCCGGGCCCACTCGGCGCGCCCGCACGCATCGGGCTCCCGTCGTCGGCGAGCAAAGGCCCACCCGGGGGGACTCCTCGCCCCGCTATCCTGACCCGGCTGCCGGAGACAAGGCGGTGAACGATCCTGGGGCTGATCGGTTTCGACGTTGAGACCGGGAGCTGGATCGTGCGACCGGAGTTGACCTCAGACTCCTTAAACGGGGGCAAACAATGAACCGCCGATGGCGAGTTCGCTCTCGCGGCCTGATAACTCAGACCTAAGAGAGACACAGTGACCAGCAATGGCGCACGGGGCCATCCCACCGCAGCCCGGCAACAGAAGCGGAGGGTGACAGCCTGAAAGAAGGCTGACGGCGGGAAAGACCGCTGGCATCGGGGAAAGACCCGGCGGTGGGGCTCCGGCCCCAGCTGACCCGGTAGTGCGGTAACCGTGAGCCGCAACCTCGGGAATGGTCGTAGCGCGGACAGTTGCCACTCGGCGGACGGGGGTTCGATTCCCCCCAGCTCCACGACAAGGGATCCGAGGGTGTCCGGGAGTGTCCGGCACAACCCTCGGATCCCTTTGGTTTTCCGGATTTCTTGCACTTCACGATCCGCCCGTCGCCGAGACGAACCGAGGTGATCCGAGAGCGTTGCTGTCCTGGTTGCTTTCCATCTACGCTGAGCGCAGCCCCGGATTCGGAGAAAGCAACGCTGATGGCGAGACCTCGACCGAAGCGCAGCACCCTCGATGACGGCACCGTGGTGGTCGCCGGCAAGCGAGCGAACGGAGCCGGCTCGACCTACTTCGTGGCCTCCCGGGGCGTGTGGCGCTCCACCTGGGTCGACCCGACGACCGGTCGGCGACGATCGGTGAGCAGCGCGACCAGGGCAGAGGCCGAGAAGCGAGCCGCCGAGGCAGCGACACACGCAGCGGCCGCGAACCGGCCCCTCGGCGCCGAGCCGAACACGACCATCGCCCAGGTCGCGGCATGGTGGCTCGACAACGTGGCGGCCAGCGAGGTGCGGCCGCCCACTCTCCACGCCTACCGCAAGGACGTCGCTCGGCTGACCGACCGGATCGGCGATCGCCCGGCCCGTGACCTGACGACCGAATCAGTGCGCGTGCTCCTGGCCCAGCTCCGAGAGGACGGCTTCGCCCTCGGGACGATCCGCAACACCCGGGCCAGGCTGCGCCAGGTTGCCGAAGCTGCGGTCGAGCTCGGCCTGCTGCCCACCAACCCGGTGACGGCGGTCCGGAACCCGAAGGCGACCGCCGAGGACCGCAAGGCACGTCGTGTCCTCTCCCCCGCCGAAGCGCGAGAGCTCCTCGCTGTCCTCGACGGGCGGAACAGCCTCGACGCCGCCGTGGCGATCCTGTTCACGTCGGGACTTCGCGTGTCCGAGGTGCTGGGCCTGGCCTGGGGCGACCTCGACCTCGACGCCGGGACGGCGATGGTCCGGCGGGGTTCCACGTACACCGGCGGCGGGGTCGGTCAGCGGCTCGATGCCCCCAAGACACAGCGCACCGCCGGCGTCGTCCACCTGGCGCCCGTCGCCGTCCGACTGCTGCGCGTGCGCCAGGCCGCCCAGGCCGTCGACCGCCTGGCAGCTGGTTCTCGTTGGCACACAGAGGTCTACGAAGGCGAGTCGGTCGATCTGGTCTTCACCACCACTGACGGCCGGCCTCGGGTCCGACAGAACGTCAGCGACGCCCTGCGCGCCGCCTGCGAACGGGCGGGGATCAACCCCGCTGGCGTCGGGACCCACACCGGCAGACGCTCGACCGTCACCAACCTCTACGCCGATGGCGCCAGCATCGACGACGTCGCCGCTCATGTCGGCCATGGCTCGACCGAGACGACCCGCGGGTACGTCCAGCACCTGGGCGATCGGCCTGCCAGGATCGCCCAGCAAGCCTGGGCGCTCCTCGAGGCCGAGAGCTGACGTCCTGCCGGCCCGTCGCCAGGGCGGCCTCGCTTGGGCCGGCGGACCATGACTCTGCCGTGAGTTGCCTTGATGCGGTGCGAGGCGTGTAGCTGCGCCCTCACGAGTGGCTCAGGCGAGCATCGTTTCCTCCCCTCTGCGACCGCCGTCGTCTCACAGGCCGAGGCCGAGGCCGAGATCGGGTTCGGGGCCGGGGCGCTCGAGGTTGTTGAGGGCGTGGATGATCTGCTGGGAGTGGTGGCGCTCGACGTCTCGCCGGCACTCGGCGATCTGGGTGGTCAGAGCGTCGGCGGTGGGGGCACCGATCTGCGCCCAGCGCTGCTCGGCGGCTGCCACGTCCTGGCGGAGGGCGGGGATGGCCTTCGTTGCGGTGCGGCGGTCGCGCCGAGAGACGGTCGGGTTGTAGGCAACTCGTTCCGCAGCGGTGAGGCGGCCGCGGGCGTCGTTGCGGTCCCGGGCGGCGTGGCCTTCGGGAGTGTCGGTCCACGGACCGCTTCCCGCCATCAGCGCGAAGTAGTGGGCCTCGAGCGCGCCGAGGCGGTGCCGGTCGTTCGCTGGTGGAGGCTCGGCGTTGCGTCGGGCGATCTCACCGAGCGACAGACCAGCATCGGTCTCCTTGGTCGGGGCTGGTTCGGTGCCGGGCCTGGCAGGGGTATCGGTGATCCAACGTTGGCGGCGCTCGACGCCCCAGTCGGTGGCAAGGTCGCCGAGCGCCTGGCCGACGTCGTCGGCGGTCACGTGGACGATCGTGCGGTCGTGGGCGCGGGAGAGAGCGACGTAGGCGAGTTCTCGGCCGCCGTTGCCGGCGAGGACGTGAGCGCGGTCGTAGGTGGCGCCTTGGGCGCGGTGGATGGTGAGGGCGTAGCCGTGGTCCAGGTGGTGGCGGTCGAGTCCGTCGCCGGTGATGGTGACGGTCCGTCCGGTGTCGGTTCGAGCTGTGAGGTGGTGCTGGTCGAGGTCGGTGACGGTGAGCTGCTTCGCTGGTGACGAGTCCGGCGGCGCGGTTGGGGGCGAGGGCGACGATGCGGTCGCCGACTGCGTAGCGCCGTCCGCCGAGTTCGATGTCGTCGCCGCGGAGCTGTCCGAGCCGGTCCCACTGGTGGCGGGCCAGCCGGTTGAGGTCGGCGACGTCGTCCCTGCGCCAGGCGAGCAACGCGGTGCGGTGGCCGGCGGCGGTGTCGGCGGCCCATGCGTCGGCCATGCCGGCGAGGGTCTCGATCCGTTCGGGAGCGACGGCGAGGCGATCGTTGGTCGCGTACCAGTCGAGGGTGCGGGCGGGGTCGCCGTGGCGGAGCTCGGCCAGGGCGTGGCGTTCGGCGGGGTTGGTCTGGCGGACGTTCTCGTCGAGGGTGACGACCAGGTCGGGGTGACGGGTGATGAGCGCGGTGAGGGCGCCGCCGGGCCCGACGGCGTCGAGCTGGCGGGGGTCACCGACGAGCACCACGGTGGAGTGGGCGCGGTGGGCGGCGAGGGTGAGTCGGGCGAGGTTGGCGTCATCGGCCATGCCGGCTTCGTCGATGACGACGACGGTGCGGGCGTCGAGGCTGACCGTCCCGTGGTCGAGGTTCCACAGCAACGACGCGAACGTCGAGGAGTCGATCCCGGCCTCGGTCCCGAGGGTGCGGGCGGCTTGACCGGAGGTCGAGGTCCCGAGGACCTGGTAGCCGGCGTCGGTGAGGAGGGTGGTGGCGCAGTCGAGGGCGGTGGTCTTGCCGGAGCCGGCGACCCCGACCACGACGGTGATTGCCCGCCCGGCGCCGGTCACCTGCTCGACCAGTTCCCGCTGCCCGGCAGTGAGCGTGTGGCCCCGCTCGGTTTCGGTCCCGGCGATCGCGTCGGCGATGGTCCCAGCATCGAGGTCGGGGCCGGGACGGCTGGCGAGGGCTTCGACGGTCTTGGCGATCATCGCCTCGGCGGCCAACACCTGGGCCGTTGTGTAGGACTGTTCCCGGGACCCGGCCAACCCGATGAGCGGGACCAATCCCGGGACTGCCAGGACCCGATCCAGGACCCGGGACAACTCGCCGGGATCGCGGCCGTAGAGGCGGGGGGCGAGCTCGGCGACCAGGTTGGTGGCGGTGAACACCTTGTGACCTGCCAGCAGCGCCCCGTCGATGTCCAGCAGCGTCGCGGCCAGGGCGTCGATCTCGTGCTCGGTGAGCGGGACCGGGAGGCCCCCGGTCCCGATCCCGGTCCCGGTCCCGATCCCGGTCCCGATCCCGATCCCGGTCCCGGTCCCGGTCCCGGTTCGGTCTAGGTCGATGTGGGTGGCGAGTCGTTCGACGGACCAGCCGACGGCCTCGAGCTCGGCGTGCCAGACCGGCATCAGTTCCTCGATACCGGTGTGGCGCTTCACCGCCCGGGTGGCCCGGGCCGCCATCCCCGCCGCCCGGTAGCCGGAGTGACCGGTGTCGGCGAGGTGTTCGGCGATCTCATCGGCCCGTTTGGAGAACACCTCGCACACCTCGTCGGGGATCCCGACGATGCGCCAGTGTCGCAACCGCCCCGACGGCCCGTCATCCGGGGCGATGGTGAACCCGAGCTCAACGGCCCGGGCCGCAGAGTGGAGCCGGCCGACCATCGTCGCTGCCTCCACCGTGTCGCGCAGCGCCGCGGAGTCGAGGCCCTTGGACCCGCCCCGGGCGTCGAGCATCTCGGCCACGTTCGCCACCAGGACGTGATCGTGCGGCGATGGGTCGCCGGCACGGGAGGTCCCGTGTCGGGTCACGCCGTACACGAGCCCACCGGTCGCGGTCCGCTGCGCCGCCCTCCCCCGCCGCCCACCCCGGTCCTGGAACCAACCGTCCAGCCAGTCCATCGTCGACCGGGTCTCGGCGTCGAGGATCGAATGCATCGCATCGGCCCGGTCGATCACCCCCAGCACGGCCACGGTCTTGTGGGCCGACACCACCAGCTCGAATCCCGGCCGCTTCGTGGCCACCAGAGGCTCGTCCGAGCCGGGCACCGTGAACCCACCGGGCCCGAACGCCGCCTCGTAGGCCTCTGCGGTGACCTCACCCTCGAGGCCAAGACGAGCAGCGCCAGCGCCACCCCACCGCAGCGGTGTCTCGCCCCGGGAGCCGTAGTAGTCGAGCGCGGCGCCGGGATGGTCGTCGGCTCGGCCGACGACGGTCTCCTGGTGATAGGCCACCTCGGCCGCGCCCATCGGCCGAAACCAGGCCATCAGGCCCGCCCCGAGTTCCCGCGCCGGGCGGTCCCGGTCCCGCTACCTCCGGTAGCAATCGTGTTCCTCATTGCTCGGGGTTGTACGACCGAGCGTGGAGCTTGGGAAGCGATTGCTGGTGGCCGGTCAATGACAGGTACTGAGGGACAGCCGAGCAGAGATTTCCAGAGCTTTCGCGCGACGTTTCGGTGCTGGAGGGGCCTAGTAGAGGGAGAGACCTTCACTGCGCGAGGAGCACCACCATGACGTCGTCAACGGTTCACGAGCAGCGCGGCCCGACCCGGCTGCTCAAAATCAGCGAAGTCGCCGACACCCTCGGCGTCGACGTCCGCCACGTCCGCCGCCTCGTCCACGAGAAGCGCATCCCCTACATCAAGTGGGGCCACCTCCTCCGCTTCGACCCAGCTGAGCTCGAGGGGTGGATCGACCTCCACCGCCGCCGTCCGGCGTGAGGACCGAGCGGACCGGGCCGTGGCGCCAGCGCTGCACCTCGAAGGCGTCGCCTAGATCCGCGTCGGACCCTCGTCCTGCACCTGACGCTTGCGCCACGGAGCGCTTGGGTACTCAAGGGTGTCCATCATCACGGTCGCCAGCATCGTGGCGGCACCGGCAGCCAGGCGGGCATGGCGGGCGCCAAGCTTCGGGCCGACCGTCGCACGACCATGGCCGGTGCCGTGGTCGTTGCGAAGCTCGTTCACCCCATCGCAATCTGGCTCAGGCCGCCCAAAACCTGGCGGGTGCCCTTGGCAGTCGCGCTCTCTCCTTCCTCCAGAGTCTCCCCCAGAGTCAGGTGTCCACCGAAGCGGGGCAACTCCAGACCACCACCTGAGCCTCGCAGCCCTCCCTGGGCGCTGATGTCGGCCCCGCTGACCGGTCCTGCCCGCCTGAGATGCAGAGCGCTCGCTGCGAGTGCTCCCCGGCTGCGCTCGATCGGGACTGCCGCACAATCAGGTGAAAGGACGCGTAGCTCGGTCCCTCGGCACCATCACGCGTCGTCAGCAACAGGGGCGGTGAAGGGCTGCCGCGTCAATGTTGCGCACCCCCATGCGGTGGAGAAGAGACCCTTGGCCGATTGACCCCCATCGACTACGAGACCACCATCACCCCAGCCGAGACCACTGCCTAGAAACCCCACCTGTCACCTGATCGTGCAGTAGGACCGAGCGCTTCACGAGCTACCTACACCCGACGACCTGCCGCACGCTACGAGCCAGCAGCCCTTACGACCGATCTGCCCATACAAGTCGGTGCTTCACGCCCTTGTCATGATCTACGTCAGGTCCCGATCAGGGTCGAGGTCGCCTAGCGACAGGTCACCAGGGTCGATGCCGAATGCAAGCGCCTGGTCCCGCATGAGAGAAACGACCTCCTGCAGCGCCGTCAGCCTCCCAAGGCGGAGACCTTCGTCGTCACCACCGACCAAGCCATCCCGTTCCCTCTTCGCTTCCAGCGCCATCTCCTTAACGAGCTGACCGAGATCCCGCAGGTAGAGCCGTGCTGTTCGTTCGTCGCTCACAAAGTCACCCGCGACCTTGGAGGATCTGCCGGAGAATCTCGAGTTGCTCCTGCTGGCGTTGAATGTCACCTGGCCACTTCCTATTGAGGAGCGCGTCCTGCTGGCGAGGGTCGAGCTTGTCCCATTCCGGGATGTGCTGATACGGGTCCTCGATCCACGACTCGTGCTGCGCGATCTGCTTCTCGATCGAGCTGACCGCGGGACTGTCCGAATAACGGTGTAAGTGGCGTTGGCGGTTGTCATTGGTCTTGGGGGAACAGCCGGCCGTCGAAGGTGACAGCGAAGGCGTTGAGGGCGGGTTTCCATCGGTTCATCCAGCGTTCGGCTCCACGGCCGGTGGGGTCGAGTGATCTGACGACAAGGTAGAGGCACTTGAGCGCCGCCTGCTCGTTGGGGAAGTGCCCCCTCGCTCGGGTGGCCCGTCGGAACCGGGCGTTGAGGCTCTCGATGGCGTTGGTCGAGTAGATGACCCGACGGATCTCGACGGAGTAGTCGAGGAACGGCACGAACTCGGGCCAGGCGTTGTCCCATAGGGTCCGGATCGCGGGGTAACGCTCGGCCCAGGCGTCGAAGAACTCCTCGAGACGTTCTCGGGCCTGGGTTTCGTTGACCGCGGTGTAGACGGGTCGCAGCTGGCGGCCGATGGCGTCCCAGTGCTGGCGGGCCGCGAAGCGGAACGTGTTGCGGATCAGGTGCAACACACAGGTCTGCACGATCGCCAGCGGCCACGTCGCGGCGATCGACTCCGGGAGGCCCTTCAGGCCGTCGCACACGACGATGCACACGTCGCCGACGCCACGGTTCTTGATCTCGGTGAGCACCCCCAGCCAGAACTTCGCTCCTTCGGCGCCGGGGGAGGCCCACATGCCGAGGATGTCGCGCTTGCCCTCGACGGTGACCCCGATGGCGCAGTAGAAGGCCCGGTTGGCGACCTGGCCGTCGCGGACCTTCACGTGGATGGCGTCGATGAACACCACCGGATAGACCCGATCGAGCGGGCGGGCCAACCACTCGGTCCATCTCCTCGAGGATCGCGTCGGTGATCTTCGAGATCGTCTCCTTCGAAACCTCGGTCCCGTACACCTCGGCCAGATGGGCGGAGATCTCACCGGTGGTGAGCCCCTTGGCGAACAACGACAACACCATCGCGTCGACGCCCTCCAAGCGGCGCTGACGCTTACGCACCGTCTTCGGTTCGAACTGCCGTCACGATCCCGAGGCACATCGATCGGGAGCGGACCGGTCTCGGTGATCACCGTCTTGCGCCGAGTCCCGTTGCGGGAGTTTCCGCCGTCACGGCCGGCCGGGTCGTGCTTGTCGTAGCCGAGGTGCTCGGCCATCTCGACTTCCAGACCGAGCTCGAGCACCCGCTTGGTGAGCTCAGCCAGCAAGCCCACCAGGGCCGACCAGGTTCACCCCGTCGGCCTGAGCCTGCTCGACCAGCCGCGCCGCCAGATCCTGCTGAGCGTCACCCACCGGATCCGCCGGCGGCGGCAACACCACCAGCTCGACTCGGCGTCATCGACGGTCACATCAACCGAATCGGTCACTGCCTGTCCTCTCGGGCCAGACTCCGCCTGGGAGCCAGCCTGTCAGGCCAAGCCAGTTACACCGTTCGATCGGACAGTCCCCGCCCCCTGGGCGAACAGCAGCCGACCGCCGCGCGACACCGGTGGCAAGCCGACCAGCATCGCCGCCGACACGGCGCTGCCGGAGTCGAGCCACACCCAGTGCTGAGGTTGAACACGCCCGGCATGGCTAACAACGCGACGATCACTGGTCACCGTCGACCGCGGGCCCGAGCGCCGATCACAACAAGGGACTCCTCACGAGACAAACACCGTGTCTACCAGTGCAGCACCGACCAAGCCGGTGCCGGCGTCGATCGCCGTCGCCCAAGCAGCGGTGGCGGTGAAGCGCTGCCGCTGTTGCTCACGCGACCGGCTCCAGAGGTGACGGCGGTGAGCCGGAAGCTTGAGGACCTCGATCGTGCGTTGCTTTCCGGGTTGCTTTCTGGGAGTGATCGGCGATCCCAGTGCCCAAGGGGTCAAAGGCATCGCTCCAATAGTGCTGGATTCCCCCCAGCTCCACTCACTGACCTGGGCTCACTGCCCAGGTCAGCGGCGTTTTGGAGCGGGTTCGCAGGGCGGCGAGACCGGGCGCCAATCCCGTCCGGTCGGGTCGACGGATCTCGCGCACGGATGCAGAATCGGTCCATGGACAAGACGTTCCAGGCCACGTTGCAGAAGAGCAGCAGCACGGGTGGGTGGACCTACGTGGTGATGGACGACTCCGCCGCCTTCTTCGGAACCAAGGGCCTGGTCAAGGTCCGAGGAACGGTCGACGGCGAACCCTTCCAGAGCTCCTTCATGGCCTTGGGTGACGGGACGCACAAGCTGCCCGTCAAGGCCGAGATCCGAAAGAAGATCGGCAAGCAGGAGGGCGATTCGGTCGTGGTCACCCTCACCGAGCGCCTGTCGGAGTAGCCGACCTGCTCGCCCGAGCAGCACCGACGACCCGGCGCGCACGGGCAGACCGATCCCCGAGACCCGTTAGCTTCGTCGCCGTGACCGATCTCCCGATCGGCGCCACCTACGTCCCCACCAGGCTGGGCACCACGCTCGGCTACGAGGATGGACGGCTGGTCGGGCGCCTCGACCCACCCCCGGCCATCTGCGGCCGGGGCACGATCCCGATGGCGGCGGTCGTCTTCCTGGTCGACGTGGTCGGTGGCCTCACCATCGACCAGGACCCCGACGCCTGGGCCTTCACCTCGGACCTCTCGATCCGGTTGCCGCTCGAGCGGGCTCCCCGACGGATCGACACGACGGCGACGCCCCTGCGCAACGGACGGCGATCCGCCATCTGCGAGACACCGCTGATGGTCGACGATCGATCGTGGGGGTCGTGCTTCGTGAGCTTCGCCAAGGTCCCGCGCCGAGCCGATGATCCGCCGAAGCCACCCTTCGACCCTGAGGCCGGTGCCCGGCGCATGGCCAGCCCCGCCCTGGAGACCGCTGTTCGAGAGGCCGTCGGCATCGTCTCGCAGGATCCGGCCGCGGGAGTGGCCAACGTGGAGCTTCGCCCCGAGCTGCTCAACCCGGCCGGAGCGCTGCAGGGCGCCATGGTGGCGGCGTTGGCCGAAGCGGCGGCGGAGGATCTGGCCGACAGCCACCTGGGCGGCGACCGTCCCCACGTGGTGACCGAGATGGAGATCCGCTACCTCGCCCAGAACCGCACGTCGCCCATCGCGTCCAGAGCCTGGTTCATCGGCCCGCCCCCGGACGGTCTCGTCCGGGTCGATCTCGTCGACGACGACGGCCGGGGCCGGCTCACGACGTCGGTCACGGCACGCGTCCGCCCCGCTCCCTGACATCCGCGCCCGGAGGTCAGCGAAAAGAGGCCACCCGGGCCTCGGTGTCGGTGATCGGGTAGGACGTACCCGCCTCGTAGACCAGGCCGGTGGCCAGGTCGGAGTCGAGGGCGACGCCGTACAGGTCCTTGTAGGCGGCGAGGGAGCCATCGCTGTTGGCCAACAGCGCGTCGACCAGCTCGTCCACCGCCGCGTCGAGCTCCTCTCGCGGAACGGCCCGGGCCACCAGGCCCCACGCCGCCGCCTCGACCCCGGTGAAGGTGCGGGCCGTGTAGGAGAGGTCCCGCGCCCGGGCCACACCGACCAGGCGGATGAGGCGCTGGCTCATCCCCCAGGTGGGGCGCAGCCCGAACTTGGCGTGGGTGTCGCCGAGCTTGGCCTCCTCGGCCGCCACCACGAGGTCGCAGGCCAGAACCAGCTCCAGGGCCCCGGTGAAGCACGACGCCTCCGACCTTGGCCACCACGATCTTCGGCATCGTGGCCAGCAGGTCGATGGCTCGGCGAGCGGGGATGTCGAGCACGTCGCCGACCGCGCCGCCGACGAGGGAGTGCCCGGCCAGCGCCTTGAGGTCGACCCCGGCGCTGAACGCCCGGCCGGCGCCGGTGAGCACGACCACCCGTACCTCCGGAGCGGAGGCGACATCGAGGAGGGCGTCGCCGAGGGCGTCGAGCATCTCGGGCGTGAGGGCGTTGAGCACCGCGGGCCTCGACAGCGTGACGGTGGCCACCGGTCCGTCGACCTCGACGAGCACGGTCTGATCCTGATCGGGCACGGGCGAGCTCCTGGAGTCGGCGGTCGGGCCGGAATGTACCGGCTCGGACTTGTCCGGCGACGAGCCGGTAGCCTCCGCCGATGGCCGAAGACCGAGGTACAGACCCTGGCGACGTGGTGACAGTCGAGCGGATCATCCCCGCCGATTCAGCGGCCATCTTCGACCTCCTCGCCGACCCCAGCCGGCACAGCGACATCGACGGCTCGGGCACGGTCCGCGACGCCAAGGCGGGCTCGGAGCGTCTCGCCCTCGGCAGCCAGTTCGGCATGTCGATGAAGATGGGCATCCCCTATTCGATGGTCTCCGAGGTGGTCGAGTTCGAGGAGAACCGGCGCATCGCATGGCAGACACGAGGGCCGGGAGCCATCGGTCGTCACGTGGCCGGGCGCATCTGGCGCTACGAGCTGGAACCGGTCGACGGCGGTACCCGGGTACGCGAGTCGTGGGACATCACCCAGGAGTCGTCGCTCTCGAAGCCCCTCGTGCGCCTCAGCGCCGAGAAGACCCGGAAGAACATGGCCGCCACCCTCGACCGCATCGAGACCGTCGTCAGCTAAGAGATCCACGCGTCCGAGGTCTACGTGTATGGCTAACGGGTAGATCGGATTCGCCGCCCACGGGCGACGACCACTACCCAACACCCCCTCCTCCGTCGGAGCGGGTGACGAACGATCGGCCTGCACATGATCATCGTCGGAATCATCTTGCTCATCCTGGGCTTCATCCTGGGTGTCCCCATCCTGTGGACCCTGGGGATCATCGCTGTGGTGATCGGGCTCATCCTCGCCATCCTCGGCGCCACCGGCCGGGCCGTCGGCGGTCGTAGCCACTACTACTGACCCGTCCGACCCCTCCCCAACCCATCAAGCGGGGTCAGTGTCGACCCATCTCGCCCGTGCCGGTCCGCCATCCGGGGACCGGCACGGGCGCGCTCGGCGCAGGAGCAGGTTCTGCACTCAGGTTTCGCCGGCCGGAGGTCGACAACATCGGACATGGCGACCGAGCGCTCCGAGGTGGAGCTCCTCCGCGAGATCCTCGACACCCAGCAGACGATCAACGCCCACATCCACGAGCCTCACCTCGTGATGCAGGTGGTGGCCGAGCGCAGCCAGCAGCTGACCGGCGCGTCGGGGGCGGTCGTCGAGGTCATCTCCGGCGACGACATGGTCTACGAGGCCACCAGCGGCAGCGCCATCCCCACCCAGGGCACGCGCCTCCCGCGTCTCGGCAGCCTCTCTGGTCTGTGCGTGGCCGAGGGCCGGCCGTTGCGCACCGACGACACCGAGACGGACCATCGAGTCAATCGCGACGCCTGCCGCCGGGCCGGGATCCGCTCGATGATCGTGGTTCCTCTCACCCTCGACTCGGGCGAGACCGACGGCGTGTTGAAGGTGGTGGCCGGTCGCACCGGCGCATTCGCCCAACGCGACCTCACCACCCTGGCCATGATGGCCCGCTTCATCGCCACCGCCCTCCACCACGCCGCCGACTACCAGGACCGGGACCGCATGGCCACCCGGGATCCGCTCACCGGGCTGGCCAACCGCACGGTCCTGCTCGATCGCATCGCCACCGCCCTGGCCCGCAGCAGTCGCGTCGACCTCCCGGTGACGGTGGTGTTCCTCGACCTCGACCGGTTCAAGACGATCAACGACCGCTTCGGCCATCGCGAAGGCGACCACGCCCTGCGCAGCGTGGCCGCCGCTCTCGACGGCGCGATACGCAGCGAGGACACGCTGGCCCGCCTGGGCGGCGACGAGTTCGTCGTGGTCATGGAACGCGTCGAGATCGGCGACGTCAACACGGTGCTCGAGCGGATCGAGAACTGCGTGACCGACGCGTGGCGGGGACCGGCGGGCGAGATCCTCACGGCCAGCATGGGAACGGCCCGATCCGTGCGCCACGACGAGGCGGAGTCACTCCTGCACCGGGCCGACGAGGCCATGTTCGCCGAGAAGCGTCGACGGGCCGCGTCGGTCTGACGCCGTCAGGGGCGACGGAAGTGCTGGGCGACCCGGGCGGCGAGCGCGGAGTCGTCGACCTGACCGGCTCGCACCCGGTCCCGTAGGGCGATCGTCGCGCCGATCACGGCCCGGGCGTCGACCTCGCTGATCCGGCCGGCGTGCACGTCCCCGAGCAGGTCGCACTCGAACTGCTCGCAGGCATGCGGGCGGTGCAGGTCGAAGACCGTGCACACCCCTTCGTCGACCGCGGGGCAGGGCAGGGGGAAGGCGGGCGGGTCGGCGACGGCGATGAGCTCGACCCCGAGAGCGATCAACGGAGCTCCGAGATCGCTCAGGTCACTCACCGCGAGGTGGGAGAGGACAGTGCCGTCGCAGCACAGCCCACACCCCACGCAGATCGATCCCTCGTCCGGGACAGGACCGACCGGTGGACTCGACACCTCGCCAGCATCTCACCGTGGACGATGATGGTCACGGGCCAGGGCGGCCGACCGGCCCGTGAGATGCCCGCGCCGGAGGGGACGATGACGAGGGACGCCAGCCGCACCGATGCCATAGCCGTGGTCTTCACCCGCCCGAGCGACCTGCACCGCGAGGCCGACTGGGACACCTGGTACGACGACGTCCACGTCCCCGACACCGCAGCCGGGTCCGGGGCATGGGTCGTGACCCGCTGGGAGGTCGCCGACCGTCCGGCGGGAGGGTCACCCGCGGTCGGGTTCACCCACGTGGCCATCTACGAGTTCGAGGAGGGCGCCGACGGCGGCGAACGGCTGCTCGACCTCTTCGAGCAGCGCCGGGCGGCCGGCGCGATGCACCCGGCCCACACCATCAGTGCGGCCGACGTCCTCGTGCCCACCGGGGCCTGGCCCGGGCGCCTGGAACCGCGCGCCCGGTGCACAGGCCAGGTCATGGCCTACGTGGGTCCGAACGACCCCTCTCTGGTCGACGAGTGGACGCCGTGGCTCGACGAGGTGCACGTCGCCGACATGATGGGATCCGGGGCCTTCACCGACACCAGTCGGTGGGCCCGGACCCGACCCGCCCGCTTCGGGCCCAACTTCCTCACGATCTACGACGTGGAGGACCTCGACGTCGGCGAGGCGGTCGCCCTCTCCGGCCGGGCCATGGCTCCGGCCCACGCCGACGGTCGGATACTGCCGTGCCACGCCGGAGGGATCAGGGCCGCTCTCCGCCCCGCCGGGCGCCACGGCGCCGCCGGATACCGACCGGTGAGCTGACCCCCAGGTCCTCACCCGGATTCCCCATCGCGACCACGATGGTCGTATCGTGAGCGTGTTCGCGACGTGGCTGCGCCCCTGCGCCGGCCCAGGAGGGGGAAGACATGCTCGGACCCGAGGACCACTACATCGTCATCTCTGCCGACACCCACGCCGGTGGCAGCCACGCCCAGTACCGGGAGTTCCTGGACGACCAGTACAAGGCGACCTTCGACGCCTGGCGGGAGAAGTACAAGAACCCGTTCAAGGATCTGAAGGACACCGACCTGCGCATCCGCAACTGGGACAGCGAGCGTCGCGACACCGATCTCAACGGCGACGGGATCGTCGGTGAGGTCATCTTCCCGAACACCGTGCCGCCCTTCTTCCCGAACTTCGTCCTCTTCGCCCAGCCGCCCACGCCCGACGAGTACGAGCTGCGCCACGCCGGCATCCAGGCCCACAACCGCTGGATGGTGGACTACGTGAGCCAGAACCCGGCGTCGCGAGCGGGCATCGGCCAGATCTTCCTCAACGACGTCGACGACGCCATCGCCGATGCCAAGTGGTGCTGGGAGAACGGTCTGCGCGGCGGCATCCTCATCAGCTCCGTGCCCCCGACGTGTGACTGGATCGCTCCGCTGTACAGCCAGGAGTACGACCCCCTGTGGGCCGTGTGCCAGGAGCTCGGCATCCCCGTCAACGCCCACAGCGGCACCGGCGGACCCGTCTACCAGAAGGCACCGGCGATGCCGCTCGTGCACTTCTTGGAGATCCCCTTCTACTCCCAGCGGCCGCTCGCCTACATGATCCTGGGCGGCGCCTTCCAGCGGTTCCCGGATCTCAAGTTCGTCCTCACCGAGGCGGGCTGCGCGTGGATCCCCGACTTCCTCAAGGGCCTCGACGGGCTGATGGCGGGCATGCGCAGCAGTGCCATGGGCGAGATGCGCTTCGAGGGCGAACTGGTCCCGCCGGAGTCGGCGTCGTTCTACTTCCACCAGAACTGCCACCTCGGCATCAGCCAGCCGACCCCGGCCGACATCCGGGCCGCCCTCGACGTCGTGGGCATCGACCAGGTCATGTGGGGTAGCGACTACCCCCACGAGGAGGGCACGCACCCCTACACGCGTGAGCACCTCCGCCAGGTCCTGGGTCACCTCGAGCCGGCCCAGATCCAGCAGATCCTCGCCGGCAACGCCGCCGAGCTGTACGGGTTCGACCTCGACGCCCTGCGCCCGGTGGCCGACGAGTTCTGCCCCACCGTGGCCGAACTGGCCCAGCCGCTCACCCAGCTGCCCGCCAACCCGACCCAGGCTCTCGTGCGGTCCAAGGTCCAACTGGACGAGCTCAGCGCCGCGAGCTGACGACGACGACGATGTAGGGAACGGGGGCCGGCACGCCGGCCCCCGTTTCGCGTTCCGACCGAACACCCACAGGGGGAGATCAGAGATGACCACGCAAGACCCGAGCAGGGTGCCGCCCATCGAGGACTGGAACCAGATGCTGGCCGGCAAGGTCGCAGTGGTCACCGGAGGTGGAGCCGGGATCGGAGGGGCCATCTCCCGCTTGTTCGCCCGCCACGGAGCGACGGTGGAGATCGCCGAGATCGACCCCGAACGGGCGGAGCAGGCCGTGCAGGACATCACCGCGTCCGGGGGCACCGCCCGGGCCCACGTGGTCGACGTCACCGACGATGCCGACGTCGGGCGCCTGGCCGAGGCCGTCCTGGCCGAGCACCCTCACGTGAGCGTGCTCGTGAACAACGTGGGCGACTACCGACCGCTGGTCCGGTTCCGGAAGTCGAACCCCGAGTCGTGGCAGGCGATGTACGACATCAACCTCAAGCACATCTTCTCGGTGACCCATGCCTTCCTGGAGTCGATGATCGCCCACGGCGGCGGGTCCATCGTGAACTTCCACTCCGTCGAAGGGATGCGGGGCTATCCGGGTGACCCGGTCTACGGCGCCATGAAGGCGGCGGGGGCGGCGTTCACCACCGACCTGGCCGTGACCATGGGCCGCCACGGCATCCGGGTCAACGGCATCGGGCCCGACCTGACCCACACCCCTCAGGTCGACTACCTCACCAGCTACGAGGAGCTCGACCACCTGTGGGAGTCGTGGGCCCCGGTCGGGCGCCTGGGATGGCCGGAGGACCAGGCGCGCGTGGCACTGTTCCTGGCATCGGATCTGTCGTCGTTCGTCACCGGCCACAACGTCCCGGTCGACGGCGGCACCAAGGCCGGCGGCGGCTGGTTCTTCTCCCCCGTCGAGGGCCGCTTCGTCAACCGCCCCCGGGGGCTCTGACCTCGCAGGACCAGATCAGGTCCCGGCGGGCGGTTCGGGGGTCAGCGAGATGGTGGACGACGACGGATCGTCGGGGTCGAACACCGAGCGGTCCCGGTCGGGGTCGTCGGACTCGGCCTCGACCACGACGTCTTCCTTCGGGAGGTCTCCGTACAACGCCTGCTGCAGGCCCATCATCGCCGCCCCGATCACGGCCCCGCCGGCCGACTCCTTGGCCCGGCGATGGAAGCTGGCGTCCAGGTCGGCGAGCGCTGGCTCGTCGTCCTCGGCTTCAGCGGTGACCCGCAGGTACTCCTGCCACTGCTCGTCGGACCAGTCATCGGGATCCAGGGGCGGCGCGTCCACGCTCTGACGGTACCGCCGTCGAGGCCCCCGCCCGCCGCGACGGGGCCCGGTCGTGACCCCGGTCGACCCTCCGACTGCGCGCCGGCGGCGGCGAGCGAGCAACCTGGCTGCCGTGCGCATGGTGACGTGGAACGTGCAGGGCCGGGTCGGCGAGTGGCGGGAGAGGGCCGACGCCCTGGCGACCGAGTTGAAGGCCATCGATCCCGACGTGGTCGCCCTCCAGGAGTCATGGGTGGAGCCGGGGGGCGCGACCCAGGCCGCCGATGTGGCCGGCGAGCTCGGCTTCCACTGCGCCACCGCCGCGGTGCTGGCCGGGTTCGACCGCTATCCCGAGGCCCCGTACTGGGTCGTCAACGCCCTCGTCTCGAGGTGGCCGCTGACGGTGCTCGTCACGGAACCTCTGCCCGACGAGCACGGCGCCCCGACCTGGCGCCACGCCCTCGTCTGTCGAGCCGAACGCCCCGCTGCCGACGGCGGGCCCGTCCTGGTGGCAGGCACCCACCTCGAGCACGGCCTCGACCGGTCCGCCACCCGCCAGGCCCAGTCCGCGGCGCTGGTCCGCCACCTGGCGGACTGCCTCGGCGATCCCGAGGCGCGGGGCGGTGGCCTGCCGGCCGTGCTCGGCGCCGATCTCAACGCGGTGCCGTGGTCCGACGAGGTCCGGGCCCTCACCGGCGCGGCCCCCGGTCCCGTGCCTGGCCTGGTCCTCGTCGACGCCTGGGACGCCGCCGGCAACGAGGGCCGGGGCGACACCTGGTCGACCACCAACGCCCGGGTCCCCCGGCGGGCCGTCCACCCCAATCGACGCCTCGACTACGTGATGGTCACCTGGCCCCGTCGCCGGGGTGCCGGCCACGTGCAGCGCTGCTGGCTGGCCGGGACGGCGCCGATCGCCGGGGTGTGGCCGAGCGACCACCACGCCGTGGTCGCTGATCTCATTATCTGAGATTGTCGTGCCATATGTCGAGATGCGGGGCATCATAGGTTCATGGTCGATCGCTACACGCACGGTCACGACGAAGCGGTGCTGCGCAGCCACCGCTGGCGCACCGCGGAGAACTCCGCCGGCTACCTCCTCCCCCGTCTGGCCCCCGACCTCGACCTGCTCGACCTGGGCTGCGGTCCCGGCACCATCACCGTCGACCTGGCCCGGCGGGTCGCTCCGGGCGCGGTGCTCGGGATCGACCGGTCCGCCGATGTGGTGGCCACCGCCGCGGCGTCCACGCCGGCCGACCTCGACCACCTGAGGTTCGCCACCGGCGACGTCTACGCCCTCGACGTCCCCGACGCCAGCTATGACGTCGTCCACCTCCACCAGGTCCTCCAGCACCTCACCGACCCGGTCGCCGCGCTGCGCGAGGCCCGCCGGGTCCTGCGCCCGGGCGGCCTGCTGGCGGCGCGCGAGAGCGACTACGGCGCCTTCGTGTGGGCCCCCGCCGACCCGGCCCTCGATCGGTGGCTCGCCGTGTACCACGAGGTGACCCTGCGCAACGGGGCCGAGGCCGACGCGGGGCGTCACCTGTCCGGGTGGGTCCACGCCGCCGGGTTCGAGGACGTCACCGTGAGCTCGTCCACCTGGACCTTCGCCACGCCGGAGGACCGGGCCTGGTGGGGCGGGATGTGGGCCGACCGGGTGGTGAGCACCGCTCTGGCCGACCAGGCCGTCGAGTACGGCCTGGTCTCACCGGCCGATCTGGAGGAGATGGCCGCCGGCTTCCGTCGGTGGGCCGACGAGGACGACGGCGTCTTCATCGTCGTGCACGGCGAGGTCCTCGCCCGGGCCTGATCATGGCCAGCGCAGCCCGGCGCCGGCGAGGGCGGGGCCGAGGAGGTCGCCCAGGGCCTCGGGCTCTCCGCCGGCCGACGCGAGGGCGCCGGACCCGAGGACCACCTGCGTGCGGCCGGCCGCCCGGGCCACCACCACGGGGAGCGTCCCGCCGGCGTCAGCCACCGCGGTGGACACGTCGTCGGGCATGGCGTCGCGGTGCACGGTGGAGAACGGAACGGGCAGCTGGTCACAGAAGCCCTGCCATTCCCCCTTCTCCCGCACCAGGCCGTGGGTGATGTCGCACAAGGAGCAGTGCGTGCGCCCGAGCCTCGCCCCCACCCAGTACCGCAGCTCGCCCAGGACCGATCCGTCGGCGTCGTAGACCCCGATCAGCGACTCGAGAGCGACGGCATCGGACACCCGGCCACGGTACCCGGCAGCCCCGCGGGAGACTGGGCCCCATGATCGACCAGGACACCAAGCGCTGCCTCGGCCAGATGATCAAGGGGGTCCAGGTGGTGGCCGCCCGCCACGACGGTGTGACGAGGGCGTACACCTCGCACTGGGTCACCCAGGTCGCCTTCGAGGAGCCCATCGTGATGGCCTCGATCTCGCCCAAGCACGACACCCATGCTCTGGTGCTGGCCAGCGGCCGTTTCACCGTCTCGGTGCTGGCCGCCGACCAGATCGCCGAGGGCCAGTACTTCTCCTATCCCGGACGCCGGTTCCGCTACTCGGCGCCGGAGTTCCTGACCGAGATCGACGGGCATCCGGTCGTCCCCGACGCCATCTCCTGGTTCACCTGCGAGGTCTTCCAGACCACGTCGATGGCCGACCACGACCTCGTGTTCGGGCGCATCGTGGCCGTGGGCGAGGGGCGGCTGAAGGCGCCGCCGCTGCTGTACTCCAGCCGCCACGGGTGGCGCGTCACCGGCGACAAGGCCAGGGAGGCAGGCACCTCGATCCGCGACCAGCTGCTGGCCCGGGTCGAGGCGGCCGGCCCCGACCCCGACGTCGACCCCGGACCGGCCCCGCCGCGATAGGCGAGTCGCGGCCTCGACCCGGCATGGCCGGGGCGGGAAGGGGTAGCACCTGTGTGAGCCGACCGCCCTGACCCGGAGGAGCCCGTGAACACGCCCGACAGCACCGTCCGCCGCCGCCCGCCCGAGGCGTCCGACGCCGTGGTCACCGCGGTGGGCAAGGCCTCCGAGGCCCTCGAGTACGTGGAGCGGGCCCGCGGCCACCTCTACAGCTTCCACCAGCTCATGGGCCACGCCGACTTCGTGGTGGAGGAGGCCGCCGACCAGCTACGGGAGGCCGGCCTCACCGACGAGGCGGACCGGCTGAGCGAGGAGATCGTCGGCCGCAACGCCCTCGACGGGCGCTGGACGTTCCAGATCGTGGAGGAGTACGACGATCTCTACTGGGAGCCGGTGCGGACCGCGGTCAGGGGCCTGGAGGCTCGCCTCATGGGTGGGCGCCGCCACGTCTTCGAGTCGGAGCTGAAGGACAGTCGGCGCACCGCAGGCCGCCCGGACCACGCGGCCCGACCCGCCGCGGGTTGGACCGCCGCCGTGGAGACGGGCGACGACATGACGGCCGGCGAGACCGCCGACTGAGGCGAGTGCTCCGTCAGAAGGGTTCGGGGAGGGCGTCGGCCATGTCCCGCAGCTGGTTCTTGGCCACCTTGTCGAGGGTGGCACGAGGGAAGTCGTCCACGAAGTACACCGCACGGGGGACCTTGAAGTCCGACAGGTTGGCCCGGGCCGCCTCGATGACCAGGCGTTCGAGCTCGGCGTCGTCGGCCGCCCCGGCGCCCTTGACCACGAACGCCACCGGGACCATGCCGAGGGTCGGGTGCGTCCGGCCGACGACAGCCACGTCGCTCACCCCGGCGACCTGGCGGCAGATGTCCTCGACGGCCTTGCCCGACACGTTCTCCCCGCCCACGCTCAACATGTCCTTGTCGCGCTCGCTGTAGAAGATCGCTCCGCCCTCACCGACCCGCACGCGGTCACCCGTGCGGAAGAAGCCGTCCTCGGTGAAGCTCTTGGCGTTGGCCTCCGGGTTGCCGTAGTACTCGAGGAACAGCTGGATCCCGCGCGTGCCCCGGATGAGGAGCTCGCCGATGCGGCCGTCGTCGAGGAGCTCGTCGGTGTCGGGATCGACCACCAGGAACTCGTAGCCCGGTGTCGGCTTGCCGAGGGAGCCGGGCGGGATGTGCTGGTAGGGCGCAGCCGTCGACGCGTGGGTCACCGTCTCGGTCATCCCGAAGGCGGGCACGACCTTCACGCCGCCGAGCATCTGCTCGATGGGCGGGGCGATGGCACCGAAGACGCCCACCTCGAGCTTGTTCGGGGGGATCGTCTGCCCGGCGGTCGTGGTGTACACGATCGGCAGCAGCGAGATGTGGGTGACGTCGTGCTTGGCGATGACATCCCAGAACCGGCTGGCCGAGAACTTCGGCTGCAGAACGATGGTGCCGCCGGCGCCGAGCACCGTGCTCCACATCGACCAGCTCTGGGCGTTCACGTGGAAGTAGGGCAGGAAGATCAGGTACACCCCGCCCGGGTGCATGGCGATGTTGGTCGGGCCCACCCGAGCGGCCCACAGGGCGTTGGCATGGGTGTGGACCACGGCCTTCGGTCGCGAGGTGGTGCCAGAGGTGAACATGATGCCGGCCGGTGCCATCGGGTCGGCCGGCCGCGACGGGCAGTCGGCCTCGTCGCCGTAGAGGTCGTCGAACGCCTCGAGGCCGTGGGCGGCCTGCTCGGCCGACGGGGCGGCCCCGCTGTTGTCGGCGGTGACCGTGATCCACTTCAAGGCCGGACCGGCGGCGGCCACCATGGCCGCGTACTGCGGTTGGGTGATGGCGGCGACGGCGTCGGTCTGGTCGATGAAGTACGTCATCTCGGCCGCCACGCTGCGGGTGTTGGTGGTGACCCCGACGGCGCCGACGGTGGCACAGGCGTACCAGGCCAGGACCATCTCAGGGCTGTTGTCGCAGTGGATGACGACCTTGTCGCCCTTGGTGATGCCCTTGGCCGCCAGCCCGGCGGCCAGGCGCCGGGTGGCGCTGACGAACTCGGCGTAGGTCCAGCGGGCGCCGTCGCCCTCCTTGGGCTCCCACACCAGCAACGGGGTGTCGGGCTGGGCGTCGGCCCACGACTGCAGGAGCCACGGGATGTCCTGACCCGTGAACTGGAACTGGGCCACGGCATCGGCGTCCATCGAATCCCCCTGAGAGCGAACGTACCCACGCCACCGCGGCGGGGTCGTCGCCATTGTGGCCCATCCCCCGGGCGGTCGCGAACACGAGGTCGGGTCCACGATCGACCCGACCGGGCCGTCAGCCCGGTTCGGGCGGTTCGGGGGCACCGAGCAGGTACCCCTGGCCCCAGCTCCACCCCATCCGCTCCAGGCGGTTGAGCTCCTCGATGGTCTCGATCCCCTCGACCACGCCGACGAGGCCGATGGTGGCGAGGAGGCTGACGAGCCCGGCGGCCACCTCGGCCGCCCGGCCGCCGCGCCCCACGTCGGCGGTACGACCCCGGCCCAGCTTCACCCCCGAGACGGGGAGGTCGTCGAGCACCGAGAGGGCGCCGAAGCCGGACCCGAAGTCGTCGACGAACAGCCGCACGCCGTCCTCGTCCAGGCCTTCCAGCTCCCGGCGGACCGAACGGGGCAGCCCCAACACGACTGGCTCGCTCAGCTCGAGCACGAGGCGGCCGGGGTCGACCCCGTGACGGTCCAGGACGGCGCGCACCCGGTCACCGAAGGAGCTGAGCGACAAGAAGCCGGCCGAGATGTTCACCGACACCAGCCCGCGAGGGTCGGCGGCCAGGCGCCGGCATGCCTGGTCGAGCACGGTGAGGTCGATGGCCGGGGACAGTCCCTCGCTCTCGGCATCGGGCATGAACTGGGCGGGAGTGAGGATCTGGCGCTCGTGCTGGTCCCACCGGACGAGGGCTTCGTGGCCGATCATCGAGCCCGTCCCGAGCTCCATGATGGGCTGGAACCAGGCGGTGAACACTCCACCGATGGCGTCTTCGGCCAGCCGGGGCCCGGGAATGGACAACGGGTTCGGGCGAGCCCCTCCCGCGTCGGTCGGCTTCCACCGACCGGCGCCCGACCGTCGGGCTCGTGACCGGGCGGCGTCGGCCGCCCGCACGAGGCGGTCGGCGTCGGTCGTCCCGGCGGAGGCCGACACCATCCCGACGCTCACCGACGCGGCGCCGGCCTCGTCGTCGGCGCACCCTGGGGCGGTGAACGCCTCGTCGATCTCGTCGGCGACGGACTCGACGGTGGCGGTCGAGGACGAGGGGTGGAGCACGACGACGAACTCGGCCCCGCTCACCCGTCCCACCGTGCCCCGGGTGCCGACGACCGCCGTCAGCCGCTCGGCGGCGGCCACCAGCAGCCGATCGCCGGCCGCCCACCCCGACAAGTCATTCACCGCCTTCAGCCCGTCGAGGCCGACGCACAGCACTCCCACCACATCCTGCTCACCGAGCCTCGCGAGCTCGGCCTCGACGGCGTCGAAGGTGTGGCGGCGGTTGGCGAGGCCGGTCAGGGGGTCGCGCGCGGCCAGCCGGGAGAGCGCCTCGTGGGCAGCCCGGTCAGCGGTGAGGTCGAGGATCTGGGACACGTAGCGGCGGGGAGCGCCGTACTCGTCGCGCACGACAGACACGGACAGGTCGGCCCAGACCTCCGCCCCGTCGGCGCGGAGGTAGCGCTTGCGGAGTCGGTACGCATCCCTCTCCCCCGCCGCCAGCTCGGCCAGCAGGGCGAGGTCGGCCTCGATGTCGTCGGGGTGGGTCAGCTCCTGGAAGGTGAGCGCCTGCAGCTCGGTCGGCGACCTCTGGAGCAGGGCGCACAACGCGGGGTTTACGTCGAAGAAGGTCCCGTCCAACCCGACGGTGCCCATGGCCACCGGCGAGAACGTGAAGAGCTGTCGCGCCACAGGGTCCCATCCCCGGGGCCCGTCGACCTCGTCGGGCTGACCGCTCTCGGTCGTACCCCCAGCGAACCCGATCGGGCGTCCCACGCTTCGTCCTCTTCCGTCTCGCATCGAACCTCTTGGGTCTTTCGACCGGGGTGAGGGCCCAACTTGAGACAACTCGACGAACGGCGAGGATCCACGGCTCGATTCCGGCATCGCCCTACCGTCGGATCCATGCGTCGCTCGTTCGTCCTCGCCGCGCCGGTCGCCACCGTCGCCCTCGCCTCTCTCCTCGCCGGAGCGTGCAGCTCCGACTCCGACTCGTCGCCCGGCACCACCGTGACGACGAGTGCGGACACGAGCTCGACCACCGCCACGACCGCCGGGGAGGGCACGACCACCACGTCGACCACCACCCCCAGCAACGTGTGCCGAACCGACGAGCTCGAGGCCGAGCTGGGCCCGACCAACGCCGGCGCCGGGCAGATCTACAACCCGCTGATCCTGCGCAACACCGGCAGTCGCACCTGCGACCTCACCGGCTTTCCCGGCGTGTCGGTGCTCGACGGCTCCGGAAACCAGATCGGCGAGCCGGCCACCCGCGACGGCGCCGTGGGCACCACCGTCTCCCTGGCTCCCGGGGCGGTGGCCAGCTCCCTGCTGCACACCACCAACGAGGGGATCGGCGGGGCGCCGTGCGAGCCGACGTCGGCCCAGATGAAGGTCTTCCCCCCGGATGAGACGGCCGAGCTCACCTTCGCCGCCCAGTACACGGTCTGTGGCGGGTTCTCGGTGACCAGCCTGGTTCCCGGCGACACCGGCACCGCCTGAGGCTCAGGACGGCCTCGACTCCGGGGGCCGCGGAACCGGCAGCGGTGCCCGCCCGCCCCGACCGACGCGCTCGGGCAGGAGCAGCGCCGCCCCGCCGAGGAAGCAGACCGCACCCACGAACGTGCCCGAGTTGGCGAGCGAGGCGTTGACGAGCTCCTCGGTGCGGGGGACCACGTAGGCCGCCACCGCCGAGGCGCCGAAGGCGATCGAGCCGACCATGTTGGCCGCGGTGATCTGCCACTCGATCGAACGTGGGGCCCAGGACACCCAGCGGTGCCCGACCTCGGCGAAGGCCAGCTCGCTGGCCACCAGGAAGCAGATCGAACCGGCGAGGTCGGGGATCCACACGCGATGGTCGACCTGCTTGGTGCTCAGGCCGTCGTGCAGGGCGGCGAAGGTGCTCACGTTGAACAACAGGGTGCCGACGAGCTGGATGGTCGTCGCCCACCAGTCGATGCGGGCCGGCTCCCAGGTGAGCACGCGACGGCGATGGTGGCGGCGGGGCACCTGGCCGTCCGTCAGGGGTGCGAGGTCGCGTGCCGCTCCGGCGGCCTCGAGGTACTGGAGCAACGCGGCCGACGTGAAGAAGATGGACCCCACGAAGAAGGTGATGTCGTCGGCGTCGCTGCCGACGGCTCGGGCGTAGGGAGGGAAGGCACCGAGAGCGAAGCAGCTGGACCCGACGGCGAACAGCACGCCGATCCACCAGCCCAACGCGCGTGGCGCCCACCAGGTCGAGTCCCCCACCGCCTCGGGGCGCTGCTTGCGATGCGCCCGCGACGACCACTCCACCAGCTCGCCGTTGGCCCGGCGCACACGCTCGCCGGTGACGAACGGCCACGGCCCGGTGGTGAGCTCACGCTCCCAGTCCTCGGGCACCCGGACCCAACTGCGCCGTGCTCTCACCGCCGAGATCGTAGGGCCTGCCCGGGGCGGGATCGCCCGGTACGCTCGCCGCGGGCCGAGGACGGCTGCCGGGCAAGGGGGAGCGCATGAGCGACGGGCACGACGACACGGGCGGGCGCACCACCGTCACCGACGGATACCCGGGATTCGAGGGGCGGGTGGGGCGGACGTTCGCCACCTCCGAGCCGTGGTGGCCGGACCGGCCCCGAGCCCCCCGGGGGGCCCCCAACATCGTCGTCATCCTCGTCGACGACCTCGGCTACGCGGACCTCGGTTGCTACGGCAGCGAGATCCCCACGCCCAACATCGACCGTCTGGCGGCACGGGGCCTCCAGTACACCGACTTCCACTCCACGCCCATGTGCTCACCCACGCGGGCCGCCCTGCTGACCGGGATGAACCCCCACGCCGCCGGGGTCGGCACCGTGGCCCACTCCGATCCCGGCTTCCCCGGCTACGCCATGGAGCTGGCCGACGACGTCGTCACGCTGCCCGAGACGCTGCGGGCGAACGGCTGGGCCACCTACATGGTGGGCAAGTGGCACCTGGCCAAGGACTCGGACCAGTCCGACGGCGGTCCCCGCCACTCCTGGCCGTGCCAACGAGGGTTCGACCGCTTCTACGGGTTCCTCGACGGCTTCACCAACCTCCACCACCCGCACCGCCTGATCGAGGACAACAGCCCGGTCGAGGTCGACACCTATCCCGACGGCTACTTCCTGACCGACGACATCACCGACAAGGCCATCGCCATGGTCAAGGGCGGGAAGGCGTCGGCCCCCGACCAGCCCTTCTTCTTGTACGTGGCCCACGGCGCCGTCCACGCCCCACTGCACGCCACCGCCGAGGACATCGCCGCCCAGCGCGGCCGCTACGGCGCAGGCTGGGACGCCATGCGCCAGCAGCGCTTTCGACGCCAGATGGAGCTCGGCGTCGTGCCCGAGGGGGTGGAGCTGGCCCCCCGCAACAGCGAGGCCGGGAACGACGTCCCTCCCTGGGACGGGCTCAGCTCCCGTGAGCAGGAGCTCTACGCCCGCTACATGGAGGTCTTCGCCGCCATGGTCACCAGCGTCGACCGCAGCACCGGGCGGTTGCTCGACGAGTTGGAGGCCATGGGCGAGCTCGACAACACCATCGTCGTGTTCACCTCCGACAACGGTGCGTCGCGCGAAGGCGAGATGGTCGGCACCAGCGCGTACATGGTCCACCTCACCGCCGGCGACGACATCGACATCGACCACAGCCGCCTCGATCTGATCGGCGGACCCCGCACCTCACCGCACTACCCCCGTGGGTGGGCGATGGTGGGCAACACCCCGTTCCGCCTCTACAAGATCAACACCCACGCCGGCGGCCACACCGTTCCGTTCCTGGTGTCGTGGCCCGACGACGGGATCTGCGGCGGTGAGCGGCGCCGTCAGTACGCCCATGTCTCGGACCTGTTCCCCACCTTCTTGGAGCTGGCCGGCGTCGACGCCCTCCACGACCGCCACGGGGTGGCCGTGAAGCCCATCACCGGCACGAGCATGGTCCCCACCCTCCGGTCCGCCGACGCCCCCGCCCAACGCACCGAAGCGCTCTACGAGATGATCGGGCACCGCGGTTTCTACCGCGACGGCTGGGAGGTCGTCACCCTCCACCAGCCCTTCACCCGCTTCGACGACTCCGAGTGGGAGCTCTACAACCTGGTGGAGGACCGCACCGAGCTGCGCGACCTTGCCGCCGAGCACCCCGAGAAGCTGGCCGAGCTGACCGCGGCGTGGGAGAAGGCGGCGTGGGACGGCCAGATCTTCCCGCTCGACGAGGGCACCGGCCTCAAGTACGTGCTCCGGCCGCCCCGTGACATCGCCGTGCAGCAACCGCTGTCGATCTGGCCGGGAACCCCCACTCTCGAACGCTGGCGGTCGCTCCAGTTGATCTGGCGCCGCTCGTTCTCCCTCCTCGCCCCGATCACGATCGACGAGGGCGACCTGGGCACGGTCGTGGCCCACGGCGACCAGAGCGGCGGGTACGCGCTGTACCTCGTCGAAGGCTCGCTGCCCACCCTGTTGCACAACGACGGCCGGGGTCAGCTCACCGAGGTGTCGGGCCCACCGCTCGCCGCCGGTGATCACGAGCTCGGAGCGGTGGTCGAGGCCATCGGTGCCGAGCGATGGCGACTCACCCTGACCGTCGACGGCGAGATCGTCGGCGCCCAGCCCGAGGTCCCGATGCTCTACGGCATGTCGCCGTTCGAGGGCATCACCGTCGGACGCGATCCCCGCTCGCCGGTGTGGTGGGGCCGCCACCTCACCCACGGTTCGTTCCCGTTCACCGGCTCACTCGGGCCCGTCACCTACACGCCGGGGGCACCGCCCCCCGATCAGCCCGACGACGTGGTCGCCATCCTGCGGAAGATGGGCGCCCGGTTCGAGTAGGCCCGGTCCCGACGATCAGGTCGGCGGCGCGGAGCCGCCGGCGGGAACTGCGACCTCACCGTCGCGACCCTCGCCGTTCGGGGTTTCGTCGTCGACGAGGGCGTCCGTCTCGGGGGGCTCGCATCCGGCGCCGCCCAGCTCGTACAGCACCTCGACCACGGCGGCGTCGGCCTGCTCGGCATCGAGGACCGAGCGTCGGGTGCGTCGCACCATCGCCATCCCCCACAGCCCGGCGACGAAGCAGGCCGCGGCACCCACGGCCAGGCCGGTGCGGGCGCCGTACTCCTCGCAGATCCAGCCGAGGATCGGCCCTCCCACGGGGGTGGAGCCGAGGAAGACCATGGCCTGCAGGGCCAGCACCCGACCTCGCATGGACGGGTCGGCCCGCAACTGCACGATGGCCGTCGAGGAGGTCAGGAAGGCGATGCTGCCGAGGCCGATGAGGACGCCGATGGGCACGGCCACCGCCATGCTCGGGGCCAGGGCCATGGCCAGCAGCGGGACACCGAAGGCCAGCGCGGTGAGGGCCACCATCCGCACGTCGATCGACCGGCGTCGGGCCACCGCCAGGGCACCGATCAACGATCCGACGCTGACGATCGAGAAGAGCAGGGTGAAGGCGGTGTCGCTGCCCCCGAGGTCCTCGGTGACGAACAGCGGGAACACGACCTGGAAGTTGAAGGCCAGGGTGCCGACGATGGCGGTCATCACCAGCGGGACCCACAGGTCGGGCACGCTGCGGACGTAGCGCAGCCCGGCCCGGACCTGCCCCGTACCCCTCGGGGTGACGGGTGCGGGCCGCAGCTCGGCCGAGCGCATCATGGCCAGGGCGATGAGCACGGCGATGTAGCTGAGCCCGTCGACGGCGAAGGCCCAACCGAACCCCACCGTCGTCACCAACAAGCCGGCCAGGGCCGGCCCCACCACCCGGGACGAGGTCATGAGCGCCGAGTTGAGGCTCACGGCGTTGTTGATGTCGGCCTCGGGGACCATCTCGACCACGAACGAGCGACGGGCCGGGTTGTCGAACGCCACCGTGAACCCGCCCACCGCCGACACCGCGAAGATCGCGACCAGCGGCGGGTTGCCCATGAAGGCGAGGGCGGCGAGGGCGAACGACTGCACCATGGCGATCGACTGCACGATCATCAGCAGCTTGCGCTTGTCGGAGCGGTCGGCCACCAGCCCGGCCCACGGACCGAGCACCAGCAGGGGGGCGAACTGGGTGGCGGCCAGCAGGCCCAGGGCCACACCGCTGCCGGTCAGCCGCAGCACCAGGAGGGTCTGGGCCACGAGGGTGAGCCAGTTGCCCACCTGCGATATCAGCTGGCCGGAGAAGAACAGCCGGAAGTTGCGGGAGTGCATCGAGGCGAACGTCTCGCCGCCGAAGCGGCGGAAGCGACCAGGCGCTGCGTCCGGCGCCTCCGGCGGGATGGCCGCCGCGGTCACGTCGGGTCCCTGGATACGTCGTTCGTCATGCGGGTGAGGTGCTCGAGCACCGGTAGCGCCTCGGCCAGGAGGGCCTGGTCCGCGGGGTCGAGGGCGTCGACGCGGGCGTCGAGCCACGCTTCCTTGCGGTTTCGGGAATGGGCGAGCAGGTCCCGACCGTTCTCGGTGATCTCCACTCGAGCCACCCGGCGGTCCTCGGGGTCGACGGTGCGGGTGACCCGGTCCTCCTCTTCGAGGCGGGCGACGACCCGGGTCACGGTCGGTGGGGCCACGCCCTCGTGGGCGGCCAGCTCACCGAGGGGCAGCGGTCCGTGTCGCTCGATGGCGACCAGTGCGCTCATCTGGCTGGGCGACAGGCCCGTCTCGGCGTTCTGGCGCAGCAGTCGAGCCAGGCGAGCGACGGCCAGGCGCAGGCGCGGGACGACGGCGTCGGCCGCCGGGTCGCCGTCGTCCGGATCCACGACGGTGTCGGTCTGCGCACGCTCGGTCATTTGCTTCGCCATGCTAATTAGCCTAGCGAACGATCCCGCTCCCCGTGCGGGTGGCATCGGTCACGAGGAACCGCTGACGCCGGCCGAGCCCGCCGATCAGGAGGCGGCGGAACGGTCCCGGCCCTGCCGACCCCGCTCGACGGCGGAGAACGCGGCCGCCAGGTTCCGGACCTGGGTCCGACTCAGATGGTCGAAGAAGGCCCGGCGGGCACCGGCGACATGGTCCGGGGCGGCCGCATCGAGTGCCGTCCGGCCCTGGTCGGTCATCACCGCGAGCATCACGCGACGGTCGTCGGGGGACGGCTGGCGGGCCACGAGGCCGTTCTTGACCAGGCCGTCGAGACGCCTGGTGATGCCCGACGGCGAGAGGTGCAGGTTGGCGGCCAGGTCGCACATGCGCAGCCGGCCCTCGGGCGCCTCGGACAGGTTGACGAGGACTGCGTAGTCACCGCCGTCGAGGCCGTGTTCGGTCATCAGCTCGCTCTCCAGGTCGGCCATGACGGCGGCGGAGACCTCGATCATCCCCCTCCAGGCCTCCATCTCCTCGGCGTCGAGCCAGTCGGTCATGGCCACCAGTCTACGGCCACCCTTTTCGCCCACAACGTTTGCGTTCGCAATGACACCGGGAATACTTGTGGCCTCAAGCAAGTTGGGAGGGGATGAACCTACCAACACCAGCACACCCCCCCCAGGAGACACGACATGGCTTCGATCAACGACCTCACCCCCGGCACCTGGACGATCGACTCGTCCCACACGACCGTGGGCTTCACCGCCCGCCACCTCATGATCACCAAGGTCCGAGGCCGGTTCGGTGCGGTCGACGGGTCCGTCACCATCGCCGAGGACCGCACCGCGTCGTCAGCCCAGGTCTCCATCGAGATGGCGTCGATCGACACCGGTGACAGTGGTCGCGACGAGCATCTCCGCGGCGCCGACTTCTTCGACGTGGAGAACCACCCGACGATGACCTTCACCTCCACCGGCGTGAAAGAGGACGACGGCGACTACGTGCTGCTCGGCGACCTCACCATCAAGGGCGTCGCCAACCCGGTCGAGCTCGACCTCGAGTTCGACGGCGTGAGCGGCGACCCGTGGGGCGGCACCCGCGCCGGGTTCACCGCGACCGGCGAGGTGAACCGCAAGGACTGGGGCCTGGAGTGGAACGTGGCCCTCGAGAGCGGCGGCGTGCTCGTCGCTGACAAGATCAAGCTGAACCTGGACGTCGAGCTCGTCAAGGCCTGACGCCGGAGCTGGGCCCGGCCGGGTGTTCCCACATCCGGCCGGGCACCGGCCATGAGGAGGAGGACTCCATGAAGATCCACGAGTTGGGCCACCTGGTGCTCTACGTGCGCGACCTCGAGCGGTCCCGCCACTTCTACGAGGACGTCCTCGGGTTCACGCCCCTGCCCTCGCCCCCCGGCGCCCCGATCGCCGCCTTCAGCTCCGGTCGCACCCACCACGAGCTCATGTTGATCCAGACCGACCCCGATGCCGCCCCCATCCCGGCGGGCCGGCGGGTCGGGATGTACCACTTCGGACTCAAGGTCGGCACCACCGACGACGAGCTGCGCGAGGCGCTGGCCACCATCGAGGCCCACGACGTGGAGATGGTCGGGGCGTCGGACCACGGCGTCACCCACAGCCTCTACATCCGCGATCCCGACGGCAACGAGCTCGAGCTCTACATCGACGTGCAGCCCGAGGTGTGGCGCGACGACCCCAGCGCCTTCGCCGCCCCCATCAAGCCCCTCCGGCTGTGACCATGGCGGCGCGGAGCGCCGCGGTGCGGCTCGGTCGCTGCGCTTCCCCTCGCCGCCTGAGACACCGATCTCGCGCCGCTGCCAGGGCCGTCCCATGGCGGCGCGGAGCGCCGCGGTGCGGCTCGGTCGCTGCGCTTCCCCTCGCCGCCTGAGACACCGATCGCGCGCCGCTGCCAGGGCCGTCCCATCGCGGCGCGAAGCGCCGCGGTGCGGCTCGGTCGCTGCGCTTCCCCTCGCCGCCTGAGACACCGATCTCGCGCCGCTGCCAGGGCCCGACGGAACACCCGCGAACCGAAATCCGCGAAACGATGCGCTTTTTGCATGCTCTGGCGTGCAGGGAGCGCATCGTTTCGGATTGGGCGGTTGGTCAGGTGGCGGGGAGGATGCGGTCCCAGGTGATGGGGAGCTCGGCGAAGCCGTCGATCAGGTTGGAGTTCACCCGGGGGAACGAGTCGGGGTCGCCCTCGACCCGGAGGCCTTCGAAGCGGGTCAGGATCTGCTCGAACATGATCCGGGCCTCGAGCCGGGCCAGGTTGGCGCCGAGGCAGAAGTGGGGGCCGCCGGCGCCGAAGGCCACGTGGTCGTTCGGGTTGCGGGTGAGGTCCAGGCGGTCGGGCTCAGCGAAGGCCCGCTCGTCGCGGTTGGCGGCGGCGTAGACCATCAGCACCCGCTCCCCCGCCGAGATGTGCTTCCCGCCCATCTCGACATCGGTCACCGGCGTGCGGGTGAAGTGCACGACGGGCGTCACGAACCGCAGCAGCTCCTCGATGGCGGTGGGCAACAGGTCGTAGTCCGAGCGCAGAAGGGCGAGCTGCTCGGGATCCTGGAGCAGGGCCAGGGTGCCGGTGGTTATGAGGTTTCGGGTGGTCTCGCTGCCCGCGTTCTGCAGCAGCATGAAGAACACCTCGATCTGGAACCGGGTGAGCTTCTCGCCGTCCACCTCGGCGGCCAACAGCACGCTCAGGAGGTCGTCGCGGGGCTCCGCCTCGCGTTCGGAGGCCAGCCCGTTGGCGTACATGAACATGTCCGTCATGGCCTGCGAGCGCTGCTCGGCGGTGACGTCGGGATCGAAGCCGAAGGTGAGCTCGGTCCAGTCGAAGACCTGGGCCCGGTCGGCCTCGGGCACCCCGACCATGTCGGCGATCACGTGCAGCGGCAGCCACAACGCCAGATCGTGGACGAGGTCGCACCCGTCCCGATCCACCAGCCCGTCGATGATGGCGTCGGTGCGCTCGCGCAGGCGGTCGGAGAGGTCGGCGACCCGCCGGGGGGTGAAGCCCTTGTTGACCAGCTTGCGCAGCTTGATGTGATCGGGAGCGTCCTTGCTGATGAGCAGCTCGGTGTTGCCCCCGGTGTCGGCGCCGGGCGACATGTTGCCGTCGTCGAGGAACGGGTCCGGAGCATTGTGGAAGGTGGCCGAGTCGCGCGACACCCGCTGCACGTCCTCGTAGCGAGTGACGGCCCAGTAGCCACCCGGGTAGTTGGGGTGGTCGTGGTGGGAGACGGGATCCTCGTCGCGCAGCCACCGGTAGTACTCGTAGGGCACGCCACCGTCATAGGTGTGGGGGTCGTGCAGGGCGGGGGCATCGACGGGCGTCGAGGACGTGGTCGTCATGGTCTTCCCTCAGCTGGAGATCGGTCGGTCAGGCGTCGTCGCCGAGTAGGGAGCTGAGGCGCTCGGTGGTGTCGATCCACTCCTCCACCATCTCGAGCACCAGGTCACGGCTCGGTCGCACCTTGTTCATCCGCCCCACGATCTGGCCGACCGGGTAGCCGATGAGCTCCTTGGTGTGCGAGCGCATGGTACGACGCCCGGCTTCCTGGTGGAGGATGCCCTGCAGCGGCATGGGCAGCGTGCCCGGCGATTCGGGCCCCTCCCACGCCTCGGTCCACGCGGTCCGCAGCTGGCGGGCGGGCTTGCCGGTCATGGCCCGGGAACGCACGGTGTCGCGCGACGTGGCCGCCAGCATGTTCTCCAGGGCCTCGGGCGACGTGTCGGCCTCGGCCGTGGTGAGCCACATCGAGCCGGTCCACACGCCCTGGGCGCCGAGGGCCAGGGCGGCAGCCATCTGGCGGCCGGTGGCGATGCCGCCGGCGGCCAGCACGGGGATGTCAGGGCCGACGGCGTCGACGACTTCGGGCACCAGCACCATGGTGGAGATCTCACCGCAGTGACCGCCGGCCTCGGTGCCCTGGGCGACGATGACGTCGACGCCGATGCCCACCTGACGCTCGGCGTGCACCTTCGACCCGGCCAGGCCGCCGACGAGGATCCCGGCCTCGTGGGCCCGATCGACCACGTACTGCGGGGGCGGTCCGAGGGCGTTCACGATCATCTTGACGCCGTCGTGGGCCAGGCACACCTCGACCTGGTTGGGGCCCATCTCGTCCACCCCCAGACCGGCCGCCGCCACCGGTGCCCCTTCCAGCTCGGGCGGCAGCGGCGCCACGTCGTAGCGGTCGAGGAGCTGCTCGACGAAGTCCCGGTGCTCCTGGGGGATCATGGCGTCGAGGGAGGCGAAGGAGGCGTCGTCACCCCCGCCCTTGCCCACGTAGTTCACGGGCATGGCGAAATCGACGCCGTAGGGCTTGCCGTTCACGTGCTCGTCGATCCAGTTGAGCTCGATCTCGAGGCGTTCGGGCCCGAAGGCCAGTGCACCGAGCACGCCGAAGCCTCCGGCGTTGGTGACGGCGGCGACGACGTCGCGGCAGTGCGAGAAGGCGAAGATCGGGAACTCGATTCCCAGCTTCTCGGTGATCGGTGTGCTCATGGCGGCCCCCCGGGCTGGCGGCGGACCACGATCGGCCCGCGACGTGAAACACGGACAACACGTGATACACAAGATCACGTACCGTCGCACTACTGTAGCACGTCGGTATCCCGAGGGGCGGGGGCGACACCGCACCGAGCCGAGAGGCACTCGGCGCCGTAGTACGTTTCCGCCCATTCCTCGGGCCGGCGGTCCCGTGAGGGGACGGTCGGGTGACAACAGTCGAGACCACAACGCGAGAGGCGGCACCGCCCAGCGCCGCTGCCCCACGGCTCGGCCACGTCGCCGCCCTCGACGGCCTGCGCGGCCTCGCCGTCGCCCTCGTCGTCGTCTACCACTTCGCCCCCGACGTCCTGCCCGCCGGGTTCATCGGCGTGGACGTGTTCTTCGTCCTCTCGGGCTTCCTCATCACCTCGCTGGCCCTCGGTGAGCACCACGACAGCGCCACGGTGTCTCCGAGGGCGTTCTACGCCCGCCGGGCTCGGCGACTCCTGCCGGCGGCGGTCACCGCCGTCGTCGTCACCGTCGCCCTCGCCATGGTCGTGCAGCCCGATTCGGCCCGTCCGGCCACCCGGGGCCAGGGCATCGCCTCGTTGCTCTACGTCGCCAACTGGTGGTCGATCGGCCAGAACGACAGCTACCAGGCCACCTTCGGCAGCGAGTCACCGCTCAGCCACTTCTGGTCGCTGGCGGTGGAGGAGCAGTTCTACCTGCTCTTCCCCCTCGCCCTCATCGCCCTCGTGGTCATGGTGCGCCGGCGGTCGGGCAGCACCCGGGTGCTGGCCCTGTCGGTGCTCGCGGTGTCGGTCGTCGGCGCGGTGCTCTCGGCCGGCCTCATGGCCGCCCTCCATGACCCCACCGCCGACCCGTCCCGGGTGTACCTGGGCACCGACACCCGCCTCCAGGCGCCACTGCTCGGCGTGGCCGGCGCCTGTGTCTGGTGGCTGTGGGCCGATCGGGTCCGGCGCGCTCCACGCGCCCTCGTCGTCGTGGCGGTGGGCGCCCTCGCCTTCCTGGGCGTCGTGGCCGGCACCGCAGGCTTTCGCGACGGCTGGCTGTACCACTATGGATTCTTCGCCGTCGCCGCCACCACGCTGCTCGTGGTCCTGGCCGTGTGCGCCAGCGCGTCGGTGGTCACCCGGATCTTCGAGCACCGGTGGCTGTGCGTGCTCGGTCTGGCGTCGTACAGCATCTACCTCTGGCACTGGCCCGTCCGGGTCTTCGTCACCGCTGACACGACCCCGCTCGACGGTCCGGCGCTGTTCGTCGTGCGACTGGCCCTGACCGCGGGCGCGGCGGCGCTGTCCTACGTCGTCATCGAGCAGCCCTTCCGGCGGAGCCACCGCCCCGCCCGCGTGGCCCTCCTCTGGGCCGGCGGGTTGGCTCTCGGCGTGCTCGCGGTGTGGGTGATCGCCCGCCCGGTGCCGGCTCCGGCGACCGAGTTCTCCTCATCCACCGCGCCCACCACCCCGGCCGTCGTCACCCCGACCGACCCGCCGCTGCGGGTGCTGTGGTTCGGCGACTCGGTGGCCTGGTCCCTCGGCGGGGGCCACGTCGACTTCCCCCAGCCGGTGGGCTACGACTCCCCCTTCGATCCCGCCCGCATGGTCATCTGGAACAAGGCGGACTACAGCTGTCCGCTGGTGCCCAACCCCCAACGCTCCTTCGGCATCGTCAGGCAGAAGACGGGCTGGTGCGTGGAGCGCGACACGACCTGGCCGGCGCTCATGGCCGAGTTCTCCCCCGACGTCGTGTCCTGGTCGGCGTCCATGTTCGACACCGTCGACTACCTGGTGGACGACCAGTGGGTCACCTTCGGCTCGCCCGCGTGGGACGCGGTGTACACCGACAACATGGACCAGGCCCGCCTGGTGGCCACCGCCGGTGGCGCCACCTTCGTGCTGCTCGGGCAGGCCGACCCCATCGCCAACCCCGACGAGCACGACCAGGAGTCGCTCCTGCCCGCCAACCTGTGGCGCTACGGCCACCTGCGGGACCTCCAACGCCGGTTCGCCGCCGCTCACCCCACCGATACCCGCTTCATCGATCTCCAGCCCATCGTGTGCCCCGACGAGGTCTGCGCCGCCATGACCCTCGACGCCCCCGGCGGACGGGTCGACGGCATCCACTTCTCCTTCCAGTCGGCCCAGGCCGTCGCCCCACCGATCGAGGACGCCTTCCTGGCCGCGGTCGACCGTTCGGGCTGAGCGCACCGGTATCGACAGCCCCGGTGTGGCGGCTGACACCTGCCGACCTAGATTGACCCCGCCAGACACCGTGACCGGACGAAGCGAGGGGAATCGATGAGGACCAGGGCCGCCGTGCTGTACGCCCCGCACACCGAGTACGTCGTCGAGGAGATCGAGCTCGATCCGCCCAAGGCCGACGAGGTGCTGGTGAAGTTCGTGGCCAGCGGCATGTGCCACTCCGACGAGCACATGGTCACCGGCGACATGGCCATGGATCCCGCCATCCTCGAGATGCTCGGTTGGAAGCAGTATCCGATCGTCATGGGCCACGAAGGCGGCGGCGTGGTCGTGGAGGTCGGTCCCGGGGTCACCCGCCTGGCCGTGGGCGACCACGTCGTCACCTCCTTCGTGCCCTCGTGCGGTCACTGCCCGTCGTGCGCCAGCGGGCACCAGAACCTGTGCGACAACGGGGCCCATCTCCTGTCGGGCCACCAGGCCGACGGCACCTCCCGGCACCACACCCTCGACGGTGAGGACATCGCCACCATGTCGTGTCTCGGCACCTTCGCCGAGCACTCGGTGCTGCACGTCGACTCGCTGGTGAAGATCGAGCCCGACCTCCCCCTGGAGAAGGCCTGCCTGGTCGCCTGCGGTGTCACCACGGGCTGGGGGTCGGCCACCTATGCGGCCGACGTCGCCCCCGGGGAGACGGTCGTCGTCATCGGCACCGGCGGCGTGGGCATGAACGCCGTCCAGGGCGCCCACATGGCCGGCGCCCGGTTCGTGATCGCCCTCGACCCGGTGGAGTTCAAGCGGGAGCAGGCCCAGCAGTTCGGCGCCACCCACGCGGTGGGCACCGTCGAGGAGTGCCAGGCCCTGCTCGCCGAGCTCACCTGGGGCCGCAACGCCGAGAAGGTCATCGTCACGGTCGGCGAGGGCAAGGGAGCCGACGTCGGCACCTACATGGGCATGGTGTCCAAGGGCGGCAAGCTCGTGTTCACCTCGGTGGCCGACATGGCCGCCAACGACGTGACCCTGAACCTGTTCGACCTGGCCATGCAGCAGAAGTCGCTGGTGGGCACGATCTTCGGCAGCGCCAACCCCCGCTACGACATCCCCCGCCTGCTCGGGATGTACCGCAGCGGGCAGCTCAAGCTCGACGAGCTCATCACCCGCACCTACAGCCTGGACGAGATCAACCAGGGCTACCAGGACATGCGGGACGGCAAGAACATCCGCGGCGTCATCGTGTACGGAGACTGACATGGCTGATCGACAGACCCTCGTCGCCGTGTGCGACCGCTACGTCGAGCTGGTCTCGGCCGGCGACACCGACGGCATCCTCGAGCTGTTCGCCGACGACTGCTGGATCGAGGACCCCATCGGGTCCGAGCTCAAGCGGGGCAAGGACGCCCTCCGGGAGTTCTACGCCGGCATCGCCCAGCTCGACGTGAACCCGGTGATGACCCGCATGGGACCGGCGACCGTGGTCGGCAACGAAGCAGCCTTCCAGTTCCGGATCGACATCGACCTGGGGGAGGCCAAGATCGCCATGACCAGCACCGACGCCATGACCTTCGACGAGGACGGCAAGATCCTCACCATGCGGGCCTACGCCGACGGCGAGGCCAACCCCGACGCCTGACCGAGCCCTGGTCCGCCCCCGGGTAGGTTTCGGCGGGATCACACATCGCGGGCGCCAGCCCGAGGGGGGACAGCAGCCGTGTTCGAGCTGAACGACAAGGTGGCACTGGTGACCGGTGCCGGGCAGAACGTGGGGGCCGGCATCGCCCGCGCCCTCGCCGCCCAGGGGGCGGCGGTGGCCGTCAACGACGTCCGCCCGGAGCGGGCCGCCGAGACGGTGGCCGCCATCGTCGATGCCGGCGGTCGCGCCGTGGTGGCCGGGTTCGACGTCACCGACTACGACGAGGTGGTCGCCGGCATGGCCGACGCGGTGGCCGCTCTCGGGCCGATCGACATCCTGGTGAACAACGCGGGCAACGGCGGAGCCGAGGGCATGAAGCCCACCCAGTTCCGCGAGTCGGAGCCGGCCTCGTGGCGCGGTCCCATCGACGTGAACCTCTACGGCGTCATGAACTGCAGCCGCGTGGTGATCAACCCGATGTGCGAGCGGGGATGGGGTCGCATCGTCACCATCGCCTCCGGGGCCGGCGTGGTGGGGCTCAACATCGGCGTGTCGCCCTACGGCGGCGGCAAGGGCGGGTCGATCGGCTTCATGCGCCACCTGGCCGTCGAGAACGCCCGCTCCGGGGTCACGGCCAACACCATCGCCCTGGGCCTGATGGGGATGCCTGATCCCAAGGTCACCGCCGCACTGGCCCGCCAGATCCCGGTGGGCCGCACCGGTACCCCCGACGACGTGGGGGCCGCCGTCGTCTACCTGGCGTCGCCGGAGGCCGAGTGGGTCACGGGCCAGACCGTCCACGTCAACGGCGGATCCGTCACCAGCTGACCACCAGTTGACCATCGGCCGAGCCCGGGTCGGGGACGGCTCGGCGGGCCCGGCGTCAGAGGCGGCGCAACCAGCCCTCGGCCGCGGCCAGGCGCCGCTCCAGCTGCTCGACGGTGGCCTCCGAGATCCGCTTCACCCCGGACTGGCGGTTCAGCTCGCCGTTCACCTGGGCGTGGGTCAGCCCGGTGAGACGCACCAGGTCGCGGGCCCAGTCGGCGTTCTCGGATCGCAGGTGGGCCTTGTGCTCACGGCGGGTGCGGTGGTGGTGCGGACCCGAGCCTCCGCCGGCACCGGGCCGCGGGGGCGGGGTGAGGGTGATGGTCAGCTCGTCGTCGGGCTCGTCGTCGAAGGCGACCTCACCGTCGAACTCCTCGCTCACCCACTCGGGCTGGTGGGGGTCGCCCAGGGCCACCGCCGACAGCACCGAGAACAGCGACAGCTGTTCCTCGGTCCCCTCTGAGACGGGCAGGGCGTCGAGATCATCGTCCGCGCCGCGCTCGTCGTCGTCCCGGCGACGGAGGCTGTGGCGGCGCTGGTCGGCGATCTGAGCGGCGTAGTGACGCAGACGGGGGTCGTCGGGGATGAAGAAGAAGGCCTTCTGGCTCCGAAGGCCACGCGTCCATCGGACGAGGCGGCCGGTCGCCTGGCGGAAGAAGAGCTCGGTGACCGTGTTGGTGGCGAAGACCCCCACCCGCAGCCGGGGGATGTCGACTCCCTCCGACACCATGCGCACCGCCACGATCCAGGGTTGGTCGCCCTCGGCGAAGTGCTCGATGCGGGCCGACGCCGTGGGGTCGTCGCTGATGACCAGGGTGGCGTTCACGCCGTGGCGACGGCGCAGCAGCTCGACGATGCCCCGGGCGTGGTCCTGGTCCATGGCGATGACCAGGCCCCCGGCGTGGGGCTGCACGGTCCGGATGGCGGTGAGCTGGGCGTGGGCCTGGTCGAGCACGGCCGGCAGCCACTCTCCCGTCACCGACAGGGCGGTGCGCAGGCGCTGGCCCGAGCGGGCGTGGTCCAGGGCGTCGTCGAAGGTGTGGGCGTACTCGGTGCCGTCGGGGCCCACCCACTCCATGTGGCCGTCGATGCGGGGGAAGTACACCGGGCGCACCACCCCGCCGTCGATCAGAGCGTCGCCGTAGCCGTACTCGTAGTCGGCGTGGGCCTCCCCGAAGTCGTCGTAGGGAACGAAGGGGATGGCCGCAGTGTCCGACCGGAACGGCGTGCCGGAGATGGCCAGGCGCCGGGCCGCCTCCTCGAAGGCCACCCGCACCCCCTCGCCCCACGCCCGCTCGTCTCCGGCGTGGTGCAACTCGTCGAACACGACGAAGGACCCGCGGGCCACGCTGCGCAGTGCCCGCGGCTGCATGGCCACCTGCTGGTAGGTCACGACCACTCCGTGCATGTCGCCGGGCAGGTCGCCGTCGCGCGACGACCAGTCGGATTCGAGGTGGAGGTCGAAGCGGCTGGCGGCCCGCGCCCATTGATGCTTGAGGTGCTGGGTGGGGGCCACCACCACGACCCGTCGCTGTGGGTTCCGGACCAGGTCCTGTACGGCGGCGGTGAGGGCGAAGGTCGTCTTGCCCGCCCCCGGGGTCGCCACGGCCAGGAAGTCGGCGCGCTCCGACGAGGAGAAACGCTCGAGGGCCGCTTTCTGCCAGGGCCGGAGGCGAACGGATCGCGTCATCGCAAGAGGGGGTGGACGTCAGAGCCTAGACGCCTCCCGAGGCCCCTCCGACCGCCGCCGGCGGCCGGGATCAGGTGACGACGACGGTGGTGCCGACGGGAGCCAGACCGGCGGACCACAGCCAGTCGATGGCCGGGTCGGGCACCCGCACGCACCCGTGGCTGGCCGGGCCGGCGATCACCGGCGGACCACCGTGCACGGCGACGCCACCCACGAAGTACTTCGGACGGTAGAGCGCCCCGTTGGGTCCGGGATCCCAGCCGTTCACCTGTCGGAAGATGGTGAAGGTCCCCGGTGGGGTGGGCGTGGACGCCTTCCCGGTGGTGGCATCCACGGCCACGGCCCCGCCGTGGCCGTCGACGACCACGAGGACCTGCTGGTCGAGGCTCACCTCGAGGTGGGCGTCGAGGCCCTGAGTCGGCGCGACCTTGGCCGCCCCGGAGAGGGCGGCCACGGTGGCGGGTCCGGCCACGCCGTCACGGGCCAGCCCGCTGCGCTTCTGGAACGCCATCACCGCGTGGCTCGTGCCGGAGTCGTAGGTGCCGTTGACCGCGGGCAGGAAGTAGCCGAGGTCGTAGAGGCGCTGCTGGAGGGCCAGGACCTGCTCGCCGGTGTCGCCGGGGGCGGTCCCGGCCGTCGGCCCCCCTCCGGGGACGAGGGGCGGAGCCGTGGACGGCGGTGTGGTCGGCGGCGTCGTGGTGGTCGACGTCGTCGTGGTGGGGGCCGTCGTGGTGGTGATCTGCACCGGCGATCCGGCGCGTCGCGTCGGTTCGGTGCCACAGGCCACGACGCCACCGAGCACCAACGCCGCCACTCCTGCCACCAGCGCGACCAGGGCCCTACGGTTGGTGGTCGGAGAAGTACGGACAGTCATGGGGAGGGAAAGTCTCGCAGAGATCGGGGCCGGCCCGCCTGACGGCTCGGGCTCGTGGGGACGTACCGTACGGAGGTGGACGCCCCGACGACAACGCCGCCGGTGACCGGGCCTGCCGCCGCCACCCTGACGACGGCCGACGCCGGGGTGACCGTGGCGCCGACCACGCTGGTGGGCCCCAACGGCACCGCGCCCAACATGGGCTTCGTGCAGCCCGCGCCCAAGCCGGTGGACGACTCCTCGCCGGGCCGGGCCGCCGGCCTCCCCCTCGCCATCGGCGCCCTCGTGGTCCTGGTCGTCTTCCTGGTCATCGTGCTGCGAGCCGTCCGGGCCCGACGACAGACCTGACGACGTACCTGACGACGGACCTGACGAGGGCAGGCGGCGGGCCCCGGCGACCTCAGACGCGCTCGGGCTCACGCACTCCGACCACCAGCACCAGGAGCACCGCCGCCACCATGCCGGCCGAGGTCAGGCCCACCGCGGTGATCCCGCCGAGGTCGAACAGCACCCCGCCCAGCGCGTCGGAGACACCGCGCATGACGGTCCCCGCCGCCAACATGAGGGTGAACATCGTCCCGCGGGCCATCACGTCGAGCTCGGCCACGAGCGGGAAGGCCGACACCAGGGCGTACTCGAAGCCCATCGTCCCCACCGCCAGCACGGCGATCCCGATCACGGCGTTGCTCCCGACCAGCCCCAGACAGGCCATGCACGGTCCCATGACCAGCGCCCCCGCCACCATGCTGCGGCGCTTCCCGACCCGGTCGGTCAAGCGGGCCGAGCTCAGCGAGCCGACGAGCTCGGCCACCCCGATGACGAGGATGCCGCCACCGATGCCAGCGGTGGAGAAGCCGAAGGCGTCTTCGAACCACACGCCCTCGACCACCACGACCAGCTGGATCGCCCCCATCAGCAGGGCCACCGCGGCGAGAGCGGCCAGGGACCGGCGGGGGAGCCGCCACCATGCGGCGGGGGATCCCGGGGCCGGCCCCACCGACGCCCCGGGGCTCAGCGTGCCGGGGCTCAGCGTGCCGGGGCTCACCGTGCCGGAGCTCGGCGTGCCGGAGCTCACCACGCCGGCATCGGCCACGGCGACATCGCCAACGGCCGCGGGCGTCTCGTCGGGGATCCGCCGCCACGCGAAGACCGCTCCGGCCCCGCACAGCACGGCGATCGCCACGTAGCCGGTGCGCCACCCCCACCGGTCCACCACGAGGGCGAGCACGGGGATCCCGACCAGCAGGGCCATGGCCCACGACGTCTCGATGATGCCGGTGACCTCGGACCGACGGGCGAAGGGCACCCGATCGGCGACCCAGGAGGTGACCGCGGCATCGAAGCTCACCTTGGAGAGCTGGATGACCACCATGGCCAGGGCGAAGACGATCACCACCGGCGCGGCAGCGGCCCCGAGGGCACCGACGGTGCACAGCCCCAGCCCGACGCCCATGGCCAGGCGAGGTCCGCGCCGATCGGCGGCCCGGCCCACGGCGGGCGCTCCCAACCCGGCGAACTCGCCGGCGCTGAGGGCCAGCCCCATCACCCCCACCGTGGTTCCGAGACCACTGGCGATGACGCCCAGGAACGGAGCGGGGTAGCGCAGCAGGAGGTTGCTCGAGAAGCGCCCACCGAGCAGCAGCGGGAGGTGCTCCTGGACCTCCGGGTGATGATCCCGGGCGATGAGACGGGGGGCCACCGTCAGTTGCCGGACGGATCGTGCGGGTAGAGCGACAGCCAGGCCGTCGATCCGCCCTGACGGCGCAGCACGCGCCGCCACAGCCCCTCGGGGTCGGCGTTCCAGAGGTCGCCGGGCCGGGCGTCGGCCACCAGCCAGGCCTCCTGGGTCAACTCGTCCTCGAGCTGTCCCGCGCCCCACCCGGCGTAGCCGACGAAGACCCGCAGGGCGTCGATTCCGTGCACGGCCCGGGGGTCACCCGTGAGGTCGACGGTGGCCAGTGGACCGACGCTGTCGACGGCGCTGAGCACCGGGCTCCACGGCTCGTGCTCCGGGTCGAGCGCACCGAGGTCGAACCCGGCCTCCACCCGTCCGAGGCCGATCGCTCCGGCCTGCTCGACCGGTCCCCCCACGAAGACCACCGCCGGCGGCGGGGCCAGTCGGTCCCACCCCGGCAGGCTGGCCGGGAGCTCGACGTCGGTGGGGCGGTTGATGACCACGCCGAGGGCCCCGGCGTCGCCGTGGTCGAGGACGAACACGACCGTGCGTTCGAAGTTCGGGTCACCGATGACCGGGGTGGCCACGAGCAGGCGCCCGGCGATCGGTGGAGTGGTCACGGTCGTCGATGATGGCACGGGTCCGGCGACGGGATCGCCGCCGGACCGCGGCTACTCGGCCGCGCTGGCCTGGTGCTCGGCCAACTGGGCCTGGACCTCGGCCATGTCGATCGCCTCGACCTGGCGGATGATGTCCTCCAGGGCCTCTTCGGGCAGGGCGCCGGGCTGGTTGTAGAGCACCACCTGGTCGCGGACGGCCATGAGTGTGGGGATCGACTGGATGCGGAACGACCCCGCCAGCTCGGGCTCGGCCTCGGTGTCCACCTTGGCGAACACGACGCCGGGGTGGGCCTCGGAGACCTTCTCGTAGACGGGAGCGAAGGCCCGACACGGACCGCACCACGACGCCCAGAAGTCGATGAGCACGATGTCGTTCTCGGCGATCGTGCTCTCGAAGGATTCCTTGGTCAGAGTGGTCGTCGCCATTGGTGCACGTCCTTGCTGGTCTACGGATCCCGTCACCGCTGACCGGTGCCGGTGGGGCCGGAAGGTACCCCTACAGGTATGTAACGGTTGGGGCCCGCTCGGTGTTCCCGGGGCGGTGCCCGGTCTGGCTCACTGACGCAGGAGCGACAGCAGACGGAGCACCTCGAGGTAGATCCACACGATGGTGACCGTGACGCCGAGCGCTCCGGTCCACTCCATGTACTTCGGGGCGCCGGCGGCCGAGGCGCGCTCGATGAAGGCGAAGTCGAGGGCCAGGTTGAGCGAGGCGACGATGAGGATGACGACGCTGATACCGATGCCCAGTGGCGAGGGCTCGTTCCAGAAGGCGATGTCGGCTCCGAACAACGTGGCGATCCAGGTGAACAGGTACATCACGAAGATGCCGGCGGTGGCCGCCACCACCACCATGGTGAACTTCTTGGTCACCTTGATGATCCGCGTGGCGTAGAGGAACAGCATCACCAAGAAGATGGAGAACGTGGCCAGCACGGCCTGCACCACGATGCCGTCGTAGGAGTTGTTGTAGACGGCGGAGATGGCCCCGAGGGCGGTGCCGTAGCAGAGGGCGTAGAGCGGCGCCGTGAACCGGGCCAGCTTGGGCTTGAAGATGCCGACCAGGGCGAAGCCCACGCCGGCCAGCACGGCGAGGAACAACCAGCCCGGGAGCGATGTCGTGTTCTCCTGGACGACGTTGGGGCCGGGGCCGTCGACGAGGGTGTTGGTCACGGTGTTGACGTACTGGGTCGTCTGGGTGACCTGGCCCCACCCGAACGCACCGGCGGCCAGGATGAGGGCGAAGAGCACGCCCGTGGCGGTGATGGTGCCGCCAACCGTCATCCGACGCTCGCCGTCTCGCGAAGCGGGCGGGGCCATCGGCGGCGGTCCGGCGCTGTCGACGGCCGCACCGGCCTCAGGGGTCAGATGGAAGCGCTCGGGGGTGAGGACCGGGTTGGCCGGCATTGTTCCGTCCTTCGAGAGGTCGTGGTGGGGAGATCCCGACCGACAGTCTAGGAATCCCGATCGTCGCCGCGGCGGCGCCACCCGGCCCGCAGCCGTTCGACCATGCCCGGCCTGGCCTCGGGCTGGACGGTCATGTGGCTGTCGACCACCTCGTGACGCTCGATGTAGGTCGATCCGAGAGCCTGGATGATGGCGGCCGCAGGGAGAGCCAGGATGGCCCCGATGGGCCCGAGCAGCCCGGCTCCGGCGATGACCGTGCCGAACGCCACCGCCGGGTGCAGCGACATGGTGCGAGCGGTGACGCGCGGCGCGAACAGGTAGTTCTCGACCTGTTGGTACATGGTGGCGAAGGCGATCACCCACACCGCGTCGGCGGGGCTCGACGCCAGGGCGATGAGTGCCGGCAGGCCGGCGGCGATGTAGGTGCCCACCACCGGCACGAACTGCGACACGATCCCCACGAACACGGCCAGGGCGACGGCGTACTTCACTCCGATGATGGCGAAGGCGATCCAGTGGAAGAAGCCCGACAGCAGGGCCAGCAGTCCCCGGCTGTAGATGTAGCCACCGGTCTTCTCGATGGCGATCTCCCAGGTGTCGAGCACGGCCCGCTGGCGGTCCGGGCGCAGGAACGAGCACACCACCCGTCGGAAGCGAGGGCCGTCGGCCACCAGGTAGAACACGAACAGGGCCACCGTGAACAGGCGGAAGATCACCCCGACCACGCTGAAGCTCAGGCCGAGAGCGTTGCTGGCCGCCGACGTCACGAAGGTCCGCACCGGACCGTTGCTGTCCTGCAGCTGCTCCGAGAGCGTGTCCCCGGAGAGGTTCAGGTTGAACGTGCGGTTGAGCCAGTCCTCACCGGAGGTGATGTAGTCGGGGGCGTTGTCGATGAGCCGGGAGACCTCGTCGAACACCAGCTTTCCGATGGCGATGACGAAGATCGCCACCAACAACACGAAGACGGTGAACACGAGTCCGGTGGCCGTGCCCCGTCGCCACCCCCGCCTGGCCAGCCAGTTCACCGCCGGCTCGAGGGCGAAGGACACGAAAAGGGCGATGAAGAGGGTGACGATCAGGTCGCGCAGACGCACGAGGACCCACTGCCCGGCGACCAGCGCGACCACCCCGACGAAGAACAGCACGATCGCCCGGGGCACCCAGGGCGGCATCGAGGACTCCGGGCCGAACCAACGCTCGGGGGACGGGGAGGCGCCGCCGGTGGGAGGTTCGTCCGCGGCCATGGCAGGACCGTGGCACGCCCCGGCTCCCGGGTGGCGGATGGTCCGGTGCGGGGCCATAGGATTCGTGGCGATGGACGACTTCGCCGACCTCATCGACGCCAACGCCGCCTTCGCCGCCGACTTCGACCGCGGTGCGCTGGAGGCCCCACCCCGACGCCACCTCGCCATCGTCACCTGCATGGACTGCCGCATCGAGCCGCTCTCGGCCCTCGGGCTCGTCCCCGGTGACGCCCACATCCTGCGCAACGCCGGCGCCCGCATCACCGACGACGTGCTGCGGTCCCTCGTCAAGTCCGTCCTGCAGCTGGGCGTGGAGCGGATCGCGGTGGTGCACCACACCGACTGCGGGGCGGCCAAGGTCAAGCTCGACTTCCTCCACGAGCGGGTTCGCTCGGCCACCGGCCGCGACCCGGTGGACGTCGACTTCCACCTCATCGGCGATCCCGCCGAAGCCCTCGAAGAGGACATCCGGGCCCTGGCCGGGTACCCGTACCTCCCGCCCGGGCTGGCCGTGGCCGGCTTCGTCTACGACGTGACCACGGGCCGGATCGAGCCCGGCCCTCGCGCCACCGTCGGTTGAACCCCGCCGGCGGCGGGCGCCAGTCGTCCGACGGCGCCGTGCTCGACGCCGCCACCCGGAGACTGGCCGCCGCCGGATGTGTCGCCGCCGGCGAAGAGGCGGCCGAGCTGGTCGGCGCCGCCCCGTCGCCGCCGACGGTCGAAGCATGGCTGCGACGACGGGAGCAGGGCGAGCCGTTGGCCTGGATCACGGGCCGAACACGATTCTGCGGCCACGTCCTGCACATCTCCCCCGGCGTCTACGTACCTCGACCCCAGTCCGAGGAGCTGGCCCGCCGAGCGGTCGACCTGCTCCCCCCGGGGGGACGAGCGCTCGACCTGTGCACCGGCATCGGCGCGGTGGCCGCCCACCTCCGACGCTCGGTACCCACGGCCCGGGTCGTGGGTACCGACATCGAGCCCCGGGCGGCGGCGTGCGCCCGGCGCAACGACGTACCCGCCGTGGTGGCCGACCTGGCCGACGCCCTGGCCGACGGGTACGCCGACCTCGTCACCGCGGTGGCGCCCTACGTCCCCACCGCCGGGCTGGATCTGTTGCCGTCCGACGTCCGGGCCCACGAACCGCTCCGGGCCCTCGACGGGGGCGCCGACGGCCTGGACGTGGTGCGGCGGGTGCTCAGCGCGGCAGGCCGGCTGCTGCGTCCACGAGGGTGGTTGCTCGTCGAGGTGGGCGGAACCCAGGACCACGAGCTGGCCGCCGCCCTCGGACCGGCCGGCTTCGCATGGTGGGAGAGTTGGCACGACGACGACGGCGACCTGCGGGGCCTGGCCGCTCGACGCCGCTGAGGGCGGCCCGAGCCGCAACCGGACCGCTCAGACGTCGAGGAAGCGGGTGACGGCGATCCCCGCCCCCACCGCGCCCACCAGGATGCCGACCACACCCATGAGCAGGAAGATGCCGGTGAGCTGGCTGGTCTGCACCACGAAGCCGCTGACCAGCGGTATGTCATCGGCGTTGGGCAAGAGGCCCTCGAAGACGGGCTTGATGCCCACCAGGATGGCGATGGCGACCAGCGCCCCGACGACGCCCTGCACCAGGCCCTCCAACATGAACGGCACCCGGATGAACCAGTTGGTGGCGCCGACCAGCTTCATCACCTCGATCTCCCGCCGGCGGGCGAACATGGCCATGCGGATGGTGTTGAGCACCAGGAGGGCGGCGGCGCCGAGGAGGACCGCGGCGATCACGAAGATCCCGAGCGTGAGCTTGCTCGACATCTGCTGGATGAGCCGGATCGTCTTGGACGCGAACACCACCCGGTCGACACCCGGTCTCCCTCCGTAGGTCTTGCCCAACGAGTCGACCGAGTCGACGTCCTTGTTCACCGGTTCCACCCGGAACGAGGGGGGCAGGTCGGCGGGCTGCACGCTGTCGACCATCTCCGGGGAGTCGGCGAAGAGCGACTTGAACTCCTGGTAGGCGTCGTCCTGGTTGACGAACTTGACCGAGCTGACCTCGGGGCTCGACTCGAGGTCGGAGGCGATGGCGTCGATCTGGGCCTGGTTGGCGTCGGTCTTGAGGAACACCACGAACTCGATGCCGCCCTGCCACCGCTTGGTGGCGTTCTCCACCCCGGAGCGCAACATGAGCGACGCCCCCACCAGGGCGAGCGACACGGTCACCGTCAGGATCGACGCCAGCGTGATGGTGAAGTTGCGTCCGAGGTTGGACGTGGTCTCGCGTACGACGTAGTCGACCTTGGGCATGTCAGCTCCTACTCGTAGACGCCGCGGACCTGGTCACGGACGATGGCCCCGCGATCGAGCTCGATGACCCGGCGCCGCATGGTGTCGACGATGCCGCGGTCGTGGGTGGCCATGACCACCGTGGTGCCGGTCTTGTTGATGCGGTCGAGCAACCGCATGATGCCGACCGAGGTGGCGGGATCGAGGTTTCCGGTGGGCTCGTCGGCCAGCAGGATCAGCGGCCGGTTCACGAAGGCCCGGGCGACCGACACCCGCTGCTGCTCGCCGCCGGAGAGCTCGTCGGGGAAGGCGACCGCCTTGTGGCCGAGACCGACCAGTTCGAGGATGGCCGGCACCTGGGTGTCGATCACGCTGCGGGGACGCCCGATGACCTCGAGCGCGAAGGCCACGTTCTCGAAGACCGTCTTGGTGGGCAGCAGCTTGAAGTCCTGGAAGACGCAGCCGATGTTGCGGCGCAGGAACGGGACCTTCCAGCTCGACAGCTGCCCGATGTCCTTGCCGGCCACGAAGATGTGGCCCTCCTCGGGTGTCTCCTCCTTGTTCAGGAGGCGGATGAACGTCGACTTGCCCGACCCGGAGGCGCCGACGAGGAAGACGAACTCGCCCTTGGCGATCTCGACGCTCGCCTCCCGGAGGGCGACGGTGGAGTTCTTGTAGGTCTTGGTGACGTTCTCGAGGGTGATCATGGTGAGAGGGGGGCGCCGGGCCCTGTGCGCCGACGACCGTCCGAGGGTAGACGCACGGTCGCCGAAGGTGGTGCCACGCCGCAGGCCGAACCTGCGCTCTCAATCGTCGTCGGCCTCGCACAGGGCGGTGGCCAGCGTCGGATCGACGGTCCAGCGCTCCTCGGGGAAGTGGTGCTCGCGGGTCCACTGCACCGTGAGCGGGTCACTGCCGGCCAGCGCCAGCAGATCGCCGCCGAGGGCGGGGTGGCGGAGGTACAGCCCCACCCGCCGGGTGAAGCCCTTGGTGGTCGTCCACTGGGTGACGATGGCCGAATCCCGCCCGACCGCCTTGCCGGCGAGGGTCGCCACCACCCGACCGTAGGTACGCAGGTGGGCGTCGATCTTGCCCACGTCGTGGAGGAGCGCAGCGGCGAGCACGGGACGGGTGGCCTCGGCACCGAGGGAGCGCTCGACCCGGCGGGCCACGGCCACCGAATGACGACGGTCGGGGCCCGACGTGCGCTGCCACAGCTCCAGCTCGCGAGCGAGGAGCACGCTCTCGACCCACTCGCGGTCTCGGCGCGACGGTCCCCCGGGTCGCAGGCTGGTGAAGAACCGGCGGGTGAGATGCAAGGGCGAGGACATGTCGTCGAGATGTCGACCGGATCGGGCCGCGAGTTGAGTCGGGCCGACGGAGCGCAACCGGGCCGGGGCGAGTCGGATCGGGCCTTCAGCCGGCGTGGGTGATGCAGAAGCGGGTGGCGGGCATGACCTCGAGCCGGGCCTCTCCGATGGGTTCGCCGCATACCTCGCAGGTTCCGTAGGTGCCCTCGTCGAGGCGGGTGAGAGCCCGTTCCACGTCGTCGAGCTGTTCGCGCAGCTGAGCGGCCAGGGCCTGCTGCTCACCCTGCTCGGCGCTCACCTGGGCGGTGTCGGCGAAACCGTCGTCGACCTGGCTGCTGTCCCCCTCCGAGCCCAGCTCGTGGAGCTGCTCGGTGAGCTGCACCCGCTGGGAGTCGAGACCGACCCGTAGCTCGGCGTCCTCGCCGTACGGCGCAGGAGCCGCGGCCTCAGAGGTTGGGCTTCCGGCGTCGGTCATGGGAACGAGGCTACTTGCGCTCGGCCCGGGCGCGGGGGTGCGCCGCGTCGTACACCGCGAAGAGACGGTCGTTGGAGACCAGCGTGTAGACCTGGGTCGTCGATATCGACGCGTGGCCCAGCAGCTCCTGCACGGCACGGATGTCAGCCCCGTGGTCGAGCATGTGGGTGGCGCAGGAGTGGCGCAGGACATGCGGGGTGAGCCGGTCGCCGAGACCGGCGGCGTCGCCGTGACCGCGCACGATCGCCCACGCGCCCTGCCGTCCCAGGCGACCGCCCCGCTGGTTCAGGAACACGGCATCGGCGTCGCCCCGACGAGCCCACTGCTCGGGAGCCAACACCCCTCGACCGGCAGCATCCAACCAGGACGCGAGGGCCACACGCGCCCAGCGTCCGAGAGGGACGACCCGCTCCTTGGCCCCCTTCCCGAACAGCCGCAGCAGGCCTGCGTCGAGATCGACGTCGCCGAGGCCCAGTCCGCACACCTCCGAGATCCGGGCCCCGGTGCCGTACAGCACCTCCACCAGCGCCCGGTCCCGGCGGGCCACCGGATCGTCGCCGACCACCTCGGCCAGGAGCCGTTCGACCTCGGCCTCGGTGAGGGCCTTGGGCAGTCCGCTCGGGACACGCGGCGTCTCCGCCCCGACGGTGGGGTCGGTCGGGGCCAGGCCCTCCTCGGCCCGGAAGCGGTGCAGTCCCCGCACCGCCACGACGGCCCGCTTCACCGATGACGGGGCCAGGCCCCGGGCCCGCAGGTGGCCCACGTAGGCGTCGAGGTCGCCGGTGCCCACGTCGTCGAGGCCGCTCCCCCGTACGGCGAGCCACACCCAGTAGGCCCCGAGGTCCCGCCGGTAGGCGGCCAGGGTGTTGGCCGAGCGGCCGCGCTCCACCGTGAGCCAGGTGAGGTACTCCTCGACGTCGAGGGGCAGCGGAGGCACCTCGGCGGGGGCGGGCATGCCTGGCTCAGCCACCGCCAGCCGCGAGGCGGGCCATGGTGAGGGTGAGCCCGATGATCGTCTTGGCGTCGAGCAGGCGTCCGTCACCGATCATGGCGGGCACGTCGTCCAGGCGGATGCGCTCGATGGTCATGTGCTGCTCCTCGATCCCCTGCAGGTCGAGGTCGGTCGGGGTGAGCTCCCGACCGAGGAAGACCCACGAGTGCTCGTCGCTGAACCCGGCCGAGTTGATGAACTCGCACAGCTGGTCCAGGCGACCGGCCACCAACCCGACCTCTTCGGCCAGCTCTCGCTCGGCGGTGCGCGACGGTGCCTCACCACTGACGTCGCGCTTGCCGGCGGGGATCTCGAGCAGCTCGCGGTCGAGGGCGGCGCGGTACTGGCGCACGAGGGTGACGGTGCCGTCGTCGTGCAGGGGCACGACCGACACCGCCCCCGGGTGGCGGACGATCTCGCGTTCGAAGGTGGTTCCGTCGGGAGCCTCGAAGCGACCGACAGCCAAGCTGATGACGGGCCCGGTGTGGACGACCCGGTCGTCGAGGTGGCGGAACCCGCCGCTCACGAGGCCGTCGACGGCGCCGAAGAGGTCGACGGCACCGACGGCGTGATCGCGGGCTCGAGGTCCAGGTCGGGCAGGTGCGGGTTGCGACCCTCCGACCGGGCCAGGGAGGCCCCGATGAACTCACGGAACAGCGGCGCGGGACGTTCGGGCCGGCTCTTGAACTCGGGGTGGGCCTGCGTACCGACCCAGAACGGGTGGCCCTCCAGCTCGATGAACTCGACCAGCCGGCCGTCGGGCGAGGTGCCCGAGCACACGAACCCGGTGCCCTCGAAGCGGCTGCGGAACTTGGGGTTGAACTCGTAGCGGTGGCGGTGGCGCTCGGAGACGACCTCGGTGCCGTAGGCGACGGCGACCTGCGATCCCGGCTTCAGCTGGGCCACGTAGGCACCGAGACGCATGGTGCCGCCCTTGTCGGTGACGCCGCGTTGGGTCTCCATGAGGTCGATCACCGGGTACGGCGACTGCGGGTCGAACTCGCTCGAGTGGGCGCCGGTGAGCCCCAACACGTTGCGGGCGTACTCGATGGTCATCACCTGCATGCCCAGGCACAGGCCCAGGCAGGGGATCTCGTGCTCCCGGGCATAGGTGGCGGCGGCGATCTTGCCCTCGATGCCGCGCTCGCCGAAGCCGCCGGGGATCACGATGCCGTCGAGGTCGTGCAGGCGTCCGTCGGCCAACAGGCCCTCGACGTCCTCGGCCTGGACCCACTCGACCTCGACCTTGGCCCCGTGGAAGAAGCCGCCGTGCTTGAGCGACTCCACCACCGAGAGGTAGGCGTCGGGCAACGAGACGTACTTGCCGATGATCCCGATGCGCACCGGGTCGAGGGCGGTCTCGACCCGGTCGACGAGTATCTCCCACTCCGAGAGGTCGAGGTCGAGGTCGCTGAACCCGAACAGCTTGCACACCACGCTGTCGAGGCCCTCGTCGTGCATCACCAGCGGCACCTCGTAGAGGTTCCGGGCGTCGGCGGCGTTGATGACGGCCTCGACGGGAACGTCGCACAGGCCGGAGATCTTGCGCTTGAGATCGGCCGAGATGGCGGACTCGCTGCGGCACACGATGATGTCGGGCTGGATGCCCCGGCTGCGCAGTTCGGTCACCGAGTGCTGGGTGGGCTTGGTCTTCTGCTCCCCGGCCGGGCCGATGAACGGCACCAGGGTGACGTGGAGGTAACAGACGTTGTCGCGCCCGACATCGAGGCGGAACTGCCGGATGGCTTCGAGGAAGGGCAGGATCTCGATGTCGCCGACCGTGCCCCCGATCTCGGTGATCACGACGTCGACGTCCTCACCCGCCAGCCGGGTGATCCGGTGCTTGATCTCGTCGGTGATGTGGGGGATGACCTGGACGGTCTTGCCGAGGTAGTCGCCCCGGCGCTCGGCGGCGATGACCGCGGAGTAGATCGACCCGGTGGTGGCGTTGGAGTCACGGCTCAGCGACTCGTCGATGAAGCGCTCGTAGTGCCCGAGGTCGAGGTCGGTCTCGCCGCCGTCGTCGGTGACGAAGACCTCGCCGTGCTCGAACGGGTTCATCGTCCCCGGGTCGACGTTGAGGTACGGGTCGAGCTTCTGCATCGTGACCCGGAGGCCCCGGCCCTTGAGCAGTCGCCCCAGCGAGGATGCGGTGAGACCCTTCCCCAACGAGGAGGCCACACCCCCGGTGACGAAGATGTGCTTGGTCATCGAGGGGACCTCCCGGCGCCTGTGATCACGTCGGGAGATCACCCTAGCGCCGAGTCGACGGCCAGGACGTGGACCCGACGGTGACATCAGACCGTCCCATCCCTCGAACCTCTCCCCGGCCTGCTCCGGCTCAGCGCGAACGAGGGGGGGCGGCGGCGAGGAGCTCTCGGGCGTGGTCGCGCGCCGTGGACGAGTCGGGTGTGCCCGACAGCATCCGGGCCAGCTCGGTGACCCGGTCCTCCCCGTCGACCAGGTTCACCGTGGTGGCCGTCGAGCCGTCGGCCCCCGTGCCGGGCACGATCTGCTTGTCGACCACCGCCTGGGCGTCGGCCCACGCCGCCACCTGGGCCAGGTGGGTGACCACCAGCACCTGGTGATCAGCCCCCAGCGCGGCCAGGGAACGGCCGACAGCCAACGCCGCGGCTCCGCCGATTCCGGCGTCGACCTCGTCGAACACCAGCACCGGAGGGCCCTCGGTGAGGACCAGGCGCAGGGCGAGCATGGCCCGGGCCAGCTCGCCGCCGCTGGCCACCTTGGCCAGGGGCTGGAGAGGCATGCCCGGGTTGGCGGCGAAGCGGAAGACGACGTCGTGGCCGGCCCCGCCGTCCACCTCGACCTCCAGGCGGGCCTTGGGGAGGGCCAGGTCCGGGAGCTGGGCGGCCACCGCGGCGCCGAGAGGACCGGCCGCCGCCCGGCGGGCGTCGGCCACCTCCGACTGGCGCCGTTCGAGCTCGGTCGCCGCCGCCCGCCGCTCGACGTCGAGGGCCGCGGCCCGCTCGTCGCGGCCCTCGAGCTCGGCCAACCGCCGCTCAGCGGCGTCGCGCCACTCGATCACCTCGGGCAGCGTCTCGCCGTACTTGCGGCGCAGCTCCTGCAGGATCCGGAGGCGTTCACCGATGGCGGCCAGGCGGTCGGGGTCGCTCTCGATCGTCTCCCCCGTGCGGCGTAGGTCGGCGGCCACGTCAGCCAGCTCGGCCGCCAGGCCGACGAGGCGACCGGCGGCATCGGTGAAGGGCCGTCGGTCGCCGAGGGCGGCCAGGGCTCCAGCCAACCGGTCGCCGGCAGCGCCCTCGCCGGCCAGCGCCTCCACGGCTTCCAGGGCCGCTTCGCGATGCCCGGCGGCATCGGCCAGGACGTCGGCTTCGGACCGCAGCTGGTCGTCCTCGTCGGTGGCGGTCAGCTCGGCGGCGGCCAGCTCCTCGACCTGGAACCGCAGCAGATCCATCTCCCGGGCCCGTTCGCGCTCGTCGCCGCCCAGCGCGGCCAGACGCTCCTCCACCGCGGCCAGCGCCTTTCGGGCGGTGCGGAGGGGTTCGAGGTCGATCCCTCCGAACCGGTCGAGAGCGCCGCGCTGGACCGTCGGGGTGAGCAGCGACTGGTGGTCGTGCTGGCCGTGGAGGTCGACCAGCGCGGCGCCCCGCCCGCTCATCTCGGCCAGGGTGGCCAGGTGGCCGTCGATGTACCCGCGCGACCGCCCCGACGCCGGCACCACGCGGCGCAGGACGATCTCTGCGTCGTCGACCACGAAGCGGCCCTCGACCACGGCCTCACCGGCCCCCGGCCGGACCATCCCGGACTCGGCCCGACCGCCGACGAGCAGCTCGATGGCGGTGACGACGAGCGTCTTGCCCGCGCCCGTCTCCCCGGTCACCGCGGTCATCCCCGGGCCGAGGGTGAGCGACAGCTCGGCGATCACCCCGAGGTCGCGGACGCGCAGCTCGCTCAACACCCGGGTGCGCCCGCTCGCCTCGTCAACGGTCCGCCAGGCCGAACTTGGCCTTCAGGATGGCGTGGAAGTCACGGGGACCGAAGGTCACCAGCCGGGCGACGTGGCCGGCGGCCCGGCAGCTCACGACATCGCCTTCCTGGAGCTCGCCGAGGGCCCGACCGTCGACCACCAGGGCGGCGGTCCGGTGCCCGGAGACGGTCAGGCGGACCTCGGCGTCGGGATCGAGCACCAAGGTGCGGTCGAAGAGCATGTGGGGCGACACCGGCGTGAGCAGCAGCGCCCGGTGGGTGGGCTCCACGATCGGCCCTCGGGCCGAGAAGGCGTAGGCCGTGGAGCCCGTCGGCGTGGCCACGATGAGCCCGTCGGCCGCGTAGGGGGTGAAGCGCGTGCCGTCGAGATCGACCTCCAGGCGGACGGTGTGCCCGCTGCTGGTCTTCTCCAGCACCGCTTCGTTGAGCGCCACCACGTGGGTCTCGCCTACCGACGAGGACTCGATGACGACGTCGAGCAGCATCCGCTCCTCCACGTCGTTGTCCCCGGCGAGGAAGTGCTCGAGGGCGGAGCGGAGGCCCTCGGGCTCGACGTCGGTGAGATAGCCCAGCTGACCGAAGTTGACGCCGATGACGGGGACATCGGCCTCGGCCACCAGCGCGACCGTGCGCAGCATGGTGCCGTCGCCGCCCAGGCTCACGGCCACGTCGAGGTCGGTGCACAGCTCGGTCTCGGGAACGCCGAGCGACTCCCGCCCGACGCGCCGGGCGTCCTCGGCGGGGAGGGTCACCGTGTGCCCCAGGCCGATCAGCCAGTCCGCGGTGGCGTGGGCCACGGCGGCGGCCTCGGGTCGATCGTGGTGGACGACGAGGGCGACGGCGGCCACTCAGCGCTCCTGGGGGACGGCGCCGGAGACGCCCGGATCGTCGGTCCCCGACGGGGCCGACGGCGCCTCGGCGACGGCGGCGTCGAGAACCACGTCGAGGGCGGCGCCGACGAGCGGTGAGCGATCGGCCACCGGCCCGCCCGCGCCCGGCGCCCGGGCGGCCAGCACGAACTCCACGTTGCCGTCGGATCCGGTGATGGGCGAGACCATGGCCCCCATGATGCTCGCTCCGAGCTCGCCGAGCGCGTTGACCACCTCGCCGAGCACCCGTCGCCACACGACCGGATCGGTGATCACGCCCCGACCGCGGCTGGCCTCCACCCGTCCGGCCTCGAACTGAGGCTTGACGAGCAGGACCAGGAGGGCTCCGGGTCGGCAGACGGCGAGGACAGGCCCGAGGACCAGCCGCAGCGAGATGAACGACAAGTCGCCCACGGCCACGTCGACCGGTGGGTCGACGACGGTCGGGTCGAGCGTGCGCAGGTTGGTGCGCTCGACGTTGCGTACCCGAGGGTCGGCTCGCAATCGCTCGTGGAGCTGGTTGTGGCCGACGTCGACGGCCACCACCTCGGTGGCTCCGTACTGGAGGGCACAGTCGGTGAACCCGCCGGTGGAGGCGCCGGCGTCGAGCACCCGGGCTCCGGCGAGAACCGGTTCCAGCGCGAAGCGTTCGACGGCTCCTTCCAGCTTGGCTCCGGCCCGGCTCACGAATCGGGGTCCCGGCCCCTGCACGACGAGCGCCTCGCCGGGACCCACGAGGCGGGCCGCCTTGGTGGCCGGTGCGCCGCCCACCGTCACCCGCCCGGCGGCGATGTCGGCCTGGGCCCGCTCGCGACTCGGGGCCAGACCGCGGCGAACCAGCTCGGCGTCGAGCCGGCGACGAGGGCCCATCAGGGTGCGACCGTGCCGCCCACGCCGGAGTCCAGCCCGGCCAGCTCGGCATCGACCAGCGCGGCCAGGTCGGGGGCCACCCGGTCGGGCACCGGCTCGCAGGGCAGGTCGTCGGCGTGGGTGACCCCGCTGAGCACGAGCCCGAAACGCCACCCGAGGGTGACCGCGAACAGGCCGTCGGTGTCGGGCCGGTCGCCCACCATGAGGCCGTGGTCACCGAGACGGGCCCGGACGAGGTCGGCGATGGGCTGGTGGGGCTTGCCGGCCAGAACGGGCACGACACCCGAGGCGGTGACGACGGAGGCGAGGATGGCTCCGCTGCCGGGGATCTCGCCGGTCGCCGTCGGGTAGGTCGCGTCGTCGTTGGTGCCGAGGAGCCGGGCCCCGCGCCGGATGGCCGCCATCGCCGTCGTCATCCGCTGGTAGTCGAAGGACCGGTGGAAGCCGACCACGACCACATCGACCGTCGCGTCGGCGGCCGCCGGGTCTCCGGCGTCGATGGCCTCGACACCGCGTTCGGCGAGGGCCTCGGCGATGCCGGGGCCGCCGCAGATCAGAGCCCGCTCCCCCGGTTGCACCTGCGTGGCGGCGGCCATGGCCGAGCTGATGATGTCGTCACCGGCCTCGATGCCGTGGGAGGCGAGCTTGGCGGCCACGTCGGCGCGTCGTCCGTAGGAGTTGTTGGTCACGAAGGCCAGGGGCACGCCCTCGGCCCGCAGTCGCTGCACCGCGGCGGACGCTCCGGGGACCGGTTCGGTCCCTCGCCAGATGACCCCGTCGAGGTCGAGTGCCCACGCCATCGACCCAGTCTCGCACCGAGTACCCGGGCGACCGACCACACCCCTTCGCCGACCGTCTCCGCTCCTCGGCCCGGCGGACGAGCCGAACTGGTGGGTGGAACGTGACCCATGGGGCACGTTCCACCCACCAGTTCACCGGTTGACGGGCATCTGTTCACGGTTGGTTCGGGTTCGAGGGGTCCTGGGGTCTGGTAGGACTGTGCCGTGCCTCGCTTCGAGCCCTTCCGGGGGATCCGTTACGACCTCGCCGACGTCGATCCGGCGGCGGTCACCGCTCCCCCCTACGACGTCATCAGCCCGAGCGACCGTGAAGCCCTGGTGGCCGCCGCCCCGACCAACGTCGTGCGCATCGACCTGCCGGTCCCCGATCCCGAGGCCCCGCACACCGACCCCTACGCCACCGCCGCCGCCCTCTTCGCCCGCTGGCAGGCCGATGGCGTCCTGGTCGAGGACCCGGAGCCGTCGTTCACCGTCTACCGCATGGAGGCACCTGACGAGGACGGCGTGGTGCACCACACCACCGGCGTCATCGGCGCGTTGACCCTGAGCCGCCCCGGCGAGTCCGGCATCCTCCCCCACGAGTTCACGACGCCCAAGGCCAAGAGCGATCGCCTCGAGCTGCTGCGCACCACGGTGGCCAACCTCTCACCGGTCTGGGGTCTGTCCCCGGTGGCCGGGCTCACCGATCTGCTGCGTAGCGACGACGCTCCCCTCACCCGCTTCGACGCCGACGGCGTCACCCACACCGTGTGGCGCGTCACCGAACCCGCTCGTGTCGCGGCCATCGCGGCGGCCGTGGGGGGAGGGCCGATCGTCATCGCCGACGGCCATCACCGCTACGAGACCTCGCTGGCCTATCGCGACGAGCGTCGCCTCGAGACCGACGCCGACGCGGCCCTCGGAGGGCCCGACGTGAGTGAGGGAGCCGGCGGCGCCGAGGCGGTGCTGTGCTTCGTGGTCGAGCTGGTCGACGCCGAGCTCACCGTGGGCCCCATCCACCGGCTGCTCTCAGGCCTGCCCGACGACGTCGATCTGCGGGCCGCCCTCGAGCCGTTCTTCGCCATCGAGCCCTTCGAGCTCGGTCACGGCACCGTTCGTCGCCTCCAGGAGGCCGGTGGCCTGGCCCTCGTGGTGCCCGGGGCCACGTGGCTGCTGCGTCCTCGCCCCGAGGCCATGGCGGGGGCGCGCGACCTCGACTCGAGCCGCCTCGACGTCGCCCTCGCCGCCCTCCCCGACGCCACCGTCGTGTACCAGCACGGGGTCGACCACGTCGTCGATGCCGTGGCTCGCGGTGCCGCCCAGGCCGGCGTGCTGCTGCGGCCGGCCACCGTGGGCCAGATCGTGGACATCGCCCGGGGCGGCGAGCGCATGCCCCCGAAGACCACGTTCTTCTCCCCCAAGCCGCGCACGGGCATCGTCTTTCGCGACCTCCACTGACGGGAACGTCACTGACGGGAACGTCACTGGCGGGAGGACCACTGGCGGTCGGGCCGGCGACCCCGGCCCGACCGTCGGATCACGACCCCGTCACGACACCGTCCAGGTGGCACCGGAGTGCAACAGCTCGTGGAGGTCGCCGGGGCCCCGCTGCTCGGCGGCGGCGGCCAACTGGTGGGTCACCATGTCGGAGTACTCGGGCCGTTCGAGCTGCTGGAACACCCCGATGGGGGTGGGCTCGGTGGGGCCGTGGCTCAAGCGGGAGAGCTGGAAGGCCAGACCGGTGTCGGCCTGGTCGTGCACCAACAGGTTGGCTTCGCCCACCTCGGCCACGTCGACGATCCGCGGGCGCCCGTCGTTGCCCATCATCACGCCCCGCTCCTGCTCCTCGCCGAAGCGGATCGACTGCCCGTGCTCCAGCGGGATGAGCATCGACGCCCGGTTGGCCTTACCGGTCACCGCCTCGAAGGCGCCGTCGTTGAACACGTTGCAGTTCTGGTAGATCTCCACGAACGCCGCCCCTCGGTGGGCGTGGGCCGCGGTGAGGGTGGCCTGCATGTGCTTGCGGTCCATGTCGTGGGTGCGGGCCACGAAGGTGGCCTCGGCCCCCAGGGCGACGCTGATGGGGTTGAAGGGGTGGTCGAGCGAGCCGAGCGGGGTCGACTTGGTGACCTTGCCCACCTCGCTGGTCGGTGAGTACTGGCCCTTGGTGAGCCCGTAGATCTGGTTGTTGAACAACAAGATCGTGAGGTTCACGTTGCGACGCAGTGCGTGGATCAGGTGGTTGCCACCGATCGACAACATGTCGCCGTCGCCTCCCACCACCCAGACGTCGAGGTCGGGTCGTGACACGGCCAGGCCGGTGGCGAACGCCGGGGCGCGGCCGTGGATCGTGTGCACGCCGTAGGTGTCCATGTAGTACGGGAACCGGGCTGCGCAGCCGATGCCGGACACGAAGACCGTGTTCTCCCGGCGCACGCCCAGCTCGGGCATCAGGGTCTGGACGGCGGCGAGGATGTTGTAGTCGCCGCATCCAGGGCACCAACGGGGCTCCTGGTCGCTCGTCCAGTCCTTGCGGGTGGTGACGGGGATGGCGGTGTCAGTCATCGAGGACTCCCAGGATCGCGGTCTCGAGCTCGCCGGCGGTGAAGGGCAGGCCCTGCACCTTGTTCACCGAGCGGGCGTCGACCAGGTACTCGGCCCGCAGCATGCGGCTGAGCTGGCCGAGGTTGAGCTCCGGCACGACCACCTTGGGGTAGCGCCGGAGGATGTCGCCCAGGTTGGACGGGAACGGGTTGATGTGGGTGAGCTGCACGTGGGCCGCCCGGCGGCCGCCCGATCGCACCCGATCGAGGGCGCCGTTTATGGCCCCCCAGGTGGATCCCCACCCAACGATGAGGATCTCGGCGTCGTCGACGTCGCCGACGACCTCGGCGAGCGGGATGTCCCGGGCGATGCCGGCGACCTTCTCGGCCCGCAGGCGCGTCATGCGCTCGTGGTTCTCGGGGACGTAGGAGATGTTGCCCCGTCCGTCCTCCTTCTCGATCCCGCCGATGCGGTGCTCGAGACCGGGCGTGCCCGGGATGACCCAGGGTCGGGCCAGGGTCTCGGGATCGCGCAGGTAGGGCCACAGCGAGGGGTTGCCGTCGTCGTCGACGTGGTTCGGCTCGGTGGTGAACGTGACCCCGATGTCGGGCAGCGTGGCCACGTCAGGGATGAGCCACGGTTCGGACCCGTTGGCCAGGTAGCCGTCGGTGAGCAGGAACACCGGGGTGCGGTAGGTGATGGCGATGCGAGCCGCTTCGAGGGCGGCGAAGAAGCAGTGGGCCGGGCTGTAGGCGGCCACGATGGGCACCGGGGACTCGCCGTGGTGGCCGTACATGGCCATCAACAGGTCGGCCTGCTCGGTCTTGGTGGGCAGCCCGGTGGAGGGCCCGCCCCGCTGGACGTCGATCACGATGAGAGGCAGCTCGAGGCTGACCGCGAAACCGATCGTCTCGGCCTTGAGGGCGACGCCGGGACCACTGGTGGTGGTGATGCCGAGGTGACCGCCGTAGGCCGCGCCCAGCGCAGCGCCGATGCCGGCGATCTCGTCTTCGGCCTGGAGGGTGCGGATCCCGAAGTTCTTGTGCTTGGACAGCTCGTGGAGGATGTCCGACGCCGGGGTGATCGGATAGGAGCCGAGGAACAGCGGGAGCTTGGCCAGCTGACCGGCGGCGATCAGGCCCCAGGCCGTGGCCGTGTTGCCGTTGATCGACGTGTAGACGCCCGCCGGCTGAGGGGCGGGCTCGACCACATAGGGGTGGTCGAAGAGCTCGGCCGTCTCGCCGAAGGCGTGGCCGGCGTGGAAGGCGGCCAGGTTGGCGTCGCGCACCTGGGGCTTGGATCCGAACTTGACGTTGATCCAGTCGATGGTGGGCTGCTCGGGACGGGTGTACATCCACGAGATGAGCCCGAGAGCGAAGAGGTTCTTGGAGCGTTCGGCGTCGCGCGGCTTGACCCCGAGAGGCTCACACGCCGTCTTGGTCAGCGAGGTCATGGGGACCTCGTACACGGTGAACGCCTTGAGGTCGTCCCCGACCAGCGGATCGTGGTCGTAGCCCGCCTTGGCCAGGTTGCGCTCGTCGAAGGCGTCGACGTTGAGGATCACGGTGGCACCGGGCTCGAGCTTGCCCACCTCCGACAGCAGCGCCGCCGGGTTCATGGCCACCAGGACGTTCGGGGCGTCGCCCGGCGTGGTGATCTCGTGGTCGGAGATGTGGACCTGGAAGGCCGACACCCCCGCCACGGTGCCGGCGGGCGCCCGGATCTCGGCCGGGTACTCGGGCAGGGTGACGAGATCGTTGCCGAACAGCGCGCTGGCGCTGGTGAAGCGGTCACCGGTGAGCTGCATCCCGTCGCCGGAGTCGCCGGCGAAGCGGATGATGACCCGGTCAAGGGTCCTCGGTGCCACTGGTGTATCGGCCGTGGTGGACATGCAACCCCCATTGCGTGGTCCGGCGCTCGGTGCGTCACGGTGAGTCTGTGGCGCCCGATTGCTCCTCGGAGCGTCGGACGAGATGTCGTGGCCTCCAGGCGGATCCCGGAGGGTCGTGCTTAGCGGAGAAGTGGCGCGCCAACACCTTTCGATGGCGCGTGGTTCACGGTACCGCCCAGGCCCGCCGACGAGCCGGAGGCCCCCTGCCCCGGCTCGACGACGCCCTGGACGAGCGATGTCAGGCGATGGTGATGGTCGAGTCGAGGTAGACGTCCTGGATGGCGTTCAGCAACTCGATGCCGTCGGCGGTGGGTCGCTGGAAGGCCTTGCGACCCGAGATCAGACCGGTGCCGCCCGCCCGCTTGTTGATGACCGCGGTGCGCACGGCGTCGGCCATGTCGCTGGCCCCCTTGGACTCGCCACCGGAGTTGATGAGCCCGATGCGGCCCATGTAGCAGTTGGCCACCTGCCAACGGGCGTAATCGATTGGGTTGTCGGCCACGAGGTCGCCGTAGACCAGCTTCGAGGTCTTGCCGTAGCCGGCCAGGGCGTTGTACCCGCCGTTCTTGGTGGGCAGCTTCTGCTTGATGATGTCGGCCTCGATGGTGACGCCGATGTGGTTGGCCTGGGCGGTCAGGTCGGCCGAGTCGTGGTAGTCCACCCCGTCCACCTTGAAGGCGTTGTTGCGCAGGTAGCACCACAGCACGGTGAACATCCCGAGCTCGTGGGCCCGGTGGAAGGCCTCGGCCACCTCGATGATCTGGCGGTGCGACTCCGGCGAGCCGAAGTAGATCGTGGCCCCCACGCCGGCGGCGCCGAGCTCGTAGGCCTCCTCGACCGACCCGAACATGATCTGGTCGTACTCGTTCGGGTACGTCATCAGCTCGTTGTGGTTGATCTTCACGATGAAAGGGATCTTGTGGGCGTACTGGCGCGAGCACATCCCCAGGACGCCGAACGTGGTGGCCACCGCGTTGCAGCCGCCCTCGACCGCCAGCTCGACGATGTTCTTCGGATCGAAGTACTTCGGGTTGGGGGCGAACGACGCCGCACCCGAGTGCTCGATGCCCTGGTCCACAGGGAGGATCGACACGTAGCCGGTGTCGGCCAGGCGACCGTGACCGAAGAGGGCCTGGAGGTTGCGGAGCACCTGCGGCGACCGGTCGGTCCCGGCGTACACCCGGTCGACGATGTCGCCACCGGGGTGCGTGAGCTCGTCAGCGGTGATTCCCTTGCACGTGTAGCTGAGCAGCTGGTCGGCGTCGTCGCCCAGCATCGCCTGGATGTCGGTCATGCCACTCCTCGATCACGCCGATGCGTCGGTGCACCGAACACTGTCGGTGACAAGCCTAGGCGAGCGCCCCACCCGACCGGGAAGCGTCGACGCCGTCGCGATGGTGCCCGGACACGGCCTCAACCGTCGCTCGCGAGGACGAGTGGAACCACCCGGCCGAGAGCGGCCCGCACGCGGGCCGTCGCCGAGGCGGGCACGACGCGCTCGGCCACCACCTCCGTACGGCTCGCGGTGGCGCCGCCGGCCCGGAAGAAGCGGCGCCGGACCCGCCCGACGACCACGACCTCCTGGGCGGGCACGAGGCGGCGAGCCGCCGCCGGCGGCGACATCAAGCTGACGGGCACGGACTCGGCCGGCTGGCCCTCGACCCGGACGGTCACGTCGAAGGCGAGGACCGTGGCGCCCGACGGCAGGACCCGCTCCTCGGGCCGCCGACTCACGACCCCCCGGAGCACGACGACGTTCGTTCCGGGGGGTGGGCTGGACGACGGCGGGGTGGGCGTACGACGAGGTGCGGGTGCAGACGTGGATGCGGACATCGGGGACCTCCCCGGGACGGGGCCGCGTCCGCGACCACGTTGGTGAACAGGGAAGGTCCCCGACGCTACCGAGGGGGTGTGACACCGGGGACCGGTCGTCGGGCGGGGGCGCCTCAGCGCAGGTTGTGCAGGCGGTTGCCCACGTCGGCGAAGTCGCGATCGACGGCCCGGATGCGCTCGAAGAGGTCGCGCGCCCGAGGCAGCTCCCCGACCCGCTCGTACAGGTCGGCCAGGGCGTAGGCCCGCCGCAGGTGGTGCAGGTGGGGCGACTTCGGGAACCGCCATCCGTTCTCGAGCAGGCGGATGGCGTCGACCAGGCGATCCCGGTCGGCCAGCGCACCGGCGGCCACGATGCGGCCCTCGGTGACGAGCTCGGCGCTGGGTGAGGCCGCCTTCAGCTCGTCCCACAGGTCGTCGGCCTGCGGCCACTGGCGCAGGGCCCGGTAGCAGTCGGCCAGCACGGGATTCTGATCGACCGAGCCCGAGAGCAGCCGGTAGCCCTCGAGGGCCTTGGCCGCCGCCTTCCACTTCTCCTGGCGGTACAACGTGAGCCCGTACAGCTCGTGCACCGCCGCCACCGTGGGCGCCTCGTCGGTGAGCTTCTTGAGGATCCGAGCGGCGTCGCCGTAGCGCTCGGCCTCGAAGTGCTCGGCCGCCTCGGCCAGGCGCCGCTCGACCCGCTCGGTCCGAGCCGTGCCCACCGCCCGGGAGAGCTGCTCGCGCACCTCTTCGGCCAGGTTCAGCGGCACCGGTTCGCGCGCCGGTCGCTTGCGGCGCGTGCCGCCCCGGGCCACGGCGTCGGCGGCCTCGTCGCGGACGTCCTCGACCAGCACCCACTCCTCGGCCCCACGGGCGTCGCGTTCGGCTCGTCGCTCGGCGTCGGCCTGCTCGGCCGCCACCGGGTCGCGCTCGCTGGACGGCGCGGCACGGCGGGCCGACGCCGGGGGGCGGCTGGGCTGGGAGGCCTCGACTGCGTCACGCCAGGCCCGAGACGCGCCCGACACCCGCTTGCCGGTGGCCGCTCCGGCCCCCCGACGGGCCACGCCGCCCCAGCTCTTGGGGGTCTCGAGGGCGGGGCCGTCCTCCCACCCGGGCCGGTCGCCACCGCGATCGTTGCGGTCACCCCGGTCGTCACGCCGGCCCGAGCCGGGCGCGCTGCGCCGGCTGGCCCGATCGTCGGCCCCGGAGCGGCCGCCGTCGCCTCCACCCGGTCGGCCCGAGCCGGAACGACCCGAACCAGAGCGCCCCGCGGCGGACCGGGGAGGACCTCCACGGGTGGGCGGACGAGAGCCCGGGCGATCGTCGCGAGCGCCGGGGCCGGACGCACGAGATCCACTCCCGGAGCGCGGCTCGCCGGCCCGGGGACCGCCGGCCCCAGACCGGTCCGACGAGCGTGAGCCCCTGCTTCCCGGAGGACTCGACCAGTCCGGACTGTCGTAGCGGCTGCCCCGGTCGTCGTCACGGCCCCGGGAGGAACCACTCGACCGGCGTTCCCGATCGCCGTCGCGGCGCGAGGAGCGGGAGGACCCGGCCCCCGCCGAACGACCCGAGGAACCGCCGGGGCGACCCGACGAACCGCCGGGGCGACCCGACGAACTGCCGGGGCGCTCCGCTGATGACGATGGGCCGCGACCGCTGCGGGCACCTTCGGAACGGGCGGACGCCGCCCCGCCTGACCGCGACGCACCAGGACCGGAACGACTCGAACCGCCCGAGGAGCGACCCGACGACGACGATCCGCTGCGTCCGCCGCTCGTACCGGGCTTCGAACCTTGACGGCCGCCCGACCCCGAGCCGCCCCCCGACCGCTTGGACGAGCTCGACGACCGCCCCGCGGCGCCGGGACGACCACCGGCGGAGGAACCGCCGGGTCGGGCCCGCTTCGGGCGCGGCGAATCAGACGACGAGGGGGGCATGGCGACAAACCTATCGGGATGGCCGGTGACCCCGGATCGGATGACCCGGAGCGAAAACGACGAAAGGGCCCCAGAAGGGGCCCTTTCGGTGAGAAATCCGGCGGCGTCCTACTCTCCCAGGGAGTCTACTCCCAAGTACCATCGGCGCTGGTGGGCTTAACTTCCGTGTTCGAAATGGGAACGGGTGTGACCCCACCGCTGTGGCCACCGAAACCTTTGTCAAAGAGCGCGGCGCCGCCGAGGCGGCTGCCTGCCCTCTTCAGAACTCCATAGCGAGCACGATCATCTTTGTCGATCCAAGCCCTCGGCCGATTAGTACCGGTCGGCTGAACGTGTTACCACGCTTACACCTCCGGCCTATCAACGTGGTGGTCTACCACGGGCCTTACCAGGTTAACCCTGTGGGAGATCTCATCTTGGAACAAGCTTCGCACTTAGATGCTTTCAGCGCTTATCTCTTCCGTAGGTAGCCAACCAGCCGTGCCCTTGGCAGGACAACTGGCACACTAGAGCTACGTCCGTCCCGGTCCTCTCGTACTAGGGACAGCCTTCCTCAAATCTCCTACGGCTGCAGAGGATAGGGACCGAACTGTCTCGCGACGTTCTAAACCCAGCTCGCGTACCGCTTTAATGGGCGAACAGCCCAACCCTTGGGACCTGCTTCAGCCCCAGGATGCGATGAGCCGACATCGAGGTGCCAAACCTTCCCGTCGATATGGACTCTTGGGGAAGATGAGCCTGTTATCCCCGGGGTACCTTTTATCCGTTGAGCGACGGCGCTTCCACACGCAACCGCCGGATCACTATGCCCTGCTTTCGCACCTGCTCGACTTGTAGGTCTCGCAGTCAAGCTCCCTTGTGCCATTGCACTCGACGCCTGATTGCCAACCAGGCTGAGGGAACCTTTGGGCGCCTCCGTTACTCTTTAGGAGGCGACCGCCCCAGTCAAACTACCCGCCTGACGCTGTCCCCGATCCGGATAACGGACCTGGGTTAGAGCCCCAGCATGTGCAGGGTGGTATTTCAAGGTTGACTCCACACTGGCTAGCGCCAACGCTTCCAAGTCTCCCACCTATCCTACACAACACATACCAAAGCCCAACATCAAGTTGTAGTAAAGGTCCACGGGGTCTTTCCGTCCTTCTGCAGCTAACGAGCATCTTTACTCGTACTTCAATTTCGCCGGGTCTGTGGTTGAGACAGTAGGAAAGTCGTTACGCCATTCGTGCAGGTCGGAACTTACCCGACAAGGAATTTCGCTACCTTAGGACCGTTATAGTTACGGCCGCCGTTTACTGGGGCTTAGGTTCAGAGCTTCGCCCGAAGGCTGACCCTTCCCCGTAACCTTCCAGCACCGGGCAGGCGTCACAGCGTATACATCGTCTTAGGACTTCGCACGCTGCTGTGTTTTTAGTAAACAGTCGCTTTCCCCTGGTCTGTGCCACCCCTTCGAGCTCAGGACGCGAGGTCCATCACCCTATTGGGGTCCTCCTTCTCCCGAAGTTACGGAGGTATTTTGCCGAGTTCCTTAACCACAGTTCTCCCGATCGCCTTGGTATTCTCTACCTGCCCACCTGTGTCGGTTTGGGGTACGGGCGCTGTACTAGCTCGCTAGAGGCTTTTCTCGGCAGCATGGGATGAATGACTTCGCCTGAATCGGCTCGGCGTCGTGTCTCAGGATTCATGGGGCCCGGATTTACCTGGTCCCCTCCCTACACACTTACCCCAGGACAACCAGCGCCTGGGTTCATCTACCCTCCTGCGTCCCCTCATTGCTAACCGCCTCATCGTGGGTCGGTTCGTCACCCGAAGGTGACAGCCCCTTAGCAACAATGGATTGGTTTGGGCGCGAGTACAGCGGTACCGGAATATCAACCGGTTGTGCATCGACTACGCCTCTCGGCCTCGCCTTAGCTCCCGACTTACCCTGGGCGGATTAGCCTTCCCCAGGAACCCTTGGGCTTTCGGCGGAGGGGTTTCTCACCCCTCTCTCGCTACTCATGCCAACATTCTCACTCGACCACGGTCCACGACGGTTCACACCGCCGCTTCACTCCGAGATCGACGCTCCGCTACCACTCGTCTTACGACGAATCCGCGGCTTCGGCTCTGGACTTGAGCCCCGTTACATTGTCCGCGCAAGACCACTCGACCAGTGAGCTGTTACGCACTCTTTCAAGGGTGGCTGCTTCTAAGCCAACCTCCTGGCTGTCTGGGCAGTCTCACATCGTTTACCACTTAGTCCAGAATTAGGGGCCTTAGCCGGCGGTCTGGGCTGTTTCCCTCTCGACCATGAAGCTCATCCCCCATGGTCTCACTGCCAGGCTCTGGAGCGATGGTATTCGGAGTTTGATTGGGTTCGGTAACCTTGTGGGGCCCCTAGCCCATTCAGTGCTCTACCTCCATCGCTGAACACCTGACGCTGCACCTAAATGCATTTCGCGGAGAACCAGCTATCACCGAGTTTGCTTGGCCTTTCACCCCTACCCACAGGTCATCCCCCATGTTTTCAACCATGGTGGGTTCGGGCCTCCACGGGGTCTTACCCCCGCTTCACCCTGCCCATGGGTAGATCACTCGGCTTCGGGTCTACAGCATGCGACTAAACGCCCTATTAAGACTCGCTTTCGCTCCGGCTTCCCCTCACGGGTTAACCTCGCCACACACCGTAACTCGTTGGCTCATTCTTCAAAAGGCACGCCATCGTGGCCGTCTCTCGAAAGAGACGACGACACTTTGACTGATTGTAAACCAACGGTTTCAGGTACTATTTCACTCCCCTCCCGGGGTACTTTTCACCTTTCCCTCACGGTACTAGTGCACTATCGGTCGTCAACGTATACTTAGCCTTACGAAGTGGTCTTCGCAGATTCACGCCAGTTTTCACGGTCCCGGCGCTACTTGGGATAACCGAGCGGAGGTGGCGGTGTTTCGTGTACGGGGCTCTTACCCGCTGTGGCGCGACGTTCCAGAACGCTTCCACTACACCGACACTTTGTAACTCCGTGGAGAGTCTGATGCCTCTCCTCTCAGGTCCCACGACCCCGTACCGGCAACGCCATCAGGCTTTGACACCGGCACGGTTTAGGCTGATCCCGTTTCGCTCGCCGCTACTCAGGGAGTCGCTGTTGCTTTCTTTTCCTGGGGTTACTTAGATGTTTCAATTCACCCCGTTCCCTCTACCGGCCCTATGTGTTCAGGCCGGAGTGACACCCCATGACGGGTGCCGGGTTTCCCCATTCGGACATCCACGGATCAAAGCTCTCTAGGCAGCTCCCCGTGGCTTTTCGCAGCCAGACACGTCCTTCATCGGTAGTTGACGCCAAGGCATCCACCGTTGGCTCTTCATAGCTTGGAAGAACAAAGATGCTCGTGCTCGCTATGCAATTCTCAAGGGGCGCCAGGATGTCGAGGCCGAAGGCCTGACCGACATACGGGCGATGCGCTCTCCGGCCACCGAGCGAAGCTCGAGGCGGCCGGGGCGTTGATCGCCCAGACGAGCGAGTACCGAAGTACTCCCTCGAAACGGAACAGAGAACGACGACAGGTTGCCATCGACGTCGCAGAGCCCGAGAGCTCCATACGACGCCGGCAGGTCCGCTGCCGAGTAACCAGTGCACCAACTGGGAATCCTTCTCCACGGTTCAGTCGTGATGACCGAACGATCGGGAGAGGTGCTCTTGCGAGCTGGACTCCTTAGAAAGGAGGTGATCCAGCCGCACCTTCCGGTACGGCTACCTTGTTACGACTTCACCCCAATCGCCAACCCCACCTTCGACAGCTCCTCCCCAAAGGGTTAGGCCACTGGCTTCGGGTGTTGCCGACTTTCGTGGTGTGACGGGCGGTGTGTACAAGGCCCGGGAACGTATTCACCCCGGCGTTGCTGATCCGGGATTACTAGCGACTCCGACTTCATGGAGTCGAGTTGCAGACTCCAATCCGAACTGAGACTGGCTTTTTGGGATTCGCTCCACCTCGCGGTATAGCAGCCCTTTGTACCAGCCATTGTAGCATGTTTGCAGCCCTGGACATAAGGGGCATGATGACTTGACGTCGTCCCCACCTTCCTCCGAGTTGACCCCGGCAGTCTCCTACGAGTCCCCACCATTACGTGCTGGCAACATAGGACAAGGGTTGCGCTCGTTGCGGGACTTAACCCAACATCTCACGACACGAGCTGACGACAGCCATGCACCACCTGTTCTGGACCCTTTCGGACACCGTATCTCTACGGCTTTTCCCAGAATGTCAAACCCAGGTAAGGTTCTTCGCGTTGCCTCGAATTAAGCAACATGCTCCGCCGCTTGTGCGGGCCCCCGTCAATTCCTTTGAGTTTTAGCCTTGCGGCCGTACTCCCCAGGCGGGGCACTTAATGCGTTAGCTGCGGCACGGATCTCGTTGGTTGAGACCCACACCTAGTGCCCAACGTTTACGGCGTGGACTACCAGGGTATCTAATCCTGTTTGCTACCCACGCTTTCGCTCCTCAGCGTCAGTTCCGGCCCAGAGCGCCGCCTTCGCCGCTGGTGTTCCTCCTGATATCTGCGCATTTCACCGCTACACCAGGAATTCCACGCTCCCCTACCGGACTCTAGCCACAGCAGTATCAGGTGGCGTCTCCAGGTTGAGCCTGGAGGTTTCACACCCGACTTACCGAGCCGCCTACGAGCTCTTTACGCCCAATAAATCCGGACAACGCTTGCCCCCTACGTGTTACCGCGGCTGCTGGCACGTAGTTGGCCGGGGCTTCTTCTGCAGGTACCGTCAATTTCTTCCCTGCTGAAAGCGGTTTACAACCCGAAGGCCGTCATCCCGCACGCGGCGTTGCTGCGTCAGGCTTTCGCCCATTGCGCAAGATTCCCCACTGCTGCCTCCCGTAGGAGTCTGGGCCGTGTCTCAGTCCCAGTGTGGCTGATCGTCCTCTCAGACCAGCTACCCGTCGATGCCTTGGTGGGCCGTTACCCCGCCAACTAGCTGATAGGCCGCGAGACCCTCCCGAAGCGATAAATCTTTCCTCATTTGGCCATGCGACCAAGAGAGGGCATCCGGTATTAGCTCGGGTTTCCTCGAGTTATCCCGAACTTCGGGGCAGGTTTCTCACGTGTTACTCACCCGTTCGCCGCTAGATCTTCCCCAGTGTTGCCACTGGATGGATCCCGCTCGACTTGCATGTGTTAGGCACGCCGCCAGCGTTCGTCCTGAGCCAGGATCAAACTCTCCGTCAAGATCTCGGCCCCCGCCCGTGAAGGCGTGGACCACGATCGGTATGAAAAGTCCGAGAGAGAGGGGCTCTCCTCTCTTAATCTCGAAGTGGTGCAGATCGGGTTAGGACCCGCACCAGGAATTGCTTGGTGAACGATCACGACTCGTACGACCACCCTGTGCCGAAGCACGAGCTCGGGTGGACGCCGTGGCGGTGATCGCCCGCACTGGCTTTTTCGTCCTCTGTTCCGTTTTCAAGGAGCACATGACCGAGAAGGCCGGAGGCCTGAACTCGGTGCACTCTGTGTCGGCTCCGACGCCGAGGCGTTGGTGCCGATGTTTGGCCCCGGTCTGTTCTCTGTGTGAGAACCGCTCCCCGAGGCGGAGAGCCACCTTACCGGGCCCCTGACAACCGTGCAACTCGACTCCGTGGAGCGGGTTGTGGTCGGGGGGCCCGCCTCGTCCGGATGAACCGGCCGTGGCGGCGGAAGAGGGAACCTAGCCGTGCGTTAACACCCACGCAACCTGATGTTCGGTGTCGTTGGTCACACAGCGGCGCCCGAGGAGTCCCGCACGACGACGAATCGGCTCTTCTTTCCCTTGCGCACCATGGCATAGCGGCCGAGGCGGAGGTCGGCCTCGTCGAGGGTGCGACCTTCGCCCACGGCCACGTCGTTGAGGTAGAGGCCCCCCTGGGCCACGAGACGGCGCCCCTCGCCCTTCGACGAGAAGGTTCCCGCCGCGGCCAGCAGGTCGACGAGGTCGCGACCCACGTCGCTGGCGGCCAGGGCCACCGTGGGGAGGCTGGCGGCCAACTCCTGCCACTCCTCGGCCCCGAGCTCGGTGGCGGCGCGGGTGAAGCCCTGGGAGGCCCCCTCGGCCCGCCGCGCCGCTGCCTCCCCGTGGACCAGCGTGGTCACCGCTCGGGCCAGCGCCTGTTGGGCCCGTCGCTGCTCGGGAGCTTCGGTGTGCCCCTGCATGATCTCGGCCACCTCCGCGACCGGGAGCAGCGTGAGCTGCAGGAGGAAGCGCTCGACGTCACGGTCGTCGACGTTCACGAAGTACTGGAAGAAGGCGTAGGGGGTGGTCCGCTCGGACGACAGCCACACCGATCCCTCCGCCGACTTCCCGAACTTGGCGCCATCGGCCCTGGTCACCAGGGGCACGGTGAGACCGTGCACGTGGTCGCCGGCCATCCGGCGGATGAGGTCGATGCCGGCGGTGATGTTCCCCCACTGGTCGGACCCACCGACCTGGAGCTCGACGCCGAGCTCGTCGTGCAGGTGCCGGTAGTCGTTGGCCTGGAGCAGCATGTAGCTGAACTCGGTGAAGGAGATCCCGGCCTCGCTCTGCACCCTCGCCCGCACCGACTCCTTGGCCAGCATCGTGTTCACGGTGACGTGCTTGCCCACGTCGCGCAGGAAGTCGAGGACACCCATGGGCGCGGTCCAGTCCCGGTTGTCCACCAGCCGGGCCTGGGCCGGGCCGGGGGCGAAGTCGAGCAGGCGCTCGAGCTGGCCCTTGATGGCGGCCAGGTTGGCGTCGAGGGTGTCGGCGTCGAGCAGGTTGCGCTCGGAGGAGCGACCGCCCGGGTCACCGATCATGCCGGTGGCGCCCCCCGCCAGGGCCACCGGAGGGTGGCCGAACTGCTGGAAGCGGCGCAGGAGGAGCAACGGCACCAGGTTGCCCACGTGCAGGCTGTCGGCCGTCGGATCGAACCCGGCATACACGACCACGGGCCCGGATCGGAGCCGGTCGCCGAGCTGGTCCAGGTCGGTCGAGTCGTGCACCAGCCCGCGGGCGTGGAGATCGGCGAGGACGTCGGCAGGGCTCACGACCGGTCACTCTCCCCGCTGCGGCCGACGACGTCCAGCCCGATACGGCCGCCGACTGGCGACGACGGGCCACGCGGGCCACAGTGAACGCCATGTCGGACGCTCCCTCTCTCCCCGGCGGCTCGACCGACGTGGACATCGAGGACGACGACGCCGGCCCCCTCTCCCCCGGTCGGCGTACGGCGCGCGCTCTGGCCCTGGGCGTGATGGTGGTCATCGCCGGCCTCTGGATCTACGCCCTGTGGGTCCCGAAGGACACGACACCTCCGGGGCGGATGAGCGACCGGACGTACTCGGAGGCGGCCCAGCCCATCTGCACCGACGCCGCCGCGATCATCGACGCCCTCCCGCCGGCCTACACCTCACCCGACGCCGGCGCCCGCGCCGACGTGGTCGCCGAGGCCAACGTCGCCCTGCAGACCATGCTGGTCAGGCTCGAAGGGATCGCCCCGCCGGCCAGCTCCGGCACCGACGGGCGCATGATCCAGGAGTGGCTCGGCGACTGGCGCACCTACCTGGGCGACCGCGAGGCCTACGTCACCGCCCTCGAGACCGATCCCAACGCTCGCTTCTTCGTCACCGAGAAGGAAGGCGGGCAGATCACCAAGCCCATCGACTTCTTCGCGACCTACAACGAGATGACCAACTGCGTCACGCCGGGCGACCTGGCCTAGGCCGTCGTACCGCCCGCGAGCCGGTCGACCAGTTCCAAGCCCCGCTGGGCGAGGCGGCGCAGGCTCACGTCGGCGTCGAGAGCGGCCAGTTCGGCCTCGTCGACCCACCGGATCGACTCAGACTCGTGGTTGCCCACCAAGACGGCGCCTGGGGGGGCCACGACGACGAAGCGGACGTCGAGGTGCAGGTGGCTCGGGTCGGCGCCGGCGGGGATCTCGTGGATGTCCAGGTCGACCGGCACCCGAGCGACCTGCAGGCCCTCCAGGCCGGTCTCCTCGGACGCCTCGCGCCACGCGTTGGCCGCCATGTCGCCGTGGCCGTCGGCGTGACCACCGGGCTGCAACCACCGGCGGAGCTTGGTGTGGAACAACACCACGAAACGGCGGGTCGACGGATCGACCACCAGCGCCGATCCGGTGAAGTGCCCGGCGATGCAGGAGCGCAGCAGGGCATCGGGATGGGCCCGGGCGAAGGCCTTCATGCGGGCGGCGGCGGCGGCCTGTTCGTCGTCGGGAGGGCGATACGACTCCAAGAGCGAGATGACGTCGCCCAGCCGACCCGGGTCCTGGGAGAGGTCGGGGACGAAGAGCTGCGGAACCGGGAGCTCGGGCGTGGGCACCGTTCTTCCCTACCCCGGGGCCGAGCGGGATCGCCGGCCTGAACGCCCGCCGGAACGGAACGCGGACACGTTGGGGTCGTCCACCACGAACCACCTCCAGGGGTGCTCGGCTCCCGCCGTGAGGCCGACGCGGGGCCCGACCCCGGGGGTGACGGGCGGTGAGGTGCCGTCGTCGACCACGGTCACGCCGCGGTCGACGGTGACCAGATCGGCACCGTCGTCGGCGCCGTCGAGGCCCATGGCCTGGCAGAGCTTGGCCGGACCGTTGCAGAGGTCCCGGACCCGCCGGGCGGCGGCGCGGCGGGCGAACATCTCCTCGATCCCGGTGAGGGGCGCTCCACCCCGGACGAGCACGGCCCCGGCCACCCCGCCGGGGCCGCACACCGCGTTGGCACACCAGTGCATGCCGTAGGTGAAGTAGACGTACAGGTGCCCGGCCGGACCGAACATCACCCCGGTGCGGGGAGTCCTCCCCCGGTAGGCGTGGCTCCCCGGATCCTCGGACCCGGCGTAGGCCTCGACCTCCACGATGCGCACCGACCGACCGCCCCGAACGAGCACCTTGTTGAGCAGCTCCGGAGCGACCTCACGGGAGTCGCGGTCGTAGAACGACCGCGGAAGGACCGGGCCGGGGAGCTCCCCTCCGGCCTCGACCGACGCGCTCACGAGGAGAGATCGGTCCTCGCCGCCGCCAACTGCTCGGCGAACGCCGCCAACTGGGCCGCCACGGGGCCAGGGCCCGCCCCTCCGGGAGTCGTGCGACGCGACGCCGCCACCCCGGGATCGAGAAGGAAGACGGCGTCGGGGCCCAGCTCGGGGGCGGCCGCCACCAACTCCCGCAGGGCGATGCCTTCGTCGAGCGAGCGGCGCACCAGAGCGCCGACGACGGCGTGGGCGTCCCGGAAGGGCATGCCCCCAGCCACCAGGTGCTCGGCCAGGTCGGTGGCCGCACTGGTGGGGGCGTCGGCGGCGGCGGCCATGGCCTCCAGATGCAGGTCCGACGACGCGAGCAGACCCGTCATGGCGGCCAGGGCGAGCACGACGGTGTCGAGGGAGTCGAACAGCGGCTCCTTGTCCTCCTGGAGATCGCGGTTGTAGGCGAGAGGCAGGGCCTTGAGGGTGGCCAACAGACCGGTGAGGTTGCCGATGAGGCGACCGGTCTTGCCCCGGGTCAGCTCGGCGATGTCGGGGTTCTTCTTCTGGGGGAGCATCGACGAGCCGGTCGAGTAGGCGTCGGCCAGACCGAGGAACCCGAACTCGTCGGTGGACCAGAGGATGACCTCCTCGGCCAGCCGCGACAGGTGCACCCCCAGCAGGGCCAGGTCGAACAACGCCTCGGCGACGAAGTCACGATCGCTCACTGCGTCCAGCGAGTTGGCGAAGACGGAGGAGAACCCCAGGTCAGCGGCAGTGCTGGCCGGGTCGAGCGGCAGCGAGGAACCGGCCAGGGCCCCCGCCCCGAGGGGGGACACGTCGAGGCGACGACGGGTGTCGGTGAGGCGGTCCAGATCGCGGCTCAGCGCCCAGCCGTGGGCGAGGAGGTGGTGGGCCAACAGCACCGGCTGGGCCCGCTGGAGGTGGGTGTAACCGGGGAGATAGGCGTCACCGGCCCGCACCGCCCGGTCGTGGAGGACGGTCTGCAGCTCGACCACGCGGGTCGCCACCACGCCGAGCTCCCGCTTGGTGAACAGACGAAGGTCGGTGGCGACCTGGTCGTTGCGGCTGCGCCCCGTGTGCAGCTTGGCGCCGGCCGGACCGGCCAGCTCGGTGGTGCGGCGCTCGATGGCCGTGTGGATGTCCTCGTCGGAGGGGACGAAGGCCAGTTCGCCCGCCTCCAGCTCGGCCTCGACCTGGTCGAGGGCGGCCAGGACGCGGTCCCGCTCCTCCTCGGTGAGGATCCCGGCCCGGGCCAGACCCCGCACGTGCGCTCTCGATCCGGTGAGATCGTCACCGGCCAGGCGGGCGTCGAAGGGGAGGCTGACGGTGAAGGCCATCAGCTCCTCGGCGGGACCGCCCTCGAACCGTCCGTGCCAGAGGGTGCTCATCGGGGTCGGGTCACTCCCCCGCCGGGCTTCCGGGCATGGTGGCCGACTGCTTGGCCGCCCACGTCTGGATCCCGAGGCCCCACAACTTCACGAAGCCCTCCGAGTCGGCGTGGTCGAAGGTGTCGGCCGCGTCGTAGGTGGCGAGGCCGTAGTCGTACAGGCTGTGGGGGCTACGACGGCCCACCACGTAGCAACGGCCCGGTTCCAGGCGCAGGCGGACCTCGCCGGTGACGAAGCGTTGGGACGAGTCGACGAAGGAGTCGAGGGCCTCCTTGAGCGGCGAGTACCACATGCCGTCGTAGACCAGGTCGGCGAAGCGGCCTTCGAGGCGCTGCTTCTCGTGCATCAGGTCGCGCTCGAGGGTGATGGACTCGAGGTCACGGTGAGCCTCGATGAGGGCGAGCGCCCCCGGAGCCTCGTAGGTCTCGCGGCTCTTGATGCCCACCCGACGGTTCTCGACCATGTCGAGGCGTCCCCAGCCGTAGGCCCCGACCGTGTCGTTGAGCTCGGTGACGATCTCGTGGAGGGGGAGCAGGCGGTCGTCGATGGAGACGGGCACACCCTGTTCGAAGCCGATGGTGAGCTCCCTGGCCTCGGCGGCGCGCACCGTGGTCATGCTCCACACCCCTTCGGGCGGACGCGACCACGGATCCTCCATCTCACCGCACTCGATGGCCCTACCCCAGAGGTTGTCGTCGATGGAGTACAGCTTCTCCTTGGTGGCCAGCACGGGGATGTCGTGGGCCTCGGCGTACTCGATCGACATCTCGCGGGTCATGCCCCAGTTGCGCACGGGGGCGAGGATCTCGAGGTCGGGGGCCAGCGCCCGGGTGGCCACCTCGAAACGCACCTGGTCGTTGCCCTTGCCGGTGCAGCCGTGGGCCACGGCGTCGGCGCCGTGATAGCGCGCCGCGGCCACCAGATGGCGCACGATGACCGGCCGCGACAGCGCCGACACCAGCGGGTAGCGATTCTCGTAGAGGGCGTTGGCTTTCAGGGCCGGTGCGATGAAGTCACGGGCGAACTCCTCGCGGCAGTCGACGACGATCGCCTCGATGGCGCCGGCGGCGAACGCCTTGGCCTGCAGGCCCTCCCAGTCCCCCTCCTGACCGAGGTTGCACGCCACGGTGATGACCTCGACGTCGTAGTTCTCGATCATCCAGCGCACGGCCACCGACGTGTCGAGGCCACCGCTGTAGGCCAGCACCACTCGCTTTGCCATCGTCTCTGTACGTCCTTCGTGGGGGGGGGTCGGGGTGGGGCGGTCGGGGGTCGGGCGGATCGGAGGAGGTCGGTCAGAGCCCGGCGAGGTCCGCCAGGCCCTGGGCCATGGCGGCACCGCCGTGGTCGGCGTCGACCACCACCAAGATGGTGTCGTCTCCGGCCACGGTGCCGAGGATGTGGGGCATGCCCGAGCGGTCCAGCGCCGAGGCCACCACGTGGGCGGATCCCGGCGGGGTGCGAACCACCACGAGGTTGTCGGAGTGTGCCACCTCCACCACCCAGTCGCCGAACACGCGCCGGAGGTGGTCCTCGGGAGCCAGTTGCTGCTTCGGGAGGGCCGGGATGGCGTAGGCGGTGTCGCCGCCGGGGACCCGCACCTTGATGGCGCCCAGGTCCTCGAGATCACGGGACACGGTGGCCTGGGTGGCGATGGCCCCCTCGGCGGCGAGGAGCTCGACCAGCGCGGCCTGGTTGGGCACGGGCTGGGCCTCGATCAGCTTGGCCACCAGGTGCTGGCGTTGGGTCTTGCCCAGCTTGGTGGGCTCACGCCCGCCGTCGGATTCCCTGCTCCGGCGGGTGTCCTTCGCCTTGTCGGTCACGATTGCTCCATCAGCCAGGCGAGCACGCCCCGGGCGGCATGCATGCGGTTGGCGGCCTGGGGCCAGACCCGGCTCCGGGGACCCTCGAGGACTTCGGCCGAGACCTCCTCGTTGCGGTGGGCGGGCAGGCAGTGCAGGAACACGGCATCGGGCGCCGCGCCGGCCATGAGCTCGGCGTCGACGGTGAACCCGGCGAACGCCTGGCGACGGGCGGCCGCCTCCTGCTCTTGACCCATGGAGGCCCACACGTCGGTGTAGACCGCCGCCGCGCCGGCCACCGCCTCGGTCGGCTCGTTGGTGCACATCGGCGCGGCGCCCACGCGGGCGATCCGTGCGACGTCGGCCGCCGGCAGCTCGTAGCCCTTCGGGGTGGCGATGCGGACCGACATGCCCACCGCGGTGGCGGCCAGGGCCAGGCTGCGGGCCACGTTGTTCCCGTCGCCCACGTAGGCGACCGACCGTCCGGCGAGGGCGTCGACCCCGCCCAGCTCCTCGGCCAGGGTGAGCACGTCGGCCACCGCCTGCAACGGGTGGGCCTCGTCGGAGAGCATGTTGACCACCGGCACGCTCGACACCGCGGCCATCCGTTCGAGCTTGCCGTGCTCGAAGACGCGGGCACCGATGGCCGCGTGGTAGCAGCACAGCGTGCGGGTGATGTCTTCGACCGTCTCCCTGACGTCGAGGCCGACCTCGTCGGGGCGAATGGTCACAGGGTGTCCACCCAGCTGCACCACCGCCATCTCCATGGAGTTGCGGGTGCGGGCCGACGGCTTCTCGAACAACAGAGCCATGCCCTGCCCGGCGAGCGAGCGGGGGACGGCGGCGGCGGCACCGAGGGCGAGCACGGCGCGCAACTCGGCAGGGTCCAGGTCGTCGACCTCGAGGAGGTGCCTCATTGCGACCCCGCTCCGTCGCCCGCTCCGTCACCCGTTGCGACGGCGGCGAGCACGACGCCCAGCACGCCCACGGCCTCGACCATGTCGGCATCGGAGACGACCAGGGGTGGGGCCAGTCGCAGGGCGGTGGGCGAGACGGCGTTGACGATGAGCCCGGCGTCGAGGGCGGCGGCGGCGACCGTGCGGGCGTCGATGCCGTCGCCCAGCTGGGCGGCGAGGAGGAGGCCGAGGCCCCGTACGCCGACGACGTCGGGCAGCTCGGCGAGCAGCTCCCGCAGGCGACTGCCGGCGTGCTCGGCGAGCTGCGGGGCGTTGTCGCGCTCCATGACGGCGAGGGTGGCGCGGGCCGCCGATGCTGCGAGGGGCTGACCGCCGTAGGTGGTGGCGTGGTCGCCGGGTTCGAAGGCGGCGGCCACGTCCCTCCGGGCCCAGCAGGCCCCGATGGGCATGCCGTTCCCGAGGGCCTTGGCCATGGTGACCACGTCGGGCTCGACGCCGAAGTGCTGGAACCCGAACCACTCCCCGGTACGGCCGAGCCCGGTCTGGACCTCGTCGACCATGAACAGGATGTCGCGCTCGTCGCAGAGGCGCCGGACGCCCTCGAAGTACTCGGCGGTGGCGGGCATGACTCCGCCCTCGCCCTGCACCGGCTCGAGCAGCACGGCGGCGACGCTCGGATCGAGGGCAGCTTCGAGGGCGTCGAGGTCGTTCCAGGCCACGTGCCGGAAGCCCTCGGGGAGGGGTTGGAACGCCTCCCACTTCTGCGGCTGGCCGGTGGCGTGGAGGGTCGCGAGGGTGCGTCCGTGGAAGGAGCCGAAGGCGCTGACGATCTGGTACCGGCCGTGGCCGCCGCGCTTGCGGGCCAACTTGATGGCGCACTCGTTGGCCTCGGCCCCCGAGTTGGAGAAGAACACCTGACCGCCGCCCCCCAGCAGACGATCGAGGGTGATGGCCACGTCCGCGCCGGGGACCGTGCCGAACAGGTTGGACACATGGACCAGGGTCCGGGCCTGCTCGGCCACCGCGTCGGCGATCTCGGGGTGGGCGTGGCCCAGCCCGCACACGGCGATGCCGGCCAGGAAGTCCAGGTACTCCTTGCCGTCACGGTCCCACAGACGACAGCCCTCCCCGCGCACGAACTGCACGGTGGGAGCTCCGTAGCTGGGCATGATCGGGCAGTGGTCGAGACCCGGGGTGGCGCCCATGGCCGCGGCGTGGGGACTGTGGTGGGTGGCGGTCACGACATCGACTCCGGGGTGGTGGTGAGCGACTCCGGCGGGATGGTGATCATGGTGCCCACGCCGGCGTCGGTGAACAGCTCGAGCAACAGGACGTGACGGACCCGACCGTCGAGCAGGTGGGCCGACGGAACGCCGGAGGCGAGGGCGTGGAGGCAGGCCTCGATCTTCGGGATCATGCCGCCGGAGAGAACTCCGGTGGCCACGAGGTGGGCGATCTCGGTGGTGTCGGTGCTGGCGATGAGGCTCGACGGATCAGCGACGTCACGGAGCAGACCGGCGATGTCGGTGAGGTAGATCACCTTCTCGGCCCCGAGGGCGCCGGCCAGCGCCCCGGCCACGGTGTCGGCGTTGATGTTGTACGCCTGGCCGGTCAGGTCGGCGCCGATGGTGGACACCACCGGGATCAGGTTCTGGGCCAGCAGGGATTCGACGATGGCCGGGTTGACGTTCTTGACGTCGCCCACGAACCCCAGCGCCGCGCTGCGCAGGCCGGCCTCGATGAGTCCGGCGTCCTCGCCCGAGAGGCCCACGGCGAGGGGGCCGTGGGTGTTGATGGCGGCCACGATGTCACGGTTCACCTTGCCCACCAGAACCATGCGGGCGATGTCGAGGGTCTCGGCGTCGGTGACGCGCAGCCCGTCGCGGAACTCGGGCACCTTGCCCAGCCGGTCCATCAGGTCACCGATCTGGGGACCGCCGCCGTGGACGACGACGACCCGGATGCCGACGGAGTGCAGGAGAACGACGTCGGCGGCGAAGGTGTCGGCCAGCTCCGGGTCGGTCATGGCGTTGCCGCCGTACTTCACCACGACCGTGGTGCCCCAGAACCGGCGGATGTAGGGAAGGGCCTCGATGAGCACCTCGGCGGCGGCCACGTCGGCCTTGGGCGGACCGACCGGCGCGACCGCTGGCTGCTTGGCCGCGTCGGGACCCCCGGATGACGACGGTTCGGCATCGGCGGGGCTCACGACGTCCCCATGTTCTCGTCCACGTAGGCGTGGGTGAGGTCGTTGGTCAAGATGCCGGCCCGGCCGGCCCCCAGGCCCAGGTCGGCGACGATCTCCAGGTGACGACCGGCCATGTGGGTGGCCACCGCGTCGGCGTCGTGAGCGACGCTCACCCCGCCCCGGCACACCTCGACGCCGCCGTAGCTCACCGACACCACGGCGGGGTCGAAGAGGATCCCACACGACCCGAGGTCGCTGGCGATGCGGCCCCAGTAGGGGTCGCAGCCGTACCACGAGCACTTCACGAGCTGGCTGCGGGCCACGGCGCGGGCGCCCACGAGCGCCTCGTCGTCGGTGTGGGCCCCGATCACCCGGAAGTTCACGACCTTGGTGGCTCCTTCGGCGTCACCGGCCATCTGAGCGGCGAGATCGGCGCAGGCGGCGGTCACCGCCTCCTCCAGCCGACGCGGGTCGACGGGGCCGCCCTGGCCGCTGGCCAGCAACAGCACGGTGTCGTTGGTCGACGTGCAGCCGTCGACGTCGAGGGCGTTGAAGGAGTCGGCCACACCAGCGACGAGGGCGGCCTTGAGCTGGGCCGGGGTGGCCTCGGCGTCGGTGGTGAGCACGGCGAGCATGGTGGCCATGTTGGGTGAGAGCATGGCCGCGCCCTTGGCCATGCCACCCACGGTGAAGCCGGCGCCCGACACCACGACCTGCTTGGCGTGGGTGTCGGTGGTCATGATGGCGGTGGCGGCGTCGGGCCCGCCGTCGGCGGTGCGGGCGGCGACCAGTCGCGGCAGGGCGGGCTCGATGACGTCCATGGGCAGGGGGATGCCGATGAGCCCGGTCGAGCAGACGAGCACCTGGGTGCGGTCGAGGCCCAGCTCCGCAGCCACTCCGGCGCACATCGACTCTGCGTCGCGCATCCCCGCCTCACCGGTGGCGGCGTTGGCGTTGCCGCTGTTGAGCACGACGGCACCGGCCCGACCCACCGAGGCCCGCAGGTGGGACCGGGTGGTGACCACCGGGGCGGCCGTCATCAGGTTGCGGGTGAAGACCCCGGCGGCGGGAACGGGAGAGCCGTCGGCGCTGGCGACCAGGGAGAGGTCCGGCGCTCCCGACTCCTTGATGCCGGCGGCGATGCCGGCGGCGACGAAGCCCTTGGGGGCGGTGACACTCACGGGTAGACCCCCACGGTGGAGAGGCCGGTGCCCTCGGGCAGGCCGGCGAGGATGTTGGCGCACTGGACCGCCTGGCCCGAGGCACCCTTGGTGAGGTTGTCGATGGCGGCGATGGCCACCAACCAGCCGGTGCGGGCATCGGCCCGCACGGTGATGTGGGCGGTGTTGGAACCGAGGCAGGCCTTGGTCGACGGAGACCCGTCGATGACGACGACGAAGGGCTCCTCGGCGTAGGCCTCACGGTAGAGGGCCAGCAGCTCAGGGGTCGTGTGCGCTTCGGATCCGGCGAGGGGCCGGAGGTAGCAGGTGGCCAGCATCCCCCGGTTCATGGGCGCCAGGTGCGGCGTGAACAGCACCCGCACCGCGTCGGCACCCGCACCGGCCAGGCGGGCCACGGACTGCTCCATCTCCGGGGTGTGGCGGTGGGTGAGCAGGCCGTAGGCGGTGTAGTCCTCGTCGACGGCGCAGAAGGTGGTGTTGGCCTTGGGCGGCCGCCCGGCTCCCGACACCCCGCTGGCCGCGTCGACCACGATGGTGTCGAGCTCCACCAGCCCGGCCCGCACCAGCGGCGCCACGGCCAGGGCCGCCGCCGTCGGATAGCACCCGGGGGTGGCCACCGCGGTGGCGGTGGCGATCTCGTCCCGGAAGAGCTCGGGCAGGCCGTAGGCGAAGCCGGGCAGCAGGTCCGGGGCGGCGTGAGCCTCGCCGTACCACTCGGGGTAGAGCTCGGCGTCCTGGAGCCGGAAGTCGGCGGCCAGGTCGACAACCCACTTCACCCGGTCCCGCAGTTCGGGCATGAGCGCTTGGGACGCACCGTGGGGCAGGCCGCAGAAGACGAGGTCGACCCCCTCGAGCAGGGCCACCTCGTAGGGGGCGAACGTCAGGTCGGGGTAGGCGGCGGCCAGGCTCGGATACAGCTCGGCCACCGCGATGCCGGCCTGGCTGTCACCGGTGGCGAAGGCGACGCGCAGCTCTGGGTGCGCCGTGCACAACCGCAACAGCTCCGCCCCCGTGTACCCGGAGGCCCCGATGATGCCGACATCGATCATCCGGGCACGATACGGGAGCGTGCATGACTATGCAACCGGATTCGTAGGAGTCACTCCGGTCCGGTGCGGGCCCCGTCGGCTCAGGCCCGCAGTGTGGCGCCGAGGCTCGACTCCACCGTGGTGACCACGGCGTCCCGGACCGAGGTGATGTCATCGTCGGTGAGCGTCCGATCCGGGGCCTGGAGGCGGAGCCGGTAGGCGAGGCTGCGCCGACCGTCGGGGACCGGGGCGCCCCGGAACACGTCGAACAGGTCGAGGTCGACGAGCAGCTCGCCGGCCGCGCCCCGCACGGCGGCGGCCACGTGAGCGGCGGGGATGCCCTCGTCGACCTCGAAGGCCAGGTCGAGGTCGCTCGACGGATACCGGCTGATGTGGTGGTAGGCGTGATCGCCGTGGGGCACCGCCAGGGCGGCGCCCAGGTCGAGCTGCAGCCAGGCCACCCGTTCCCGCACGCCCAGGGCGTCGAGCACCGCGGGGTCGACCTCGCCCACCTCGCCGACCACCACCTGACCGAGGCGGAGCAGGCCGCGACGGCCGGGGTGCAACCCGGCGATGGGCGTGGTCTGGTCGATGCCACCGTCGGGAAGGCCCAACGTGCGCTCGAGGACCTCCCAGACACGCACCGCGGCCGGGGCCTCCCTGCCGGCGAGGACGACGGCGAGGTGCTCCCGCTCGTCGGGGAGCACCGCACCGCCGACCGGCACCCCGAAGACGTTGCCGATCTCGAAGAGAGACACGCCCTCGGCGCGATGCGACTCGTTGTAGGCCACCGCCTTCAGCAACCCCGGCCGCAGCGATGTGCGCAGCACCGACTCCTCGGCGGCCAGCGGGTTGGTCAGGGTGACGGCGGCGGGCGGGAGCCCGGTGCGCTCCAGGTCCCCCGGGGCGAGGAAGGGAAGGGGCATGGCCTCGTGCACGCCGAGGCCCACCAGGACCTGGCGGATCCGGCGACGGTCCTGCTGACGGTCGGTGAGCGACCCGGTGTGCACCGAGGTCGGCACCCGCTTCGGGATGCGGCTGTAGCCGTGGTGGCGGGCGATCTCCTCGATCACGTCGGTCTCGGTGGTGGTGTCGGGCCGGAAGGTGGGGATGGTGACCGAGAACTCCCCCGCCGCCCCTTCGGCCTCGACGCCGAACCCGATGGGCTCGAGCAGGGCCGGGATCTCCTCGGCGGCGATCTCGGTGCCGAGGAGCAGGTTGACCCGCTCCGTGCGCACCCTGACCGGATCCCTGTCCGGCAGGTGGCCGTCGACGGTGACCGAGCCCTGGACGAGTCGGGCGCCCGACGGAGCGAGGAGCTCGGCCAGGCGGCGGGCGGCCAGGTCGACGATCTCGGGGTCCGTGCCCCGCTCGAAGCGGGCCGACGCCTCGGAGCGCAGGCCGAGGTGCTTGGAGCTCACGGCGATGGCCATCGGCGTCCACCACGCGCACTCGAGCAGGACCGACGTGGTCGACTCGGAGATCTCGGTGGCCGCGCCACCCATGACGCCGGCGATGCCCACCGCCGCGTCGGTGCCGTCGGCGATCACCCCGTCGCGTCCGCTGGTGAGGGTGCGGTCGACACCGTCGAGGGTGGTGATGGGCTCGTGATCCCTCGCCCACCGCACCCGCAGCGCACCGCCGGGCAGGGTGGCCAGGTCGTAGGTGTGGTTGGGCTGACCGAGCTCGAGCATGACGTAGTTGGAGGCGTCGACGACGTTGTTGATGGGCCGCATGCCGAGGGCCGTCAGCCGATCGGCGATCCAGCGGGGCGACGGCTCGATGCGGATCCCGTCGAGGACGCGGGCGTGGAAGCGGCCGCACAGGTCGGGATCGACGATCTCGACCGACACCCGGGAGGCGGCGTCGCCGGGGACCTCGGTGACCTCGGGCTCGGGGACGGAGAACTCCAGTCCGAGGCGGGCCGCCAGGTCCCGGGCCACGCCGGCGACGGCCATGGCGTCGGGCCGGTTGGGGTTGATCTCCAGGTCGTAGAGGACGTCGGGGGTGATGCCCAACGCCTCGGTGATGGCGGTGCCGACGGCCGGGCCGCCCGGCTCTCCCCCGCCGGACGGGTCGCTCCCGAGTATCCAGATCCCGGAGTGGTCGTCGCCCAGCCCGAGCTCCCGGCCCGAGCACAGCATGCCGTTCGACCACTCCCCCCGCAGCTTGCGACGGGCGATCTCCATGCCGCCGGGCATGACGGTGCCGAGGGTGGCCAGCGGGACGAGGTCGCCGACGGCCATGTTGAACGCCCCGCAGCAGATCTGCAGCGCCTGGCCGTCGCCGGTGTCCACGTCGACGAGCTGGATCTTGTCGGCGTTGGGGTGCGGACGCAGGGCCAGCACCCGGGCGACGACGATGCCGTCGAGGCCCTCGCCGATGTGCTCGATGGACTCGACGGCCATGCCGAGGTCGCTCATGACGTCGCCCAGACCGGTCGGGTCGGTGGCCGGGAAGGGCGCGAACTCCTGGAGCCAGCTCAACAGGACCTTCATGCTCGGGCCCCCATCACGTCGGGAACTGCTCGAGGAAGCGGACGTCGCCGGTGTACATGTCGCGGATGTCGTCGACGCCGTGGCGCATGAGGGCGAGGCGGTCGAGCCCGAACCCGAAGGCGAAGCCGGTCCACTCCTCGGGGTCGAGCCCCACGTTGTTCAACACGTTGGGATGGACCATCCCGCAGCCGCCCAGCTCCAGCCACCCCGTCTGGCCGCAGGTGCGGCATCCCGCCCCCTCGCAGAAGACGCAGCTGATGTCGTACTCGGCCGAGGGCTCGGTGAAGGGGAAATAGGACGGACGCAGGCGGGAGTGGATGGACCCGCCGAAGTAGGCCGTGGTGAACGCCTCGAGGGTGCCGGCCAGGTCGGCGAAGGAGATGCCCCGGTCGACGACCAGGCCCTCGATCTGGTGGAACACCGGCATGTGCGAGGCGTCCGCGGTGTCGCGTCGGTACACCCGGCCGGGCATCACCGCGTAGATCGGCGGCTGGCCGTCGGTCATCACCCGGATCTGCACGGGCGAGGTGTGCGTGCGCAACAGGACCGTCTCCGGATCGCCGAGGTCGACGTAGAGCGTGTCCCACATGCCGCGAGCGGGGTGGGCGGCGGGGATGTTGAGGGCCTCGAAGTTGTACCAGTCGGTCTCCACCTCGGGACCTTCGGCGACGGTGAAGCCCATTCCGGCGAACACGTCCACCAGACGATCCCAGGTCTGGGTGACGAGATGGAGGCTCCCCCGATCGGCGTGGTCCACGATCTCGGTGAGGTCGAGCCCCTCACCGGCGAGGGTCGCCGCTCGGGCTTCGGCCTCGAGCTGGCGACGTCGATCGGCCAGCGCGGCGTCGACGGCGGCGCGGGCGTCGTTCATGGCCTGACCGGCCTGGCGGCGCTGCTCGGGCTCGAGCCCCCCCAGGCCCTTCTTCAGCGCGGTGAGCTCACCCTTCTTGCCCAACAGGTCGCCCTCGACGGCCCGCAGGTCGTCGAGGGAAGAAGCGGTGGCGATGCGTTCGAGGCCGGCGGCGCAGATCCGGGTGATGTCGTCGATCATCGGTCTCCGAGCCTGTCGGTTGCGTCGGTGGTCGTCCAATCCATTCCCGCCGCTCCGGTGACCTCGCCGCCTCCCGGTGACGAGGCGGCCCGACGTTGGCGGGCGGCCTCGAACAGGAGCACCGCGCCGGCCACTGCGGCGTTGAGGCTCTCGGGTCCGGGGGCCATCGGGATGGTGAGCAGGTGGTCGGCCCGATCCAACACCTCGGACGGGAGCCCGTGGGCCTCGGAACCGAGCAGCAGCGCCACGGCCCCGGTCAGGTCGACGGCGTCGGGGACCTGACCCCCGTCGACCACGCTGGCCACCACGGAGCGGTCCGAGGCGGCCAGGGCCTCGAGGACCACCCCGACCGAGCGCTCCTCGGCCACCGCGAGGCGCAAGAGCGACCCGGCAGCGGCCCGGACCGCCTTGGGGCCCCACGCGTCGGTCGAGCCACCGGCGAACACCACTCCGGCGGCGCCGGCCGCCTCCGCCGTGCGCACCAGCGTGCCCGCGTTGCCCGGATCGGAGACGTCGACGAGCACCACCACCGGTCCCTCCGCCCCGACCACGTCGTCGAGCGGCGTGGGTCGACGCTCGGCCACGGCGACCAGACCCTGCGGGGTCACGGTGTCGGTCACGCCGGCCAACGTGCCCACGGCCAGTGACCACACGGGCGTGCCCGACGCCGCCGCCCGCTCGACGGCGGTCACCAGGGCGGAACCGGGCGAGGCGTCGGCCCAGGCGTCGGCGTCGACGAACACGTCGCGCAACACCGCACCGGCGGCCACCACCTCGCTCACCACGACCGGGCCCTCGACCACGAACGCGCCGGCGTCGACGCGCTCTACGGCGCCCCGAGAGGCGCCGTAGAGCAACAAGTCGTGGGTTGTTGGCCGACAGCGGAGCCGGCTCGACCGCCACAGGGGTCGTCGGGGTACGTCAGGCGGAGGCGCTGGACGACGCGGCGCCGGCCGCCTCGACCAGGGCGGTGAACGCGGCGGCGTCGGTGACGGCGAGGTCGGCGAGGACCTTGCGATCGACCTCGATGCCGGCCGCCTTCAGCCCGGCGATGAACCGGGAGTAGGTGGTGCCGTTGAGACGGCAGGCGGCGTTGATCCGCTGGATCCAGAGCTGGCGGAAGTCGCCCTTGCGGGCACGACGATCGCGGTAGGCGTACTGGAGCGAGTGCATGACCTGCTCGTTGGCGGCACGGTACGAACGGCTCTTGTTGCCGTAGTACCCCTTTGCTCGCTCGAGGGTTGCCTTGCGGTGCTTCTTGCTGGCGACAGCGCGCTTGACCCGGGCCATCTGAGTCTCCTTCTTCGGGGGCGATTCGGGGGTGACGACGCCGGGCGGGGGCCCGGGTCGTGGGGGCTCAGATCTCTACAGGCCGAGCTGACGGCGAGCGCGCTTGGCGTCGCCGGGGGCGAGCTCGAAGTCACCGGTGAGCCGCCGCTTGCGGGCCGGGGACTTCTTCTCGAGGATGTGGTTCAGGTTCGCCTTGCGGCGGGTGATCTTGCCCGAACCGGTGATCTTGAAGCGCTTCTTGGCGCCGCTGTGGGTCTTCATCTTGGGCATGCGGGTGTCTCCGTTGCGGCCCGCCGGCCGGGGGCGGGCGGGGTGGTGGGTCTCAGGCCTCGGGGGCCCCGGCGGGAGCTTCGGCCGGCACCTCGGTGGGCTGGTCGGCCCCGGTGTCGGTGCTGCTCGTGGTGCCGGTGTCGGTCGTGCCGGTCTCGATGTCGGTCGTGGCGGTGTCGGTCGTGGCGGTGTCGGTCGTGGCGGTTTCGGTGGTGTCTGGCTGGGTGTCAGCGCCCTCGGAACCGGCGTCGGACTCGGCCTGGCGCCGCTTCTCAGCCGCGGCCTGGGCCTTCTTGTCCGGCCCCAGCACCATGGTCATGTTGCGACCATCGAGTCGGGGGTAGGTCTCGACGCGGCCCTGATCGACGACGGCCTCGGCGACCTGGTCGAGGATCTTGCGGCCGAGCTCGGGATGTTGCATCTCCCGGCCCCGGAACATGATCGTGACCTTCACCTTGTGGCCCTCGGACAAGAAGTGCTCGACCTTCTTGGTCTTGGTTCCGAAGTCGCCGGCGCCGATCTTGGGCCGGTACTTCATCTCCTTGACCACGACGTTCGTGGACTTCTTGCGTGACTCCTTCGCTCGCTGCGCAGCCTCGTACTTGTACTTGCCGTAATCCATGATCCGGCAGACAGGTGGGTTGGCCTTGTCGGCGACCTCGACGAGGTCGAGCTCGAGCTCCCGGGCCATGATGAGCGCCTCGGGTAGGGGCTTGATTCCGATCTGGGCGCCGTCGGGTCCGACGAGTCGCACTTCGCGGGCGCGAATGCGGTCGTTGATCCGGGGCTCGTTGTTGGCGGCCGTTGCTATGGCCAGTCACTCCTCATTCGTGCCAGGTCCTCCCTCGGCAATGCGGTTGGGTGCCCGCCGAAGGTGCGTTGCGGCAACGATGGCGGACGTGTCGGGCGAGAGCCGACATCCGCCGCGACCCACTTCGCCCAAAGGGGCGTCGGGGCCGCTGAGGCCATCGACCCGGACGCACCAACTCGTGAGAGCAACGTGGCCGGGTGGGGGCAGAGCCCCGCTTCGCTCGGTTGTGAGCGCCCACGATACAGAGGCGGACCCGTGAAAGCGAACATGCACCTACGGTGGAGAGCCCCGACCCCGTGAAGAGGAGACCAGCCATGAGCCTGTGGACCCCCGGTGGCGAGGTGCCCGTCGAGCGCAACAAGCCCTCGGCCGAGCCTGACCCCACACCCGGTGCCGGTACCGGAGCCGCCGGGATGGTGGGCGCCCCCGACCTCGAGGACCTGTCCCCCGACGAGCGGGCCCAGGCCGAGGCCATGGTGGCCCAGATGGCCGAGGTGCAGCGCCAGATCATGTCGGCGCCGGCCGCGCAGTTCGTCACCAACCACGTGGTGGGCTTCTACGAGCTGGCCGCCATCCACCTGGGCCAGCCCGAGCCGGACCTCGATGCCTGCCGGCTGGCCATCGACGCCATGGCCGCCGTGCTCGACGCGGTGGAGGATCGCCTCGGCGACGACGGTCGGGCCCTCCGCGACGCCCTGACCCAGCTGCAGATGGTGTTCGTGCAGATGAGCACCACGGCCTCCCAGGCCGACGACGCCTCATCCGAGGGCTGATCGGGCCTCCGAGCGCAGTCGGCGTCACACGACGCACCCGTTCGGTGTGTTCATGGGGTGAGGACGTCGAGATCGGAGTCTCATGGTGGAGCAGGGGCCGAGCACCGGCGAGAGGGGACGACGCGACCGCTGCCGCGGCGTCGTTCCCGGCCGAGCCGATCGTCGGGCCCGATGCGACCAACGAGACGCCGGCGACCGACGCGACCGAGCCGAGCGACGAAGCCGAGCTGGCCCCCGGGGCGACAGCATCCCGGGCCGGCCGCAGCACTCCGCCCGACCTGCCCTCAGGCCCGGGCCCGAGCGACGACACGATCTTCGCGTCCGAGTACCCCGGACTGCGCCGCTTCGCCGCCGTGGTCGGGGCCGGGACGGCTGACCCTGACGACCTGGTGCAGGAGGCGCTCGTCCGGACACTGGCCCGCCAGCCCCTCACCGAGCTCGCCGACGCCGGTAGGTACCTGCGGCTGACCATCGTGCGCCTGGCGGCCAACGAGCGCCGTCGCCGGGGCCGAGCCAGCCGAGCGTGGGCCCGGATCGCCGCCCAACCCTCCCCGACCTCGCCGGCTGATCCTGCCGCCGCCCTGGCCGCGGGCGGGGACATCGTCGACGCGCTGCAGGCGCTCAGCCCCCACGATCGGGCCATCGTCTTCCTGAGCGTGATCGAGGGATGGGACTCGGCGGCGGTGGCGGCCCAGCTCGGTCTCCGGGCCCCGACGGTCCGCAAGGCCAAGGCGCGGGCCCTGCGGACCCTCGAGATCGGCGCCCGGGAGGACGAACGATGACCACGCACCTCAACGACGAGCTCCGACGGGTGTCCGACTCGGGGGCACCCCGTGGGAGCGCCGTGGTGCTCGCCGCGGCCCGGGCCGAGGTCGCCGCCGGGCATCGGCCGGCGCCCGATCGCCGGCGGCCGGCCCTGATCCTGGCCCTCGGTCTGTTCGTGGCCGTGCTCGTGATCGCCGGTGTCGTCCTGGCTGCCCAGGGTGGCGAGGACGGCCAGGCCCCGGTGTCCCCCAGCACCACCCTGGACGGGGTGTCGAGCAACCCGTCCTTCGACGGCGTCCTCGTCTGGGTCTCGCCCGACAACGGCGGCATCCTGCTGCGTGACCCCGACGGAACCGTCCGCCCCGCCGACATCCCCGATGGCCGGGCCCAGTGCTCGGGCTGTCGCTTCGCAGTGGCCGGGGACCGTGCGGCCTACCGCGCGGTGGGCAGCCAGATCTGGATGGTGACGTCGTCGGGCTAGGTCACCAACCTGGCCCCCGGCACCGGGGTGATCGCCGACCGGGTGCGGGGCGACTTCTACGTGCTCGCCGCCGGCCGCGTCAGCGAGGTGACCACGGACGGAACGGTGGTGGGCGGGCCCTGGCCTCTCCCCGACGGCTGGGGGCTGCCCAACGACGGCGCCGGCGTACCCGCCGTCGACGGGCAGATCGTGCTGGAGACAGTCGGCGGCAACACGTCCGACCAGGAGATCGCCCTGTGGCGGCCCGCCGGCGGCGAGCTCCGCTCCGTCGGTACCGCCCGCTGGGTCTACGACACCACGGTCACCGCCGCCGGTCAGAAGCTGCTGGCCTGGGTCGACACCAGCACCTGCGGCGCCGACGGCGCCGGCTGTGGATTGGTGCTCACCGACCTCGACACCGGAGATTCCTCGATCAATGCGCTCCCACAGGTCGTCGATGGGTCCCAGTCCGTCAGCGTGGTCTGCGCAACGGCGCCATCGGAACCGGGAACCGAGTCGACCCCGTGCAAGTTCCCGAACGGCTTCATCGGAGGTGGGTCCTTCTCGCCTGACGGAAGCCAGCTGGCGGTGTCCCTCGCGCTCTACGACGGCAACGTGGATCCGGCCACGGCCATCGCCATCCTCTCGACCCCGGTCCTCCAGTCCGGTGAGGCGACACGGGTCGGAACGATCCTCGAAGCTCCCCGCACCGCTGAGTTCCCGGTGGGCGAGCCCTTCACCGCCAGCGCCTGGAGCCTCGACGGGCGCACGCTCGTCTATCTCGGCCTGAGCGAGCCCGGGATCCTCGATGTCGCGACCGGCCAGAGCCAATCGTTCACTGGCGTCGACTGGTCGTATTCGATCGCCACCCTCCAGTGATCGAGGGCGGGCCGGCGACGTCCGGCTCGCCACCCCGCTCGGGGTCGGCCAAGACAGCCCCCGTCCACCTCTATCGTCGCGTTCGGACCTTCTCCCGCCCATCAGCCCGACTCGGTGAAGAGAGTGGGCCGCTCGCCTTGCGGGTCCCCCGGCGGTGAACCTCCACGTCCGACCAGCGATTCTGTTCCACGCGGTGGGTCGGCGCCGAGCGGCGGGTCCGTGCCTGGTGGTCGGGTGGTGTGGGGGTGGTCGTGGGGCCAGTTGGCGGGTGATGTTCGTCCGTCGGGGTGGGTGGCGGTGAGGTGGTGGTCGGGGTCGCCGGTGAGGGTCCAGCCGCCTTCGTGGAGCAGGTGGTGGTGTTGGTAGCAAACCAGCGCCAAATTGTTCATCTCGGTGGGGGCGGGCCAGTGCTCGATGTGGTGGCCGTGGAGGAATCGGCGGGCGGTGCAGTTCCCGAAGCGGCAGTGCCCGTCGCGCACGGTGAGGGCCCGGCGTAGGGCGGGGGTGACGGTGCGTTGGGTGGTGCCGATCCCGACCGCCCGGCCCGCCTCGTCCTGCACGAGGACGCTGATTCTCGAGTCGCACAGGAGCCGGCGGGCGGTTTCGGTGGCCAACGGTTCACCGGTCTCGAGCTCGGCGGTGGCCGCCGGGTCGTCGTCACAGACGGCGGCGAGCTCGGCGATCACGACCACGGTGGCCCGATCCGGGTCCTGATCCTCCGCGATCGTGACCGAGGCGAGAGCGAGCAGGCCGTCGGCTTGGCGTTGCCCCATGGTGGTCGAATCGCCGGCGACCCGGTCGGGCATGCCCCGCTCGATCGCTTTCAAGAACCGCGCGCCGTCGTCGATGGGCACCGACCCGGAGAACCGCAGTTCGTGGCCGACGGTCCACGACGTTGAACACCCGCGCCGCCCTCGCCGCCACATGATCGGTAGCGCCGGGTCGGCGCTGCTTGGCGGCGCGGCGTTGCAGAGCCGCCACCCCCATACCCGGCGCGGCGTCGGCCCACGCCTGATCAGTGGACTGATCGGCCATCTCGGCCACTGGTGTGGCCTGCTCGGAGCTCAGCTCACCGCGGGCGGCTTTGTCGGCCAACGCCGGAAGCTTCGCGAGCTTGTGGCCCAGAGCGATCCGATCCGCCGCTGCTTTGCGTGACACGCCGAGCTTGTCGGCCGACCAGTCCGCGGTGTCGCGCGACCCGTCCGCGGTGTGAGCGCCGACGTTCGTCGACCAGGGTCAACACCCGCCGTTGTTGATGCTCGACCGCCGAGATCACCCGTTGCAGGTCTTCGACCGCCGTACCCAGATCACCCGCCCCCAACCGGCCCCACTCCAGATCGGCATCCAACCCGAACCGGGCGCCGCACACGGCCAGGACATCGGTGACGAGACCACCCGAACCGGCCGGCGTGGACTCACTGCAGTTCTGGTTGTTGTCGGTTTCCCCGTCGGCCATGGCCGAACCTCACGCGAACGAACCGGTCACGGACACCCCAACCACAACGGCCGGGCATCGAAAGGGGGAAGAACACCAGTATGCCAGATCGAACACCCGCGCGCAACCAATTTCCGCAGGGATCCTTCGCGATCCACCAATGTGCGCCACCCGCCCACGCCGGGTGGACCGACGCCCGGCGCGGGCGATCTCAGCCGACGGGGCGAATGTCGGTGGCTTCCCACCGGCCGAGCCGACCGGCGGCGACCCGGAACGACACGCTCGCTCCCTCGGCGATGGTCCGGGTGCCGTCGACGATCGCCGTGCAGTGGAACGGATAGTCGTCGCCGATCGCGGAGCGCACCACGCCGAGGCCCCGTGGATCATCGAAGGAGAGCACCGACCCGGTGGTGGCGTCGAGACGGACCGAATCGACCTCAGCGGCCACGGTCAGTGGACGATCTTGGAGATGGGCAGCTCGATGATGTCGGTGGCCCCGACGTCGGAGAGGGCGGGGATGAGCACGTTGATCTTGCTCTTCTCCACCACCGTCTCCACGGCGTAGCCCGCCCCGCCGAACAGCTCGTTCACGGTGGGGGCCTTCATCGACGGGAGGATGTCGATGACGGCGTTGAGCTGCTCACCGGGGATGTTCAGCTTCACCAACACCCGGCCCCGGGCCTCGAGGACACCCTCCAGGAGGGTGCGCAGCTGGTGCATGGCGTGGGCCTTGTCCGGGTCGGCGTAGGCCGCCGGGTTGGCGATGAGCTCGGTGTAGGACACGAGGATGGTGTCGATGATCTTCAGGCCGGCGGCCCGCAGCGCCCGGCCGGTCTCGGTGATATCGACGATGCAGTCGACGATGTCGGGCACCTTGGCCTCGGTGGCGCCGTAGGAGAGGCGGATGTCGGCCTCGATCCCCTTCTCGGCGAAGTAGCGGCGGGTGAGCTCGGGGTACTCGCTCGACACCTTCACGCCCTGGGGCAGATCGGCCACGCCGGTGTAGGGCGAGTCGTTGGGCACCCCCACCACGATGCGCACCGGGTTGCTGGTGGCCTTGGAGTACTTCAGCTCACCCAGCGACTCGACCTCGCTGGAGGTCTCCTCCACCCAGTCCCGACCGGTGATCCCGAGGTCGAACAGACCCTCGGAGACGTACTGCGGAATCTCCTGGGGACGCAGGATCCGGACCTCGTCGACACGGGGGTCGTCGATCGATGCCTTGTACTGCACCGCAGAGTCGCGGGACACCTTCAGATCGGCCGCCTCGAAGAGCTCGAGGGTGGCCTTCTCCAGTGAGCCCTTGGGTAGGACGAGCTTCAACATGTCGGTCAACCTACCGCCTGGTGACAGGCCCACCGAGCGGGTTACCGGGCCGATGCGCCCGTAGGATCGAGCCATGCCGCCGCACAAGGAACGCCATCTCAGCCACCGGGCCGGTTGGCTGCGCGCCACCGTCTTGGGAGCCAACGACGGCATCATCTCCACCGCCGCCCTGATCCTCGGCGTGGCCGCCGCCGACGCCACCCGCAGCGCCGTGCTGGTGGCCGGCATGGCTGGTCTGACCGCCGGCGCACTGTCGATGGGTCTGGGCGAGTACGTCTCGGTGAGCTCGCAGCGTGACGTGGAGCAGGCCGACATCGCCAAGGAGCGCTGGGAGCTGGCCAACGTCCCCGAACGCGAGTTGGCCGAGCTGACGGCGATCTACCAACAGCGGGGCCTCACCCAGGATCTGGCCCGCCAGGTGGCGGTGGAGCTGACCGAGCACGACGCCCTCAGCACCCACCTGGTCGAGGAGCTGGGCATCACCGAGACGACCATGGCCCGCCCGATCCAGGCCATGGGGTCCTCGATGTTGTCGTTCGCCGTCGGAGCGGCCTTCCCGTTGATCGCCGCCTGGGCCGTGCCCGACAGCGCGTCCACCGCGTCGCGGATCCTGGCCACCCTGATCGTCTCGGTCATCGCCCTGCTGGTCCTCGGGTTCGCCGGCGCCACCGCCGGCGGCGCCAAGCCCGGTCGACCGGTGGCGCGGGTCGTGCTCGGCGGCATCGCCGCCATGGCCATCACCATGGTGATCGGCAAGGTGTTCGGCACCGCGGTCAGCTGACCGGCGACGAGCACGGCGAGAGCGGGCTCAGCCGAGCTTGCGCAGCAGGCTCACCATCTCCAGCGCGGTGCGCACCGACTCCTCGCCCTTGTTGTCCTCGTCGGAGGAACGGGCCAGGGCCTGCTCGAGGTTCTCGGTGGTGAGGACGCCGAAGATCACGGGCACGCCCGTGTCGAGCTGCACGTCCTGGATGCCCCGGGCGCACTCCCCCGCCACGAAGTCGTAGTGCGAGGTCTCCCCCCGGATGACGGCGCCGAGGCACACGACGGCGTCGACGTGGCCGTGCACGATCAGCGCCTTGGCCGCCAACGGGATCTCGTAGGCGCCCGGCACCCAGATGGTGGTGACGTCGTCCTCGGCCACGCCGTGCACGGCGAGGGCGTTGTAGGCGCCGTCGACCAGCCGGGTGGTGATGTGATCGTTGAACCGACCGCACACCACACCGACCCGGACACCGCTGCCATCGACCTCGCCGGTGACGGAGTGGGCAGCACGGAAGTTGCTCGACATTCGGGTGGACACCTCACGAAGGCGACAGCGGACCGCCATCGCGGGCGCCCGACCCTAGTGGTCCGCCGACATCCTCGCCGCCGCGCCCGTCCGGTGGGAAGGGCCGGAATCGCCGACCCCTCCGGGCGGCGGGGTCTCGCCACCACCACGCCGCGCCGGCGGCGGCCGGTGCCGCCACCCACCACCAACGGGCGGGATCCCCGAGGAGGTTCGGCAACCAGGCGAAGCGAGGGGCCAGAGCGGTAGCGGTCAGCACCACGAGGATCGATCCGACCGCACCGGTCATACCGGGGTCGCCGAGGTCACGACCGGCCGACCACCCCGCGCCGGCCAGAGCCAACGACCCGATGGCGACCCAGGCCGGAATCCACCGAGACCAACCGTCGAGAGGTACACGCGCCGAACCGGCGACCACCACCACGACGGCTGCCACCAGGGCCAGCCCGACCACGAGAAGGACGACGCGTTGCCCCCGACGCCGCAACCGTGAGACCGGCGCAGCTCGTCCAGACACCTCGGCGGGCGTCTCCACCGAGAAGGCCAGGACGGAAACGCCGATCGCCCCCGCGGCGAGGACGGCCCCCCGAAGGTCCTCGCCACCGCGAAGGACCGTGAGCGGAACGACGAGGCCGGCGAGGACGAGCACCAGCGGGGCCGGGGTGCGGCCCAGCAACCGCAGATGGGCGAGGTAGACGACGCGCGCGATCCGGACGGGCGGACCGGCGGCCTCGACCCCGCCGTCGATCAGACGCACTGCTCAGCACCTTCGGGATCGACGGGCTCGGCGGGGCCGACGGGCCCGAGCTCGAGGGCGGCCAGCAGCTCATCGGTCCCCGTCCCCGGATCCGACCAGCGGTCCCACTGCGACCACACGACCCTGCGCACCACGTCGTCGTCCAGACGCACCAGGCCGCGAGCGGCGGCGATGTCCTGCGGCGACCACACCACGGTCGCCACCTCGTCGTTACAACGGCCGGGCCAGATGTCACCTCGCTGGGTCGCCGAGAACTCGCCGTCGCCGTGCAGGTCGGGGGTGAGCGCCCGATCGATCTGCGACGGTGACCAACCCCGGGTCGCCAACCAGAGGACCACAACACCACGGGCCTGGCCCGAGACCGAGGTGCCCGGATCGACCGGATCGGTGCCCAGCCCGATCGCGTGGGCGGCGAGCCGGAACCGCCCGGCGCGCAGGGCATCGTGGTGGCTGGCGAACCCGAAGTAGAGGGGTTCGTCGCCCTCGTCGCCCTCGTCGCCCTCGTCGGCCGGTTCCGGGATGTTGCGACGAACCACCTCGGGCAGTTCGGCGACGGACCCGTCGAACCGTTGGCGGAAGGTCACGGATCCGACTCCCGGCGGCAGCGCGGCGACCACGGGCGCGATCTCCTCGGCCATCAGGCCGGCCAGGTCGACGTAGGGCCGGTAGGCACACACCATCACGTCACCACCTGCCGATCGACAGTCCTGGTGGGCCGCCGGATCGGCGATGGGCGCAGCGAGGGCGGCGCCCTCCCGGGCGGAGAGCGGCCGCAACAGGGAGCCCGCGGCGACGACGGCGAAGACCGCCCCGAGGACCAGGGGCACCACCACTCGGCGAGACCGCACGTCGGCCAGGAAGGCGATGCAGGCCACCACCACGCTGAGCCCACCCAGCCAGGCCAGGCGCTCCCACACCGGAGGGTGCAGGAACACGACGTTGAAGGGCCCGCTGTACACCCAGCTCACGAGGGCCCGCTCGGTCTCGTAGCTCGAAGGCCCCAGGCCCGAGAGGACGAAGCTCGTACCGGCCACCCCCAGCACGGCGAGGATCGGCACCAGGCGCCACGGCGCCCAGCGACCGAGGGCGGTGCCGAGCACGGTCGCTCCGATGGGGAGAATTGTCATCACCGTCAGCTCGACGACCGCTCGACCACCCCACGGGCCGAACAGGTTCGGGTTGCGCAGACTGACCAGCACCAGGACGGCGCCGGCGGCGACCCAGGTGACCACCACCGCGAGCCATGCCGTCATCACGAAGGCGGCCGTGCGGACCTCGGGGGCGGCGGGGCACGACGCGAACAGCTCCTCGGAGCCGTCCCGGTGGGGACGGCTCATCCCGCGGTGCACCGCCACCAGCCAGCACCCGACGAAGGGATGGGCGAAGGCGACCATGAGCGCCGCCATCTCCCAGCGGCTCCAGTACGCCTCCTCGGGCCAGAGGACACCGAACACGAGGATGAGGATCAGCCAGAACCCCACCCCGATCCCGAACCAGCCGGTGCTCGCCAGGTGTCCCGCTTCCAACCGCGAGAGCGACCAGGCGACCGTCGATCCCTTCGGTGCCACGCGTCGCGTGGGCGGTGAAACCGTCGGAGCCGCAGAGCTGATCTCCCATGCGGCCGCGCCGGTCCAGGCCTGATCGGCGGTCACGGGGCGACGGCGACCACGCCAGAGCAGCAGACCCAGGCCGCCGGCCCCCAGGAGCACGAAGAGGGACGGACCCATCACCCCCACCGTGGCCGCCGCTACGGCGACGATGCCGAGAGCGCCGGCCACGACCACGACGACGCGTTCCCGGTCCACCTCAGCCTCCGGCGCTCGGTGCCGGGACCGAGGTGAGCAGCATGTAGCCGTCCTCGATGGTGGCGGGCACGACCGAAGCCCCAGCGGGTGGGTCCCCCACGTGGCGCCAGCGCCCATCACCGGTCACCCACGCCACCGTGGCCCGGTGATCGCGATCGACGGCGGTCCAGGTGTGGCCCTCGGCCAGGCCGGCGAGGTCATCGGGATGTCCGTCGTAGGTGATCCGCCCCTCCCCCATCACGAGGACCCGACGACACAGGGCGGCCACGTCGTCGGTCTGGTGCGTCGAGAGCAGGACCGTTGCGCCGTCGAGCTCGGTACCCAGCAGCTCGCGGAAGCGGAATCGCTGCTCGGGGTCGAGACCGGCGGTGGGCTCGTCGAGGACGAGGAAGGTGGGACTGGCGATCAGGGCCTGGGCGATCCCGAGCCGACGGCGCATGCCTCCCGACAGCCGGCCCACGCGCTGGCGTGCCACCTCGGCGAGTCCGACCAGGCCCAGGACCCTGCGCACCTCGGCATGCCGAGCGCTGCGCTCGGTCCACTCCTTGAGCACCGCCACGTAGTCGACGAACTGGAAGCAGGTGAAGGACTTCGGAAAACCCGGTTCCTGGGGGAGATAGCCGAGCTGGCGGCGCACGGCGAGGCGACCGACGTGCGCTCGCGGGATCCTCGCCCAGGATGCGGAGGCCGCCCGAGTCGGGCGCGGTGACCGTTGCCAGCACACGTAGCAGCGTGGTCTTGCCGGCCCCGTTCGGACCGAGGAGCCCGGTCACCCCGGGTCCGAGGCGGAGTGAGACACCGTCGACGGCCCGGACGGACGGGAAGTGCTTGACGAGGTCGGTCACCTCGACGGTGGTCAGTGGATCGGTCATGGCGGACCTCCGGCGGAGAGCATGTGATCGAGGGCGTCACGGTTGCGGACGACCGCCAGGACGCCGATGGCCGTCACCACGATCGAGGTGACCTGGGCGATGGGACCCAACAGGCGGCCGAACTCGACCGGCGCGTCCACGACGACGGCCCACACCCCCGTCATCGTCAGCCAGGTCAGGCCCAGGCCCCCGGCGACGGTGACGGGATCGAACCTGGTGGCCAGAGCCAACGCCGAGACGGCGAGGGCCAGGGCCGGCAGCACCCACGCGAAGGCCGACGAGCTCCCGCTGGGAAGCAGCAGCGACGCCCCTGCGAGCGGGAGGACCGAGGCACCGAGCACCACCGCCGACCGGATGCAGAACGCCCGGAACCCCACGAGCGGCGTGGCCGCGGCCATCTCGCCGATCGGTTCCCGCCAGGGTGGGAAGCCGACGACCACCAGGGCGAGCACCAGAACCGGTGCCGCCACGAGGAACGGCGTACGCGTCTCCACGTTGATCGCAGCAAGCACGGCGACGGCGGTGACCACGATCACCAGGCCCAGGAACTGGAGGGCCATCACCGGCGTGGCCGCGATCAGCCGCAGCCACGTCCCCCCGGAGCCGGCGGCGCCGATCCAGCCCCGGGCGCCGGCCGGAGCCGGGGAGGGCTGGGCGATGTCCGCCACCAGCGCCCTCCACGACGCCTCGATCAGGTCCGGGGAGGCGGCGTCGGCCACCGCAGCACGACACGAACCGCACCGGAGGAGATGCTGCTCCACCGAGTCGGCCACGGTCGGGTCGACGAGTGAGGGCGTCTGTGCGTAGGTGCGCAGCACCTCGGGTGCGGCGTGCCAGCTCTCGGTCATGGAATCAACGCTCCTCGCAACTCAGCCCGGGCCCTGCGCATACGGGTCTTGACCGTTCCGGTCGGGATGTCGAGCAGGCGGGCTGCCTCCCGCGTCGTGAGCCCGTCGAGCACGGTGGCCTGCACGACGGCCCGCAGTTCCGGGGACAAGTCGTCCAGGGCGGGCCCCAACGGACCGTGGGCGATCCGCAACATGGCCTCCTCCTCGGCGGCGGTGGCCGACTCGGCCACCCGTTCCGTCGGTCCGCGAAGGGAGGCGACCGGCAGCCACCGCTTCCGCCCTCGTAGGACTCCGATCAGGCGCCGCACCGCGATCCCCCACATCCAGGCCGCGGGCTCGCCGCTCCCGTCCCACGATCCCGCCGAGCGCCACACCGCCACGAACGTGTCCTGCAGAGCCTCGGACACGATCTCGGGATCGGGACACCGCCGTTGGAGCCGACTGCGCAGCCACGGCGCGTGGCGTCCGTGCAGGACGCGCAGCGCACCACGATCTCCGGACGCGACCGTGCGCAGCAGAACCTCGTCGCTGCGCCCATCGGCGTCCACGTGCACCATCGTCGCGGTCTGTCGCGCTCCACGCCCGAAATGGTTCTCCGGCCAAGGAGAACCGCGCCGGCGGCTCGTCGCGACAGGAACGGTGGCGGGCGAACGTCGACCGTCGGAGGAGGGTCTTCACATGAAACTGAAGAACAGGAAGATCGTCGGTGCCGCGATGCTGGTCGGAGCCGTCGCCGTGCCCGCAGGAGTGGCTGCGGCGGCCGCCACGAGCAGCCGCTCGAGCGGACCGGACCAGACCTACGGCGTGGCCAACCCGTTTGCCGACGCGGCGGCGACGGTGCACGTCGTGGCCAACGCCGCGGGCGGCTCGACGGTCACCTTGCACGTGGACGGGGTGGTGGCGACGAAGAACCAGACGTTCGGAGCCCACGTCCACACCGCTCCGTGCGGCAGCGACCCGCTGGCGTCAGGGGGCCACTACCAGCACAGCACCGACCCCGCCGTGCCTCTGGAGCAGCGCGAGGTGTGGCTGGACGTCAAGGTCAACGGGGGCGGCAACGGTCAGTCGGTCGCCCATCGACCGTGGGCCGTCGACCAGTCGACGCTGAGATCGGTGGTGATCCATGCCCAGCCGACGGCCAGCACCGGGGCGGCCGGGGCCCGGCTGGCGTGCATCGACCTCGACGGCGGCGGCTGACCACGCAACACGTCCGGGTGGGTGGGTCTGAGCCGGCCCACCCGGATCAGTCGTCGAGCCCTTCGAGCAGGTGGCCCATCTTCTCCCGCTTCGTGCGCAGGTACTCGATGTTCTCGGGGTTGGGGACCGACTCGAGCGGCACCCGCTCCACGATGTCGAGGCCGAAGCCCTCGAGGCCGCCGTACTTCGACGGGTTGTTCGTCATGTAGCGCATGGTGGTGATGCCGAGGTCGACGAGGATCTGGGCGCCGATGCCGTACTCGCGGCTGTCGACCGGGAGGCCGAGGGCGACGTTGGCCTCCACGGTGTCGGCCCCCTCGTCCTGGAGCGAGTAGGCCCGGATCTTGTGGCCGATGCCGATGCCGCGGCCCTCGTGGCCCCGCAGGTACACGACCACGCCGAGGCCCTCGCCGGCGATGCGGGCCATGGCCTCGTCGAGCTGGATGCCACAGTCGCAGCGCAGCGATCCGAACACGTCACCGGTGAGGCACTCGGAGTGCACCCGCACGAGCACGTTGTCCTCGCCCTGGACCGCACCCTTGACCATGGCGATGTGCTGCTCGCCGTCGAGGACCGACTCGTAGACGTAGCAGGTGAAGTCGCCCCAGTCCGTGGGGATGCGCGCTTCGGCGATCCGCTTCACCAGCTTCTCGTTCTGGCGGCGGTAGCGGATGAGCTCGGCGATCGAGATGAGGAGCAGGTCGTGCTCCTCGCAGAACTTCACCAGGTCCGGGACACGAGCCATGGACCCGTCGTCGTTGACGATCTCGCAGAGCACACCCGACGGGTAGAGCCCGGCCATGCGGGCCAGGTCGACGCTGGCCTCGGTGTGCCCGGCCCGCTTCAGCACGCCGCCCTCGGCGTAGCGCAGGGGGAAGATGTGGCCCGGGCGGGCCAGATCGCCGGGACGGGTGGCGGGATCGATGAGGGCCTGGATCGTGGTGGCCCGGTCGGCGGCCGAGATGCCGGTGGAGGTGCCGTGGCGATAGTCGACGCTGTAGGTGAACGCCGTGCGCTGGGCCTCGGTGTTGTCGCGGACCATGAGGGGGACGTCGAGCTCGTCGAGGCGCTCGCCCATCAGCGGGGTGCAGATGACGCCGGAGGTGTGGCGCACGAAGAAGGCGATCTTCTCGGCGGTGGCCGACTCGGCGGCCATGATCAGGTCGCCCTCGTTCTCGCGGTCCTCGTCGTCGACCACGACGACGATCTCGCCCCGACCGATGGCCGCGACCGCCTCGGGGATGGTGGCGAAGTGCTCGGCATACTCCGAGCGCGCGGGCTGGTTCATCAGGCCTCCTCGGGCCGGGTGGGGGCGTCGCCTCGCGCGGCGACGGCCGAGAGCTGGCCCTCGAGGAGCCGCTCGGCGTACTTGGCGATCACGTCGACCTCGAGGTTGACGAGGGCGCCGGGGCCCTTGGCCCCGAGGGTGGTGACCGCGGCGGTGTGGGGGATGACGGCCACGGTGAAGCCGTCGTCGAGGGGCTCGACGACCGTGAGCGAGATGCCGTCGACCGTGATCGAGCCCTTCTCGACGACGTAGCGGAGAAGATCGGCCGGCATGCGCACCCGCAGGTCGGGCACGCCGTCCACGATCTCGCCCACGGCGTCCACGTGGCCCTGCACGAGGTGACCGCCGAGGCGGTCCTCCAACCGGACGGGGCGCTCCAGGTTCACCGGGTCACCGGGCCGCAGCGAGCCCAGGTTCGTGCGCCGGAAGGTCTCGTCGCTCACGTCGGCGTCCCACCAGCCGGCGTCGGCGTCGAAGGCGACGACGGTCAGGCAGCACCCGTTGACGGCGGTGGAGTCACCGATGCCGGCGCCCTCCAGCACCGTGTGGGCGGCGATGCGCAACCGGGAGCCGTCGCGTTCGGCGACCGACCCGAGCTCCTCGACGATGCCGGTGAACATGTCAGCTTCCCTCCAGATCCAGACGGAGATCGTCGCCCAGGCGCCGCACGTCCACAATTCGACCCCGCCACACGGCATCGAGGGTGGGGGCACCGGGACCGGCGAACAGGGCCCGGCCGTCGTCCCCACCGAGGAGCGCCGGAGCGAGGTAGAGCACGTAGCGGTCGACCAGGCCTCCGGCGTGGAAGGCGTGGGCCACCCCAGCGCCGCCCTCGACCATCACCTGGAGCACACCGCGGGCGCCGAGGTCGTCGAGGACGTCCCCGAGGGGACCGGCCATCTCGAGGCACGGTTGCACGGCGGCCCCGGCCGGCGCCCGTCCGAGCACCACGCGGAGGGGCTCGGTGTCGTCGGCGCCCCGCTCGTCCTCGGGCAGGCGGACGGTGAGGGCGGGGTCATCGGCCCGCACGGTGCCGGCCCCGACGAGGACCGCGTCGCTGTCGGCCCGCAGCCGGTGGGCGTCGAGGCGGGCATCGGTGCCGGTGATCCACTGCGACGTGCCGTCGGGGGCCGCGGTGCGGCCGTCCAGCGACGACGCCAGCTTGAGCACGACGTAGGGCCGGCCGGTGCGCCGATGGCAGAGGTAGGGAGCCAACTGGGCCTCCACCTCGTCGGCGGCCACGCCGAGCTCGACGGTGATCCCGGCGGCCCGGAGCCGGGCGACCCCCTCGCCGGCCACCCGGGGGTCGGGGTCGGTGACCCCGACGACGACGCGGGCCACGCCGGCGGCGATCACCGCTTCGGCGCACGGCGGGGTGGCTCCATGGTGGGAGCACGGCTCGAGGGTGACGTACAGCGTCGCGCCCATGGCCTCAGTGCCGGCGGCGGCGAGGGCCACGACCTCGGCGTGAGGCCCGGTGCGCCCGTCGGTGGCGCCGGCGAAGCCGACGTGCTCGACCTGACCGGCGGGCACGACGACCGCTCCGACCCACGGTCGGGGGGCCACACGGCGACGGGCGGTGGCGGCCACCGCCATGGCCTGACCCATGCGGGCCAGATCAGACGGGGCGGAGGGGGCGGAGGTCATGGTGAGGGTGAGGGGAGACCCACCGAGACCCAGCGAGCTCCCCGTCCGGGACCACCGATTCTGGCGGTCGCGTCGGGGAACGATCGTAGCGGGCTGCGACCGGTACGAGTCAGTCCCCGGCGAGGAGCCGGATGGCGTGGGGCACCACGTCGATGACGGCCTCGAGGCACTCGACGGCCCCGGACGTCGAGCCCGGCGTGTTCAACACCACCGTCGACCGCCGGGTACCGGCCACCCCCCGGGAGAGGCGGCCGAGCGGGTTCACCAGGCGCATGGCCTCGGCCAGACCGGGGGCCTCCCGGTCGAGCACCACCCGGGTGCCCTCCGGGGTGAGGTCGCGCGGCCCGAAACCGGTGCCGCCGGTGGTGACCACCACGCCGGTGAAGTCCTCGGCCATCTCGACGATCGCCTCCCCCACCGTGTCCCGACCGTCGGCGACGACCCGGTGCTCCACGACCGCGAAGCCCTCCGCCCCGAGCCGTTCCACCAGGGCCCGGCCGGATCGGTCGTCACGCACCCCGGCGGCCACCCCGTCGGACACGGTGAGGACCTTGGCCTCGAGACCGGAGGCGGGGGTGGTGGTGGCGGCGTGGTCGGTCATGACGCAGAGTCTGCCTCGGAGCCGTCGCCACCCACACGAAGCCGCAGGAGGTACATGCCGTCGGTGCCGGCGACCTGGGGCAGGAGCAGGGCGCCCCGCCCGAGACGTCGCCACGGGTCCGGGGGAGGATCGAGAGCGACCAGGGCGGGATGGCGCCGGGCGAGCCAGTGGTCGATGCCGACGGACTCGGCGGCGGTGAGGGTGCAGACGCTGTAGACCAGTTCGCCACCCGGGCGGACGAGTGGCACCAAGGCGTCCAGCAGCCGTTGTTGCAGGTCCACCAGCGACTCCACGTCGTCCGGCCCGATCCGCCAGCGGGCGTCGGGCCGACGGCGCAGCGCCCCGAGACCCGAGCAGGGCGCGTCGAGCAGCACCTTGTCGAAGACGGCGGGCCGAAACGGTGGGCGGGTGCCGTCGGCGGCGAGAAGTGACAGACGCTCGCCCCCGGCGCCGAGGCGGGCGACGTTGCCGGCCATGAGACCGACCCGGCCCGGCCGGCCGTCGGCCGCCACCACCCGGGCACCGAGGGCGGCGAGGGCGGTGGCCTTGCCACCCGGGGCGGCACAGGCGTCGAGCACGAGATCGTCGGGACCGGCGGCGACGGCCTCGGCCACCCACTGCGACGCCTGGTCCTGGATGTAGCCGTCGTCGCGAGCGGTCACGCTGGCCGCCTCGTTCATGGCCGCCATGGCCGCCACCGCGTCCTCCTGGCCCAGGTCAGCGACGAGACGATCGACGATCCAGTCGGGCTGGCTGAGCCGGACGCCGTCGCTCGGCCAGGTGACCGGCAACGACCCCGCAACCTTGCGGAGCACGGCATTGCAGAGTCCCTTGAGCTTGGGCGGCGCCGACTCCACCGTGGCCCCCACCGCAGCATGGGCCGGGGTACCGAGGAAGGCCAGCTGGAAGGCCCCGAGCCGGAGCCAGGCCCGGGCGGTGGGATCGATGCGCTCGGGGTCGGGCAGGAAGCGATCGACCAGCCAGTCACAGGCCCGGCGCTGGCGGGTGACGCCATAGACCAGCTCGGTGACGAAGCCGCGGTCGCGGGTCTCGAGCGAGCTGCGGTCGAGGAGACCGGGCAGCGTGAGGTTGGCGTAGGCGCCGGTGGTGTCGATGCGCACGAGGGCCTCGACGGCGAGGCGGCGGGCCGCCACCCCGGGCGCGTCGGAGGCGACCCGACGGGCGCCGGAGGTCCGGTTGCGGCCGGAGGGGCCGCTCACTGGCCGAGCCGCTCGCCGGCGGTCGGACGGTTTCCGTTGCGCCAGGCCTCGGCGGGCTGTCGGGCCTTGCCCTCGGGCTGGACCTCGACCAGCTCCACCGAACCGGAGGCGGTGCCCACGACGAGATCGTCGAGGACGCCGGCCGGAGGGCCTGTGGTGGCGTCGACGTCGGGCCGCAGGCGCGCCGCCCACACCTTGAGGCGGCGGCCCCGGAAGGTGGTCCAGGCCCCGCCGAGACGGACCAGGCGATCGATCTCGACGGCCGAGCGGGTCCAGTCCAGCTCCAGCTCGGCGGGGTCGATCTTGGCCGCATGGGTGACCTCGCCCGTCTGTTCGGTGGGCGCCGGCAAGCCCTGCTGCAGCGCGTTGACCAACATGTCCGAACCCATGTCGACCAGGCGGCCCCGCAGGGACTCGAGGGTGTCATCGGCCGCGATCGGCGTCTCCTCCACGGCGTACACGGCTCCGGTGTCGAGCCCTTCGGCGACCTCCATCAGACACACCCCCGTGCGCTCGTCGCCGGCCAGGAGGGCTCGTTCGACCGGGGCCGCGCCCCGCCACCGGGGCAGGAGCGAGAAGTGCAGGTTCACCATGGCGACCTGCTCGAGGATCCTTCGGGGGATGATCCGGCCGTAGGCCACCACCACGCCGAGATCGACCTCCGCGGCGAGCACGGCGTCCAGGTCGTGGGCCACCGGAATCCCCATCGCGACGGCAGCCGCCTTCACCGGGCTGGGGGTGAGACCACCGCCCCGTCCCCGCTTGGCGTCGGGACGGGTCACCACCACCGCGATGTCAGCGCCGGACGCATGCAGTGCTCGCAAGGGCGGGACGGCCACCTCGGGAGTGCCCAGATAGGCCAGGCGCCGGGGTCGACTCGGGGCCGCGGCCAGCGGAGGAGGGCCGGCCTGCTCGGATTCGGGCAAGGCGCGCTCAGCCCAGGCGGAGGCGGCCGGCAGCGACCTCGGGCTCGGCCGGGGTCACGCCCCGCATCCGCAGCTCGCGCAGCGCGGCGCGGGCCTCTTGGCGCTGCTCGGCGGTGAGGTGCTCGACGAGCAGGACGCCCTCGAGGTGGTCGATCTCGTGCTGGAAGACCCGGGCGGCGTAGTCGTCGAGCTCCAGGTGCAGCTCGTTGCCGTCCAGGTCGAAGCCGGTCACGTGGATCTCGGCGGGCCGCACGATCTCCCAGTTCAGTCCGGGCACCGACAGGCACCCCTCGGTGAACTCCGCCTCGCCCCGGCTCTCCACGATGTACGGGTTCACGATCACCCCGGGAGCGTCGTCGTAGTCGTAGACGAAGAAGCGCTGCTGGACGCCGATCTGGGGGGCGGCCAGGCCGACGCCGGGGGCGTCGTACATGGTGACGAACATGTCGTCGACCAGGCGGACGAACGCCCCGTCGACCTTGGTCACGTCGGCGGCGCGCTGCTTGAGGACGGGATCTCCGATGATGCGGATCGAATGCGGGGCCACGACCCAAGGGTAGCGTCGGGCGGTGACCGGTCACTCCTCGCAGTACTTCGCCCGCCAGCCCGGCGCGCCCTCCGATCGGCGCTCCGTGACGCTCTCGCTCCCCGACCTGGAGCTGACGCTCACCACCGACCGCGGCGTGTTCTCCGCCGACCGTGTCGACGCCGGAACCCGTCTGCTCCTGCAAGAGGCACCTCGTCCCCCGACCGGCCCCGGAACCGCCCTCGACCTGGGATGTGGGTACGGGCCGATAGCCACCGCCCTCGGCCGCTGGGCCCCGGAGACGACGGTGTGGGCGGTCGACGTGAACGAGCGGGCGGTGGCCCTGTGCTCGGAGAACGCCACCGCCAACGGGGCCGACAACGTGCACGCCCTGCTCGTCGACGAGGGCGGGAAGGCCGTCGCCCCCGTCGACGATGCGGCGGTGACCGGGCTCGACGGCGTGCGGTTCGACGGGATCTGGTCGAACCCGCCCATCCGCATCGGCAAGCCGGCGCTGCACTCGCTCCTCGGCCGCTGGCTCGATCGCCTGACCCCACAGGGCCGAGCATGGCTGGTCGTACAGCGCCATCTCGGCGCCGACTCTCTCGCGGCGTGGCTCGAGGCCGAGGGCTGGCCCACGCAGCGGCTGGTCTCGCGTGCCGGTTACCGGTTGCTCGAGGTGGGCGCTCGATGACTCGCTCCCTCGGCGGCACCGAGCTCAAACGTCTGCACCGCGACTGGCGCCGACGGACCCCCGGGCGCCTCGCCCTCCTCCTCGACGGCGTGCAGAACCCGTTCAACGTGGGCGCCATCGTGCGCACCGCGGCCGCCTTCTCCGTCGACCACGTGTGGACGGTGGGGGCGCCCGTCCCCACCGACGGCAAGGTCCAGAAGACGGCTCTGGGCTCGCACCGGTTCCTGACCTTCACCGCCTGTGAGACGTCGGCCGAGGCGGCGGCCGGCGTCCGCAAGGGCGGCTACCGACTGGTGGGGATCGAGCTGGCCGAGGGGGCGACCCCCCTGCACGAGGTCGATCTGACCGGTGACGTGTGCCTGGTGATGGGCCACGAGGACCGAGGGCTCTCCAAGGAGCTCATCGGCTCCTGTGACGCCCTGGCCTACATCCCCCAGCTGGGCCGCATCGGCTCGCTCAACGTCGGTACGGCCACCGCCATCGCCTGCTACGAGGTCCGCCGCACCACCTGGACGACGTGACCGGTCTCGACGCCCCGAAACGATGCGCTCAGCGCGTGCCCGGTCTCGACAACCCCGAAACGATGCGCTTCTCGCGTGCCCTGGCACGCGAGAGGCGCATCGTTTGGGATTTGGTGGGAGGTGTGGGGCGGGGTTTGGGATTTGGTGGGAGGTGTGGGGCGGGGTTTGGGATCTGGCGGGAGGTGTGGGAGCGAGTGGTAAGTGCGGGCGGTCAGAGGGTGACGGTGCGGCAGCCGAGGAGCACGTTGGGCTCGCCGGCATCGAGGGCGATGGCGTAGGCGCACACCTGGTGGGGGCCGGGGCTGGCGGCCACGGTGGCGGCGAACCCGTGCCGGGCCCCGAAGGGCGTGGCGGCGGCGACGTCGGCACGTTCACGATCAGAGCTCACGAGGGCGCCGAAGCGTCCGTCGACGTACACGTGCACGTCGACCGGGGTCGACGGATGATCAGGGTCGGCGGCCCAGCCGGTGGCCGACAGGCCATCGCCTTCGGGACGGACCGCCTCGAAGTTGCCCCCCGGCGGCCGTGTCCCCCGGGCCACCACCAGCCGGCACCCGAGGAGTGGGTTGCCCTCCCCCGGTTGGGTCGAGATGCCATAGGCGCAGACCCGGTGCACGCCCGCCGAGGCGCCGAGGAACGCGCTGAACCCGTGGTTCGGGCCCAGACCGGTGACCGCGTCGACGTCGGCGCGCGGTCGCTCGGCGCGCACCGCCACGGCCTGTCCGTCGACGTAGACGTGCACGTCGAGAGTGGCGCCCGGCAGGTCGGGATCGACCGCCCAACCGTCCACCTGGATCCCTGGGCCTGACGGCGCGACCTGGTCGACCGTGCCGATCGGGGGAATGGTGCGGACGGAGACGTACCGACACCCGAGCAGGGTGTTGTCCTCACCGGGGACGTCATTGAGGGCGTAGGCACAAACCGAGTGGGACCCGTAGGGAACGGTGAAGACGGCCTCGTAGCCGTGGCGGGGGCCATAGGGCGTCGCCGCGCCCACGTCGGGGCGGTCCCGGTCCGCCCGTACCGGCTGGATGGCACCGTCGATGGAGATGTGGACGTCGAGCGGCGTACTCGGTGCGTCGTCGTCGGCTGCCCAACCCCCGACGGTGACGGTCGTCCCGTTGGTCACCACACCGTCCAGGTTCCCGACCGGACACCGACCGGGGGTCCGGTCGGCGAGGAGGAGCACGTTGTTGGCGCAGCGCAGCGAGCGCCCGCCGACGAAGGTGAACTCCCACGGTTCGGGCTCGGGACCGATCCGCCCGGCCCCCACGGGATAGCTGGGCACGAAGCCGAAGGCCTTGGCGTTGGCGTAGTTGTCGACGCTCAGCCAGCGGTAGGCGGCGCTGGAGGAAAAGCTCCCCAGGCTGCCTCCGGGGGCGACGAGATCGACGGCGTCGCCGGTGTGGTGGAACGAGTAGCCGGGAATGGAGTTCAGCCGGAGGACCTCGGTGACCGCGCCGTCGGCCGCTCCCGAGGCGATCTCGGACGCCGAGTAGGGCCGGCCGATCCGCTGATAGCCCTGGGCGGTGAGCTGATCGAGGAAGATCCGCCGCTGGTCGTCGATGCTGCGGAACCCGGACGCCGCCGAGAAGGGCGCACCCACCGCGGCGGCCTTGGCCGCCATCTGAACCACGGCCTGGCCCGCCTCGGCGTTGAGGACCACACCGGCGACCCGAGTCACGTTCAGGGTCGACTCGGGACGGCGCCGGTAGTCGGTGGCCTCGGCCAGCACCCGGATGCGGGCGTCGGCGGCGGCGGCGCCGGTGATGCTCGGTGCCGGCCCCGGCGGCGTCGTGCCGGGGAGGGGGGCCCGCTCGAGGAAGGCGACGAACTCGTCAGGGGCGAAGTCGGGGATCGACCCGCTTGCGGCCAAGGCCGGCCTCGCCCCCACGACCAGAGCCGAGAGGGTGGCGACGACGGCGACCGCCACGGCCACGATCCTGCCGATGTTCACGATCCGCCCCATGGCACGGACCGTAGTCGCGCCGCCACGACCGATCGGGCGTGTCCGGCGCCGCCCTCGCGATCTCGGGACGGTCAGAGCCGGAGGGGATCGACCTCGATGCGCAGGCGACCCGGGGGCCGGACGACCGAGGCCAGGGCGTCGGCGAGGATCTGGTGATCAGGCGCCCGCACGAGCCAGCGGCCGTCGGCCGGACCGAGCACCTCGACGTGCGCCGGGTGACCGAGAGCGGCCACCCAGGCCGGCGCGCTGGCGCCGGAGACGACGGCCAACGCCGCCGCCGGCGGGTAGAGCAGCTCCTGGCGACGGGCCGCCTCGGCCACGGCCACCCGGCCCGGGTCGGCCATCAGGGCCGCCTGGACCACCTCGTGGCCGGGCTGACGCGTCTGGACGAGCACCCGTCCGCCGCCGTCGCGCCCACCGACCAGGCGGGCGGCCCGCACGAGCAGGGCCAACGCTTCCTCCGCCGCCCGGTAGCGGGGGGCCAACAGCTCCTGGTCGAAGTCCAGGAAGGCCACCACATCGGCCCGGTCCAGATGGTGGAGGGCCGCCTCGGTGCCCACCACGACCCGTGCGCCGGTGCCGCCGGCGGTCGGGTCGGCGTCGGCGGTGATCTCGGCGACCGGCTCCCGAACGAGGGCCTCGAGCTCCTCTCGGGCACGCGTGACCCCCACCCGCAGGTTCTTGAGACGGGTCTTCCCGCAGTTGAGGCAGACCGCCGGGCGCACCGCCGAGCAGCGCAGGCACGTGAGCGTGGCGTCATCGCCCTGGACGACTGCGGCCTGACAGCGTTCGCAGGTGGCCACCTCGCCACACGCCGCGCAACTCGACAGCCGGGACCGACCCTTGCGGTTCAGGACGCACACGACCCGTCCCTGCCCCCGCAGGGCAGCGACGAGCCGCTCGCTGTACAACCCGTCCCCCGGTGGCGCGGCGCGACGGTCGACGACGTCGATCAAAGGCCAGCCCGCCCGTTCGGCTCGTCGGGACTGGGTGAGCAGCGGTCCGGAGGCCAGGGCCTCCAGGGACGGGGTCGGGCTCACCAACAAGCAGGGGACGCCGGCCCGCCGGGCTCGTTCGACGAGCACGTCGCGCGCGTGCCACGTCGGCGCCTGCTCCTGCTGGAGCGACTGGTCGTGCTCGTCGAGGACCACGACGGCGGCCGGGGCGGGCATCGGTGCCCACGCCGCCGATCGCGTGCCGAAGGCGCTGGCCGCGCCCGCCCGGGCCGCAGCCCAGTCGTCGGGGAGGAGGGCCACGGGCAGGCCGGCCCGACGGAGGCGTAGACCGAGACGGCGCACGGTGCTGCTGACGGGCCCGGCGACGAGGATGGGGCCGCGAGCCGCCGCCGCCATCAGGACGGGATAGGGATCGGCCGCCGGCGGGAGGCGAAGGACGGCGGTGCCGGCGTCGAGCGCCTCGGCCGCCAGGTCGTGCACCTCGTCGGCGGCCACGGGGGCCGGCGGCGGAACCCGCAGGGTGGGGACCCGAGGCAGGGCCCGCACGGCCCCGGGCGCGGTGGCGGTACGGAGGAGGGAGCCAGGACGGCCGGCCCAACGCCAGGCCGCCCAGTCGGCCAGGTCGAACAGCTCGGGCGGTGGCCCCCAACCGGTGACCTTGGCCAGCGACTGGAGCTCGACGCCCGGTGGCGGCTCGACGTCGTCGGCCACGACCCAACCGCCGACCCGACGACCCTGCAGCGCTATGCGCACCACGGTGCCGACCCGGACCTCGTCGACCATGGCGTCGGGGACGGCGTAGTCGAACAACTTGTCGATGGCCGGTTCGTCGGGTCGCACCCGCGCCACCCGACCGGGCCGCTCCGAACCGGGCGCCGACGAGCCCTCGTCGTCGGACGCCGCCCGGTCGCTCGAGACCGGCGCCTCATCCTCCGACGACGGGCCGGGGCGGGCGTCCTGCTCGAGCTCCCGCTCGGTGGAGGGCGCGCCGAAGTCGAAGGCGGACTGGTTGGCGTCGGCGGGCACGACGGCCCTTCGACCCGGCCTCGTCAGAGGCCGAGCGCCGACTTGAGGTCGTCGATGCGGTCCGTACGCTCCCAGGTGAAGTCGTCACCGGTGCGGCCGAAGTGCCCGTAGGCGGCGGTGGCCCGGTAGCGGGGCTTGCGCAGGTCCAGGTCACGCAGGATCGCCGCCGGCCGGAGGTCGAAGATCTGACGCACCGCGTCGGAGATCTTGTCGGGGTCGACCACCGACGTGCCGAAGGTCTCGACCATGAGCGAGACCGGGTGGGCCACGCCGATGGCGTAGGCCACCTGGACCTCGCAGCGCTCGGCGATGCCGGCGGCCACGACGTTCTTGGCGACCCAGCGAGCGGCGTAGGCAGCGGAGCGGTCGACCTTGGACGGGTCCTTGCCCGAGAAGGCGCCGCCGCCGTGGCGGGCCATGCCGCCGTAGGTGTCGACGATGATCTTGCGGCCGGTGAGACCGGCGTCGCCGACGGGGCCACCGATGACGAAGCGGCCGGTCGGGTTGACGAAGACCTCGTAGTCGTCGTCGGCGAACTGGGCCGGGATGGTGGGCCGGATGACGTGCTCGATGAGGTCGGGCCGGATGGCGTCCTCACGGTCGATGCCGTCGTTGTGCTGGGTGGAGATCAACACGGTGCGCAGCTTGACCGGCTTGCCGTCGACGTAGTCGAACGTCACCTGGGTCTTGCCGTCGGGGCGCAGGTAGGGGACGGTGCCCGCCTTGCGCACGTCGGCCAGACGCTCGGCCATGCGGTGGGCCACGTGGATCGGCAGCGGCATGAGCACGTCGGTCTCGTTGCAGGCGTAGCCGAACATCATCCCCTGGTCGCCGGCGCCCTGCTTGTTGAGCAGGTCCTCCCCCGAGGTGCCAGTGCGCACCTCTTCGGAGTCGTCCACGCCCTGGGCGATGTCGGACGACTGCTCGTCGAGGCTGACCATGACGCCGACGGTGTTGCCGTCGTAGCCGTAGGACTCCCGGTTGTAGCCGATCTCGTTGATCGTGGCCCGCACGATCTTGGGGATGTCGACGTAACCGCTCGTGGTGATCTCGCCGGCGACCACGGCCAGGCCGGTGGTGACCAACGTCTCGCACGCCACCCGGCTCATGGGGTCCTGGGTGAGCATGGCGTCGAGGATGGCGTCCGAGATCTGGTCGGCGACCTTGTCGGGGTGTCCCTCGGTGACGGATTCCGAGGTGAAGGTCCAGCTGGTCACGCGTTCTCCTAGTGGCCGTTGGTGGATGCGAGGTGGGTCACCGGCTCAGGGCGAATCGGGGGCGGCGCCGGATCGCAACGCCACGATGGCGTCGATCACGGCGCGAGCCACGGCCCGCTTGTCGGTGAGGGGGACATCTTGGTCCACGCCGTCGGCCCTGACGAGCACGGCCGCGTTGGTGTCGTGTTCGAAGCCCACGCCCGGGGCGGCGACGTCGTTGGCCACGATGAGGTCGAGGTGCTTGCGCTCGAGCTTCCCCCGGGCGTTGGCCACCAGGTCCTCGGTCTCGGCGGCGAAGCCGACGACCAGCTGACCAGGGCGCTTGTCCCGCCCCAGGTCGACGAGGAAGTCGTGGGTCGGCTCGAGCACGATGTGGGCGTCACCGGCCGCCAGCTCGTGCTTCTTGATCTTGTGGTCGGCCACCCGGGCGGGCCGGAAGTCGGCCACCGCGGCGGCCATGACGATCACGTCGTGGTCCGCCGCCACGGGCATCACCGCCGCCTCCATGTCGGCGGCGCTGACCACGTCGATGACCTTGGCGCCGTCGGGCGCGGGGCGGTCGACGGTGGTGACGAGGGTGACCTCGGCGCCGCGGGCGGCGGCTTCGGCGGCGATGGCGTAGCCCTGCTTGCCCGACGACCGGTTGGTGATCACCCGCACCGGATCGATGGCCTCGCGGGTGCCGCCGGCGGTGACGAGCACGCGGGTGCCGGCCAGGTCGGCGGTGACCGGCGGGCCGAGGATGGCTTCGACGGCGGCCACGATGTCGGCCGGATCGGCCAGGCGACCGGTACCCACGTCGCCGCCGGCCAGGCGGCCCTCCGCCGGGGGGACGATGACCACGCCCCGCTCCCGCAACACGGCGAGGTTGGCCTGCACGGCGGGGTGCTCCCACATCTCGGTGTGCATGGCCGGGCACACGATCACCGGCGCCCGGGTGGCCAGGAGGGTGGCGGTGAGCAGGTCGTCGGAGAGTCCGATGGTGTAGGCGGCCAGCAGCCGGGCGGTGGCGGGGGCGACCACGACGAGGTCGGCCCCTTGGCCCAGGCGGGTGTGAGGGATGGGTGACGCCTCGTCCCACAACGAGGTCTGGACCGGTTCCGACGCCAGGGCGGAGAAGGTGGTCTCGCCCACGAAGTGGGTGGCCCCCTCGGTGAGCACCGGGGCCACGTGGGCGCCGGCGTCGACCAGGCGTCGACACACCTCGATGGCCTTGTAGGCGGCGATCCCGCCGGTGACACCGAGGACGATCCGACGCCCGGCGAGGCTCATGGCGAGATCGTGGTGAGGTGTCGGGCGGGCCGGCCGATCACTCGGCGGCGGCGTCGGCCTCTTCGACGGCGAGGGCGTCGAGATCGAGGTGGATCGGCACGATCTTGTCGGCCGAGATCTCCTCGAAGGCGATGGAGAGCGGCTTGCGGGCGACCGAGGTGACCTGCGGCGGCACGTTGGAGCCGATGCCCTCGCCCAGCTGACCGAAGTAGGCGTTGATCTGGCGGGCCCGCTGGGCGGCCAGGGACACCAGGGTGAACTTGGAATCGACCTTGGACAGCAGGTTCTCGATTCGAGGGTTCACCATCGAGTCATGGATCTGAGCCACGTTCACACCTTCACGGGGGTCGAAAATCAGCGGACCGGAGCACGCCGCGGAGCCGTGCGAGCCTAGCAGCCGCTCGACGATCAGCGGCGCCGGGCGGTGGCGATCAGGGACTGCACCTCGGCCACCGTGCGGTCGAGGTCGTCGTTCACGATGCACACGGCGCCGAGCCGTCGGCCCTCGGCCAACTCGCCCTGGGCGACCCGGATCCGGCGTTCGGCCTGCTCAGGAGGGTCCCCCCGGCCGCGGAGGCGCTCGGCCTGGACCTCGGCCGACGGCGGTTCGAGCAGGATGAACAGGGCCTCGGGGGCCCGCTCGAGCACCTGGGCTGCACCCTGGACGTCGATCTCCAACACGACGTCGCGGTCCTCGTCGGCGTCGGGCCACGGGGTCCCGTAGAGGTTCCCGAGGAACTCGGCGTGCTCGAGGAACCCGCCCTCGGCCACCCGGGTCTCGAAGTCGTCGCGGCTCACGTAGCGGTAGGCGTCGTCGGGCTCGCCGGGGCGCTGGGCCCGCGTCGTCCAGCTGCGGGAGAGCCAGAGCCGAGGATCGTCGGCGACGAGGCGGGCGACCACCGTCCCCTTGCCCACGCCTCCCGGACCGCAGACGACGATGATCACGGACGGCCGGACCGTGGGGTCAGGAGCCGAAGGAGGCCAGGAGGGCCTTGCGCTGCTGGTCTCCGAGGCCGCGGAGGCGACGGGTGTCGGCGATGCCGATCTCGTCCATGGTGCGGCGGGCCTTCACCTTGCCCACCCCGGGCAGCGACTCCAGCACGGCCAGCACCTTGATGCCGGCGACCATCTCGTCGGACCCGACCTGGTCGAGCAGCTCGGTCAGGGTGATCGACCCCATCTTGAGCCGCTCCTTGATCTCGGCCCGCACCCGGCGGGCTTCGGCGGCCTTGGCCAGGGCGGCCTGGCGCTGCTCGGCGGTGAGGGAGGGAGGCTGCGGCATGGCGTCACCCTAGCCGGGTCGAGCTCGGTCCGAGCCGCCGCCGCGGGGCGCGGGGCTCAGGGCGGAGCCCGCGCCCGTCGCGTCGCCCCTGGTCCGGGCATCGCCAACCCTGACCGTCCCGGTCGGGAATAGCGGTCGAGGGTCGTGACGTTACCTTGACACTGCCATTGTCAAGAAAGCTGGTTCGATCACATGACCGACGTGCAGAGTCTGACTCTCCCCGTGCTGCCGTTGTCCACAGGCGTCGTCCTCCCGGGCATGGTCGTGACCCTCGCGACCGAGACCGACGAGGCCCGCGCCGCCGCCGATGCCGCCGTCGACGGCCAGGTCCTCCTGGTCCCCCGCATCGACGGCCTCTACACCCGGGTGGGCACCATCGCCACCATCGAAGACGCCGGCGAGCTCCGGGGTGGCGTGCGTGCCCTCGTGGTGCGCGGCGTCGACCGGGCCCGCATCGGTGCCGGCGTCCCCGGCCTCGGACGGGCCCTCATGGTCGAGGCCGAACGGGTCGTCCACGACGAGCCCACCGACCGCGCCCGAGAGCTGGCCCGTGAGTACATGGCCGTCATCGAGACGATCCTCGACCATCGCGGCGCTCGCGGCATCGCCGCCGCCCTCAAGGAGCTGACCGATCCCGGCCAGATCGCCGACACCGCCGGCTACTCGCCCGACCTGGGCATCGACCGCAAGATCGAGGTGCTGGAGACGGTCGACGTCGAGGCCCGCCTCGAGGCCGTCCTCGGATGGGCCAAGGAGACGCTGGCCGAGCTGACCCTCAAGGACAAGATCCGGTCCGACGTGTCCGAGGGCATGGAGAAGACCCAGCGCGAGTTCCTCCTGCGCCAGCAGATGGCGGCCATCCGCAAGGAGCTGGGCGAGGACGGTGAGGCCGACGAGCTGGCCGAGCGCTACCGCGAGAAGGCCATGGCCGAGGGCGTGCCCGAGGGCGTGCGCGCCGCCATCCTCCGCGAGGTCGACAAGCTGGAGCGCACCCCCGAGCAGCAGGTCGAGCACGGCTGGATCCGGGGCTGGCTCGACACCGTCACCGAGCTGCCGTGGGGAGTGATCGCCGAGAGCGACCTCGACCTGGGCGCCGCTCGTGAGGTGCTCGACGCCGACCACGAGGGCCTCGACGACGTCAAGGAGCGGATCGTCGAGTTCCTGGCCGTGCGCCAACGCCGGGCCGACCTGGGGCGCGAAGCTCCCGCCGGTCGGGGTTCGGGAGCAATCGTCACCCTCGTCGGCCCTCCCGGCGTGGGCAAGACGTCCCTCGGCGAGTCTGTCGCCCGGGCCATGGGTCGCCCCTTCGTCCGGGTCGCTCTGGGCGGGGTGCGCGACGAGGCCGAGATCCGGGGTCACCGCCGGACCTACGTCGGCGCCATGGCCGGCCGCATCGTGCGGGCCATCGGCGAGGCCGGCGCCATGAACCCGGTGATGATGCTCGACGAGATCGACAAGGTCGGCGCCGACTGGCGCGGCGACCCGTCCTCGGCCCTGCTCGAGGTGCTCGATCCCGCCCAGAACCACACCTTCCGGGACCACTACCTGGAGGTCGACCTCGACCTCAGCGACGTGGTCTTCATCGCCACCGCCAACGTGATCGACACGATCCCCGGCCCGCTGCTCGACCGCATGGAGATCATCGCCCTCGACGGCTACACCGAGGAGGAGAAGGTCGCCATCGCCCGCGACCACCTGCTCGCCCGGCAGATCGACCACAACGCCGTCTCGCCCGAGGAGGTGCAGGTGACCGACGACGCCCTGCGTGCCATCGTCACCGACCACACCCGGGAGGCCGGTGTGCGTGGCCTCGAGCGGGCAGTGGGCAAGCTGCTGCGGAAGGTGGCCACCAAGCTCTCCACCGGCGAGCTGGAGGCGCCGGTCGTGGTCGACGCCGACGACGTGGCGACCTGGTTGGGACGTCCCCGTTTCACCCAGGAGGTCGCCGAGCGCACCTCGGTGCCCGGCGTGGCCACCGGCCTGGCCGTCACCGGCGTCGGTGGCGACGTGCTCTTCGTCGAAGCCACGGCCATGCCCGGGGAGGGCCTCGTGCTCACCGGACAGCTGGGCGACGTCATGAAGGAGTCGGCGACCATCGCCCTCAGCTACATCCGCTCCCACGCCGACGAGCTGGGCGTGGCCGACGTCGATTTCGAAGGCCGTCGGTTCCATGTCCACTTCCCGGCGGGCGCCATCCCCAAGGACGGCCCCTCGGCGGGCATCACCATGACCACGGCCCTGGTGTCGCTGCTCACCGGTCGCCCGGTGCGCTCCGACGTGGGCATGACCGGTGAGGTCACGCTGCAGGGCAAGGTTCTCCCCATCGGCGGGCTGAAGCAGAAGGTGCTGGCCGCCCACCGCTTCGGGCTCACCGACGTGGTGTTCCCGGCCCGCAACGAGGCCGATCTCGACGACGTCCCCGAGGCCGTGCGCGAGCAGATGACCTTCCACCCGGCGAGCGACATCGCCCAGGTGCTGGCCATCGCCCTCGCCCCGGCCCCGACCGCCGTCGCCGAACCCGTCCCCGCCTGACCCCCACATCCCCTCACCCCCAAGGTGGCTCACCTCGTGCACTCCAGTGCCCGAGGTGAGCCAGCTTGCGTCGTGGGTGGGGGTGAGGGGGTGGGGGTGAGTCAGAGGGCGGCGGCGACCTCGGCGGCGATGGCGGCGGCCGCGGCCGCCGGTTCGTCGGCCCCGGTGACGGCCCGGCCGATCACCAGGATGTGGGCCCCGGCGGCGACGGCGGCCGCCGGCGTCGACGGGCGGGCCTGGTCGTGGGCGCCGACGCCGGCGGGCCGGATTCCGGGCACCACCGTGAGCAGGTCGGGGGCCAGGCGGGCCACCTCGGAGAGGTCGCTGGTGGCGCAGACGAGACCTCCGCACCCCGACTCCTCGGCCAGCACGACCCGCTCGGCCAGCGCCTGGAGGTCGGCGGGCTCGCTGGTCAGGACCGTGACGCCCAGACAGGTCGGCGGAACCAGGCCGGCGGCGGCGGCCCCGGCGGCGAAGCCCTCGACGCCGGCGGCCAGGTGGTCGAGGCCACCCCGCGTGTGCACGGTGAGGTAGCTGGCGCCGAGTGAGCCCATCACGCGCGCGGCGCGGTTCACGGTGGTGGGGATGTCGAGGAGCTTGAGGTCGGCGAAGACCTCGAAGCCCTCCTCCACCAGGCTCTCGACGGCGTCGGGCCCCGCCGCGCTGAACAGCTCCAGGCCCACCTTGGCCACGCCGAACCACGGCTTCAGGTCACGGGCCAGCCGCAGCGCCTCCACCACGTCGTCGACGTCGAGGGCCAGGGCCATGCGGGCCCGGACCTCCTCGGGCGCACCGGTGGCGAGGTCCTCGTCGGTGTCAGCGGGCATGGGCATCTCCGATCAGCTCACGGACCGCGGCCACGCCGTGAGCGCGGCACCAGTCCTCCATCTCGTCACGCACCAGCTCGACGCTGCGAGGGTCGGCGAACGTCGCGGTGCCCACCTGCACGGCCGAGGCTCCGGCCAGGAGCAGCTCGACGGCGTCGACCCCCCGGGCCACCCCTCCGACCCCGACGATGGGCAGCTCGGGGTGTGCAGCATGGACGTCGTGCACGGCCCGCACGGCGACGGGATGCACGGCCGGACCGGACAGCCCGCCGCCTCCCCCGCCCAGACGGGGCCGACGGGTCTCGGGGTCGATGGCCATGCCCAACACCGTGTTGACGAGGGTCACGGCCTCGGCGCCGGCGTCAGCCGCGGCGCCGGCGATGGATGCCAGGTCGGAGACGTTGGGGCTGAGCTTGGCCCAGAGGGGTCGACCGCAGACCGACGCCGCCCGCACCGCCTCGGCGGTCGTGGTCGGCGAGTGGGCGAACATGCGGTTGCGGTCGTGGTGGTTGGGGCACGAGACGTTCACCTCGACGGCGATCACCCCGGCCGGCGCGTCGGCCAGCAGCTCGGCGGCCCGGGCGTAGTCCTCCACCGTCGTGCCCCAGATGCTGGCCACGACCCTGGCACCGGAGGCCAGCACGGCCGGGAGCTCCTCGGCCAACCAGGTGGGCACGCCGGGCCCCTGCAGGCCGACGCTGTTGATCATCCCGGCCGGCGTCTCGTGGACCCGAGGCGCCGGGTTGCCGGGCCACGGATCGGCCGACAGCGACTTGACGACGACGGCCCCGAGGCCGGCCAGATCGACGTAGGCCCCCAGCTCGTCGCCGTGCCCGGCGGTGCCCGACGCCGTCATGACCGGGTTCGGCAACACGACCGATCCGACCGTGGTCGTCATGTCGACGGGCGGACCCGTCGGGCGACGGCGGCGCCGGTTCACCCGGCGGGCTCCGAGAGCTGGGCCTCGTGGGCGGCCACGCCCCGGTGGTACTCCTGCAGCGGCCGGACCTGGAGGTGGTGGCGGTCCCGGTCGGCCATGCCGTTGGCCGCGGCCAGCCCGGCGGCCGCGGTGGTGAGCAGGGGCACGAGGTGCTTTCCGGCGGCGGCCCGGATGTGGGCGCCGTCGGCCCTCGGTCCGCGCCCACGGGGCGAGTTCACGACGAGGACGACCTCGCCGCCTTCGATGAGATCGACCGCGTCCTGGCCGTCGGGCTCGCCGATCTTGGCCACGACCGTGCTCACCTCGATGCCCGCCTCCCGCAGATGGGTGGCGGTGCCCGACGTGGCCGCGATGGCGAAACCGAGGTCGCAGAAGCGTTGGGCGGCCCGCACCCCGGTGGCCTTGTCGCGATCGGCCAGCGAGAGGAAGACCGTGCCCGACGTCGGCAGCGTCGTGCCCGCCGCCAGCTGGCTCTTGGCGAAGGCCAGACCGAAGGTGAGGTCGATGCCCATGACCTCACCGGTGGAGCGCATCTCCGGACCGAGCAGGGCGTCGGCCTCCGGGAAGCGACTGAAGGGCAGCACGGCCTCCTTCACGGCGACGTGGTCACCCACCACGGGCTCGCTGAGCAGGCCCTCGGCCCGCAACTCGTCCAACGTGGCGCCCAGCATCACCCGCGCCGCGACCTTGGCGAGGGGTACGCCGGTGGCCTTGGCCACGAACGGCACCGTGCGGCTGGCCCGGGGGTTGGCCTCGATCACGAAGACCTGGCCGCTCTTCACCGCGTACTGCACGTTGATGAGCCCGACCACCCCGAGCACGTCGGCGATGCGGTGGGTGTACTCGGTGAGCACCTGCATGGTCTCGGTCGAGAGGGAGTACGGCGGGATCACACAGGCCGAGTCGCCGGAGTGGACCCCCGCCTCCTCCACGTGCTCCATGATCCCGCCCACGACGAAGCCACCGTCGCGGTCCCGGATGGCGTCGACGTCCACCTCGGTGGCGTCCTCGAGGAAGCGGTCGACCAGCACGGGGCGAGAGGCCGACAGGCCGCCTTCCTTGCCGAGCGAACCGAAGCCGGCCAGCTCGGCCATGGCCCGGGCCAGGCCCTCGTCGTCGTAGACGATCTCCATGGCGCGCCCGCCGAGCACGTAGCTCGGCCGGACCAGCACCGGGTACCCGATGCGGCTGGTGATCCCGAGGGCGGTGTCGATGTCGGCGGCGGTGCCGCCGGCGGGCTGGGGGATCTCGAGCCGGGCGCACAGGGCGTTCCACAGCTCGCGGTCCTCGGCCGCGTCGATCGACTGCGGGCTGGTGCCGAGCGATCAGCTCCGACGGCAGCGTGTCGGCCAGCTTGAGCGGGGTCTGGCCGCCGAGCGAGACGATGACGCCGATCGGCCGCTCGGCCTCGATCACGTTCATGACGTCCTCGTGGGTGAGCGGCTCGAAGTAGAGCCGGTCGGAGGTGTCGTAGTCGGTGGAGACCGTCTCGGGGTTGCAGTTGACCATGATCGTCTCGAAGCCGGCGTCGCGCAGGGCGAAGCTGGCGTGCACGCAGCAGTAGTCGAACTCGATGCCCTGCCCGATGCGGTTGGGTCCAGAGCCCAGGATGACGACCTTGGGGCGGTCGGACGGGACGATCTCGTCGGTGTCCTCGTAGGTCGAGTAGTGGTACGGCGTGGCCGCCTCGAACTCGGCGGCGCAGGTGTCGACGGTCTTGTACGTGGGGAGCACCCCGGCCGCCTTGCGTCGCGCCCGTACGGTCGCCTCGGGGACGCCCCAGAGGTAGGCGAGCTGGGCGTCGGCGAAACCGAGCCGCTTGGCCCGTCGCCAGGTCGGCCGGGTCATGGCCTCGAAGCCCACCTCGGCGAGGTGGGCCCGCTCCTCGGTGATGGCCAGCATCTGGTCGAGGAACCACGGGTCGACCCGGGTGGCCTCGGCCACCTCCTCGCACGACTTGCCCCGCCGCATGGCCGCCTCGAGCTGGAAGATCCGCTCGGGGGTGCCGATGCACGCCTGGGCGAGGAGCTCGTCGAGGGGCATCTCGTCGTACTGGGTCTCTCCCGGGTCGCAGTTGAGACCGAGGCGGCCCTGCTCGAGGGACCGCAGCCCCTTCTGGAGGGACTCGGGGAAGGTCCGGCCGATGGCCATGACCTCGCCCACCGACTGCATCTGGGTGCCGAGCACACCGGTGGTGCCGGGGAACTTCTCGAAGGCCCACCGGGGGATCTTGGTGACGACGTAGTCGATGGTGGGCTCGAAGCTGGCCGGCGTCTTCTTGGTGATGTCGTTGTCGATCTCGTCGAGCGTGTAGCCGACGGCCAGCCGGGCGGCGATCTTGGCGATCGGGAAGCCGGTGGCCTTCGAGGCCAGGGCCGAGGACCGACTGACCCTGGGGTTCATCTCGATCACGACCATGTGCCCGTCGACCGGGTTGATCGCGAACTGCACGTTCGAGCCGCCGGTCTCCACCCCCACCCGGCGGATGCAGGCGAAGGCGGCGTCGCGCATCAGCTGGTACTCGACGTCGGACAGCGTCTGGGCCGGCGCCACCGTGATCGAGTCGCCGGTGTGCACGCCCATGGGATCGACGTTCTCGATGGAGCAGACGATCACGCAGTTGTCGGCCCGGTCGCGCATGACCTCCAGCTCGTACTCCTTCCAACCGGCGATCGACTTCTCGATCAGGATCTCGCTGATCGGGCTGGACTCGAGGCCGAAGGCCGCCCGGCGACGGAACTCCTCGATGTCCGCGGCGATGCCGGTGCCCCGACCGCCGAGGATGTAGGCCGGGCGGATCACGACGGGGAGCCCGATCTCCTCGGCGATGACGACCGCCTCCTCCACGGTGTGGGCGGTGGCCGACGGCGGGGCGTCGAGGCCGATCTCGGCCATGGCCTGTTTGAACAGCTCCCGGTCCTCGGCCGTGGCGATGGCCGTGGCGTCGGCGCCGATGAGCTCGACACCGTGCTGCGTCGAGGACCCCGGCCTGCACCAGCTCCATGGAGAGGTTGAGGGCGGTCTGCCCGCCCAGGGTGGGCAGGAGGGCATCGGGCTTCTCCCGCTCGATGATGCGGGTGAGGACCTCGAGATCGAGGGGTTCGACGTAGGTGGCGTCGGCGAAGTCGGGGTCGGTCATGATCGTCGCCGGGTTCGAGTTGGCGAGGATGACGCGGTACCCCTCCTCGCGCAGGACCCGGCAGGCCTGGGTGCCGGAGTAGTCGAACTCGCAGGCCTGGCCGATCACGATCGGGCCCGAGCCGATCAACAGGATCGAGGAGATGTCGTCACGGCGGGGCATCAGCGGGTCTGCTTTCCGGCGTCGTTCGTCGAAGGGTCGTCCATGAGCTGGTCGAACAGCTCGAAGAGGTAGGCGGCGTCGTGAGGACCAGGGCCCGCCTCCGGGTGGTACTGCACGCTGAAGGCGGGCACGTCGGTGCACCGGAGGCCCTCCACCACACCGTCGTTGAGGTTGCGGTGGGTCACCTCGACCGTCGCTCCGAGGGATCCGTCGTCGACGGCGAAGTTGTGGTTCTGGCTGGTGATCTCGACGGCGCCCGTGGCGAGGCGCCGCACCGGGTGGTTCCCACCGTGGTGACCGAAGGGGAGCTTGTAGGTGTCGGCCCCGAGCGCCGAGGCCAGGAGCTGGTGGCCGAGGCAGATCCCGAACACCGGCACCTCGCCGAGCAGACCGGCGATGGTCTCGGGCATGCCGGTGACCGCCGCCGGGTCACCGGGGCCGTTGGACAGGAACACGCCGTCGGGCCGGCGAGCGAGGACGTCGGCGACCGGAGTGTCCACCGGAACGACCTCGACCGAGGCGATGCCGGACAGGTGGCGCAGGATCGTGGTCTTGATGCCGAGGTCGTAGGCCACCACCCGCTTGGGGGTGCGCCCGTCGGGGCCGGCGAAGGCCACCGTGTAGGGCTCGGCGCACGAGACCTGGCGGACGAGATCGAGGCCGTCGGTGCCGGCGTCGGCCGTGGCGACGGTCTTCAGGGTGGCTTCGTCAGCAGTGCCGAAGGCCCCGGGCATGGCCCCGGCGTCGCGGATGTGGCGGGTCAGCCGGCGGGTGTCGATCCCCCCGATCCCGGGCACGCCGGTGGTCCGTAGGAAGGCGTCGAGGTCGCTCTGGGCCCGCCAGTTGGAGCGGCGCCGGGCCATCTCCCGCACGATGACGCCTCGGGCGAAGGGCCGGGCTGACTCGTCGTCGAGCGGGGTGACCCCGTAGTTGCCGATGTGGGGATAGGTGAAGGTGATGATCTGACCGGCGTAGGACGGGTCGGTGATGATCTCCTGGTAGCCGGTGAGGGCGGTGTTGAACACCACCTCGCCACTGGCCACTCCCCCGGCGGGATCGGCACCGATGGCCTCCCCTTCGAAGGTGGTGCCGTCGGCCAGCACCAGCAGGGCTTCGCGCACGTCGGGACTCATCGTTGCGCCTCCCCGGCGAGGACGGTGGGTTCTCCGCAGAGAAGGGTGTGGCGGACCCGGCCCCGCACGGTGCGCCCGGCGTAGGGGGTGTTGTGGGACCGGCTGGCCATCCGGGAGGGGTCGACCGTCCACTCCTCGGCGGGGTCGAACACCACCAGGTGAGCGGGGGACCCGGCGGCCACGGGGGTGCCGTGCACCTCGCCCAGGCCGGCGATGGCGGCGGCGTTCCAGGACATGGCGGCCAGCACCTCGCCCAGGGTGAGCACGCCGGGCTCGACCAGTTCGGTGACGGCGAGGGCGAGGGCCGTCTCCAGGCCGAGCATCCCGCAGCGGCGCCTGGTCGAAGGGGGCCTCCTTCGTCTCCGGGGTGTGGGGCGCGTGGTCCGTGGCGATGGCGTCGATGGTGCCGTCGGCCAGCCCGGCCTTCACCGCGGCCACGTCGGCGTCGGTGCGCAGGGGCGGGTTGACCTTGAAGGTCGGGTCGTAGCCGGCGACCTCGGCGTGGGTGAGGGTGAAGTGGTGCGGGGTGGCCTCGGCGGTGACGGGCAGACCCCGCTCCTTGGCCCGCCGCACCAGGTCGACGGCCCCGGCGGTGGACAGGTGCTGGAAGTGCACCCGGGCCCCGGTGAGGCGGGCCAGGGCGATGTCGCGGAACACCATGAGCTCCTCGGCTTCGGGCGGGATGCCGGGGATGCCCAGACGGCTGGACCACTCACCTTCGTGCATGTGGCCCCCGTGGCTGAGGGCCTCCACCTCGCAGTGCTGGGCCAGGGTGACCGGTCCGGGCAGACCCGACGCGTACTCGAGGGCCCGCCGCATCAGTCGGTCGTCCTGGACGCCACACCCGTCGTCGGTGAAGAGGCGGACGCCGAGGGCGGCCATCTCCCCCATCGGAGCGAGGGCGGCGCCGTCGCGCCCCATGGTGATGGCACCGGCCACGCGGACGTCGCACAGGCCGGCGGCGGTGCCCGCCTCGAGGATCTGGCGCACCACCGCGGCCGAGTCGATGGCCGGTTCGGTGTTGGGCATGGCCACCACCGCGGTGTAGCCGCCGAGGGCGGCGGCCCGGCTGCCGGTCTCGATCGTCTCGGCCTCCTCACGGCCCGGCTCGCGCAGATGGGTGTGGATGTCGACGAGGCCGGGAGCGACCACGCACCCGCCGGCGTCGAGGACCAGGGCGCCGTCGAGGCCGAGGGCGGCGAGGTCGAGGTCGGGCCCGACCTCGGCCACCCGACCGTCGGCGGCGACGGCGACGTCGGCGTCGCGCTCGCCTGTCCGATCGATCACTCGACCACCTCGGATCACCAGTGCCTGTGCCACATGTCCCTTTCGTCCGTTGTCGTTCGGGTCAGCCATCGTTCTCCCCGCCCCACGCCGTGCCACTGCCGACCAGGAGGAAGAGCACGGCCATGCGCACCGCCACTCCGTTGCGCACCTGGTCGACGATCACCGTGTTGGGCCGGTCGGCCACCTCGGCGGCGATCTCGACCCCGCGGTTCATGGGCCCGGGGTGCATCACCAGTGCGTCGTCGGGCAGGCGGTCGGCCCGGCGGGCGGTGAGGCCGAACAGAGAGGTGTACTCGCGCAGCGAGGGGATGAGCGCCTCGGTCATGCGCTCCCGCTGCATGCGCAGCAGGTAGCAGACGTCGGTGGTGGCCAACACGGAGTCGATGTCGTGGCTGACCTTGACCGGCCAGCCGTCGAGGCTGGGCGGCAGCAGCGTGGGCGGGGCCACCAGGGTCACCTCGGCGCCGAGGGCGGAGAAGGCCGCCACATCGGACCGCGCCACCCGGGAGTGCTTGACGTCGCCCACGATGGCGATGCGCTTGCCCCCCACGTCGCCGGCGTGCTGGCGGATCGTGTAGCAGTCCAGCAGGGCCTGGGTGGGGTGTTCGTGCCACCCGTCGCCGGCGTTCACCACCGACGCGTCGGCCCATCGGGCCACCTGGCGGGGTACCCCCGAGGAGCCGTGGCGCACGACGATGAGGTCCACGCCCATGGCCTCGATCGTCTCCACCGTGTCGCGCAGGGACTCGCCCTTCTTCACCGACGACGTGCCCACGCTGAAGGTCATGGTGTCGGCCGACAGGCGCTTGGCCGCGGTCTCGAAGCTCAGCCTGGTGCGGGTCGAGTCCTCGAAGAAGAGCGACACGATCGTGCGCCCCCGCAGGGCCGGCACCTTCGGGATCGTGCGCTCGCTGACCTCGACGAACGAATCGGTGAGCGTCATGACCTCCTCGATGCCCACCGCGACGTCCGGTCCCAGATCGGCGATGGAGAGGAGGTTGCGGTGCTCACCGCTGCGCCGGTTGGTGGCCGTCCGGATCACTTGACCATCTCCCCGAGGTCGACGCCCTCGGGGGTGACGTCGACGACCTCGTCGCGTCGGGTGGGCAGGTTCTTGCCCACGTAGTCGGGCCGGATGGGTAGCTCACGGTGGCCGCGGTCGACCATCACCGCCAGTTGCACCGCTCGGGGCCGGCCGTAGTCGGTGAGGGCGTCGAGGGCGGCCCGGATGGTGCGTCCGGTGAACAGCACGTCGTCGACCAGCACCACGATGCACCCGTCGAGGTCACCGGGGATGTCGGTGACCGCCTCGGGGAGCACCGGCCGCAGCCCGATGTCGTCGCGGTAGAAGGCGACGTCGAGGCAGCCGACGGGCACCTCCACCCCCTCGATCTGCTCGAGGGCCTCGGCCAGCCGGCGCGAGAGCGGTAGCCCGCCGGTCTGCAGACCGATCAGCACCACGGCCTCGAGGCCGTGGTTGCGCTCGATGATCTCGTGGGCCATCCGCCAGGTGGCCCGCTGCATGTCATCGGCGGACATGACCCGGGTCCGGGCAACAAAAAAGCCCCCGTACGGGGGCGTCAGACGGCGTTCGCGTTCGGCCACGCGGTGTCCTTCCTGTCCGTGTGGGTCTCACAGAACCCACTTCACGGTCAGGGCGTGATCCTAGCAGCCGCCGGAGGAACCCGAACCGCCGATCGCGTTCCTTCACCGGCCCGAAACAGGGGGCCCGGGGAAGGTCAGTCGCCGCCGCCGAGGAGCCCGGCCAGCTCCCGGCCCCACTCGAGCGCCGCGGTCTCCTGACCGGGAGGGAGGTGGCCACCGTCGCCGAGGACGAAGCTGGTCGGCTCACCCACGACCCGGAAACCGTGATGGCGGAGTCGGCGGGCGATGGCCTTGGATGCCCGGCCGGTGATGATCACCGGCTTGTCGACCCGCGTGTCGAAGGCAGCGGCCATCCGTCCGGCCCCGTCGTCGAGCCGTTCGAACCAGTCCTTGAGACCCGGCCCGTCGGCGTGGGGTTCGAGATGCAACTCGTCGTCGTCGGCCGCCGCCTCCACGGCGGCGGCACGAGTGCGGCCCGAGGCCATGCCGTGGACGTGGGTGGGCCCACCCACGACCAACAGGTCGGCCGCCCCGACGAGCGTGGGGTCGCACTCGGCCACCGCCACCACGTCCACGCCGGCGACGGTCTCGGCCACGCCCCGGCCGATGGCCTCGGCCACCGTGTGGGTGTTGCCGTACATGGACTCGTAGACGACCAGGACGGGCATGGCTCCTCCTCGTTCGGCGGCGCACGTGCGGGCGCCGCTCGGCTGCCGCGCTAGGCGACGGGACGGACCTCGGCGGCCACGGCCGACAGCACACCGTTGACGAACCGGCCGCTGTCGTCGGTGGAGTACTGCTTGGCCAACTCGACGGCCTCGCTGATCACCGCACCGGTGGGCACGTCGGGCCGGTGAGCCAGCTCGAACACGGCCAGACGCAGCAGGGACCGGTCCAGAGCGGGCATGCGGTCGATGTCCCAGTTGCGGGCATGGGCGGAGATGAGCCCGTCGATCTCGTCGGCGTTGCCGTCCACGCCGCGCACCAGGTCCACGGCGAAGGGGTCGGGCTCGAGGGGTAGCGAACGCAGGACCTCGTCGCGGTCCTCACCCTTCATCTCGGACTCGTAGAGCAGGTGGAAGGCCCGCTCACGGGCTTCGCGTCGGCTTCCCAGCCCGCCGGGGTACGGACCTCGGTCGTCGTCGACCGATCCGTCGGCGTCGCCGGTCACGCTCGGGTGATGTACTCGCCGGTGCGGGTGTCGACCTTCACGCGGTCTCCGGGCCCGACGAACAGCGGTACCTGCACCACCAACCCGGTGATCAGGGTGGCGGGCTTGCGCGCCCCCGAAACCCGATCGCCCTGGATGCCCGGCTCGGTCTCGGCGATGTCGAGCTCGACGGCGGCCGGCAGCTCCACCCCCACGATCTCGTCGCCGAACATCTTGAGGATGGCATCGGAGCTCTCGACCAGGTAGTTCGCCGCCTCGCCGAGCGAGCCGGGCCCGACCTCGAGCTGGTCGTAGGTGGAGTTGTCCATGAAGACGTAGTCGTCGCCGGCGCGGTAGAGGAACTGCATCTCCCGCTTGTCGATCATGGCCCGTTCGACCTTCTCGCCGGCCCGGAAGGTGCGGTCGACGACCGAGCCGGTGCGGACGTTCTTGAGGGTGGTGCGCACGAAGGCGCCCCCCTTGCCCGGCTTGACGTGCTGGAACTCGACGACCTCGACGAGGCCGTCGTCGAGATCGAGGGCCATGCCGTTCTTGAGGTCGTTGGTGGTGATCGTGGGCATTCGAATTCTTCCTCGGGGCCGGGGCAGCGGACGGGACGGCCGAAACGGGCGCGTCTAGGGCGTCGGGTCCTTGGTGGTGTGGGTCAGCGGGCGACAGCCCTCGTCGGTGACGACGACGGTGTCCTCCACGCGAACGCCGCCGTGAGCGGGGAGGTACACCCCGGGCTCGACGGTGACCACGTCGCCGACGGCCAGGGTAGCAGCGCTGGTGGTGCCCACCCTCGGGGCCTCGTGGATGTCCAGGCCGACCCCGTGGCCGGTCCCGTGGGTGAAGGCGTCACCCCATCCGGCCTCGGCGATGACCTCGCGGCAGACCGCGTCGACGGCACGGGCCTCGACACCGGGGCGCACCGCGGCCACGCCGGCGGCCTGGGCCGCAGTGACCACCTCCAGCATGCGGACCGAGGTCGCGTCCATCTCCCCCACGGCGATGGTGCGGGTCATGTCCGAGCAGTAGCCGTCGACCACGGCACCGAAGTCGAGGACGACGAGGTCGCCGGGGACGACCCGCCGAGCGGAAGGTCGGGCGTGAGGACGCGAGGCGTTGGGGCCGGAGGCCACGATCGTCTCGAAACTGGGCTTGGTGGCCCCCAGCCGACGCATCGTGGAGTCGAGCTCGAGGGCCAGCTCGGCCTCGGTCGGCGACTCGAGCAGGCGCGGCCGGACCGCGGCCAGGGCGGCGTCGGCCACCGCCGCCGCCACCTCCATGCGCACCAGCTCGCCGGCGTCCTTGGTACGGCGCAGCGTCTCGACGAGATCGGTGGTGGGGACGAGGCGGGCGTCGGGGAACCACTCGGAGGCGTAGCGGCGCTGGGCGGCCCACGAGACGTGCTCGGCCTCGAGTCCGACCGTGGCCGCGCCGTCGACGGCGGCGACCACCAGGCTCCTCTGGTCGGTGGAGCTGATCTCGATGCGCGCCCTGACCCCGGCCCCGTCGAGCTGCAGGGCCGCCTGCTCCGCGTACCGACCGTCGGTGACCAGGACGAGCTCGTCGCCGGTGACCACCACGATGGCCGCCGACCCGGTGAACCCCGTGAGGTAGCGGATGTTGGTGAGCGACGTCACCAGGACGGCCTCGGCCCCCGCTCCTCCCATCGCGACGCGCAGACGGGGGGTGCGGGCGGCGACGTCCATGGCCGGCAGGGACACCAGGCGGTCGGCGAGCGTGGCCGTCATCGGGCGACGCACCCGAGCAGGTGGGCCACGGCCTCCATGGCCAGGCGGTACCCGTCACCGCCGAAGCCGGCGACCGTGCCGGTGGCGACCGGAGCCACGACCGAGAGACGACGCCAGTCCTCGCGAGATGCGGGGTTGGAGATGTGGAGCTCGACGACCGGGCCGTCGAACGTGGCGAGGGCGTCGTTCAGGGCCCACGAGTAGTGGGTGAACGCCGCCGGGTTGACGATGATGGCGGCGCACCGGTCCCGGGCCGCGTGCACGGCGTCGACGAGCTCGCCCTCGTGGTTCGACTGACGCTCCTCGAGGATGAGGCCGTACCGACCGGCGACGACACGGGCGGTGGCCACGTGGTCGGCGAGGGTGGTGGTGCCGTAGACCTCGGGCTGCCGATCGCCCAGCAGGTTGAGGTTGGGGCCCGACAGGAGCAGGACCACGGCCCCTTCGGCCTGAGCCGGTCGCCCGGAATCGGTCACGGTCGATCTCCTTCGGAACGGACGGCCCTGATGGCCGCCACGATGTCGGCCCGGTCGACGCCGGTGACCGACTCGACCCCGTCGGGCCCGTCGAGCACGAACGTGATGCCGTCGATGGCCTTCTTGTCCCGACCCATGAGCTCGATGAGCTCGTCGTCGGCCAGACCGGGCGGCAGGGTGGCGGGCAGGTCGTAGGTGGCCACGACCCGGCGATGCTCGGCGACCTGTTCGGCGTCGATGCGACCGAGGCGATGGGCGAGCTCGGCGGCGTAGACCAGACCGACGGCCACCGCCTCGCCGTGGCGGAGGTCGTGGTGACCGGCGATCTCCACGGCGTGGGCGAGGGTGTGCCCGTAGTTGAGGGTGGCCCGGCGCCCGCCTTCTCGTTCGTCGGCGGCCACCACTGCAGCTTTGATGGCCACGCATGCCGCCACCCGCTCCTCCAGTTCGAGGGCATCGAGGTCGCCCCCGCCGAGGAAGTGGTACTTGGCCAGCTCACCCATGCCGGAGCGGAGCTCTCGCGGGGGCAGGGTGGCGAGGACGTCGGTGTCGCACAGCACGGCCGAGGGCTGCCAGAACGCACCGACCAGGTTCTTGCCCTCGGGGAGGTTCACTCCGGTCTTGCCGCCGATGGCGGCGTCGATCTGGCCGAGCAGCGTGGTCGAGACGTGGACCACGGGAACCCCCCGGTGGTACACGGCGGCGGCGAAGCCCACGGTGTCGGTGACGATCCCACCCCCGACGGCCACCACCGCGTCGGCCCGGGTGAGCCCCCACTGGGCGAAGCGACGGCAGAGGTCCTCGACGGTGGCCAGGCTCTTGGCGTCCTCGCCGTCGGGCATCTCGAACACCCGGTGCTCACGACCCGGGTCGACCTCGATCCCGATCCCGGGCTGGGTCACCACGGCGACCCGGCGGGCCCCGGCCGGCACCACCCGGGCCAACTCGTGGCGGGCGCCGGCGCCGACCACGACGTCGTAGCCCCGTTCGGCGAGGGCGACCGGTACGACGATCACGAGGGGCGCCTTTCCGGCGCGGGGGACGACCGCTGACGGCGGTGACGATCTGGTCGACCACGCGGTCGAGGGGTTGGGTGCTGTCGACGACCAGGTCGGCCACCTCGGCGTAGAGGTCCTGGCGCTCGTTCTCCATGCGGCTGAGGGTCCCCTCGGCGTCGGTGGCCACGGCGGGCCGGTGGTCTCCGGTGGCCACCCGGTCGACCAGGACGTCGACGGGGGCCTGGAGCCAGACCACCGTCCCCGCCGCCGAGAGCACCTCGCGGTTGGCGGGATCGAGGACCACGCCACCGGCGGCGGCGACCACGCTGGGCTCCGTCCCGGCGAGCGCCTCGGCCAACACCTCGGACTCGAGCGCGCGGAACGCCGGCTCGCCGTCGTCGGCGAAGATCTGAGCCACCGTGCGCCCGGTACGGCGTTCGATGACCTCGTCGCTGTCGGAGAAGGGACGACCGAGGGCCTGGGCGACGCGCCGTCCGGTCGAGGTCTTGCCCACCCCCATCATCCCCACCAACACCACGTGGCCGGAACCGGGGCCGTCGGTGCTCACGAGTCCGGGCCGGCGGGAGCGGCGCTCCCCGGGTCGGCGCCCGCGCCGAAGGCCTGGTCGGCATCCCAGTTGAGCGGGGAGGTGGCCGACGGTGGCGCCACCTCGGCCACCGCGATGTTCTGCTGACGGACCTGGTCCACGAAGGTGGCGTGGTTGCGCACGAACTCCACGAGGGAGTCGCCGCCGAACTTGCGGAGGGCCTCGTCGGCCAGCACCAGTGCGGCCATGGCCTCGGCCACCACGCCCATGGCGGGGACGGCAGTCACGTCGGTGCGCTCCTTGAACGAGACGGTGGCGTCCTTGGTGGCCGTGTCGACGGTGGCCATCACCGGTCGGTTGAGCGTGGCCAGCGGCTTCATGGCCACATGGGCGACGAGCACCTCTCCGGTGGACATGCCGCCTTCGATGCCGCCGGCGTTGGCGCTCGTACGGCGGTAGTCGCCGGCATCGTCGTCCCACACGATGGCGTCGTGGGCCTCGCTGCCCGGCCGCGAGGCGACGTCGAAGCCGTCGCCCACCTCGACGCCCTTGACCGCCTGGATGCTCATGAGGGCCTGGGCCAGGCGACCGTCGAGCTTGCGGTCCCAGTGCACGTGGCTGCCGAGACCGACAGGAACACCGTGGGCCACGACCTCGACCACCCCGCCGAGCGAGTCGCCCGCCTTCTGGGCGGCCTTGATGGCGACGATCATGTCGGCCTCCGCGGCCGAGTCCGCGCAGCGCACCTCCGACTGGTCGACGGCCCCCAGCTCACCCGGTCCCGGACGCGACGAGACCGACGCCCGCACCGGACCGAGGCCCACGACGTGCGATCCGATCTCGGTGCCGAGATGCGACAGGAGGGCCTTGGCCACCGCGCCGGCGGCCACCCGCGCCGCCGTCTCGCGGGCCGAGGCCCGCTCGAGCACGTTGCGGGCGTCGTCGAAGCCGTACTTCTGCATCCCGGTGAGGTCGGCGTGGCCCGGCCTCGGGGTGGTCAGCTTCTGGCTGGTCGCTCCGGGCGCCGGGGACATCTCCTCGGTCCACTTGCGCTCCCACTCGCTGTTGCCGATCTGGATGGCCAGCGGCGACCCCAGGGTGAGGCCGTGACGCACGCCGGCGAGGATGGTGACCTCGTCGGCCTCGAAGCGCATGCGCGGCCCCCGCCCGTAGCCCAGTCGCCGGCGGGCGAGCTCACCGTCGATGTCCTCGACGGTGATCGGGAGCCCGGCGGGGAGCCCTTCGACGATGACGACGAGGGCCTGGCCGTGGGACTCTCCGGCGGTGAGGAAGCGCAGCACCGACCCAATCTACCGGTCGGCCCCGGCGGGCCCGAAGCCGGTTGCGCCGGCACCGGGACGACGCGGGACCCGACCGGGTGCCCGGCGACCGGTCATCCGGGCAGCAGGCCGCGGCTGATGAGCACGGCGACGACCGTGCCGAGAGCCAGGAACGGACCGAACGGAAAGGGCCGGTTGCGGCGTCGGGCCAACAACAGCACGAGGCCGATGACGGTCCCCGACAGGAAGCCGATGAGCATCGCCCACAGCACGAGCACCAGCACCTCGGTGTAGGTCGTGCCCAGCCAACCGACGTAGAGCCCCATGAGCGCGGCCAGCTTCACGTCGCCGAAGCCCATCCCTCGGGGCGAGATCAGGTGCACGACGAACAGCACACCGAAGTACACCGCGGCGCCGGCCAGGGCGTAGCGGACCCGCGTGCCATCGCCGTCGACGAGCGACACCAGCACGATCCATGGGATCGAGGCCACGAGGGACGGAAGGACGATGAGGTCGGGGAGGCGGTAGTGCTCGATGTCGATGGCGCTCAGCGCCGCCAGGGCGGCGAAGAGGGCGAGGAAGCCGACCAGCTCACCCCAGGACGCCTCGTTGAAGCGCCAGGCGGCCAGCAGGAACAGCACCAGCACGAGGACGTGCAGCACGATCCGTCGACCGCCGGGCCGCACCGTCGGGAACGGGTCGAACAGGGGCAGACGGTCGGGGACTCGTTCGGAGAGGACGCCGACGAACCACCCTGCGGGCAGTGCCAGAACAGCGCAGACGACGTACCGCAGGGCGTTCACGGGCGCCGACCGTAGCGGCCGCAGCCGCCACGGCGGTGCGGGCTCAGCCCTCGACGGGACCGAGCAGGTGGAGGAGCAGGTCGTGGTCGACCGATTCGCCGGTCTCGTCCAGCTCGGCGAGGGCGGCGTCGCGCTCCTCGGTCGTGGCCGCACGGGCCGCCGCGGCCACGGCCTTGGCCGCACGAGGCGACAGGTCGGCCAGCCGGCGGGCGAACTCGCCGGCGTCCATGGGCTCGTAGCCCTCGGCCGCCACGGCGACAGCAGCGGGGACCTCGGCGGTCATGTCCGCCGTCACGTCGGAGGGGACGGCGTCGAACAGGGCGCTGGCATCGATCGGCTCGCTGCCGTTGGCCCCGGTGCTGCCGTTGCCGTTCGCGCTGGCACCGTTGGCGCTGGCACCGTTGCCGTTCGCGCTGGCACCGTTGCCGTTGGTGCTGGCACCGTGGCCGTTGGCGTCCTTGCCCTTCCGAGCGGGAAGGGGTGCCAGGAAATCGGCGTAGCCCTCCGCTGCGTGCGGGACGTCACCGGCCTCGTCGTCGGTCATGGGATCACCGATGACCACCAGGCCGGCTTCGATCAGGGGGCGCAGCACCCGGCCCACGGCCAGCTCGCTGGCATCGAGGCGGGCGCTCAGCGTCGACACCGGCGCCGCCGAGCCGACGGCGGCGATGAGCTGCCACTGCTCGGGCTGGACGGTGACGGCTTCGTGGGGAGCGCTGGAGGACAGGCGCACCGATGAGTCGCTCCGGGGCACGAACTTCTCGATCTCCCGCCACTCGTCGAGGAGCTCGAAGGCACCGGTCAGGAGGTCGTCCACCTGGGCGGGCGCGACGCTGTCGTCGAGCTCGACGTCCATGGCGTCGAACTGGAAGTCGCCGTCGTCGAAGCGCATCAGCTCGAACACGAGCTCGTGCAGCTCCGTGGACCGGGCGTCGGTGGACACGTCGATGCCGACCACCTGGCCCTCGCTGACCGCGACCTCACCGGTGCCCCGGGTCCCGGTCAGCGTGAGCCGACCGGTCTTCGAAGTGCTGGCGACGAGCCGCAGCACGTCGTCGAGTGCGAAGGTGTCGATGCTTCCCTGCAGTGCCACGGCGGATGCCTCCCTGGACGGCGGGTGACGTCCTCTGTCACCACGCCCGAATCATCGGCACGCGCGAGCCGGGGATGGAGCGATTTTTCTCGGCCCCCCGGAATCGGGACGCGGCGAGAACGTCCCGTTCCGGTCAGTCGAGGGCGGCCGCCACTGCCGCGTTCATGGCATCGAGGGGGGCGGGACGGCCGGTCCACAGCTCGAACGCCGCCGCCGCTTGGTGCACGAGCATGGACACGCCGTTGACGGCGACCACTCCACGATCCCTCGCCGCCGCGACGAGCGGGGTGACGAGCGGGCGATAGACGATGTCGGCCACGACCATCCCCTCGTGGAGCAAGGACGGATCGAACGGTGTCCCGTCCCCGTCACCCATCCCCACCGACGTGGCGTTCACGAACAGGTCGGCATCGGCGAGGGCGTCGAGGGACTCCCGAACGCCCAGCAGCCGCCCGACCCCGCCCAACAGCTCGACCGCCCGCACGGCCCGCGCCTTGCTCCGATTGAACACCGCCACCTCGCTGGCCCCCTCCCGGGCCAGGCCCAGGGCCACGGCCCGACCGGCACCGCCGGCGCCGAAGACGAGACAGCGCTTGCCCGCCGGTGAGAAACCTGTCTCCGCGGCGAGGCCGGCCACGAAGCCGGCGCCGTCGGTGTTGTGGCCGACCAGCTGCCCGTCGTCGTTCACCACGCAGTTCACCGCTCCGAGGGCGGCGGCGTCGTCGGAGCAGCGGTCGACGGCGGCGGCGGCGGCCTCCTTGTGGGGCATGGTGACCGACAGACCCCCGATACCGAGGGCGCGCATGCCCGTGAAGGCGTCGGGCACTCCGCCATCGGCGACCTCGAGGGCCACATAGACCCAGTCGAGATCAGCAGCGGCGAAGGCGGTGTTGAGCAGCAGAGGCGAGAGCGAGTGGCGAACGGGGGAGCCGATGACCGCGGCCAGCCGGGTGGTGCCCACGGGGCCGACCGGTCCGCCCGAGGGAGCGGCCACTAGAAGATGCCCCGGTCCTGAGCGTCCTTCACCGCACGCTGGAAGTCCGAGTAGCTGTTCGTGAAGTAGTGGCTGCCGTCCTCGTCCGTGAGCACGTAGTAGAGCCAGTCGCCGTCGGCGGGGTGCAGGGCGGCGTCGATCGAGCTCTGTCCCGGCGAGTTGATCGGGGTGGGCGGGAGCCCGGTGTTCACGCGCGTGTTGTACGGCGAGTCGATCCGCAGGTCACTGTTGGTCAGGCTGTCGGACCGATCCTGCAGGGCGTAGAGCACGGTGGCGTCGATGCCGAGGGTCATCCCTTCGGCCAGGCGGTTGTAGATGACCCTGGCGATCTTCGGTCGGTCGGCGGGCACCTTGGCCTCGGACTCCACGAGTGACGCGACGATGAGCGCCTCGTACGGAGTGATGGTCCGGGAGCCGGCCACACCCTGCAGGGTGGTCTCGGCGCCGCCGAGACCCTCTTCGGTGGCGATGCGCTCGAACGTGGCCACCATCTGGTCGACCAGGCGCTGCGGGTCACCGACGTCGGTCTCGGCGACCTCGTAGGTGGCCGGGAACAAGAACCCCTCGATGTTGCTCGACCCTTCGGGCTGGAACGCCGGGTGGGTGTTGGCCAGAGCGGCGTCGAGCGCGGCCGGGTCCATGCCGGGGAAGGCCTCGAGGATGGCGGCGCGCGCCTCGGCTACCCACAGGCCCTCCCGGAGGAGGAAGGTCACGCTCTCCGGAGGCGCCGGCCCGGCCTTCAACACGTCGACGACATCGCCCATCGAGGAGTTGACCCGCAGGCCCCTGTAGTCGCCGGCCTGGAACGGATCGCCCCCCTTCACCCGCACGTACCACTGGAACACCGAGGCGTTGGTGATGACCCGCTTGTCAGCGAGGAGGGTGGCGATGTCCGAGGTGGAGCTGCCGGCGGGGATCGTGACGGCGACCTCCTCGCCCGGCGAACCGGGATCGATCTGACCCTTCACCCACCACGCACCCGCCCCCACGACGACCAGGAGCACGCCGAGCAGGCCGAGCACCGCCAGGCCCCATCGCCGGCCGCCACCCCGCACCGACCCCCGACGCAGGTCGACGAATCCGTCGTCCTCGTCGCCGTCGTCGGTGACCTGGACGTCGGACGCTTCTGGCGTGACCGGCGAGACGTCGTCGTTCCAGGGTCGGGTGGCCCCGCTGTCGGACGGCTCAGTGGGGCCGTCGGGCTCGTCGGGATCGAGGCCGAAGAGCTCGAACGGGTCGTTGGAATCGGGCACGTTGGACTCTTGGAGGATCGGGCGTCAGGGACGAGGCGGTGGTGGTGGTCCGGAGCGACGGCCATCGAGCCAGGCCTGGAGGAGGATCGAAGCGGCCACCTTGTCGACGACCTGGCGCTGGGCCCGACCTTTCACGCCGCCGTCGCGCAAGAGTCGGGTGGCCGTCACCGTGGTCAAGCGCTCATCGTAGGTTTCGACGGGGATCGGCGTGGCGACCCGTAGGCGCTCGACCTCGGCCAGGACCCCTTCGGCCGCCGGGCCCGTGGTGCCGTCGAGGGACAGCGGCAGGCCGACCACGATGATCTCGGCTTCGGCCTCGGCGGCGAGCTCCAGGATGCGACGATGGTCGAGGGCGACGTCGCCGCTGCGCACCACCGTGTCGAACGGGGAGGCGAGCACGCCGCCCGAATCGGACAGGGCGACGCCGATCCGCCGACTGCCGAGGTCGACCCCGATGGCCCGCACCGGCGGTCAGGCCAGGCCGGCGGCGGAGCGGGCCAGGTCCAGGGCGTCGTCGAGGGCGGCGGGGTCCTTGCCCCCGGCCACGGCGAGGTCGGCGCTCTTGCCGCCGCCTCCCTTGACCGCCCGGGCGGCGTCGGCGATGAGCTCGGAGGCGTGCAGACCGGAGTCGGGGGTGACGGCGGCGACGAGGGCGACGCCGCCGGCTTCCGGTGCGCTGCCGAGCACCGCGGCCCGGACGCCGGGCACGTCCCGCACGGCCACCGCCAGGTCCCGCAGGGCGTCGCGGTCGAGGCCGTCGACGCGCGAGACGACGATGCCGTCGACGGCGGCGGCGGCGAGATCGCCGGCCCGACCGGCCGCCGCCTGGCGCTCGAGGTCGCGCAGACGGACCCGCAGCTCCTTCACCTCGGCCACCCGACGCTCGACGGCGTCGACGAGCTCGTCGTTGGCCACCCCCATGGCCTCGGCCGCGGCCTTGATGCGGGCCTCGTCGGCCCGGAGACGCTCGAGGGGGCCGGTTCCCGACACGGCTTCGATGCGGCGGATGTTGGACCCGATGGAGGCCTCGCTCACGATCTTGACCGGCCCGATGTCACCCAGCGCCTTGACGTGGGTACCACCGCACAGCTCGGTGGAGTGGGGTCCGGCCTCGAGCACCTTCACGACGTCGCCGTACTTGTCGCCGAAGAAGGCGATGGCACCGATCTGCTCGGCGTAGTCCTTGGTGGTCTCGTAGTGGCGGGCCGGCGGATTGGAGAGGACCTCCTCGGCCACCATGTCCTCGATGCGGCGGATCTCGTCGTCGGTGAGCGCCTCGTAGTGGCTGAAGTCGAAGCGCAGCCGATCGGGCGCGACGAGCGACCCCTGTTGCTTGACGTGCTCGCCCAGCACCTCGCGCAAAGCCCAGTGCAGCAGATGGGTGGCGGTGTGGTTGCGGCGGATCGCGTTGCGGCGATGGGCGTCGATGGTGGCGGTGACGCCCTGGCCGACCACCAGCTCCCCCTCGATCGGCCCGATCTGGTGGCGCACCACACCGGGTGCCCCGTGGACGGTGTCGAGGACCTCGGCCCGCCCTGTCTCCGAGGTGATCCAGCCGGTGTCGCCGACCTGGCCGCCGGACTCGGCGTAGAACGGCGTGCGGTCGAGCACCACCGAGTCGTCGACCAGGCCGACGACCACCGCGTCGGTCTCGTCGTGGTCGGCGCCGACGAAAAGCGTCGGCCCGAACTGCTCACCCAGCTCGGCGAACGCGCCCGCACCCTCCGCGGTACCGCCCTTGCGGGCCTCCTTGGCCCGCCGGCGCTGCTCGGCCATCTCGGTGTCGAACCCGGGCTGGTCGACGTCGTGGCCCCGTTCGAGGCCGATCTCGCGGGTCAGCTCGAGCGGGAACCCGTGGGTGTCGTGGAGCAGGAAGGCCACCGATCCGCCGATGGGCGCCCCGGCCGGGAGCTTGTCCAGCTCGGCGTCGAGCAGCGACGTGCCCGACTTCAACGTGGCCCGGAAGCGCTCCTCCTCACGGGCCACGACGTTGCGCACGAAGTCGTGGTGCTTCACCAGATCGGGGTAGGACTCGCCCATCACCGAGACCGTGGTGTCGACCAGGTCGGGGGTGACGAGGTCCCCCACGTCCAGCAGGTACGCCTCGCGCACGGCGCGCCGGATGATGCGGCGCAGCACGTAGCCCCGCCCCTCGTTGGAGGGGAAGACGCCGTCGGAGACCAAGAAGCTCATGGTGCGGGCGTGCTCCGCCAGGATGCGCAACGAGATGTCGGAGCGAGGCGACGCACCCAGGTGCTTCCCGGTGAGGCGCTGCGCGGTGTCGACGAGGGGCTTCAGCACGTCGGTCTCGAAGACGGTGTCGACCCCCTGGAGCACCCCGAGGATGCGCTCGAGGCCGGCTCCGGTGTCGATGTTCTTGCGGGGCAGCTCCGTGTCGACGCCGTCGACGTCGCGGGCGTACTGCATGAACACCAGGTTCCAGATCTCGAGATAGCGCTCATCCCCACCGTGAGCAGGGCCACCGTCGGGACCGTAGGCGGCGCCCTTGTCCACGAAGATCTCCGAGGACGGCCCGCACGGTCCCGGAGGCCCGCCCGGCGGACCCCACCAGTTGTCGGCGTCGAGACGTTGGATGCGGTCGGGATCGACCCCGACCTCGTCGCGCCAGACCTCCGCCGCCTCGTCATCGGTGACGTGGCAGGTCACCCAGAGGAGGTCAGGATCGATGCCGAACAGCTCGGTGACCATGGCCCAGGCCATCGGGATGGCCTCGTGCTTGAAGTAGTCGCCGAAGCTGAAGTTGCCCAGCATCTCGAAGAAGCTGAGGTGACGGGCGTCGCGCCCGACCTCCTCGAGGTCGCTGTCCTTGCCTCCGGCCCGAACGCACTTCTGCACGGTGGTGGCCCGGGGGAACGGCGCCGACTCCTCCCCGAGGAAGTAGGGCTTGAACGGCACCATGCCGGCCACGGTGAAGAGGAGGTCGGGGTCGTGCGGGATCAGGCTGGCCGAGGGCACGACGACGTGACCTCGCTGCTCGAAGAACGCCAGGAAGGCGCGGCGCAGCTCGGTGGCGGTCATGGGGTTCATGGTGGCGCTCAGCCTAACGAGTGCCGGAGACACCCCCGTTGGGGGTTCCGCGACCTAGGTGGCGGTCCCGGCGGACCCTTCCTTGGGGTCCTCCGCACCGGTGCGTCGGCGCAGCCGTCCGCCCACGAACGCCACCGCCACACCGAAGCCGACCAGTGCCAGCAGGGCGTCGAGGCGGAAGGCCCACTGGAATCCGGTGACGAAGGCCTCGCGCACGATCTCCACGAGCTGCTCCCCCACCTGTCCGGGGAACTTGGCCAGCACCGCCGCCGAGGAGTCGGTACCGGCCAGCACACCGCTCACCGCCTGGCGGTCGGCGGTCGACAGGGTCACACCGAGCGCGGCGGCGTCGTTGTCGATGGCCTTGTTCGAGGCGCCGAGGAAGACCGTGGTGGTCAGGGCCAGACCGACCGAACCGCCGGCGAGCTGGAACATGTAGAGGATCCCGCCGGCGAGGCTCGACCGCGACTCGTCGAGGGCAGTGACCCCGGCGGTGGTGACCGCGGAGTAGAAGATCCCGATGCCGACCCCGGCGACGACCATCCCGGGAACGAGCACGGCGTAGCCGTCGTCGGCCCCCAGGAAGGTGAACAGGAAGGGACCGACGGCCATGGCCAGGGCGCCGGTGCTCACGACCAACTTCGCCCCCAACCGGTCGTACAGCGAGCCGGCGAGGAACGACGCCGCGGCGAAGACGGCCATGAGGGGCAAAAGCCCGGCGCCGGCGTCGAGGGCCGACCAGCCGAGGATCTTCTGGAAGTACTGGGGCAGGTAGAGCAGCGAGGCGAAGAACGTCGACGACATGAGCAACGTGGCCACGCAGGCGCTGGTGAAGCCGAGGTTGCTCATGACCGCCGGCGGGACGAGGGCGGCGTCCCCCGCCCGTCGTTCGATCACCACGAAGGCGATCAACAACACGAGCGCGAGGGCGAACGCGCCGAGGACCGTCGGGCTGGTCCAGCCCGACTCCGGCCCCACGTCGAGGGCGATGAGCAGGCTGATCAGCCCGACCGAGACCGTGGCCACGCCGGCGTAGTCGATGCGATCCCGAGCCCCGCCGGAGTCCGCCCGGACGGTCAGCCACGTGACCAGGCAGGCCAGTCCGGCGATCGGCACGTTCAGCAGCAGGATCCAGCGCCACCCGACCGAACCGGCCAGCAACCCGCCGAGCAAAGGTCCGGCGGCGTTGCCGAGCCCGGCGATGCCGATGACCAGACCGCCGGCCAGGCCGGCCTTGGCCGCAGGGAGGATGGCGTAGACGAGCCCGAGGATGGCCGGCCACATGAGCGCCCCACCGATGCCCATCAGGGCCCGGGCGGCGATCAACACGCCGATGTTGGGAGCGAACCCACCGATGAAGGAGAAGGCGGCGAACACAGCCGCCCCGGCGAAGAGCATCCGACGCCGACCGAACATGTCGGCCAGCCGACCGCCGGTGACGATGAGCACGCCGAAGATCAAGGCGTAGGCGTTCACCACCCACTGCACGGTGCCGACGTCGCTGTCGAAGCCCTGCTCGATGGCGGGCAGGGCCACGCTCATGGCGGTGACGTCGTTGGCGATCACGAAGATCCCAAGGCCCATGGCCACCAGGGGCAGCCACGTCACCTTGGAAGCTCGGTCGTCCACCTCGGTCGCCCCCACCCGATCGGAGGCTACTGCCCGGCCCTGACGCCATCTCGGACGTAGGTGGCGCCGACTCAGAGTCCGGCCCGCTCCAGTTGCCGGCGCAGCGCCTCCTCGGCGACCCGACGGCTCCGACGGGTGTCAGCGGCCGTGTCCCGCCAGTCGTCGACGGCATCGGCAGCCCGGCCGGCGAGGTCGCGTACCTCGTCCTCGGCCCGCACCGCGGCGCGCGACGCGGCGTCCTGCACCGACTCGGGAAGGTGGCGTCGGGCCAGCTCGCGGGCTCGCAGGTACCCGACGACGGTGCCGCCGGCCCCGACCGCCGCACCCAAGGAGAACCACGTCACCCGCTTGAACACGCCTCAGCCCGCCCGCCGGGCGCGTCGGTCCCGACGCGAGGTGGACGACCGGCGCGAGCGGGACCGGGCGGTTCGGTCGGCGTCGGTGGCGCCCCGCTCGATGGCGAGCGGTGCCGAGAGCGCGTCGTCGTCGCTGTCGCGCCCGAGCCGACGGGCGATCCGATCAGAGGCCACCGAGGCCGAGGCCAGCTTCACGAGGGGGTTCCGAAGGACCAGCCAGGTGAGCTTGGAGGTGGCGTCGACGCGGGCGCCGACGTCCTCGGCGGTGTCCAGGAGCGAGTCGACGCGAGCGAGCTCGCCGTTGGCCGCCGACACGGTGGCCCGCAGCTCAGCGATGGCCGGGAGGGTCTGGCGCCGCAGGTCCTCGACCGTCTCTCGAAGCGACCGAAGGGTGACGATCAGCGACTGCACGGCCATGGCCACGACGACCAGGCCGACGATGGCCACCACGATGAGCACGACGGCGACGGCGCTCATCGGCGCTCCTCGTCCTCGGTGGCCGCCCCGGAGGGAGCGGTCTCGGGCTGGTGGCGTTGTTCCATGCGCTGGCGCACCCTGTCCTCGGCACCGTGGGTCGACGGCTCGTAGTAGACCCGACCCTCGAGCTCGGCCGGACGGTACGACTGGTCGACCCAACCGTCGGGTTCGTCGTGAGGGTACTCGTACCCGGCCCCGTGACCGAGGGTCTTGGCCCCCTTGTAGTGGGCGTCGCGCAGGTGGGTCGGGACCTCGCCCCCCGCCCGCTCCCGCACGTCGGAGCGAGCTCGCCCGATGGCCACCGTCACCCGGTTGGACTTCGGGGCCGAGGCCAGGTGCACCACGGCGTGGGCCAGGTTCAGCTGGGCCTCCGGCAGCCCGACGAACTCGACGGCGCGGGCGGCGGCGTCGGCCACGACCAGCGAGAGCGAGTCGGCCATGCCGATGTCCTCACTGGCCAGGATGACCAGGCGGCGGGCGATGAAGCGGGCGTCCTCCCCGGCCTCCAGCATGCGGGCCAGCCAGTAGAGCCCGGCGTCGGCATCGGAGCCCCGGATGCTCTTGATGAAGGCGGAGATGACGTCGTAGTGGTCGTCGCGACCGTAGCGAAGGGCCTTGGTGCCGAGCGCGGCCTCGACGTCGGCGGCCGAGACGCACACCGCCTCGTCGGTGATGGCGCCCTCGGCGTCGCGGACGACACCAGGATGTTCGTGGGCGAGGGCGACGGCCACCTCGAGGCTGGTGAGGACGTGGCGACCGTCGCCGTTGGCCCGGTCCACGAGGAGGGCGAGGCCGGCCTCGTCGATGGTGGCGCCCTCGGCCTCGAGGCCACGGTGCACGAGGCGGGTGACGGCGGCCTCGGACAGCGGTTCGAGCCGGAACAGCGTGGAGCGGCTGAGCAGTGGCGGGTTGACCTCGAAGAACGGGTTCTCCGTCGTGGCCCCGATGAGCACGAGCAGACCCGACTCGACCGACGGCAACAAGGCATCCTGCTGGGCCTTGTTGAAGCGGTGGACCTCGTCGAGGAACAGGATCGTTCCCTGGCCCCGCTGGCCCAGGCGGTCCTGGGCCCGGCCGGCGGCCTCGCGCACGTCCTTCACCGTGGCCGTCACCGCCGACAGCTGCTCGAAGGCCTTGCTGGTGGTGTGGGCTATCAGCTGCGCGATCGACGTCTTGCCCGTGCCCGGCGGACCCCACAGGATCACCGAGGACAGCCGGTCCGCCTCGATCAGCGCCCGCAACGGGCGCCCGGGCCCCAGCAGGGGCTCCTGGCCGACCACCTCGTCGAGGGTCGTGGGTCGCAGCCGGGCGGCCAGAGGCGACTGGCGAACCAGTCGATCCTCGGCGGCGGCGGCGAACAGGTCGTCGGCCATCGGGCGAGGCTACCGCCGCCGGTCCACCCACCGAGCGGGCGCCCTGTGCCACGATTCTCGTCGTGCGGGACGTACTCGTGGTGATCTTCTGGCTCTGGCTGCTCGTGGCGCTCGGCGTCTACGGCTTCCGGCTCTGGCGGCGCTTCACCCAGGGTCCCAAGAAGTCACGGGAGCAGGTGGACGGAGCCGCCGCGACCGGCGCCGGCACCCCGCCCGCCCCCGCGCGCGGACTGTCCCGGCTCAAGGGGGCGCCGGTGGCTCCGCTGCCGGAGGGGCCGGTCGAGGCCCGACTCCCGAAGTCACTCCAGGGCGTCCCGCCGCCCTCCGGGGTCATCGCCGAGGGCGCCGCGTCGGCGACCGACGCCCCGCCCGCCGTCGAAGGTGCACCGTCACCCGTCGCCCCCGCCCCGCCGGCCCATCGCCTGCCGGTCGCCGAAGCGGTGCAGGGAATCGCCATGCCCTGCGACCTTCTCCCCCTCGTCGATCCGGACGACCCGTTGCTGGTCGGAGGCCACACCGCCCGCTTCTCCACCACCACGGCGACGGTCCGGGCGGTGGCCGCGGGGTTGGCCGACGAGCTCGAGCGCCTCGGGTACACGGTCGGCGGACTCGACGCGGTGAGCGCCGGGACCACGACCCTCCTCGCCGAGCGCGACGGAGTGGCGGTCACGGCCGAGGTGTCCGCGGACGACGACACCGACGCCGTCGTCGCCGAGTTGCGGACCTAGCGGGCGGACCAGACGGTCGGCGGCGGCTCCGGATCAGTCGGGGCGGGCCACCGGCAGCAGTCGCAGACCCAGCTCCTCGAGCTGCCCGCGATCGATCGGGGATGGCGCGTGGGTCAGCGGGTCCGTGCCGGACTGGGTCTTCGGGAAGGCGATGACCTCGCGGATGTTCTCCTCCCCGGCCAGCAGGGCGACCAGGCGGTCGATGCCGAACGCGAACCCGGCGTGGGGCGGGGCCCCGAAGCGGAAGGCGTCGAGCAGGAAGCCGAACCGCTCCTGGGCGGTGGCGTCGTCGATGCCGAGCAGGGCGAACATGCGGGACTGGATGTCCGAACGGTGGATCCGGACGCTGCCCGAGCCCAACTCCCACCCGTTCAGGACGAGGTCGTACGACTGCGACCGAACCTCGAGCAGCTCGGCGGGATCAGCCGAGTCGAGCAGGTCCACGTCGTCGGCGTGGGGCATGGTGAACGGGTGGTGGGCGGGGATCGGCCGACCGTTGTCGTCGAGCGCCTCGAAGAGCGGGAAGTCGACCACCCACAGGAACTGCAGGCCGCCCTCGGTCACCGGCGGCCGTCCGAGCTCGACGCGGAGCAGCCCGAGGACGTGCCACACCTTGGGGCGGTCGTCGGCCACGATCAACAGCAGGTCGCCGGACTGGGCGTCGGTGGCCGCGACCAGACCCTCCGCTTCGGCATCGGAGAGGAACTTCCGGACCGGGGAGTCGAGCTCGCCGGCATCCCGGACCCTCATCCACACCAGACCCTTCGCACCCCACCGCTTGGCCTTGTCGGTGAGATCGTCGAGCCGGGAGCGGGTGAACTCCGCACCGCCGGGAACCCGGATGCCCTTCACACAGCCGGCCTTGAAGGCGTTGAAGCCGGTGTCGGCGAAGAGCTCGGTGAGCTCCACCAACTCCATCCCGAACCGGGTGTCGGGCTTGTCCGAGCCGAAGCGCTCCTGGGCGTCGCGCCAGGTGATCTGGCCGATCTCTCCGGGGCGCTCACCGGTGACGGCCTGCACCGCGGCCCCGACCGCCTCCGAGATGAAGGCGAGGACCTCTTCCTGGCTCACGAAGCTGGCCTCGGCGTCGAGCTGCATGAACTCGAACTGGCGGTCGGCGCGCAGATCCTCGTCGCGCAGGCATCGGGCGATCTGGTAGTAGCGGTCGACGCCACCGACCATGCACAGCTGCTTGAACAGCTGCGGGCTCTGGGGCAGGGCGTAGAAGCTGCCCGGCGTGAGACGACTGGGCACCACGAAGTCGCGGGCGCCCTCCGGCGTCGAGGCGATGAGCATGGGCGTCTCGACCTCGACGAACCCCTGCGAGTCCATGGCCGAGCGCAGGGCCCCGTTGACCTTGGCCCGCAGCCGGAGGTTCCGCTGCATGCGCTCCGTGCGCAGATCGACGTAGCGATGGGCGAGGCGGACCATCTCGTCGACCTCGACGCGGTCGTCGAGCTGAAAGGGGGCCGGCTCGGACACGTTCAGGATCTCCACCTCGCACTCCCCCAGCTCCACCGCCCCGGTGGCCAGGTTCTCGTTCTCGGTCCCCTCGGGCCGGACCCGCACGACCCCCACGATCCGGACCACGTACTCCGAGCGCAGATCCGCGGCGCCGTCCACCACGCACTGGATGAGGCCGGTGTGGTCGCGGAGGTCGACGAAGGCGAGGTGCTCGCCGTGCTCGCGACGACGAGCCACCCAACCGCACACCGCGACCCGGCGGCCGATGTCGGCGGCGCGCAGGGTCCCGCAGTGGTCGGTGCGCATCGGGAGGGACTCGGTCACGGTTGCTTCCTTCGTTGGCTGGGCGCCCGGCGGGCGCGATGGTGTCGATCAGTCGTCGAGCAGGCTGGCCAGGGTGGCCACGGCCTCGGCCCGACCGACTCGGTGCTGGCCGCGCTCGCCGCGCAGGTCGCGAACCGTGACGGTTCCGTCCTCGAGCTCGTCGGGACCCACGATCACGACGAGCGAGGCGCCCGACCGGTCGGCCGACTTCATCTGGGACTTCATCGAACGGCCGTCGAAGGCCCGCTCGGCGCTGACGCCGGCCCGCCGCAGCTCGATCGACAGGTCTCGGGCGGTGTCGCCTCCGGCGGTGTCGACGAGGTACACGTCGGTCCGCCGGCCCTCGGCCCCGAACACCCCCTCGGCGTCGCAGGTGAGCAGCACCCGCTCGATGCCCGAGCCGAAGCCGATGCCGGGGGTGGACGGTCCCCCGAGCGACTCGACCAGCCCGTCGTAGCGCCCGCCACCGCCGATGGTGGACTGGGCCGCGTCGAGGGCGCCGCTGACCATCTCGAACGTGGTGTGGGTGTAGTAGTCGAGACCTCGGACCAGTCGGGGCTCGATGCGATACGGCACGCCGAGAGCCCGTAACCCGGACTGCACCCGCTCGAACTGGAGGGCCGCCTCGTCCGAAAGGCTCTCGGTGATGCGGGGCGCGTCGGTGATGGCGGCGATGGTCAGCGGACGCTTGGAGTCGAGCACCCGCATGGGGTGGGCCTCGACCTTCTCGGCGTCGGTCGGATCGAGATCACCGATGCGGCCGACCAGGTAGCTGCGGATGGCATCCACGAAGCGTCGTCGGTCTTCGGCGGTGCCCATCGAGTTCACGACCAGCTCGACCTGGCGCAGGCCGAGGTCGGCGTAGAAGTCCCACAGCAGGCCGATGACCTCGACGTCGAGATCGGGATCAGCCGAGCCGAGGGCTTCGGCCCCGAGTTGGTGGTGCTGGCGGTAGCGACCGGCCTGGGGTCGCTCGTAGCGGAAGCTCGGTGCGGCGTACCAGACCTTCCAGGGCGTGGTCGGACGGTGCTGGACGAAGGCTCGCACGACCGACGCCGTGCCCTCCGGTCGCAGGGCGAGGTGGCGGTCCCCCTTGTCCTGGAAGTCGTACATCTCCTTGCGGACGACGTCGGTGCCCTCGCCCATGCGGGAGAAGACGCCGTACTCCTCGAACATGGGGCTCTGCACGAGCCCGTAGCCGGCCCGACCGACGTGGTCGGCGAACCGGGCGATGAGGGCCTGCCACCGGGCCGACTCGGGCGGGAGGATGTCGCGGGTGCCCACCGGGGCCTTGAACGGCTCGGTTCGGGGCATCGAGGTCGGGGTGGACACGACCGGTGAGACTACCGGCGGGCTCCGGCGAGCCGCGAACCGGTTGAGGGGCTGCCGGCAGGTCCCGCTGGTAGCGTTCGGCATGGCGATCGTCAGCCGGGTAACAGCGGGTCGCCCGTCCGGCGTGGCCCGTCACGTCGCCTGGGTCACCGTGTTCGCCCTCGTCGCGGCCGGTGCCCAGTTCGCCGTCGCCCTCGCCGCCGCCCGCCGCCCCAGCGAGGCCCTGCTGCTCGTGGCCGGGGTCGGAGCCCTCACCGCGGCGATCGTCTTCCCCCGCACCGTGCTGGTCATGGCGCTGGTGGCCACCACGTTTCCCCAGCGGGTCGGTCCCGCCTTCTTGAACCTCAGCGTCACCGATGCCCTGGGGCTTCTCGGTGTTCTCGCCGCTCTGCGGTTCATCCCCTGGCACGACCGCCGCCTCCGTCTCGTGTACGGCGCACTCGTCGTCTACCTCGGCTTCATCGTCGTCTCGCTGATCGCCCACCACCCGCAGCGGGCGGTGCTCGAGTGGTTCCACCGTGGGGTGCTGTTCGGCGGGTCCGTGCTCATCGGTGTGGCCATCGTCCGGTCCGGGGTCACCCGACCCGCCCTGCGCGCCTTCGCCGTGACCACCAGCGTGGTCGCCACCGCCGCCATCGTGTCGACGCTCAGCAACGGCCTCCAGCCGGCCTACGTGCTCGACCTCCAGAAGAACCACGCCGGGCTCCTCCTGGCCACCGGCTTCCTCGTCGCCTACGTGGGCGCCGGGCAACTGGCCTGGCATCCCAAGGTGATCTTCGGCCTGCGGGTGCTCATGCTGCTCGGTCTCGCCGCCACCCAGTCGCGAGCGGCCGCCCTCGGGCTGGTCGCCGCCATCGCCCTGCGCCCGATCCTCCTCGGCCGGCGCGGAGCGCGGGGCGGATCTCGGCGGGCATCGTGGTCGTCTGCGTCGCCCTCGTGGCCCTGTCCGCCGTGTCGGTGAACGCCAACGACCTGTCCCGTCCGGCCGACGAGCAGAAGTTCAACTCGATCAACACCCGGACCAGCGCCTACGACCAGGCGATCCAGGAGGTGTGGCTCAAGAACCGGTTCGTCGGCGGTGGTCTGCGCTACTTCCTCACCCCCGGCGGCGGCTACGTGGCGCCCCACAACCTCATCGTCAGCGAGATGGCCGAGACCGGCCTGTTCGGGCTCGTCGGCCTGCTCCTGTTGCTCCTCGCCACCGCCCTGGCCCTCCGCCGCTCGGCCGGCGACCTCGCCGTGCTCGGCGCCACGGCCCTGACGCTAAGGGTGACGCAGGGCCTGGCCGACATCTTCTGGGTGGCCGGGCCCCTCACCATCGCCCTGATCATGGTGGGGATGGGCGTCTCGGACCGCCGCGTCCAACCCCGTCGACGCCGGCGCCGAGACCGAATCCGACCGACGTCGGGCGCTGATGCGCCCGATAGGACGCCGTCTAGGCTTTCTCTGCCGGCGCCATGATCGCGAAGGACGGGACTGCTTGAGCGCGAACGACCCAACCGGGCCCACGTCGAGCGTCGGGCCACGACCGCGCCCGGCCCGATCGGTCGAGCAGTCCCCGAACGCCCTGCGCCACTACGCCATGGTGCTGCGCCGGCGCTGGATCTGGATCGCCCTCGGGCTGGTGATGGGCCTGCTCGCCGGCTTCGCGTCGACCCTGATCGACGAGACCAAGCCGGACACCTCCACGTACTACAAGGCCACCAACACCTTGATCTACGACGCCACCGGCGGGACGGCGGCCGGAGCCACGAGCGGCTCGGCCAGCACCACCCCGAACCTGGCCCGAACGGCCTTCCTCGTGCGGTCGGCCGACGTGGCCAACGGAGTCTCCACCGCCATCGGCGTGAACGTGAGCGACGTGAACGAGCAGGTCGGCGCGGTCGCTCGCACCGATGTCCAGGCCATCGACATCACCGCCATCTCCACCGACCCGGACCAGGCGGTTCTCCTGGCCGACACCACGGCTCGCGTCCTCAACGACTTCGTCGCCAACGACGCCCAGCGTCAGTACGCCGCGGCGCGCGACGAGATCCTCGTCCAGCTCAACGACCTGTCGGCCCAGCGCGCAGACCTGGAGGCCCGGATCGAGGCCGACCCGGCCAACGCCGAGAGCTACGCCGCCCGCCTCGACCCCGTGGTCAAGCAGTACACCGTCGTCTACGACCAGCTCCAGGCCCTCACCGAGCAGGGAACGCCTACGGGTGGTTTCACCACCCTGCAGACCGCGACCCCGGTGCAGATCAACGCCGGCGCGTTCAACCGCCGCCTCCAGGACAACCGCGAGTCACGAGGCAGCGCCACCTTCATCAACCGGGAGTCCACGGACACCATCGCCAGCGAGACCGACCTGAGCACTGCCAGAGGCGTGTCGGACAAGACGAGGATCGCCATCGGAGCGGGCACCGGCCTGGTGCTGGGTCTGTTCACGGCGTTCGTGGTGGAAGCGTGGGACGACCGCCTCCGCCGCAGCGACCGGGTCGAAGCCGTCACCGGCCTGCCCGTGCTGGTCGAGATCCCCGTGCTGCCCTCCGCCGAACGCCAGGTCGGAGCCATCATCGTCCTCGACGCACCGAGGTCGGCGGCGGCCGAGCGGTACCGGACCCTACGCACGTCGATCCAGTTCGCCGTGGGGGGGACTGTGGGCGCGGACCGATCCACCAACGGCGACGGACCCGAGCATCACGCCCCCGTGGTGCTGGTCACCTCCCCCAACCCCGGTGACGGCAAGACCACCACGGTCGCCAACCTGGCCGCCACCCTGGGTGATGCCGGCGTGCGCGTGCTGGTCGTCGACTGCGACCACCGCAAGCCGGCCGTGGGCAAGTACCTCGATCCCGCCCTGGTCCTCGACGAGCCCACCAAGCCCACGGCCACCCGGCTCCACAACGTCTCGTTCCTCCCGCCTCCCCATGCCGAGCACGACTCCCCCGACGTGCTCCCCCAGCTGATCGCCACCATCCGAGAGGTCCGGGCCGACTTCGACATGGTGCTGCTCGACACCCCGCCCATGTTGATGATGAACGACGCCATCGGCCTGCTGCCCGAGGCCGACGGAGTGGTCCTCGTCGTGCGGGCCGGCCAGACCCGGATCGGGCAGGCGGAGCGGGCGGTCAACCTCATCGAGCGGTTCCGGGCCACGCAGATGGGCGTGGTGCTGAACAGCTGCAGCGCCCGCGACGCCGCCCATCGCTACGGCTACGGCTACTACCACTCCCACCGCAGCGGCTCCGCCGACCGCCGTCCGGCGCCTCCGGAACCAGCCAGCGAGATCTCCGGGCTCGGCACCGCCGTCTCCAGGGGAACCGAGGACGAGACACCCCCGACCGAGGACCCCACCGTCGAGCCCGAGGCCTCACCCCTCGCGTCCACCGACTAGGCCCCCTCCGGCGTGATCCGACCCCCCGTGGGCCTGCGTCCGGGCCGCCTCGGACGCCGCTCCCGCCTAGGCGCCATCGCCGCCCTGGCGGTCATGTCGGCCGTGGCCGCCGCTGCCTCGCCCGCCCGCCCCACCGGCGCCCGCCCCGCCGACGCGCTGTGGTGCGCCCTGCTCGGTGCCGCCGTACCCCTCGTGGCCTCGCGCGCCCGGCGGATCCCTCTCGTGTGGGCGGCGGGGGTCGCCGCCGTGATGGGCATCGGCGGCGACGCCCCGACCGTCGTGCTCACCCTCGGGCTCATGGTGCTCGGGGGGATCATGACGTTCTCGACCCGCCGGGACCGCGTGTTGGCCGCCGCCATCGGCGCTCTCGTCGTCCAGGTCCTTCTGCGAGCGCCGAGCTTCGGTTTCATCGGGCTCCCGACGATCCTCGCCGTCGTCGCGCTCGCTCCGGTCGCCTGGTCGGCCTTCGGCCTGGCCCGACGGCGCGAGCGCCAGGTCGGTCTGGCCCTCACCATCGGCGTCGTCGGCCTGGCCACGGTCCTCGGGATCGTCGCCCTGGTCGGGGCTCTGGGGACCAGGAGCCGTCTCGAGGCGGGGGTCGAGCTCGCCGGCCGAGGACTGGATGCGATCCGCGCCGGCGACACGGCCGGCGCGGCCGAACGCTTCGACGCCGCGGCCGACATCTTCGACGACGCCTCGGGCTCGCTCGAGGGTTGGCGGACCTGGGCCGGCCGCTATGTACCCGTCGTGGGACCCCATGTGGAGGCGCTGAGGAGGGTGGCCTCGGCCGGTGTCGTCCTCGACCGCAGCGCAGCCACCACGGCCTCGACCGCCAACTACCACGACCTCACCGCCGAAGACGGCCAGGTCGACCTGTCCGTCGTCGAGTCCCTCCGAGACCCGGTGGCGCGGTCCGCCGAGCTGATCGCCGCCGCTCGGCGATCGGTGGCCGCCGTGCGATCGCCCTGGTTGCTCGGATCGGTCCGTTCCCAGCTCGACCGCATCGGCGACAACCTCGACGACGCCGGTGAGCAGGCCAGCATCGCCGCCGAAGGGCTGCGGGTGGCGCCCGAGCTGCTCGGCGCCGACGGTCCCAAGCGCTACTTCGTGGCCTTCGCCACGCCCGGTGAGAGCCGCAACGGGGGCGGCTTCGTGGGCGCCCTCGGCATCCTCACCGCCGACCGCGGGCGGCTCGAGTTGACGGAGGCCGGCAACCTCAACGCCCTCAACGCCGCGGGCCCGCCGTACTCGTTCGACCCGCCGCCGGCGTGGGAGGAGCGCTACGGCTCCTACGACGTCGGCCGCTTCCTCGGCAATCTGGCCGCCAGCCCCGACTGGCCCACCGACCGCGGGGTCATCGCCCAGCTGTACCCCCAGACCCCGGGCGGGACGCCCGTCGACGGTGCGCTCTACGTGGATCCCGCCGCCATCGCCGGTCTCCTCGAGCTCACCGGACCGGTCGAGGTGCCTGCCCTCGGGGTGACCCTCGACGCCGCCAACGCCGAGCGTTTCCTCCTCCAGGACCAGTACGTCCTGATCGACGGGAACAACCCGCAGCGCAAGGAGCTCCTGGGCGACGCCGCCCGCGCCACCTTCGACGCGCTCACCTCGCGTCCCCTGCCGGGCATCTCGTCGCTCGCCACCTCCCTGGGCCGACTGGTGACGGCAGGGCACCTGCGCATGTCGGTGAGCGCCACCGCCCCCGAGACCTTCCTCGACCGCGTCGGTCTGTCCGGACAGTGGGAGGTTCCGGCGGGAAGCGACCACGTGTCGATCCGGTGGGCGAACCTCTTGGCCAACAAGATCGACTCGTTCATCCATCGCGACGTCGAGGTTCGCGCCATCGTCGACCGGGCCACGGGCACGGTCACCGAGAAGGTGACGGTGACAGTGCACAACGACGCGCCACCCTCGGGCCTCCCGTCGTACGTGATCGGCAACCGATCGGGCCTGCCCGACGGCACGAGCCAGGACATCCTCGCCGTGTACACGCCTCATGAGCTTCGCCGCGTAACCATCGACGGCCGCCTGATCGGCGCGGCGACCCAGACGGAGCTGGGGAGCCTGGTGCACCTCGTCGAGGTACAGGTTCCGCCGGGTGAGGCGCGCACCGTGGTCTTCGAGCTGGTGGGCGAGATCCCCAGCTGGCCGTACGGGCTGGAGGTCCTCCCGCAGGCCATGGCCCATCCCGATCAGTTGACGGTGAGCGTCGACGGGATCCAGGGCCTGGAACCGGCACCGCAGTTCCGAGGTCCGTTCGTCGCTCCCGTCCAGATTGGCGTCAGCGCCGGCGGAGATTAGCCGGCTCGGTGGTATCTTCCCCCGGAATCTCGACGATGGTCGCAGTGACCGGGCTCCGAGGATTCCTTTTCAAGTGACGAGAGGCGTGCGCATGCCCCCGATGACGCGACGGCTCCTGACGGAGACGATCTGGCTCGCCGTCGCGCCCGTCCGCGTGGTCCGTCACGCTCGCGCTCGGTTGAGCCGGGCCTGATCATGATCACCGCCCGGCCCGACGATGGCGACGTGCCGTCCCCGGACGACTCCGACGCCGAGGAGATCCGACGCTCCAGCCGCCGACGGTTCCTCGCGGCCACGGCGTGGACCGTGCCGGTGATCATGGTGGCCACTGCGGCGCCCGCGGCCGCTGCATCGAACCAGGTCATCCAGTTCACGTCCGCCCCTTGCCGCCACCCTGGTGGCAAGAACTCTCCGTTCATGAGTGACGTCCACTACGACCTCTTCATCAGGAACACGACGGGAGCGCCGGTCCACGTGTTCATCAAGAAGGTGAAGGTGGGCCGGACCCCCGGCGACGCCGAGGATCGCAACTTCTCGACCGGTGCCGGCATCCCGCCGACTGTGCAGGCGACGATCGACCTGACCATTCCGAACGGCGGCGCCTCGAGAATCCTCCACGCCCACAAGGGAGACAGTGGCAACACTTCCCTCTACAGCGAGATCTACTACACGTTCGGTTCGGCCGACGGCGTCGGTGGGACGGCCATCAACTCGGTGCCGATGTTGGAGTCCTGCCCCGACGAGCAGTGACGGGCGCCCCCCTCGTGGAGAGGCGCAACCCATGCAACGGTTTCGTCGGTCAGCCCGGTGGAGGACCGATGGCGGCGGCCACGATGACGGCGAGGGCCAGCGCACCGTCGCTCTTCAGGTGGAGACCGTCGGCGTAGGTGTAGCCGGGCGTGCCCGAGATCGCCGCCCAGTCGGCGACGACCACGTTCGGATGGCTCTGGGGAAGGGCACGGATCACCGCATCGGCATCCCCCACGGCGGGGAGCCACGGGGTGCAGGTGACCCACACCACGCGCTCGACTCCCTGGAGCGAGCCCAGGAGGCGACCGGCGGCGGCGGCGTAGTCACCACCGCCCCAGTTGGTGCACAGGTGCACGACCAGGACCCGCCCGACGACACCACCCTTCTGCTGCACGATGTCGGTGCCCTGGTCGATCCGGCGGCTCTCCACGGCATCGAAAGCGACCTGCCAGCCGGCCAGGACCGCCGGGACCTGGGCCTGGGCCCCGAGGATCACCGAATCACCGAGCACGTAGACGGTGTTGTCGCCCGGCCCGAGCGGGGACCCGGCCGCCTGGGCCGCGTGGTGGTGGTGGGCGGAAGCGTGGTGGTCGTCGTCGGTGGCTCGGTGGTGGTGGTGGTGGTCGGTGCCGCCGTCGTGGTGGTCGTCGGCGCGACCGTGGTGGCGGGAACCGAGGTGGTGTCGCCGGAGGAGGCCGACGCGTCACCACACGCGGTCGCCACGAGGACGAGCAGGGCCACCAGCGCGGCGGCCAGAGCCGTGAACCGGAGGCGATCGGTGGGGGGAGCTGAACCGGACAAGGGGCGAGACCCTATCGGCGTCCGAACCGGGATCGGCGGCGCCCCCGTCACGAACTCTTACCTGATTCTAGGAAGAGCTGAACGTTGCTCTCAGGCTCCCGGGAGGATGATCGGAGGGTGTCCACCCCCCACCATCGCGATCGATCCCTTCACCGAGTCAACCGCCTGACGGTCTGGTTGGCGGGCATCGCCTTCGTCGCCGCCGGCACCTTCGCGGCCGTGCTCGGTCACACCCAGGACTCCGGGGCGTCCACGTCGACGGGGACGGTCGGCGCCGACGGCACCGGTTCCGACGACGTCGCCACCCCCGCGACCACGCCCCCGACCACCATCACCGGTTCGAGCCGGAGCTCCACCCCCTCGACGGTGACCCCGCCGACCACCACTCCCCGATCGACCCGGCGTCGGCCCTCGGTCTCCTCCGGCGGGTCGTGAGCGCGACAGTCGCCACCGCCCGGTTCCCGGCCCTCGGCACGACGGCAACGGTCCTCGTGGCCGGCGCTGTCGACGATGACACGGTCGAACGAGCCCGCCGGGCGGTGAGCGACGTGGTGTCGGCCGTCGACGCGTCGTGCAGCCGCTTCCGGGACGACTCCGAGCTGGCCGTCCTCAACACCTCAGGTGGCGAGTGGGTGCCGGTTTCACCATGGCTGTTGGACGCGGTGACGGTGGCGCGCCGAGCGGCCGAGCTGACCGGAGGCCTGGTCGATCCGACCATCGCCACCGCCCTGCGCGACGCCGGCTACGACCGGGACTTCCGCTCGGTCCCGCCCACCGGGCCCGCGCTCGACCTGCGCCTGCAGGCCGTCCCTGGCTGGTGGAGCGTGGACATCGACCCCGCCGGCGCCGTTCGCCTCCCTCGCGGCGTAGAGCTCGACCTCGGGGCCACGGCCAAGGCCCTCGCCGCGGATCGCGCCGCCGCAGCCGCCTCCGAGCAGGTCGAGGGCGGTGTTCTGGTCAGCCTGGGTGGCGACATCAGCGTGGCGGGCACGGCACCGGAGGGCGGGTGGGACGTGCGGGTCACCGACGACCACGCCGACGGCCCCGATGCACCAGGGGCGACGGTGGCCATCGATTCCGGCGGCCTGGCCACCTCCGGCACCACGGTGCGGCGATGGGTTCGAGGCGACGTTGTCCACCACCACATCGTCGACCCGCGCACGGGCCAGCCGGCGCGGCCGTCCTGGCGCACCGTGTCGGTGGCCGCCGGTACCTGCGTCGATGCCAACATCGCCAGCACGGCGAGCGTGGTGCTCGGTGACGACGCCCCGGCCTGGCTCGAGGATCGATCGCTCCCCGCCCGCCTGGTGCGGCCCGACGGTCGGGTGCGCACCGTCGGCGGCTGGCCGACCGAGGTCTCGCCGTGATCCTCGCCGTCACCAGCCAGACCTACTGGTACCTCACCCGAGGCACCGGCCTGGTCTCGATCGTGCTGCTCACGGTCTCGATGGTGTTGGGAGTCGCCCAGGTGGAGCGCTGGCTGGAGTCCTCGCGCCAACGGTTCGTCGTCACCCAGATGCACCGCAACACGTCACTGCTCGTCGTGGTGTTCCTGGCCCTGCACATCCTCACCGCCGTACTCGACACCTTCGCTCCCGTGCACTGGATCGACACCCTGGTGCCCTTCGTCTCCAGTTACCGACCGATCTGGCTCGGCCTCGGGGCGGTGGCCTTCGACCTCCTGATCGCGTTGGTGGTGACCAGCCTGTTGCGTCAGCGGATCGGCCACACGACCTGGCGAGCGGTCCACTGGGCGGCCTACCTGTGCTGGCCCATCGCCTTCGTCCACGGCCTCGGCACCGGCTCCGATGGCCGGGTGGGATGGGTGCAGGTGCTCGACGTCGTGTGCCTGGTGGCCGTGCTCGGCGCTCTGGTGTGGCGGTTGGCCGACGACTGGGAGCGGGCCCACCGGGTCCGTCTGGGCGCGGCCATCACCGCGACCGTGTCGGTCTTCGCGCTGGTCGCGTGGGCCCGGACGGGACCGACCCAGCCAGGCTGGGCCAGGAAAGCGGGCACGCCCACCGAGCTGCTCGCCGGCGCCGGGACGGCCAACGGCACCGCCACGGCCTTCGACGAGCCGTTCGCGGTCCCCGTGACCGGCACCATCACCAGCACGGCCGGGAGCGGGGACACCGAGACCGTCACCATCACCGGGACGATGAGCGACGGTCCGACGGGGACGGTCACCGTGGCCATCCAGGGCGTCGCGGCCTCCGGCGGTGGTGTCCGCATGCAGTCGAGCACCGCGAGCATCGGTCCGGCCGACCAGCCCGACCTGTTCGTAGGGGCCATCACCCGCCTGTCCGGCGAGTCGCTCACCCTCGCCCTCACCGGGCCCGACGGGAGCAGCGCCACCGTGCAGCTCGACCTCGACGTCGACCGGGCCGGCGCCACCTTCACCGGAACCATCACGAGCACGGGAACCTGACCATGACCGCTCACCTCGCTCCGACCGGCCCGTCGATGGCGGCCTCCGGGCCTCCCCCCGAGGCGCTTCCCCGCCTCCTCCCGATCGAGGTGGGAGGAGGCCTCGACGCCCACGTGCGCCGCTACGGGACGATGCCCCCCGTGTCGTCCGAGCTGGTCGCCGCCGTCGGCCGGTCCGGCCTTCGCGGCCGGGGCGGCGCCGGTTTCCCCACCGGAACCAAGATGGCGGCGGTGGCCGCCCAGCGGCGTCGACCCGTGGTGGTCGCCAACGGCACCGAGGGCGAACCGGCCAGCCTGAAGGACCAGACGCTGCTGGTCCACGCCCCCCATCTCGTGATCGACGGTCTGGTCGCCGCCGCCGTGGCCCTCCAGGCCCGCCAGGCGGTGCTGTGCATCGACGGGGCCCACGACCACGTCGCCCGGGCCGTGACCGCCGCGCTCGACGAGCGTCGGCGAACCGGAGGCGACCCCGTCACCGTCCGGTTGGAGCGGGCTCCGAGCCGGTACGTCGCCGGGCGAGGAGACGGCCCTCGTGCACTGGCTCGACGGGGGCGAGGCCAAGCCCACCACCACGCCTCCCCGCTCCGTACGAGCGGGGCGTCGGCGGCCGCCCCACGCTGGTCGACAACGTCGAGACGTTGGCCAACGTGGCCCTGGTGGCCCGCCACGGAGCCACGTGGTTCCGACGCGTCGGACCGGCCAGCGAACCGGGGAGCCTGCTGGTCACGATCGGCGGCCACGTGGCCCGCCCCGGCGTCTACGAGGTGGCGTCAGGGGCATCGCTCGCCGGATCGATCGTCGGGGCCGGGGGTTCGTTCGACGACATCGAGGCCGTCCTGGTCGGCGGCTACTTCGGAGGATGGCTGACCGCCGCCACGGCCGCCACCGTGGCCCTCTCGCACGAGTCGTTGCGCCGGGTCGGTGGCGCCCTCGGCTGCGGGGTCCTCGTCGCCCTCCCCCGCCGGGCGTGCGGGATCGCCGAGACCGCTCGGCTGGTGCGGTGGATGGCGGGCGAGAACGCCGGTCAGTGCGGTCCGTGCGTCAACGGCCTCCCGGCCATCGCCGATGCGTTCGAGCGCCTGGCCGCCGGCGGTCCCGACGCCCGCCGCGCTCACCAGCGACTCCTCTCCCTGCTCGAGGTGGTGGCCGGGCGGGGCGCCTGTCGTCACCCCGACGGCACGATCCGCCTGGTGCGCAGCGCTTTGCTCGCCTTCGAGGCCGACGCTGCGGCCCATGCCCACCGGCGGCCGTGTGGTGGCGTGCCCATGGCCCCGGGGGCTCTGCCCACGCCCGTTCCCGGAGCATGGCGATGACCCTGCGCCTGGTGCTCGACCCCGTCGCCTGCGACGGCCACGGGCTGTGCCACGAGCTGCTCCCCGAGCGGATAGCGCTCGACGAATGGGGCTACCCGATCCTCGACCTGGCACCGGTCACGCCTGACCTCGAGGCCCATGCCCGTCGGGCGGTCGCCGCCTGCCCGGTGCTCGCCCTCAGGCTCCGGGTCGAAGCGCCGGGCCGCTGACCGACCGACAGCCTCCTTCGCCGCTGTTGACATCCACCGCCGCTGACCGCATGGTTGAGCCCGACACAAGCAGAGGCCGGGCAAGCCCCAGCTGACCCCCCGGGTCGGTTTCCAGCCCCTCGGCCCGAGGGGAGCGCTCATGGCCAAGTACATGTTCGAGGCGAACTACACCCCCGAGGGCGTGAAGGGCCTCTCCGAGGCCGGGGCCGCCAGCCGGGTCGCCGCCATCAGCGATCTGTGCTCGCAGCTCGGCGGGGCCCTGGACTCCTTCCACTTCGCCTTCGGCGCCGTCGACGCCTACGTCGTGGTCGACCTCCCCGGCGACGAGGAGGCCGCCGCGGCGGCGTTCACCGTCGGGGCGAGCGCGGCCACGCAGGTGACGACGATCAAGCTCCTCACCGTCGACGAGGCCGACGCCGCCATCGGCCGCTCGGTCAACTACCGACCCCCGGGATCCTGACGGCACGCCTCCAGCAGGCCGTCACCATCGGGCGGTGCCCGCCGACGGACCTACGCCTTGCCGGGACCAGACAGGAGTCCTTCGTCAGCCCGCAACAGCACGATGTCGGGTCGCAGTGATCGACGTCCCGGGGCCCCGTCAGCCGACCGTCAGCCCCCAGGTCGCCGCACGCGTCTCTCCCGGCTCGAGTCGCCACACGTCCTCACCCGACACGAACGCGTTGGCCGGGCAGGTCATCGGCTCAACCGCCAAGCCGTGCCGGCGGCGTCGGGCGTACGGAAGCGTGTCACCCGTGTAGATCTGGATGTAGCGATAGCCCTCGTCCACCCAGATGGCGATCGGCTCGGCATCTGGCTCGCTGACCTCGACCCAGGCTCGTCGGTCGTGGCCGCGGATCAGGTCCGTGAATCCCAGGTCGAGAACGTCGTTCCCGATGGGACGGGCGATGCGGTAGTCGTAGGCGGAGCCCTCGACGATCTCCTTGCCGAGAGGCAACCCACGGCCATCGGCCGGCAGGAACTGCCGCGCCGGAACCGACAGCGTGCACGAGTCGACAGTCCCGCCCGCAACCGTGCGGAGGTAGGGGTGCTGACCGGCCCCGAACGGGAGAGGATCGACCCCGACGTTGCGTGCACTGGTCCTCACCTGGAGTCCGTCACCGTCCACGGTGTAGGTGATCCGGAGCTCCAGCGTGAAGGGATAGCCCGGGCTGGGCCACAACGTGTGCGCCAGCTCCACCCGAGCCGGTTCAGAGGCCACGCAGTCCCAACGGGAGAAGCGAACCAGACCGTGAATGGCGTTGGCGTTCTCGGGCTCGGACAACGGGGTCTGGTGGAGCCGGCCGTCCCACTCGTAGCGGCCGTGGTCGATGCGGTTCGGCCACGGCACCAGCACCTGACCACGCCCATCGGGACACATCTCGTTCACGCCGTATCCGTCCAACACCTCGCGATCCCCCACCACCAGGGACCGGAGCCCGCCGCCGACCTCCACCACCGTGGCCCGCATCCCGTCGTGGGCGATCTGGTACTGGGCACCTGAGGGGTTCACTGGCTTCTCCGTCGCTCTACACCGGACATCTAGGTCGTGACGATGATCAGCGCCGACAGGACGAGCGAGCCGATCGTGGCGGAGACGGCAAACGCCTTCGTCCACGACGCGGGCGCGTGCTCGGCCTCGGCGAGAGGTGGCAGTGCCTTGGCCACCTGTGAATGCTGGCGGTACCCGACGAGGATGACGGCCGCGCCCGAGAGCACGATGAGCACGCCGACACCGCTGTAGAGGCCGGCGTCCGACAACTGGCCCTCTCCCTGATCGACGATGAGGGCCACCTTCGAGACCACGAAGCCCAGGCCGAACAGAGCAATGCCCGTTCGGAGCCACGCCAGGAAGGTTCGGTCATTGGCCAGTCGGTCGTTCACGAGATCGAGCCCCGTCTCTTGCCGTGCTACGGGAGGGGGCCGACAGGGATCGCCACGTTGGCGGCCTGGGTGGCGTCGTCCTCGTCGAGTCCGGGAACGGTGAGCCCGGGCGAGCGGTACCAGTCGAGGAACCCGAGGACCGCGGCTCCGATGAGCGCGTAGGCGAGCAGGACGGCGAGGGGTTGGGCGATGCCGTTTCCGTCGAAGTACAGCGTGTTGCGGAGCAGGAGGAACGCGTTGCGCGGTGGCAGGAACGGGCCGATGCCGTTCCAGAACCCCGTCAGGTAGGCCGCTCCGTTCGATCCTCCGGAGGACGGGTTGCCGAACTGCAGGATGACGATCAGGGTCACGACGATGCCCGCCGGGCCGAGGACGCGCCGCATGACCGCCGCGAACAGCGCCACCACCAGGATGATCAACGACAAGATGGGCCAGGCCACCCAGAACGAGTCCTTCGGGAACCCTTCGAGCCAGTACGTGGTCACCACGTCGAGGACGAGACCGGTGATCACGGCGAACCCGGCCAGCCAGAGGCCCCGCCAACGAGCCGACGCCGAACCGACGGTGGTCGTCAACAGCGCGGCGGACATGTAGCCGCCGATCAACAGGACCACGAGAAGGGTGGCCGGCACCAAGGCGAACGGGTCCTTCGCGGCCAGCGGAGTGGGCGCATAGGCCTTCACCGTGATCGTCTCACCGGCCGACGCCGCGGCCTTCTCGAAGTTGTCCGCCAGATCGAGCGGCGAGATGTCGCTGATCGTCGAGACCACCGTCAGCTCGGTCGACGAACCACTGGTGACGAGCGCCCCGTAGATCTCACCGCGATCCATGGCCTGGGTGACGGCGTCCTGGCTGTCGTACTGGGTGATGTCGAGGCTGAACAGGTCCCCCTGGGCAGCGTCGGCCAACGTGGTCGATCCCACGACACCGAACGCCATGTTGTCGGCGACGGGTTCGTGCCCCGAGCTCATGTAGTTGACAGCGAAGAGCGTGGTGAGAACGAGCGAGAAGGCGACGGGAGCGACGAGATCCTTGGGTACGAGTCGGCGACGGTCGACCGGCGCCGGATCGCCTCCAGCCGGCGAGACGTCGGCGTCAGTATCGGCAACAGGAGTCCTCCTGCGGGTCATGGCGACGATCACCACCAGGCTGACCAGCCCGTAGGCCAGGAGCACGGCGATGGGGGTGATGATGTTGTTCCCGTCGAAGTACCGCACGTTGCGATACAGCTCGATGGCGTGACGGGGCGGGAACAGGTTTCCGATCTTCTGCCAGTAGGTCGGCAACAGGGCGACGCCACCCCCGCCGGCTCCCGATCCTCCGATGATGATGAAGAACAAGGCGACGACCAGCGAACCCAACTTGCCCACCACGGCCTGGATCGCCACCGCCGAGAGACCCACCACTGCCGTGACCAGGAAGAAACAGGGCACCAGGGTCCAGAGATGACTGGTCGGGAACGCGCCGATCAGCGGACCCGCAGCAACACCGGTGATCAACGCCACCACCACCGCGAAGGCGAAGACGATGGCAATGCGTCCCGGGGCCGCTGCTGTCTGGCTGGACGAGAACATCAGCGAGGCGACCATGTAGCCGCCGACCAACGTCGGCAGCAACAAGAGCCCGACGAGCGCTCCGGTGCGGTCGGCGGTCGGGAGCGGCGCCACCTCAGTCGTCGTGAACGTCCGATCGACCTTCTTGGCCGCATCGGCGAAACCGCCACTGACATACACCTCACCGAAGAAGCTCTTGGCCGGAACGGTCACCAGCGTGTCCGCCGACGAACCAACCACGTAACCGCCATAGATGTCGCCCCTCGCAGCCGCGTCCATCAGGTCCGCCTCACTCGCATACGTCTTCAGATCGAGGCTGTACTCCTGTTGCACCGCATCCACCACAGGCGAGGACGCGGTGACACCGAACGGCATCTCCCGAGGGGCGAGGAGCTGCACCGCGCTCACGAGGCAGACGGCGAAGACGAGGACCAGGACCCCGACCGTTCCGAGGGCGACGACAGACTTCTTGGTCATCGATGGTTCCCCGGCTCGCGGCACAGGCCTGTGATCGAGCCGTCGGCGCGTGGCGCGTGGGAGCGCAGACCCGAAGGGCCCACCCACCTCTGCGTCACACGTCCAATCACCCGGGTTCCCGAAAAGATGGTGCCGGATGCGGTCCGGCTCGATCGGTCGCAGCCGAGGAACGGAGCGGTTCATGTCGATTGGATCCCTTCTGCCCTCGGCGCGGCGAGGTTCGAATCAGCTGGTCGCATCGACGGCGCTCGTCGGTCGCGTCGGGTCACGAGGTTCAGGCGCGGATTCTTCGGGGAGGAGTCCGCGCTGGTCGAGAACGTAGAGGAGCACGAAGGCGGGCACGATGATGATGATCGCGATGCCCGTGGCGATGAGAACAGCGGTGATGGTGCCATCGGGTGCCGCGGCCTGCTCGACGGTGAGCGATTGCGGGAGCATGTAGTCCCACTGGGCAACGCCCCACGCCACGACGACGGCAGCGACGGCGCCGACCGCGGCGAGACGGGCTCCGAGGTGTTCGTGACGTACCAGCAGCACCAGCGCACCGACGCCGCAGATGCCCGACAGGATGACGAGAGGAAGGCCGCGCGACGTGAGGCCGTCGAAGATGTACTCGGCGTCAGCGGCGAGCACGAAGACGCCCACGACGGCGACCACGCCGGTCACCACTGACGCGGCCAGAGCCCGGACCCGGAAGTACTCGACCATGGCCGGGTCTTCCAGGCGATCTGCATCGAAGACCAGGTACACGCTGGCGAGGAAGGCAGTGACGCACACGGCGAGGACGCCCCCGAGGATCGATGTCGGGTTGATCCAACTCGTCCACGGGTCGCCGGCGTCGCCACCGGCGGGAACGCGGCCCGAGGCGATCGCCCCGGCGACCGCGCCCATGCAGTACGGCACGATCACCGACGACGCGGCGAAAGCGGCCCCGAAGTTGCGCCGGTCGCGTGTGCGACGCACGACGTGACGGAAGGCGAAGCTCGACCCGCGCAGCACGATGCCGAAGGCGGCGATCGTGAGGGGGACGAAGAGGGTCAACCAGATGGCGCTGTAGGCCTCGGGGAAGCAGGTCCAGAGCACCACGAACGTGAAGATGAGCCAGACGTGGTTGGCCTCCCACACCGGTCCGATCGAGTGCTCGATCACCCTGCGGGGTCGCGCCCCGCGTCTGGCTCCCCCCGCGATCAGGTCCCAGAACCCGGCGCCGAAGTCCGCGCCTCCGAACACGGCGTAGGCGGTGATGGCCACGAACAACACGATGGCGGCGGTCGTGCTCATCGGACGGACTCTTCCAGGTCCGGGTTCTCGTAGCTTCGCCCGGGCCCGTAGGGGATGTCGGCGTCCTCGTCTGGTTCGCGGGAGCGGAACCGGCGGCTCATTCCTCGCAGGATGAGAACGGTGGTGATGCCGAGCCCGATGTACAGGGCGGTCACGGCGAGGAAGGTGATCCAGACGCCGGTGTTGGCGGTGGCCGCGTCCTCGACCTTCATGTACTCGTAGACGATCCAGGGCTGGCGCCCGACCTCGCTCACCACCCAGCCCGCCTCCATGGTGATCACGGAGAGGACCCCCGCGCTCGACGCGACCCAGAGGAACAGCTTCGACCGCGGCATGTCGCGCCGGAAGATCCACGTGGCCCCGTACCAGAGGGCGAGGAGGAACAGCAGGGTGCCGAGGCCGACCATGACGTCCCAGGCCAGGTGGACCGTGTTGACCTGGCGGATCGTCGGTTGCTCGTCGACGGGAACGGTGTCGAGGCCCTGCACCACCGTGGACTTCCCGGTCGAGGGATCCGACAGCCACGACGCCAGACCGGGGATGGGGATGCCGCCGGTGACGGTGCCATCGGAGTTCAGGTGACCGAAGATCGTCTCGGGGACATCACTGGAGGTCTCGGGCACCATCTCGATCGCCGCGAACTTCTCCGGTTGGTTGTTGTAGACCCACCTCGCCAGCGAATCCCCGACTCCCATCTGAATCGGGATCGCGATGGCGGCCACCGTGAACGGGATCAGGAACCCCAACCGGTGATAGCGATCCCGGCGGCCCCGGAGCATGCCGACGGCGTACACCGACGCCACGAGGAAGCCGCCGACGACGTAGGCGGCCACCACCATGTGGGCGGCCATGAGCGGCATGGCGTCGTTGAAGATCACCGCCCACGGGTCGACCTCGGTGATGTTGCCGGCGGAGTCCAAGGTGAACCCCGAGGGCGAGTTCATCCACGCATTGGCGGCGACGACCGAGACGCTGCCCATGATCCCGGCCACCACGATGGGCACACCGGTCCAGAAGTGAGCCCACGGCTTCAGCCGTCGCCAACCGAAGATGTAGATCGAGACGAAGACCGCCTCGGTGAAGAAGAACAGCCCCTCGAAGGCGAACGGTACGCCGAAGGCCTCGCCCCACTGGCCCATGAACCGCGGCCACAGCAGACCGAACTCGAAGCTCAGCACGGTGCCCGTCACCGCGCCCACCGCGAAGGTCACGGCCATGTACTTCGACCAGCGTTGGGCCAGCAGCAGGGCGTCGGCGTCGTCGTGGCGGATCGCCTTGTAGTTGGCGATCAGCGTCATCGCCGCCCACGACACCCCCAGCGGAACCAGGATGATGTGGAAGGCCAGAGTGAACGCCATCTGAGCCCGGGCCCACGGCACCGGGTTGACGTCGGCGAGGATCGGAACGAGGTCGGCGAGCACGGTCACGGCTGTGAGCTCCTCAGGATCTGGATGGACGAGCCGGGGACGGCTACAGCGGCGCCCACAGCAGCGGGAACGTCGCCCGGGCGAAACATGCTCGAGCTGTCCAACTCGACCATCCATCTCCGCGTCGCCAGGTCGGGCGGGATCTCGAAGTCGACCGGGTCCCTCCACCCGTTGATGAGGATCAGCAGGTCGTCGTCGACCATGGGCACCCCGTCCCGATCCACGTCGGGTTCGGCAACGCCGTCGAGGTACAGCGAGACACACCGGGCGCTCGGGTCCTCCCAGTCGACGGGGCGCATCGACGCGCCGGACGGGTTGAACCAGCTCACGGCCTCGACGTCCCGTCCGTTCAAGAACCGACGCCGTCGAAGCACCGGATGGCGAAGGCGCGTCGCGATCGCGGCGGTCGTGAAGTCGAGGAGCCCACGATCCGCTGCTGACCAGTCGATCCAGGAGATCTCGTTGTCCTGGCAGTAGGGATTGTTGTTGCCCTGCTGGCTGCGGCCCATCTCGTCTCCGGCCACGATGAGCGGAGCTCCGAACGACACCAGCAGGGTGGTCAGCAGCGTCCGGACCACGCGATCACGACGAGCGACCACCTCGGGATCATCGGTCGGGCCTTCGACGCCCCAGTTCGTGGACCGGTTGTCGTTCGTGCCGTCGTTGTTGTCCTCGCCGTTGGGCTCGTTGTGCTTGTGTTCGTAGGAGACGAGGTCGCGCAGGGTGAAGCCGTCGTGGACGGTGATGAGGTTGATCGAGGCCGAAGGCCGACGCCTCGAGCCGTCGAAGAGGTCAGCGGAGCCGGTGAGGCGGGTGGCGACGTCGCCCAGGACGCCGTCGCGACCTCGCCAGAAGTCGCGCATCGTGTCGCGGTAACGGCCGTTCCACTCGCTCCAGCCGGCGGGGAACCGCCCGAGGTCGTAGCTGTCCATCTGGCCGACGTCCCACGGTTCGGCGATCAACTTGGTGGTGGCCAGCACGGGGTCCTGGGAGACCATGTCGAGGAATGCTGACGCCCGGTCGAAGCTGCCCTCCTGGCGCGCCAGGGTGGTGGCCAGGTCGAACCGGAATCCGTCCACGTGCATGTCGGCCACCCAGTACCGGAGGGAATCCATCACGAGTTGGAGGGCGATCGGATGGCCCATGTTGAACGAGTGGCCGCACCCGGTGGTGTCGACGTAGTGACTGAGGTCGCTCGGATCGAGCCGGTAGTACGCAGGGTTGTCGAGGCCACGGTGGCAGAGCGTCGGGCCGAGGTGGTCGCCTTCGGCGGTGTGGTTGAACACCACATCGAGGATGACCTCCAGCCCCGCGGCGTGGAGCCGCTTCACCATCGACTTGAACTCGTCCACCTGACCACCCCGGCGCCCCGCGCGAGCCTCGGCGGAATACCCCTCGTGAGGAGCCAGGTAACCGATGGTGTTGTAGCCCCAGTAGTTCGTGAGACCGCGATCGACCAGGAACCCCTCCGGGACCGAGTGGTGGACAGGCAGCAGCTCCACTGCGGTGACCCCGAGCTTCACCAGGTGATCGACGACCGATTCATGGGCGAGACCCGAGTAGGTGCCGCGTTGGTCTGGCGGAACATCCGGATGGAGCTGGGTGAAGCCCTTGACATGAAGCTCGTAGAAGACGGAGTCGACATAGCGATGGCCGGGGAGGGTGTCCTCACCCCAGTCGAAAGCGGGGTCGACGACGAGGCTGCGAGGGACATGGTCGGCGGAGTCGAGCGTGCTCGGGGCCGACGGATCGGCCGCGTCGTGGCCGAGCACCTCGGGGCCGAACCTGACGGCCCCCGAGATGGCCTTCGCATGAGGGTCGAGCAGGAGCTTCGAACCCACGCATCGCAACCCCCGGTCTGGATCCCACGGACCGTCGACCCGGAAGCCATAGGACTGCCCGACGCCGACATCGGGGACGAGGACGTGCCACACACCGGCGTCGTACTGGGTCATCGGAACACTGACGTTCGGTTCCCCCCTCGTCGAACAGGCACAGGGTGACACGGTCGGCGACGTCGGACGCCACTGCGAAGTTCGTTCCGCCGGGAGTCAGCGTGGCTCCCAGCGGATGGGGGCGTCCCGGCCGGATTCTTCGATCTCGTCGGTCGTCCATGCGAACGGGTGACGTGGTCACAAACCCGGGCTCGAGTGCATGATCCCGCCGTCCGCGAAGATCGTGGTGGCGGTCAGGTAGCTGGCTCCGTCACCCGCGACGAACGCCACCACCTCGGCGATCTCGGAGGGATCAGCGAGGCGACCGACCGGGAATGGCGGCATCCAGCGTCTTCATCTTGGCCGGATCGGCCTCCGTCGCCGCGTTGATCGGCGTGTCGACCGCGCCGGGGCCGATGCCGACCACGAGCACACCGTGGGGACCGAGCTCCACCCCGGCGGTGCGGGTGAGCATCCGCATCCCACCCTTGGAGAGGCAATAGGGGGTGTTGCCAGGCATCGGCCAGTCCTCGTGGACCGAGGTGATGTTGATGATCCGGCCACCGTCGCCCTGGGCGATCATCTGCTTGGCGGCGATCTGGGTGCCGAAGAACGCGCTCTTCAGGTTGATGTCCATCACCCGCTGGTACTGGTCCTCGCTGGTGTCGAGGACCGAAGTGCGGGTCTCGATGCCGGCGTTGTTGACCATCACGTCGACGCGGCCGAAGGCCTCCACCGCCGCAGCGACGAGCCGCTCGAGATCGGCGACCTTGCTCACGTCTGCTTCCACGCCTATGGCCTTGTCGCCCAGCGCCGCAACCTGGCGCTCGAGGTCCTCGGTGGCGGCCGGGTTGGCGACGTAGTCGATGACCACGTTTGCCCCGTGCTCGGCCAGCGCCAGCACGACCGCCTTCCCGATACCGCTGTTACCGCCGGTCACGATGGCGACCTTGCCGGTGAGACTCATGTTCGTGCTCCTTGTGGATGGGTGGTTGGAGTGGGGGAAGGCGTGATGAGGAAGGACCAGATGCCGAGAACGACGGCCACTCCTGCCGCGATCGCGAACAGCGTGGGCAGGGTCACGCCGGCGTCCTGCAGCGGACCGGTCCCGAAGGCGGCGATCCCGTAGCCGAGTTGGTAGAACGCGATCACCGCCCCCGCCGCGGCGGCGGACATCGTGACCAGCTGTTCCTGTCCGAAGCTGATCGTGAGGGGCAGCAAGGCCGAGCAGCCGAGTCCGGCCAGCCCGAAGGCGAAGATCCCGGCGGTATCCGATCCGTCGGGTAGCACCGCCACCAACACGAGCGCCACGGCCAACAGGAACGGGAGGACGTGGTAGATCCGAGACGGGCCGATGCGGTCCTGGAGGGAGGCGAAGAGCACCCGGCCGACCGTCACCATCCCCCAGAAGGCGGTGAGCGCCAACGAGGCGGAGGTGGTCGACGCGCCCAGATCGCTGGTCATGTCGAGCTGGGCCCAGTTCCCGTTCATCGTCTCGCAGATCCCGTAGAGCACGGCGAAGCCGGCGAACAACCAGAGTCGAGACGGGATCCGACGACCACCTACCGCCTCAGAGGGCGTCGTCGACGGATCGGTGACGACGCGCAGGGCCAATGGGACGCTCGCGGCGATGAGCACGACCAGCAGCACCGCCGAGACCAAGGGCAGGCCCCACCAGATGCCGAGACCGACGAACACGGCGACGAACACGGGAGCAAGAGCCGTGCCCAGCCCCAGGAGGGCATTGAGGACCAGGACCGACCGATCGATCTGGGCAGGGTGGAAGGACGCAGTGAACGTGTTCAGGGCCGGCACCGTGAGCCCGAACCCGATGCCGACGAACGTCGTGGCCAACAACAGCATCGGGTAGGCGACCGTTCGCCCGGCGAGCGGAGCGCTGGCCAGGAGAAGCGAGACCGCCACGAGGCTGGCGGCGAGGCCGGCCAGGTAGACGCGCCGTTCACCCATCCGGCGAGCGAGCCCCGAGCCGAGGAGGGAGCCGGCGATGGCGGTCACGACCTGGGGCAGGAACAGCGCCCCGTACTGGGTGGAGCTGAGGTCGTACTCGTCGGTGGCGGTGAGAACCGTGCTGGCCGCGGGGAACGTGACCAGCACGATGCCCTGGACGAGTCCCGCGGCGTAGACCACCCCGGACTCGCGTCGCGACGCCATGCTCGTGGTCAGCTCAGACGGTCGAGCAGATGCTCGCCGACCCGGATGGCGTTGGCCATCGCCGTCAGTGCGGGGTTCACGGCCCCGATGCTCGGGAAGAAGCTGGTGTCGACGACGTAGAGGTTGTCCAGCTCGTGAGCCTTGCAGTTCACGTCGAGCACCGATGTCGCCGGATCGGTGCCGAACCGACACGTCCCCGCTTGATGGGCCACCCCTGCGGTGGGGATGTTCATGTGGGAGTAGAAGTTCTTGCGCAGCACATGGTGCTGGGCCATGCCGATGTGGTTGAGCAGCTTCTTGAGCTCGTGGTAGAGCCGGTCGGCTTCGGCGTCGTTGGTGAGCTCGTAGGCCAGCTTGACGTTTCCGTCGGGGGCCAGGGTGACCCGGTTGGTCGGCAGGGGCAGGTCCTCCGTCGTGAGCCAGAAGTCGACGGCATGGTGGGCGACGTCGGACAGCGTCCAGTGAGGCGCCAGCTTGGTCAGGGCGGGCTCCTCGCCCTTCATGGCTTCGGCATTGGACTTGCCCACCATCTGGATGTTGCCGATCGGGAAGTCGTAGTCGGCGGTGCCGAAGTAGAAGTCGTTGATGCCGAGCGTCTTCTGGTACAGCGTCGGGTTCGCCTCCTCCGACAGGGCGACCACAGCCTTGCTGTTGTGGTACATGTAATTCCGACCCACCTGGTCGGAGCCGTTGGCCAACCCGTTCGGGTGCGCTTCGTTCGCCGATGCCAACAAGAGCTTGGCCGTGTTCGTCGCACCGGCCGAGAGGGCGATGATGTCAGCGGTGTAGGTCTCCTCGGCTCCATGGCGGGACACGACGACGCTGTCCACGCGTCGCCCGGCGTCGTCGGTCACCAGTCGCACGACCTCCGCGTTCACCAGCAGGGTGACGTTCGGCTGATCCATGATCGGCCGGACCGCGATGACCTCGGCGTCGGACTTGGCGTGCACCAGGCACGGATAGCCGTCGCACCACGTGCAGCGGATGCACTCGCTGCGCGCCCGCTCGGCCTCGTCGAGGAGGATGCCGCAGGGGGCGTGGAAGGGGTGGTACCCGCCTCGTTCCAGGTCGTCCACCAGCTGTTGGATGCGGGGCTCGTGAGAGACCGCGGGCCAGGGGTAGGCCTTCGACCGGTGGCCCTCGGTCGGGTCCTCGCCGCTGTTGCCGTGAACCTGGTAGAGCCACTCCGCCTTCGTGTACCAGGGCTCGAGATCGTCGTAGGTGAGCGGCCACGCCGGTGAGATCCCGTCGACGTGGGTGAGCTCGCCGAAATCGCCGGGGCGCAGGCGGTACAGCGCCGCGCCGTAGAGCTTGGTGGCGCCGCCCACGAAATAGTGGACCTGGGGCTGGAAGGGCTTGTCGTCGGCGTCGTACCAGGTGTCGGTCGACTGGTACTTCCCATCGACGAACACCGCTCCGGGCTCCCAGTTGTCGGTCTCGCGCGGGAGGAAGTCCCCTCGTTCGAGGAGCAGGATCTTCTTTCCCGACGATGCGAGGGTGTGGGCGAGGGTTCCACCTCCTGCGCCGCTGCCGATGATGATGATGTCGTAGTGCTCGCTCACGGCGTGGCCTCCGGGTTCGGGAGAGACGAGGGGTGGGGTTGAAGGACGTCATGGACCGATCCGACCTCGGAACCAGGCGCTCTCCGGATGAGGTCGGCCACGAGTCCGGTCCAGCCGGTCTGGTGGGACGCTCCCAGGCCGGCCCCGTTGTCGCCGTGGAAGTACTCGTTGAACTGCACGAGGCCCTGCCACCGAGGGTCGCACTGCATGACCTCGACCCCGCCGAAGCAGGGCCGGCGACCGTCGGCTCCGACCAGGAAGATCGAGATGAGGCGTCGACGAAGGTCTTCGGCGATGTCATCGAGGGTGCGCTGAGCACCTGAGCCGGTGGGGTAGTCGAAGGTGATCGAGTCACCCAGGAACGCGCCGTACTGCTTCATCGAACTGACCAGCAGGTAGTTGAGGGGGAACCAGATCGGACCCCGCCAGTTCGAGTTGCCACCGAACATGTTCGTGGTGGACTCGGCGGGCTCGTAGTCGATGGTGGCCCGCAGGTCGCCCACCTCGAGCTCGTAGGGCTCATCGCGGTGCGCCTGGGAGAGGGCGCGCAAGCCGTGCGGGGACAGGAACTCGTCTTCGTCGAACACCCTGGTCAGGAGTCGGCCCACACGATCGAGGTCGACCACGCCCATCAACAGCTGGCGGGCGCCCGGCTCGCCGCGCAGCAGGCCCTTCTCCGCCGCTGACTCCATGTCCAGGCCGGTCCGCTCGAGGAGGTCGGCCAGACCCTTTCCGAGCGCCTCAGCTCGTACGATCAGCGACTCGCCGAGGACCGCACTCGCGAGCACCGGCAGCACGCCCACCAGCGAACGGACCTTGACGGGCACGTCGGTCCCGTCGGTCAGCGCGAGCCGGTCGTAGAAGAAGCCGTCCTGGTCATCCCACAGCCCCTGCCCCTCGAGGGCGCGGCGGATGAGGACGAAGTGTTCCAGGAACTTGAGGGTCAGGTCCTGCGTCGGCTGGCCGGAACCGCGCAGCACCGACGAGATCGTGGCCATGTTGAGCGCGTACAGCGCCATCCATGCGGTGGCATCGGCCTGTTCGAGTATGCCCTGCACGGGAAGGTGGTCACGGTCGATGGGCCCGATGTTGTCCAAGCCCAGGAACCCACCTTCGAACAGGTTCGATCCATCGGCGTCCTCCCGGTTGACCCACCAGGTGAAGTTGACCAGGAGCTTGTCGAACACCCGCCGCAGGAAGTCGACATCGGTCCCGCCGTCGATGGCGAAGACCTCGAGGGCCCCCCAGGCCTGCACGGGCGGGTTCACGTCGTCGAACGACCACTCGTAGGCCGGGAGGGCGCCGTTCGGGTGCTGGAACCACTCACGGCAGATGAGCAGCAGCTGGTACTTGGCGAAGGCCGGATCGATGTGGGCCAGGGCTACGCAGTGGAAGGCGAGGTCCCACGCCGCGAACCACGGGTACTCCCACGGGTCCGGCATCGACATGATGTCGAACGCATCGAAGTTCCTCCATCGGCTGTTGCGACCACTCAGCCGTTCGGCCGGAGGTGGGGGCATGGCAGGATCGCCATCGAGCCAACGCTCGACGTCGTAGTAGAAGAGCTGCTTCGACCACAGCATCCCCGCGAACGCCTGGCGCATCACGAGCGCCTCGTCAGCCGTCGCTCCCTCCGGCGTGAGCTCGTCGTAGAAGTCGTCGGCCTCGAGGCGACGAGCGTCGACCACGTCGACGAACCCGTCACCCAGCGCATCGGTCGGCGCGCCGGCACGAGGCCGCAGCCGGAGGCGGATCTCCACCGTCTCACCGGGCTGGACCTCGGCTCGATACCAACAGGCCGCCTTCGTGCCCCACTGGTCGGGGCGCACCGTGCCGAGACCGGACACGACGTGGTCGTTGATGCCGTCCTTCGGGTAGTCGGGGCCATCGGCCTCGCCGTAGAGGCGGCTGGTGTTGGTCTCGTTGTCGCAGAACAACAACTCGGGCGGCATGCCGTCGGGGCCCTCCCCCGCCACGAGCTCGAGCGCGCCGTACAGCGGATGCTCGATCTCCACCACGGACCCCGCACCTGCCGTGAGCGCCGACGGGGCGTCGGATCCGTCCCAGGTCCACGTGTTTCGCAACCACACCGTGGGCAGGACGTGAAGGGTGTCGGGCTCTTCGGCCGCGTTGGTGACCGTGATCGTCATCAACACGTCCGTCGGGTCGGCCTTGGTGTATTCGACCTCGATGACCCAGTACCGGTTCTCGTCGAACGCTCCCGTGTCCAGCAGCTCGTACTCGGGGTCGTGCTTGCCTCGACGACCGTTCTCGACAACGAGGTCCTCGTAGGGGAAGGTGCCCTGCGGATAGTGGTATCGCCATCGGTTGAGGGCATGGCTCGGCACGGCGTCGAGGAACCACCAGTACTCCTTGGCATCCTCGCCGTGGTTGCCCTGGGCGCCCGTCAACCCGAAGATCCGCTCCTTCAGGATCGGATCGCGACCGTTCCAGAGGGACAGGCCGAGGCAGAGTCGCTGCTCGATGTCGCTGAACCCGGCGAGGCCGTCCTCACCCCACCGGTAGGCCCGCGACCGGGCGTGATCGTGGGGGAAGTGGTCCCATGCTTCACCGTCTGGGCTGTAGTCCTCGCGAACCGTCCCCCACTGGCGTTCGCTCAGGTACGGACCCCACAGATACCAGTCACTGGCCTGTTGGAGCCCTTCTTCGAGGCGGCCGAAGGAGGCGACTCGGTCTCGCTCGACGCTCACTCGTCGTCTCCCCAGTCGATCACGGGCGTCGCCGGGTCGATGACGGCGTCGTCACGGTTCGAACCCAGGAAGTCCCATGCCCAGGAGACGAAGGCGTCGACTCGCTGACGCACCCCGCTCATGAGCCAGGCGTGCACTCCGAGCCACGCCGAGAAGGCGATGGGCCCGTGCAGCTCGTGGTGGCGGGGCCCGACCTCGGCGACGGCGGATCCGGTGCCGATCATGGCCATGATGCCCTTGTCGTGGTATCGGAACGGGGCCCGTTCCTCGCCTTTGGAATCAGCGAGGATGTTGCGGGCGGCCCAGCGACCGGCCTGCAGAGCCACCGATCCGAGTTGCGGTAGATCCTGGCCGTCGCGGTCGACCTGGTTGGCCATGTCACCGAGGGCGTAGACGCGGGGGTGACCGTCAGCGGTGAGGTCCGGAAGCGCCGTCAGCCGTCCACCTCGACCGGTGGGCAGGCCCGTCGCCGCGGTGAGGTCGGGGGGCTTGATGCCTCCCGCCCAGACCACCGTGCGGGTGAGGATGTGGGACCCGTCGCTGAGGATCACGCGGTCGGCGGTGATCTCGCTGACGCCGATCTCCAGTTGCACCATCACCCCCAGGGCCTCGAGCCGGGCGGCGGCATAGGCGTGGGCCTTGTCCGAGAACGCGCCGAGGACCACGCTCCCTCGGTCGATGAGATGGATCTGCGTCCGCGACACATCCAGGTCCCGGTAGCGCTTGGGCATCACGTGGTTGACGAGGTCGGCCACCGCTCCCGCGGTCTCGACGCCTGTCGGTCCGGCGCCGACCACGACCACGTTGAGTGCACCCTCCTCGATCCGTGACGGATTGCGCTCGGCCTCCTCGAACACCTGAAAGAGTCGGCTGCGCAGTCCGTTGGCATCAGCGACCGAGTAGAGGGGGAAGGCGTGCTCCTCTGCGCCCGGCACCCCGAAGAAGTTGGGACCCGAACCGGCGGCGAGTACCAGGTAGTCCCCGCTGAGCCGGCTTCCGTCGTCGAGGACGGCGGTGCACGTGTCGGGCTCGACCGCGGTCACGACGGCCTCGGTGACGGTCACGCTCGGGTGCGACGCGAAGATTCCCCGGAACGGACGAGCGACGTCGGCGACGGCCAGCTCGGCGGTCGCCACCTGGTAGAGCAACGGTTGGAACTGGTGAAAGTTGTGACGATCGATCAGGGTCACAGCGACGTCGTGCTTGGCCAGCTCGGTTGCGCAACCGATGCCCGCGAATCCGCCGCCGACGATCACGACGCTCGGCCCCGAACGCTCGGTGGAGTCCACGTCGGTGGTGTAGCTCACGGCTGCCATCCGACCGCTGAACGCTTGGAGAACTGTCGATGGCGCCACATGAACGTTCGGGAAACGGACGACTTCGACGCTTTCACTGGTCCACCAGTCGAGCGTCGAGATCCATCGCCGCGATGATCAAGGAGAGGTGGGTGAACGCCTGGGGGAAGTTCCCGAGCTGCTCCCCCGATGCGCCGATCTCCTCCGAGAAGAGCCCGACATGGTTGGAGTAGGTGAGCATCTTCTCGAAGACCAGACGAGCATCCTCGACCCTTCCCGAGGTGCACAGGGCCGACACGTACCAGAACGTGCACAAGGAGAACGTCCCCTCGGAACCGCGCAGCCCGTCGGGCGATGCCTTCGGGGTCGTAGCGGTACACGAGGCTGTCCGAGACGAGCGTCGTGTCCATGGCGGCCAGCGTCGACAGCCATCGGGGGTCCGTCGGCGAGATGAATCCGACCAGAGGCATCAGGAGGAGAGACGCGTCGAGAACGTCGCCCCCCTCGTATTGGACGAAGGCGCCGAGGTCGTCGTTCCACCCCGTCTCGTGGATGGCCCGGTGGATGTCGTCACGGGCATCCGTCCACCGGGCGATCGGTGCCGGCAGCGCTCGGTTCTGGGCGATGCGTATGCCGCGATCGAAGGCGACCCACGACATCAAGCGCCCGTAGACGAAGGAGCGCTGGCCGCCGCGGGTCTCCCAGATGCCCTCCTCGTCCCGGTGCCAGTTGTCCGCCAGCCAGTCGAGGATCTCGACCACGTCGGTCCAGCCGGCGTGGCCGACGAAGACCCCGGCCTCGTCGAGGACGTGCAAGGAATCCATGAACTCGCCGTAGATGTCGAGCTGGAGTTGTTCGGCAGCCCCGTTGCCGAGCCGCACCGGACGGGACCCCTGGTAGCCGTCGAAGTCATCGACGCTCTCCTCGACGAGGTCGGAGGTCCCATCGACCCGGTACATGATGTTCAGGGGCGCCGAGCCGTCGGATCGCTTCTGCTCGACCCGCTCACGCATCCACTGGGCGAAGGCGACGGCCTCGTCCTCGAAACCGAGCGCGAGGAGAGCACGAACCGAGAACGATCCGTCGCGCACCCAGGTGTAGCGATAGTCCCAGTTCCGTTCCCCACCCACCTGCTCGGGGAGGGCGCCGGTCGGTGCGGCCACGATCGCGCCGGAGGGCAGATAGGTGAGCAGCTTCAGCGTGATCGCCGATCGGTAGACCATCTCGCGCCACCGACCCGAGTAGGTGCCCTGGTCGACCCAACGCTGCCAGAAGGTGTGGGTCTCCGCGACGAGCGCGGCGATCTCACCGTGTCCGATCACAGTCGGGTGCTCGGCGCCTGACTCCAGCACGAAACAGACGAGGTCTCCGGCAGCCACCTCGACCTCGGCGCGGACGTCGTCGCCATCGGCCTCCAGGTCGACGTTGGCGCTGAGGTCGAGGGTGAGCTCGTCGGTCACGAACGATGCGTGTCTCCCGTCGATCGTCGCCTGGTGCGACTGGCGACCGAAGTCGAAGCGCGGCTGCACACGTACCGCGAGGGTCACCGAGCCGCGCACTCCCCGGATGACACGCACGAGGCGACGCTGATCAGTGGCGTGGGTGCTCGGCGCCACAGGCATGAAATCCGTGACCTCGGCGACGCCTGAGTCACCGAGGTACCGGGTCACGAGAACCGCCGTGTCGGGCAGGTACATCTGCTTGTGCACCATCGACTCGTCGGTCGCGGTGATCGAGAAGCAGCCTCCGCGCACGCTGTCGAGGATGCTCGCGAAGACACTGGGCGAATCGAACCGCGGTGCACAGAACCAGTCGATCGTTCCGTCTGTCGCCACCAACGCGGCCGTGTGGAGGTCTCCGATGAGACCATGCTCAGCTATCGGCGGATAGCCACTGGTGCTGTTCATGTCGTGCTCCTACTGCTGCGTTGCCGCCGAAGACCGGCAATCAGTTGCGTTCTGACCGCTCGATCCCGACCGAACCCGATGACCCGTCAGTCGACCAGTGCTGGTCGGGGCGGTCATCATCCGGATCGAGTGATTACTGCGAGGCGGGTCGACTGCGTCGCCGCGTGCCGCAGGCTAGAAGCGGCGGCGGTTGCGACGGCGATCGCGACGATGCATCCCTGCGACCGACACAGGAGAGAGCGGACGTCCGAGCGGATCGATGAACAGAGTGCACGGCCCGGCGGTGGCCGGTAGCGCTCCGTCGAGCAGCTCGACGTCGTAGCTGATCCCACCGTCGGAGACGACCGGAGAACGAAGGACCACGACGACGTCGTCCATGACCCCGTCGGCGACGGAGAAGGAGAGGACGGCGTTGGGCGGGTCACTCGCAAAGCTGTCTTGGCCAACGGTCCATTGGTCGACGAACTGCTCGGTCGACATGTGTCCCACCACCCGGTGGGGACGGTCCGAGAAATAGAGAGTCGACGGCGAGAGCGCCTCCAGATGGAGAGCGCCCGGGCTGCTCCTCATTCCTGCGGCCAGCTGGACGAACATCTCCTCGATCAGCTCGGGGGCATCCTCGGTCATGTCACACCTCTCCGACGTCGCCCGACGCGTCGTCATGTCGTTGAGTCCCCGAGACGACCAGGTTGGGCAGGTGTCGAGCTCGCGAGAAGGCACCGACGGCCTCTGATCGAGTGTGCGAAGGCGAACAACGCCTGTCATCACCCGAATCAGGTCATTGCCGCCCCTGACGGAGCCAGCGCCGACGATCCTCGCCCGGCCGAGGCGGTGGGTACCTGGCACACGGGACCCAGCGCACGAGTTCGGACCGGCTCGGAGCGCGGTGGAGAATCGCCCGATCCGGACATCGACGACCCGAATCCGTACACTTCGCGTGTGGTCGATCTTGGCGAGAGCGATGAGCTGACCGATCACAGCCTGATGGCGGCGAAGTTGTCCGTCCCCTCGACTCGTAGCGTCACCGTCTCACGTGCCTCGCTGGTCGACCAGCTCCGGGCCACAGCTGACAAGCCACTGGTGGCCGTGACTGCTCCGGCGGGCTACGGCAAGACCGCCCTTTTCGCCGAGTGGGTGGCCGTCGAGGAACGCCCGGTCGGTTGGCTCACCCTCGACAAGCATGACGACGATCCCGTCGTCTTCGCCGCTGCCGTTCTGGGCGCGCTGGCCAGGATCGATCCCGAAGCCGGTTCACGATTTGCGGGGTGGTCGACCACCGAGAGCACCGCCCAGTCGGTCAGCCGGCGCCTCGCCGCAACGATAGGAACCATCAGGCGGCCGTTCGTGTTGGTGATCGATGACGTCCACCACCTGACCGTCGAAGACGCCGTCGAACTGATCGACCACATCGTCGGATGCCTTCCGCCTGGTTCTCAGCTCGCCGTGGCGAGCCGAGTCGATCTGGCCTTCATCGCCCGTCGCCGGGTCGGCGGTCAGGCGCTCGAGTTCGGGCCGTCCGACCTGCAGCTGGACGCCGACGCAGCCATCGAGGTGTTCGCGGCCGCCGGGGCTCCCCTTGATCCGACGCTGGCAGACGAGGTGATCGCCCGCACCGAGGGTTGGCCAGCGGGCATCTACCTCGCTGCCCTCGTCGCCAGGCGGATCCCCGATGCGTGGCACACACCCCTTCCGATCTCAGGGGAGGATCGCTTCATCGCCGACTACCTCTCGCGGGAGGCTCTGGAGACGCTGCCAGACCGCGTCAAGCAGTTCCTCCTCCTGTCGTCGGTGCTCGAGGAGATGAGCGCCTCGCTCTGCGAGGCAGCACTGGGAGTCACCGACGCTGACGAGATGCTCCGCGAGCTGGAGCGATCGAATCTCTTCCTGGTACCTCTCGACCGGCGACGCCAGTGGTTCCGATTCCACTCCTTGTTCCGCGATCTGTTGATGGGCGAGCTACGTCGACGCGACCCGTCGGCGATCTCGGACATCCGCCGACGAGCAGCTCGATGGCATGTCGCCAACGGCGCCCCGGAACGGGCCGTCGACTACCTCCTGCTCGACGGGGATTCCGACGACCTGGCACCGCTGCTCGCGTCATTGCTGCGCCCGCGGTACCACGAGGGACATCTTGCGACGATCCGCCGCTGGCTCGACCAGTGCAAGCCGGAATTGATGGAGCGCTATCCGCCACTGGCGGTTCTGGCGTCCTGGATCGCAGCGTTGACAGGTGACCCGGTCACCGCAGAGCGGTGGGCCGAGACCGCCAGCCGCCTGACCTTCGAGGGCCCACCGCCCGATGGGTCCGCATCCTTTGGGTCCGCCTTGGCGCTCCTCCGGGCACTCCTGTGCGCATCGGGCCCCGAGCGCATGGAGGAAGATGCTTCCTTCGCAGTGGCCAACGAACCCACATGGAGTCCGTGGCGCGACACCGCCTTGTGGCTGCAGGGCGAGGCCCTCCGGCTCCTAGATCAGAGCGACCACGCCTCGAAGCTGTACAGCGAGGCCATCGACCTCAGCAGTCCGAGCCGGCTGGGAGGGCGTCCGCCGATGCTCATGGCCCTCGTGGGAAGGGCCCTCGAGGCAACAGAATCAGGCGACTGGAGCCAGGCCGAGGCCGACTCTCGGGCTGCCGTCGCCCAGACCTCGGTCACCCAGGCGGCCGATTACATCGCTGCGGCGATGACGCACGCCGTCGCCGCCCGCGTGGCCCGCCACTACCGCCGAGACCACGAAGTGATGATGCATCTCGACCTCGCCACCCGATCCCGCCTGCTCGCGACCTTCGCCGTGCCGTACGTCGCGGTCGAGTTGCGCCTGATCTTGGCGGATCTGCACACCACTCATGGGGACCCGGTCGTCGCCCTCGAGATCGTGAGCGAAGCGGAATCCATTCTGCTGCACCGACCCCTGTTGGGTTCGCTCGTCGAGGAGACGAAGCGGATGCGGCGGCGACTCTCCTCCGAGAGCAATGCCCAGGCTGTGCTCACGCCCGCCGAACTGCGAGTGCTCCCCCATCTACGAACCCACCTGACGTTCGCCGAGATCGGCCGGCGGTTGTACGTCTCCCGCAACACCGTGAACTCCCAAGCAGGCTCGATCTACCGCAAGTTGGGCGTCTCGTCGCGCGGCGCTGCGGTGGACCGCGCCCGAGAGCTCGGCCTCCTCGGCGACTAGCGAGCCGGTGGTCGGTGCCGGGATTCGAGCGCGCCATCGATGTCGTAGCCGAGAGCAAGGGCGAGAACGGGAGCGGCCGCCACTGTCGCCGCCGAACCGACGACCGGCGCAACCGCAAGCAGGACGTCGACGATCTGGTCAGGAGTCGCACCGGCCTCGAGCGCGGACGTCACTTCCACCCCGAACGAGTGGACCGTTCCTCCGACAGCCACGAGGGCACCGACTCGGGTCAGCGCCTGTGTTCTCGCGTCGATGCCCGAGTCACACATCGGCGAGGCGGCAATCCGAAGGTCGTCGACCATCTCGAGATCATTGATGGCGAGCCGTCGAAGGGCATCCTCGTAGCGCATCCGGACCCTCCCCACAGCTGAGGAGCGCCGAGTCGGCGCTCCGTGGAAGGAATTCTCAACGACTCGATGAACCGATTCATCATCCAGACGAGGTGATTCGCACCACCCGAGTCTGCAGGAATGATGGTCCGCCTGTCCTGAGTTCAAGAGGTGCGGGAGCGGCATGAGCGGACCGGCCGGCCGAGCATCGGAACCCCGGCCCGCTGGCCACCCTGGGACTCGTGGCCGCCCGAGCCGTCAACTTCCTCACCTGATCCCGACCAGCGTCGTCACAGCCCATCGCCACCTCGGTGGTTCCCATGCTCGAACCTGGGCACCGTCATCGCGGTTGCACGAGTCAACCCGTTGCGAGCGTTGGCGCGGACGCTCCCGGGGGTCGTCGTCGCCATCTCCCTTGTCCCCCGCTCGAGGTCGGGCGGACTGGTTTCATCCACAATGGGCGACGACACGACGCCCAACCCAGGCCAGCATTCCCCCTCGGATGGTCGCCCGCGTCAGACCGGAACGCGGAGGCCACCCTCGTCCTGTTCCTAGAGCTGACCGGAAGTGCCCGATGGCGATGGCAACCGAACTCGGCAGGGACCAGGTCGTCCACCTCATCGCCCGCATCGATGTCGCCGCCTGCGAACCCGTCAAGGCCAGAGCGATCGCAGACTGACCCGAGCGCCGCCGAAGTCGCCGATCCGTGCGGTATCGGTTGTTGATGAGAGTCGAGAGGATGACGTGCCTGAAGGAATGAGCATCGAGGTCGCCCACCACCTCTCCGAGCACGAGGGAAAGTCGGAACCAGACGAGCACCGGCCTCGCCTGCATCGCGTGCTCGAGATCATCGAGGTGGCCCTGCTGGCAGTCGTAGCGATCGCCACCGCGTGGAGCGGCTACCAGGCTGCTCGATTCGACGGCAAACAGTCACTTCAGTACGGCGAGTCGAGTCGCCTCCGCTTCGAGGCGGACGCCGCCTCCACACGCGGAGGCCAGGAGCTGGCGGCGGATTCGGCCGGCTTCAACACCTGGCAACAGGCGCAGGCTGACGGGCAGACGGCGCTGATGGGACGGATCGAGCGACGCTTCACGCCGGACTATCGCGCTGCGTTCGATGCCTGGTTGCGAACCGATCCGCTCAACGATCCGACCGCCCCGCCCGGACCTGGCTACATGCCCGGCTTCTCCAATCCCAACATGGACAAGGCTGCAGAGTTGAACGCTGAGGCGAGCTCCCTCTTCGACGAGGGGACCGAGGCTCGGGAGACCGGCGAGAAGTATGTCCGTGACACCGTGCTGTTCGCCTCTGTGCTGTTCCTCGTCGCCATGGCCCAGCGCCAGAGGAGCCACGGGGCCCGGGTGGCGACCAACACCATCGCGCTGGGGCTGCTGGCCTTCGTGATGTTCTCGATCCTCACTCTTCCCCGAGGCTGATTCCGGACGCCGTCGCCCATCGATCGACCAGGGCATGGAAGTGACTACGACACCACTGACCGCTCACGCTCGGACGACGGTGCGACCGAGCCCTCACCCGACGCTCGACCACTCAAGGAGAATCATGTTTGCCTCCAACGGCGCCCTGATCGGCTTCTCGATCCTCGCCATCGTGATCTGGATCGCCCTCGCCTTCTGGCCAGCACGCGTCGCGAGGCGCAAGGGCCACAGCTTCGTCGGCTACTTCATCCTCAGTCTCGCGTTCTTCCCGCTGTCGTTGGTGCTGGCCTACGTGGTCGCCGACCGACGAGGTCTCTCTGTCAACCAGTAGGGGACTGATGTGTCCCGGGTTCTTCACCATCAGTTCGTCCTTGCTCGCACAAAGACCGGGTGGCGTCGGCGGGATGATGAGTGTTGGCCGCGAGAAGTCCTGTCTCGTCACACGAATCGGTAGCCCATGCCTGGTTCGGTGAGGAACCATTGCGGGTGGCTGGGGTCGGCCTCGAGCTTGCGACGGATCGCCGCCATGTGGACTCTCAGGTAGTTCCCCTCGGTCCCGTAGTTCGGTCCCCAGACTTCCTGGAGCAGCTGGCGCTGGCTCACCAGACGTCCGCGATGGCGGGCGAGTACTTCGACCAGACTCCATTCCGTGGGGGTCAGGTGGATCTCTTCTCTGCGCCCTGCGCGCTGGCGATAGACACGCTTGTCGGCCAGATCGATCCGCAGGTCGTGGGCTTCGATCACGGGTTCCTCAGGTGCCGGCACAGCCCGTCGCAGCGCGGCCCGTAGCCGGGCGAGGAGCTCGTCCATGCCGAAGGGCTTGGTCACGTAGTCGTCGGCGCCGGCGTCGAGGGCGGCGACCTTGTCAGCCTCGGCATCGCGGACAGAGAGCACGACGATCGGAACGGACGACCACCCCCGAAGCCCTTCGACGACCTCGATGCCGTCGATGCCGGGGAGCCCGAGGTCGAGGATGACCACGTCCGGATGCTTCTGGGCGGCAGTGGCGAGCGCGTCCTCGCCGGTCGCCGCCTCCACCACCTCGAACCCGCGTGCTCGCAGGTTGACAGCGAGCGCGCGGCGGATCTGGCGTTCGTCGTCAACCACGAGGACGCGTGTCATGGCGCCGTCCGCATCGACATGGTGAAGGTCAGCCCTCCGCCAGGGGTGTCATCGAGAACGAGCTCGCCACCCATGGCCTCCATGAAACCTCGGGCGACGGCCAACCCCAGCCCGACACCGACGTCGTGGCCGTTGTCGCCGAGCCGTTGGAACGGTTCGAACAGCTGCTCGCGCTCCTTGAAGGGAATCCCGACCCCGTGGTCGATCACGCGCAGGTGCACTTCCTCGCCGACGAGGCCCGCCTCCACCCGTACCTGCGCGGGACCACTGCCGTGCCGGAGGGCGTTGGCGACGATGTTGGCCACGACTCTCTCGAGCAGGTCAGGGTCCGCCAGCACCGTTGGGAGGTCTTCGGGGACGCTCGTCTGCACTGACGCAAGCTCGAGGGCGTCGGCCCCGCTGATGCTGACCAGAGCTCGAGGCACGATCTCCTCCAGCGCAACGGCACGGAGCGTGGGCTGCACGGTTCCGCTCTCCAGTCGGGACATGTCGAGCAGGTTCCCGACCGTGCGGTTGAGCCGATCGGTCTCCTCCTCGATCGTCGCCAGGAACTCCTCGCGGTCGTGCGCTGACCAGTCCACGTCGTCCTGCTTGAGAGACGAGACGGACGCCTTGATGGAGGCCAGCGGAGTCCGAAGGTCGTGGGACACCGCCCGAAGTATCGCCGTGCGGAGCTTGTCTCCCTCGGCCGCGGTGGCGGCCCGCTGTGCCTCGGCTCGCAGGTCGCGATGTTCGATCGCGGCACTCATCTGGCCGACGAAGGCCTGGAGCACCTGGAGGTCGTCACTGTGGAGTACCGGTCCGTCCAGAACGAGTACGGCTCCGCCACGAAGGTCGACGGTCATCCTCGTGTCGGGCGTCGTCGGTACCGGCTCACCGGCGCTGGCCTCGACGACGTAGCCATCGCCGTCGTTGGGCCGGAGCACCGCGACCGCGTCGAGTCCGAACGTCGACCGGACGTGGCCGACGGCGACCTCGAGTGCGTGCTCGGCATCGACGAGGTTCCCGGCCACCGCGGCGATGGCCTCGGCCTCGGCCCGCGCCCGGGCGGCGTCGGCGGACCGTTGCGACAATCGGCTGACGAGTAGTGACACGAGTACGGCGACGAGCACGAAGACGACGAGGGCGACGACGTTGTCGGTCTGGGCGATGGTCCACGTGTGCACCGGCGGGGTGAAGAACCAGTTCACCACGAGCGATGTCGCGACGGCGGCGACGAGGGCGGGCCACAGGCCGCCGACCACCGCAACTCCACCCACGAGGAGGAGGCACAGGAGCATCTCGGACGGCAGGTTCAGGTGGCTTTCGAGCGCGATCAGCACCAGGGCCAGCACTGGTATGCCGGTCACGCACATGGCCCATCCAGCGAGCCGGCGGCTGGTGCTGAGGGTGGCGGGCCGACGGCGACGGCGAGGGAGAAGTCGCGGCCTGTTCGCGGTGGCGACCTCAGGCGGTGAGATCACGTGCACGTCGATCTCGCTCGCCCTGCGGATCACGCGGTTGATGACCGACCCTCCGGCGACCACTTCGCGCCAGCGACCCCGACCGGAGGCACCGAGGACGAGTTGGGTCGCGTTCTCGGTCACTGCGAAGCGCACCAGGCTCTCGGCGGGATCGGCCCCGACGACTTCGTGGTAGGCACCGCCCAGGTCGTCCAGCAGGCGCCGGTGGTTCGCGAGGCGATCGAGGTCCTCCTCCACGCCGGCGTCGGAGCGCACGTGGATGCCGAGCAGCTCGGCATGGGACCGCTCGGCCATGCGGGATGCCCGACGGACCAAGGCCTCCCCGCTGGCCGCACCGGTCATCGCCACCACGATGCGCTCTCGTGTCTCCCATGGTTGGTGGATCCCGTGGCTCTGTCGGTACTCACGCATCGACTCGTCGACCCGGTCAGCGGTCCACAGCAGCGCCAGTTCGCGCAGCGCCGAGAGGTTGCCGACGCGGAAGTAGTTGGCGAGGGCGGCGTCCACCTTGTCCGAGGTGTAGATGTTGCCGTGAGCCATTCGACGCCGGAGGGCCTCCGGCGTCATGTCCACGAGCTCGATCTGGTCGGCAGCGCGAACGACCTCGTCGGGGACGGTCTCTTGTTGGCGCACCCCGGTGATCTCCTCGACCACGTCGTTGACGCTCTCGAGATGCTGGACGTTCACGGTCGAGACCACGTCGATGCCCGCGGCCAGCAGATCCTCCACGTCCTGCCACCGCTTGGCGTTCCTGCTGCCCGGCACGTTGGTATGGGCAAGCTCGTCGACGAGGGCGACCTCGGGCTGCCGGGCGAGCACCGAATCGAGGTCCATCTCCTCGAAGGTCGTGCCCCGGTGGTCGATCCGTCGGCGGTGAACCACCTCGAGGTCACGCAGCTGCTCGGCCGTTCGGTGCCGTCCGTGGGTTTCTACGTACCCCACCACCACGTCGGTGCCCCGGCGCTGACGCCGCCAACCTTCGTCGAGCATGGCGAACGTCTTGCCCACCCCTGGCGCGGCGCCGAGGTAGATGCGCAGCTGCCCGCGAGTCATCTCTAGAAGCTAGGTCCCGGCATCGCCGGACGGCCGTGCGTGTCGAGGCACAGGGCGAGCACGTCGATCGCCATCACCGCTCCGAGCAGGCCGGCCGTCGACACCGGGCTGGGGGTCGCGGGTACGAGCACGATCGAGCCGAAGGCTCGATCGTGCACCGACAGCTGACGCTGGACACCGTGTGGCGGGAGGCCGCGTTGCTCGTTCGGCCAGCGGTAGGGACCGAAACGGATCGTGCCATCGGCTTCGAGCTTCGCGGCGGGGACGGGCTCGCCCTCCCGTGCCCACCGGCAGTCGGCCAGGCCGAGAAGCCTGGTCAGGTCATAGGCGGCGCGAATGACGACGAGGTCAGGGTCATCGCCGGCGACCGCGGAGGCAACCACATCGGCGACCACGGAGGCCGACTCCACACCGGGGCGCCGGATCCTTCGGACGAGCCACAGCACGACGAGCCGACCGAGAAGGGTCGCGAGACCTGCACCGATCACACCGACCAGCAACATCTCGACCCATGTCGGCGGGCCACCTGACTGACCGGTCACGTACTCCACGCAGAACATGGATCTGTTGTACGCCGCCGTGAGCCCGTTGGGCAGGGGCGACTGCGTGAAGATCTGAGGGGCGGGCGTCAAGAAGACGTCAAGAGCGTCGACAACCGCCCCGCACCGGCGTTATCCCGGTCGAGCAGCCCCCACGGAGAGGGCTGCGACGGGGCCGACCGGTCCTCGTCCACACATCCGGTGGGAGCCCCAATGGCCGATCTCGCCTTCGTGGCCGTGACCCTGACCTTCTTCGCCCTCTGCCTCCTGCTCGTCAAGGCCTGCGACCGCATCATCGGGCCCGATGAAGGGCTGCTCGACGAGGATGTCCCCGACCTCGAGGCCGCGGCCCGATGAACGTCGACACGGCCATCGGCCTCGTACTGGCGCTGTTGATCTCCGGGTACCTGGTGGCCGCGCTCGTGATCCCCGAGAAGCTGTGATGTCCGGGGCCGGCTGGACGCAGCTCCTCGTTCTGATCGTGATGGTGGCGGCCACCGCGCCGCTCCTCGGCATCTACATCGCCCGCATCTTCGGTGACGACGAGGTGCGCCCCCTCGACAGGGTGTTCGGCCCGATCGAGCGATTCGTCTTCCGTGTCGGTGGGATCGGAAGTCGTGAGCAGCGGTGGACCGGGTACGCCATCTCGCTGCTCGCCTTCTCCGCGGTGTCAGTCCTCGCCCTCTACGCCCTGCAGCGGCTGCAAGGCGCCCTACCCCTCAACCCCAATGGCGCTCCCGGGGTGCCCGCACCCCTGTCGTTCAACACGGCAGTGAGCTTCGTCACCAACACGAACTGGCAGAACTACGCGGGTGAGTCGACCATGTCGCAGCTCACCCAGATGGCCGGCCTCACGGTGCAGAACTTCGTGTCGGCGGCCGTGGGCCTCACCGTCGCCATCGCCCTCATCCGTGGTCTCGTCCGCCGCCGGCGCTCGACCGTCGGCAACTTCTGGGTCGACCTCACTCGCGGCGTGGTGCGCATCCTTCTCCCCCTCTCGTTCCTGATCGCCATCGGGTTCGCCTCACAGGGCGTGATCCAGAACCTCAGCGGCGCCAAGCAGGTGACCACCGTCGAGGGCTCGTCGCAGACGATCGTTCAGGGCCCCGTGGCCAGCCAGGAGGCCATCAAGCAGCTCGGCACCAACGGCGGCGGCGTCACCAACGCCAACTCCGCCCACCCGTACGAGAACCCGAACGGGCTGACAAACCTCATCCAGATGTGGGCGCTGCTGGTCATCCCGTTCTCGCTGCCGTTCGCCTTCGGCCGCATGGCCAAGGACCGGCGCCAGGGGCTCGCCGTACTGTCGGCCATGTTGGCGCTCTGGATCGTCGGCGCCCTGTTCGCCATGCACTTCGAGGGCGTCGGCAACTCCAACCTCACCTCGCTCGGCGTCGACCAGTCGATCACCTCGACCCAGCCCGGCGGGAACATGGAGGGCAAGGAGACCCGGTTCGGGCCCGAGCTCAGCGGCCTCTACGCCAACAGCACCACCGGCACCTCGACCGGCGCGGTGATCTCGTCGCACGACAGCTTCACTGCCGCAGGCGGCGCGGTGCCGCTCGTGCAGATCATGCTCGGGGAGGTCTCCCCCGGCGGCGTCGGTGCCGGCCTCTACGGCATCGTGGTCTTCGCCCTGCTGAGCGTGTTCATCGCCGGCCTGATGGTGGGACGGACACCCGAGTACCTGGGCAAGAAGATCCAGGCCTCGGAGATGAAGCTCGTCGTGCTCTACATCCTGTTCGTCCCGCTCTGCGTGCTCGGCTTCACCGCCATCTCGGTGGTGGCGAGCTGGGGCCTGTCGTCGCTGCTGAACACCGGACCCCACGGGCTGACGGAGATGACCTACGCCTTCGCCTCGGCCGGCAACAACAACGGCTCGGCGTTCGGCGGGCTGAGCGGCAACACCGACTGGTTCAACGTCACCCTCGGGATCTCGATGCTGGTCGGCCGGTTCTTCCTCATCGTCCCGGCGTTGGCGATCGCCGGCTCGCTGGTGCGCAAGCAGAAGGTCCCCGTCTCGGCGGGCACCTTTCCCACCGGCACGCCGCTGTTCGCCACCCTCCTCACCGGCGTCATCGTGATCGTCGTCGGTCTGACGTACTTCCCGGTCGTGGCCCTGGGCCCGATCGTCGAGCAGCTCACCCAGGGGTCCTGAGATGGAGGAGCCGATGACCGTCACCACCCCTGAGCCGGCACCGATCGAGGAGCGGCCCCCGAAGGTCCGTCGAGCGCGGCGCCGCCTCCCTCTTCGACCCGGCGATCATGCGCCAGGCGTCCATCGACGCCCTCCGCAAGCTCGACCCCCGACAGATGGCCCGCAACCCGGTCATGTTCGTGGTGGAGATCGGCAGCGTCTTCACGACCTACCTGTTCTTCAAGAACCTGAGCACGGCGAGCTCGGCCGACAACTGGTTCACCGGACTCGTCGCCCTGTGGCTGTGGTTCACCGTGCTGTTCGCCAACTTCGCCGAGGCCGTGGCCGAGGGGCGGGGCAAGGCCCAGGCTGACACCCTGCGCAAGACCCGCTCGGAGACCACGGCCTTCGTGCAGACGCCCGACGGCAGCATCGAGGAGCGGCCCTCCTCGGCGCTCGACATCGGCGACCTCTGCGTCGTCGAGGCCGGCGAGCTGATCCCCGGTGATGGCGACGTCGTCGAGGGCATCGCCACCGTGGACGAGAGCGCCATCACAGGCGAGTCGGCCCCGGTGATCCGCGAGTCCGGCGGCGACCGCTCGGCCGTCACCGGCGGCACCCGGGTGCTCTCGGATCGCATCGTGGTGCGCATCACCACCCGGCCGGGCGAGAGCTTCCTCGACCGGATGATCTCGCTCGTCGAGGGCGCCAGCCGCCAGAAGACGCCGAACGAGATCGCCCTCAACATCCTGCTGGTGGGGCTCACGCTCATCTTCCTGCTGACCACGATCACCCTCCAGCCCTTCGCCATCTACTCCGGCGCCGAGCAGTCCCTCGTGGTCCTGGTGGCGCTGCTGGTGTGCCTCATCCCGACGACCATCGGAGCGCTGCTCTCGGCCATCGGCATCGCCGGTATGGACCGGCTCGTGCAGCGCAACGTGCTGGCCATGAGCGGCCGGGCCGTCGAGGCGGCGGGCGACGTGTCGACGCTGCTGCTCGACAAGACCGGCACCATCACCTTCGGCAACCGCCAGGCGGCGGAGTTCATCCCCGTCGGTGGCCACAGCGAGCGCGACGTCGCCGAGGCGGCGCTGGCCTCGAGCCTCGCCGACGAGACCCCCGAGGGCCGTTCGATCGTGACCCTCGCCGAGGCGCAGTTCGGGCTCACCGCCCCGGACATGCCCGGGGCCGAGCTGGTGCCCTTCACCGCCCAGACCCGGATGAGCGGCGTCGACTGGGAGGGCCGCTCCATCCGCAAGGGGGCCAACGACTCGCTGGTCGCCTGGGTCCGCGAGCAGGGAGGCGACGTGCCCCACGAGCTCGAGGTGGTGGTGAACGGCGTGGCCACCAGCGGCGGCACGCCCCTCACTGTCGCCGAGGGCGGCCGCATCATCGGTGTGATCCACCTCAAGGACGTGGTGAAGCCGGGCATGCGGGAGCGCTTCGACGAGCTGCGGGCCATGGGCATCCGCACGGTGATGATCACCGGCGACAACCCGCTGACCGCAGCCTCGATCGCGGCCGAGGCCGGGGTCGACGACTTCCTGGCCGAGGCCACGCCCGAGGACAAGATGGCGCTCATAAGGACGGAGCAGGCCGGAGGCTTCCTCGTGGCCATGACCGGCGATGGGACCAACGACGCACCGGCCCTGGCCCAAGCCGACGTCGGCGTAGCCATGAACACCGGGACCCAGGCCGCCAAGGAGGCCGGGAACATGGTCGACCTCGACTCCGACCCGACCAAGCTCATCGAGATCGTGGAGATCGGCAAACAGCTCCTCATCACTCGCGGCTCGCTGACGACCTTCTCGATCGCCAACGACGTAGCCAAGTACTTCGCCATCATCCCGGCGATGTTCGTCGGCGTGTTCCCAGCCCTCGACACCTTGAACGTGATGAAGCTCTCGAACCCCCACACCGCGATCCTCAGCGCCGTCATCTTCAACGCCCTCATCATCGTGGCCCTCATCCCCCTCGCGTTGCGCGGGGTCAGGTTCCGGGCCATGAGCGCCTCGACGATTCTTCGCCGCAACCTCCTCATCTACGGCGCGGGCGGGCTGATCACCCCCTTCATCGGCATCAAGCTCATCGACCTGATCGTGACTGCTCTGGGGGTCAACTGATGCGACGCCAGCTCCATGCCGCCCTGCGAATGGTGGTCATCCTCACCGTGCTGCTCGGCATCGCCTATCCCCTCGTCGTCACCGGCATCACCCAGCTGGCCTTCAACGACAAGGCCAATGGCTCGATGGTGACGGTCGACGGCACCGAGGTGGGGTCGTCGCTGATCGGCCAGCCCTTCACCGGCGACCGCTACTTCTGGCCCCGCCCCTCGGCCGCGGGCGACGGCTACGACGCCATGGCGTCGGGACCGTCGAACCTCGGCCCCAACGACTCGACCCTGCTCTCCGACGTGGACGCTCGGGCCAGCGCCTACCGGGAGGCCAACGGACTGGCAGCTGATGACGAGGTCCCGGCCGACGCGGTCACCGCCTCCGCCTCCGGCCTCGACCCCCAGATCTCCATAGCCAACGCCCGACTGCAGACCCGCCGCGTCGCCCTCGCCCGAAGCCTCCCCGTCGAACAGGTGCAGGCCCTCGTCGACCAAGCCACCGAGCAGCCCTCGTTGGGGTTCCTCGGCGAGCGAGGAGTGAATGTCCTGTTGCTCAACCTGCTGCTCGATCAACCTCACCGCACCTGACGACGGTGGTCACTATGGAATGACTCTGCCACGACCTTCGGATGCTGCCTCCCGCAGCCTCATCTGGCGAATCACCGGGAGATCAGACGCGAGCCAACTTCGGCCTTGGCTGGCACGTGCCGCTCCGATCGCCTGCCTGCCTTGCTATCGGAGGTCAGTGGCCGTGGCCGGGCTCCACGCCATGGGCATCGTCCGCAACCCAGCGAGCGTCGTGCCCACCGTCGAACTTCCAGCTCACCGTCGAGCGTCAGACACGCGGTTATCGCGTGTTGACACAGCCGTCCAGGCCACTCCACCGTGTCGAGCTTCCCCCGCTGGCTGGCGACGATCCTGTCGATTCGGTCCTGAGCCAAAGGCGTGTCCCAGCGGATCCGTGGTATGCATGCCGGCCCTGGATGTTGCGTGGATTCCGAGGAGGCTGGCGATGGTCGAGAACGCTGAGAGACCTGTTTGGCAGGAGTTCGCAGACAGAGTTGAGATCACGGAGTTGCTCGGGCGTTACGCGCACACGATCGATTCGATGGACTGGTCGTTGCTCCGTACGGTCTTCACGCATGACGTCGTGGCCGACTTCTCTTCGGTCGGACAGTACGTCGAGGGAGACGGGACGGTGACCGGGTTCGACGCTCTCGTGGCCTGGTATGAGGAGGCCCTGGCCCCGTTCTTCGGGGTTCTGCATTTCATGACCAACCACCTCATCGAGCTCGACGAAGACACTGCGCGGACCCGGAGCTACATGCACGTCCTGAACATGAGTATGGGAGGCATCTACCACTCCGAATGTGTCCGCACTCATGAAGGCTGGCGGATCCGGTATTTCCGCCTCGAGGAGCGTCGCTGGGACGATGTCGTTGCCAGTCTCGAGGGCCACATGACAGAAGTCGACACCCAGATCGACCCTTCCTGAACGCGAGAACGGCGCGCACAGATTGCCCGCACTGTCGGCGATGGGACGCTCGTTCACTGATCAGGTCGAGATCGTCGACGAACGAGCGGGTCGAGCCACGGGTCGAAGCTGGCGCGGTCCCATCGACCGCCATCGAAGGTCAGTCGGCGTGGCCGGGCAACACGCGATAGGCGTCGTAGATGCCGTCGATCTCCTTGATGGAGCCGAGCACCGAGTCGAGGTGGGAGGGATCACCGAGCTCGAAGTCGAAGCGCATCTTGGAGATGCGATCGGAGCCGGTGACGGTGTTGCACGACACGATGTTCACGTGCTGGTCGGCCAGCACCGCCGAGACGTCACGGAGCAGGCGGGAGCGGTCGAGGGCCTTGACCTCGATGGACGCCACGAAGACGCCACCGATGTCGGAGTCCCACTCCACGTCGATCAGCCGGTCCGACTGACCGACGGCCAGCGAGACGGCGTTGGCGCAGTCGGCCCGGTGGACGGACACCCCACGGCCACGGGTGACGAATCCCATGATCTCGTCGCCCGGCACCGGCGTGCAGCACCGCGAGAGGCGCACCATGACGTCGTCGAGGCCCTCGACGTGCACCCCCGACGAGCTACCTCCGGCCTGGGTGGACCGTCGAGGGGCCCGCACCGTGGTCGGGAGCTGCTCCTCCCGACTGGGGTCGAGGGCCTCGAGGTAACGACGGACCCGCTCGGCCACGGCCTGGGCCGAGACCTGCTTGGAACCGACGGCGGCGTGGAGGGCGTCGAGGCTGGGGTACTTCATCGACTCGGCCACCTCCTCCAACGTCTTCGACTGCTGGATCCTCTGGACCGGGAGACCTTCGCGGCGCATGGCCTTGACGAGGTCCTCGGTGCCGTCCTCGATGGCGTCCTCCCGCCGAGCCTGGGAGTACCAGGTGCGGATCTTGTTGGCCGCCCGGTGGGTGACCACGAACTTGAGCCAATCGCGCGACGGCCCGGAGCCGCCCACCTTCGACGTGAAGATCTCCACCGAATCGCCCGACTGCAGCTCGGAGTCCAGAGGGACGAGGCGGCCGTTGACCCGGGCCCCGATGCAGGAGTGACCGACCTCGGTGTGGATGGCGTACGCGAAGTCGACGGGCGTGGCCCCCTTGGCCAGGGTGATGACCTTGCCCTTCGGCGTGAAGACGAAGACCTCGTCCTGTTCGAGGTCGATCTTCAGGTTGGCCATGAACTCCGTCGGATCGGAGGTCTCCTGCTGCCAGTCGACGATGCGGTTCAGCCACGCCAGGTCGGCGGTGCTGCCGTGGTTGTCCTTGTAGTTCCAGTGGGCGGCCACGCCGTACTCGGCCCGCTGGTGCATCTCGAGGGTGCGGATCTGCACCTCGAGGGGCTTGCCCTGGGGCCCCACCACCGTCGTGTGCAACGACTGGTAGAGGTTGAACTTGGGCATGGCGATGTAGTCCTTGAAACGGCCCTGCACCGGCTTCCACGTGGCGTGGATGGAACCCAGCGCGGCGTAGCAGTCCTTCACCGTGTCGACGGTGACGCGGATGCCGATCAGGTCGAAGATGTCGTCGAAGTCGCGACCCTTCACGACCATCTTCTCGTAGATGCTCCAGAGGTGCTTCGGGCGCCCGGTGACGTCGGCGCTGATGCGCAGCTCGGTCAGCCGCTCCCGCACGTCCTCCAGCACCTGGGTGAGGTAGATCTCGCGCTCCGGTGACCGGGTGGCGACCATGTGGTCGATCTCGGCGTAGCGCTTGGGGTGCAGCGAGGCGAAGGAGAGGTCCTCGAGCTGCTGCTTCATCTCCTGCATGCCGAGGCGGTGGGCCAGCGGCCCGTAGATGTCGAGCGTCTCCTGGGCGGTGCGCTCCTGCTTCCACGCCGGCATGGCGGCGATGGTGCGCATGTTGTGGAGGCGGTCGGCGAGCTTGATGATCAGGACGCGGAGGTCCTTGGCCATGGAGACGAGCATCTTGCGGACGGTGGCCGCCTGCTGGGCCTCCTTGGAGTCGAACTTGATGCGGTCGAGCTTGGTGACGCCGTCGACGATGCGGGCCACGTCGTTGCCGAAGTCGACCTCGAGCTGCTCGAGGGTGGTGCCGGTGTCCTCCACGGCGTCGTGCAGGAGGGCGGCGGCGACGGTGACGTCGTCGAGGCCCAGTTCGGCGCAGATCTTGGCCACCGCCACTGGATGGGTGACGTAGGGCTCACCCGACTTGCGGTTCTGACCCGAGTGGGCCTGGGCGGCGAGGTCGTAGGCCCGCACGATGAGGGCGGTGGAGGCCCGTGGGTGGTGGACGTGGAACGCCTCGACGAGGGGCGCGACCTCCACCGACGGAGGCGCGCTGTGGCGCCGCCACGGGAGGACCCGGTCGACGGTGGCCACGAGGGCTAGTCCCTGACCCCGGGGGCCGAGGCCACCTCGGCGGAGGGCTCAGCGACCCCGTAGCTGGCCAGGGCCTCGATGGCGTAGCCGTCGATGGCCGAACGGCCACCGAGGAAGGCGAGCTCCATGACGAAGCCGAACCCGGCGACGGTACCTCCGAGCTTCTCGACCAGACGGGCGGTGGCGGCCGCCGTGCCGCCGGTGGCGAGGACATCGTCGATGATGAGGACCGACTCGCCGGGGTGCACGGCGTCGCGATGGATCTCGAGGAGATCGACGCCGTACTCGAGCACGTACTCCTCGCGCTCGATGTCGAAGGGGAGCTTGCCCGCCTTGCGCACCGGCACGAACCCGGCCCCGAGGCGGTAGGCCACCGGAGCGGCGAACACGAAGCCCCGGGCTTCGACCCCGAGGACACGGTCGATGGGCCGGCCGGGCACGACGCACGACTCGATCAGCGCGTCGATCACCAGGGCGAAGCCCTCGGCATCGTTCAGCAGCGGGGTGATGTCCTTGAAGTCGACCCCGGGGCGCGGCCAGTCCGGGATCTCCCGCACCAGGCGGGTCACGGTCGCCGCCACGGCGGCCTGGGGCGTCATGCGCCCACGGTACAGGCTGGAACCGACGGTCCGACCGACGTGGTCAGCGCTTGCGGCCCTTCTTGCGGGGGCGAGGCGGGATCACCGTCGAGGTCGGGGCCGGCCGGGTCGGGCGACCCTCGACGACGCCTTCGGCGGCACCGTCGTCGGCGGTCGTGGCTGCAACATCGGCCTCGTCGACCGCCGATGATCGGACCTCGACCGGGCTTGCCATCCGAGTGCCGCCGGGGGTGGCCTCGTGGCGGCCCACGGGGACGTCCACCGCGACGCCCTGGGCGATCAGCCGCTCTCGGATCGCCTTGTTCTTCGGTTCACGCTCCTTGAGCATGACCAGCACCGGAGCGGCCACGAAGATCGACGAGTAGGCGCCCACGGTGAGGCCCACGGTGAGGGCGACCGAGAACTCCCGGAGGGTGATCGCCCCCATGATCCCGGCCCCCACGATGAGCATGGACAGCACCGGGATCAGCGAGGTGATGGTGGTGTTCAACGAGCGCAGCAGGACCTGGTTCATGGACAGCGTCGTCATCTGGGCGTAGGTCATGCGGCCGTTCTGGCCGACCAGGCGCTCGTTCTCCTTGATCTTGTCGTCGACCACGATGGTGTCGTAGATCGAGTAGCCGAGGATGGTGAGGAAGGCGATCACCGTGCCCGGCGTGACCTCGAACTGGAAGACCGAGTACACGCCCACGCTGATGATGACGTCGTGGAACACAGCCACGATCGCCGCCACCGCCATGCGCAGCTCCAGGCGGACGGTCAGGTAGATGAGGATGGCGATGAAGAACAGGACGAGGGCCCGGATGGCCGCCCGGGTGATGTCGTCGCCCCACGAGGCGCCGACGGTGGAGACGCTGACCTCGGACACGTCGGTCTGACCCAGGTCGGCCATGGTCTGGCGGACCTCCGCCTCGTGCTCGAGGGTGGCCTCGGGACCCTGGACGCGCAGCACGCTGCTGCCGACGATCTGGATCTTGGCTCCGCCCTCGCCGACGGCGGCGAGGGCCGAACGGGCCTCGTCCACCGACACTCCCGAGGCCTGGACCTCCCAGGAGACCCCGCCCTCGAAGTCGATGCCGAGGTTCAGCCCCCGGAAGAAGAGGGAGCCCACCGAGATGAGCACGAGCACGGCGGACAGCGCGAGGGAGCGTCGCCACCACTTCATGAAGTCGATGTTGGTCTGGCCCCGGTTGAGCCGGCCGATCACGCTCATCGCGACGCTCCCGTGGTCGATGGACGCGAGGGCGGCGGTGCGCTCCCCGTCCGAGAGGTCTGGATCTTCTCCGCCGGCAGGCCGAGCAGGGACGGATGGGCGAGCAGCATCCGGGAGCGGGTGGCCAGCTTCACCACCGGGCGCATGTAGGCCCAGGAGGTGAGCAGGTCGAGCGCGGTGGAGAGGCCGAGGTAGAAGGCGAAGCCCCGAACCGGTCCGACGGTGATCCACCACAGCAGCCCGGCACCGATGAGGGAGGCCACGTCGGCCTTGACGATGGTGGAGAAGGCCGACACGAACGACTTGTCGGTGGCGCTGCGGATGCTGCGCCCGTCCTGGATGTCCTCTTTGAGGTGCTCGTAGTACACGACGTTGGAGTCGAGCGACACGCCGATGGACACGATGATGCCGGTGATGCCGGCGAGGGTGAGAGCCAGTCCGTTGTTGGTGCCGAGCCACGAGATGGTGGACCACAGCAGGGCGCCCTCGATGGCCAGCTTCACGATGGCGAAGAGTCCGAGCACCCGGTAGAAGGCCACCATGTAGATGGTGACGGCGATGAGCCCGACGAGGCCGGCCACGAGTCCGGCCCGCAGGGCGTCCTCGCCCAGGGTGGCGGACACGATCTGGGCGGTCTGCTGCTCGAGCTCGACGGGCAGGGCGCCGTACTTCAGGGCGGTGGCCAGGTCCTTGGCCGAGCCCTCGTCGAAGCTGCCGCTGATCACGATGCCGTCAGCCGAGAACGAGGCCTGCTGGATCACGGGGGCCGAGATCACCCGACCGTCGAGGACGATGGCCAGCTGGCCGGTGGGGCAGGTGGTCGAAGGCGGGTTGCACTGCCCGGCGGCGGCGTTGAACAAGTCGATGCCGTCGGAACCGCCCTTGAACACGGGGGCGACGGTCCACTGCCCCTGGGGGTTCAGCACGGCCCGGGCCGTGCTCAGCGCGCTACCGGTCAGCAGGCGGGGACCGACCTGGTACGTGGTGACGAGCCTGCCCTTCTCGCACTCGGGGAGCAGGGCGGTCCCGGTGGGATTGAGCTGCTCGCTCGGCACCCCGGTGACGCAGTCGGCGTCGGTCAGCCCCTGAGGAGTCGCCGTCGCGTCGGGAGCGACGGTCGTGGTGGTGGAGGCGGCTGGATCGACGGTGGTGTCGGTGGTGCCCGTCGTGTCGGCCTGGGCCAGCTCCAGGCTGACGTCGCCGATCGTCGGCGTGGTGACGGACCCGCCGCCGGCAACTTCGCCGATGCCCAGCCCGAGGCCCTGCTCACCGGTACCGGCCACGGTGGTGGTCGTGGAGTCGGGACTGGTGGTGTCGGTGGTGTCGGGGCTGGTGGTGTCGGTGCTGACCGTGGCTCCGGCGGGGAGCGACGCCAGCACGGGCCGGAACTGCAGCTCAGCGGTCTGACCAACGAGGGCCAGGGCTCGGTCCTTGTCCTTCACGCCGGGGATCTGGATGAGGATGTTGTTGCCCTGCCGGGTGATCTCCGGCTCGGCCACGCCGAGGGCATCGACGCGCTGGCGGATGATTCGGATGGCCTGGTCGAGGGTGTCACTCTCGACCTCGCCCTTGGGCTGCAGCACCACCGAGACACCGCCCTGGAGGTCGAGCCCCAGCAGCGGCTTGTTGCCGGCGACGAGGGTGTAGGTCAGCGCCAGCACAGCCACGATCACCAGCACGACGAGCGAGCCGAAGCCCTTCATGCGCTTCACCGGCCGTCCTCCGATCGCGCCTCGGCGTCGGTCAGGTCGACGCCGGCGTCGGCTTCGTCGTCGGCTCCGATGTCGCCGTCGACGTCGGTGCCGCCGTGGGCGTCGCTGTCCGCCTCTGGGTCGGTCTCGACCTCGGCGACGTTCGCCGGAGCGGCGTCACGGATGTCGAGCGCCGGCTCGGACGCGTCGTGACCGTCGTCCGCAGTCCCGCCGGCGTCGCCGACGAGGTCGAGAGCCACCTTGGAGGCCACCGCCCGGCGCGCCACCTTGATGGTGACGCCAGGGGCGATCTCCAGCCACACGGTGTCGTCGGTGACCTCGGTCAGGATGCCGTAGACGCCGGCGCCGATCATCACGTCGTCGCCCACCTCCAACGAGGCCACCAACTCGTTGTGGCGCTTGAGCTCGCGTTGCTTGGGGCGGATCAACAGGGCCCACATGGCGCCGAAGAAGATGACGATGAGCAGGATGGCCATGGGTGCGGAACTCGGTCGCTCGGAGGTGGTTCGGACGGCAAACCCGGCCACGTTACCGCTTGTGCACCGGTGTCCCGGGGCACCGACCACACCACCTGACCGGAAGATGAACGAGTGGTGTCGGGGTTCAGGCCCACGCCTCCGCCACCGACCGACGAAAGCCGTCGTAGGTCCCGGCGGCGATGGCCACTCGGGCCCGGTCGATGAGCCCCAGCAGCCAGTGCACGTTGTGGATCGTGGTGAGGCGGGCCACGGTCGGCTCCTGCACCATCAGCAGGTGGCGCAGGTACGCCCGGGACCAACGGGCGCAGGTCGAGCAGGTGCAGCCGGGCTCGAGGGGCTCGGGGTCGCGAGCCCACTGGGCGTTGCGGAGGTTCAGGCGGCCCTGGGTGGTCAGGATGGTGCCGTGGCGGGCCAGGCGGGTGGGCAGCACACAGTCGAACATGTCGATCCCGAGGGCGACGGACTCCACGATGCTCACCGGGTCCCCGACCCCCATGAGGTACCGGGGCTGGTCGTTGGGCAGCTCGGCGGTGGTGGCGGCGAGGGCGGGCAGCATCTCGTCGCGGGTCTCACCCACCGAGAGTCCGCCGATGCCGTAACCGTCGAAGTCGAGCTCGACGGTGCGACGCGTGCTCTGCACCCTCAGGTCGACGTCGATCCCGCCCTGCACGATCCCGAACTGCGCCTGCGTCGACCCCTCGGACCGAGCCGGAGCGTGGGCCGCCTTGGCCCGTCGCGCCCACAACGCCGTGCGGTCGACGGCGGCCTGGATCACCGACCTCTCCGACGGGAGCGGGGGGCACACGTCCAACACCATCTGGATGTCGCTCCCCAACGCCTGCTGGATGGCCACGCTGCCCTCGGGGGTGAGGTGGTGGGTACCGCCGTCGTAGGTGCTGCGGAAGGTTGCGCCCTCGTCGGTGACCTTCGGCTCCAGCGAGAAGACCTGGTAGCCGCCGGAATCGGTCAGGACGTGGCCCTTCCAGTCGGCGAAGCCGTGGAGGCCGCCCAGCTCGGCGATGAGGTCGGCTCCCGGCTTGAGCATCAGGTGGTAGGTGTTGCCCAGGATCACCTCGGCGCCGAGGTCCTCGAGGTCGGCCGAGGAGAGCGTGCGCACCACGGCCCGGGTGCCCACCGGCATGAAGCACGGTGTGCGGAACGTTCCCCGGGCGGTCGTGACCATACCGGTGCGCGCCGCGCCGTCGGTGGCCGACGGCGAGAAGCGCAGGACGTGGTCGGGGTCGTCGGATGTCACGGGCGGGCAATCTAGGCCGGACCAACGCGGCCGTCGGTGAGGGAGCGTCCCGGATCAGGTGGCGAGGGTGCCGCCGTAGATCTGCCAGGCGAGGGCGCTCTTGGCCACCAGGCTGAGCACCACGTACACCTTCTCGCCATACAGATAGTCGGCGAAGCGTCCCTTGCCCCGATACTGCAGCCACTGGTTGAGGGCGAAGCAGTTGAAGAGCAGGAACAGCGTCACGAAGATCACGTAGACGAAGGTCGGAACTCCTTCGCCCTCGCTGTTGGTCTGCGAGGTGACGAGGGCGATGGTGATCACGATCCAGGGCACCGCGCCGGCGATGCACCCGAACACGAACGGCCACCAGTTCACGCGGTCCCGAGTGCGGTTGACCTGCTCCATCACCAGCCCGAACAGGATCATCGAGGCGTTGACCCCGAAGAGGGCGATGACGGCGTACAAGTTGGTGATCCCGGTGAGCAGACCGATCAGCACGATCATCAGGGAGGCGCTCACCGAGTACTCGACCCAGCGGGCCACGTTGAGCCCCCGCAGGAGGTTGGCCTCGTACCACCCCCGGACGCCGGGCGCGGCGACCAGCAGGTGGTCGGCGGCGGCGAGGAACAGGAACACGGCGATGCCGAGGGGCAGGCTGAAGTCGAAGAACGTCGTCGTCACCGTGAGCGGGGAGCCCGGCGGTCCGGTCTGCACGGCGGCCACGATCGGGATGGCGAACGAGGCACTGATGACGAGGATGACCACGCCCTGGACGAGATGAGCCAGGCCGACCCCGAGGTTCCAGACGCGGAGGTTGTCGAGGCGATCGCGCTGGTCCGGGGTCGGATCGACGGCAGCTTCGTCGTCAGGTGTCACCACGGGACTCGACCGTAGGTCCGTCTCGGGAGCCGATGTCGGGTCGAGGGGCCAGCAGTCGGTCAGTCCTGCGGCGACCGGGACAGCAACATGGCGTCGCCGAAGGAGAGGAACCGGTACTCATCGGTGAGGGCCTCGTCGTAGAGGTGACGCCACCGCGGGCCCACGAAAGCGTCGATCATGACCAGCAGCGAGGACCGGGGCATGTGGAAGTTGGTCAGCAGACGATCGACCACCTGGAACTCGAAACCCCGACGGATGAACAGGTCCGTGCGGCCCTCCGGTCGGCTTGTCGCCGCCGCGCTCTCGAGGGCGCGGACGGCGGTGGTACCCACTGCGACCACCCGACCGCCGCCGGCTCGGGTGCGCCGGCAGGCCTCGAGCGTGGCCCGCGGCACCCGGTAGGTCTCGGCGTGCATGACGTGGTCCTCGACCCGGTCAGCCACGATCGGTCGGAAGGTGCCCAGCCCCACGACCAGCTCGACGTCGGCCCGCTCGACGCCCGTGTCGAGGCAGCGTCGGAGGACGTCGTCGGTCAGGTGCAGCCCCGCCGTCGGGGCGGCCGCCGACTCGGGGCGATCGGAGAAGACGGTCTGGTAGCGCTCGGGCTCCTCCAGGGCAGCCGTGATGTAGGGAGGCAGCGGGAGGACGCCGCGACGTTCCAGCACGTCGAGCTCGTCGCCGTCGGTGTACAGCTCGATCACCCGTCGACCCTCGCCGAGGTCATCGCCGATGGTGACGACGAGATCGTCGCCCTCAGCCGGGCGGACCTCGGTGCCTGGTGGCAGCCGCCGGCCGGGACGCACGAGCGCCTCCCAGGTCGAGGAGGCTGCCGAAGCGGCGTCGGCGTCTGCTGGGGTTCGCCGTTCCAGCAGCAACACCTCCACGGCGCCCCCGGTCGATTTGCGCAGTCGGAGCCGCGCCGGGAGCACCCTGGTGGTGTTGAGCACGAGGAGGTCACCCGGATCGAGCAGATCAGGCAGGTCGCGCACGATGCGGTGCGAGGCCGTCCGGCCAGGACCTTCGTCGACCAGCAGGCGCGCCGCGTCCCGCTCAGCGAGCGGCCGCTGGGCGATGCGCGCCGCGGGCAGGTCGTAGTCGAAAGCGTCGGTCTCCACGGCGGCCCCCCAGCGTACGACCCCTCCCGAACTGGTAGGCGTTGTGCATCACATGCGATGCGGAACGCCTACCAGTTCACGAATGGGCATGGGCCGCGTCCGCGCGACCTCTCGCTCGGGCTTCGCGGACCACCCGGGCAACCCACTCCGGACGGTGCCAGACGTCGAACTCGGACAGGCGCAGGATGGTCCATCCCAGCGAGCTCAAGGCCTCGTCCTGCTGAGCATCGTGTCGACGATCGAGCAGAGCGGTGTGGTAGCGATCGCCGTCGATCTGGACGATGAGCCGCGCCTCACGGTCGACCGCGTCGACCCGCGCCACCCAGACCTCCCCACCCAGATCCACCTGGTGCTCCAGGGGCTGCTGACCGTCGTTCAGCAGGATCCGCCGGAATCGCCGCTCCAACCCGCTCTCGGGCGCGACGTATCCGCTCCCTCGCTCAGCCAGCAACATCCGCATGGTGGCCACGCGGGAGCGTCCTCGTCCACGCAGCTCCTCCAGGGTGTCGAACAGGCGGTCAGCGCGAACGAGTCTGCTCCCCCAGGCGTCATCGAGCGTTCGAGCGACCTTGCCGAGGGGCACGACTCCGGAGAGGTCGAAGATGGTCCGCACCGGGGAGGTCGTCATGATCCCGTGGTGGCTCACGAGATGGTGGGACGGAAGGATCCGGGTGGTGTGCAGGGTCGACAACGACACCCGCCTCGGATCCTTGGAGCCCCGCTCGACCAGAACATGGACCGGCTCCAACCGGAACCCGGTGAGGCTCCAGAGGGCCGCCGCCGACCAGTGCGAGAGCGCCGCACCCGGTCCCGCCTCGGCAACGGCCAGGAACGCTCGCTGCAGGGGTGACTCGGGGGCACCGGCGAGCACCAGCAGGCCCGTGCCGGGCGAGCCGGCGGGCCGCCATCGTTGCGAGCGCACCAGATTCCCGATCCGGCCGCGCGTCCAGCCTCGCTCCGTCAGTTGATCGCCGGTGACCACGCCGTACTGCGTCGCCGCCAGCGCCCGAAGCTCCGCCTCACCACTTCTGCTCGTCGCCATCCCCGCAGTTCAGCAAGAGGGGTACGACAGCTGACCCCACCGTCCCGCACTCCACCCGAACTGGTAGGCGTTCTGCATCACATGTGATGCGCAGTGCCTACCAGTTCGGAGGGGGGTCAGCGGTCGAAGAGGGAGGGGCCGGGGTCGGCGGCGAGGGGGGCGCTGGGCGGGGCGATCAGGCCCAGGTGGGCCCACGCCGACGGCGTGGCCACCCGGCCACGCGGGGTGCGCATGAGCAGACCCTGCTGGATGAGGAACGGCTCGTACACGTCCTCCACCGTCTCCTCGGTCTCGCCCACGCTGATGGCGAGGGTGCCCAGACCGACGGGACCGCCGCCGAACATCTTGCAGAGGTTGCTCAAGACCGACCTGTCGACCTTGTCCAGGCCGCGGTCATCGACGCCGAACACGGCCAGTCCCTCGTGGGCCGTGCGCTCGTCGATCTCACCGTTGCCCCGCACCTCGGCGAAGTCCCGCACCCGACGCAGGAGCCGGTTGGCGATACGCGGTGTGCCGCGCGCCCGGCGGGCGATCTCACCCGCCCCTCGAGGATCGATGGAGATGCCGAGGATGCCGGCGGCGCGCACGACGATCGACTGCAACTCGTCGGCGTCGTAGTAGTCGAGGCGAGCCACCAGCCCGAAGCGGTCGCGCAGCGGACCGGTGATGAGCCCGGTGCGGGTGGTGGCCCCGACGAGCGTGAACCGCGGAAGATCGAGACGGATCGACCTGGCGGCCGGTCCCTTGCCCAGCACGATGTCGAGCTGGAAGTCCTCCATGGCCGGGTAGAGCACCTCCTCGACGTTGCGGCTGAGGCGGTGGATCTCGTCGATGAAGAGGACGTCGCCCTCACCGAGGCGGGTGAGGATGGCCGCCAGGTCGCCGGCCCGGTCGAGGGCGGGACCGGATGTGACGTGGAGGCCGACGTCGAGCTCGGCGGCCACGATGCCGGCCAGCGTGGTCTTGCCCAGTCCGGGCGGCCCGGCGAACAGGAGGTGGTCGACGGCCTGGGCTCGGCGGCGAGCCGCTTCGAGGATGATCCCGAGGTGCTCCTTGAGCTCACGCTGGCCGACGAACTCCTCCAGGTGACGGGGCCGGAGCCCGCCCTCCTCGCCGATGACGTCGCGACCGTTGGGGGCGAGGTCGTCGAGATCGGGCTCTTCGTCGCGGGGCGACGGCTCGGGGGACAGCAGCTCGTCGCGCATCAGGCCGCCAGCCGCTGCAGGGCCAGGCGCAGCATCTCGGAGGAATCGACTTCGGCGGGCAGGTCGCGCACCGCCTCGGCCACTTCGTCGGGCCCGTACCCGAGGTTGGCCAGCGCGTCGCGCACGTCGGCCACCGGCGAGGAGCCGCGACCGTTGCCGGTCGCCAGCCCGACGCCGCCGCCGTTGGTCGCGCCGGCGAGGGCGGCGGTGTCGAGACCGGGGATGTCCAGGCGGGACTTGAGCTCCACCAGCAGCCGGGCCGCCGTCTTCTTCCCGACGCCGGGGACGAGGCACAGCGCGGCGAGGTCGTCGTCGGCCAGGACCCGCACAAGCGAAGCCGGCGGATGCACCCCGAGGATGGCGAGAGCCAGCGAGGGCCCGACGCCGTGGGCGCCGATGAGCGCCTCGAACACCAGGCGTTCCTCGGAGGTGGCGAACCCGTACAGCGTCTCGGCGTCCTCGCGACGGTGATGGTGGATGTGGACGAAGACCTCGCCACCGGGCTCGCCCAGATCGACGGAGGTGGCCGGTGTGACGGTGACGCGGTAGCCGACGCCGGCGACCTCGACCAGGATCTCGCCGTTGGCCCAACGGTCGAGCATCTCGCCCCGCAACGACCCGATCACGTGCGGGCCTCCGCCCGCCGGGCGGCGTCGCGCATGGGCGCCATGGCCAGGTGGCACAACGCCAACGCGGCGGCGTCGGCCGCGTCGGGCGGGTGGGGCGGCTTGGCGAGGCCGAGCAGGGTCTGGACCATCTGTTGCACCTGTGCCTTGTCGGCGCCGCCGGTGCCGGCGACGGCGGACTTCACCTCGTTCGGGGAGTACTGCACCACATCACAGCCTGCGGCCACCGCCTCGGCCATGGCGATCCCGCTGGCCTGGCCGACGGACATGGCGGTGCTCACGTTCACCTGGAACAGCACGCGCTCCACGGCGAGCACGGCGGGCCGGAACTCGGCCATCAGGTCCCGCAGCTCGTGCTGGAGCTCGGCCAGGCGAAGGTGGACCTCGGCGTCGGGCGGAGTGCGGATGACCCCGAGGGCCAGCGCCCGGGGGCGACCGCCGGCCGGTCGAGGGGGGGCCGCTTCGAGGATGCAGTACCCGCACCGGGAGAGGCCGGGATCGATGCCGAGGACGAACACTCGTACGAGGCTAGCGGTGGCCCTGAGACGGGTGGGTGATCCTGCCGCTCGGTACATTCATCCAGATCAGGACTTGCCCTCGGAGGTCGTCGTGCCGATGAACAACGACGTGACCCCTCCGCCCTCCGGCTCGCCGAGCACCCCCACCGCCTTCGCTCCGGGCCCGTCGCCCCTCGACGAGAGCGACGCCACCGTCGGTCTCCCCTCCGACGTCGACCTCACCGTGGAGGTGCGCGGCGTCGATCGTTGGTTCGGGTCCGTGCTGGCCCTCACCCACCTCGATCTCGTGGTCCCGACGGGAGCCATCACCGTGCTCCTCGGTCCGAACGGGGCGGGCAAGACCACAGCCATCCGGATGATCACGGGGGCCCTCACCCCCAACGAGGGTTCCATCCGCGTGTTCGGGCTCGATCCCGCCGTCGACGGGGAGGAGGTCCGCCGCCGTTGCGGCGTGGTCTCGGCCAAGCCCGCGCTCTACGACCGACTCTCGGGTCGCGGCAACCTCGAGTACGCCGCCGAGCTCTACGGCCTCGGCCGCCACGCCGAGGCCGCCATCCACGCCGCCGCCGACCGGTTCGGCATCGTCGACGCCCTCGACCAGAAGGTGGGTGGCTACTCGACGGGCATGAAGACCCGGCTGGCCCTGGCCCGCTCGGTCCTGCACGATCCCGACCTCCTTCTCTTCGACGAGCCCACGTCGGGCCTCGACCCCGAGTCGGCCCACGCCGTGCTCGATCTCATAAGGGAGATGACCTCCGAGGGCCGCACCGTCGTGATGTGCACCCACCTCCTGGTGGAGGCGGAAGGCCTGGCCGACCGCATCGTCGTGCTCGACGGTGGCACCGACCTCCTGTGCGGCACCCAGCAGGAGCTCACGCGGCGCTACTGGCCACCCAACCTGGTCCACCTCGGGGCCCTGAACCCGGCGGACCTGGATCGGGTGGCGACGTGGGACGGGGTGCTCGCCTCCGGTCCCGCCGGCGCGGACCGTCCCGGCGTCCTCCAGGTCCAACTCGACGACCCGGCCCGCATCCCCGACCTCATCGCCCGCCTGGCCGGCGAAGGCGTCCGCCTCACCCGGGTCGAACCCCACGAGCCCACCCTCGAGGACCTCTACTTCGCCGTCCGTCGCGACCATCGCGAGCGCACCCAGGCCACGACACGCGAGGGCCTCGCCCCCGTGCGCCCACCCACGTCGCTCGATGCCCTCGATCCGGAAGAGGTCGCCCGATGACCACCGCCATCGGCCGGCCCGGGAAGAGGCCGATCAACTGGAGTCGGCTCTTCACCGTCACCCGCACCGAGCTGCGCCAACTGCGGGAGTCGAAGGACTTCTGGGTGCCCATGGTGATCCTCGGAGCCTTCTTCTTCTTGATCGTTCCCACCTTCCTGCTGTCGGTCATCACCAGCATCGGCAACGTCGACGCCGTCCAGCAGGTGTCCGATGCGTTGAAGCTCCTGCCCGCATCGGCCCGCAACGCCGTCCCCCAGGGCGTCGATCCGTCGACTCAGGTCAGCTATGTGTTGGCCGTCTACCTGTTCGCCCCCATCGCCGTGGTCGTGCCCCTCACCATCTCCACCGCGGTGGGCGCGTCGAGCATCGTGGGCGAGCGGGAGCGGGGCACCGGCGAGTTCCTGGCCCACTCGCCCGCCGACGTACGCGAGATCTACCTGGGCAAGCTCATCGCCAGCCTCGTACCCGGCTACGTCACCACCGTCGTGGGGTTCGGCCTCTACTCGCTGATGGTGAACCTGCTGGTGGGCCGCAAGGTCGGCGGCTGGTTCTTCCCCACCGCCTCGTGGTGGCTGCTGATCCTGTGGGTGCTGCCGCCGTTCATGGCCATCGCCCTGTCGCTCGTGCTGCGACTGTCGGCCCGGGTGAAGTCCACCGCCGCCGCCCAGCAGGCGGCCGGGCTGGTCACGTTCCCGCTGATCATCATCGCCTACAGCCAGTCGACCGGCGCCCTGATCGGTTCGGGCGCCCCGGTGATCGCCCTCATCATCGGAGCGGTGGCCTGGGTGATCGCGCTGGCTCTGCTCGCCACCGGTTTCCGCTCGCTCACCCGGGGGCGTCTCCTCGGCGTGGCCGACGAGCAGTAGCCCGCCGACCCGAGATCGTCAGCAGCGGCCGGAGGGCGCCACCAACTCGACGGTCCCGGTCGGCGACGGCCACTCGAACACCAGGCGATCTGCGGGTCCGAGGTCGCGCCACTGCTCCGTGGCCCGGTCGAGGGCCGCAGTGACCGGCGTCTGCTCGCCGGCCCGCCATGCCGCCGTGTGGTGCCCGGCCAGCCGCTCGGACTCGATCAGCTCGCCTCGGTGCGCGGCGATGACGGCGCGCCCGGGCCGGGTCCGCTTCCGACCGGTGCTGGCGAAGGTGGCGCCCTTCTCCACCAGGCCCCAGAAGCCGTGGCGGTAGCCGGTGGAGGCTTCGATCACGTACTGGACCAGATCGTGGGGGATGCCGCGTCCGTAGCCCATCGAGGCCCCCGGCACGATCCGTCGCTTGCCGCGATCGGCGGTCCAACTGCTGATCCGCTTGGCCTCGTCGGCCACGAAGAACTCGACCCGCATCGCCGGGACCGTAGGCGGCCGAAACCGTCGACCGCGAGGGGATTTCGTCGTCACGGCCCGACGACGGCCGGGCCGTGGCTTCGCGGGGCCCGTATCAGGACCGGTGGAGCTCCAGGCTCACTTCGGGCCGAGGCGGGCGCCGCCGTCGACACGGATCGTCTGGGCGTTCATGTACGAGTTGGTGACGAGCTCGATGACCATGCTGGCCAGCTCGGCCGGGTAGCCGAGCCGCTTGGGGAAGAGGACGTCCTTGGACAGGTTGGCCTTGAACGCCTCCGACCCCTCGCCTTCGCCGTAGATCGGGGTGTCGATGAGCCCGGGGGCGATGGTGTTGACCCGCACGCCGACGACCGCGAGATCGCGGGCCACGGGAAGCGTCATGCCCACGATGCCGCCCTTGGACGCGGAGTAAGCGGCCTGGCCGATCTGACCGTCGAACGCCGCCACCGAGGCCATGTTCACGATGGCCCCCCGTTCGTTGTCCTCCAACGGCTCGGTCTGGCCCATGGCCGTGGCCGCCAGCCGGATCACGTTGAACGAGCCCGTCAGGTTGATGTCGATGACCTTGCGCCAGTAGTCGAGGTTGAAGGCCGAGTCGTAGGAACCGTCCTTGCCGATGGTGCGGCTGGCGGCCCCGATCCCAGCCGAGTTCACGAGCGACCGCAGCGGGCCCATCTCCTTGGCCGTCTCGATGGCGGCCACGACCTCGTCGACCTGGGTGACGTCGACGTGGCAGAACGCACCACCCAGCTCAGTGGCCAGGGCGTTGCCCTTCTCGTCGTTGAGGTCGGCGATGACGACCTTGGCGCCGCGCGCCGCGAGCAGGCGGGCCGACGCCTCACCGATGCCCGACGCGCCACCGGTGACGATCGAGGAGGTTCCGTTGATTTCCATGGCGAGAGACTATGAGCGCACGTGGCGGACACGGGAATCCACTGCCGCCCTACGGCGTCACGCCCGACGTCCACCCGCCGACGTCCACCGTCGGGATCGGGGCTCGCAGCGGTAGCGTCGGAGCGAGTTGACCAGACGAGTCGCAAGGGAGACGAGCCGTGAGCGACACCACCGAACGGGCCATCCTCGCCGGAGGATGTTTCTGGGGCATGCAGGACCTGATCCGCAAGATGGACGGCGTCGTGGCCACCCGGGTCGGTTACACGGGCGGTGACGTGGCCAACGCCACGTACCGCAACCACGGAACCCACGCCGAGGCCATCGAGATCGAGTTCGATCCGCAGAAGACGTCGTACCGGGATCTGCTCGAGTTCTTCTTCCAGATCCACGATCCGTCCACCAAGAACCGCCAGGGCAACGACGTCGGCCTCAGCTACCGGTCAGCGATCTTCTACCTCGACGACGACCAGAAGGCGGTGGCCGAGGACACGATCGCCGACGTCGACGCGTCAGGCATCTGGCCGGGTCCGGTCGTCACCGAGGTGGTCGCGGCCGGACCGTTCTGGGAGGCCGAGCCCGAACACCAGGACTACCTCGAGCGCATCCCCAACGGCTACACGTGCCACTTCGTCCGGCCCAACTGGAAGCTGCCCCACCGCACCGACTGAGAGCTCCCGTCCCGGGCGGGCCGGTCATCGGTTGGTCACGCTGCACCGGTCCGCGTCGAACGTCGTTCGAAGCCCACGGCGAAGCCGGTCAGCGCGCCGCCCACGCGGCAACGGCGACGATCACCGTGGCGACGGCGGTGGCCCCCAGCGTGACGTGTTCGAACATGGCACTGGTGACGAAGTCGATGGGCAGCATGGGGACGACCACCGAGGTCCACACGGTCACCACCACCGCCAGCACCAGGGTGGTCTTGGCGACGCCGGTGACGGCGGTGAGGCTGCGAGGGAGCCGCTGGCGGACGAGCGCCACGCAGAGAATGGCGATGGCCGCGACGGCGGTGATGGCCAGGTTGATCCACACTCCCGACGGCAGTCCTCCGGTGGCGCAGCCAGGATCGGCTTCCAAGGACGCCCGGTAGTGCTCGAGATCGAGCGCGTTCGAGAACTGCAGAGCCAGCGAGACGATGGGACCGAGCACCGCCGTGGCCAGGAGGATCACAGTCCCGGCCGACTCGAACACGATGGCGTTGGTTCCGTAACTGCTGAGCACGGCCCGCAGACCGAACAGCATCAGCAGAGTGGCGAGGCCGAACACGGCACCGTTGAGCAGCTGCTCGTGGGCCGCCACCCCGACGGCCGGCCCGTCGGCCGTCCGGCCGGCCAGGACGCCGTAGGTGAAGCCGAGGATCAGCAGGGTGAAGAACGCGCAGGTGAAGATCACCACTGAGTCGGCGACGTGCGGGTCGTCGGATGCGTTGGCTTCGTGGTCGAGCGGGAGCAGGATGGCGAGCAGCGCGAAGCCGGCGAGCAGACCGGCGATGGCTGAGTACCAGCCCGCCGACGATGCGATGTCGAACGCAGCGGCGTCGAGGCGGCAGTCCATCGGCACTCATCTTGGCCCAGGGCGACAAGCGCTGACCCGAAGGCGGACGATCCAGTCGTGGTAACACTCTCTCCACCCGACCGAACGGATGGCCCATGGCCCTGCACACCGACATCCCCACCCGCTCGGAGATCGAGCGCCTGCTCGACGCCACATCGGCGCACCGAGTGTCGATCTACCTGCCGACCCACCGGGTCACCCAGGAGACGGCGAGGGACCGTCTCGTGCTGCGCGACATGACGAACCAGGCCATCGAGCGGCTGCGCGACGCGGGGGCCGACGACCAGGACGTCGCCGACATCGAAGAGCACCTGATGTACCTCGTCGATGACGACGAGTTCTGGGTGGACCAGGCCGACAGCCTCGCTATCTTCGCCAGCGCCAACCGGTTCGAAACGCACCGCCTGCCGAACCACCTCATCGCCTCGGTCCATGTGTCGGACCGCTTCCACATCACTCCCCTGCTGCGGTCGGTGAGCTTCCCCAGGCCGCGTGGGTCCTGGCCATCTCGCAGGGCTCGGTCCGGTTGCTCGAGATCGGCCCGTCCGGCTCACCTCGGGAAGTGCACGTACCGAGCATGCCCAAGGACGCCTGGGAGTCGTCAGGCAACAAGATCCACCGGGCACGAGAGGCGGCCTATGCCCGCAAGGTCGACGCCGCGCTGCGGGAAGTGCTCACCGGCTCGGACCTTCCCCTGATCATCTCCGCCTCGCAGCCGATGGCGGCGCTGTTCCGCTCGGCCAGCACCTACCCGCACGTGGTGGCCGAACGTGAGCACGGCAGCCCGGACACGACGTCCGACGCCGACCTGGCCGAGGCAGCACGCGGCATCCTCGACGAGGTCTACGCCGACGAGCTCGCCGAGCTGGCGCAGCGGTTCGACGAACGCCGTTCCCAGGGCCGCAGTGCGGTCGACCTGTCCGACATCGCCCGACTCGCCACCCTCGGTGCGGTCGACACGGTGCTGGTCGACATCGACCGGACGGTGCCCGGCGCGATCGACGAGGCCGGGGCCGTGACGTTCGCCGAGGACGAGGGAGCCGACAGCTACGGAGTCCTCGACGAGATCGTGCGCCGAGTGCTGCTGGCCGGCGGTCGCGTGCTGGCGGTGCGGGCCGACGACATCCCCGATGGCGGTCCGGCCGCGGCGATCCTCCGCTACGTCATCTGAACGTGCCGGCGTCATCTGGTCAGCTGGGATCCGTCTGACCACCAGCCTCCTCGGAGAGCCTCCCATCGCTGGTGACAGCTCAGCTGACCGCTCCCCAGCCGCCTCCGCCCGGCGTCAGCATGCGCACGACGTCTCCGCTCGCCAACGAGATGGTGCACTTGTCGGGGAGACGCTCGGCGCGGCTCTCGTCGCCTCCCGGGAGCAACCAGTTCTCCCCCACCGCTCCCGGCCCGCCGCCGGCCATCCCCCACGGCTGAGAGCGGCGTCGCTCGGTGATGAGCGACAACGTCGTGTCGACGAGGACCTCGATGTCGCGCTCGATGCCCTCACCCCCGGGCCCGGTACCGGTGCCACCACTCCCCTGGCGAAGCCGCTGGCGGAGGACCCGCAGCGGGAAGGCGCGTTCCAGGGCCTCGACCGGCGTGTTCCTCGTGTTGGTCATGGCGGTGTGCACGCCGCTCATGCCCGGACCTCCGATGCGCCCTCCCTGACCGCCGCCCACCGTCTCGTAGTAGACCCACGGCCGGCCGGCGGCGTCGGTGCCCCCCATGAGCAGGTTGTTCATCGTGCCCTGCGACGCGGCGCCGACCTGACCGGGCAGGGCCAGGGCCAGTGCGCCGAGGCAGAGGTCGGCGACCCGCTGGCTGACCTCCACGTTGCCGGCGCCGACCGCAGCGGGCGCGAGGGCGTCCACGATCGTGCCGGGTCGGGTGCGCACCTCCACGGGCCGCAGCGCTCCACCGTTGCTGGGGATCGTCGGATCGAGGGCGCAGCGCAGGGCGTAGATGGCCGCGCTCACGGTGACCGCCCGCACCGCGTTCACGTTCCCCGGCCGCTGGTCGTCGCACTCCGTCAGGTCGAACGAGATGCGGTCGCCCTCGACGACGACGGCCACCCGCACGTGGGTCTCGACCTGCTGCTCGGGCCGGGGACCGAAGGAGTCGACCACGTCGGCGAACTCCCACCGCCCGTCGGGGAAGTCGCTCAGCGCCGCCCGCATGCGCGCCTCGCCGTGGGCCAGCACCTCGGCCAGCGGTGCGTCGGCCAGACCGGCCAGGCGCTCAACGCCGCGCCGGTTGGCTCCGAGCTGGGCGTCGAGGTCGCCCGCCCGTTCGTCAGGGGTTCGGGAGTTGGCCGTCAGCACGGCCCGCACCTCGTCGGTGAGCAGGACCGGAGGAAGCCGGAGGCCTTCGGCGTAGATCTCCACCGCGTCGGCGGGCATCGACCCCGGGGCGGCCCCGCCCACGTCGGCGTGGTGGGCCCGGTTGGCTGCCCACCCGACGAGGCGGCCGTCGACGATGCACGGAGCCACCACGGTGATGTCGTTGAGGTGCGTCCCGCCGGCGAAGGGGTCGTTGAGGATGATCTGGCCGTCGGATCCGAGCCGCGACCAGCCCGGTGTGCCGGGACCGAAGCGCTCGATGGCCGCCACCACCGACGCCGGCATGGAACCGAGGTGCACCGGGATGTGCTCGGCCTGCACCAGCAGCTCGCCGGCGGCGGTGAACAGGGCGGCCGAGTGGTCGTGGCGCTCCTTGATGTTGGGGCTGAAGGCACTGCGGGCCAGCACCGCCCCCATCTCGGTGGCAATGCCCGTGAGCCGGGCGATCAGCACCTGCAGGCCGGCGGCATCGAGGCTCACCCCGACCACCCCCGCCACCCCGACCCCGACCCCGACCCCGACCCCGACCCCGACCCCCACCATCCCGACCCCCACCATCCCGACCACCCCGACGACCCCGAAACGATGCGCATCTCGCGTGCTCCAGCACGCGAGATGCGCATCGTTTCGGGCGGGAGGGCGGGTGGGAGAGCGGGTCGGAGAGCGGAGGGAAGAGCGGGTGTGGGAGGAGGGGCTGTCATCGGTTCCACCGGCGTAGGACGAGGGCACCGGCGGCGCCGGGCTCGGCGCTCCAGCCGTCGGGCACCCAGATGGTGCAGTCGGGTTCGGCGATCACCGCGGGCCCGAGCGCACCCCGCCGCTCGGGGATGGGCAGGTCGGCCGTCAGCACCGGCGAGTCGATCCAGGCCCGGGCCCGGACAGCCACCACCTCGACCGGATGGTCGGGGCGCTCGTAGCCGTTGCGCAGCCGGTGCTCCCGATGGAACCGCCGGGGGTGGCGAACGCTGAGCTCGTGGCTCTGGCCCGCATAGCGGCAGTCGAACGTGGCATCGAGGTGCACGATCGGGCCCAGGTCCCGCTCGACCGGATCCACCACGCCACCTTCGCTCCCGGAGGTCGTGTGCTCCTCCCAGCCGACCTGGGCGAACACGCGCTGGCGGGCCTCGTGCCAGAGATCGTCCGACATGGCGCGCGCGGCAGCGTGGTCGAGCGGGTCGGGCACCGAACGCACCAGATCGACCTGCAACGGGGCGCCGAGGATGCCCACGGCGGACAGCACCCCGGCGCGGGCGGGGACGATGACCGCGTCCATCTCCAGCGCGTCGGCCAGGGCGCACGCGTGCAGCGGACCGGCCCCGCCGAAGGCGACCAGCGCCAGCCCCCTGGGGTCGACGCCGCGTTCCACCGACACGATCCGCAGGGCCTCCTCCATGGCGGCATCGACCACCCGGATGACGCCCTCGGCGCTCACGCCGGCCCCGCGCAGCGCCGCTCGTGCGGCCTCCAGGTCGAGGGCGCCCAGCCCGGGGAACGCGGCGTCGGCCGGGATGCGGCCGGCGGCCAGGTCGGCGTCGGTGACGGTGGGCTCGACCCCGCCCCGGCCGTAGCAGGCCGGTCCGGGCACCGCGCCGGCGCTGCGGGGCCCGACGACCAGGGCACCGCCGTCGTCGAGGTGGGCGATGGACCCGCCCCCGGCGCCGATGGTGAGCACGTCGAGAGACGGAAGGCGCACGGGCAGGCCCGCGACCTCCCGCTCGGTCGCAGGGGCGGGCTGCCCGTCGAGCACCAGGCACACGTCGGTCGAGGTGCCGCCCATGTCGAAGGTGACGGCGTTGGGATAGCCGTTGGCCACCGCCGCCGCCGCCCCGGCCAGCACTCCGCCCGCCGGCCCCGAGAGGAGCAGCGCAGCAGGACGCATGGCCGCCTCGGCCGCGGGGACGAGGCCGCCGGCCGAGGTCATCACGTCAACCCTGTCGGCCGCCGCCCCCAGGCGATGGAGGTACTGCCGGCAGATCGGACGCAGGTAGGCGTTGACGACCGTGGTGACCGTGCGCTCGTACTCCCGGAACTCGGGCGACACCTCGCAGGAGATGGACACGTCGACGCCACGGGACTCGAGCTCGATGGCGGCCAGCATCTCGTGGGCGGGCTGGAGATCGCTGTGCAGCAGGCACACGGCCACGGCCTGGACGTCCTCGGGCACCGGCGGCACCGGCCCCAGCTCCTGGAGCTCCGAACCGTCGGCGGCCAGGCGGCCTTCGACCTCGAGGCGCAGCTCTCTCGGGACGAGCGGCTCGGGCCGCACCACGGTCGGGTCGTAGAGCGACGGCCGGTCCTGGCGGGCGATCTCGATCACGTCGGCGAACCCCGCCGTGGTGAGCAGCGCCACCCTGGCCCCCCGCCGCTCCAGGAGCGCGTTGGTGGCCACGGTGGTGCCGTGGGCCAGCTCAGCGGGCGAGTCGGCCCCGAGCTCGGCCATCCCGGTGCGCACCGCTTCGCCCGGATCCTCCCGGGTGGACGGCACCTTGGTGATGCGGCCGTCGTCGGTGACCACGTCGGTGAAGGTCCCGCCGGTGTCGGTGCCGACGCGCATCGCCCGTCAACCGCCCCCGGGCCCGCCCGCGGCCCGGGCCCGTCGCGTCGTCGACTCGGCCGGCGCCACCCCGACCACGTCCACGGCGTCGTGGCCGAGGTGGTCGACCAGCGATCGGTACTGGCGACCGACGACCTCGTCCACGCCGTCCCAGACGATCACTGCGGCGTCGACGTGGCGGGCCAGCCAGTCCTCCCGCCGGGCCATGGAGGCGACCTGTCCCTGGCGGGAGTCGGGCGCGGCGTGGTCCAGCACCACGGTGGAGTCGGCCTCGTCCACCAGCTCCTCGAACCGCTGGCGATGGTCATCGGGCCACGACGCCGCCGGATCGGGCCACGGGAGCACGGCCACGTAGGCCAACCCGGCGCCGACGGCCGCCTCGGCACCGAGCTGCTCGGTCCCGCGCCGCAGCCCGGTGACGACGATGGCGTCGGGATGATCCTCGGCCAGACCGGCCAGGGCTCCGATGAGGGTGTCGACGACGTCACCGGCGCTCGCGGGATCCTCGTCGACCTCGAATCCGGGTGGACGTTGGCCGCCCACCAGCACCGCCCACCCGTCGTAGGGTCGACCCGGCGCGGGGCTGACGCCATGGGCTCCCGCCTCGGTCCCGAAGCCGTCCGCCGGACCCAGCTCCGTGGGCGGGTCGTCACCCGACCGTGGCCGCTGCGTGGCCGCCGCCTCGACGCAGAGGCGGTCGACGAGGTCGTTCATCGGATCCGACGAATGGCCCTTCACCCAGCGGAAGGTGACGTCGCCCCGCTCCAGCACGAGCTCGACGAAGGGCTCCCACAAGTCGCGGTTGGCCACCGGCTTCTTCTGCGAGTTGAGCCATCCCCGCCGCCGCCAACCCTCGTGCCACCGGTCGCGGAAGCAGTTGACGACATAGGTCGAGTCGCTGACCACCTCCAGCGGGCCGGGCAGCGAGCGCACCGCCTCGAACGCCGCGCTGATCTCCATCCGCTGGTTGGTCGTGTGGGCGGCGGGTCCCGCGGCGAAGGGGCCCTCGGGCACGGCCCACGCCCAGCCGCCCGGTCCAGGATTCCCCCGACACGCCCCATCCGTGTACACGACGGTCGTCACCGACTCAGCGTCTCACACCCCTCACCCGGCGGGGACCACCCTGCGTCACCGAGCATTCATCCCGGTACCCACCGGTAACCGCAGGTGAGCGGGCATCATGGGAGGGCTCGCTCTTCGATCAGAGAGGCTTCCGCGCATGAAGCTCGACCAGTTCGCCAGTCACCTCCCCGACGCCGATCCGGGTGAGACGGCGGAATGGCTCGACTCGCTCGACGCGGTGGTGGACGCCCGCGGCAAACAGCGGGCGCGCTACCTGGTGTCGCGCCTGACCGAGCACGCCCGTGAGCTGCAGATCGGGCACCCCGCCGCGGTGTCCACGCCCTACGTGAACACCATCTCCCGCGAGGAGCAGGCCTGGTTCCCGGGCGACGAGCCGAGCGAGAAGCGGCTGCGGCGGATCCTGCGCTGGAACGCCGCGGTGATGGTCGTCAACGCCAACAAGCACGCCGAGGGCATCGGTGGCCACCTCAGCTCCTACGCCTCCTCGGCCATGCTCTACGAGGTCGGCTACAACCACTTCTTCCGGGGCAAGGAGGACGGCCTGGCCGGCGACCACGTCTACTTCCAGGGCCACGCCGCCCCCGGGATCTACGCCCGCGCCTACCTGGAGCGTCGCCTCGACGAATCCCACCTCGACAACTTCCGCCGCGAGATCGGGGGCGGCGGCCTCTCGAGCTACCCGCACCCGTGGCTGATGCCCGACTTCTGGGAGTTCCCCACCGTCTCGATGGGCCTGGGGCCCCTCAACTCCATCTACCAGGCCCGCTTCTGCAAGTACCTGGAGAACCGCCAGATCGACGACACCTCCAAGAGTCGGGTGTGGTGCTTCCTCGGCGACGGTGAGACCGACGAACCCGAGTCGCTCGGCTCCATCTCCCTGGCGGGCCGCGAGCAGCTCGACAACCTGGTCTGGGTCGTCAACTGCAACCTGCAGCGCCTGGATGGCCCGGTGCGAGGCAACGGCAAGATCATCCAGGAGCTGGAGGGCGTCTTCCGAGGCGCCGGCTGGAACGTCATCAAGGTGATCTGGGGGGGCGGCTGGGACGACCTGCTCGCCCGTGACGTCGACGGCGTGCTGCTGGCCAAGATGAACGAGACCCTCGACGGCGAGTGGCAGCGCTACGCCGTCGAGAGCGGGGCCTACATCCGCGAGCACTTCTTTGGCCCAGACCCGCGTCTGCGCAAGCTGGTCGACCACCTGAGCGATGACGACCTGCGCCGCCTGCCTCGTGGCGGTCACGACTACAAGAAGCTGTACGCCGCCTACAAGGCCGCCACCGAGGCCAAAGGCGCGCCCACCGTCATCCTGGCCAAGACGGTGAAGGGCTGGGCCCTCGGCTCGGCGGTCGAAGGTCGCAACGCCACCCACCAGATCAAGAAGCTCAACATCGAGCAGCTCAAGGACCTGCGCCACCGCCTCCACCTCGACGACGAGATCCCCGACTCCGCCTTCGAGGGAGACGAGCCGCCCTACTACCGCCCGGCCGAGGACAGCCCCGAGTACCGCTACCTGATGGACCGGCGGCGGGCCCTCGACGGGCCCCTCCCCAAGCGGTCACTCGAGGTGCGGCGGGCGCTCACCCTTCCCGAACCCTCGGTCTTCGCCGAGTTCGCCGAGGGGTCGGGCACCCAGGCCGTGTCGACCACCATGGCCTTCACCCGCATGCTGCGGGGCCTGTGCCGAGTCGAGGACTTCGGGCGCCGCGTGGTGCCCATCATCCCCGACGAAGCCCGCACCTTCGGCATGGACCCGCTCTTCCGCGAGCTCAAGATCTACGCCTCGCAGGGCCAGCTGTACGAGCCGGTCGACGCCTCCCTGTTGCTCTCCTACGTCGAGAGCCAGGACGGCCAGATCCTCGAGGAGGGCATCACCGAGGCCGGCTCCATGGCCAGCTTCACCGCCGCCGGCACGAGCTACGCCACCCGCGGCGTACCCATGGTCCCGTTCTTCATCTTCTATTCGATGTTCGGGTTCCAGCGGGTGGGCGACCTCATCTGGGCCGCCGCCGACGCCCAGGCCAAGGGCTTCCTGATCGCGGCCACCGCGGGGCGCACCACGCTGCTCGGCGAAGGTCTCCAGCACCAGGACGGCCACAGCCTGGTGCTGGCCTCCACCGTGCCCACCTGCCAGGCCTACGACCCGGCCTTCGCCTACGAGCTGGCCGCCATCGTCGAGCACGGCCTCCATCGCATGTACGGAGGGGAAGGCGGCTCCGGCGACAGCGTCTTCTACTACCTGACGGCCTACAACGAGAACTACGAGATGCCGGTCCGGCCCGAGGGCCTCTCCACCGAGGAGATCGTCAGCGGTCTGTACCGGTGGGCGCCGGTGCCCGACGGCACCGAGGCCCAGGCCACGATCGTCTTCTCCGGCACCGCCCAGAAGGCGGCCCGCGAGGCTCAGGCCGCTCTCGCCGACCGGGGCATCGGGGCCGAGCTCTGGAGCGCCACCTCCTACAAGGCTCTGCGCGAAGACGCCCTCGAGGTCGAGCGCTGGAACCGCCTCCACCCCCTCGAGGATCCACGTAGCTCGCAGGTGGCCGAGCAGCTGGGGGCCGCCCCCGGACCGATCATCGCCGTCACCGACTTCATGAAGTCGGTCCCGGACCAGATCGCCCGGTTCGTCCCCAAGCGGTTCGTCCCCCTCGGCACCGACGGCTTCGGACGCTCCGACACCCGAGAGGCGCTGCGCCGATTCTTCGAGACCGACGCCGCCCACGTCGAGGTCGCCGTGCTCTCGGCTCTGGCCGCCGAAGGTGTCGTCGACGCCACCACCGTCTCCGACGCCATCAAGGTCCACGAGATCGACGCCGACGCCGCCGACCCCCTCACCCGCTAGTGGAGAGCGACGAGGCGGGCGAGCAGGACGACTTCGATCCCGAGAACCCCCCGGTCGAGCCGTGGTACTCGGTGCGCTGCGTCATCCGCTTCGACGACGGGGGGCCGACGAGCACCTACGAGGAGCGCATCACCCTGTGGCGGGCGCCGTCGCCCGACGAGGCGCTGGAGATGGCCGAGGCCGAGGTCGCCGTCTACGTCGGCGAGCTGGACCACGCCGAGTACACCGGCTTCGCCCAGTCGTTCAACCTCTTCGCCGGCCACACCATCGGCCACGGCGACGAGATCTTCTCGTTGATGCGCGACTCCGACCTCGACCCCGAGGACTACCTCGACACGTTCTTCGACACCGGCGCCGAGCACCAGGGCTCTCTCGACGACCGGTAGGCGGATGCCGGCCGGCGCGACGAGGAGCCACCGGTACGATCGATCCATGGCCAAAGCGTCGATCCCCATCACCGGCATCCCCGAGGCCGACCAGTTGCTCGTCACCGACCCGCTGGCCCTTCTGATCGGCATGCTGCTCGATCAGCAGGTGCCCATGGAGTGGGCCTTCAAGGGTCCCTACACCCTCAGCCAGCGTCTGGACGGACCCCTCGACGCCGGCGAGATCGCGGCGATGGGCCAGGACGCCGTCGTCGAGATCTTCTGCGCCAAGCCGGCCATGCACCGCTATCCGGCGGTCATGGCCCGCCGCACGTGGGAGCTGTGCCAGTTCCTCGTCGACCACTACGACGGCGACGCGGCCAAGGTCTGGAGGGGCGTGCGGTCCGGCGACGAGCTCTACCGCCGCCTGAGGGAGCTGCCCGGTTACGGCGAGGAGAAGGCCAAGATCTTCATGGCCATCCTGGCCAAGCGGCTCGGCAAGAAGCCGACCGGGTGGGAGGCGGCGGCCGCGCCGTTCTCCGATCCCACCCCGCGCTCGGTGGCCGACGTCGCGTCGGCCGAGACGCTGGCCCAGGTCCGGCAGTTCAAGAAGGCCCAGAAGGCGGCCCGTCGCTCGAAGGCCGACGCCCCGGTCACGTCGGCGGGTTGAACTCGGCGTAGTCGCCCCGCGTGAGCGTGCCTCGGCTGATCCGTCCGTTGCCGGTGGGCACGTCGACGGGCTCGCCTTCCAGGGTGAACGTCACCTGACCGATGCCCGGCCGACCGGTCGCCGTGTAGACGATCTGGGCGATGGCCGGCAGCTGGTCGACCGCACTGATCTCGCTGAAGCTGGCGCTGAGGTCGACCGTCGCCAGCCCCCGTTCGACGGTGACCGAGGCGATCACGTCGGTCTCGCCCAGCGCGTTGCGCAGCTCCTCCCCCGCCCCCAGCTCGCTCGGGCTGCGCTCCAGCTCGCCCAGCACCGAGGTGATGGTGCCGTCGTCGACCCGTCGCGAGACGGGGGCCAGCAGGCCCGAGGCCGGGTCGTAGAGGAAGATCTCGACACGCACGCCGGAGAGGGACACGACGCCGTCGGGCGGCGCGCTGTTCGGGTCGAGAAGGTCGAACGGGACGTCGTCGGGCTTGGCCCGGTCCGCGCCGCCACTGGCGGGCACACCGCAGGCGCCGAGGACGGCCACGAGGACGAGGCTCACTGCTGCGGCCGCGATTCGCCTCACGGGGGCTCCTCTCCCACGGGGATCTCCACGACGAAGCGAGCGCCGCCTGAGCCGTTGCTCTCCACGTCGACCCGGCCACCGTGCAGGCGGGCGTGCTCGGCCACCAGGGCCAGCCCCAGCCCGGTCCCCTCGGCGGTGGCGGCTCGGCCCGATTCACCACGGGCGAAGCGTCCGAAGATGTGGCGGCGCTCGTGCGGGGCCACCCCCGGACCGTCGTCCAACACGGCGATGCGCAGCGTCTCCAGGTCGCCGGCGATCTCCACACCCGTGACCCCGCCGGCGTAGCGGTCGGCGTTCTGGACCAGGTTGAGCAGCATCTGGCCGACTCGCCGCTTGTCGGCCCAGACGACCGAGGGCGCGTCCCCGACGACGAGCACCGGCACCTCGTCGTCACCCGCGGAGGCCAGCACGGCACCGACCATCGCCCGCGGCTCGATGGCCTCGGGGTGGAAGTCGGCCATGCCGGCGTCGAGACGGGAGATCTCGAGGAGGTCGACGACCAGCCCGCTGAACGCCTCGGCCCGCTCGCTCAGCTGATCGAGCGTCTCGGCCACCGCCTTGGGATCGTCGACCCGGCGCCGGGCCACCTCCAGACTGGAGATCATGGCGGCCAGGGGCGACCGCAGCTCGTGGCTGACATCGGAGGCGAAGCGCCGCTCCCGTTCGATGCGCTGCTGGACAGCGTCGGCCATCCGGTTGAACGAGTGCTGGAGCTCCTCCAGGTCCTGATCGCCCAGGGCGTCGAGGCGCGCCTCGAGGTCGCCGTCGGCGATCTCGGTGGCGGCCTCCGACAGCCGCCGCACCGGGGTGAGCACCCGCCGGCTCACGTACCAGCCGGCGAGAGCACCGATCACCGTGGCCACGACCGCCGCCGCGGCCAGACCCCGGGCCAGCCCGGCCAGGCTGCTCTCGATGTCCTCGGCGGGCACGAGCTCGAAGTAGCGGGCGCCCTGCTCGGCGATGGGTACGCCGACGACCACGTAGGGCCGGCCCTCGACCCACGAGATCTGGCTCCCGGCCACGCCGTCGGCCACGGCCACGGTGAGCGACGTCGGCAGTCTGTCGGGGCTGATGCCGACGGTCCCCGAGTACCACTCGCCGTCGATCCAGGCGAGGGTCTGCGCGCCGGCGTTGCCGCTCAGCGCGGCCAGGAGGGCACTGACGTCTTGCTGCGCGTCGGTTCGCAGCCCCGAACGCAGCAGCCGGGCGTTTCCGTAGGCCTGGCCGGTGGCACGGTCCTGGCGGTCCTCGACCAGCTCGGCCCGGGTGAGCTGGTACGCGACGAGCGAGAGGCCGACCGACAAGACGAGTGCGCCGAGCGCCCACGCGGCCGTCGATCGGGCCCGCAGACCCAGCCGGTATCGCCGTCGCATGATGACCCACCCTACCGACGCCCTCCCTCTCGACCCGGTCACACCGTCGGGACGCCCCCCTCCGGCCTGACCTCGAACCCGGCGGGGGCGCACGGCTTCCCCGTTCCGGGGCGGATCTGGCCGCCTACGCCGAGCGTTCGGCGGTGGTGAACGACCGTTGGCGGTCGAGCCACCCGAGGAGCACGGCGATGGCCCGCGGATCGTGGCGCAGCTGGTGGCCTCCACCCTCGATGATGCGCAGGTCGGCGTCGCCGTGGGCGTCGGCCAGGACCCGTGAGTCGAAGACGGGTACGACGTCGTCCTCGGAGCCGTGCAGGATCAGCAGCGGACGGGGTGCGACCTTGTGCACCACGGCGAGCGCCCGCACGTCGCGGATCTCCCGGGCCCAGGGCTCGAAGGCCGCCGGGTAGGAGGTGGACCGGATGATGCCGGTGTCGCGGGCGTGCTGGAGGAGCCGGCGGGGGTGGCTGGCCCAATCGTCGAAGTCAGCCGGCGAGGCAACGGCGGCGACGCCCCGGATGTCCGGGTCGATGGCCGCGGCACAGATGGACAGCGATCCGCCCGTGCCGAACCCGGCGGCCCAGACCCCGTGCACGTCGTCCAGTCGACGGAGGTGGTCGGCCGCGGCGAGCAGGTCCTGACGCCAGCCGTGCAGGGAGAAGTCGCCATCGGAGTCCCCGCAGCCGCGGAAGGTGTAGACGAGGACCATCCACCCCATCTCGGTGGCGATGCGCTCAGCCAGCTCGGGGAACGAGCGGGCCGAGAGGCGACCGCCCTGGTTCAGGTGGGGGAAGCCATGGGAGATCACCAGCCCGGGCACCTGGGTGCCGGGCGCCACGCGGGGCCGGGCCAGATGGCCGGCGATCTCGATGTCGCCCGAGGTGAAGAGCTTCTCCACGCGCCCTCAGTCGGCGGCGGCGGTGCCGCTGCCGTCGCCCTTGTAGGGCTTGTAGCAGCGGTTGCGGGCCTCGGCCAGGGTGTCGGGCCCGAAGCCGATGAAGGTCTCGGCCTCCATCAGCTCGTCGATGATCGACGAGTCCTCGAGGTTGTCGACGTCGTAGACGATCTGCGAGCGCTTGTCGCCGACCCAACGGTTCTCGGCGAACTTCCCGGGGCGATCCATCAGGCCATCGTACGCGTCACCGACCGCGAGCCGGTCGGTGACGCCCCGATCTCGACCCCGGTGTCATCCCGGCGAGGAGTGCCGGTCGGCGTCGAGACCGACCCGGTCGACGACGGGGCCGCTCACAGGCACGACGTAGCTGGGATCGCAGTCGTAGGTGCCGACCCCTTCGGGGTGGTCTCGAACGAAGCTGGTTCCGTCGAGCCTGAGCACGAGGCCGCAGTCGGTCGGCATGTTCGCACCAGGGTCGGTCTCGGCGTGCAGCCCGCCTCCGGTCCAGCTGTGGACACCGCTGAGGTAGCTCATCACACAGGCGCTGGTGAGCTCGGAGCCGCATGACCGGGCGGCCGTCGCCCAGAGGAGGAAAGCCGAGGTGGCCTGCTCCCCGAGCTGGTTCACGTCCCCGCCGGCGGCCTTCACGATGTCGAGGTACTGCTGGGTCGCGGGATCGCTGCTCGCCTCCTCCAACGGGGTGAACGTCGACCGCACGTAGGTGGAGTCGGCGAGCCCGGTGACGTTCCACTGAGCGAACGCTTCGTCGTAGAAGTTGGCGTCGGTGATCCAGATCGGCGAGTAGTCGAGCTGGGACGCAGCGTCGAGGACGTTCTCGAAGAACGGGTAGGGCGACCCGACGAAGTAGACGGTCTCGGCTCCGCAGTCCTTCAACCGCTGCACGAAGGGCTTCCAGTCCGTCTCGCCGGCGATGTTGTACTCCTGCGGGCAGTCGAGGAACTCGAACCCGAACGCCGGGTACGACGCCAGCACCTTGTCCTTGGGGTCGATGGTCGAGGCGTAGTTGCCGAACATCACCGAGGCCTTCTTGATCTGCTCGGGGAACTGCTCCTGCATCGCCGCGGCGATCTCGACGGAGGCGAAGTCGACCGGGTTGGGCACCGCCTGGACCACCAGCTCGCCGTGGGCGAACGCGGGGCTCGCGGCGAAGCCGGGTACCGCGGCGAGACCGCAGCCCAGCCGCGTGGACTCCTGGAGCGAGTCGAGCGACCAGCCCTCGCCGACCAGCATGAAGTCGCTGGCGCAGGCCTCGGTCATGGCGGTGTTGACGTCGGTGACCTTGGCGTCGTGGTAGTCGCCGACCACCTCGCGACCATTGATGCCGCCTTGCTCGTTGCACCAGCCGATCATCGCCTCGACGGCGTCGGCGAGCTCGTGGTCCAGCCCCGGGGACTGGGGGAAGCCGGCGTCGTCGCCGTACCCGATGGTGATGGACGTGTCGGTGACGCCCTGCTGGGTGGCCCCCGTCGCCGTACCCGGACCGCACGGCGACTCGAGGGTCCCGAACGACGCGGTGGTCACATCGGTCGTCGCGTCGGGCGAGCCGTCACCCCCGTCGGATCCCGAGCGACCGCTGCTGCCGCACCCGACGGCGGCCAGCACGACGACGGTGGCGAGGACCGCGAGGACCCGGCGGGGCGACCGTCGGGCCCCCGTCGACCCCTGACGACCTCCGGCCGATCCCTCTTCCCGATGTGCTGCGGCCACGACGTCCCCCTGTCCCCGACCGCCGGTGTCGACGGTCCGTGTGCGAAGCGATCACAGGCCCCTCGAGCGGCACGGCGAGCGGGTCGGACGTGACCGACCGCGGCACCGCACCCCTCCCCCTGACCTCGCCAGCCGGGCCGGCGGCGATAGATCACACTGTAATCACAGTGTCTTGCACCGTGTAAAGGGCCCGCCGATCCTCCCCGCCCGTCGTCGGGTGGTCGGACTCAGCTGACGAGGACCAGCTTGCCGATGACCGCACGGTCGGCGATCTGCTGGAGGGCGGCAGGGAGCTCGGCGAAGTCCAGGGTGGCGGTCACCGCGTTGCGCAGACGTCCGTCGGCGATCAGGGCCGACAGCTCGGCGTGGATGTGGTCGAGCTCCTCGGCCGACTGGCCTCCGGCGATGACGCCGAGGAACGACGTGTTGGCCACCACCAGGTCGTGGGCCACGATCGTGGGCCACCGACCGCTGGCGAAGCCGATGGCCAGGAACCGGCCGTTGCGGGCCAGCGCGGTGATGGCGTCCTCGGCCAGATCGCCCCCCACGGGGTCGTAGACGATGTCGGCTCCTCCGCCGAGGAGCTCACGGATCCTCGGCGCCAGCGGCTCGGCGCCGTGCACGAGAGTGTCCGAGGCACCGAGGCCCCGACAGAACTCCGCCTTCGCCTCGTCGCTCACCACCGCGATCACCCGGGCACCGAGGGCTCGGCCCAGCTGCACGGCGGCGATCCCGCTGCCACCGGCGGCGCCGAGCACGACCAGGCTCTCTCCGTCCACCAGGCGAGCGCGCTCCACCAGCCCGGTCCAGGCGGTGATGTGCGGGATCCAGAAGCCCGCGGCCTCGGCGTCGGTCAGTCCCTCGGGCACGGGATAGGCGGTGGCGTCCTGGGCGAGGCACTCCTCGGCCAGCGACCCGGAGCCCACGTAGAACATCGTGACGCCCATGACCTTGTCGCCCACCGCCCGGTCGACACCCTCGCCCACCGCGGTGATCACGCCGGTGACCTCCTGGCCGGGGGTGAACGGCAGCGGCGGAGTGAGGGGGTAGGTCCCCCGACACATCAAGACGTCGGGAAGGCCGAGACCGGCGGCGGTCACCCGGATGCGGATCTGCCCCTTCCCCGGCTCCGGCGGATCGAGGTCCACCAGGTGCAGAACGTCGACCGGCTCACCGGTCCCCTGGACCTGCCATGCCTTCATCGGATCCCCCCGCTGTCGGTGTGCGAGCACGCCGCCGAGCCCGTCGCCGTACGTGGACCCATCGCTGCGCCTCGCTTGTGCGACGAGGATTACACTGTAATGTCTCGACCGTCAAACGGATGAGGGGGCAACAGGTGAGTGATCCAACGCAGGCGAATTCGGGCGCGGAGGTGATCGGCGCCGGTCGGGTCGCCGTCGTCACCGGCGGAGCGAGCGGCATCGGCCTCGCCCTCTGCGAGGCCCTGGTCACCGCCGGCTCCGCCGTGGTCGTCGCCGATCTCGACGCCGATCTCGCCGCTGACGTGGCCGAGCGGCTCAGCGCCGGCGGCGGGCAGGCCGTCGCCGTGGGGGTCGACGTCGCCGACCCGGCGTCGGTCGACGCCCTGGCCAACCGCACCGTCGAGCAGTTCGGCCGCGTCGACCTCCTCTGCAACAACGCCGGGGTCTCCACGTTCAACCTCTTCCAGGACCAGACACTCGACGACTGGCGTTGGGTGCTCGATGTCGACCTGTGGGGCGTGGTGCACGGCATCCGCAGCTTCCTCCCCGTCCTCCAGGAACAAGGGACCCCGGCCCACATCGTCAACACCTCGTCGATGGGCGGCATCATGGGCGGCGTTCCGTTCATCGCTCCCTATGCGGCAGCCAAGGCGGCGGTGATCTCGCTGTCGGAGACCTTGCGAATAGAGATGGGCGCCTACGGATGGCCCATCGGAGTCAGCGTCCTGTGCCCGGGGTCCACCGTGAGCAACGTGATGGAGTCCGAGCGGGGCCGCCCGACCGAGCTCGGGGTGGAGCACCGCAGCGACGACGCCGAGGCGATGCGGCTCGCCATCCGCGACACCTTCGTCGGCCCCGACGGGCTCCCGGCCGCTGAGGTCGCAACACGAACCCTCGCCGCTGTCCGCGACGGTCGGTTCTGGATCCTCAGCCATCCGAGCGAACGCCAGACCGTGCAGAACCGCTTCGACGAGGTCCTGGCGTCGTTCCCCCCACCCTCGACCTGACCGCTCAGCCGGTCGACGGGCTCCCGTCCCCGGCGCTGCGCCCGCCACGTGTCCGAGATGCCGGCGATGAGGAAGCGGACGTGGAGGTCGAAGAGGGCGTCGACCTCGTCGACGGTCACACCGGCAGGGTCGCTTCCCGGCAGCCGACGTTCGGTGACGGGACTGGGCGGCACCGTCGGCCCCTGAGCCATGGCCACGAAGCCGACCGTGCCCCAGATGAGGAGCCGGCAGGCCTGGATGGCGGCCCCGGTGGACAAGCCGTCGGCCCGCATGGCGGCGATGAGCGGGCGGGAGGCCTCGACGTACGCCTGCCGGCGGCCGAGCATCAGGCGCGGCTCGGGGGCGCCGAGCAGGCGCCGACGCAACTCGTGGCACCAGCGTTCGGCGTAGGTCGCCCAGGGTTCGCCCTCCTCGGGGGGAGCGGAGATGTCGCCGAACAGGTGCAGGGCCACGGCGTCGAGCAACGCCTCCTTGTTCCCGACCCGGCTGTAGACGGGCACGGGGGACACCCCGAGGCGATTCGCCACGGTCCTCATGCTGACGGCGTCGAGTCCCTGTTCCCGGAGGATCTCGATCGCCGCGGCCACGATCTCGTCGGCCCCGAGGTCCAACTCCTTGGCTCTGGCCATCTAACGACTCCTCGATCGACGCACCGCCACGGTCCTCACTCTGGCACCCCCACCGCCGAGCGCGTGAGTCCACGCTGCCGAACCCCCGACGCGGAGAGAGGAGGCCCGCTGTGCAGACCTCCTCCCCCACGACTTCACTGAAAAAGGACCGAGTCGACGTTTACTACCGGACGGGACCGGTTCCGGCCGTCGAGTTCGGCGGTGGCTGGGTTGGATTCACCAGCCGGTCCAGCTTGCCGCGCTAGCGGCCAGCCACCTCCAAGGTCCCACAACAACCGTCGTTCATCTTGTGGACCACCTCCTTTCCTTGGTCCGAACAGTGTGCCAGCCCCGTCGCGCCATCGCGCGGAGATTTCGGTGAACGGCGCGTGACGGGCGCTGCGACCCGTCTCGCCTAGGGCGTCGCGTCGTCGTCGGGCTCGATGGCCACACCGATGGCGCCGATGGCGCCGAGGTACGCCTCGTTGGCATCGAGGATCTGCGCCACCCACACGTCCTCGACCTCGAGGTCGGCATCGGCGGCCCTCCCCAGCACGTAGGCGAGGGCGTCGTCCTCAGCCGCGACCAACGGCCCGGCGACGCTGCGGTCGTCACCGAGGCTCACCGCCACGCCCCGGTCGGCGAGATAGGCGATGTGCCACTGCAGGAGCTCGCGGACGTCGTCGAAGCTGAGCTGGGCCGTGACCTCGTCGGGGACGCGGTCGGCCACGAAGTCGACGGCCTCATCGACCGCGTAGACCGACGGTGGAGCCTGCCCGTCGAGCCGGCCGGTGACCCGGCCGACGGCCAACAGAGCGATCACGACGACGAGGACGATCGTGGTGACGACGAGGACGACGATCACCGGCGAACCTCGCTCCGGTCAGATACCGATGCGCTGGGCGAGCAGCTCGCGGTGGTAGGTGGGGTCGCCGAAGAGCAGCTCCGACGACTTGGCCCGCTTGAAGTACAGGTGCGCCGGGTGCTCCCAGGTGAAGCCGATGCCCCCGTGGATCTGGATGTTCTCGGCCGAGGCGTGGAAGTAGGCGTCGGAGCAGTAGGCCTTGGCCAGCGAGGCCACGGCGGGCAGCTCGTCGTTCAGCTCGGAGGCGCACCAGCCGGCGTAGTAGGCGGCCGACTTGGCCGACTCGACCTCGAGAAGCATGTCGGCGCACTTGTGCTTGATGGCCTGGAACGAGCCGATGGGTCGGCCGAACTGCACGCGGTCCTTGGCGTACTGGACCGACATGTCGAGACACATCTGGGCGCCACCCACCTGCTCGGCGGCCAGGCCGACGGCGGCCAGGTCGAGAACGGTGGAGAGCACGTCCCAGCCGGCGCCGTCCGTGCCGACCAGGGTGGCGGGTACGCCCTCGAACTCGAGCTTGGCCTGCTTGCGCGTCTGGTCCATGGTCGCGAGCGGCGTGCGGGTGAGCCCGGCCGACTCGGCGGCCTCGGCGTCGACGGAGAAGAGACTCACGCCGGCGGAGGTGCGGGCGGCCACGATCAACAGGTCGGCGGTGGCTCCGTCGATCACGTAGGACTTCGTGCCGGTGATCTTCCAGGTGCCGTCGGCATCGGTCGCGGTGGCTTCGATGCCCGACTCGTCCCACCTGCCGTTGGGCTCGGTCAGCGCGAGGGCGGCGATCGTCTCGCCCGAGGCGATGCCCGGGAGGAGCGCGGCCTTGGCGGCGTCGTCGCCCGACTGCATCACGGCGTTGGCGGCGAGGACGACCGTGGAGAAGTAGGGGGCGCACACCAGCGAGCGGCCCATCTCCTCGAGCACGACGATGAGCTCGACGTAGCCGTAGCCCTGGCCGCCGAACTCCTCGGGAATGGTGAGGCTCTGCAGACCGAGCTGCTCGGCCATCTGCGACCACACCTCGGGGTCGTAACCCCGCTCGGTGGCCATCTGCTCGCGCACGGCCGACTCGGGCGACTTGGAGGCGAGGAACTGGCGCACGATGTTGCGCAGCTCCTCCTGCTCTTCGGAGAAGGCGAAGTTCATGGGCGCCGAACCTAGGACCCCACGCCGAAGGCCGCAACCGGAGTTGTGTACACGTGTGTCCACACAGCGCTACGGTGGCGCCTGTGCCGATCGGGATCCGTGAGCTGCGTGCCGGGCTGAGCGGCTACGTCCGGCGTGCCGCGGCGGGCGAGACGATCGTCGTCACCGTGTCGGGCCGACCGGTGGCGGTCCTGGCCCCCGTCAACGCCGCTCCCGAGCCGTCGCTCGACGATCTGGTCGCCCTCGGGGTGGTGCTCGCGCCCCGAGGACGCCGCGCCGCTCACCCGGTCAGTCGGGAACGGCTCCCCGTCGACGCCCGTTCCGACGCCGAGCTGCGCACCGTCCGGTGAGGTCGCGCTGATGCTCGCCGTCGACACCAGCGCCCTGGTCAAGCGATACGTGGACGAGCCCGAGAGCGACGTCGTCACGGAGATGATGGACGCCGATCGGGTGTGGTGCGCGTCGGAGTTGGTGCGCTGCGAGGTCACCATCCTCCTCGCCCGCCTGGCCACCGGACCGTCCCAGGCCGACCGACTGGCCCGGCTCTTCCACGCCGACTGGGACGCCTTCCACGTGGTCCCCGTCGACGAGCGCTGCCTGTCTGATGCCGCCGACATCGGGGCCAACTTCGGACTGCGAGTCGTCGACGCCATTCACCTCGCGGCGGCCGCGCGACTCCCGGCGCCCGTCCGCTACCTCACCCTCGACCCCCGTCAGGTGCTGGCCGCGGTGGCGCTCGACCTCGAACCGGTGCCCACGCCCGGCGACTGAGACGGGTGCCGTCGCCCGGCGGTCTGCTCGACCGACGGGCCCGGCTGTCGGGCTGGCACACTTGGCCCATGACGCTGCTGCTGGCCGACACCGGGTACGAGGTCCACGCCGTCGTCGTGGGCCCCATGGACAACAACGTGTTCATCGTCCGCTGCACCGAGACCGGCGACGCCGTGCTCATCGACGCCGCCAACGAACACGAGCGCCTGCTGGAGCTGTGCGCCGACCTCGGCGTGCGGCGGGTGATCGAGACGCACGGGCACTGGGACCACATCCAAGCGGTGCCCGCCGTGCGCGACGCCGGCTACGACGTGGGCGTCACCGCCGCCGACGCAGGGATGCTCCCCGCCTACGACGACATCCTGGAGGACGAGTCGAGCGTGGCCGTCGGTCGTCTCCGCCTGTCGACCATCGCCACCCCCGGCCACACCCCGGGCTCGATGTGCTTCGCCCTCGAAGGCTCGCCGCTGCTGTTCAGCGGCGACACCCTCTTCCCCGGTGGCCCTGGGAACACGTCGTTCGAGGGGGGCGATTTCGCCACGATCGTCACCTCCATCGACAGGCGGCTCTTCGAGCGACCGGCCGACACCATCGTGCTCCCCGGCCACGGCAACTGGACCACCATCGGGGCCGAGCGTCCCCACCTCCAGGAGTGGATCGACCGGGGCTGGTGACCGCGCTCCCCAGCCGCCGGGTTGGGTTCGAATAGCGTCTCGGTCGTGTCGCGCCGGAACCTCCCCCCCTCCGACGCCCGCTCCTGCCACTCGCGCGCAGGCCGGGCGACGCCATGACCAACGGATCCACGCTCGTGCTCGAGCCCTGGGCAGTCCGCGAGCTCGAGCTTCACGACGACCGCCTGGCGCAGACAGAGTCGATCTTCGCTCTCTCCAACGGACATGTCGGCGTTCGGGGGAACCTGGACGAGGGCGAGCCCAACGGGGTGCCCGGCACCTACGTGGGCGGGTTCTTCGAGACCGTCCCGCTGCCCTACGCCGAGGGCGGGTACGGCTACCCGGAGGAAGGACAGTCGCTCATCGACGTGACCAACGGGAAGCTGATCCGTCTCCTGGTGGACGACGAACCCCTCGACGTCCGTCAGGGCGAGCTCATCGCCCACGAGCGCACGCTCGACCTGCGCCACGGGTACCTGCGGCGCGACCTCACGTGGGAGTCGCCCACCGGCAAGCACGTCGAGGTCTGCTCCACCCGACTGGTGTCGTTCGTGCACCGCGCCGTCATGGCCATCAGGTACGAGGTCCGGGCCGTCGACGCCCCGCTCCGGATCGTCGTGCAGAGCACCCTCGTCGCCAACGAACCGGTCACCGAGCGACACGGCGACCCGCGAGCGGCTCTGGCCCTGCGGGCCCCGTTGGCCGCCGACTTCAACACCGCCCACGATCTCGAGGCGGCCCTCGGTCACCACACCCACACGAGCGAGCTGCGGCTGGCCACCGCGATGGACCACGTCATCGTCGCCCCGCCGGCCGGCACCCAGACCTCGGCCGAGAGCGAGCCCGACCTCGCCCGCGTCACCGTCACGACGGAGTTGGCCCCCGGCGAGTCGCTCACGGTGGTGAAGTTCGTGGCCTACGGCTGGTCGAGCCGACGGTCGATGCCCTCGCTGCGCGACCAGGTCGACGCCGCCATCGAGGCGGCCAAGCGTCGGGGTTGGGACGGGCTGTGCCGCGACCAGAGCGAGTACCTGGGTGACTTCTGGGACCGCGCCGACATCGAGATCGACGGCGACGACCAGTTGCAGTCCGCCGTGCGGTTCGCCCTGTTCCAGGTCATCCAGGCCTCGGCCCGGGCCGAACGACGGGCCATCCCCGCCAAGGGCCTCACCGGCCGGGGCTACGACGGCCACACGTTCTGGGACCAGGAGCAGTACATGCTGCGCGCCCTGTCCTACACCGCGCCCGAGGCGGCTCGCGACGCGCTGTGGTGGCGCCATTCGATCCTGCCTCTCGCCCTCGACCGGGCCGCCGAGCTCCGGCTGACGGGGGCGGTCTTCCCGTGGCGCACGATCCGCGGTGAGGAGTGCTCGGGCTACTGGCCGGCCGGAACCGCCGCCTTCCACCTCAACGCCGGAATCGCCGACGCCGTGTGGAGGTACGTGAGCGTTTCGGGCGACACCACCTTCGAGGCGGGACCAGGGATCGAGTTGCTCGTGGAGACGGCCCGGTTGTGGGCGGCCCTCGGCCACTTCGACACCGAGGGCTGCTTCCGGATCGACGGGGTCACGGGACCCGACGAGTACACCGCCCTGGTCGACAACAACGTGTTCACCAACCTCCTCGCCGCCCGCAACCTGCGCGCCGCCGTCGACGTCGTGGCCCGCTGGCCCGAGCGGGCCGCCGAGCTGGAGGTCGCCCCACACGAGGTGGAGCGCTGGACGGAGGCCTCGAGCCACATGGCGGTCCCCTTCGACGCCGAGCTCGGCGTCACCGCCCAGTCCGAGGGCTTCACCCGCTACCGCCGGTGGGACTTCGCCGACTGCGCGCCCGAGGAGTATCCGCTGATGCTCCATCACCCCTACTACCGGCTGTACTCCAGCCAGGTGGTCAAGCAGGCCGACCTCGTCTTCGCGTTGTACGCCTGCGGCGACGTGTTCGAGCCCGAGCAGAAGCGCCGAGACTTCGCCTTCTACGAACAGATCACGGTGCGTGACTCCTCGTTGTCGGCCAGCATCCAGGGCATCGTGGCCGCCGAGGTGGGCCAGAGCGCCCTCGCCTACGACTACTGGCGCGAGACCTCGCTCGTCGACCTCCACGACGTGGCCGGCAACGTCGACGACGGTCTCCACATGGCCGCCCTGGCTGGTTCGTGGATGGTGGCCGTGGCCGGGTTCGGAGGGCTCCGGGACGACGACGAGCGCCTGTCGTTCTCCCCGACCCTCCCTGACGCCCTCGACCGGATCGCCTTCCGCCTGTGCCATCGCGACCGGCGGGTCCGGGTCGAGATCCGGCCCGGCGAGGTGACCTACGAGCTGGCGAGCGGCGAGTCCATGACGATGCTCCACGAGGGTCAGGAGGTCACGCTGACCACCGATCGAGCCGTGGTGCTGCCCTGGACGCCGCGCCCCCCCGACGGCGTCGTGAGCCCACCCCATGGCCGCGAAGCCCTGCGCCGAGGCGTGGGGGCCGACACCGACGCCCCCGTTCACGAACCCTCGCCCTGACCGGGCCGGTCCGCCTCCGTGCCCTCCGGGATTTCTCCTATGGCGATAGTGCGAATCCGAGGTGCCGCCTAGACTGGAGGCCATGGACGCCCCCCTCTTCGCCATCGAGGACCTCCACGTCGCCACCGCCGACGAGAACCCGGCCGAGATCCTGCGGGGCGTCGACCTCGAGATCGGGGCCGGCGAGATCCACGCCCTGATGGGCCCCAACGGCTCGGGCAAGTCGACCTTGGCCTCCACGCTGCTCGGCAGCCCCGAGTACCAGGTCACCCAGGGACGGATCCTCTTCAAGGGCGACGACATCACCGCTTGGCCCACCGACGTGCGGGCCAAGTCGGGGATGTTCCTCGCCTTCCAGTACCCCCAGGAGATCGCCGGCGTCTCGGTCCTGAACTTCCTGCGCCAGGCCCTCTCGGCCCGCAAGGGCATCGACCTGTCGATGCTCGAGCTGCGGCTGTCGATCATGGAGTGGATGGAGCGCCTCGACATGGACCCGTCCTTCGCCGACCGCTACCTCAACGAGGGGTTCTCGGGCGGCGAGAAGAAGCGCAACGAGATCCTGCAGATGGCCATCCTGGAACCCGAGATCGCCCTGCTCGACGAAACCGACTCGGGGCTCGACATCGACGCCCTGCGGGTGGTCGCCAAGGGAGTCCGCGAGGTCCAGTCGAGCCGACCCGATCTCGGCATCCTGGCCATCACCCACTACCAGCGCCTCCTCGACGAGCTGAAGCCTGACAAGGTGCACGTGCTCATCGACGGCCGGGTCGCCGCCTCCGGCGGACCGGAGCTGGCCGAGAAACTGGAAGCCGAGGGCTACGACGCATGGCGCTGACCACCTCCGACCCGCTGGACGCGGCCATCGTCAAGGCGGACTTCCCGCTCCTGGCCCGCACCGTCTACGACAAGCCGATCGTCTACCTCGACTCCGCCGCCACGTCACAGAAGCCGGCCGTGGTCCTCGACGCGATGGACCGCTACTACGAGACGATCAACTCCAACGTGCACCGGGGTGTCTACGCCATCGCCGAAGAGGCCACCAACGCCATGGAGGCGGCCCGGGCCAAGGTGCAGCGCTTCATCAACGCAACGTCGCCGGCGGAGATCATCTTCACCAAGAACGCCACCGAGTCGCTCAACCTCGTCGTGCAGTCCTGGGGGCGGGCCAACCTCGGCGAGGGCGACGTCGTGGTGCTCACCCACATGGAGCATCACGCCAACATCGTCCCGTGGCAGATGCTGGCCTCGGAGAAGGGCCTCGAGCTGCGATGGGTGCCCCTCACCGACGACGGCCACCTCGACCTGACCGACCTCGATCGTCTGCTCGACGGGGCCAAGGCCTTCGGTTTCACGGCCATGTCCAACGTGCTCGGCACCCTCAACCCGGTCCGCACCCTCACCGACGCGGCGCGCGCTGCAGGGGCCGTGAGCGTGGTCGACGGCTGCCAGTCGGTCCCCCACCTGCCGACCGACGTGCAGGAGCTGGGCTGTGACTTCCTCGCCTTCTCGGCCCACAAGCTCACCGGCCCGACCGGCATCGGTGCGCTCTACGGCCGCGAAGAGCTGCTGGCGGCCATGCCGCCCTTCCTCGGCGGCGGCGAGATGATCCGCGACGTCCGCCTCGACGGCTTCACCACCAACGATCTGCCCTGGAAGTTCGAGGCGGGTACGCCGCCCATCGCCGAGGCGATCGGCTTCGGCGCGGCGATCGACTACCTCAACGGCCTGGGCATGGCCAACGTCCGGGCCCATGAAAAGGCGCTCACCGGTTACGCCCTGCGCACGTTGGGCGACCGCTTCGGCGACGACCTGCACATCCACGGTCCGGCTGACCCCGACGAGCGTGGCGGGGTGTTCAGCTTCGCCTTCAAGGATCTGCACCCCCATGACATCTCCCAGGTCCTCGACCAGCACGCGGTGTGCGTGCGGGCGGGTCACCACTGCGCCAAGCCGCTCATGAAGCTGCTCGGAGTCGGGGCCACCGCCCGAGCATCGGTGTACGTCTACAACGACACCACCGACATCGACGCTCTGGCCGATGCGCTCGAGGCCGCCGGCGACTTCTTCGCCTTCTGACTGCCCTAGCCTGAATCCCGTCCCACCCCTCACCGAGAGAGCCCCGAATGCCCGGCCTCGAAGACCTCTACCGAGAGATCATCCTCGACCACTACCGCAACCCCCGGAACCGGGGCGAGCTCGAGGTACCCCCCGCCACTCGCGTCGAGGGCTTCAACCCGTTGTGCGGCGACGAGATCGTCGTCTACCTCGACCTCGATGCCGACGGAAGGGTGGAGGACATCCGCATCAGTGGCCAGGGCTGCTCGATCAGCCAGTCCAGCGCCTCGATGATGTCCGCCGCCGTCAAGGGCAAGACCATCGCCGAGGTCCACGACCTGACCCGCGCCTTCAAGGCCATGATGTCGATCCACGAGAGCTCGCTCGACGGCGGCGACGGATCCGCCGGAACCGACGCCGCCACCGGCGAGACCGACGGTGTGCCCGACGTGAAGCTGGGTGACCTCGAGGCGCTGCGCGGCGTGGTGAAGTTCCCGGTGCGCATCAAGTGCGCCACCCTGGCCTGGAACACCCTCGCCCAAGGCCTCGACGAAGCCCTCGCCGAGAACGCCTGACCCTCGGCTCGATCGATCAGGAGCCCGCCGCGTGATCGAGGTCTTCGCCGACGTCGTCTGCCCTTTCACCCACGTCGGGCTCCGCCGGCTGGTCGCCCGCCGTGACGCCGAGGGGCGCACCGACGTGAGGCTGCGCGTGCGAGCCTGGCCCCTCGAGCTGGTGAACGACGGACCCGTCGATCCCGAGTTCATCGCCGACGAGATCGCCGTCATCCGCGGCAGCGTGAGCCCAGGCCTGTTCTCCGCCTTCGACCCCGCGTCGTTCCCCGCCTCCTCGATTCCCGCCCTCGCTGTGACCGCCGCGGCCTACGAAGTCGGCGCCGCGACCGGTGAGGCCGTCGCCCTCGATCTGCGTGACCTCCTGTTCGAGCAGGCCACCGACATCGCCGACCCCGGCGTGCTGGCCGACCTGGCCGAACGTCACGGGCTGGCACCCGACGCCCACACCCGCGCCCAGCCCGTGCACGACGACTACGCCGAGGGTCAGCGTCGCTCCGTGAAGGGGTCTCCCCACTTCTTCGTGGGCGGCATCGACGCCTTCTGCCCCAGCCTCGACATCTCCAAGCCCGACGGACACCTGCACGTCGAGTTCGACCAGGTCGGATTCGACGAGTTCGCGACCCGGGCGCTGATCGCAGGCTGAGCGGGCACGGCCTGGGTGGCGGCCCTCGGCTCGCTCCTGCCGGACGGAGCCGAGAACTCCTGTGACGGCACGGGCATCGGTTCGCGCCCCGCCTGACGAGCCAATTGGCCCGCCCGGCCCTTCACAAACGACGGAGGATCGCCTACCCTTCACTGTTAGTGATCTGACGACCGCTTTATGCGGTTTCAGGGGTGGAGCCAAATGGCAAAAGAGCGGACGAGCGGGCGGCTCCTGCTGGAGGTTCTGGCAGGACTGGTCATCGGGACGATCGGACTGGTGGCCTGGGCCGGGTCCTCGTCCGCGTCTGAGCTCGACCAGCCCTCGCTCGGGCCCGCCCTCGACCAGACCCTGAGCGCCGCCACCGCTCCTGTCGAGGAGGTCGGCCCGGCCGCGACCCTCGTGGTGGCCGGGATCGTGACGCCGGTGACCGAGCAGGTGCTGGCACCAGTCGCGGCCACCGCCGCTCCGCTCACCGCCCCCGTGACAGACGTCCTCACCCCCGTCATCGACACGGTCGAGGGCACCGTCATCGGCGTGACCGATGTGCTCCCCCCGCCCCCCGTCATGCCCGATCTGGGCCTCCCGCCCGTCACCGGCGTCGATGTCCCGAGCCTTCCCGGCGTCGATGTCCCGGCCGTGCCCGTCGTCGATCCCGCACCCCGGCCGAGCACGTCGGCCGAGGCGCAGCACGCCCTCGGCCATTCCTCCTCACCGGCGCCCGGAGCGACCGGGATCGCCCCCGTGCCGGCGGCCGACGCCCCGACGGCCCGCGCCGACGGGATGGTCTCCCGCCCGTCGCTGGACGCCTCGACGCTGACGTCATCACCCGCTGACGTCCCGAGCTCCCCCGGGGACGTGCCCTCCTCACCGCTCGGCAGTGGGCGGGCCACCCTCCCGTTGTCGTCCTCGTCGTCCAACACGCTCGGTCTCGGCTTTCTGCTGATCGCCGTGCTGGCCGGGGCCGCCGCCTTTGCTGTGGATCCCCGATCGAGACGGCTGTCGTTGTACGCGCTGCTGTCCCCACCGCAGCCCGTCTTCGCCATCGCCACACCACCCGGCTGACCCTTCCGGCTTCGACGAAACCCATCGAAGCGGTGTCCCACCGGGACACCCCCACGGAAGGAAGTCATCATGAACGTCACCACCTTCGTTCGACGCGCGCTGTTCGTGCTCGTCTTCATCGTCGGCCTGTTCGGCATGGCCGCGGCGGCAAACGCCGCCGAGGCCGATCCCGCCTCCGAGCTGGCCTCTCTGACACCCACCCACATGACCGACCTGGCGGCCAGCACGGACGTGACCGCGTGCGGCATCGCCATCCTCGGCGACGCCGACTGCGGCACCCGGTCGCCCTCCTCCGACGCACCGGCTCCCACCACCGTCGGCGTAATACCCATCAGCGCCGACACCGACGTGGCCGTCTGCGGCATCGGAGTCCTCGGCAACGGCACCTGCGGCACCACGCCAACCCGCCCCGCGCCGGCCCCGGTGACCGCCGGAATCGTGCCCGTCACCGCCGACACCGACGCCACCGTCTGCGGCATCGGGATCCTCGGCGACGGCACCTGCGGCGCGGGAGCGTCCGTGGCCGACACCGCCCCCACCACCGTCGGCGTACTACCCATCAGCGCCGACGCCGACGCCACCGTCTGCGGCATCGGGATCCTCGGCGACGGCACCTGTGGCGCGGGAGCGTCCGTGGCCGACACCGCCCCCACCACCGTCGGCGTACTACCCATCAGCGCCGACACCGACGCCACCGTCTGCGGCATCGGAGTCCTCGGCAACGGCACCTGCGGCACCACGCCAACCGGCCCCGCGCCGGCCCCGGTGACCGCCGGGGACGCGCCCGTCACCGCCGACACCGACGCCACCGTCTGCGGCATCGGGATCCTCGGCGACGGCACCTGCGGGAACGGCGATCCGAACGGCGAGAACCCGAGGGATCCCAACGCACCGACCGATCCCGGCGCCTCCACCGACCCCTCCGATTCGACGGACCCCATCGGCCCGGAGTCGACGACGGCGTCAGAGAACACGCCGAACCCGACGGCAGCGACGGGAGGTGATTCCGGGCTGCGCGCCGAGGCGGCCACCCCGATCTCGGTCGCTGGCACCCTGCCGTACACCGGGGCCCACGTCGGTGCTCTGGCCGCCCTGGCCGCAGCCATGCTGATCTTCGGCGCCATGCTCGCCTGGGTGACGTCGAACGCTGAGTGACGATCAGCGGCACCCGACGGCCGGCCCGGGCTCCGCACCGACGGAGCCCGGGTCGGGCGGACCGCTGGGAACGCACCCGCCCACGCCATGATGGGGCCCGGAGGTGCCGACCATGGCCGACCGCGCAGCCGACGAGCAGATCGACGACCTCTACGACCTCGACCCCGGTGAGTTCACCGCGGCGCGCAACGCCCTGGCCAAACGGCTCAAGGGTGAAGGCCACAAGGAGGTGGCCGCCACCGTGGCCAAGCTCCGGCGCCCGACGCTGGTGGCCTGGGCGATCAACCAGGTGGCCCGTCGCCAACCCGAAGCCGTCACGACACTGATCGAGACGACGGAGGGGGTGGCCGCCGCCCAGAGCGACCTCCTGGCCGGCGGTGAACCCGCCGGTCTACGGGCCGCCCGCACCGCCCAACGCGCGGCGGCGGGCGTCGTCGTGGAGGCGGCCCGCACCTCTGCGGGGGGCCACCACGGCGACGCCATCACCGCCACGGTCGACGCCGCCCTGGCCGACGCGGACCTCGTCGGGCGATTGCAGGCGGGCACCCTCACCGACACCCTCGACGCCCCGTCCGGGTTCGGCTTCGCCCTCGACGCCGACCCAGGTCCGACCGCTCCTCGTCGTGGGCGCCGCGCGCCGTCGACCACGTCTCCGACGAAGACAGCACGCGAGGACGAAGGCGCCGACGACGATGCCGCGATCTCGGCCGCGGCTGCGGCCGACCGGGCAAGGCTCGAGAAGGCCCTGGAGCAGGCCGTCCACGCGGTGGCCGCGGCCCGCGACGCCCTGGAGGCGGCCGAGGCGGAGGGCGACGAGGCGGCGGCCGCACTGATGGCCGCCCAGCAGCGGGCCGACCACACCGCCGGGGCCCGCCAGGAGGCGGCCGATGTGCTCGCTGCCGCTCAGGCCGAAGAGGAAGGTCTGGTCGCCCTGCTCGCCGGCGACCGGGTCCCGCGCCGAGGTCGGCTGGGCGGCGAAGATGGCAGTGGTTGAGCGGTCTCTGACTCGGGTCCGCCGCCGTCGTCCCGAGAGCGAGCATGGCCGACCAGACGCAGGACAACCACTACGGGGCCGGTGAGCCGGAGCTCACACCGCTCGGACGGGTCGTCGACTTCATCCGTGTGTCGGCCCGCCGCACCCCCGAACCCGATGCCGAGGCGGCCGTCGAGGAGCTGTTCCCCCGCCGCAACGAGCGGCTGGAGTACCTCGCCCGCTTCTCCGCCCTCATCGTCTTGTCGGCCGCCATCGCCGCTTTCGGGCTCCTCGCCGACTCGGCCGGGGTGGTGATCGGCGCCATGCTCGTCGCCCCCCTCATGACCCCGATCCTGGCCGCGTCGGCCGCCACTGTGCGGGCGAACAACCGCGAGCTCGTGTTGTCCGTCGCCATCATCACCCTGGGCACGACGCTGGCCATCCTCGTCGGCTACCTCGTCGGTCTGGTGGCGGGGGACTCCATCTCGGGCACCGCCGACCTGCCGGGGGAGCTCGCTGCCCGCACCTATCCCGGGTTGCTCGATCTCGGCATCGCCGTCAGCGCCGGCGCCGCCGCCGGCTTCATCGTGCCCCGTCGATCCGCGGTGTCGGCGCTGCCCGGGGTCGGCATCGCCGTGGCCCTCGTGCCCCCCCTCGCCACCGTCGGGATCACCTGGGAGCTCGGGCGCTCCACCGACGCCCTGAACGCGCTCCTCCTCTTCCTCACCAACCTGGCCGCCATCGTCTTCTCGGCCTCGATCATGTTGCTGGTGTCGGGGTTCCGGCCCCACGTCCGGGTGTCGCACCGCATGCTGGCCATGCGGATGGCCATCACCCTCAGTGCCGTCACCGCGGTGGCCATCCCCCTCGCCCTCCACTCGCGCACGTCGCTCGAGAACAGCCGTCTCAACCTGGTCGTGGCGCAGGTGGTCGCCGACTGGGACCAGACGGCCCAGGTCGTGAGCCTGGACGCCAAGATCACCGACGGCGTGAACCAGGTCGAGATGGTCGTGACCGGACCCAACGACCCCGACCAGGCCTGGACCCTGGCCGAGCAGATCCGGAACCGGACCGGTCGGCCGGTGCAGATGGACCTCCGCTACCAACAAGACGCCCGGTTCCAGGTCACCGCTCGATGAGGAGGCTCGCCGGTCTCCTCGTGGTCGCCCTGACGGCCGGGGCGGGGCTCGTCGCCTGCCGCGACAGCAGTGGCGCCACCCCACCGGAGGCGGTGACGATCTTCGGTCCGTACCGGGGGGCCGAAGCCGCCCTGTTCGTGTCCGACCTCGGAGACGTGGGCCCGGACCCAGGGGATCGAGATCCGCTACACGGGAACCGGCAACCTGGCGTCGGACCTGGTGTCGCGGATGGCCGACGCCGATCCGCCCGACATCGCCCTCGTGCCCCAACCAGGACTGGTGGCGTCGATGTTCGAATCCGGCGATCTGTCGGCGCTTTCCCCCGAGGTCGCCGCCGCCGCCGAGACGACGATGGCGCCTGACGCCCTGCGGCTGGGCGAGGTCGACGGCACCCAGGTCGCCTTCCCGTTCCGACTCAACGCCAAGAGCCTCGTGTGGTTTCGGCCGGCGGTGATGGAGAAGCTGGGACTGCAGGTCCCCACCACGCTCGGCGAGCTCGACCAACTCGTGCAGACCATCGCCGACCAAGGCATCACACCGTGGTGCTTCGGCATCGAGGCTCAGCGCTCCACCGGCTGGGCCGCCACCGACTGGGCCGAGGACCTGATCATCCGGCAGTGGGGCACCGAGGTGTACCTCGGCTGGGTCAACGGTACGGTGCCGTTCTCCGACCCCCGCATCGCCGCCAGCTTCGCCTACTTCCGTGAACTGGTTCTCAACCCGCGGTTGGTGGCCGGTGGCACTCCCAGCGTGCTGCGCACCCCGGTCGAGACGGCCAACGCCCCGTTGTTCAGCGCCGAACCCGGCTGCGTGCTCTACCACGCACCGAGCTTCGCCGTCGGCTGGATGCCCTCGGGCACCAGTGTGGGCGCCGACGGCGGCGTCGACTTCTTCGTCCTCCCGCCGGCCAGCGGCACCGAGGGCTCCGCCCCCCTCGTGGTCGGCACCGACCTGGCGGTGTCGTTCGACCCGAGGCCCGAGGTGCAAGCGGTGATGGCTTACCTCGCCTCGCCCGACGCCGTGAGGACCTGGACCCGCGAAGGCGGGTTCCTCAGCCCGTCCGACGGCATCGACGTCACCAGCTACTCCGAGCAGACCCAACGGGTCCTGGCCCAGGCCCTGAGCGGCGAGACGGTGCTGGCGGTCGACGGTTCCGACGCCATGCCCCCGCTCATCGGCAGCGACCAGTTCTGGACGCAGATCACCGCCTGGATCGGCTCCAACGTCACCTACGACGAGATGGCCGCCACCCTCGACGCCGCCCGGCCGCCGCCCGGCTCGTCGTCGGCGGGGAGCCTTCCCCCACCGGACGCCCCCTAGGCCTTCCTCGCCACCACAGCGGCCGAGACCTAGGGCATCCGTCCCGTCTCGTAGGCCCAGATGGCGATCTCCACCCGGTTCCGCGCGCCGAGCTTGTTCATCAGGCTGGCCACGTGTGTCTTGACGGTGCTCATGGAGATGTACAGCTCCTCGGCGATCTCGGCGTTGGTGCGGCCCCGGGCCACCGTGGTCAGCACTTCCTCTTCCCGCTCGGTGAGGGGCTCGACCGGTTGCACGACGGAGCCGTCCACCACGCCGGCCGTGAAGGCCTCCAGGAGGCGGACGGTGATGCTGGGCGCGATGAGGGCATCGCCGTCGGCGGCGGCGTGAACGGCCTGGACCAGCAGTTCGGGACCGGCGTCTTTGAGGAGGAAACCCCGGGCCCCCGCCTTGAGCGCGTCGTGCACGTACTCGTCGAGGTCGAAGGTGGTGATGACCACCACGGCCAGCGGATCGGCGACGCCGGGGCCAGCCAGCAGACGAGTGGCCTCGATGCCGTCCAGCTCTGGCATCCGGACGTCGAAGAGACCGACGTCGGGCCGCAGACGATGAGCCAGCTCGACCGCCTGGCGTCCGTCGACGGCCTGACCCACCACCTCGATGTCGGGCTGGGCGTCGAGAATCATGCCGAGCCCGACCCGGACCAGATCGTGGTCGTCGGCGATCAGCACCCGGATGGTCACGATCGGCCTCCCGAACGGGGCAGAACAGCAGTGACCGCCCATCCCCCCTGGGGTCGGGGCCCGGCGGCGAAGGTGCCCCCCAGGAGGGCCATCCGCTCGGACATCCCCGTGAGCCCGAAGCCGCCATCGGTGGCCGTCGAGGCTGCGCGGCCGTCATCGGCGACGGAGACCCTCACTGCGTCCCGGTCGCCGACCACCCGGACGTCGACGCGGCTCGCCCCCCGAGCATGGCGGTGAGCGTTGGTGACCGACTCCTGAACGAGCCGGAACACCGCGGCGCCGACCGCCGGCTCCAGCGCCTCGAGATCGCCGGTCAACTCGACATCGATCGGCAGCCGGGCCGCCGGGTCACGAGCCAGCCGCTCGACGTCGGCCACGCCGGGCACCGGTGCCCGCTCGGCCTCGGCGCCGTCCCGGAGGATCCCGACGATGGCGCGCATCTCGACCAGGGAGCGGCTGGCAGCCTCCTCGATGACCCGCAGCACCGCCACGGCCTGGTCCGGATCCGTGGCGGCCACCGCCTGCCCCGCCTGGGCCTGGATGACGATGCCCGACACGTGGTGGGCCACCGTGTCATGCAGCTCCCGAGCCAGCTCCTCGCGCTCCCGCAGGCGCACCTGCTCGGTCTGGCGGCGCCGGGACGTGGACTGGATGCGCACCGCCGCCCCCAGGGCCGCCGGGAACATCAAGAAGCCGGCACCGACCACGATGGACACACCGCTGCTGTCGTAGAAGGGCTCACGCCCGACGTGCTCGGCCAGCACGACGACCAGACCCACGACTGCCGCCCGCCCCGACGCCCACCGGCACAGCGAGTACGGGAAGAGGAGCACGCACGCCGTGGCGAGGAGCACTTCGTACTCCCGACCGAGGGCATCGGGACCCAACCCGGCAAGGGTCTGGGCCGAGAAGGCCACGACCGTCGCGGCCAGCGGGTGCGAGCGCCGCCACAGCAGGGCGACCACGCACACCAGCGCCAGCGCGATGGAGTATGCCGGCCACGGGACGTCGTCCTGAAGGAGACCCTCGGCCACGGCGACCGGCACCAGCACGGCCACCAGGGCGACGTCCCACCAGGGGCGGGGCGGCGCCGGCACGGACGGCTCCGCCCACAGGGCTCTCACGGTGCTCCCGATCACGACGACCAGCGTAGAGAACGGCGAGTGACCGCCCATCGGCCGAAAGGACCATCGCCCCTCCCCCGTTCGGCCGGGTCCGATGGGGCCGATCCCCCGATGACCGCCAGCGGTCGTCGGTCCCACGATGGCTCCATGACCTCGACACTGCAGACGCGACCCGCCAGCGACCACCGCCGCCCCGTGATCGACCGGGCCACCTCACGCCGCCACCGGGCCGGCGGCGTGGCGGCCCTGGTGAAAGCGGCGACCTACCTCATCGGCTTCGTTGTCCTCGGCGCCTACCTGGCCCCCGAAGGGTTCGGTGACACATCGCCGGCCGAGTCGGTGAGCTTCCTCGTCGAGCACCAGTCGGTGCTCTACGCCTGGAACACCGTGCTCTACCTCGTGGGCGGCGGGGCGCTGCTCGTGCTCGTCCTCGCGCTGCACGAGCAGCTGGGCCCGGTCCCCGACCTGCTCCGCCGGGTGACCACCGCCGTGGGCCTCCTGTGGTCCGGGCTCCTCGTGGCCAGTGGGCTCATCGCCCTGGTCGGCCAGACCGCGGTGGTCGAGCTCCACGGGACGGACCCGGAGCAGGCGGCGACGGTGTGGGCGTCGCTGCACGCCGTGCAGGAGGCGTTCGGCGGGGGTATCGAGCTGGTCGGTGGGGTCTGGGTCCTCCTGCTCGCCGGGGCCGGTCTCCGGTGGGGCGTGCTCGGTCGGCGCCTGAGCGGGCTGGGTGTGGTGATCGGTGCCGCCGGAGTAGCCACCCTGGTACCGGCGCTCGAGCCACTCGCCGCGGTCTTCGGCATCGGCTTCATCGCCTGGTACATCGGGATCGGGGTGCACCTGCTGCGGTCGGATCCGACCCGCTGAGTACCCCGGCGTGGCCCATCAGGCGAGATCCGGCCGGAGCCTTCCTCCGCCGGATCTCGCTGGGGCGGCCAGGTGGCGGCGATGGCGTCGAGGACCTCGAGCCGCGTCGAGCGCCGGGCGGGGATGAACGAGGCCAGGCCGCCGAGGCGGAGATGAGGGCCGACTCCGGGCGCACCATTCGCTGAACCGCCTGTCGGTCATGCCCATGATGCGCAGCAGCCCCAACTCCCGTCGGCGCTCGAGGACGGACGGCGACCGTCCTGTGCCCCGGAATTCGTTGAAGGATTGCCGGGGCAACTAGTGGTTCACATGAGGGCGGCGCCCAACCGGGATGCCGACTGCGAGGTGCCAACCCCAGCCGATGGTGTAGCCGAGGGCGGCGCCGCCGACCACGTCGAGAGGAAGGTGGGCGGAGACGTGAACCCGGGCGACGCCGACCGTGGCGGCCACGGCGTAGGCCGCCACCCTCCCCCTCCGGCCCAGGTAGGGCGAGACCACCGCAGCGAGAGCGAAAGCCACTGCCGAATGGCCCGAGACGAAACCGAGGCCGTCGGAGGGGGTGCCGGCCCGCTGGGCGAACTCGGCCATCAGCGTCGTCGGCCGGCCCCGGTCGACCTGGTGCTTGACCAGCTTGGCCGCTTCCCAGGCCCCCACCCCGGCGACCACCGCCCCCACGGTGGGCCGCCAGTCACGGAAGCGCCACCAGGCCGCCCCGGCGACCACGAACGGGCCGAAGAGCGAGCCGAGCTGCATCGGGGTCCACAGCACCGGCTCCAGCCAGTCGGGTCCGCCGTTCAGGGCCGAGAAGATCCGCCGCTCCCAGTCCGGGACGTCCCCGAGGGCGACGGCCGTGGCCCCGGCCAGCACGACCGCTCCCGCCCCGACGCGGGCCACCGCGGCCACCGGCCGTTCCACTCCGATGGGCTCGACGTCGTCGGCAGTCGTCACAAGCGGTCCGTCCGTCGCAGCCCCGTCGAGCAGATACCGAGCAGACGGCGACAGGCGACGGAGCGAGACAGCACCCACCCACACTATTGACCGCGCGGTGTGCCGTCGTGCGCCGGGCCGCCGACCCGACGGCGTCGCTCAGTCGGTTCCGCCGGCCGCGGTGTCGACGGCGGCCGCCAGCGAGAAGCAGAGATCGGTCAGCCCGCCGGCGTCGTGGTTGGTGATGTCGATCACCACCGTGTTCCACGAGTTGGACCAGTCCGGATGGTGATCGCGCTTCTCGGCGGCCAGGGCCACCCGGGCCATGAACCCGAAGGCCTCGGAGAAGTCGGCGAACTCGAGCTCCCGGTGGAGCTTCCCGTCGACGATGCTCCAGCTGGCCATGTCGGCCAGCCGCTGCTGGACCTCGGTGTCGGAGAGGACGGTGTCGGCCATGGCGGACCTCCTTGGTGCCGGCGCTCAGGCCAGCGGGTCGGCGAAGGGATCGTTGTCGGCGAAGGGATCCTTGACCGGCGCCTCGGGTTCGTCGTCGACGGCCCAGGCGGCGTAGCCGGTGTCCTCGAGGGTGTCGGCCATCTCCGGTCCGCCGCTGGCCACGATGCGACCCTTGACCAGGATGTGCACCACGTCGGGCTTCAGCTCGTCGAGCAGGCGCGTGTAGTGCGTGATGGCGAGTACGCCGAGGTCGTCGTCGTTGGTGGCGGCCTCGATCCGGCGGGCACAGGCCCGGAGGGCGTCGATGTCGAGGCCCGAATCGAGCTCGTCGAGCACCGCGAAGCGCGGCTTCAGCACCGCCAGCTGCACGGTCTCGTTGCGCTTCTTCTCGCCACCCGAGAGGTCGACGTTCACCGGGCGGGTGAGCAGCCGGGTGGCCAGGCCGATGCGTTCGGCTTCGACGGCAACGTCGGCGTGCACGTTCCCCGAGATACGACCCGAGGCGGTGAGGGCCTCGGTGAGGAGGTCGTCGACGCTGACCCCGGGGACCTCGACCGGGTATTGCATGGCCAGGAAGAGCCCGGCCTGGGCCCGCTGCCACGTCGGGAGGGCCAGGAGATCGACGCCGTCGAGGGTGACCGATCCGCCGGTCACGGTGTAACCGTGCTTGCCCATCAGGACGTGGGACAGGGTGGACTTGCCCGACCCGTTGGGGCCCATGACGGCGTGGACCTGGCCGGAGCCGACCACCAGATCGATGCCGTGGAGGATCTCGCGTCCGGAGACCTCGGCCGTGAGGCCTTCGATGCGCAGCTCAGCCATGTCAGTCGACCTCCACGAACACGTCGTCGTCCTCGATCTTGATCCGGTACACGGGCGTGGCCTTGGTGGCGGGCAGCGTGGACGGGACGCCGGTCTCGAGGGAGAAGCAGCTCCCGTGCTTCCAGCACTCGAGCTCGCGGGACTCCGGGTGCACGTCGCCCTCGGCCAGCGAGATGTCGGCATGGGTGCAGCGGTCGCCGATGGCGTACCAGTCGTCGCCGAGGCGCACCACGGCGATGCGGGTCTTGCCCAGGTCGAAGCGCTGGGCGGTGCCGTCGGCGACGTCGCCCACGGCACAGAGCCTCTCGAGCGTCATCGAGCCTGCCTCCGGTCGAGACGGCCCTCGATGGCCGCTTCGATCACCGGCACCACGCCGGGCACCGGGAAGGTGTCGAGCACCTCGTCGAAGAAGCCGGCCACGATCAGTCGCTCGGCCACGTCGGTGGGCACGCCCCGGCTCTCCAGGTAGAAGCGCTGGTCCTCGTCGATGGGACCGACCGTGGAGGCGTGGCTGCAGTGCACGTCGTTGGTCTCGATCTCGAGGTTCGGCACCGACTCCGCCCACGCGTCCTCGGAGAGCTTGATGTTGCGGTTGGTCTGGAAGGCGTTGGTGCCCCGGCCTTCCTTCTCGACCCGGATGAGCCCGGTGTAGACCGACTTGGAGTGGTCGTCGACGACCCCCTTGAACAGCAGGTTCGAGGTGGTGTCGGGGGCGGCGTGCTGCTGGAAGGTGCGGAAGTCGAGGGTCTGGGCGTCCTCGCCGAAGTACACGGCCTGGAGGTTTCCGGTGGCGCCCCGCCCCGACGAGCCGGCAGTCGGTGCGAGTGCGGCCGTACTCAGCACCCAGGCCGACGTGGGAAGACGTGAGGGTGGCGTCGGCGTCGACCCGGCCGAGCTGAGATCCGACCTGCCACACCCGAGGGCCCCTGTCCTGGACGCTGGCGTAGCCGAGGCGAGAGGCCCGGGCGACGTCGAGCTCGACCACGGGGACCACGAGGGCGGCGACGTCGGCCGACCCGTGCCACTCCAGCAGCTTCAGCTCCGAGTCGGCTCCGGACCGGATGACGAGTCGGGGGTAGGTGACGACACCTTCGGCGTCGACCCAGTCGATCACCACCACCGGCTCGTCGACGGCGACGCCGGCGGGGACGGACACGAGCACGGGATCGACCGCGCGGGCATCGTTCAGGGCGGCGAACACATCAGGCCCTTCCCCCGCCACCGAGCCCAGTGCCGCCTCGGCGTCGGGCCCGTCGACCAGCGGGCCGGCGTAGAGGCCCCGGTCCGCCCAGCGCTCGGCGACCTCGGCCAGCACCACGGAGCCGTTGCGCACGACCACCGTGGCGGCACGACGGGGAACGGTGGCCAACACCGCGGCGACGCCGTCGGGCGTGCCGACGGAGCGGTCGAGAACCACTGGTGACCACTCGTCGAGGTCGATGTCGGCGACCCGGCTGTAGCGCCAGACCTCCTCGTCGGTGGAGGGCAGGACCGGGCGTCCGATCCGCTCGGCGACGACCCGACGGCGTTCGACCAGCCAGTCCGGGCCGGCCGACGCGGGGGCGTCGTCGGGCGAGGGCGTCATGGAATTCACACTACCGCCGTAGGAGAAATAGCCACCAACCGGCGCCACCGCCACTCCCCGCTGGGGCCGGGGGCGCTGGTCAGGAGCGTTTGCGGCCGAAGCGCTTCTTGAGCTTGGCCAACGTGCCCTGCGACTTGGCCTGCTCGGCGGCCAACTCGGCGAGGACGTCGGGACCGGCGGCGTTGACGATGTCCTCGGCGGCGTCGAGCAGCTCGGCGATGCCCTCCCCGGCCGGCTCGGGCGGTGTGGGTGGGGTGACGAGCGAGCCGTGCTGCCAGTCGACGTCGGCCAGACGGCGTTCGTACTTCGGGCAGTCGTCAGGGCACCGCCACGGTGCCTCGGGGGCCAGATCGAGGTTGCACTTCCGGACGGTCTCCCCGTTCCGATAGGTACGACTCTCGAACTGCTTGCACTCCTCGCGCATCGGCATCAGACCAGTCTGGCGCAGCGGAACGCGTACCGCGCGATCGCCCGCGTTGGGCGAGGGCCGGTCGGACTCAGCCGGTGAAGACCGCGGCCGCCTCGACGCCGGCGGCGGGTGGGGCAATCGGCGGCGGTGCGGTGGTCGACGACGGGACGGGGGCCGGGACAATGGTGAACGGCACCTCGGCGAAACTCTCGTCGAGACTGCACACGGCGACGATCGACGCTGCCGTGGTCGGTTCCGCGCCGACGGGCACGACGAGCTCACGGCCGACAGGCTCGCCGTTCGTCTCGATGGGTCCCGTCGAGACGATGGGGTCGGCCGCCAACGGCACCCAGAGGCCCGCCGCCACCTCGCCACCCGCGCAGCCGGTGATCGTGACCGTCACCGGCTCCCCCGGCGACGCCGCCGAAGGTGTCACCGCCACCTCCAGAACAGCGGGCTGGGCCGCCACTTCCGCAGCGGTCGGGATCATCAGGGATCCCACCGCGATCGCCCCGATCAGGACAGCTCGTCTGGCTCGCATCCCATTCGCCTTTCCGTGGCGACCGGTGGCGAAATCCTACGCCGGCCAGCGGCGGCGAACCACCGGCTCAGCCGGTGAACGTGGGAGCCACCGCGACCGGAGTGGGCGCGGGATCGGGCTTGGGTTCGGGGGCGGGCGCCTCGAGCGGACCGGCCAGACCCAGGGAGACCACCACCTGATAGCCGTCCGGGTGCCGCTCCTAGGGCAGTTCCTTCCGCCGACCGGGTGGCTAGCCGACCGAGCCCTCCATCTGGAGCTCGATCAGACGGCTCCACTCCACCGCGTACTCCATGGGGAGGGTACGGGTGATGGGCTCGATGAAGCCGTTGACGACCATGCCCATCGCCTGCTCGGAGGAGAGGCCACGGCTCATCAGGTAGAAGAGCTGTTCGTCGGCCACCTTGGACACGGTGGCCTCGTGGCCGATGACGGCGTCGCGGGACCCGACCTCCATGTACGGGAAGGTGTCGGACACGGACTCGTCGTCGAGGATGAGGGCGTCGCACTGGACGTGGCTCTTGCAGCCGTAGGCGTCGTCCTCGACCCGGACCAGACCGCGGTACGAGGTGCGGCCGCCGTCCTTGGAGATCGACTTGGAGACGATCTTGGAGGTGGTCTCGGGGGCGGCGTGGACCATCTTGGCCCCGGCGTCCTGGTGCTGGCCGGGACCGGCGTAGGCGACGGAGAGGACCTCACCCGAGGCCTTGGGGCCGACCATGTACACGGCGGGGTACTTCATGGTGAGGCGAGAGCCGATGTTGCCGTCGATCCACTCCATGTGGCCCTCGGTCTCGACCCGGGCCCGCTTGGTGACCAGGTTGAACACGTTGTTCGACCAGTTCTGGATGGTCGTGTACGTGACCCGGGCGCTGGGCTTGACGACGATCTCGACGACGGCCGAGTGCAGCGAGTCGGAGGTGTAGACCGGCGCCGAGCAGCCCTCGATGTAGTGGATCGAGCTGCCCTCGTCGGCGATGATCAGCGTCCGCTCGAACTGGCCCATGTTCTCGGCGTTGATGCGGAAGTAGGCCTGAAGGGGCATCTCGACGTGCACGTCGGGCGGCACGTAGATGAACGACCCACCCGACCACACGGCCGAGTTGAGGGCGGCGAACTTGTTGTCGTTCTTGGGGATGACGGTGCCGAAGTAGGCCCGCACGATCTCGGGGTGCTCACGGAGCGCGGTGTCCATGTCGGTGAAGATGACGCCCTGGGCCTCGAGGTCCTCACGGTTCTTGTGGTAGACGACCTCGGACTCGTACTGGGCGGTCACCCCGGCCAGGTACTTGCGCTCCGCCTCGGGGATGCCCAGCTTCTCGTAGGTGTCCTTCACCGAGTCGGGCAGCTCGTCCCACGCGTCGACCTGATGGTCGGTGGGCTTGATGTAATAGAAGATGTCGTCGAAGAAGATCTCCGACATGTCGCCACCCCAGTTGGGCATGGGCCGACGCTGGAAGTGCTTGTAGGACTGCAGGCGGTAGTCGCGCATCCAGTCGGGCTCGCCCTTCATCCAGGACATCTCCTTGATGATGTCCTCCGTGAGGCCCCGCTTGGGCTTGAAGACGTAGTCCTCGGCGTCGCTCCAACCCAGCTTGTAGCGCCCGAGATCGAGGCCCAGATCGGTGGTTGCCATGCGATGCGTCTCCTGGCATTCGGGGGAACAGAGGGGTGGAGGTCCCCGGTCGTCGGGAATTTCTCCTACGGCGATAGTAACAACTCCGGACGCCCCGACCATCCCGCTCGGGCCGGTTTTCCCGGCGAGGGCCGGGGAAACCCGATTGCGGCCGCCGATGGCCCCTCAGCGCGAGGCGAGCACCTTGGCCGCCGTCTCGCCCAGCAGCTCGACCCGATCGGGATCCTGGCCGTTCGCCGGGCAGGCGATGGTCCAACCGTCGACGCCGGCGTCGAGCACCGTCGCGAGCTGTTCAGCGACTTCGTCGGGGCCGCCGATGAAGATCAGCGATGCCGCCATCTCCCGCGTGGCGGGATCGGACAGGTCCATCCCCAGGCGCCGAGCCAACACCGCGACCTCGTCCCAGGCCTGGTCGTGGGTGGGGGCGATGCAGCACATCACCTGCTTGGAGACGGTGATCTCGCCGCGATCGCGACCCAGACGCTCGCAGTGGGCGGCCAGGACGTCGAGCTTGCGGGGCACCTCGTCCACCGAACAGGTGAGATTCGACTCGTCGGCGTACTGGGCCACCATCCGCAGCGTCTTCTTCTCCCCCGACCCGCCGATCAGGATCGGGATGCGTCCGACGGGTGGCGGCTCGTTGATGGCCTCACTCACCTCGTAGTGATCTCCGGCGAGCGACGGCCGTTCTCCGGCCAACATCCCGGTGATGATCTGGAGCGCTTCCTCCAGCTTGGCGAAACGGTCGGTGAAGGTGCCGAACTCGAAGCCGAGCGAGTCGTGCTCGAGCTCGAACCATCCGGCCCCGATGCCCAGCTGCCCCCGGCCCTTCGACACGACGTCGAGGGTGGTGACCTCCTTGGCCAGCAGCGTGGGGGCCCGGTAGGTGTTGCCGGTGACCAGGGCGCTGAGGCGAACGGTGGCGGTGACCTGGGACAGGGCCGAGAGCAGGGTGTAGCACTCGAGCATGTACTGGTCGGGATCGCCGATCATGGGCAGCTGGTAGAAGTGGTCCATCACCAGCACGGTGTCGAAGCCGGACCGGTCGGCCGCCGAGGCCTGGGCGGCGACGACGTCGAAGAGCTCAGCGGGTCCGACCCCCGGATAGGTGAAGTTGGGGATCTGGTAGCCGAGCTTGGTCATGGCGTGCTCCTCGCGGATCGAGTCTTGCGGGCAGTGTGCCCGGACGGCCTCGGTTCGCGGCGGGCCCTGACCGGGTGCGCCCGCTCAGCCGAGCAGGGCGGGGGCCAAGCGCCGCCACTCGTCGAGCGGCGCCTGGGTGGGCACGGCCGGCAGCACCTGGATGCACACGTGATCTGCGCCAGCGGCATGGTGGGCCCCGATCCGGTCGGCGATGGCGGACTCGTCGCCCCAGGCCACGATGGCGTCGACGAAGGCGTCGGTGCCGCCGTCGGCCATGTCGTCGTCGGTCCAACCGAACCGCTTCAGGTTGTTCGTGTAGTTGGGCAGCGTGAGATACGTGCTCATGTGGGTCCGGGCGATCTCGCGCGCCTTCGTCGGATCGGTCTCGAGGACGACGGCCTGCTCCGGGTACAGCTTGGCGTCGGGACCCATCTGCTCCCGGGCGAAGGCCGTGTGCTCCACCGGGATGAAGTACGGGTGCGCGCCGTCGGTCCGCTCGGCGGCCAGCTTCAGCATCTTGGGGCCGAGGGCGGCCAGCACCCGGTGGGTGGGTGTGGTCGGCGGCGACGCCGTGAACATCCCCGCGGCCATGCCGTCGAGGTACTCGACCATCTTCGAGTACGGCTTGGAGTAGTCGTGACCCCGGATGCCCTCGACCATCACCTGGTGGCTCACCCCGAGGCCCATCAAGAAGCGCTCGGGGAACGCCTCGGTGATGGTGTTCAGGGCCGAGTTGGCGCTCAGCGCGTCGCGCGAATAGATGCCAGCGATGCCGGTGGCCACGACGATGCGCTCGGTGCCCGACAGCAGGAGGGTCGAGTTCACGAACGACTCCCGACCCACCATCTCGGGGATCCAGAGAGCGCCGTAGCCGAGCTCCTCGATCTCCGCCGCCACCTCCCGGCTCTGCGCCGACGGCATCTGATCGAGCTGGTACTGCCACACACCCACGCGTCCGAGATCCATGCCCCGCACCCTAGGCAGGACCAGCCCCGGGTGCGCCCGACACCTACACTCGGCCCCGTGCTGCCGGCTCCGCCGTCGTCGTCCCCCCCACCGCCTCCACCACCCGGCGCGCCGCCGCACGGGGCCCCGCGGGCCGCCCGCCGCACCCGATGGGGTCTGGCCGCCGTCACCGCCGCCGGTTGCGCGTACGTCGCCATCGCCGACCCCAACCAGTCGTCGACGATCTACCCGCAGTGCCCGTTCCGGGCCCTCACCGGGCTCGACTGCCCCGGCTGCGGCATCACCCGCGCCGTCCGCAGCCTGGTGACGGGCCACCCGTTGCAGGCCATGGACCACAACCTGCTGTTCGTGGTCGCCCTCGTGCTCGGCGCGGTGTGGTTCGGCTGGTCCGAGCTGGCCCGTTGGCGAGGTGTTCCACCACCCCGGTGGAGCATCGGCCCCCGGGCCATGATCGGCATCGGCGTGGCCATCGGCGTGTTCTGGGTGGCGCGGAACCTGCCGTGGGGGCCGCTGCACTGGCTCGACTCCGGCTCGGGCGGTACCTGACTCCGGGTCAGTCGATCCGGCGCAGCTCCTGGCGGTAGCGCCGGGCCTTCTGCACGTAGCTGTCGGCGTCGAGGAGGATGCGATCGAGCTTGCCGCCGCCCTCACGAATGCGAGCGGGCACCCCGAGGGCCATCGATCCCGAGGGGACCTCGGTGTTGTCGGTGACCACGGCGTTGGAGCCCACCAGGGACCCGCTGCGGATCAGCGCGAAGTGCAACACGACGGCCCCGTTCCCGATGAGGGCGCCGTCCTCGACGGTGCACCCTTCGAGGTGGGCGATGTGGCCGACCACGCAGTTGGCCCCGACGATGGTCCGCACCGGCGGGATGCAGTGCACGACGGTGCCGTCCTGGATCGAGGTCCGAGCGCCGATGGTGATCCCGCCGTTGTCGCCTCGGAGCACCGCGCAGGGCCAGATCGACGCCTCGGCGCCGATCTCGACGTCACCGATCACCACCGCGTCGGGATGCACGAACGCATCGGGATGGACGTTGGGTTCGATGTCGCCGAGCGCGTAGAGAGCCACGAGGTCGCCGGCTCAGAGGCTGACGCGGCCGTAGCCACCACGGAAGAACACGAGCGGGCCGCCCTCGTGACGGACCTCGAGGTCCTGCACGGTCCCGACCACGATCTGGTGGTCACCGCCGTCGAGCACGTTCGAGATCGTGCAGTCGATGTAGGCCAGCACCCCTTCGATGATGGGCGAGCCGTTGCCCGACCGGCGCCAGCCGATCTCGGCGAACTTGTCCTCGGCCTTGGAGGCGAACACCCGGCTCACGTCTTCCTGGTCGTCAGCCAGGATGTTGGCGCAGAACGTACCGGCGGCCTCGATCTTGGGCCAGCTGCTCGAGGTCTTGGCCGGGCAGAACAGGACCTGACCCGGCTCCAGCGACAGGGAGGCGAAGGAACCGATCGCCATACCGACGGGGGTGCCGTCGTTCATCGCCGTGACCACGGTGACGCCGGTCGGGAAGTGGCCCAGGACCTGACGGAACTTGGCGGTGTCGAAGTTGGGGCTGCTGTCGCTCAGATCGCTCACGAACGGTGGAGCTTAGGCTCGGCTTGCTGCCGGCACACCCACCGCTGCGGGGACCAGTGAGATGCGCAGTCCCTCCGAGGCCGCCACCACCGAGGGCACCCCTTGGCGGCGACCCTCCTCGGCGGCGGCGAGGGCCAGCAGGTCGAGCGTGTCGTCGTCGTGGTCGGGATCGTGGTGGAACAACACCAGCTTCCGGGCGCCCGACTCGGCCGCGACCCGCACCGCGTAGTCGACCGTGCAGTGCCCCCACGTCGACTTCTGGGCGAACTCGACAGGCGTGTACTGGGCGTCGTGGATCAACACGTCGACATCGCGGCACAGCTCGAGCACGCCGGCGTCGATCGGGGCCCCGGCGGCCGGTTGCTGGTGGTCGCTGACGTAGGCGACCGCCACGCCGTCACGCTCGACCCGGTAGCCGAAGGTGGTGTCGGTGTGGGGCACGTACGCGGCGGTGACCGTGGCGCCGGCGATCTCGTGGGTGCCGGGGGCCAGCGTGGCGAAGCGCAGGTCGGCCGGGAGCTGGTGAGCCCTGACCGGGAAGTACGGCGGGCGCATGAGGTGGTCGAACGCTTCACCGAACCCGACGCCGTCGTGGGCCGGCCCGTGGATCGTGAGGCGGGCGCCGGCGCACAGCAGCGGAGTGCAGAAGGGAAGGCCCTGGACGTGGTCCCAGTGGAGGTGGGTCACGAGGGCGTGGCCCACGAACGGCGTGGCCGCCCGGTACGACTGCCCGAAGTACCGGAGTCCGGTACCCAGGTCGAGCAGGATCGTGTCCTGACCCGGTTGGGTGATCACGACGCAGGCCGTGTTGCCGCCGTAGCGAGCGGTACTCGGGCCGGCGCAGGGCGTCGACCCCCTGACTCCGTAGAACGTGACGTCCACAGCTTCTCCCCCGGTCCCCACGGTGGTGGTGACCGCGAGGGTAAGCGATCATGTCCGCCCGGTGAACCCCGAGTGACAAGAACCACACAGGTGACTTACCGGGGACGGCCGTCAGGGAAGCACCAGAGCACCGGTCGGGGTGCGTGCGACCAGCCCGTCGGCCACGAGGGTGGCGGCGGCCCGGTCCGCCTCCGACCGGCCGTCGGGCCGCTCGGTCCAGCCGCACGCCGCGAGCCAGGCCGCCGGCTCCAAGGGGTTCCCAACCCGAACGGCATCGAGGAGCCGGGCCCGGCCCTGGCGGAACGAGCCCTCGAACCGGGTCTGGGGCCCGCTCACCGCCGCCGAGCCGGTGGCCGGATCGGGCGGGGGGCGCCCCCGAGCGAACCATCGACAGCCCTTGGTGACCGGGCAGCGGTCGCAGGCCGCCTCCCGCTTGGCGCAGACGACGGCGCCGAGGTCGAGCATGGCCTGGTTCCAGGCCCAGCCCTCGCCGCCGGGAACCAGGCCGTCGGCCAGATCCTGGACCTCTCGGGCGCCGAGAGGCCGCCCCGCCCGCCGCGCCAGCACCCGACCCACGTTGGTGTCCACCACGGCGACGTCCCGGCCGTGGGCGAAGGCCAGCACCGCCCGCGCCGTGTAGGGCCCGATCCCGGGGAGGGCGAGCAGAGACGGGAGATCGCCGGGGATCCGACCGCCGTGATCGCGATCGACGATCGTCGCGGTCCGGTGGAGGCTGACGGCGCGCCGGTTGTAGCCGAGCCCGGCCCACTCCTCCACGACCGCCCCCACGCCGGCCTCGGCGCAGACCGACACCGTCGGGAACCGGGCGAGGAACTGGTGGTAGCGGGGCACCACCCGGGCGACCTGGGTCTGCTGGAGCATGAGCTCCGACACGAGGATGCACCAGGGGTCACGGGTGGCCCGCCACGGCAGATCGCCCCTCCGACCGTGGGCCCACGACAGCAGCGCCGGAACGTCCAGCCTCACCGTCACTCCCGTCGACACCACTGCACCCGGGTCGTGTAGGGGAAGTCGAAGATCGCCCGGCCGACGAGGTCGGGATGGGTGGCGGCCAGCGCCGCGACCCGCTCCAGCACCCGCTCCCGCTCACCGTCCGGGAGGGCCGCCACCACGCTCACCGACGCGGCCCGCACGACGAGCAGCTCGGCGTCGAAGGGCTGGGTCCAGGACACCGTCCACTCCTGCAGCGAAGAGAAGCCGCCGGTCTCACTCACCACCCGTGGGTAGTCGACGGTGGTGTAGGCGTCATAGGGCCGGTCGCCGTCACCGTCCACCAACAGGTCGCCGAAGGCCCGCACCCAGTCGAGCGAGCGGTCACGGGTGTTCCAGACGAGCACCAGCGTGCCACCCGGCCGCAGCACCCGGCGCAGCTCGGCCAGGGCGACGGGAGCGTCGAACCAGTGGAAGGCCTGGGCGATGGTGACGGCGTCGACGGAGCCGTCGGCGCATCGGGATCGACTCGGCGGTGCCGTCGAGCACCTCGACCTCGGGAACGGCTCGCGACGAGGACCTGGCGCATCTCGGCGACCGGTTCGACGGCGACGACCTCGGCTCCACTCGGCACGAGGAGGCGGGTGAGCTTGCCGGTGCCGGCGGCCAGGTCGAGGACCCTCGTACCGGGGCCGAGGCCGGCCCGACCGACGATGCAGGACAGCGCGGCGGCGGGATACGACGGCCTCGACCGCTCGTACGCCTCAGCGCCCTGCCCGAAGCCGACGGCCGCGGCCGCCGGGATCCGTTCCTCGCTCACCCACTCCCCCTCGTCGCGACTACTCGTCGGCGAAGACGTCGTCGCCGTAGGGCAGGCCCCTCGCCGGAGCGAACTCGCGCTTCCAGACGATGAGCTTGCGGGTGAAGGAGCAGACCTCCTCGGAGCGCTGGTTGATCCCCTTGGTCTCGACCGTGATGATCCCCCGCTTGCCGTCGGAGGTCTCCTTCTTGGCCAGCACCTTGGTCACGGCGTAGATGGTGTCGCCGTGGAACGTCGGCTTGGCGTGCTTGAGCGTCTCGATCTCGAGGTTGGCGATGGCCGAGCCGCTGACGTCGGGCACGCTCATGCCGAGCACCAGCGAGTAGACGAGGTTGCCGACCACCAGCGGCTTGCCCATGGGGCTCTCGTTCTCCGCGATACCAGTTGTTGGTGTGCGTCGGGTGGTGGTTCATGGTGATCATGCAGAAGAGGTGGTCGTCGGCCTCGGTGATGGTCTTGCCCGGCCAGTGCCGGTAGACGTCTCCGATCTCGAAGTCCTCGTACTGGCGGCCGAAGGGACGATCGTGGACGGTCACGGCGCAACTCTCCTACGTGGATGGGCGGCGGCCGCAGCCTAGGGGGCGCCCACCCCCGGCCGGGGCGCCGGCCGAGCCGTTCGGGTCCGACCCTGACCTAGGGTGGAACCTCGACCAGAGGGGGATCGATGGGCGACCTGATCATCCGTGGGGGCACCGTCGTCGACGGCACCGGAGCACCGGCCCACGCCGCCGACGTCCGAGTGCGCGACGGGCTCATCGCCGAGGTCGGTCCCGACCTGTCGACCGACGGCGAACAGGTCATCGACGCGGGGGGCGCCTACGTCATCCCGGGCATCATCGACAACCACACGCACCTCGACGGGGCCATGTGGTGGGACACCGGGCTCGACCCGCTGCCGGCCTCGGGCAACACCTCGATGGTGTTCGGCAACTGCGGCAACTCGATCGCTCCCCTCGCGGGGGACCAGCGCGATGAGATCATCGACCTGCTCTGCTTCCTGGAGGACCTGCCGCTCGAGGCGTTCCACCAGCTCATCCCCTGGACCTGGGAACGCTGGCCCGACTACGTCAAGGCCCTCGAGAACCAGCCGACCACCGTGCACGCCGGTGGCTACGTCGGGCACCTCTCGCTGCGCACCTACGTCATGGGCCCCGCCGCCTGGGAGCGCGAGGCCACGGTCGACGAGATCACCCGGATGTGCTCGATCCTCGACGAGGGCTTGGCGGTGGGCGCCCTCGGCCTCTCGCTGAACTGCTTCGACCGTGATCGGGCCCTGCGCCTCGTACCCGGATACTTCGCCGCCGACGACGAGCTACTGGCCCTGTTCCAGGTGGTGGCCCGGCACCGTCCGGCCACGGTGCAGTCGATCACCCGGTTCAACGATCGCGAGCACGACATCGCCGACGGTGAACGCATCGCCCGCCTGCTCCGAGCCACCGGGGTGCGGGGCTACTGGCCGGGCATGCCGCTCAACGTCCGCGACGCCGACCACAGCCAGTCGGTGTGGGACGCCCACCACCGCATGCAAGCCGGCGGTGCCGACCTGTGGCCCGTCATCGGCTTCAAGCCCCTCGCCCCCTTCTTCAGCTTCGAGCGCTCCATCGTCTTCCAGCGGGTTCCGGCGTGGAACGAGTGGGTCAACGGACCGGCCGAGACCAAGCTCGCCATCCTGGCCGACCCGACATGGCGCGACCGGGCCCGGACCGACTGGGACAACCGCACCCGGTCATCGCTCTCCCGGCTCGACCGGCCTGACGAGATGATCCTCACCCACTCCGAGACCGGCGCGGGGCCCCTCGCCATGTCGCTCGCCGCCTACGCCGACCAGCGGGGCCTGCACATCTCCGACGCCCTGGCCGAGTGGATCCTCGCCAACGGGGTCGGTTCGCTCATGGTCGGCACCCCCGAGCGCCTGGACGAGGACGCGGTCGTGCGGGCCATCCTCGAGCCCCGCACCCTGCCCAACATCAACGACAGCGGCGCCCACCAACAGCTCTTCGCCGCCGCCGGCGAGCACGTCTACCTACTCACGCACTACGTGCGCGACACCGGGCGGCTCACCATCGAGCAAGGCGTCCACGCCCTGACCGGTCGTTCGGCGGAGTTCTTCGGCCTGGCCGACCGCGGCGTCATCGCCCCCGGGAAGGTGGCCGATCTCGCGGTCTTCGCCCTCGACGAGATCGAGCTCGGCACCGAGCAACGGCGCTTCGACGTGCCCCACGGCACCTGGCGACTGGTGCGCACCCCGGCGGGCTTCCGAGCCACCATCGCCGCCGGCCAACCCACGTGGCTCGACGGCGCCGCCACCGACGCTCGGCCGGGCGGCCTGCTCCGGCCCGTCGCCTCGTAGTCGTCGGTTCGGCCCCGGACGGCAGCCCCCGCCTGCCGGCGCCGTTTCGGAGGGCGTTCGGATGGGAGCGCGGGCGGGGCCGTCACTAGCCTTCGGCCATGACCGACCCCGATCTCACCGCTGCCGCCGCCGTGATCGACGCCGCCCACGCCGTCGTCGACGCCGCCACCCGTCGTCTGGCTGAGACCGGCGGTCCCGACGCCAACCAGGTGATCGCCTACGAGCTGGCCCACGCCGCGGCCACCGTCGAGACGGCCCGGTCGATGCTCACCTACGGAGAGCGGGGCGACGTCGAAGGGCGCATCAGCTGCGCCTACGTCGCCGACGCCGTGGCCGAGCTGGCCGCCAAGCTGTTCGGCCGAGAGGCCGAATGGGGCGTGAAGGCCGACGCCCTCGACGCCACCCGCGACTTCGTCGCCACCTACCGGGCCCCGGCGTTCCTCGCGGGGCTGGCCGACACGCCCGGTCCGCGCCACCTCGACGGGGACTTCGAGTTGGTGCAGGACACCTTCCGCCGCTTCGCGGAGAACGAGATCAAGCCGGTGGCCGAGCACGTGCACCGCACCAACGCCGACGTGCCCGAGGACATCATCTCGGCCCTGGCCGAGTTGGGCGGCTTCGGGCTGTCGATCCCGGTGGCCTACGACGGGTACTCCGAGGGCGGGGAGAGCGAGTACATCGGAATGGTCGTGGCCACCGAGGAGCTGGCCCGGGCATCGCTCTGCGTGGGCGGGTCGCTCATCACCCGGCCCGAGATCCTGACCCGCGCCCTGCTGGCCGGCGGCACCGAAGAGCAGAAGCAGACGTGGCTGCCCAAGCTGGCCTCCGCCGAGGTCATGGCCGCAGTGGCCGTCACCGAGCCCGACTACGGCTCGGACGTGGCCGGGGTGAAGCTGGCGGCCACCCCGACCGAGGGCGGCTGGCTGCTCAACGGCGTCAAGACCTGGTGCACCTTCGGTGCCCGGGCCGACGTGTTGATGCTGTTGGCCCGCACCGACCCCGACAAGTCGCTGACCCACAAGGGGCTGTCGATGTTCGTGGTCCCCAAGCCCCGGGGCGAGGGCCACGGTTTCGCCTTCGTCCAGGACCAGGGCGCCGACGGCGGCGCGCCGGGCGGCGGGAAGATGGAGGGTCGGGCGATCGACACGATCGGCTACCGGGGCATGCACTCCTATGAGATCGCCATCGAGGACTGGTTCGTGGCCGCCGCCAACCAGGTGGGCGGCGACGACGGCCTCGGCAGGGGCTTCTACTACCAGATGGCCGGATTCGAGAACGGAAGGCTCCAGACGGCGGCCCGCGCCATCGGGGTGATGCAGGCCGCCTACGAAGAAGCCCACCAGTACGCCCTCGACCGCGTCGTGTTCGGGCGTCCCATCGCCGAGTACCAGCTCACGCAGGCCAAGCTCGGCCGAATGGTCGTGTTGATCCAGGCCGCCCGGCAGTTCTCCTACGAGGTCGCCCGGCTCATGGCCAGCGGCCAGGGGCAGCTGGAGGCGTCGATGGTCAAGGCCTACGTGTGCCGGGCCTCGGAATGGGTCACCCGGGAGGCCATGCAGATCCACGGCGGCTTCGGCTACGCCGAGGAGTACCCGGTCAGCCGCTACTTCGTCGATGCTCGCGTGCTCTCGATCTTCGAGGGGGCCGACGAGACCCTCTGCCTCAAGGTGATCGCCCGGCGCATGCTCGACGCCCTCGCCTAGCTCGCTCCTCTCGACCCTTCCCGGCTGGGCCTCGGGGCGAGATGGTTCTGCGGCTCACCTCAGCGGGTACCTGTAGAAGCATCGGTCGAGGGCAGGGGACGAGACATGAACACGACGATGAGCGGCATCACCCACGGAGCGTCACCCGGTCGTGGCGACTGGAAGGAGACGCTCGGACGGGTCGGCCTCGTCGGCAAGGGAGTCATCTTCGCCATCGTCGGCGTGCTGGCCATCCAGCTCGCCACCGGCGACCCGGCGGCCGCCAACAAGAACGGCGCCATCGAGTGGGTCGCCGGCCAACCGTTCGGCAAGTTCCTCCTCGTCGCCCTCACCCTCGGGCTGTTCGCCATGGGGGCGTGGCGGCTGCTCGAGGTGTTCACCGGCGATCCGGTGGAGGGTGACGACACCAGCGACCGGGTGAAGTTCGGAGCCCAGGCGGCGATCTACCTCTCGCTGGCGTTCGCCTCCCTGGGGGCGACGATCGCCAACTGGAGCGGCAACGAGGGCGCCGGCACCAACAGCAGCGCCGGTTCCGGCCAGAGCAGCCAGAAGGCCACCGCCACGGTCCTCGAGTGGCCGGCCGGTCAGTGGATCGTGGCGCTCGTCGGCCTCGCTGTCATCGGGTACGCGATCTACCAGGTGAAGCGCCACGTCATCGACCAGAAGTTCCTCGAGCGCCTCGACGTGGGCGAGGACCACTGGCTCGCCAAGCTGGGCCGGTTCGGTTACCTGGCCCGGGCCGTCGTCTACGGCATCGCCGGCTACTTCGTGGTCCACGCCGCCGTCACCTACGACCCGGCCGAGGCCTCGGGACTGTCGCAGGCCCTCCAGTCGCTGGCCGGCGACAGCCTCGGCAAGGTGGTGCTGTGGCTGGTGGCCATCGGTCTCATCGCCTTCGGTGCCTTCACCGTGGCCGAGGCCAAGCACCGCAAGGCCGCCTGACCCCCCCCCGAACGACGTCTTCGAACTCGAACTGGTGGGGTGAGCGTGCCCGATCGGGCACGCTCACCCCACCAGTTCGCAACACTGTCTCAGGAGCGGGCGGCGATGGCGCCGGCCAGGGCGAGGATGCGCCGGGCGTTGTCGACGTGGAGGTTCTCGATCATGCGCCCGTTGACGGTGACGACCCCGCGGCCCTCGGCGGTGGCCTCCTCGAAGGCGGCGATGATCTCCCGGGACGACTCGATCTCGGCGACGTCCGGGGCGAAGGCGTCGTTGCACGGCTCGACCTGGGCGGGATGGATGAGGGTCTTCCCGTCGAAGCCCCACTGCCGGCCCTGGTCGCACTCGGCTCGAAAGCCGGCGCCGTCCTTGATGTCGTTGTAGACGCCGTCGAGGATCACCTTGCCGGCCAGGCGGACCGCCATCAGGCACGCCTGCAGGCCGAACTGCAACGGAGCGCGGCCGGGGACGTGTTCGGCCTGCAGCTCCTTGGCCAGGTCGTTGGTCCCCATGACCAGCACCGACAACCGGGCTGACGCGGTGACGATCGCCTCGGCGTGGAGGACGGCCACCGGCGTCTCCAACATTCCCCACAGGGCCGTGGTCGCCGGCGCTCTCGCCGCCTCCAGCCCGTCCACCAGGCGGGCCACCTCGGCCGCCGAGTTCACCTTGGGGACGAGCACGGCGTCGGGACCGGCCGCCGCGGCGGCGGCCAGGTCGGCGTCGTGCCACTCGGTGCCGATCCCGTTGATCCGGATGACGAGCTCCTTGGCCCCGTAGGCCCCGGACCGCACCGCGGCGCACACACGATCGCGCGCCTCGGCCTTGGCGTCGGGGGCCACCGCATCCTCGAGGTCGAGGATGAGGGCGTCGGCGGGGATGCCCTTGGCCTTCTCCAGCGCCCGTTCGTTGGCCCCGGGCATGTACAGCACCGATCGCCGGGGCCGCAGCGTCTCAGTCATCACGTCGTGCTCCTTCGGCGGTGCGTCTACGGGACGCGGGTCAGAGGTCGTAGGCGGCGGCCAGCTCGGGGTCCTCGGCGGCGAGGAATTTGGCCAGCTCGAGCACCACCCGGCACTGCTTCACAGAGGCGTCGTCCTCCATCTTGCCGTCGAGCATGATGGCACCGGTGCCGTCCCCCATGGCCTCGATCACCCGCTTGGCGTGGGCCACGTCGGCCGGATCGGGACTGAACACCTTCTTGGCGATGCCGATCTGGACCGGGTGGAGGCTCCAGGCGCCGACGCAACCGAGCAGGAAGGCGTTGCGGAACTGGTCCTCGCAGGCCACCACGTCGGCGATGTCGCCGAAGGGTCCGTAGTAGGGCAGGATGCCGTTGGCCACGCAGGCGTCGACCATGCGGGCGATGGTGTAGTGCCACAGATCCTGCTGGTAGACCGTCCGCTCCCCCTCGATGTCACCGTCGACGGGGTCCTGGCGCACCAGGTAGCCGGGGTGCCCGCCGCCGACGCGGGTGGTCTTCATCCGCCGGTTGGCGGCCAGGTCGGCCGGGCCCATCGAGAGACCCTGCATGCGCGGGCTGGCCCCGCAGATCTCCTCGACGTTGGCGACGCCACGGGCCGTCTCGAGGATGGCGTGGACCAGGATCGGCTTCGTGAGGCCGGCCTTCACCTCGAGTTGGGCGAGGAGGCGGTCCATGTAGCGGATGTCCTCGGGACCCTCGACCTTCGGGATCATGATGACGTCGAGCTGATCGCCGATCTCGGTCACCGCCGCGGTGATGTCGTCGAGGCACCACGGCGAGTCGAGCGAGTTGACCCGGGTCCAGAACTGGGTGGCTCCGAAGTCGACCGAGCGCCCGACGTCGATCAGCCCGGCCCGGGCCGCTTCCTTCTCCGCCGCCGGGACGCCGTCCTCGAGGTTGGCCAACAACACGTCGACCTTGGGCACGAGGTCGGGGAGCTTCGCCACCATCTTGGGGTTCGACGGCGGGAAGAAGTGGATCATCCGCGAGGGGCGGACCGGGATCTCCCGCAGCGGTTCGGGGGCGCCGACGACGAGCGGTCGGAAGAAGTCCTTGGGGTTCCGCATGGCCCGAAGTTACCCGTCGGTCACCGACGTACCCAGCTGACGGACCGTCAGGCCGCGGGGACCAGATCGGCGGGGACCACCTGCTCGGTGAGGAGGGTGAGGAACCGGGTGGGATCGCCGGCGACGTAGTCCCGACAGAGGGGCAGGCCCTCCACGTAGCAGGAGATGTAGGCCCGCCACGTCTCCGACGTCAGGAACTGGACGGCCTTGCTCGCTCGGTCGTGGGGCAGCAGGCCCCAGCGCTCGAGGTAGGCGACCACGTCGTCGACCGGGGCGCCGTCGGTGTGCAACAACCAGGCGGCGTTGGCCCGGACGGCGTCGAGGGACTCGCTCGCCGTGCGCACGGCGGCCACGACCTCGGGGTCGTAGCTGATGCCCAGGGGCCGGAGGTGCTCGGCCACGAGGGGCTCGGGGCGCTCCCCGGCGACCACCTCGAGGGCGAGGTCCGCCAAACCCTCGGCGATCAGGCACTGCGGCGTACCGACGCAGAAGAGCGTCTCCTCCTCCCAGCCCCGCCGCCGTACCAGCCCCGCCTCCTTGCGCGTGTGCTCGGTGTGGTGCCCCGGGTAGGCCTCGTGGGCCACGAGATGGGCGAGGCTGGTGGACAGCACCGGCAGGTCGGTGTTGATGGCCACCCGGCTGCGGAGACCACCGAGGTAGTAGTTGAACCCCGACCACGGTTGGTCGTGGGCCAGCTCCCACTCGACGTGCTCGCCGTCGGGAAGGCCGAACAGGCGCCCGGTGCGCTCGCGGAAGTCCTCGGCCAGGGAGCGCAGGGCAAGCTCCAGCTTGTCGACCGGGATGGCCTGGTCCTCCCGCCACGCGATCACCCGCTCGCGGACGGGTCCGGACCCGGGGAGGACCTCGTGGAGACGTTGGTGAGCAGCGGCAAAGGTCGACTCGTCACGGAACGAGGGCCGCACGCCGTAGCACCACTCGACCTCGTCGGCGTAGCCGATGGGTTCGCCGGCCAGCTTGCGGGCGCTGGTCTGGAAACCGAGCACCTGGGCCCGCATCCACCGGCGGCGAGTGGCCTCGACGGTGTCGGCGTCGACCCCGGCGTCGAGGTCGGCCAGGAGGCGCTCTGCTTCGGTGGCGAGGCGGGGGGCGGGCACCACGGGCTCGGCCTCGATGCGCGCCGCCAGGGCGGCGGGCCCGTAGAAGGCGTCGACGAAGCCGTCGACGTGGCGTCCCAGCCGGAGGCCGAGCTCCAGGTAGCGGTCGACGATGGTGGCACCCTGCGACGAGCCGGTCACCGTCGCCTCAGGTGACGTTGGCCGTGAGGAAGGGGACAACCGAGGACCACGCCGAGTCGGCGGCCTCGGGGTCGTAGACCTCGGGGCGGGTGTCGTTGAAGAAGGCGTGGTCGACCCCCGGATGGATGAAGATGTGGGCCTCCTTCCCCTCGGCCTGCAAGCGTTGCTCGAGCTCGCCGACCTTGGCCGGCGTGAACATCGAGTCGAGCTCGGCGAAGTGGCCGAGCACCGCGGCCTCGAGGGCCGAGTAGTCGGGCTCCAGGTCGGGCCAGGGCATGACGCCGTAGAACGACACGCAGGCCGTGACGAGGTCGGGCCGGGCGCAGGCCAGGCCGAACGCCAGACCACCACCCATGCAGAAGCCGATGACCCCGACGCCGCGGCTGGTGACCGCGTCGAGGGAGTGGAGGTGGTCCGCGGCGGCACCCATCTCCTTGACGGCCTGGTCGATGTTGAGGGCCATCATCAACTTGCCGGCCTCGTCGGGCTCGGTGGTGGTCTGCCCGTGGTAGAGGTCCGGGGCCAGGGCGACGAAGCCCTCGCGCGCCAGCCGGTCGCACAGGTCCTCGACGTGAGGGACGAGGCCCCACCACTCCTGGATGACGACGACTCCCGGTCCGGTGCCCGATCTCGGCACGGCGAGGTAGCCCTGGACGTCGGAGCCGTTGGACGGGAAGGAGACGTGTTCACCCATGAGCGCACCCTACCCAGGCGCCTTCGTGCTCTCACCGGCAGGGCACGATCGGACCGGCCCGGTGGACTTGTACCGTCGACAACCATGACCCGCCTCCGTGACGCCGACCCACCCGCCCCGTTCGGCCGCCGCCGCGTCGGTCGCTCCGGGTTCGAGGTCTCGGTGATCGGGCTGGGGACGATGGCCTTCTCCTCGCCCAGCGCCGACCCGGACGAGTGCGTGGACATCGTCCACCGGGCTCTCGAAGCCGGAATCGACCTGGTCGACACGGCCGACGCCTACGGCGACGGCTCCGCCGAGGAGCTCGTCGGGCGGGCCCTCGCCGGCCGGCGCGACGAGGTCGTGCTCGCCACCAAGGTGGGCCTGCCGATGACCCGCCCCCGCGAGGGAGGCGGGCTCTCGCCCACCTGGATCCGGACGGCCTGCGAGGCCAGCCTGCGCCGACTCGGCACCGACCACATCGACCTGTACCAACTGCACCGCCCCGACCCCGCCACCCCCGTGGAGGACACGGTCGAGGCCATGGGCGCCCTGATCGAGGCCGGCCTCGTGCGGTGGTGGGGCACCTCGGTCCTGACGGCGCCGATGCTGCGCGACCTGTGCGCCACCGCCGACGCCCTCGGCGTGGCCCGTCCCGTCGCCGACCAGCTCCCCTACTCCCTGCTCGTTCGCAGCCGCGAGGCCGAGGTGCTCCCGACCTGCACCGAGCTCGGTCTGGGCGGCCTGGCCTGGAGCCCGCTCGCCGGAGGCTGGCTCACGGGCAAGTACCGCGCCGGGGAGGCTCCTCCGGCAGGGTCCCGAGGGGCCCGGGAGGGCACCTTCGTCGATCCGACCGACGCAGCCAAGCTGGCCGCTGTCGAGGACCTCACCGCGCTGGCCGACGACCACGGGTGCTCGCTCCCCGCCCTCGCTCTGGCCCGCGTGGCGGCCGAACCCGGTGTGGCCAGCGTGCTCGTCGGGCCCCGGACGCTCACCCAGCTCGACGAGTTGCTCGACGCCGCCCGTGAGACGGTGTCGTCAGCGGCGCTGGCGGCCGTCGACGAGGCGGTCCGTCCGGGCACCAGCCTCGACCCCCGCAACGACGCCTGGCCCGATCCCCCGCTCTTCACCCACCGAACAGGCGCCTGACCTCGGCCCGGAAGCGGCCGGTGTCGACCTCGAGGCCGAGCTGCCAGGGACTGAAGCCGTCGGGCGCGGGCTGGACCGAACCGTCGCCGGCCCGCTCGAAGAACGGCACCCGACGGTCGACGACGACCACGCCCCACGCCGGCCCCGGCGAGTCCTGCACGGCTATGGGCAGCACGGGACCCTCGACCAACCCGGGCCGCACCGCGGCCATCAGCGCCAACAGGTCGTGCTGGGGGCACTCCCCCTCGGCGCAGAACGTGCCGCCGAACCGCCGGTAGAACCCCAGCATCTCGGCCAGGTCAGCGGCGGCCGGGGTGCGACGCTCCTCGGCCAGATCGAACTCGTGGGCGGTGAGGGTGGCCACGTGGGTGACGTCGAGGCCCACCATCAGCGGGGGACGATGCCAGCCGGCCGTCACCACGCGGGCGGCGCCCGCAGGATCGTGAGCGATGTTGGCCTCCGCGCCGGGCTTGGCGTTGCCGGGCATCGCCACCGAGCCGCCCATGATCACGAGGCGATCGACTCGGCCCGCCCAGCTCGGGTCGGCCGCGACCCGGTGGGCGATGTTGGTGAGGGGACCGAGGGTGACGAGCGTGAGGGGCTCACCGGCGGCCGCCGCGTCGTCCACCAGTCGGGCCAGGAGGGCGTCGGCGCTCTCCCCGCCGGGCCCGAAGGGAGCGGCGGGGCGGCCCGTCTCCCCCACCCCGTCGGTGCCGTGGATGAAGTCGGCGGCCCGCATCTCGGGCGCCTCGGCGAAGGGATCGTCAGCCCCGACGGCGACGGGGATGTCGTCACGCCCGACGAGATGCAGGATGCGACAGACGTTGGCGGCGGCGGTGGGCGAGTCGATGTTGCCGTGGACGGTGGTGATGCCGACGACGTCGACGTCCGGCGTCGTCAGGGCCCACCACAGGGCCGAGGCGTCGTCGATGCCGCCGTCGGTGTCGACGACCATCTTGACCATCAGAGGATCGCTCCCTTGAACAGCTCGGGGGCCACGGGGCAGTCGGTGCGCCCCAGGGCGTCGGCCACCTCCTGGGGTCCGTCCGGGCCCACGATGCGATCGACGAGATCGAGGGGAACCGCCTCGTCGTCGGCGTCCCACGTCTCGTCGGTGAGGACGCGCTGGCGGACGGGCTCCCACATCCGCATCGGCAGGAGACGACCCACTCCGGCGACGAGCCAGACCGGCGTGCCGGCGTGGTGGGCCACCGCCGCCGCCGCTCTCGACCCACTGACGGCCAGGAACTCGGTAGGCGCCACCACCGACGCCTCGAGCACGACCAGATCGGCGTCGGCCACTGCCGCGCCCAACCCGGCCACGGGCACGTCGAGGGCGTCCACGCCGGAGTCGAGCAGACGTCGGACCAGGCCCGACCCCTCGGACAGGACGTCCACCACCATGACCTCGACGTCGCCGCGCCGAGGGAGGGCCTCGCTCGCCACCTCGGGCCACCCGAGCACGACGATGGTGGCGTCGTCGGGGATGGAGTGGGCCAGCTGCGACGAGGTGCGGTCCTCCTCCAGCTCGGTCAGCACGCGGTGGATCTCGGCCCGAGGGTCACCGGCGGTGAGGACCCGGGCGCACAGCCACACCAGCGGAGCCGAACCGGGCTGGCGCGAGACCAGGCGCCGGCAGGCCGTCACCAGGCCCTGGGGGTCGGACGTGAACGATGCGAGGGCGCGAGCCGCCTCGGCCACGACCGTGCCCTGCGGGTAGCCCGTGGCCCGGGCCACGTAGCGGAGCCGCTCGATCGGATGCACCTCGGCACCCTACCGAGGCGGTGCCCGTCAGCCGGCGGTCAGCGGCCTAGAGGCCGGGCTTGAAGATCATGAGGTACAGCATCACGAGGAGGATGGCGTGGGTGATGCCGGTGCTCATCATCACCCGTCCCCGGGCAGCGGCGTCGCCGTCGCGGAAGGCCTTGATGGCCGGGCGGGCCACGAAGAAGATCACGGCCAGCAACACCAGCCACAACACGATGGCGATGGAGAGCCACGCCTGCGACATCTTGTAGACCTTGTCGCTCATCCCGGCCAGGCCGAAGCCGAGCAGGCCGGCCACCGCGATCCCGGGGAGCGAGTAGCGCAGCACGGCCGTCTCGAGCTGGTCGGCTGCTGCGCGGTCGCCGCCGGCGGACAGGCGCATGAGCGCCGGTGTGAGCCACGCCGGGGCGAACCCGATGATGATGGCGAGGACGTGCACGAGGAGCATGACCTTGTAGCCGGTCGATCCGACGGCGGCGAAAATGGTCATGGAACTCTCCTCGGTCGACCGAGCCCCAGCGGAGCCGTGGTGTGCTCGGGCGAACCTAGCCGCGCTACCTTCTCGACCCGTGAACACCGACGTCTCCGCCGATGTGTCGCTGACCCCCCTCACCGGTGTGCCTCGCACCATCGCGGAGTGGACGACGACGTTCCACCTGGCCATCGTGGCCCTCGATCCCTTCACGCTCGAGAGCTCGTGGATCCTCGCCACCGCCACGCGCGTGCTGCGTCGCTACGCCGAAGCCGACGTGCGCATCGCCTTCCTGGTGACGGGCACGACCGACGAAGCCAAGCAGTTCCTCGGCCCGCTGGCGTCGGAGTTCCTCGTGTTCGCCGACCCGGACCGCACCGCCACCGCCGCCCTCGGGTTGGAGACGCTTCCGGCCTTCGTGCACGTCAACCAACACCACCAGGTCGAGGCCGTGGCCCAGGGTTGGGCCCCCGAGGAATGGCGCGAGGTGGCAGTCAACCTCTCGGACCGGATGGACTGGACCGTGCCGATCCTGCCCGACACCGGCGACCCGTCGGCCTTCCACGGCACGCCCGCCCAGGGCTGAGTCCGCTCGACCGGTGCCCGCTCAGCGGCGGACACCACCCTTGGTCATCCCGAGCACGTCGAGCGCCCGGTCGAGCTCCTCGGGCTCCATGAGCCCGGCCTCGAGCACCAGGTCACGGATGCTGCGACCGGTCCGGACCGCCTCCTTCACCAGCTCGGACGCCCGCTCGTACCCGATGTAGGGGTTGAGCGAGGTGCCCAACGAGGGCGAGGACTCGGCGTAGGCGAGGCAGCGCTCGGCGTCGGCCTCGATGCCCGCCACGCAGCGCTCGGCGAACAGGCGGCACACGTTGGCCAGCAGCCGCACGGACTCGAGCACGTTGCGAGCCATCATCGGCACGTAGACGTTGAGCTCGAAGTTGCCCTGCGACCCGCCGAAGGCGACGGCGGCGTCGTTGCCGATGACCTGGGCCGCCACCTGCGTCACCGCCTCGCACATCACCGGGTTCACCTTGCCCGGCATGATCGAGGAGCCCGGCTGGAGGTCGGGAAGGTGGATCTCGGCCAGCCCGGTGCGGGGGCCCGAAGCCATCCAGCGAAGGTCGTTGGCGATCTTGGTGAGGCCCACGGCGAGGGTCCGCAGCTCGCCCGACGCCTCCACCAGTCCGTCCCGCGCTCCCTGGGCGGCGAAGTGATCGGACGCCTCCCGCAGCGGGAGGCCGGTGGTCTCGACCAGGCGGGCCACCACCTTGGGAGCGAAGGTGCGGGGTGCGTTGATGCCGGTGCCCACCGCGGTGCCCCCCAGGGGGAGCTCGCCGATCCTCGGCAGCGAGTCGTGGAGCCGACCCACCGCCGCCTCCAGCTGGGCGGCGTAGCCACCCATCTCCTGGCCCAGGGTCACCGGCGTGGCGTCCATCAGATGGGTGCGGCCCGCCTTCACCACCGATCGGAACTGGCGGGCCTTGGCTGCGAAGGCGGTCCTGAGTTGCTCGACCGCGGGGATGAGGTCCTCGGCCACGGCCTCCACCACCGCCAGGTGGACAGCCGAGGGGAACACGTCGTTGGAGCTCTGGGAGGCGTTCACGTGATCGTTGGGGTGCACGGCCCCGGGTTCGCCCAACCGCTCCGAGGCCAACGTGGCGATGACCTCGTTGACGTTCATGTTCGACGAGGTCCCGGAGCCGGTCTGGAAGACGTCGACCGGGAACTCCTCGTCCCACCGCCCGGCGGCGACCTCACCGGCGGCCTCGCTGATGGCGGCGGCGAGACGACGGTCGACGGCGACGTCGCGGAGCGAGGCATTGACCTCGGCCGCCGCGCCCTTGACGAGGCCGAGAGCCCGGATGAGCGATCGCTCGATGGGGCGCCCCGAGATCGGGAAGTTCTCCACCGCCCGCTGGGTCTGGGCGCCGTACTTGGCCAGGAGGGGCACCTGGACGTCCCCCATGGAGTCGTGCTCGATCCTCGTGGCCGGTCGGGCCGGCAACCGCTCCGTGTCGCTCATGAGGGGAACCTATCCAGGCCGTCTGCCTTCACGCCCGGTGAGTCGCCGGGTGCCCGCCCCTCAGTCGTCGAGCCAGGCCCGGGCCAGCGACACGGTCGCCGCCTCTTCACCGAGGGCGGCCGAACCCGTGCCCGCACTCCAGTTGCCGACGTCGCGCAGCGCCGACGACGCCACGACGACCTCGCGAACCTGGATCAGGAAGAGCCAGGGCACGTCGACCGACAGCTGCTCCTGAATGATTCGATAGTCGTCTACCTGTCGCGTCACGTCGGAGGTCTCTCGGGCATCGGCGAACGCCTTGGTGACCACCGGGTTCACGTAACGGGTGAGATTGGTGTTGATCGCCGGCTGCTCGGCCGGGATGCCGCGGAACTGTGGTTCGTAGAAGTCCGGGTGGGACTGGGCGAAGCCCACGACCAGGGCCGCCTGGTACTGGCCCACCAGCGTGGCGACGGTGAGGCCGCCTTCGTCGACGGGCTCCAGCACCACCTCGATGCCGGCGGCGGCGAGCTGCACCCGCCACAGGGACGCGACGTGGGCGATGGTCGGATCGGGTGGGACCAGCAGCGTGAAGGTGAGCGGAACCCCCGTCTCCTTCAGGTAGGCGGCCACCTGGTCCTTGGCCCGGTCGATCTCCTTGGCCGGCGCCGACCGGTCGCTGAACCACGGTGACGAGTCGCTCACGATTCCCCGGGCGACCGTCCCCTGGCCGTCGAAGACCTCTTTCAGCAGCTCGTCGCGGTCGGTGGCCAGGGCCACCGCCCGACGGGCGGTGATCTGATCGAACGGAGGACGTCCGGTGTCGAGAGCGATGGAGACCTTGGGCCGCTCGCTGTTGCGGTCGTCGATCACGGTGACGGACTTCTTGGCCTCGTCGTCGAGGTCATCGAGGCGGGCGAGCTGGCGGGGCTCGTCGATGGACGCCATGCCCACCGTGCCGTCGAGGGCGGCGCTCACCCGGTCGGCGGCCTCGGGGACGGTGACGAAGCGGACCCCGTCGAGATGAGGCAGGCCCTCCTGCCAATAGGCGGGGTTCTTGGTGAAGCTGACGGTGCCGTCGGCGTCGGCGTCGGAACCGGCGTAGACGAAAGGGCCCGTGCCCACGGGAACACCGCCGCTGGCCCCCGACAGGGTGGCGGGGGCGGCGATGGCGCCGATCTGGGTGGTGAGGGCCTGGGGGAAGGTGGACCACGGCGTGCTCATGAGGACCACGACCGTGCCGTCACCCGGAACGAGCACGGCCTGCACCGGGGCGAGCAGAGCGGCGGCATCGGGCGCCGTTCGCTGAGCCTCGAGGTTGGCCGCCACCGCCGCGGCGTCGAGCGGCGTTCCGTCGTGGAACGTCACCCCCGTTCGTGGGGTGATGACCCACACGGTGTACTCGGGGTTGGCCTTGATCGACTCGGCCAGCTCGGGAACCGGCACGTCGTCGTCGTCGCGACCGAGCAGGCGGTCGTAGACCACCCGGGCGGCCTGGAGCTCCGACGCCGACCACGCCGGGCCCGCGGGGATCCAGGACACCGGGGTCGACGAGACCGCGACATCGAGGGTTCCGCCGTCTCGGGGACCCGACGGGGTGGACACCGGCTCGGTGGAGTTCGGTTCGGCCGGAGTGGCGCTGCTCGAGCAGGCCGCCAACGTGAGGAGGACGAGCGCCACGAGGACGCCGGCAGCGGCCCGCAGCGGGCGGCGGGGACGCGAGAGGGCGAACGGCACGGACGACGACTGTACGCGTGGGGAGGTCCGCCGTCGGCGCGGTCCGCTCGTCGGCGCGAGGATCGGAAGGTGACGACGTCGTTGAAGGTCAGGATCGGAATCGGCCTGGGCACCATGACCGCCGCGGGTACGGCCGACCGCTTCGCCGTCCTGGTCGACCGGTGCGAACAGCTCGGCTTCGACTCCCTCTGGGTGTCCGAGCGCATCGGGGCCTCGGCCCCCGATCCGTTGATCGCCCTGGCCGTGGCGGCCGGTCGGACCGAGCGGCTCAAGCTCGGCACCGCCGTGCTCGTCCTCCCGGGTCGGAACCCGGTCGTGCTGGCCAAGGAGCTGGCCAGCCTCGACGTCCTCTCCGGTGGTCGCTTCCTCCCCGCCGTGGGTCTCGGCGTCGCCGACCCCCCGGAGCAACGGGCCTTCGGCGTCGAGCGCAAGGAGCGGGGCCGTCGCCACGACGAGGCCCTCGAGCTCATGCGCAAGTGCTGGACGGGCGAGGTCGTGTCACACCGGGGCGAGTTCTACTCCGTCGACGACGTGCAGGTCCTCCCCCGACCGGTCCAGGACACCCTCGATGTCTGGCTCGGCGGAGCGGCCCCCGCCGAGCTCCGCCGCGTCGGCCGGGTGGGCGATGGCTGGCTCCCCTCGTTCTGCACCCCCGATGCGGTGGTGCGGGGTCGTCCGGTGATCGAGGCCGCCGCCGCCGAGGCGGGGCGATCCATCGACCCCGAGCACTACGGGGCCCTCGTCTCCTACTGCGACGGCGAGATCCCCGCTCGGGTGCGGGAGCTGATCGAGCGCCGGGCGCCGGGCGCCGATCCCCGAGCGGTGATCCCCACCCGACGCGGGTTGGCCGCGCTGATCGGCGAGTTCGTCGAGGCGGGAGCCTCGAAGTTCGTGGTCGTGCCCCTCACCGGTGACGCCGAACCCGATGCCGAGCTCGGCGCACTGGCCGAGGAGTTGCTCCCCCTCGAGACCTGATCGCGGCGCCCGGTGCGATCAGGCCGGTTCGATGACCGCCTCCATGAGCTCCACCCGGGTTCCGTCGGGGTCGGCCAGGAACAGGAGGTCCATGTGACCGCCCTCGAACGGGAGGCGGGTGCGGGTCGACTCCACCACGGTGGCTCCGAGGGCCACGAGATCAGCCTCGACCGCCGGGAGGTCGACGACGTTGAAGGAGAGGTGGGTGATGCCCATCTGGCCCCGCGAGGTGGAGGGGGTCCCGAACGGCTGCGGGGAGGTCCACCCCAGCAGCTCGATCTTCATGCCGTCCTTCTGGATCATCTGGCTCTTCAGGACGACGCCCTCGTCGACCTCGAGGGTGTGGGCGCACTCGTCGCCGACGTCGAAGCCCTCGGCCACCTCGAAACCGAGGCCTTCGGTGTAGAAGCGCAACGACGCCTCGAGGTCGGACACGCACAGACCGATGTGGGACACGCTGATGCTCGCCATGGCGCCATCCTGGCCGATCTCGGCGCAGACCGCAGGACGAAGGCGCCCACCGAAGATGCCGGCGCAGGCGACGGGCGATAGGTTCGGTGACCGTGTCCACCACTGACGAGATGATCTCGACCGATACGCCGGAGCAGGCGGAGTTCCGGGCCGAGGTCCGGAACTTCCTCGCCGCCAACGCCAAGCCCCGCCAGGACAGCAGCCCCTGGGCTCTCAACGTCCACACGAGCGAGGACGAGGCCCGCGAAGCGTTCGACGAAGGGTGCCGCTGGCAGCGCACCCTGTACGACAACCACCTGGCCGGGCTGACCTTTCCGGTCGAGTACGGCGGCCGGGGCGGGCAACCCTGGCACGAGTCGATCTACCGCGAGGAGGCTCTCGGCTACGACGTGAGCGCGGGCTTCATCAACGCCACCATGGCGATGCTCCTCCCGACGCTCATGAAGCACGCGTCCGACGAGCAGAAGGCCGAGTACATCCCCAAGATCCTCTCGGCCGAGATCTCGATCTGCCAGCTCTTCAGCGAGCCCGGAGCCGGATCGGACCTGGCCGGACTGGCCTGCCGGGCCATTCGTGACGGCGACGAGTTCGTGGTCACCGGCCAGAAGGTGTGGAACTCGGCGGCGCAGTTCTGCAACTGGGGGATGCTGCTCACCCGCACCAACCCCGACGCCCCGAAGCACCAGGGCATCACCTTCGTGCTCGTCGACATGGCGAGCCCGGGCATCGAGGTGCGACCCCTCGTCCAGCCGACCGGCGCCTCCCACTTCAACGAGGTCTTCCTCACCGAGGTTCGCATCCCGGTGGCCAACGTCGTCGGTGAGATCGACGGAGGCTGGGCGCCGGCCCGCACCGTCATGTCGAACGAGTCGGCCTTCATCGGCGGCGGCAGCGGCGGTCCGAGCACCTATGACCGGCTGCTGATGCTGGCCCGGGACTTCGAGGTCACCGACGACTCGGTCATCCGCCAGGAGCTGGCCACCGCCTACACCCGGGAACGGGTCCTGTCGTTCGTGAGCGAGCGCATCATGGCCGCCGTGCGCCGGCGTGAGGTCCCGCCGGTCGACCCGTCCATCCTGAAGCTCTACATCGCCGAGACCCGCGTGCAGTCCGGCAACCTGGCCATGCAGATCGGCGGGGCGGCGGCCCAGGCCGGCGATGGCGAGCAGTCGAAGTGGATGCAGCACGAGGTCCTCAGCCGGTTCGGCATCTCCATCGGCGGCGGCACCAACGAGGTCATGCGCAACAACCTCGCCGAGCGGGCCCTGGGCCTGCCCAAGGAGCCGGGATTCGACAAGACCATGCCCTGGAAGGACATCCCCCGGAGCTGAGCCTCCGCCCGAGTGTCGAGGGCTGCTGATTCCTCATCGTGGGAAGGTTGCACGGATGACCATCGTTCACAGACTCCTACCTCCGGAACCGGTCAGGTCTCTCGACGAGTACCTGAAGCGACGGGGTGGCCGCGGCCTCGAGAACGCGGGCCAGGTGGAGCACCAGGCCATCGTCGACGAGCTGGAGGCGGCCGGGCTCCGCGGTCGCGGCGGGGCCGGATTCCCGACGCACATCAAGTGGCGCACCATCCGGGAGAACCGCTCCGACGTCATCCCCGCCACGGTGGTGGTCAACGGCGCCGAGGGCGAGCCGGGCACGTTCAAGGACCGCACGATCCTGCAGCTGGACCCCTACCTCGTCATCGAAGGTGGCCTGATCGCCGCCATCGCCATCGGGGCCGACAAGGTGGTCTTCGCCCTGAAGGCCTCCTTCGGCACCGTCGTCACCCGCTTCCGCGAGGCGCTGGCCGAGGTCGAGGCGGCCGGTTGGTGTCCCGACATCGAGCTGGTGGTGTTCGAAGGGCCTGACGAGTACCTCTACGGCGAGGAGACGGCCCTGCTCGAGACCATCGACGGCCGCTACCCGCTCCCCCGCCTGGCCCCGCCGTACCGGCGTGGCGTCGACGAGGTGGTGGAGTTCGCCTCCGACGTGGGCTCCGGCAGCGGCCAGTCCGGCCACGTGGAGCTGGCCGAGCCCGACAACGCGACCGGGGCGCCACCGGCACTGGTCGAGAACGTCGAGACGATAGCCAACGTGCCCGGCATCATCGCCCGCGGGGGTTCCTGGTGGCGCACCGAGGGCACCGACCAGTCACCGGGCACGATCGTGTGCACGGTGACGGGGAGCGTGCAACACGCCGGCGTGGCCGAGTTCATGATGGGCACCCCGTTGCGCGAGGTCATCGAGACGATCTCCGGGGGGGCGCTACCCGGTCGAAGGATCGCCGCCGTGCTCGTCGGCGTGTCGAACGCCCTCCTCACCGAAGAGCACCTCGACGCCCCGGTCAGCTACGAGGGTCTGGCCGCCGTCGGCAGCGGTCTCGGCTCGGCCGGGTTCATGGTGCTCGACGACCACGACGACCCGGTGGCCGTCGTCGCCGGCGTGACCCGGTTTCTGGCCATCGAGTCCTGTGGGCAGTGCACGCCCTGCAAGCAGGGCGGACTCGCCCTGAGCGGGCTGCTCGACCGTCTGTGCCGCAACCAGTCCGAGCCCGGCGACCTGGCCGCCATCGGCGAGCGGGTGGCCACCGTCGCCGACGGAGCCCGCTGCTTCCTGGCCAGTCAGATCGAGGTGGTGGCGGGAAGCCTGCTGAAGACGTTCGGACCCGCCGTCGAGGCCCATGCCAACGGCACCGCCCCGGCTGTGGAACCGGCCTTGGTGGCCGAGCTGGTGGACATCGCCGGCGGAGAGGCCAGGGTCGACGTCCGCCACGCCCGCAAGCAGCCCGACTGGACCTACGACGCCATCGACTCCGGGCAGTCGCCTGCGGATCGGTTGGGCGATCACCGGGCCCCGCACTCCCTCGACGGCTGAGGCGGTCGATCACCGGCGTGGTTCTCGCCGCCGCGCCGGGCGGGTACCAACGCTTCGTGCTCCTTCGTCCCGCTGGAGCCACGAGGAGTCGATCATGGCCACGTCCCGTCCCGCCAAGAAGTCGTCGAAGGCGACAGCCCGGTCCACGGCGGAACTGCACCAGACCGCAGCCGACGCGCCCGAACGCCTGACGACCGCTCAGGGGATCCCGGTCGCCGACGACCAGAACACGCTGACCGCGGGGGACCGCGGACCGCAGCTGCTCGAAGATTTCGCCATGCGCGAGAAGATCTTCCACTTCGACCACGAGCGCATCCCCGAACGGGTCGTGCACGCTCGTGGCTTCGGGGCCAAGGGCTTCTTCGAGCCGTACGAATCCCTCGCCGACGTCACGCGGGCCGACCTGTTCCAACGACCCGGCGAGCGCACCGATGTGTTCGTCCGCTTCTCCACGGTGGCCGGCAACAAGGGGTCGGCCGACCTGGCGCGCGACGTACGGGGCTTCGCGGTGAAGTTCTACACACAGGAGGGGAACTGGGACCTGGTCGGCAACAACATGCCGGTGTTCTTCATCCAGGACGCCATCAAGTTCCCCGACCTGATCCACTCGGCCAAGGCCGAGCCCGACCGGGGGTTCCCGCAGGCCCAGACGGCCCACGACAACTTCTGGGACTTCATGGGCCTCATGCCCGAGGCCACCCACATGATCATGTGGATCATGTCGGATCGTTCGATCCCCCGTTCGTTCCGGTTCATGGAGGGGTTCGGCGTCCACACGTTCCGCCTCGTCAACGCCGAGGGCAAGAGCACCTACGTGAAGTTCCACTGGAAGCCCAAGCAGGGCATGCAGTCCGTCGTGTGGAACGAAGCGGTGAAGATCAACGGCGCCGATCCCGATTTCCACCGCCGCGACCTCTGGAACGCCATCAAGTCGGGCGACGCCCCGGAGTGGGAGCTCGGTGTCCAGCTCTTCGACGACGACTTCGCCGACTCGTTCGACTTCGACGTCCTCGACGCCACCAAGCTCATCCCCGAGGAGCTCGTCCCGGTCCGGAAGGTCGGTCGGATGGTCCTCGACCAGACGGTCGACAACTTCTTCGCCGAGACCGAGCAGGTCGCGTTCTGCACCTCCAACGTGGTTCCCGGGATCGACTTCACCAACGACCCCCTGCTCCAGGGTCGCAACTTCTCGTACCTCGACACACAGCTCAAGCGTCTCGGGTCGACGAACTTCACCCACATCCCCGTCAACGCGCCCCGTTGTCCCGTCGCCCACTTCCAACAGGACGGGCACATGGCCATGGTGAACCCCACGACCCGGGCGAACTACGAACCCAACTCCTGGGGAGCCGATGGCGGTCCCCGGGAGGACCCCGACGGCGGCTTCCAGAGCGTCCCGGAGGCGATGGGCGGCGACAAGCGCCGTATCCGGCCCGAATCGTTCGCCGACCACTACAGCCAGGCCCGCCAGTTCTACGTGAGCCAGACCGCGGTCGAACAGGCCCACATGGTCGACGCCCTCGTGTTCGAGCTCTCGAAGGTGGAGACCCCCCGCATCCGCGAACGGGTGGTCAGCCAGCTGGTGAACGTCGATTCCGATCTGGCCCAGCTGGTCGCCGACGGGCTGGGGCTGGCCGAGCTCCCGCAGGCGGCACCGGCCGCCGTCGAGGCCCGCACCGATCTCGACCCGTCCCCCGCCCTGAGCATCATCGAGAACGGCCCGAGCTCGTTCTCCGGGCGTCGGGTCGGCGCCCTGGTGAGCGACGGCGCCGACGCCCGGACGATCACCGCGCTGCGGGCCGCGCTGGAGGCGGAGGGAGCCACCCTCATGCTCGTCGGACCGACGCGCGCCGGCGTGCGGGACAGCAAGGGCGCCGAGTTGGCCATCGACGAGCTCGTCGACGGTGGACCTTCGGTGCTGTTCGACGCCGTCGCCCTGGTGATGACCGAGGACGGCGCCGACACCTTCGCCACGATGGCGGCCGCCAAGGACTTCGCGAACGACGCCCACGCCCACAACAAGTTCGTGGCGTGCGGCCCCAACGCCACCCGGTTCCTCGACGCCATCGGCATCGACGACGCCGAGCGCGACGACGGCTACCTCGAGCTCGGCACCACCAAGAAGTCCGCCACCGCCTTCGTCAAGCAGTGCCGGGACCTCCGGTTCTGGGACCGCTCCCAGGGAACCCCGGACTGATCACCCCTACCGCCGGTGCTCGCACCACGAGCTGGCTCCGTTCGTAACGGAAACCGTTACGAACGGAGCCAGCTTGGGAAGGTGGGGGTGAGCCCGGCAGGCCTGTCAGCGGCCGTGGCCCAGGAGTTGGTTGAGACGCGCCGCCTGGCGGGTCTGGTGGTCACGTTCGGCCAGGTTCGGCGCGTCGTGGGCCGCCTCGGCATAGAGGTGGGCGGCGAGCTCGAGGTCGCCGTTGCGCTCGTGGAGGTGGGCAGCGACGGCGACGTGGCGCGGGATGCTCTCGTCGACGTCGGCCAACGCCGCCAGCCCGGCAGGCGCGCCGTCGGCCTCACCCACTGCGACGGCGCGGTTCAGTCGGACGATCGGTGTGTCGGCGAACCCCAGCAACTCGTCGTACCACTCCACGATCTGGACCCAGTCGGTGTCCTCGAAGCGGGGTGCGTCGGCGTGGAGCGCCGCTATCGCGGCCTGGGCCTGGTACTCACCCAGTCGGTCCTCCCCGAGAGCGGCCTGCAGGACGGCGACTCCCTCGGCGATGAGCTCGGTGTCCCACTGGCTGCGGTCCTGCTCGGCGAGAGGCACGATCCCTCCGCCCGGTGCAACACGGCTCCGGCGACGAGCATGGTGCAGCAACATCAGAGCGAGCAGGCCGTCGGTCTCGGGATCGTCGACCAGCGTGGCCAGTTGCCGGGCCAGCCGGATGGCCTCGGCGGCGAGGTCCACATCACCCGAGTACCCCTCGTTGAACACGAGGTAGAGGACCCGCATCACCGTCCGCAGCTCACCGAGCCGGTCGATACCGGCCTCGCCGACCGTGCGCTTGGCCCGACTGATCCGCTGCGCCATGGTGCTCTCGGGCACGAGGTAGGCCTGGGCGATCTGGCGGGTGGTCAGCCCGCCCACTGCCCGCAGTGTGAGCGCCACCGCCGAGGACGGAGTCAGGTCGTGATGAGCACACAGGAAGTAGAGGCGCAGGGTGTCGTCGTCACCCGACACGACACCGGTGGGCGGATCCGACCCGAAGCGCTCCTCGCGTACGCGTCGGGCGGCGTCCGAGCGCGCCATGTCGAGGAACGCCCGCCAGGCGACGGTGATCAGCCAGGCCACAGGATCGGACGGTGTGCCTTCGCGCCACGCGGAGAGGGCCCGGACGAGCGCCTCCTGCACCGCGTCCTCGGCCGTCGCGAAGTCAGCGCCGCGACGGACGAGGACGCTCAGGACCTTCGGGACGAGCTCGCGCCGCTCGAGATCGTCCACGATCAGTCGGTGACCGTCGGCGGTGCCGTCAGGAAGGGCCGGACCTCCAGCCACTCGTGGATCGGGTCACCGCCGGCGCCGGGGGCGGACGACAGTTCTCCCGCGAGCTCGACGGCCCGCTCGTAGCTGTCGACGTCGATGACCATCCATCCCGCGATGAGGTCCTTCGTCTCGGCGAAGGGACCGTCGGTCACCGGAGGTCGCCCGTCACCGTCGGAGCGGATCCAGGCGCCGTCGGGCGCCAGCGCCTGAGCGTCGACGAACTCTCCCGTGCCCTCGAGTCGAGCGGCGAAGTCACGCATGAACTGGAAGTGCGTCTCGACCTCATCCGGTGTCCACTTGTCCATCGAGACGTTGTTGACGGGTGCCGGAGCGCCTCGGTAGTGCTTGAGCAGCAGGTATTTGGCCATCGTGTTCTCCTTGTGTGTGACAGCGGCCCGTGGGGCCGCATTCACCTCGGAGGACGGCGCCGAGTTCGGCGTCTCGACATCCCGGGTCAGAATTTCTCAGCCGAGGCGCGAGAAGTCTCCCCCACTGTCGCGTGGCCTACCGCCCCGGTGGGGCATGAGAACCGAGCACATCGTCGTCGGACGCGCTCGTCGCGCGTCTCGGCTTGACCGCTCCGCGGAAAACGGCAGACCGCTACGGCGTGCGTCCGATGAACGCCAGCAGCTTGGTCTGGACGTCGGCGTCATCCGGGACGTCGACGCGAGGCCCGTACTGACCGCTCTGTCGCAACGCCTCGTCCATGGGCAGCATGCCTTCGAGCATCTCGGCGCATCTCTCCGGGTCCAGGGTCTCGTCCTGGCCTGTGGCTCGGGCCAGATCCCAGCGATGCAGGAACACGTCGTTGATGTAGATCATGGCGGTCGCCTGCCCGAGCGACATCCGACCGATGTGAGGGAAGTCGTGCTCTCGTTGAGCGGTGCCCGGGTCGTCGAGCAGCGCCTGCACGCCGTCGGTGTGGGTGCGCCAGGCCCCGACAGGGTCCTCGTCGACCGACGGACCCGCAGGCAGCGCGATCCCGGTCGTTCCGTCGAGGAACGCCGGGAACCACTCGACGAGGTGACGTACGACGTCGCGTGCAAGCCAGCCCTCCACCGGCGCCGGCTGGTCCCACGCCTCCGGCGCCGCGCCTTCGACCGTCGCGGTGAAGGCACCGGCGATCTCGCGGTGCTCCTCGGCCGGGCCACTCATCGGAGCTCCGCCACGAGCGCGTCGAGCTTGGCATAGCCCTCGTCGATGCCGGTCTCCATGCCGGAGGCCAGCCACTGGTCGCGGCCCTCGAAGCTGTCCACCAGGGACTGCGCGTGCAGCCGGGTGTGGCCGTCACCGAGGTCCTCGAACCGCAGCGTCTCGAGCGCGACGTCGTCGGGCTGACCATCGAACGTGAAGGTCTGCACGATGGTGTCGGCACCGACCTCGTGGAAGCAGCCGTGGAAGCCGAACTCGACGCCATCGCGTCGAGCGACGTAACGCCAGCGGCCGCCCGTCGTCGCCTCCCAGTCGAGGATCTCGGTCTCCATCCCGTCGGGCCCGACCCAGCGGGCGAACAACTCGGGATCGGTGTGGGCCCTCATCAGCTCCGTCGGAGTGGCATCGAAGTCGCGGGTCATGCGGATGATCGGCAGGTCGGGGTCGGCCTCGATCGAGACCTGGTAGTGGTTGCTGGCGAGGCTCATGACGCTGTTCCTTGCTGTCGGTTTCGGTCATCGGTACTTCCTTCGTCACTGCGCACTTCGGCGAGGAGGGAATCGAGGCGGGCGTAGCGCTCCTGGGCCTGCGTGCGGTACCGCTCGATCCACTTCGTCATCAGGTCGAAGACCTCCGCCTCGAGGTGGCACGGTCGGCGCTGCGCGTCCTTGCTCTGGCTGACCAGACCAGCCTCGGCGAGGACCTTGATGTGCTTGGACACGGCTTGCACGGAGACGTCGTAGGGATCGGCCAGCTCCCCGACCGTGGCGTCGCCGGCAGCGAGGCGGGCCACCATGTCGCGCCTCGTCGGATCGGCGAGAGCGGCGAAGACTCGGGACAGTTCGTCGTCCACGGAGGGCTCCTTGATCAACTAACTGGTTGAGAACAACGTACGGCCACCTGCTCCCTATTGTCAACCGCTCAGTTGAGGAACGACGCGCCGGCCAGGCCGCCGCCAGCGAGAGAGGACACGGCTCACCAGGCGAGCGATCCGAGCTCTCCGAAGGCACCTCAGTTCCGACGTTCCCAGTTCAAAGCGGTGCCGGGGGCCAGCCATCCGGAACGCGACGCGGTAGGCGATGGTCGCCAACGCGTTGAGCGACCCGCCGCGTCGGGCTCCGCCTGGACGTCGCGCGGTGGCGAGGCCCCTACGATTCCTCGATGGCACTCGCGCTGTTCGCAGAGCTCCATGTTCGCGACTTCCAGATTGCGAAGGTCTGGTACGTCCAGTTCCTCGGCGAGCCATCCTTTGCGGCCCACGACACCGAGGAGGTCTGGGAGCTCGCCGAGAACCGGTCCATCGCCGTCGAGGAGCAGCCCGAGCATGCCGGCCATGGCGCGGTCACGATCTGGGTCGACGATCTTGACACCGTGGTGAACGGAATCGTCGCCCGAGGCATAGAGCCCGCGAAGCGCGAGACCTACGACAACGGCGTCCGCAAGGTCACCTTCCACGATCCCGATGGCAACGAGATCGGCTTCGGTGGGGGACCTCCCTGACGCGGCGGAGGCTCGTAGGCCCGGCGCTTCGGGATGGTGTCGTGACGGGCGTGATTTCGACGCAGTGAGATGCGGGTCGTGTGGCCAGGGGGGGAGCGGCGATTGTGATGGCGGGGTCCTTGCACCGGACTCGTGGAGCGAAGCGCAGATTTCTCTGGGGCGATGTCACACATCCGGCTGGTCGGGGGGTCTCTCAGATTGTGGAGGCAGATCGCCGGTGAGTTCGGATGAAGCGCGACACAGGGCTGTCGAGACGGTCTCCTCGGCCGACGAGTGGTTCGAGTCGTTTCGGGGTGCTGGGCAGCTCCGGCTTCGTGTTGCTCTTTCGTCGTCGTTTGGCGCGGAGGTCGGCGAGGAGTCGGCTGCTGACGCAGTGGCCTATGCGTGGGAGCACCGTGAGCGACTAGCGGAGATGGCGAACCCGGGGGGCTTCTTGTTCCGTGTTGGTCAAAGTGCAGCGCGGCGTCACCGCAGGCGTGCCGAGGTGGGTGCTCTCCCCGAGGTGAGCGCGGCCCATGAGGATCGGATCGATCCGGACCTGCCGATCGCGCTGGGGAAGCTCACGGAACGGCAACGGGTTGCGGTGGTGCTGGTCCACGTCTGTGCCTGGACCCTCGAGGAGACGGCAACGGCTATGGAACTCAGGGTCTCGACCGTTCGGACGCATGTGGCTCGGGCGCTCGGTCGTCTCGAGCAGCTCCTCGAGGAGGATGGCCGATGAGATCGGCATCGTTGGTGGCACAGCTGCGGGACTACGGCCAGGACGTGAGCGAACAGGCCACTCGGGGCCGCTTGGACGGTGGCTCGAAGGTCGCCGGTCATCGATCGGGCTTCGAGACCGAGACGGTGGGACCGGATACGAGGCCGACACGTCTGGAGAGCTACGTGGACACGCAAAGGCGTTCACCGGACGGCGATGGCAGGCGTGGCCGTCGCCGGTGGCTGATCGTTGGCGTGGCCGCGGCCGTCTTGGTGATCGCCCTTGGCGTCGGGCTGGTGATCGACCGCACGGAGTCCTCGAATCCTTCGTTCACGAACCCATCGGTGGATCAGGTGCCGACCACCCCCTCGAGCGTCGACATCAGTGACCCGGCGGTCGCGGAGCGACTGACTCGGGAAGCGATGCAAGGAGAGTGGATCGCGGTGGGCTCGGAGAGGAAGCCCGTTCGGGGCTGGGTCAACGGGGACCTTTTGAGGGCATGGGAGCAAGCCCAGCTCGAGATCCCCGGCGGCCCAATCACCGATCCGCGCTTCCAGTTCACTCCTGACGCGCCCGGCCTGCCGGTCTACGCAGATGATCACACGACACTTCTCGGCTACTGGGTCGAGGGGTCGGGTGACCGGAATGGTCTCGTCTTGTTGGAACAGCTGGAGCAGCCATAGCACCCACCCGACGCTTGGGGGCACACCAATCATCGTGACGAGAGGTCCTGGAGTATCGACTGAAGGTCAGTGCTCGCCGACGCCAACCTCAGCGCCGGTCAACGGCGATCCCGTATCGATCCGTGTAGGGAGCGAACTCTTCGGCCAGTTCCCCGTAGCTCCAGCCGAAATCGGCTGGGTCGTACACGTGGCGCCCGTCCGCCGCCTGCGGGCGCTCGCGCATCCACGCCGCCATCCGGCGTTCGTGCAACGGGGACACCTCGGCGTCGAAGCTTTCGTAGATGCGAGTGACAGCTCGGACTGGGTCGGCCACGAGATCCTCGTACTGCAGGTGGACGCACCAGCCGGTTGCGACCTGATCGTCGAAGGCCATGCCGCCATCGATGGCGGTGTGTGCTTTGCGCTTCCACTCCTCGGCCGTAGGGCACGGATCTCGCCGGTCGGTGAAGACCCTTTGGAGCGTGTTCACGAGGCTGGCGAGCGATGTGACGACCGGGCCCGGATCGCGATGGGTCCAGATGATCCGGGCATCGGGATAGGTGGCCAGCAACTCCGGAAGGCACCAGAGGTGATTCGGAGTCTTGAGGACCCATCGCTCGGTGGGCTGGGCCGCCTGGAGCGCCTGTAGTGCCGTCCGATGCTGTTCGTACGCGGGCGTCATATCCGCGGCCTCGAGCCAGCGGCCATAGCTCGGCACGAGGGCCTGGGTCTCGATGCCCAGAGTGCGGATGTCGTACATGAAGAACGCAACGCACTCCTGCGCCAACATCGCACCGGTCGGGTGCATCGCGGCGAAGGGCGGGTTGAGCTCGAGGAGGCCGTCAACCTGCTTCTGGTAGACGGCGATGCGGGGGTCGAGCGAGGCGTCGGAGAGGCTGGGCGGGGGGATGGGCTTCGCCGCCTCCCACTGCAAGGGTGTCCGGGCGGTCGGATCGAGACCCAACAGGATGGACAGGAGCGACGTCCCGGTTCGGGGCAGACCGACGATCACCCACGGCGCATCGATCGACTCCTGCCGGATCCCGGGGTGCTGCATGGCCCAGGTGTGCAGCTCGATCCGATTGACGAGCGCCGAGACCACCATGCCCCTCACAGCTAACCGACCGAAGGTGGTGAGACCGGCTTCCTCCTCTGCGCTGGTCAGGTACTTCGTCAACGGCTCGAGGTAGGAGTCAGAGCCCATGTCACTGGAGCCGGCGCGCTTGCAGGCCGCGTCGATGATCGACTCGGGCTCCAGTGAGGGCAACGGTCGACCGGCCCGAACCGAGAGCTCTCCCAGGCGATTGAGGGCCCTGAATCGGCGCGAGCGCAGCTCTGCGTCACGAAATCCGAATGCGGTGCTCACTGCACCACAGCCAGGACGCTGCGTCGAGGACCGAAATCGTTGGGCACCGGCGAATGTGTACACCGTTCCGTCTCGCCAGGCCGCGGTGTCCTACACCCCACGCCTCTCACCTGCGATCGACCTCGACACGAGAGAAGCCCAGGCGGCTGGCCCGGGCTCTGTTCGTGTCGGACGATCGATCCGCGGCGAGTCGTACTTGAGGGCACTGCGCCTGCGACGTGCCCGATGGCCGGCGAGTGGGGATACCCGCGAGGTTCGAGGGTCCCACGGGTCCGATGTTCGAGCCGCTCCGTGACGTCGATTACTTCGCGGAGGTCGAGGTCGACGCTGAGCTCGGCACAGTGGATTAGGCCGAACGGAGCGGACCTCGCTCCTGACGCGCTTCACCAGCAGGCTCTACGCCTCACCTGACGAGGCGCACGTTCCCGGCAGTCTGGGACGCTCCCGAAGGTCCCGGTCGAACGCCAGAGCGCATCCGATCGAGGCTAGGTAGCGTGATCTCTCTTGCGGATGCGCCCGATGAGCTGGAGAGGTCATGGCCGAGGTTCGACAAGGTCGATGGACTGCCAACATCGATGGCGACTTCGTCGTCTTCATCATCGGTGCTCGGGTCAACTCGAAACTCCAGACGTTGAAGGTCCTGAGTGATCTGGGTGGCCGTCGAGGCCTGAACCACATGCTCACGTACCTGATGCAGCACCCCGAGAAAGGGCTGCTCGGATATGAGCAGGCGGGTCTGACGACGATTCAGTACTGGCGTTCGTTCGACCACCTTGAGGCTTTCGCCAAGGACAAGGACGACCCGCATCTCGAGGTCTGGCGTAACTACTGGAAGCGGGTCGGAAAGGACCCGCGGGCCGGCATCTGGCACGAGACCTTCCTCGTACGGGCCGGGGAGTTCGAGGCGGTCTACGCCAACATGCCGCCACACGGCCTGGCGAAGGCTTCATCCCTCGTGCCCGTCGCAGACGCCGTCGACGCTCGCCAGCGTCTCAAGGGCCACAGGGACTGAGCCTCCCCACGACGTCGGGGACAATCTTGACCGACCCGGACGACACGGTCGGGCGTGGGGGCTCGTAGGGAAGGCTGCATCGTGTGATCACCGAGGTGCGGCTCGTGTCACCCTCGGCCGGCGGTTGGTGACGCGTCAGATCCGGGTGGCGGTGGTGAGGGTGACGACGAGTGGCCTTGTGATGGAGCCGCCGAACTCGTGATTCACGAATGCTTCGATGTCATCAAGGAGCGCGATTCGCTGGCTCTCCTCCATCATCTGGGTCACTGAGTAGGACGCCATCAGTGTGCGGTACTGCTGAGCGCTGTAGCTCTGATCCCACCGGTAGGCGCTTACCGAGATCTGGTCGAACCTCCCGTCGGACTTCAGCGTCGAGCGGACGGGAGGGTCGACCGTGTCGGGTGCTGGCGCAGGAGATCCGGTGTGGCCTTGCCCGTACCGCTCGTAGATCGGTTGGGCCCTGGCGAAAAACCCGGAGTCGGTCGGGGAGTCGACCTGGGTGAGATCGACGACCGCGATGACCCCTCCCGGTCGGAGGATCGTGGCTGGTCGGTCAGTCTGAGCGGCGAGGTCGATCCAGTGATACGCGGTCGCGGAGAAGATCGCATCTGCACTTGCGGCCACGAGCTCGACATCCTCGAATTGGCCGACCGTGAGCCGAAGTCGACGGGACGGCAGGTTCGAACGCAGCTTTCTCGCCATCGCCGGTCCGAGCTCGATCGCGTGGACTGAGGCCCCTCGTTGGAGCAATGCCGCCGTGGCCTGGCCGGTTCCGGGGCCGACCTCGATGATCTCTGGCTCTGGAGGCAGTCCGTCGAAGAAGCGATCGAATAGCGCGGCAGGGTACGAGGGACGGCTCGAGTCGTATGCCTCGACCACCTCGTCAAACGAGAGACGCGCGTCCCTGGGTGGGTTCACACAACCGAGCCTTCCAGGTCAGCAGAACGTTGGCCTCGAGGGCCGCCATCGCGTCTCCACCTGCCGGCGGTACGAGACAGGTGTCAGCTGGCCGCGAGGTGGTGGCGCAGGGCTTCTCGGATCACCTCGGACGCGAGATGCCCTCGTGCTCAGCTCGACGGACGAGTCGATCTTCGAGGTCAGGGTCGAGGCGGACCGACTCCACGGTCGAGGGTTCAGCGCCGAGTCGGGGCCGTCCTCGCTTTCCTCGTCGGCTGAGGATCTGCTCGACCTCGTAGCCGACCTCCGCCTCGTCGGCGAGAGCGTCGACGGCGTCGTCATCGAGCGGACGACCGGACTTCGTGTGGCCATGGGTGGGCTTGGTCATTGTTCGAGCAGCCTCGGTAGATGGGGCGGAGGGCATGGAGTGGATGATCAGCTCCTCGCCTTCCGCGGTCGCCATCACGACGACCTCGAGGAGGTTCGCAGCGCGATCGGGGCCGATGACGAGCCAGCGGTCGGGCTCCTCGCCGAGGTCGTCGACGACCACGGAGTGGGCGATGGCGTGGAGGATGTCGGCGTCGTCGATGCCATGACGGCCTGCCGACGGGTGGATCTCCACACGGCAATGCTGTAGTACGAAACTCGCCCATTGCGAGCCCCCCGTGATGCTGCGAGACCCTGGCCGAGGTGCCGGTTAGGGGCACCCGATATCGCGCTCAGTCATGCGCCAGATCCGAGACCTCTCCGTCGCCGGCCCGTGTCTGGAGAGCCGCTGCCAGGCGGATCGACACGGTTCGTGCTGACCGGCTCGAACCGTGTCGCAGATCTCCGGGGCCGGCATGGGAACTCGCGGCCGGGACCGGTCCCGGCATCAAGATGCAAGTCCGTGAATTCATTTCTGTGTGGTGGGAGACGGTTGAGTTGACTGGGAGGGTCGAGGCCGATCGGGTGCTCGACGGGAGGCGAAGTGGTCGAAGGTCTGGCGGACGGCCGTCGATATCGGGGTTGCCCTTGCGGGCTCGAGTGGCAGTCTGAGATCTGCCGAGGGCCCAGGGCCTGAGGAAGTGAACCCAGCTGACGTCCGGACGGTCGAAGGCTGGGTTTGGGGCTTTCTCGGCCGAGGTCGACGACCTTCACGCTCGCCGGAAGCCGTCGTCGCCACTCGCCGCCCGTGCCGACGGGCACGTCAGGCCGTCGGCCAGCCAGAGCAGCGGGTCACGGTCTGGCGCGATGTGGTCGAACGAGAGCACCGGACCGGACGCTCGTGCGCGAAGGACCGTGACCCGGTCCTGCTCGTCGAGCCGGCGGAGGCCGTCTCGAGCTGCATCGGCGTGAGGGCCTGGAGCTGGACACCGCCGACCTGGCGGATCAGCCGATCCACCACGATCCCGTAGCTGTACCAGGTCGACTCCCGCAGCTGGGCCTGCATCGTCTCGTGCCCCTCCTGGAGGAACCCAGCCACAGTCAGGTCCGACCGGGCGACGTAGGAGCCCTCGGCCAACAAGGTCAGCAGCACCTCACTTCCGACGTCTTCCCTGTTCAGAGCAGTGCCCGGGGTGGGGTTCGAACCCACACGCCCCCGGAGGGGCTGGGGGGTTTAAGTGTCACCTGCTGGGTCCAAGTGGTGCTGCTCAGTTCCACCGCGTTGTGCCTGACCAGGAGTTTCTCCCAACGGGCCGTCCAGCCGGTGCGGCCGAGTGGGACCTCGTCGCGAGCAGTTCGTGAGCATCTTGTGAGCGCGCCGGGCCCTCCTCGGACCGTCACCTGGTCCTCGCTTCCCCCGATGACGGACCGGCTCGGCCCGTTCGACGCACGGACCTCGTGCCACCTCGGAGGGCGAGCCGACACAGCGGAAGCGAGAGTGCCCGACCAGGGACCGGGACCAGATCCGGGACCGATCTCGGGATCGAATCCGGGACCAGCCAGTCTCGCTCCGCTCGTCCTCACTGGCGGTAGGCGATGCGAAGAGCGTCGACCGCACCGAAGGGATCGCGGGAGGATGCGGCATGAGTGACGTGCCCTATCCCACTGACCAGGAGCGTCTGGTCTCGAACATCCGCGACGAACTGCAGGCGCAGGTCGCGCTGAGGAGTCTCGCACTCGACGACGAAACGCTCGACGGCCTCGCGGCCGGCATCGCCACGAGCATCGACTACGGCTTCGATGTGACCTGGGCTCCTCGCTGGGTGAAGGACAACCACCCGCACCGGTGGGTCGAGGGCCGAGGGACACCGGCGGAGTCACATTTCGTCGAGTGCCTCCGCTGTCGGGTGATCACCCAGCATCCATCAGCCGAGGCCAGCGATGAATGGTGGGAAGGGCACGTCGCGATTGCCCACCAGTGACCGACAGTCACCGGTCCCGCCCGTGGTTCGGGGACCCGTACCGGCCGCATAGCGATAGACCGTTCGCATGCCCCTCGACTGGGAAACAAGCCGGGACCTCGGGCCCTACATCGACATCCACTTGGCGTACGAACTCAAGTACCTCCTCGTCACCTCAACCACCTGGACGGCAGTTCGAGCCGAAGGCGTGCGGGCGAAGTGGCCAGACCACCTGGTGGTCATCGCCCTGGAGTCTGCATTCGTGCACACGCGGACGATCTGCGAGTTCCTACGCCTCCGCGAGGGGTGGTCGAAGGATCGCTCGCCCCACCGTCCTACCGACCTGCCACTCTGGACCGCCTACGAGAGCGCTATGCACATGAAGGTGCTCCATCCAGATCCCCGACGGCCCTACCAACCTGGCGAGCAGGCGGGCGACGATCTGCAGACTCGTGTCGTCGATCTCGCTGGGGAAGCACTCCGTGCGTGGGACGAAGTCGCCGATCAACCCGAGATGGCAGAGTTCCGTCCTCAGATGATGCGCGCTCGGATCACAGCCGTTGCAGAGGCAGCACACGCGGCCCGACGACTCGGGGTGGCGCGGGTCTTCGCCTGAGGCCTGAAGGCCGCTGGTCCACGGCTGGGATGCCGCCCCTCAACCGGCGTCTCGGGATATCGGGAACACAACTACGCACGACTGCCAAGGACCTCAGCGATCAGCGCGTCGAGATCCATGGTCACGACGGTGCCGTCATCGGCGGTCACCTGGTTGAACTGTTCGAGCCGCTCGGCAGGGAGTCTGGCGAGGAACTCTCGGAACCCTCCAAGCAGGATCCGAACACCGTCGCGGGTCAGGAACTCGCGCCATTCGAAGTCCGCGCCATCGATCTGAACCGAACACCTGACGAGGCCGAGATGTGCGACACGACCGTGGATCTGCTTGAGGTCCTTGGTCAGACGTCGGCGTTCGGCCCACTCCCAGTTCGGGAGATAGTCCGTGGCTGCGATGTTGTCGTAGCGACCGGGCGGTCGTAGGAACTCGGCGATGCACCTGATGTGGATCAGCGCCACCTCCAGCAAGCTCTCGTCAGCGAAGACGTCTGCTCCGGGTAGGCCCTTGATCGGCGGCACCCATCCGTTGCCGATTCGCAGAAACCAGGTCAGCTTCATGACTTCGTAGCGGATGTGGGACACCATCTGGTCGAGCTGCTCGGGAGTCTTCGGATCCGGCGATTCGACCTCGATGAGCGTCCGAGCGTCATGTGGGTGATCGAGCGCCCATGCCCGTAGCAGCCCGCTTAGTGACTCCGGCTGGCCGGCGTCTTCAGGGTCCGCATCGACCTCATCGAGCTGCTCCTCGATGACCGTGCGCACTGCGCGTCCGATCTTCCCGTTGTTCACCCGCCCGCCCGTTTCGTCCGCTCCGAGAAGGATTCTGGTCGATGCCTTGGACCTGCGCTGGTTCCAGATCATCCTCGGACCGGCGTTCGTGACGCTAGGGGTGTCGTAGCGAGAGGCCGAGATCGTCCCCGATCTTGTCGAGCAAGCGGAGGCCCGGCGCACCGGTCGCCTGGTTGATTCCGGGATGAGTTCACGGCCGCTTTCGAGAGTCGCTGCCCGGCTCGAACCATGTCGCAGATCCCCGGTACCGGGATGGGAAGTCACGGATCGGGACTGGTCCCGGCATCCAGATGCAAGTTCGTGGCTTCATTTCTGGGTGGTGGGAGAGGGCTGATGGGCACGCGAGGATCGAGGCCGATGAGGTGCTGAACGGATCGGGTGAGGCAGGCGATGTCTGTGCCAGGGCCGTCGAGAATGGGGGTTGCCCTCCGAAGCTCGAGTGGCATACTGAGATCTGCCGAGGGCCCAGGGCCTGAGGAAGTGAGCCCAGTCGACGACCGGACGGTCGAAGGCTGGGTTTGCGCCTTTTTCACCCCACCTCGACGATCGTGACGAACGAGCCGGCCCTTCGCCGCCAGTCCCCGCCGGCACCGACTGCCCATGCGATGCCGTCGGGTAGCCAGAGCAGGGGGTCGTGGTCCGGTCGCAGGTGCTGGAACGACAGCAGCGGCTCCGGGCGACGGGCTCGCCGGATCGTGATGCCGTCCTCTGTGTCCATGTGGTCTCGACTCTCGATGAGGAGCTCGCAGCGACGGTGGCGATGCTGCACCTCGTCGACGATCGCAGCGAGGCAGCGGGCGCGGGCTGCCTCGGCCGTGACTTCGGCGGAGTGGCGCGACGAATAGACGAGCGCTTCGACGTCAAGGCGACCGATGGCGCCGAGCAGCTCGCGCCGGCGCCGCCGGCCCTCGTTGTTGAAATGCAGACGGCGCTGTCCTGGCAACAGCAGCTTGCGGACCGTTCGTCGGAGCTGCCCGGCCGCGGCCGGCTCGACGAGGACCGCACCCAGGAGGTAGCGACCGGAACGCACGCTCTCGTCGACGTAGACGAAGAGGTCGCTCATGTCGCCGGCTTCGCGACACTGAAGATCGAGGCGGCGACGGTGTTGGCGGCGTCCTCGTCCAGCCCGGGGGCCACGTGGCTGTAGGTGTCGATGGTGATGGCGATGGTCGAGTGCCCGAGCCGGTCGCTCACGACCTTGGGGTGGACGCCGGCCTTCAGCGCCAAGGTCGCCCAGGTGTGGCGCAGGTTGTGCGGGCCACGCAGCTCGGGCAGACCGGCCTCGGTCACGTGCCGCTTGAACTGCCGGGTGAACGACTGCGGGTGGAGCGGCGAGCCGTCCTCGAGGCAGAACACGAGGTCGTGGGAGCCCTGCCACGCCGAGCCGACGGCCAGCCGCTCCTCGAGCTGCCGGGTGCGGTGCGCCTTGAGCACCTCGACCGTCGTCGGATCGAGCGCCACGGTCCGCCGGCTCCGGTTGGTCTTGGTGGTGGTGAACACGATGCGGTGCTGGACCGACTGCAGCGTCTGGGAGATCGACAGCCGACCGGAGCCGAGGTCGACGTCGGACCAGCGCAGGCCGAGCACCTCACCCCGGCGCATGCCCGTGGTGCCGAGCACGACGTAGGCGGCGAAGAGCCGGTCGTCGCTGACGTGGTCGAGGAAGGCCTGGAGGTCCTCGGCTGTCCACGTGACGACCTCGGTGCGGTCCATCGCCGGCGGCCGGGCGATCGAGGCAACGTTGCGACTCACGAGCCCCAGACGAGCGGCGTCGCTGAGGGCCCGGTGCATGACGATGTGGCAGTTGCGGACGGTCTTCGGCGAGAGCGCTCGGCCGTTGCGACCGCCGGCCTTGCCGAGCTTGGCGTACGCCGTCTCGAGCTGCATCGGCGTGAGCGCCTGGAGCTGCACCCCGCCGACCTGGCGGATCAGCCGATCGACCACGACCCGGTAGCTGTACCAGGTCGATTCGCGGAGCTGGGCCTGCATCGTCTCGTGCCACTCCCGGAGGAACTCCGCCACGGTCAGGTCCGACCGGGCGACGTAGGAGCCCTCGGCCAGCGAGGTCAGCAGCTCCCTCAGGCCCTCCTCGGCGGCCTTGCGCGTGGCGAACCCGCTCTTGGTCCGCTGCCGCCGCTTGCCCGTGACCGGGTCGTGGCCGACGTCGACCACGTAGGCCCAGCCCTTGCCTCGCCTGTGAACTCGTCCCCGCACGTCGCGCACCGTACCCGATGTGAGCATTCCGTGAGCATCGGGCCGATTCAGCCGACCCGAAGCCCGCCGAGCGGGAACCTCCGGTTCCGAGGTATTCCCTGTTCAGAGCAGTGCCCGGGGTGGGGTTCGAACCCACACGCCCCCGGAGGGGCTGGGGGGTTTAAGCCCCCTGCGTCTACCAGTTCCGCCACCCGGGCCGGCGGCGACGACGGTAGCCCTCACGCCACCTGGCTGGTGGTGTCCACCGCCCGCAGATTGGGCCGGGCGGAGCGCGATCGCCCGGCGGACGCACCGCGAGGTGGGCGGCCGGGCTCAGTCCGCCCCGTGTCACCCTCGACCGCCGTCCACAACGCGGTGCGCACCTGGGCCGCACCGGCGCCATGAAGGTCGTTGGCGGCGAGAACACCGTCGATCATGTCGGCGAGCACGGCAACCCACGGACGGCCCTTCAGCCGAACGGCGACGACCGCGGGCCCATCGGCGCGGCGTCGCAACGAACGGTCGACGTCGGTGATGCGGGGTGGGCTGCGGAAGCCGGGGACGACGAGACCCTGACGCCGGGCGGTGAGGCCCAGCGTGCGGGCTGCGGCGGCGAACCGCAGGGAGGTGGCTTCCATGGGTCCCAGTATGCGAACCCCCTGTGACAGTCAGCGGATCGCGCTGCTCCCGCCGGTTCATGGCCCCGGCCCCCCCGGTGGAGGCCGAAGCCCGGCCGGAAGCCCGAAGATCTGCCTCCGGGGTCCGGAGCCGACGGATCTGCGTCCCTTCGCCGTCAGCCGATCGTGGTGGCCGCCACCGCTGGGTCGATCTCCACCGTGGCCAGGTTGGCCGGGTCGCAGTCGAGGGTGCCCCGCTCCTCGGGGAACACCCTTTCGAACGCTCCGTCCTTCACCTGGAGCAGCACGAAGCAGTTCGAGGTCCCCTTCAGGTCCTTCGCCCCCATCCAACCGTTGGCGGTGAAGTCGTGGATGCCGTCGAGCGCGTCGAGCAACGAGGCCCGGGTGATGCCGTTGACCCCGTCGCGGGCCACGACGTCGTTCACCGCGGTCTCGAAGAGCACGGCCGCCTGCCACGCCTGCGCGCCGAACGAGGTCGCTGCGTCGGTGCCCACGCCGTCGAGGTAGGTGGCCATCTCCTCGTTGGTGTCGCGTTCCTCGAACGGCAGGAACTGCATCCACACGTAGGTGCCCTCGACATCCTTGCCGCCGGTGGCGAGCAGCTTGTGGGTGTAACAGCCCAAGGCGCACGCCCAGACGTCGACGTCGTCCACGCCCTGGGCGGCGGCCTCCTTGCGAGCGAGGATCAGGGACTGGTCACCCGAGCCGTTGTAGTAGTAGTTCGAGCCGTTGTCCCTGATGGCGAGCACCTTGGGGACGTAGGCGGCCTGCTCGTCACGACCCGAGACCTTGGGCGTGGCGTCCCACGTCACCCCGGCCTGGGCCTGGGCGGCGATCAGCGGCATCGCCGACTGGACCGTCGTGGGCAGGTCACCGGGCACGGCGAAGATCCCGTGGAGATCCGGATGCTGTGGCAGGAAGTACTTGGCCTGGGGACCCACCACGGCCTCGATGGGACGGACCTCTCCCGTCGCAACCGGGCACTGCTCGGCCACGACCTGGATGTTGTAGGTCGTCGGGCTGCACAGCTCGGCGACGTCGTTGGCCAACGCCGCGATGTCGGGGATGCCCGTGGCCACCCCGCCCTGGTCCGGGCAGGTCTGCAGGGTCGTCACGTCCGGGTTGAACAGCGAGTTCCCTCCGACCAGGGCCAGCGCGTTGGCACAGGCATCGAGCTGGCCGTTCTTCGCCTCCTCCGGCGTCAGCTTGGTGTCCCACTCCTTCACCACGAGTCGGCGACAGGCGATGCCGCCTCGCTCGTTCACATGGTCGGCGTAGGCGTTGACGGCGTCGAGGTTGGCCTGGAAGAGGCCGGGCGACAGGGGCGAGCCGACGTCGGCCATCACCTCGATGGTGATGGAGTCGGCCGTGACACCGACGTCGGTCGCCTCGAGCGCCAGGCCACTGCAGTCCGAGCCTGACCCCTCCCCGCCGACTGCCGCCGAACTGCCCGACGCCGTGCCCCCGGTGTCGTCCCGACCACAGGACGGAGCGAGGAGAAGGATCGCCAGCCCGAAGGCGGCGACCCACCGTGGTGCGCGCATGTGTGGATCCCCCTGGTTCGTGGGCGTCGAGGAGCTCGATCGCCCGTGGTGTGGTGTGGTGCTTCGTCGTCGCCCGTCGTGCGTCGGCGACGACGGTCGGGCCCAGACGCCAGCGACCGACGTCGGTGCCCGCGTTCAGCCGGCGTACGCCGACGACACGGCCCTCGGTACGACCTGGCCGGAGCAGATGCGCCGGAGCACCCGCCGTTCGGGGAAGAAGTCGTCAGGACCCTGGTGGACCGTCGCCACCTCGTCCCAGATGACGATGTCGTCGACCTGCCAGTGGTGGCGGTAGAGGAAGCGGGGCGTGGCGAGGTGCTCGAAGAGCAGGCCGAGCAGGGCGTCGCTCTCCTTCGGGTTGAGCCCGACGACGTGGTCGGTGTAGCCCGGGTTGACGAACAGCGCCGGTCGGCCCGTCTCCGGGTGCCGCACCACGACCGGGTGCGCGGAGCCACCGAACTGCTCGATCACGCCGATCGCGGTGTCGTCGTCGTAGCGACGGCGCATCACCTCGGCGAAACGGGGACCAAGGGTGTGGTGGGCCTCGAGCGTCTCCAGGTATCCCCGCAACGAGGGCGACAGCGCGTCGAGGGCGGCGTGGCTGTCCGCCCAGATCGTGTCCCCTCCCCGACTCGTGACCACCTGGGCCTGGAGTACGGCGACCGCGGCGATCTCGTCGTTGAACGTGTAGTCGGTGTGGAAGTCCGAGTCACCGATGGGCGGGTTGTCGGCGTCATTGGTCACGTACGCCACCTCCTCGGTGCTCCCCATCCACGCCGCCACGGGGTGGAGCGTCGGGCTCCCGAACACCGACGCCAGCATCCGGTGCTCGTCGTCGGTCATCGGTGACCGATCCATGACGAGCAGATGGTGGTCGCGCAATGCCATCCGCAGGACATCGGCCGCGCGATCGTCGATCCGGGTGAGGTCCAGCCCCTCGACACGCGCCCCGATGGTCCCCGTGATCGGAGTGACCTTCACTGCGTCCTGCATCGCTTCCCCCTCGTCTTCTCTAACAAAGTTAGAGTCGCACGTGCGGAGCGGCCGGTCAACCGGCAGACTTGGAAAATGGTGCGTCGAACCGTGGCGGTGGGGCTCACCCCGGAGCAGATCGTCGAGACCGCGCTCGCCCTCATGGACGCCCACGGCGTCGACTGGCTAACGATGCGCCGCCTGGCCGACGAGCTGGGGGTCCAGGCGCCCACGCTCTACTGGCACGTGCGCAACCGCAGTGACCTGATCGACGCCGCCATCGACGCCGCCCTCGCCGAGTGCGGCACCGTGAGCAGCGAGGCCGGCGACTGGCAGGGCCAGGTGTGGGATTACATGCACACCCTGCGCCGCCAGCTCACCGCCCATCCGAGCGTCACCGACATGATGCGCAACCGCTACCCCAGCTCGGTGCACCAGCTCAGCATCCAGGCCGTCGAGATCGCGGCGTCGATCGGCCTCCCGCCCGCCGAGACAGCCACGAGGGCTCGACTGATGATCTGGCGGGTGGTCGGATTCGCGACCATGGAGAACAACATCCGGCTCGGCACCGCCTACCACGAGCCGGTCGTCGACGGGACCACCTACACCGTCACCGCCCCACCGGGCACCGCGCACCCACCCGTCCACCCCGAGATCGTCGGGCACCTGGGTGTGCTCGACCTCGACGAGTTGTTCGACCTCGACGTCGAGGTGTTCGTCGCCGGTCTCGAGGAGCTCAGCCGCCACCGCCGCTCGACCCGCCCGTGAGGCAGAATCCCGGCCCCGGTCCCTTCATCCGCCTCCGACGAAGGTCCGCTCTTGCCGGCGGAGGCGGAAGCCCGGACGGAAGGCCGACATCTGCCTCCGGCGGGCTCCGGGTAGGGGCGAGCTGGGGTGGGACGGGAGGAAGCGCGATGGCGTCGGTGCAGGTCCGTAGCATCGAGACGTGTCGCTCACCGCTCCTCCCCCGCTGAACCCGGCTCAACAGGAGGTGCTCGATCTCCTCGGCGCCGCCCCCGAGCTGCGGCCGGAGTTCGAGCCCGGTCTGCGCGACGAGCTGCTGGCCGAGCTGGAGGACGGGCTCGCCGGCCTCGGCCCCGAGATCCAGCTCGACGACCCGCTGTTCGTCTCCAAGCGAGCCCTGGCCAACGCCCACGGCTGCGAGCTGCGCCACGTCACCGAGTCCGGAACCGACTTCGCCTGGAACGCCACCATCGCCCGAGGCAGCGTGGCCCACAAGGCCATCGAGCTCTCGGTCCACTGGCGGGGCGAACCCGACCCGCTCGACATGGTCGACGAGGCCCTGGCCCGCCTGGCCAACGGAGCCGACGGCCTGGCCGACTGGCTGCGCAGCTGTCCCGAGGGCGAACGGGCCGAGCTGCGGGCCCTGGCCAACGAGCGGGTCGTCACCTTCCTCGAGTGCTTCCCTCCGCTCAAGGCCCGGTGGGTCCCCGTCACCGAGGGCAAGCTGCGAGCCAACCTGCTCGGCGGTCGCATCGTGCTCTCGGGCCGCACCGACCTCTCGCTCGGCCGGGCCGTCGGCCCGACCGCCGGCAAGGTCATCATCGACCTCAAGACCGGCGCCTTCTCCCCCGGCCACCTCGACGACCTGCGCTTCTACGCCCTCGTCGAGACCCTGCGCCTGGGGACCCCGCCCCGCCTCATGGCGTCGTACTACCTCGATGCCGGGCGGGCCCACCCCGAGGCGGTCACCGAGGACCTGCTGCGGTCGGCGGTGGCCCGTACGGTCGACGGCACCCGCATCCTCCACGAGCTGGCCGTGGGCACCCGGGCGCCGGTCGTGCGACCGAGCCGGGCCTGCCGCTGGTGCCCTGCGCTCGCCACGTGCGCCCCCGGGCGGGCCCACCTCGGTGAGGACGACCTCTACCCGGAACCCGTCGGGGACGACTGACCGCTGACGACGGTCAGATCGGGTCGATGGCGGCCTCGACGGACTCCGCCTGGGCGATTCGGAGCGCAGGGTCCTCGGTTCCGAGCGAGCCGCGAGAGAGGTCGTCCATCTGGGCCAGCAGGCCGGTACCCCAGCGCAGCACGGCGAAGACCCCGAGGAAGAGAGCCCCGGCCCCGGCGACGGTCACCTGCACGCCGATGAGGTCGACCAGCCAACCCTGGATCAGGGACCCGAAGGGGATCGCCACGGTCAGGGTCATCACGTAGAGGGCGAGGACCCGACCACGCATGGTCTCGGTGACCTGCAACTGGATCGTGGTGTTCAACGTCGAGGAGATGCCGAGGTAGCCGGCGCCGGCCACCAGCAGAGCCAGAGCGCCGACGATGGCGATCGGGGCGAGGGAGAGGGCGACCAGGGCCAGGCCGTAGCCCACCATGGCGATGCCCACCAGCCGGCTCCGGAGCATCCGTGAGCCCCGGCCCGCGACCAGCGGCGCCGCCAGGATCGCGCCCGCGCCCAGGCAGCCGGCGAGCAGCCCGTAGGCGCCGTCGCCGATCCCGTACACCTGGTCGGCGAACACCACGAGCAGGTTGAAGAGAGGCCCGCCGAGGAAGCCGAGGGCGAACACCACGAGCATGCAGACGGCGATGCCCGGTTCGGTGGCCACGTAGCGAAGAGCTCCCCACATCTCGGCCACCACCCGGGAGCGGCCCTCGCGGGCGAGGCGCTCGACCTTGGGCACTCGCACCACCAGGAGCGCTCCGACCATGGCGAGGAAGGTGACGGCATTGATGAAGAAGCACCACCCCGGACCCAGGGTGGCGAGCACCACACCGCCGAGAGCTGGTCCGAAGGCCCGGGCCCCGTTGAACTGGGCCGAGTTCAGGGTGACGGCGTTGAGGAGGTGCTCTCGGGGCACGAGCTCGGTGACGAACGCCTGCCACGAGGCCACGCTCAGGCCGGCCACGAACGTGTTGGCGGCCAGGAGCCCGATGATGACTCCGACGCGACGCTCGCCGCCCACCCAGACGAGCCACAGGACGAGGGTCAGGGCGGTCTGCACCAGACCGCCGATCATGAGGACCCGGCGCCGGGGGAAGCGGTCGGCGAGGGATCCGGCCATCGGCCCGGTCAGGACCATGGGGATGTAGGACAGGAAGGCGGTGAACCCGAGCCAGGCCGCGCTCCCGGTGATGCCGTAGATCACGAACGGCACGGCCACGTTCTGGAGCCAGGTGCCGCTGCTCGACATGAGCGAGGCACTCCACATGTAGCGGAAGTTCTTGTACCGGAAGGCCACGAACGCTCCGCTACCAGACGGAGCGGGGGTGGTCGCCATGGACGGCGAGCGTACCGGCGTCCGACCGGGCGCGAGACCCCGGAGATCGAGGTCCTAGGATCGGCAGCCCGCCGACCCGGAGGAGCACCCATGATCGACGCCATCGTCCTCATCGAGGCCGAGCCGGCCCGCATCGCCGGGCTCACAGAGGAGCTGGTGGAGCGACGCGGGGTGGCCGAGGTCTACTCCGTGACCGGGGAGTACGACCTCGTCGCCATGGTCCGGGTGGGCGCCCACGAGGACCTGGCCGAGGTGGTCACCCACGGCATCGCTCAGAGCCAGGGCGTGCGCCGCACCCACACCCTCGTTGCCTTCCGTGCCTACCGCGACGCCGACTACTCCTGGGATCTCGGAACCGACTGAGCTCACCTGCGCGGGACCCGACGGCCGCTGGACCCGACCCTCAGTCGATCCAGTCCCGGCAGAGCTCCTCGACGCGCTCGGCCCACTCCTCGGAGGTCATGGCGTAGCGGACGTGGTCCTCCCACTGGCCGTTGATCTCGAGGTACCGCAGCGCCGTGCCCTCGTTGCGGATGGCGAGCTTGGCCACCACGCGGTGGCTCGCCGCGTTTCGGGGGATGATGGCGATCTGGATGCGGTGCAGCCGCAGCTCCTCGAAGGCGAAGCGGGCGGCCACCACCAGCGCTTCGGGCGTGTAGCCCTCCCCCGCCTTGGCCTCGTCGATCCAGTAGCCGACGTAGGCGCTCTGGAACGGCCCCCGCTGCACCGAGGAGAGGTTGATCTCCCCGGCGAACTCGCCGTCGACGAACACGCCGAACCCGTAGCCGGCTCCCAACTGCCGCTCCCGCTGGCGGGCGCTGCACCGAACGGAGAAGGCGTCGCGGTCCTCCACCACGTCGGGTGATCCTGGCAGCCGGGTGGGCTCCCACTTGGTGAGCCATTCCTCGTTGCGACGCCTCACCTCCCGCCACGCCGGGAAGTCCGAGACCACCAGCGGGCGCAACAGCACGCGGCGTCCGAACAGGGTGGTCACGGCGGGCGATCCTAGCGACGACCCCCGGGCCGGGTGCGGCAAACGGGAGCGACCGGGAGCCACGTCACCCGGCCCCGGCGATCGACATGGCCAGCCCGTCCAGGATGTCGGACTCCGAGACCAGGCACTCCCGGAACCCGAAGCGCCGCATGATCATGACGAGCACGCACATGCCACCGACGATGACGTCGGCCCGCTCCTGCTCCAGACCCGGGTTGGTGACCCGGTCGGCCAGCGACTCGGTGGCCAGGGTGCGGAAGACGTCTTCGATGGCGGGCCGGGTGAGCCGGAAGTGATGGATGCGGTCCCGGTCGTACTCGGCCAGGCCCAGCTCCACCGCGGCCGCCGTGCTCACGGTGCCGGCCAGACCCACGAAGGTGGCGGCCTCGGGTGCCTGCGGGATCTCCCGGAGCACGTCGTCGAGGTGCAGCTCGACGATCGACAACGCCTGGCTCAGCTCCTCGGCGGTCGGAGGATCGCTGTGCAGCCACGCCTCGGTGAGCCGCACGCACCCCATGTCGGTGGAGATGGTGGCCTCGGCCTCAGTCGTCCCCCAGGTGAACTCGGTGGAACCACCGCCGATGTCGCACACGAGGAACGGACCGTCGGCGGCGTCGAGGTCGGCGGTGGCCCCGAGGAACGACAGATGGCCTTCCTCTGCGCCCGACAGCAACTCGGGCTCCACGCCCACGGCCTCGTGGGCGGCGGCGAAGAACTCGTCGCGGTTGGCGGCGTCCCGGGCGGCCGATGTCGCCGTCATGCGCACCGCCCCGACGTCGAAGCGGTCCATGACCTCTCGGTACTCGCGAAGCACGGTCACCGTGCGTTCGATGGCGGCTGCGTCGAGGCGGCCGGTGGCGTCCACCCCCTTGCCGAGGCGGGTGATCCGCATCAGTCGCTCGACGGTGGTGCGCCCGTCGGTGCTCACGAGCAGACGAACCGAGTTCGTGCCGCAGTCGATGGCCGCCACCGGTCTCGTCATGGTGTGGCCCGGCCCGCCGCCCGGTCGGGCAGGAGCCCGGCGGTGAGCAGCTCGGTGTGCACCCAGGCCCCCACCGGGTCGGAGGCCCCCGCCAACCAGTTGGCGTAGTGGGCGTGGAGGCACTTCACACCGGTGCGGGTGCCGCCCACTCCGCCCGAGGGCCGCGGTCCGACGTGGGCGGAGGGGAGGGCGGCGTCACGCTCGGCCGCGGCCGCGGCGTGGGTCGCGGCGACCGCCTCGGCATCCACCTCGGCCTCGGCCCGACGGACACCTCCGTGCGATTCGAGGGTTCCGATGGCCGCTCGCAGCGCCGGGTCGCACAGCCAGTACCGGGTCGGCATGGGAGTGCCGTCGGGCAGGAGGGGCTCGTTGCGCAGCACGGCGGGCGCGCCGTCAGCCGAACGCACGACCACCTCGAAACCGCCCATGGGCGGCCGTCCGAGGAGCTCGGCGACCTGCTCCCGCTCGGCGGCGGACGGGCTCACCGTCGGCGTCGGACCAGCCGCCACAACACGAGAACGACCAGAGCGACGCCCAGGACCGGGACCACCCGCTTGGCCACCGACGAGCCGGCGTGCTCGAGCAGGTCGATGGCCTCGGGCTCAGGCTGGTCGATGCGACGGATGGCCTGTTCGACCTTGACCTCGGCGGCCACGATGGCCTCGGGGTCGACGATGCCCGCCGCCTCCTCGGCCTCGACCAGCTCGACCGCCTCGATGGCTTCCTCGACGGCTTCGACCTCCTCGGCCAGCTCGACCTCGGCTTCGATCTCGGCCTCGATGAGGGCGGCCTCCGCTTCGGCGACCACATCGAGGACCTCGTCGACCAGCACGGTCTGCTCGAGGTTGTCGACGAACTGCCCGAGCAGCTTGGCGCTCACATCGGCCAGCACGCCCCGCCCGAACTGGGCGACCTTGCCGGTCACGGTGAGGTCGGTGGTGACGGTGACGTGGGTGCCGGAGCCGGCGGGCTCGAGCTGGGCCGTGATGGTGGCGCTGGCGTTGCCCTGGCCCCGGGTGTCGCGGCCGGAGGCGTCGAGCACGGCCCGGTGGGCCACGTCGTCCTTCTCGACGAAGGTGGCCTTGCCCTTGTACTGGGCGGTGATGGGGCCCACCTTCACCTTCACGATCCCTCGGTACTCGTCTCCCTCGATCTCCTGGAGCTGGGCTCCGGGGAGGCACGGGGCGATGCGCTCCACGTCGGTGAGCACCGCCCAGGCCTGATCGACGGGAACACTCACGTCGAACGTGTTGATCAGCTCCATCGGTCGAGCTCCTCCTGGGTATCGATGTCGAGCGCGTCGCCGGGGCACGCTACCTCGCCCACGAGCTCGGGCCGCTCGCGCGATCAGGACCCGGGCCCCTTCGTCGCCCGCCACGGGGAGCAGGGGCCAGGCCTCACGAGCCAACCGCACCGGGTTGCCCCGCCGCCCCTCGTAGCTCGCGACCACGACGGGTTCGGGCCGCGACGAGGTGACGACGGTCCTCCAGTCGTCGGGACCGATGAAGGGCTGGTCACCGAGACCGACGACCACGGCGTCGAACCCGCCGACCTCGGCGGCGGCCACCGCCACCTGCAACGAGGTGGCCTGGCCCGTGGCCCACTCCGGGTTCTCCAGCGGGATCACCTCGGGCAACAGGACGTCGCTCAGGTCCACCGCTCCGGATACGACGAACACCACGTCGAGGACGCCCGATCCGACGGCCGCCTCGACCGCCCACGAGACGAGGGGGCGACCCCGGAACGGGGCCAGCAGCTTCGAGCTCTCCCCGAAGCGGGTGGAGCCTCCGGCGGCCAGCACGGCGCCGGCGACACGAGCGGGGGATTCGGCCACCGAGCCAGTCAACCACGGTCGCTAGGGTGGCCTCATGGCCGACTCGGACGACGCACTGATGGTGAGCATCCTCCTGGCCGAGGCCGCCCAGGTGGCCGACGGCAAGCTCAACCTGCTGGGCGGTGGGGTCTCGGTGATCCCGGCCCGGCCCCAACCGCTCGCCATCGCCATCGTGGTCACGGTGCCCTGGTCCCGGGCCGACGAGGTGATCCCGTGGACGTGCGAACTGCTCGACGCTGCGGCGGTACCGGTGATCATCGGCGACACCCCCGTGCTGGTGAACGGCCAGGTCCGAGCCGGCCGACCCACCGGGTGGCCCGAGGGCGACCCCCTCAACGTCCCTGTCGCCATCAGCTTCAACGCCCTGCCCCTCCAGGCCGGGAGCCGCTACACCTGGCGCTTCGCCATCGACGGGGCGTCGGAGGACACCTGGGCCGCGTCGTTCGGGGTGGCCCTCGATCTCGAAGAGGCCTGAGGGCTCGGGGCCCACTCGAGCTCGGCTACTCTCCGGAACCGGTCGTCGGTCAGGAACACGAGGGGGACGATGCAGATCACGATGACGGTCAACGGCGTCGAGCAGACGGCCGAGGTGGAGCCACGAACGCTGTTGGTGTACCTCCTGCGGGAGGAGCTCGGGCTCACCGGCACCAACGTGGGGTGCGACACCTCGTCGTGCGGCGCCTGCACGGTGCACGTCGACGGTGAGTCGGTGAAGTCCTGCACCATGCTGGCCGCTCAGGCCGAGGGCACCTCGGTCCTGACGATCGAGGGCCTCGCCTCCGACGACGGACTCCACCCGATGCAGAGGGCCTTCCAGGAGAACCACGGCCTCCAGTGCGGCTACTGCACGCCGGGAATGGTCATGGCCGCCGTCTCCCTGCTCGACGAGAACCCCACCCCGACCGAGCGGGAGGTCCGCCTCGGGCTCGAGGGGAACCTGTGCCGCTGCACCGGCTACCACAACATCGTGAAGGCCGTGCTGGCTTGCGCGGCTGAGGCCTCGGGCGCCGAGTCGGGGGCATCGGCATGATCCCCGCCGCCTTCGACTACGTCCGCGCCGGGTCGGCCGAGGAGGCCATCGCCCTGCTGGGCGAGCACGGCGACGAGGCCAAGCTCCTCGCCGGCGGCCACTCGCTGCTGCCGATGATGAAGCTCCGCCTGGCGGTCCCCACCGTGCTGGTCGACGTCGGCCGCCTGGACGATCTCCGCTACGTGCGTGACGCCGGCGACCACGTCGCCATCGGGGCCCTCACCCGCCACCGCGACCTCGAGATCGATCCACTCCTCGCCGCCGACGTGCCCTTGCTCTCCCACGCCGCGGGCCACGTGGGCGACCCCCAGGTGCGCCATCGCGGCACCATCGGTGGTTCGCTCGCCCACGCCGATCCGGCGTCGGACCTCCCCGCCGTCGTGCTCGCGCTCGGCGCCACCCTGGTCGCCCGCGGCCCTGACGGCGAGCGGGAGATCCCGGCCCGGGAGTTCTTCACCGGCTTCCTCGAGTCGGCGCTCGCCCCGGATGAGCTGCTGACCGAGATCCGGGTGCCCAAGATCGAAGCCCAGGGCTGGTCGTTCCAGAAGTTCAACCGCCGCGCCCAGGACTGGGCGATCGTCGGCGTGGCCGCGGTGCGGGCCAACGGCTCCACCGGCGTCGGTCTGGTCAACATGGGATCGGTCCCCCTCGTCGCCCACGGGGTCATGGAGGCGGTGGTGGCCGGGGCCTCGGCCGCCGACGCCGCCGAGCGGGCCACCGAGGGGACCGAGGCCCAGAGCGACATCAACGCGTCGGCCGAGTACCGCGAGCACCTGGTCCGGGTCCTCGTGCGGCGGGCCCTCGAGGAGTCGGGTCTGTCCTGACCCGGCGGCGTGTCGGCCGGCTCAGCCGGTCGGCAGCGGCGCGCCCACGCGGTGCCCGGCGAGGAACTGGGCCGTGACCTGATCGGCGAAGGCGCCGTCGAGCTCGGTCGACCCGAGCAGACCGGCCATGAGTATCGGCCCGGTCAGCAGCGTGATGGTGGCGTCGACGTCGTCGAGCACGTCCGGGCGCAGCACACCCTCGTCCACCCCTCGGCGCAACACCTCGGCGATGACGTCCATCTGCTGCTGCTTCATCCTGCCGTCGAGGTCGGCGATGGCGCCCTGTTGGGTCTTGAGGAGCAGGAGGGCGGGCAGGAACCGCTTCCAGTGCTCGTCGTCCATCACCGCGACGAGCGAGCCGACGAGCGCCTCGAGGGCCTCGGCGAAGGTGGCCCCCGGGTCGGGGGCGTCGAACGACGGGGCACAGCTGGCCAGCACGTCGGTGACGAGGTCGTCCCGGGTGGCCCAGTGCCGATACACGGTGGACTTCGCCACCCCTGACCGAGCAACGACCCCGTCCACGGTGAGGGCGTCGGGCCCACCATCGAGGAGCAGGTCGGTGGCGGCCTTCATCACCGCCTCGTGGGTTCGGGCTACACGTGCGTCCATGGCGCTCGTCACCGTAGTGCTGTGGCCCACGAGTGGTCTGTCTCCCTTCCTTCGCCCGGTGGTGTGTCGATCGACCGTTGACGGATGGCGTCAGTAACAATACGGTACCGTATCGTACTGGAAACGGTGATCGGATCCCTCCCATGAATGCACCCCCCAACGTCCATCCGACCGAGATCGAGCCGACCGAGATCGAGCCGACGGCGGACGTCGTCACCGACGCCCGGCGCCGCACGTTCATCCTGGTCGCTGCGTGCACGGCGCTCATCGCCGTGGTGGCCTCGGTCTCGGGCCTCAACGTGGCCCAGGCCCAGCTGGCCCAGGATCTCGGTGCCTCCCAGGCCGACCTCCTCTGGATCATCAACGGCTACACCATCGCCCTGGCCGCCCTACTGCTCCCGTTCGGGGCCATCGGCGACCGATGGGGCCGCAAGAAGGTCCTCATGTCGGGTCTCGTCCTGTTCATCGTGGCCAACGGGGCGGCCGCCTTCGCCTCGGGCACCACGGCGCTGCTCGTCGCCCGGATCGCCGCGGGCGCCGCCGCCGCGATGATCATGCCGGCGACGCTGTCGGTGATCACCTCGAGCTTCCCGGCCGAGGATCGCGACCGTGCCGTCGGTGTCTGGGCCGGCTTCGCCGGGGCCGGGGGCATCCTCGGCCTGGTCGGCTCCGCCCTCGTGGTCGACAACGCCAGCTGGCCGTGGGTCTTCGCCATGCCGATCGTCCTCGCCGCGGTCGCCCTGGCCGTCACCATGCGCTTCGTCCCCCACTCCCGTGAACACGCCGACCATCGGTTCGACACCGTCGGCTCGGTGCTCTCGGCCCTGGCGGTGGGCGCCCTGGTGCTCGGGATCCACGAAGGTCCCGAGGCCGGTTGGTCCAGTCCCCTGGCGTTCGCCGGGCTGCTCGTCGGAGGGCTGGCTCTCGCCGGGTTCGTCACCTGGGAGCGGCGCGAGGCCCACCCGCTGCTCGACCTCCGGGTCTTCCGCAACCGGATGCTCACGTCCGGCTCGGTCAGCCTGCTGGTCACCTTCGGCATCATGATGGCGCTGTTCCTGGTGCTGGTGCAGTTCCTGCAGGCCGTACTCGGCTTCACGGCCCTCAACGCCGCCCTCGGCCTGTTGCCGATGGCCGGGGTCATGATGCCGCTGTCCACCATGGCGCCCCACATCGCTCGACGGGTCGGGATGCGGGCCATGTTCGTCGCCGGCTCGCTGCTGCTGGCCATCGGGCTGGCGATGCTCGCGATCATGGCCAGCACCAGCGGATACCTGTCGATCCTGCCCGGGCTGCTGGTGCTGGGCGCCGGCGTCGGCCTGCTCATGACGCCGGGCACCACCGCCATCACCGGCTCGCTGCCGGCCGAGGAGCAGGGCGTCGCCTCGGCCCTCAACGACACCGTCCGGGAGCTGGGCGGCGCCGTCGGGCTGGCGCTCATCGGCAGCGTCCTGAGCGCCGCCTACACCGCCAGTGTGTCCTCGGCCACCGCCGGGCTGCCCCCGGAAGCCGCCTCGGCGGTCGAGGGCGGCATCGGTGGTGCCGTGGCCGTGTCGTCGCAGATGGGCGCCGCCGGCGAGCCGATCCTGGTCGCCGCCCGGTCGGCGTTCGTCGACGCCTGGTCGGCGTCGATGTGGATCAGCGCCGGTCTGGCCGTCGCCGCGGCGGTGTTCACCCTGGTGTGGACGCCGAGCCGGAGTCGCGAGCGGGCCGAAACCGACGAGCGGCTGGCCCCCGACGCTCTCGTCCTCGACGGGCTCCCCGACGGTCTCGCCCCCGGCCTCGTCGACGCCTGACCGGCCGGCCCGGTCCGCGCCTCGCCTGGTCCGGGCGGGGCGCAGCTAGTGGATGGGACCGTCGGTCGAGGAGAGCGAGGCGGCCGGTCGGCCGGTACGGGCCACGATGATCTCGGCGCACACCGCGATGGCCGTCTCCTCCGGGGTACGGCCCCCGAGGTCGAGCCCGATGGGTGCGTGCAGTCGGGCCCGCACCACGTCCATGTCGGCCCCCTCGGCCTCGAGCCGGGCCAGACGTTCGTCGTTGGTGCGGCGACTGCCCATGGCGCCGAGGTAGCCGACCTCGGTCTGCAGGGCGGCCATGATCGCGGGCACGTCGAACTTGTGGTCATGGGTGAGCACGCAGATGGCGTCGCGCTGACCGAGGCGATCACCGACCTGGGCCAGGAGCCGGTGCGGCCAGTCGACGACGACTTCGTCGGCCAGGGGGAAACGGCGCTTGGTGGCGAAGACCTCGCGGGCGTCGCACACGGTCACCCGGTAACCCAGCACCTTGGCCACCCGAACCAGAGCGGCGGTGAAGTCAACGGCTCCGAACACGAGCATGTGCGGCGCCGGCGCGAACGTCTCGATGAAGACCGAGACGGCGTCCTCGCGAGCCTCGCCGTGGGGCCCGTAGTGACGCACCCCGCTCGTTCCCGCGGCCAGCTCACCGATGGTGTCGCGCACCACCACACGGTCGAGGTCGGGGTGGCCGAGCGAACCCGTGGGCTCGATGTCGTCGCCCACGACGATCTTGGCGCCCGCACCGGGCCCCTCGACGACCGTGGCCAGGGCCACCGGACGGTGCTCGTCGACCGCCGCGTGCCAGATGTCGTAGAGCGAGTCGGTCACGAGGTCACCAGTCGAGCGGTTCGATGAAGAGGTGGATGGTGCCGCCGCAGGTGAGGCCGACGGCGAAGGCCTCGTCGTCGCTGTAGCCGAAGGTGACCAGTCGACGGTCACCGGTGGCCAGGATGTCCATGGCCTCGCTCACCACCGCGCCCTCGACGCAACCCCCGGACACCGAGCCCGACACCTCGCCGTCGTCGGCCACGGCCATGGCCGCACCAGGGAGCCGCGGCCCGGAGCCCTCGATGTCGACCACCCGAGCCAGGGCCACGCGTCGGCCCTGGGCCCGCCAGCGGTCCAGGTCGCCCATGATCTCCTTCATCGGTTGACCTCCGTGGGGGAACGCCGCTCGGCGGCGACGATGCGAGCCAGTTCGTCGAGCGACTCGAGCGAGTGGCCCTCGACGAACTCGTCGACGAAGGGTAACGCCGCCGCCATCCCACCGCGAGGGGGGCGTAGCCGGGTGACGCCTTCAGGGGGTTGACCCAGACGACCCGGTGGGCCACCCGGTGCAGGCGGGCCATCTGTTCGGCCAGCTCGTCGGGCTCGCCCCGGTCCCACCCGTCGGAGAGGATCACGACGACCGCCCCCCGGGCCAGACCCCGAACGCCCCAGGTGTCGTTGAAGCGGCGCAGCCCCTCCCCCAGCCGGGTGCCACCGGACCAGTCGGGAACGGCCGCCGCGGCCCGGGCCAGGGCCACGTCGGGATCGTGGGTGGTGAGCTCACGGGTCAACCGCGTGAGCCGGGTGCCCAGGGTGAACGCCTCCACCTTGGCCCGGGCGGCCACGGCCACGTGGGCGAAGCGGACCAGGGCCCGGCTGTAGGGCTCCATCGACCCGCTCACGTCGGCCAGCAGGACCACCCGCCTGGGCTTGGTGCCCGGGGTCGTGGTGTGACGTCGCACCGGCTCACCCCCGGTCCGCAGCGAGGCCCGGATGGTGCGGCGCAGGTCCGGCCGGCCCGAAGGGCGACGGCTGCGGGTCCAGCGCCGGGACCGGCGCACCGCCCCCACCAGACGCAGGTCGGCCATCAGGCGGTTGACCTCGGCCCGCTCGGAGTCGTCGAGCGAGGCGAAGTCCCGGTGGCGCAACACCTCGTGGGCGCTGAACCGGAGCGACTGGACATCGTCGTCGTCGGGTTCGAGGCCGTCGGGAGGCGCGTCGCCGTCGCCGTCGTCGACCTCGAGGGTGACCGGTTCCTCGACGACCGGCTCGACCGTGGTCGTGGGTGCTCCGAGCCACCACCGGGCGAAGGCGCGGTCGTAGGCCACCACTTGCTCGGGCCCGTGGACCAGGGTGGCCCGACCAGCCCAGTACAGAGAGGTGCGATCGCTGGGCAGGGCCCGCAGGGCCTCCACGAAGAGCAACCCGCTGCCCACGGGCACCGGCAGCCCCTCGGCCCGCAGGGCGCCGAGGAAGCCGGCCACGGCCCGCTCCGCGTCGTGGGCCGGTCCCGGCGCCGAGGGGTCCCCCGGGGTGGCGGGGCTCACCGATCAGCCCACCCGGGTACGGGCGGCCTCGACCAGATCGGCCAGACCGTGGCGGCGGACGCGCTCGGCGTCCTCGCGGTACTTGACCACCGTGCCGAGGGTCGCGGCCACGGCGGCCTCGTCGAGCTCGGTGCGCCCGAGGACACCCAGGGCCTGGGCCCAGTCGATCGTCTCGGCCACCCCGGGCGGCTTGTAGAGGCCCAGACCTCGAAGGGCCTCGGTGAGGGCGGCGACCTGGCGGGCCAGCGCCTCGGAGGCGCCCGGCACCCGGGCCCGCACGATGGCCACCTCCCGGTCCAGGTCGGGATGCTCGACCCAGTGGTACAGGCAGCGTCGCTTGAGGGCGTCGTGGACGTCCCGCGTGCGGTTGGACGTGATCACCACCACCGGCGGTACCACCGCGGTGAAGGTGCCGATCTCGGGAACCGTGACCGAGTAGTCGGCCAGCACCTCGAGCAGGAAGGCCTCGAACTCGTCGTCGGCCCGGTCGACCTCGTCGATGAGCAGGATGGGAGGTGGACCCTCGCCGGGGGCGATGGCCTGCAGCAGCGGTCGGCGTACGAGGAACCGCTCGTCGTACAGCTCGCCCTCGAGGGCGTCGACGTCGTCCCCGGCCACGCCGGCCGCCTCCGCCGCCCGCAGGTGCAGCAGCTGACGCGAGTAGTCCCACTCGTAGAGGGCCTGGCCCACGTCCAGGCCCTCGTAGCACTGGAGCCGGATGAGGGGGCCGCCCAGCCAGCGACTGAGGACCTTGGCCACCTCTGTCTTGCCCACACCGGGCTCGCCCTCCAGCAGCAGTGGGCGCTGGAGCTCGAGGGCGAGGAACACCGACGTGGCCAGGCCCTCGTCGGGCAGGTAGCCCCGTTCGGTGAGGGCCCGGGTCACGTCGTCGACGCTGGCCGCGGCGCGTGGCAGGGGCGGGTCGGGGGCGGCGGTCACCGGGCCGAGGCTACCGGCGGCTCACGAGGTGGCCCAGATCAGGACCTCAGCTCCGTCGGGCCCCGCCACCAGACCGGGAGAACCAGCGTCGACGAGGCGGACGGCGTCGCCCTCGGCCAGAGCCTCGGCGGGATCGAGGGTGGCCGACCCCACGGCCACGAAGAGGTGGACGTGAGGGGCCTCGGGCACCGAGACCCTCTCACCCGGGGTCAGGCGCCCGACCCAGAGCACCGCTCCGGCCTGGTTGATGCGGACGGCGGCACCGCTGCCTTCTCCACCGGCCACCGCCACCAGCCCACCGCGGGCCAGCTCGGCGCTGACGTCGCGCTGCTCGTAGCTCGGGGCCAGCCCCCGGGTGTCCGGCGGGACCCACATCTGCACGAAGTGGGCCACCGTGTCGGGACTCGGGTTGTTCTCGGAGTGCATGAGACCGGTGCCCGCGCTCATGCGCTGGGCCAGACCCGGGGTGATGATCCCGTGGTTGCCCATCGTGTCGGTGTGCTCGACCTCACCGGACAGGACCCAGGTGACGATCTCCATGTCGCGGTGCGAGTGCGTTCCGAAGCCCTGGTCGGGCGCCACCCGGTCGTCGTTGCTCACCAGGAGGAGGCCGTGGCCGGTGTTGGTGGGGTCGTGGTAGCCACCGAAGCTGAAGCTGTGCCACGAATCGAGCCACCCGATGTCGGTGTGGCCCCGGGTGCCGGCCCGGCGGATGTCACGGGCGGTCTGGTTGGTCATGTCCACTCCTCGGTCGTTCCGATCAGCCCCTGCAACACTCTTGAGCGCGCAAGTATTCCACCCTCCGCCACTCCGGCCCCGTCCCCTCCGGCATGGCAGACCGGCGCAGGGTCAGGCCCGGACGAAGGAGAGCTGGAGCTCGAGCTCCCCCTGGCCGTCGACCTTGACCAGCGAGATGTCGGGCGGTTCCACGCCGTAGTCGGCCATGGCGATGGTGACGCCGCCGGCCACGTCGACGATGGTGCCGTCCCACTGGGCCTGCAAGGGGATGGTGACGCGCTGGGTCACGCCGTGCAGGGTGAGGTCGCCCACCGCCTGGACCTCGACCGGGGTGGTGAGCTCCAGCGGGGTGGGCAGGGTGATCGGCTCGACCAGGGTGAAGGTCGCCGTCGGGAACGAGTCGGTCTGGAGGGCGTTGCCCTTGATGTAGCTGTCCCGCCGCGACTGGTCCGACGTCAGCTGGGTCGTGTCCGCCTCGAAGGTCGCCTCGGTCACCTGGCCGTCGACGATGGTCATGGTGCCGGTGACGCCCGGGGTGCGACCCACCGCCGTCTTCTTGATCGTGTCGCCGGCGAACAGCTCGTCCACCCGGTAGCCGACGAACACCTCCTCGCCCTGCTCCACCGTCCACGAGCCGTCGGGGGAACCGGACGCCGTCCCGGCGGGCGCAGTGGTGTCGGAGGTGCGCACCGGCAGCGAAGCCCGGTCCGGGGTGTCGCCCCTGAGGAAGAACCAGTAGAAGCCGAAGCCGCCGATCACGATGACTGCGACCACCGCCACGAGGGTCCACTTGGCCGAACTCTGCCACCGCGTCTTGGGAGCCATCACAAGGTTGTACCAGCCGACACCCGAGCCCTCGGGGCCGGGTCAGGCCGAGCGGACAGCCCGCCAGACCTTCTCCGGGGTCAGCGGCATGTCCAGATGCTCGACGCCGAAAGGACTCAGGGCGTCGAGGACGGCGCTCTGCACCGCCGGCGTGGAGCCGATGGTTCCGGACTCCCCCACCCCCTTGGCGCCCAGCGGGTTCAGCGGGCTCGGGGTCTCCATCGGCACCAGCTCGAAGCTGGGTAGCTCGGCCGCGCTCACGATCGCATAGTCGGCGAAGTTACCGGTCTGCGGGTTGCCGTCGGCGTCGTACACGACCTCTTCCATGAGGGCCTGGGCCACGCCCTGGGCGATCCCACCGTGACGCTGGCCCTCGACGATGAGGGGGTTGAGCAGGGTGCCGGCGTCGTCGCAGGTCACGATGCGTCGCAGGTCGACGCGCCCCGTCTCGGTATCGACCTCGACCACGGCCACGTGGGCCCCGAACGGGAACGTCGCCCCCGTCGACTCGTAGAGCAGGCTCGCCTCGAGCGGCTGGTTCGAGGGCGCCTCGGCCCCCATCGACGCGATGTCGCCCACCGCGCCGATCTCGGCCCACGACTTGGTGAGCGACGGCGAGCCGGCCACGTGGAACACGCCTCGCTCGGTGTCGAGGAGCACGTCGGCCGGAGCGGCCTCGAGCAGCTCGGCGGCCACGATGCGGGCCTTCTCGACCACCGCTCCGGTCGCGCCCATGACGGCGGATCCCCCCAGCTGGAGCGACCGCGATCCGAACGTCCCGGTTCCCTCCGACACCCGGTCGGTGTCGCCGGCCACGACCTCCACCCGGTCCATGGGGATGCCGGTGAGGTCGTGGGCGATCATGGCCCACGACGTCGAGTGGCCCTGGCCGTGGGCCGAGGCACCCGTGTAGATCGTGGCCGAGCCGTCGACGTGCACCAGCACCTTGGCGTACTCGGTCTGCCCTGCTCCCGGGCCGGCGGTGATCTCGACGTAGACGCAGACCCCGATGCCGAGCTGCACGGGGTCACTCGCCTCGCGACGAGCGACCTGCTCGGCCCGCAACGCCTCGTACCCTGCGGCCTCCATGGCCCGATCGAGGGCCCCCTCGTAGTCGCCGCTGTCGTACTCGGCCCCGGTCGGCGTGGTGAACGGGAACTGGCCGGCGGCCACGAGGTTCCGGCGCCGCAGCTCGACCGGATCGACACCGATCTCGGCGGCGAACAGGTCGAAGGCCCGCTCGATGGCCGCGGTGGCCTCGGGCCGACCGGCGCCCCGGTAGGCCTCCATCGGCGTCGTGTTGGTGACGACCGCCTTGATGTTGCACTCGATCTTGGGGATGGCATAGACGCCCGACGCCATCGTCCTGGTCATGAACGGCAGCACCGCCCCCATGCTCGGGTAGGCGCCGGCGTCCTGGAGCACGGTGAGGCGGTAGGCCTCGACCGTGCCGTCGCGCCGGCCACCGATCTCGATGCGGTTCACCTGGCCGCGACCGTGAGGCATCGACACCATGTTCTCCGAGCGGGTCTCGATCCAGCGCACCGGCCGACCGAGGCGCCGGCTCAGCCAGGGCAGGACGGCCTCGTCGGCCTGCAGGTTGATCTTGGCGCCGAACCCGCCGCCCACGGCGGGCGCCACCACCCGCACCTGCTCGGGCTCGAGCTCGTACAGCGCGGCCAACTTGTTCTTCACCCCGTGGGGAGCCTGGGTGCTGGCGAACATGATGAGACGACCCTCGTGCCAGGTCACCGCGAGGCCGCGCGGCTCGAGCGGGCAGGCCGCCACCCGTTGGTTGGTGATGTCGCGGGTGACCACCACCTCGCACCCGTCGAAGAAGTCATCGGTGTGGCCGAAGGGGATGTTCATGGCGGCGTTGGTGCCGTGATCCGGGAACAGCAGCAGCTCGTCGGTGGCCGAGGCGACCGGATCGACCAGGCACTCGAGCGGGTCGTAGTCCACGATCACCAGCTCGGCCGCGTCCTCGGCTTCCTGGCGTGACTCGGCGACCACGATGGCCACCGGCTCGCCCACGAAGCGCACCCGGTCGGTGGCCAACCAGGGCCGGGCCATGCCGTCGGGGATGAGGCCGGGGATGGCCACGGGGAACGGGGCCAGGTCGTCGGCCTCGGCCAGATCGGCCGCGGTGTACACGGCCAGCACTCCCGGCGCCGCGGCCGCCTCCGAGACATCGAGCTCGGTGACCGTGCCGTGGGCGATGGTGGAGCGCACGAACTGCACGCTGACCGCCCCCTCGAGGAGGGGGTCCCGGACGTCTGCGGTGTAGACACCGCCGGCGGTGAGGAACGCCGGGTCCTCACGACGCTCCACGCGGGTACCGATCACGCTCATCTATGACTCCCCCTGCAGGCCGGTCTGGGCAGGCGCAGGCTAGTGCTCTGGCCATCCACCACCGGACGTCGCGCCGGCCAGCGGACCGGGCTCAGCGCTCGAGGGTCGAGCCGAGGCCGTTGAACGGCCACGCCTCGGGCACCCGCACCGGGTCCTTCGGCGCCGGCACCACGTGGTACACCTCGTCGCCGGGGCGGGCGTAGCCGTACTGCTGGCGGGCCAGGCGCTCGATCTCGGCGTCGGTCTGCAGTGCGTCGACCTGCGCCTGAGCGGCGGCGTTGTCGGTCTCGAGCTGCTCGAGCTGGGCTTCGGCCGCCGCCGTGGCGTGGCGCTGGTCGAGCCAGGTGCGGGTGGGGAACACGCCGATCACCAGCACGCCGATGGTGAGCACGGCGAGCAGGGCGGGACCGACGAGACGGCTCAGGCCACGGCTCACCCGGCTCGTCCGGGGCGCGGCGTGTCGGCCGCGCCCACCGCGAGGGGAGCGCCGACGGGGGGGTACGGGCTCGGACGGCCCTCGGTCGGTGGACCGGCGGCTCATGCCCGTGCGTTCACCCGCTTCAACGCGGCCGAACCCCAGTAGGCGGCGGCCTCGCCGAGGTCGTCCTCGACGCGCAGCAGCTGGTTGTACTTGGCCACCCGGTCGCTACGGGCCGGAGCGCCGGTCTTGATCTGCCCGCAGTTGGTCGCCACCGCCAGGTCGGCGATGGTGGTGTCCTCGGTCTCCCCCGAGCGGTGTGACATCACCGACGTGTAGCCCGACCGGGTGGCGAGGGCCACCGACTCGAGGGTCTCGGTCAGCGTGCCGATCTGGTTCACCTTCACCAGGATGGAGTTGGCCACTCCGGCGTCGATGCCCCGGCCGAGGCGCTCGACGTTGGTGACGAACAGGTCGTCGCCGACGAGCTGCACCTTCGACCCCAGGGCGTCGGTGAGCAGCTTCCAGCCGTCCCAGTCCTCTTCGGCCATTCCGTCCTCGATGGACACGATCGGGTACTTGCCGACCAGGGTCTCGAAGTAGGCCACCATCTCGGCCGGGCCGAGCGTGCGCCCTTCCCCGGCCAGGACGTAGTTGCCGTCCTCGTAGAACTCGGTGGAGGCGGCGTCGAGAGCGATGGCGATGTCCTCGCCCGGCGTGAAACCCGCCTTCTCGATGGCGGCGATGAGGAGCTGCACCGCCTCCTCGTTGGAACCGAGGTCGGGGGCGAAGCCGCCTTCGTCGCCGATGGCGGTGGACAGGCCCTTGTCGTGGAGGACCTTCTTCAGCACGTGGTAGGTCTCCGCCCCCCAGCGCAGGGCCTCGGCGAACGAGGCCGCCCCCACCGGCATGATCATGAACTCCTGCACGTCGACGTTGTTGTCGGCGTGCTCCCCTCCGTTGAGCACGTTCATCATCGGAACGGGCAGCACGTGGGCGTTGACGCCGCCGATGTAGCGATACAGCGGCACGGCCAGTTCGTCGGCCGCGGCCCGGGCCACGGCCAGGGACGCACCGAGGATGGCGTTGGCCCCGAGGTTCGCCTTGTTGTCGGTGCCGTCCACCTCGACCAGGACCCGGTCGATGTCGCGCTGGTCGAGGGCGTCGAAGCCCACCAGCGCGTCGTAGATCTCGTCGTCGACGTGGCCCACGGCGTCGAGCACGCCCTTGCCGCCGTAGCGGGACTCGCCGTCGCGCAGCTCGACCGCCTCGAAGGCCCCGGTCGATGCTCCCGACGGCACGATCGCCCGCCCGCTCGCCCCCGACTCGAGGATGACCTCGACCTCGACGGTGGGGTTGCCCCGGCTGTCGAGGACCTCTCGGCCGGCGATGTGCTCGATGATGCTCATTGGTGCTGGAGGCTCCTCGTCGGTGGGGGGCTGGGCCATGGTGTCACGTGGAGATCGCACGCACGCGCATGGCAATCGCGCGGTCAGTGGTCGTCGGGTCCGGAAGGCGGCCGGCTCTGCTCGACGGCGCGAACGGCATCGCGATAGCGGATGGCGGCGGTGCGCATGGCGGTCTCGGGATCCACCCCGGCCAGGCGGGCCTGGTCGACGACGGCGAACAGCAGGGCCCCGACGGTCTGCTCGTCGGTCCGGTCGTGGGCGGCGGCCAGCGCCTCGTCGGGCAGCGGCGCCCGGGTCACGCCGGCCACGTCGAGGCCACCGTCGGCCAGGCTCGCCGCCTTCTTCTGGACCTTGAGAGCGAACAGGAGGGCCGGCATGGCGTCGGGGACGCCGTCGAACACGCTCTCGCGTCCCTTCTCCGCCTTCTTGATCTGCTCCCAGTTGTTCACGACCGTGTCGGCGTCGGGGGCCTCGACGTCGCCGAACACGTGGGGGTGTCGCGAGCGCAGCTTGTCGTCGACGGTGGCGGCCACGTCGGCCACGGTGAACTGCCCGGCCTCGGTGGCCAGCTGGCTGTGGAACAGGATCTGGAAGAGCAGGTCGCCCAGCTCCTCCTGGAGGTGCTCGTAGCCCGCACCCGACTCGACGTCGAGGTGGTCGATGGCCTCCAGCACCTCGTAGGACTCCTCCAGGAGATGGCGGCGGAGCGACTCGTGGGTCTGCTCGCGGTCCCACGGGCACTCGGCTCGCAGGATGGCGACCAGCTCGACGAAGCGGGCCAGCTCCTGGGACACGGGGGCGGCCAACACCGGGAGGTAGACCGACGTGAGGTGGTCGGCGTCGACACGGTCGAGCTCGGTCCAGGGCACCTCGCGCACCGCCTCGTCGGGCAGACCGAGTCGCTGCAGCACCACGACGGTGGCATCGGCGCCGAGGCTGGGATCGATCCCGGCGTCGAGGGCCAGCTTCACGTCGGAGAGCACGTGGGGCGAGTCGCACTGGGCGACGAGCAGTGGACCCCGCTCCCCCGCGGCGTCGACGGCGAAGCGATGCCCGTCGACCACCCGCACCCCGACGGCGACCGGATCGATCCCGAGGCGGACCCAGGCCAGATCGAGGAAGGACAGAGCCGGCAGCACCTCGACGTCGACTCGTTCGTCGGCCAACAACAGCTCGACGGTGTGCTCCGCGACCAGAGGTGAGCCGGGAACGGCGTAGAGGACCTCATCCCGGCGGGTGGCGGCTTGGACGAGGCGCTCGACGATGCGGGGGTAGACCTCGTCGATGGCGTCGGCCTCGTCGTAGATCGCGTCGAACGTCTCCGCCCCCTCGACCGCCGCCGCCGCCGGGTGGCGGGCCGTGCGCAGATAGCGGTGCTCGGTGGCAGCGATGGCCGCCACGGTGCCCGATGTCAGCAGATCGACGTCACCGGGTCCGAGGCCCACGACGAGCACCCGCGGACGCCCGACCATCGGGGGCTACGGGGTCGCTTCGGCCGCCGGGGCGGACTCGACAGCGGTGCTGGTGGTGCTCGGATCCTGGGCACCCTCGGGGGCCGTGATCTGGCCCGTCTCCGGGTCGAACCGGCCGTAGCGACCGTTGACCGAGATGTCGGCGTCCTTGGCCAGACGGGCCAGCTCGGTGGTGAGCAGGCTCTCGGCGTTGGCCTGGAGCGAGGCCGCCAACTGGTCCTTGACGTCGTCGAAGGTGACCGGGCCCCGCTTGCGCACCAGGATCAGGTGGTAGCCGTAGCTGGTCTTCACCGGCGGCCCCACCTCGCCGACGGGCTGGCTCCACACCGCGTCGTCGAACTCGGCGACGAAGCTCCCCTTGGGAGCGCACCCGAGGTCGCCGCCGCTGGTGGCGCTGCCGTCGTCGGAGTTGGCCTGGGCCAGCTCGGCGAAGTTCGAGGTGCCCTGCAGCTGGCTCTCGACACCCTGGATCTTGGTGAGGGCGGCGGCGTACTCCTCGTCGGTGGGCGTGCCCTGACCGGGGTTGGAGCCGGCCAGGATCAGGATGTGGCTGACGCACGCCTGGTCGCCCGCGAACTGTTCGGGGCTGGCGTCGAACAGCTTGCGCAGGCCCTCGTCGGTGGCCGAGTCGGCCACGAGGGCCCGACCGAGCACGCTCTGGGCGGCGACGCCGGCGATGAGCACCTGCTGGTAGCTCTCGTCGAGCTGGTCGAACACCGACGAGCCGTCACTCTGGTTGACGAAGCTCTTCTCGAGCGTCGCCTTGGCCTGGTCGGTGTCGGCCGAGGTGACCTCGAGGCCACGCTCCTCGACACCCATCTGGGCGAGCTGCAGGTTCATCTGGTCGTTCAGGAAGGCGGAGGTGAAGGTGGTGCTGTAGGTCTTGCCGTCCTCCTCGTAGAGGTCGGTCGCCGTGCCGTTGGCGCTCTCGTACACGGCGGCGAAGGAGTCGAGCTGGTCCTGGAAGTCGCTGGTGGACACGCTCCATCCGTCGACGGTGAGGGCCGGCGAGGTGCCGGAGGAGCACGCCGCCCCCAGCGTGGCCAGTGCGACGAGCAGGGCGATGAGGGCGAGTGGGGCCGAACGAAGCGTCTTCACAAGGTCGCTCACACTAACGGAGCACCCTCGCGCACGACAGTCGGCGACGGGGCCTCCGCAGCCCCCTCGGCGGGCGGTGGCAACAGGTCGGCGAAGGCGGCCACGAGCTCGGTCGCCGAGCCCGCCGCCGACTTCACCGGGAGCTGCAACTGGCCCTGTTCCGCCTTGTAGACCGAGCCCTTGTAGATGCGCTCCAGGCGGATCGTCTTCGAGGTGGGGAGCGAGATCGGGCTGATGCGGGCGACGTACTTCGGGCCGGCGAAACCACTGCCCTTGGTGACCGTCACCTCCCGCACCCCGGTGCGCACGCACTCGGCCCGCAGGCGGGCCACCTCGAGGAGGGCCTCGGCCGCCACCGGCACCGGGCCGTAGCGGTCCTCCCACTCGGCCCTGATGTCGTCGACCTCGACCTGGGACTCCACTGCGGCCAGACGCCGGTACGCCTCCAGCCTCAGTTCCTCGCGCTCCACGTAGTCCACGGGGAGGTTGGCGTCGACGGGCAGCTCGATCTTGATCTCGGCCGGCTCACGCGGGGTCTCCCCCTTGAGCTCGGCCACCGCCTCGGTGACCATCTGGCAGTACAGGTCGTACCCGACGGCGGCGATGTGGCCGCTCTGGCCGGTGCCGAGCAGGTTGCCGGCACCACGGATCTCGAGGTCGCGCATGGCGATCTTGAAACCCGACCCGAGCTCGGTGGCCTCTCCGATCGTGCGGAGCCGCTCGTAGGCCTCCTCGGTGAGGGCGCGGTCGGGAGGGAAGAAGAGGTAGGCGTAGGCCCGGCTCCCGGAGCGGCCCACCCGGCCCCGGAGCTGGTGGAGCTGACCGAGCCCGAGCAGGTCGGCCCGGTCGACGACCAGGGTGTTCACCGTGGGCATGTCGATCCCGGACTCGATGATGGTGGTGCACACGAGGACGTCGAACTCGCCCTCCCAGAAGTCGAGCACGACCTTCTCGAGGGTGCCCTCGTCCATCTGGCCGTGAGCCACGGCGATCCGGGCCTCGGGCACCAGGTCCCGGAGCTGGCCGGCGATCCGCTCTATGTCCTGGACCCGGTTGTGCACGAAGAACACCTGACCCTCACGCAGCAGTTCACGGCGGATGGCCTCGGCGATGGCCCGCTCGTCCTGTTCACCCACGTAGGTGAGGATGGGCTGGCGCTCGGCGGGAGGCGTGTTGAGCAGGGTGAGGTCGCGGATGCCGGTGAGGCTCATCTCCAGCGTGCGAGGAATCGGGGTGGCGGTGAGGGTGAGCACGTCGACGCCGACCTTGAGGCCCTTGATGGCCTCCTTGTGGCTCACGCCGAAGCGCTGTTCCTCGTCGACGACCAGCAGTCCGAGGTCCTTGAAGCGCAGGTCGGGCGCGAGCAGTCGATGGGTACCGATCACGACGTCGACGTCACCCGAGGCCAGCCCGGCGATGACCTGGCGGGCCTGGGCGTTGGTGAGGAACCGACTGAGGACCTCGACGCGCACCGGGTAGGCGCTGAACCGCTCGGAGAAGGTCTGGAAGTGCTGCTGGGCGAGGAGGGTGGTGGGCACCAGCACGGCCGCCTGCTTGCCGTCCTGCACCGCCTTGAAGACCGCCCGGATCGCGACCTCGGTCTTGCCGAACCCGACGTCACCGCACACCAGTCGATCCATGGGCGACTCGTTCTCCATGTCGCCCTTGACCTCGACGATGGCCTTGGCCTGATCGGGCGTCGGCTCGAACGGGAAGGACTCCTCGAGCTCGCGCTGCCAGGGCGTGTCGGCACCAAAGGCATGGCCCGGCGTGTGGACGCGCTTCTGGTAGAGCACCACGAGCTCCTGGGCGATCTCGGTGACCGCCGAGCGCACCTTGGCCTTGCTCTTCTGCCACTCGCCCCCGCCCAGCCGGCTGAGGCTCGGACCGTCGCCGCCGGTGTAGTGGCGCACGGCGTCGATCTGGTCGCTGGGGACGTAGAGCTTGTCGTCACCGCGGTACTCGAGGAGCAGGTAGTCGCGCTCGACCCCGCCGATGGTGCGCTTGACCATGCCCCCGTAGCGAGCCACGCCGTGCTGGTGGTGCACGACGTGGTCCCCGGCCTTGAGGTCGTCGAAGAAGCCCTGAGCCACGGCCTTGCGAGGGCGGGCCCGACGGTGGGCGCGACGCCGACCGGTGACGTCGGACTCGGCGAGGACCGCCACCTTCACCGCCGGAAGGAGGAAGCCCCGCTCCAACGGATCGATGACGACGGTGCCGCCCGGTGCGCTCAGATCGTCGAGACCCCGCTCGTCGAGGGCGAGGCTCACGCCCTGATCACCGAGGAGGGTGACCAGACGATCGGCGGAGCCCGCCCCGTCGGCCGCCACCACCAGCCGGTAGCCCTCGCGCAGGAGTCGCTCGAGCTGGCCGATGAGGTGGGATCCCTCCCCCACCACCGGATCCCAGCCGGAGGCGTCGACCACCGGGACGTCGGGCCCCTCGGGGGTGTTGGTCACCGTCCACGCCGGCGCGTCGGTGCGCACGAGCAGCCTGTCGAACGACAGGTGCAGCGGCGGGAGCGGTTCGCCGTCGTCCACTCCCCAGGTCTTGGCCAGCGTGCGGGCCAGATCGGCCTCCTCGGCGAGGATGTCGGCCGCCCGGTCGCGCATGCGGCGGGGCTCGACGAGCAGGATCTGGGCGTCCCGGTCGAGCAGGTCGAACAACACGACGGGCCCGTCGTCGTCGGCCACCAGCCAGGGCAGCCAGCTCTCCATGCCGTCGAAGGTCTGCCCCTCCCCGAGGCGCTCCCACTGCTCACGGCCCCACGGCTCCGAGGCGACCAGGGCTTCGGCCCGGGCCTGCACCTCCGGGGTGGGGAGCAGCTCCCGACACGGGAAGATCTCGACTTCGGCCCGGTCGACGGTGGAGCGTTGGTCGGCCACCGCGAACTCCGAGAGCCGGTCGACCTCGTCGCCCCAGAGGTCGATGCGCACCGGTGCGTCGGCGGTGCTGGGGAACACGTCCACGATGGAGCCGCGGACCGCCAGCTCACCGCGGTGCTCGACCTGGTACTCACGTCGGTACCCGGCCCGCACGAGCTGGTCGACGAGCTCCTCGGCGTCGACCTGGTCGCCCACGCCGATCATCACCGGCTCCACGTCGCCCACGTGGGGGCCGAGGCGCTGGACCAGGGCCCGCACCGGAGCGACGACCACGCGGGGCGAGCGCTGAGGGTCGCGTAGGTGCCAGAGGGTGCGCAGGCGGCGGCCCATGGTCTCCACCGCCGGGCTCACCCGCTCGAAGGGCAGCGTCTCCCACGCCGGGAACAGGTCGACGTCGTCGGGGCCGAGGTAGGCAGCGAGATCTCGAACCAGTCGCTCGGCCTCACCGGTCGTGGGCACGGCGACGACGATCGGTTGGCGATCGGTGCGAGCGGCGAGACCGGCCACCACGATGGCCCGCGCCGGTTCGGGCACGGCGAGCATCGCGTCGCGTCGGCCCAGCACGGCGGTGAGACCGGGCTCGGTGGCGAGCAGCGGAGGCAGATCGGAGAGCGGCATCGGACCTCGGGGTTTCGGGGGCAGGGGACGCGAGCGACCCCCGGACTCGTCGGCGTCCGGGGGGTGGGAGTGCTCGGCCAACGCTACCGGCCGGGACTGCGCAACCAGCCCTCCGGGACGAGGTCCCGGCACCCACCCGGATCACGTCAGTTCCACGTAAGAAAATCGAGACAGTGCAGCGATTGCGTCAGGTGGCTCAGCGGGTGTCAACTGTCGCCTCGTATGGCTGCCCCCGTGTCTGAGCGCAGCGGTCTCCAGCCGCTACCCCCCACCCCACCGGTCGAGATCCCCGAGGCCCGGGCGTTCCGCTTCAAGAACAAGGTGCTGGGGAGTCCCCTGCACACCGATCAGCTGGCCCACGAGCGCCTCGGCAAGCCGACGGCGCTGGCCGTGTTCGCCAGCGACAACCTCTCGTCGGCCGCCTACGCGACCGAGGAGATCCTCCACACCCTGCTGCTCGCCGGCGTGGGCGTCGTGGCGTTCAGCTACGTGCTGCCCATCACCATCGCCATGCTGGCCGTGCTCGGCCTGCTCATCTTGAGCTATCGCCAGACCATCAAGGCCTACCCCTCGGCCGGTGGCGCCTACATCGTCACCAAGGACAACCTCGGCGTGCTCCCCGCCCAGGTCGCCGGCGTGGCCCTGCTCACCGACTACATCCTCACCGTCTCCGTGTCGGTGTCGGCCGGCGTGGCCGCCCTCTACTCGGTCTTCGGCGGGCTCTATCCCTACCGGGTGCCCATCGCCGTCGGGTTCATCGCGCTGATCGCCTTCGGCAACCTCCGCGGGGTGAAGGAGTCGGGGAAGATCTTCGCCGTCCCCACCTACCTGTTCGTGGCGGCCATGGCCCTCATGATCAGCTACGGCCTCTACAAGGCCACCCTGGGCGGTGGCCTCAGCTTCATCCCCCTCGACGCCGAGCAGACCCAGGAGATCAACGGCGTCTCGGCGGTCGGTTGGTTCCTCGTGCTCCATGCCTTCGCGTCGGGCGGCGCCGCTGTCACCGGCGTGGAGGCCATCTCCAACGGCGTCCCCGCCTTCAAGGAGCCGTCCTGGAAGAACGCCAGCCAGACGCTCGTCATCATGGGCGCCACCCTCGGCGCCATGTTCTTCGGGATCTCCTGGCTGGCCACGCAGCTGCACCCCGTCCCCGAACAGGGCAAGACGGTGATCGCCCAGATCGCCGAGGCGGTGTACGGCACCAGCGGCGTCGGCCACGCCCTGTTCATCTTCACCCAGGCCGCCACCATGCTCATCCTGGTGCTGGCGGCCAACACCAGCTTCGCCGACTTCCCCCGCCTGGCCAGCTTCCAGGCCGAGGACTCCTTCATGCCCCGCCAGCTCACCAAGCGGGGCCACCGCCTGGTGTTCTCCAACGGCATCATCGCCTTGTCGATCAGCGCCGCCGTGCTGGTGATCGTGCTCGGGGCCGACGTCACCAAGCTCATCCCCCTCTACGCGGTGGGGGTGTTCACCAGCTTCACCCTCTCCCAGCTCGGAATGGCCCGCCGCCACCTGCGCCTCGAGGAGAGGCCGGATGGCGGTTCGGCCTCGCCATCAACGGCGCTCGGCGCCGTGGTGACCGCCGTGGTCACCGTCGTCATCGCCGCCACCAAGTTCCTCGAGGGCGCGTGGGTGATCATCGTGTCATCCCGATCCTCGTGTGGGTCGTCGTCCGCCTGAACCACCAGTACGAGACGGAACGCAACGAGCTGGAGGGCGACGCCCAGGAGGCGGCCGAGGCGCCGATCCTGCGCCGCCACACCGTGCTCGTGCTGATCGACAAGATCGACCGCACCGCGGCCCGGGCCATCCAGTACGCCCGCACCCTCACCCCCGACGACCTGCGGGCCGTGCACATCGCCATCGACGAGCAACACGCCGAGGAGCTGGCCGACGAGTGGAGCCGCCTCGCCCTCAGCCGCCTCCCGCTCGAACTGCGCGAGTGCCCCGACCGGCGCATCAACCGCACCGTGCTCGAGCTGGTGGCCGAAGCGGCGGCCGACGACCAGACCGAGGTCACCGTGTTGATCCCCCGTCGGGAGTACCGATCGACGTGGCACCGGTTGCTGCACGACCGCACCGCCGACTCCATCGCCAAGGCGGTGGGTGATGTGCCCCATGCCAACGTGACGTTCGTGCCTTACCACCTCACCCAGTCGAGCCGGGGTCAACACATCAAGAAGGTCGCCCACGGCTCGGTCTCGGGCACCATCGGGGAGGACGACTGAGATGGCGCTGTTCTCACGGGCGAGCAAGGAGGCCGACGCCCGCCTGGCGGCGGAGACGGCGGCGGCGTTCGACGAGCTCGGTCGCATCGCCCTCGAAGGCGTCATGCCCATCGGCGAGATCGCCTGGCGGTCGAAGGTCAAGATCGCCGGCCGGGTCAAGGCCATGCGCGTCCAACCCTGGTCGGAGAAGATCGCCAGCCTCGAGCTGACCCTCGTCGACGGCACCGGGGGCGTGACCGTCGTCTTCCTCGGTCGCCGCCACATCGGCGGCATCAACCTCGGTGCCCGCCTCGTCGTGGAGGGAACCGTCTCGGAGACTCGCGCCCAACTGGCTCTCCTGAACCCGGCGTACCAGCTGCTCCCCCCGCAGGTCGACCTGCCCTTCTGACCGGTGCCGGCGGCCCGGGTCCGGGCGGATACTGACCAGAGACCGACGGCGACCGCCGAGCGGTGACACGTCGGCCGAGGCGACACCGACGACGGCCGTGATTGCACGACGGTGGGTGGCGGGTGTCAACTGTCCCGTCATATGTCTGTTCCGCTGACGGATCGCTCCCGCCTCCACCCCCTCCCGCCCACGCCGCCGGTGGAGATGCCCGAGGAGCGATCGTTCCGGATCAAGAACAAGCTTCTCGGCCGGCCCCTCAACACCGACCAGCTCGAGGACGAGCGGCTGGGCAAGCCCACCGCACTGGCGGTCTTCGCCTCGGACAACCTCTCGTCGGCTGCCTACGCCACCGAGGAGATCCTCCACAGCCTGCTGATCGCCGGAGTCGGGCTGGCGGCGTTCAGCTACGTGCTCCCGATCACGATGGCCATGATCGCGGTGCTCGCCGTGCTGGTTCTCAGCTACCGACAGACGATCAAGGCCTATCCCTCGGCCGGTGGCGCCTACATCGTCACCAAGGACAACCTCGGCGTGCTCCCGGCCCAGGTCGCCGGTGTGGCCCTGCTCATCGGCTACATCCTCACGGTGGCGGTGTCCGTGTCGGCCGCCACGTCCGCCCTCTACTCGATCTTCGAGGGCGTGTACCCGTACCGGATCCCCATCGCGCTCAGCTTCATCGCCATCATCGCCTTCGGGAACCTGCGGGGCGTCAAGGAGTCGGGGAAGATCTTCGCCGTCCCCACCTACGCCTTCATGGTCGCCATGGCCCTCATGATCGGCTACGGGTTGATCAAGGCCACCGTCGGAGGTGGCCTCGACGCCGTCACGCCCGACGAGGAGCAGGCAGCCGAGCTGGCCGGCGTCGCCGCCGTCACCCCGTGGCTGCTGATGCGGGCCTTCGCCCAGGGAGGGGCCGCGGTCACCGGCGTGGAAGCCATCTCCAACGGGGTGCCCGCCTTCAAGGAGCCGGCGTGGAAGAACGCCCGCACCACGCTCGTGGTGATGGGCTCGATCCTCGGCGTCATGTTCCTCGGCATCTCCTGGCTGGCCTCGCAGTTGAAGACCGTGCCCACCCCGGGCACGACGGTGGTGGCCCAGGTGGCCGAGGCCATCTACGGCCAGAGCACCTTCGGGCGCGCCATGTTCGGCTTCACCCTGGTGGCGACCATGCTCATCCTCGTCCTCGCCGCCAACACCAGCTACGCGGACTTCCCCCGCCTGGCCAGCTTCCAGGCCGAGGACTCCTTCATGCCCCGCCAGCTCACCAAGCGGGGGCATCGCCTGGTCTTCTCCAACGGCATCATCGCCCTGTCGATCACGTCCGCCGCCCTGGTCATCGCCCTCGGCGCCGACGTCAACCGGTTGATCCCGCTGTACGCCATCGGCGTGTTCACCAGCTTCACGCTGGCCCAGCTGGGAATGTTCCGGCGCCACCTGCGCATCAAGGAGCCGGGCTGGCGGGTCGGCGTGGCCATCAACGGCACCGGCGCAGTGGTGACCGCGGTCGTCACCCTCGTCGTGGGCGTCACCCAGTTCCCCCGGGGGGCGTGGGTCATCGTCGTGGCCGTGCCGCTCCTCGTCTGGGTGGTCGTGCGCCTCAACCACCAGTACGAGGCCGAGCGGGCCGAGCTGATGGACGACGCCGAGCTGGCCGCCTCGGCCCCGATCCTGCGCCGCCACACCGTGCTCGTCCTCATCGACGCCGTCGACCGCACCGCGGCCCGGGCGATCCAGTACGCCCGCACCATGACGCCCGACGAGTTGCGCGCCGTGCACATCGCGGTGCACGACATGCACGCCCAGGAGCTGGCCGAGCAGTGGAGCACCCTCCCACTCAGCCGCCTCCCCCTCGAGCTGCGCGAGTGCCCCGACCGGCGCATCGAGCGCACCGTGCTCGAGCTGGTCGCCGAGGCCGCCGAGGACGGCCAGACCGAGGTCACCGTGCTCATCCCCCGTCGTGAGTACCGCTCGCGTTGGCACCGTCTCCTGCACGACCGCACCGCCGACTCCATCGCCAAGGCGGTGGCCGACGTGCCCCACGCCAACGTGACCTTCGTGCCCTACCACCTCACCCGATCGAGTCGGGACCAGCGCATCCAGAAGGTCGAGCACGGGTCCGTGTCGGGCACCAGCACCGGCACCGGCCACGGGACGAAGAGCCCCATAGACTGACCGCCCCTGCGGAGGTGCTTGTGATGCCCATCACCGTCGGCTTCAACCACGTAGCCACCCTCACCACCGACCTCGACCGCTTCGCCGCGTTCTACACGGACGTGTTCGGCGCCGAGGTGACCTTCCGCATGGACGCCGAGGGAGACCATCCCCGCATGTTCATCCTCGACATGGGCGGGGGCAGCGCCCTCAACGTGTTCGAGGTGCCCGCCGAGGCCATGATCGGCGAACAGCGTCGGATCGGCGGGCGGGGCGCCATCGACCACTTCGGCATCGCCGTCGACTCGCTGGCCACGTTGCGGGACGTGGAGCAACGGCTGGCTGCCGCCGGGGCCGACATCGGCGAGATCCAGCAGCTGGGCGAGGAGTGGTCGCTGTTCTTCCGCGACGTCGACGGCATGGAGCTCGAGGTCTGCGCCCCCGCGGACGACTGACCGAACGACGACCTCAGGGCTGCACCCAGCTGCGCTGCCACCACATCGCGCCGTCACCGCCCCGGACCACGACGGTGAGCACGCCGGGCGAGGGTGAGGCGGCCGCCGGGCCGGCCGTCACCGGCCCCCCGCCGGGGCTCCATGGACTGGGCGTGCCGTCGGTGAACTCCTGCCCGTAGATCATGTCGTCGGTGCCTCGGACGTAGAGGTGCACGATGCCCGGGCGGGCGGCGACGGCCGCGGGGCTGTCCTGGGTCTGGCCACCGGCCGGGGTGAAGCCGTCCTGCCAGCCGTTCGGCCCGTACGAGGTGACGTACATCTTGTCGTCGGTGCCGACCACGGCCACGTCCAGCCGGCCGGAACCCTGCGACGTCGCCGCCGGCGCCTGGGACAGCCCGCCCCCCATCGACTCCCACGGCGACCACGCTCCGGCGTACCACCGGTGGATCAGGTCGCCGCCGGGGCCCTCGGCGAAGACGTCGAGACGACCCGGGGCCCAGCTCGCCACCGCCGGGGCGCTCGCCAGCTCGCCCCCGAGCGACTCCCACGGTGACCACGAACCGTCGTACCAGCGGTGCCAGAGGGCGTCGTCGGTGCCCCGCACGAACACGTCGAGCCGGCCCGACGACCAGGCGGCCGCCGCCGGCGAGGACTCGGTCCGGCCGCCGAGCGAGATCCAGGGAGACCACCCCTGCCCGGCGTCGAACGTCTGCCACACCGAGTCGTCGGTGCCCCGGACCACCACGTCGACGCGGCCGGGAGAGCCGGCCGCGGCCGGCGCGCCCTGGAGCTCGCCACCCAGCCGCTCGAACGGTAGAGAGATGGTGCGGGCCGACGCCACCCCGGTTCCTAGTGTCGCCGCCATCGTCCCCAGTGCGACCACCGCCGCGATCGCCATCCGCCTCTTCATCTGCTTCCCCTCTCGCCTTGGTGCGGAGCGCTCACGACCACTGCAGCCGCCACCGCCTCCGCCCTCCGAACTGTCGGCCGTGCTCGAACGACAGGACTCGCGCGACGTCACCTCTGCCGCTCACCGGCCGAGGCCCGCGCCTCGGACTTCGGACCGGCGGCGGCGCAGGCGACGCAGCACGTCGCCGTGGGCAGGGCGTCCATGCGCTCGGTGCCGATCTGGCCGGCGCAGCGCTCGCACCGTCCGTAGGTGTCGTCACGCAGGCGCTCTCCCGCTCGGTCGAGCTCGACCAGGCGGTGCTGGGCGTGGCGGAGCATCGCCGTCGCCTTGGCCCGCTCGTAGCCGTTGGTCGCCCCGTCGGGGTCGTGCTCGTCGTCGTTGTTGGAGAGCGAGACCGACTCGATGATCCCGTCCAGCTCGGCGGCCAGGGAGGTGGCCAGGCGGGCGGTCTCGGCCCTTTCGCGGTCGATCCGCTCCTCCGTCCTCTCCCAATCGATGTGAGCCACGACTCGTTCCTCTCCAGACCGGTGCCGAACCATGCGGACCGGGGCCACCAGGGTCATCCCCCGATCGGGTCCGCCGACTCAGCGAGGACGCGAGTTGACCCGGTTCATCGCCACGTCGACACCGTCGACGACGATCATCTCCACTGCGTCGGCCGCTTCGACCACCGCCACGGAGAGCAGCTCCTTGTCGGCCTTGCCGACCCGCTTCAGCACATGGTCGGCGCCGTGCTCCTTGCTCGGGGGCTTGCCCACCCCGATACGCACCCGGACGAAGGCGTCGGAGTGCAGGTGGGCCTTGATGGACCGCAGGCCGTTGTGGCCGGCCAGTCCACCCCCCACCTTCACCCGCACCACCCCGACCGGGAGGTCGAGCTCGTCGTGCACGATGACCAGGGCTGCGGGATCGTCGATGCCGAAGCGGCGCGCCAGCGGAGACACGGACTCACCGGAGGCGTTCATGTACGTGGTGGGCTCGGCCAGCGCGACCCGCTGGCCCTCGACCCGGACCTCGGTGACCAGGGCCCGCTCCTTGCCCGCCTTCAGACGGCCGTCGTGGCGGACGGCCAACAGGTCGACCACCTCGAAACCCACGTTGTGGCGTGAGCCCGCGTACTCCTTGCCCGGGTTGCCGAGCCCGACGACCAGCACATCGGCCGGCGTGCCCCGGCGGGGCCTGTCGCCTCCGAGGCGAAGGCCCACCTACTCCTCGGTTTCGGCCTCGTCGGCCTCGCCCTCGGCCTCGCCCGAGTCGGCGGACTCGCCGGAATCGCCGGCGGCCTCCGCGGCTTCAGCGGCCTCGGCGTCCTCGATGGACCCACCGTGATCGAGCGTCTCGGAGAAGCGGGTGGCCACACCCACCACCACCGCCGAGTCGGGATCCATGTCGGTGGTGACACCTTCGGGCAGGGCGATGTCGGAGACCGTGATGGTGCTCCCGATCGTGAGCTCGCTGATGTCGGTCTCGAGGTGGCTGGGGATGTCGGCCGGCTTGGCCTTGACCGTGATGGTCTTGAAGGCCTGGTCGACGACGCCGCGGCGGTCCTCGACGTCCTTGGCGAATCCCAGCAGCACCACGGGCACGTCGACGGCCACGAGGGCGTCGGGGTCGACCCGGAGGAAGTCGACGTGCATCACGTTGCGCCGCACCGGGTGGCGCTGGAGGTCCTTGATGATGGTGAGGTCGGTCTGACCGTCGACATCGAGGGTGATGAGGGCGTTGACGCCGGCGTCGGTGATGAGAACCCGGCGCAGCTCGGGCCAGGCCACCGTGACCGACACGGCTTCGCGACCGAGGCCGTAGACGACAGCAGGGACCTGGCCCTCGGTCCGAACGCGGGACGAGGAACGGGATCCGGGGGTGCGGCCGGTCTCGGCGGTGAGGGTGAGTGCCATGGTGGGTGCTCCTGGGACGCCGGCGGGGCGGGCGCGCCGACGGGGACGGTCGTGCAAACGGCTGGCAATCCTACCGGGGACCACGTCGAGGAGCGAACCGGCCTCGCTCCGGCGGACGACGGGACAGCCGGAGCCTGCTCCCTCCCACCCTCGGGCGGGGCGTGGTCGGCTCTGTGGCGTCGGGGTCAGGCGCCGCGGGCGAGTTGGGTGAGCTCGGCGATGCGTTGGTGGATGGCGGCTTGTTCTTCGGCGAGGAAGGTGGGGTGGTGGTGGTCGTAGTGGGCGTCGAACGGCAGCGCCGGTACACCGGCAGCGGTGGTGGAGGTCGGGATCTCTGGCGGTGGGGCCCAGCCGGGGGGTCGGGTGGTGTGCTCGACGCCGGTGTCGGTGGTGACGGTGTAGGTGCCGTCGGGCTCTATGCGGTCGGGCCATCGTCGGCGGTGGTGGTCGAGGTGTTCGTGACGGCATTTGGTCACGGCGTTGGTGATGTCGGTGTGTCCGCCGCTCTCCCAGGGAATGACGTGGTGGATGTCGCACCGTTGCGGCGGTGCGTCACACCCGGCGACGCGGCATCCCCGGTCACGGGCCAGCACGGCCCGGCGTTGGGCGGGGGTGAAGGTACGGATCGACCGGCCGTGGTCCAGGACCCGACCCTCCACGGTGAGAAGTCGTTCGAGGGTTCCGCCGGAGGACAGGCACGACACGAGGCCGTCGGAGATCGGGTTCCCGTCGAGGGTGGACGCGGTGGCACCGGCACCTTCGAAGGCGTCGCAGAACAGTCCTCGCTCGACGGCGCCGAGGTCGGGGCGGGCGTCGAGGAACCGGTCGAGATGATCAGCGGTGACCACACCGGCGCCGCGCAGCGCCGCCCGGTACAGCACCCGCACATCCGCGACCACGGTGAGTCGTTCCTGACGACGGTTCCCGTCCGGGTTGTCCAAACCTTCCAGGTACCGGCGACACACCTCGACCAGGGCATCAGCCCGCCGCTCCGCCGGGGTGCGACGCTCGTCGTCCCCGTCGGGCCGCATCGCCGCGGTCAGGGCCTTCTCCACGTAGGCGGCCGAGTCGGGATCGAAGGTGGCGCTCATCACTGCCGTGTCGTCACCGACGCGCGACAAGAACAGCTCCCGCTCCGGCGGCGGGTCGATCTGCTCCACCCCGGCCTCGGCCGCTTCACGCTCGGCCGCCGCGTCCGCGCAACCCACCCAGTGGCGCAGCACGGCCCGAGAGTCAGCCACCGACAACGAACGCAAGATCCCGACCGTGTCGGCGGCCACCGACGCGAACCGATCCACATGCCGATCCGGCACCAGAGCCACCGCGGCGTCGATCTGCGCACCCGCCAACGATCCCGACCGCCACGCCTCGGCCACCTCCGGCCACACGCTCAACCTCGCGGCGCGGGTCGCCGTACGACGAGCGTCCGGGTTGGACAGGCGGCACCGCGACCGCAGGAACGCCGCCATCGACCCGAACCCATCCACCTCGAACCGGCCACTCGAGGCGTAGACGGACTCGGCCTCGGCGATGCGGGCATCGAGAGCATCACGCAGACGACGGGCCTCGGCGATGGCGTCACCATCAACCGGGACCACCGCCCCCTCGATCGCCTCCCGCAACCCCTCGAACATGGGACGAACGATAGCAAACACCTGTTCAATTTGCGAGCGAAAGTATGATATTTTTCTACCCTCTCGGTGCATTACACGTGGCCCGGAATCTCCCGGGTCCTGAGCCGTACGTGAGCGGCCGGCAACCGACCCGTCGGGCCGCGGTTGGACCGATTCGTCATCGGGCCGAGCTCCCGACGCAGGGAGTGCCTCAGCGACTCCGGGCGCGACCAGAGGCCCGTAGCGACTCGGCCTGCTGACCTCTCGGGCTGCTCGGGCGATCGCCCGGCCGCCCGCACTCAGCTCTGGTTGTGCCCGTCGAAGATCTCGCTCACCGACGTGTCCTCGAAGACCGCGTCGATGGCGTCGGCGATGATGCCGGCCACGGAGAGCACCTCGATCTTGTCGAGCTGCTTCTCGGGCGGGAGCGGGAGCGTGTTGGTGGTGACCACCTTGGAGATCACCGAGTTCTTGAGCCGATCGATGGCGGGGCCCGAGAACACGCCGTGGGTGCAGGCGGCGTAGATCTCCGATGCGCCCCGGGCCTTGAGCTGGTCGGCGGCGGCCACGATGGTGCCGCCGGTGTCGATCATGTCGTCGATGAGGACGCAGATCCGACCGTCGACCTCACCGACCACGTCGCGGGCCTCGACGGTGTTCTTCATGCCCTTGACCCGTCGCTTGTGCACGATGGCCAGGTCGGCGTGGAGCTGGTTGGCGTAGCGCTCGGCGACCTTCACCCGCCCGGCATCGGGGGAGACGACCACGAGGTCCTCGCCCAACCCGGACATGAAGTCGACGAGGACGGGCATGGCGGTGAGGTGGTCGACGGGACCGTCGAAGAAGCCCTGGATCTGACCGGAGTGCAGGTCGACGGAGATGAGCCGCTTGGCCCCCGCGACCTTGAACATGTTGGCCACGAGCTTGGCGGTGATGGGCTCACGGCCCTCGGACTTCCGGTCCTGGCGGGCGTACCCGTAGAAGGGCGCCACTGCGGTGATGCGCTTGGCCGACGCCCGCTTGGCGGCGTCGACCATGATCAGCTGCTCCATGATGGCGTCGTTGACCGACATGCCCTCGATGCCGGCGTGGGTCTGGATGATGAAGACGTCCGTACCCCGCACCGACTCGCCGAAGCGGGTGTGGAGCTCGCCGTTGGCGAACTCGGCCAGATGGGCATCGCCCAGAGTCACCCCGAGACGTTGGGCGATCTCCTCGGCCAGGGGCAGGTTGGCCCGACCGGAGACGAGGTGCAGCCGCTTCTTGGTGATGAGTTCCATGAGGTCCCTCACGACACGTCCGGCCTCGCACCGAGGCGGGCCGGCTCAGGTGGAACCAGCAGTGTAGAACGGCCCGGGCCGGGCCCCCGCCGGAACGCTGCTGCCCGGCTCGAGCACGGCGTACGGGCCGAGGTGGGCGTCGTCGCCGACCTCGGCGTCGCGCCCCACGGTGTTCTCGACCACGGCCCCGGCCCCGACGATGCAGTCGACCAGCCGGGTGTTGGGTCCCAGCTCGGCGCCGGCCCCCACCACGCATCGGCCCTGGAGGATCGTGTCGGGGAAGAGGGTGACGTCGGTGGCCAGGGTGACCGTGGCGTCGACGTAGGTGCGCTCGGGATCGACCATGGTGACGCCCTTGGACATCCAGCTGGTGTTGGTCCGCCGCCGCAGCTCGGCCTCGGCCGAGGCCAGCTGGAGGCGGTCGTTCACCCCCTGGGTGTCGGCCGGGTCGTCGACGACGACGGCCGAGACCCGGTAGCCGGCGCCGGCCAGGACCTCCACCACGTCGGTCAGGTAGTACTCGCCCTGGGCGTTCTCCGGACTCAGGCGGCGCAGGGCCGGCCCCAACACGCTGGCCCGGAAGCAGTAGATCGAGGTGTTGACCTCGCCGATGGCGCGCTCGGCGGGGGTGGCGTCGGCCTGCTCGACCACGCGGTCGACCCGGTCGTCACGGCCCCGGATGACGCGGCCGTACCCGGTGGGGTCGCCCAACTGGGCGGTCAGCAGGGTGCAGGCGGCATCGGTGGCCCGGTGCTCCTCGACCAGGGCGGCGATGGTGGCGGGACGCAGGAGCGGGGTGTCACCCGGCATCACGAGGATGTCCGCCTCGTAGTCGTCCAGCTCGTCGGGGGCGAAGGCGGTGAGGGCGACGCCGACGGCGTCGCCGGTGCCCCGCTGGACCTGCTGCTCGACGAACTCCAGCGGCACGTCGGGCGCGGCGTCGAGGAGCTTCTTGGTGACACGCTCGGCGCCGTGGCCCACGACCACGACGGTGCGTCGCACCTCGCAGTCCTCGAGGGCGTCGAGCACGTAGAGCACCATGGCCCGCCCGCACAGCAGGTGGAGCGGCTTGGGGCGGGACGACCGCATGCGCGTGCCCTCGCCGGCGGCCAGGACGATGGCGGAGAGAGGCCTCGGGGTCATGTGCCCTTTCTAGTACGGTCAGAGCCGCCCTTCGGGGGTGGTGTAATCGGTAACACACCAGGTTTTGGTCCTGGCTTTCGGGGTTCGAGTCCCTGCCCCCGAGCTGACGAGCACCGGTGACGGAACCCGCTCGTTTCGCATGTCGGCACGCGCTCTCGATACAGTGCTCGGCGCCATGGGATCTCTTATCAAGAAGCGCCGCAAGCGCATGCGCAAGAAGAAGCACAAGAAGATGCTGAAGCGCACCCGCTTCCAGCGTCGCGCTGCTGGCAAGTAACTCCGCCTCACGGCGGTCACTTGCCCATCTTCACCACCGATCGATCACCCACCCGGCCCGAAAGCGCCGGGTGGGATCGCGTCCGGACCCTCCCGGTGCCGAGCGCCCGCCGACTCTCAGCCGGCGGGGACCGTGTGCACGACGAGCCGGTCGTCGCCCGGGAACGCGCCCTCGACGAACCAGGACGAGCCGGATCCGGCCAGCCGGGGCCGTTGCCCGGTGACCGCGCTCAGACGGTCACGCCACTCGGCCAACCGGGGTTCGACGACCAGAGCCGCCGGTTCGAGGTCGTTGCCGTGGTCGCCCGCCGGTCCGCCCAGGTCGTCCCACGCCCGGTAGACGGCCGGGGTGGAGCAGCCGAACGGCGGGGTGAGCAGGGTGAGGGTCCGGGCCACGAAGGGCAGCGGCTCCACCACCTCGCCGACGCCGGACACGCTTGCGCGGCCTCCGACCACGCAGAAGGGGACGTCCGCGCCCAACCCGGCCGCCGCCGGCAGATCCCCCAGGCCCGCCCACCGCAACACGGCGGCGGCGTCGGCCGATCCGCCCCCCAGCCCGGCGCCGGCCGGTATCCGCTTCTCGAGGCGCACGTGGGCGGTGCGACCGACGAGAGCCAGGGCCCGGCGCACGAGGTTGTCGTCGTCGACAGCGACAGCCAGGCCGTCGCCGGTGGTGGCGTCGACGATCTCGAGGCCGTCACCCCGTCCCACCACGAGCGTGTCCGCGAGATCGAGGGTGACCATCTCGGCGTCGATGAGGTGGTAGCCGTCCGGGCGGACCCCGGTGACCCTCAACCTCAGGGTGAGCTTGGCCGGGGCGGTGAGCACCACCGGCACGGAGGAATCGTCCCTGGTCACAGCGTCGATTCTGGCCCGTCGGGCGCCGGGCGGGCGAGCACGGCCTCGGTGAGGCGGCCCCACGCCTCGATGCCGAGCTGCTCGGGTCGGTCCTCGGGCGCCACACCGGCGGCCGCGAAGGCGGCGGGGGTGACCCGCCCGGCGAGGGAGCGTCGAAGCATCTTGCGGCGCTGCCCGAAGGCGGCCCGCACCAACACCATGAGGGCCTCGGGATCGACGGCGACGGCCGGCTCGGGCCGGCGCCGCACCCGGACCAGGACCGACTCGACCTTGGGCTGGGGGATGAAGACCGTGGGGGGAACCCGCCCCACCACCTCGGCGGTGGCCCACAGCGCCAGCTTCACCGACGGGATCCCGTACGCCGACCCGCCAGGGGGCGCGGCCAGCCTCTCCCCCACCTCCCGTTGGACCATGACCAGCATCCGGTCGATCCGGGGCACCTCGTCGAGCAGCTGCAGCAGGATCGTGGTGCCCACGTTGTAGGGGAGGTTGGCCACCAGGCTCCAGCGCTCGTGGCCGGCCAGGACGTCGTCCCAGTCGACTGTGAGAGCGTCGCCGTGCACGATCCGCACTCCGAGGGGGCCCACGACCTCCTCGAGCACCGGTACGAGGTGACGGTCGAGCTCGACGGCCACCACCTCGGCGCCCGACTCGGCCAACGCGGTGGTGAGCGAGCCGACGCCCGGCCCGATCTCCACGACCGGGTCACCGGGGCCGACCTCGGCCAACCGGGCGATCCGGCGCACGGTGTTGGGGTCGGCGACGAAGTTCTGACCGAGAGCCCGGCTGGGGCTCAGGTCGTGGCGGCTCAGGAGCTCGGTGATCTCGCGTCGGGTGAGGGTCACCGGAGGGCGTGCGGCGTCAGCCGCAGGAGCCGCCCCACGGCGAGGTGCCGTACTGGCGCAACATGGCCAGAGCGATGGTGTCCTGATCGGCCGGGGAGGCGTGGTTGGGCTTGACGCCCACCAGATCGGAGCGCCCGATGCTGCGGGCCACGGCGTCCCAACCGCCCTGGTAGATCTGGTAGGCACCCATGAAGGTGCCGGTCGGATCGGTGACCGAGTAGTCGCCGTGTGACTCCCGCTGGCGCACGCAGGCCAGGAACGACGCCTCCCAGCTGGTCGGGGAGGGCCCGCTGGCCGCCGGCGGAGGGGACGGCGCCGGAGCCGGAGCCACGTACACCGGAGCCGGAGCCGTGGTGGTCGTCGTGGCCTTGGCCTCGGCCTTGGGCGCCGTGGTCGTGGTGGTGGGCGCCCTGGTGGTCGAGGTGGTGGACGGAGCCACGGTGGCGTCGGTCGTGCTGGTCGCCTCGGTGACCGTGGTCGGCGCCTCGGTCGCCGGCGTGGCCGAGGACGGGCTCACCGCCGCCACCAGGCTGGACTCGGGCGAGTCCGTGCTCACCTGGGCCGTCTCCGAACCCGCCGTCCCCTGCCCGCCCAGCAGGTCGATGGCGAGCACCGGCAGGCAGGCGAGCGTGACCACCACGGCCACGATCAACCGGCGCTGCGTCGGGTGCACGGTGGTGTTCAGGGAGAGCTGCCTCTGCTCGGCGACTGGGTCCTGCCCATGGCAGAACTGCGCCGAGCGCGCGTGCGCTCGTCGTCACTCCGCCCGGAGCCGGTCGCGAACCTATGGTCCCTGCAACACAAATGCAACTTTCGACACGTGGTCGAGACGACCGTCGCCATCTCGAAACGTGGCGAACGGCCAACCCTCGACCTCAGGTCGAGAGCGCACGCCCCTCCAGCTGGTAGATGCCGGCCGCGTTGGTCCACGTGGCTGCGGCGACCAGGCCCGGGGCCAGGGCTTTGACGTCGGCCACGGCCTCACCGACCACGGTGACCAGGGCTGGACGGTTGGGTCGACCCCGGTGAGGGACCGGAGCGAGGAAGGGTGAGTCGGTCTCGACCAGGAGGCGGTCGAGAGGGCACAACGCCGCGGCCTCGCGCACCTCGGGCGCACCGGGGAAGGTGACGATCCCGCTGAAGGACAGGTGAGCACCGAGATCGAGGCAGCGGCGGGCCTCGTCGGGTCCACCGGTGAAGCAGTGGATCACGGTCCGCTCGGGCACCCCTTCGGCGGCGAGGATGGCGAAGGTGTCGTCCCATGCCTCGCGGGTGTGCACCACCAGCGCCAGATCGTGGGCGTGGGCCAGGGCGATCTGGGCGGCGAAGACCTCGCGCTGGGCAGCCCGAGGCGAGTGGTCGTAGTGGTAGTCGAGACCGCACTCCCCCACGGCCACGACCTCGGGTTCAGCGAGGAGGCCCTCGATGCCGTCGATCCCCCCGCTGGAGTCGTGGGGATGCACGCCGGCGGTGGCCCACACTCCGTCGAGGGACCGGGCCACGGCGATCGCCTCGGTCGAGGATGCGGCATCGGTGCCCACCGTGATCATCCTGAGCACCCCGGCGGCGTTGGCCTCGGCCACCGCGTCGGGGGCCGACGGACCCCGCTCGGCGGTCAGGTCGAGATGGCAGTGGTCGTCGATCCAGCGCAGGACCGGCTCGTCGCCCATCAGCTCGTGGGCAGCGCCGAGATCCGGGGGAACAGCGGCGCCCCCTTCTCCACCGGCAGCCCGCCGGGATAGCCGCCCCACCCGGCCGCGGCCGGGAGCCGTTGCTCGTCGGGTGCGCCGGGTAGCCCGATGCGGCGCCACACCTCGGCGCACGTGCCGGGGATCGCCGGGGAGGCCAGCACGGCCACCAGGCGAAGGACCTCCAGGGCGTCGCCCATGACGGCATCGAGCTCGGGGCCCGGTTCCATCTTCCACGGCTCGTGGCTCTCGAGGTGGGCGTTGGCCGCCCCGATCAGACGCCAGGTGGCCTCCAGGGCGACGCTGGGCGCCACCGCAGCCCAGCCCGCCGCGGTGTCGGCGTACACGTCGGCCGCGACCGCGGCCAGGAGCGAGTCGGCGGCCGGGGCCGGCCCTATCCCGTCGCACTTCTTGCCCACCACGGTGGCCACCCGCGACAGCAGGTTGCCCAGGTTGTTGGCCAGATCGGAGTTGAAGCGGTTGACCATGCCCTCGTAGGAGAAGTCGCCGTCGGGCCCGAAGGGCGCGTCACGCAGGAAGTGATGGCGGAACCCGTCGACCCCGAAGTCCGCCACCAGGTCGGCCGGGAAGATCTGGTTGAGCCGGGTCTTGGACATCTTCTCGCCGCCGACGAGGAGGAAGCCGTGCACCGCCAGCTTGGCCGGAGGGTCGATCCCCGCGGCCAGGCACATGGCCGGCCAGTACACGCAGTGGAAGCGCAGGATGTCCTTGCCGAGGAGGTGGTGCACCGCCGGCCACCACTGCTCGAAGCGCTCCGGGTCGGTGCCGTAGCCGATGGCGGTGGCGTAGTTGATGAGGGCGTCGTACCAGACGTAGAAGACGTGGCCCTCGTCCCACGGCACGGGAACGCCCCACGAGATCGACGTACGGGAGATGGAGATGTCCTCGAGGCCCTGGCGGATGATGCCGAGGGCCTCGTTGCGCTTGCCGTCGGGCAGCACGAAGTCGGGATGGGCCTCGTACCAGTCGAGCAGGGGCTGGGTGAACTTCGAGAGCTCGAAGAACCAGTTGTCCTCCTCCAGCCACTCGACCGGGCGGCCGTGGATCGGACAGTTGCCGTCGATCAGGTCGGCCTCGGTGTAGTACGCCTCGCAGGCGACGCAGTAGAGGCCGGCGTAGGTGCCCTTGCGGATCCAGCCGTTGTCGTGGATCGCCTGCATGAACGCCTGCACCGACGTGGCGTGGCGGGGTTCGGTGGTGCGGATGAAGTCGTCGTTGGAGATGTCGAGCAGTTGCCACACCTCCTGGAACCGGGCACTGGTGCGGTCGGCCTGCTCGATCGGGGTGATGCCGTTGGCCTCGGCCGAGCGCTGGACCTTGAGACCGTGCTCGTCGGTGCCGGTGAGGAAGAACACGTCGTCGCCGAGGAGGCGGTGCCAGCGGGCGAGGGCGTCGGCGGTGACCGTCGTGTAGGCGTGCCCGATGTGGGGAACGTCGTTCACGTAGTAGATCGGGGTGGTCACGTAGAAGCGTTCAGACACCTCTTCAGGCTACGGGGCGGCGACAACCCCCACGAAAGGGTTGCCGGCACCGGCACGGGTCCCGCCGCGGACAGGGCCGACCCCCGTTTGGAGACGGGGCACTAGGTTCCGAGATCGCGACGCGGCTCGGTGGGGACCGGGCCGGGCCGGCATTCGGCCGGCGGCCGCACGAAGGGACGAGGTCGACGATGGGACAGCTGGACGGACGGGTCGCGGTGGTCACCGGAGCCGGTCGGGGCATCGGCCGGGCCATCGCCCTGCGTTACAGCGCCGAGGGGGCCTCGGTGGTGGTCTCCTCGCGCACCGGCGCCGAGCTCGACGCCACCCTCGCCGACGCCGGACTCGACCGCACCCGCGGGCGGGCGGTGGTCGCCGACGCCACCGATCGCGAGGGCGCCCGCCAACCGGTGCGCGAGGCCCTCGACGGGTTCGGGCGGGTGGACATCCTGGTGAACAACGTCGGCGGCAGCGCCGGGGGGAACCCCGACCCCTTCGCCGGCAACGACGACGCCTTCGAACAGACGCTGGTCCTGTGCCTCACCTCAGCGTGGTGGACGACCAGCGCCGCGCTGCCGGGGATGCGCGACCAGGGGTTCGGGCGGATCGTGAACATCGGCTCCGGGGCCTCGAAGATGACGGGAGGGTCCGTCCCCTACACGACGGCCAAGCACGGGCTGGCCGGGTTCACCAAGCAGCTGGCCGTGGCCGCCGCTCCTCACGGCATCAACGTGAACCTGTTGTGCCCGGGCTACACCAACACCTCCCTGCTCGACTTCGAACGGATCGCCCGGGCCCGGGGCACCACCGCGGCCGACGAGGAGGCGCGGGCGGTCGCCGACATCATCCAGCACCGGGTGTTGGAGGCCGACGAGCTGGCCGGCATGGCCACCCTCTTGGTGGGTCCCGAGGGCGGGGGCATCACCGGCCAGACCATCAGCGTCGACGGTGGCTACAAGGTCTGACGACGACGGGGTCCACGGCACCCCACGGGGACCGAACGAGACGGAGGACGGGACATGGGACGACTCGACGGGCAGGTGGCCATCGTGACCGGCGCCGGTGGCGGCATCGGACGCGAGCACGCGCTGCTCCTCGCCCGGGAGGGGGCCGCCGTGGTCGTGAACGACATCGGTTCTCGCGCCGGGGCCGACGCCGCCGCCGTGGTCAGCGCCATCGAGGCCGCCGGAGGTCGGGCGGTGGCCAGCACCGCCTCGGCCACGTGGGACGGGGCGGCGGCGATCGTGGCCGACGCCGTCGACGCCTTCGGACGGGTCGACGTCCTCGTCAACAACGCCACCGCCGGCGGCAACGACGACCTGTGGCGCTTCGAGGAGTCCGAGTGGGACCGCACCCTGGCGGTGAACCTCAAGGGCTACTTCGCCATGATCCGCGAGGTGGTACCCCACATGGCCCGGCAGGGCGGCGGTGCCATCGTCAACACCAGCTCGTCGTCGGGGTACGGCCACCCCTCCCACGTCGCCTACGCCTCGGCCAAGGAGGGCGTCGTGGGTCTGACCCGTACGACGGCCAAGGAGGTCGGCCGGTTCGCCATCCGGTGCAACGCCATCCGACCGGTGGCCATCACCCGCCAGGTGGCCGACTACCACGACCAGACGGTGCGCTGGCGGCGGCTCATGGACCTCACCATGGGCGTGAGCACCAAGGCGATGGATGCCGTCGACGACGGTCCTCAGAAGATCGCGCCGTTCGTGGTGTGGCTGTGCACCGATGCCGCCCGGGCCGTGAACGGGCGCACGTTCTTCGTCTCCGGAGACCAGGTCTCCCTCCTCACCGAGCCCCGCCCGCGGGCCACCATCGAGTCCGCGGGAGGGTGGACCCTCGACGAGCTCGACGCGGTGGCGCCGACCGAGCTCGTCGACGGCCTCACCAACCGGTTCACGCTCGACGACCACCCCGACATGCAGGTGTTCGAGGAGTAGTCAGATCTCCTGGTCGTCCGATCCCTCCATGCCGATGGCCTGGCGGGTGTCCTGGAGGGGGATCAGCGTGCTGTAGTCGATGAAGGCACGCAGCGTGTGGCCACCGTCGACCGCCATGAGCTGACCGGTCGTCCACGACGACTCGGGACCGGCGAAGTAGCGCACCGCCTCGGCGATGTCGGTGACCTCGCCGGGACGGTCGATGGGCTGGAGACGGAGGAACTCGGCCAGCATGTCGGGACTGGCGAAGATGCCCTCGGTGGCCGGGGTGCGGGTGAGACCGGGCTGCACCGAGTTCACCCGGACACCGAGGCCACCGAGCTCGTCGGCCGCCACGCGGACCAACTGGTCGACGGCCGCCTTGCCGGCGCTGTAGGACGCCAGGTACCGGGTCGGGAACACGGCGGCGGTGGAGGAGATGGCCACGAAGGACCCGCCCCCGTTGCGGACCATGGCCCGTCCGGCGTACTTCAACACCAGGTACACGGGCCGCACGTTGGCGTCGACCTGGGCGCTGAACTCGTCGTCGCCGAACAGGAGCACCGGAGTGACGGACCCCCCGCCGGGGACGACGACGGCGATGTCGAGGCCGCCGGCGTCGTCCGAGGCCGCCTCCACCGCCGCCCGCACCGAGTCGCCGTCGAGGGCGTCGCACACGCAGGTCGCCACCTCGATGCCCTCACCGGCCAGCTCGGCGGCCGCCCCGTCCAGCTTCCCGGCGGTACGCCCGGCGATGGTGACCAGGGCACCGTCGACGCCGAGGCGGCGGGCGACGGCCAAACCGATTCCCGACCCACCTCCGACCACGAGGGCCCGACGCCCCTCCAGTGACCCCGTCACGTCGCCCTCCCCACGGGAGCAGGCCCCCGACGGCACGGTCGTACGGTCAGGTCCTGGCTCTGGGCCACCACGTGATCCCCCCTCGGTCGTGTCGCCCCGACGGGCGGCCTCCCCAGTATCGCCCCACCCGGCCGACCGGGGCCCGGTCGGTGCGGTCCCGTTGAGTACCGTCGTGGTCCGTGGCCCGCCCCCTCTCGTTCGATCCCATCGCCGAGGCCACGCGCAACTGGGTGCGCCGTGACGTCGTGGATGCCATGGCCGCCGCCACCTCGATCATGCGGGCGCATCAGATCGTGCTGGCCGCCGTCGACGGCGAGCTGCGGCCCCTCGGTCTCACCTTCGCCCGCTTCGAGGTCCTGCGGCTCCTCGCCTTCACCCGCGTCGGCGAGCTGCCCCTGGGCAAGATCGGCGATCGGCTCATGGTCCATCCGACGAGCGTCACCAACTCGATCGACCGACTCGAGTCCGACGCCCTCGTCGAGCGCAGACCCCACCCGACCGACCGGCGCACCACGCTGGCCGCCATCACCGCGGCGGGCCGGACCCGGGTCGAGGAGGCCACGGACCTGCTCGACGGGATCCGGTACGGCCTCGACGGCCTCGACGGCGCCGAGCTCGACCGGTTGACCGAGCTGATCACCAAGCTTCGCCTCGCCGCCGGCGACTTCGCCGGCCCCGACGTCGCGTCATGACACCGGGGGGCGGCCCCCGTCCCCGCCGGCCCGGACCTCCGCCCGGGCCCCACCCACCCGACCGACCAGGGAGCAGCAGACCATGACGGACTTTCGAGCCACCTACGGTCCCTGGGCCGTGGTCGCCGGCGCCTCCGACGGCACCGGAGCCGCCTTCGTGCAGGAACTGGCCCGGCGCGGCGTCAACGTCGTGCTCGTCGCCCGGCGCCGGGCGCTGCTCGAGGAGCTGGCCGCCGGGCTGGACGTGGAGACGAGGGTCGTCGAGCTCGATCTCAGCACGGACGGGGCGGCGGCGACGTTGGCGGCGGCGACGGCCGACCTCGAGATCGGGCTGGTCGTCTACAACGCCGGGGCCGACCAGCACAGCGTGCCCCTCCTCGACCAACCCGTCGAAGACCTGCTCGCCCTCGTCCGCCGGAACTGCTCGACGGTGGTGGAGATGAGCCACGGCTTCGGACGGGCGATGGTCGACCGAGGACGCGGTGGGCTGTTGCTCGTCACCTCGGGTGCGGCGTGGGTCGGAGCCAGCAACGTGGCCACCTACGGCGCCACCAAGGCGTTCGACCTGGTCCTGGCCGAGGCCCTGTGGGCCGAGTGGCGGACCTCCGGCGTGGACGTGCTCGGGCTGGTCCTCGGCGCCACCGACACCCCGTCGTTGAAGCGCCTCCTCGACCACCACGGCGGCGACCTCGGTCCGCTGGCCGCTCCCGCCGACGTCGCCACCGAGGCCTTCGACCACCTCGGCGACGGTCCGACCTGGAGCTACGGGATGCCCGACCCGATGGGACCGTCTCCGCTGGGCGCGCTCCCCCGCCGCCAGGCCGTCGAGCTGATGAGCCAGGGAACGGCGGCGATGTTCGCCGACGACGCCTGACCGGTCAGACGTTGCGCCGGTAGCGCCCGCCCACCTGGAACAACGTCTCGCTGATCTCTCCCAGGCTGGCGCAGCGCACGGTGTCCATCAACACCGCGAACAGGTTCTCCCCGGCCAGGGCGGCGGCGGCCAGGCGCTCCAGGGCGACGGGCCGCTCCTCGCCGTGGATCGCGCGGAACTCGGCCAGGCGGGCGAGTTGGCGCTCCTTCTCCGCTTCGGTGGAGCGGGCCAGCTCGACCACCGCCGGGGGCTCGCCCGAGACGTCGCGGGTGAAGGTGTTCACGCCGATGATGGGCAGCGATCCGTCGTGCTTCTTGTGCTCGTAGAGCATCGACTCGTCCTGGATGCGGCCTCGCTGGTAGCCGAGCTCCATGGCTCCGAGCACCCCGCCCCGCTCGTTGATGCGGTCGAACTCGGCCAGCACCGCTTCTTCGACCAGATCGGTGAGCTCGTCGATGACGAAGCTGCCCTGGTTGGGGTTCTCGTTCATGGCCAGGCCCCACTCGCGGTTGACGATCATCTGGATGGCCATGGCCCGCCGCACCGACTGCTCGGTCGGTGTGGTGACGGCCTCGTCGAAGGCGTTGGTGTGGAGGCTGTTGCAGTTGTCGTAGATGGCTATGAGGGCCTGGAGGGTGGTGCGGATGTCGTTGAAGTCCATCTCCTGGGCGTGCAGCGAACGCCCCGAGGTCTGCACGTGGTACTTCAGCTTCTGGGAACGTTCGCCGGCTCCGTAGCGCTCGCGCATGGCCACCGCCCAGATGCGGCGGGCCACCCGGCCGAGCACCGCGTACTCCGGGTCCATGCCGTTGGAGAAGAAGAAACTGAGGTTGGGGGCGAAGTCGTCGACCTCCATCCCCCGGGCCCGGTAGGCCTCGACGTAGGTGAAGCCGTTGGCCAGGGTGAAGGCGAGCTGGGAGATGGGGTTCGCGCCCGCTTCGGCGATGTGGTAGCCGGAGATCGACACCGAGTAGAAGTTCCGCACCTCCTGGGCGACGAACCACTCCTGCACGTCGGCCATCAGCCCCAACGAGAACTCGGTCGAGAAGATGCAGGTGTTCTGACCCTGATCCTCCTTGAGCACGTCGGCCTGGACGGTGCCCCGGACCGTGCGCAGGGCCCGGGCCCGGATCTCGGCCGCCTCGTCGTCGTCGGCCCGGCGGCCGGTGTCGGCCTCGAAGCGGTCGAGCTGCTGGTCGATCACCGTGTTCAGGAACATGGCGAGCACGGTCGGCGCCGGACCGTTGATGGTCATCGACACCGACGTGCTGGGATCGCAGAGGTCGAAGCCGGCGTAGAGGGCCTTCATGTCGTCGAGGGTGCAGATCGACACGCCGGCGTTGCCGACCTTGCCGTAGATGTCGGGGCGCTCGGCCGGGTCGAACCCGTAGAGCGTGACCGAGTCGAACGCCGTCGAGAGCCGGTTCGCCGGCGCGTGCTCGGAAAGGAGGTGGAAGCGACGGTTCGTGCGGAAGGCGTCACCCTCCCCGGCGAACATGCGGATCGGGTCCTCGTCCTCGCGCTTGTACGGGAACACGCCGGCAGCGAACGGGAAGCGCCCGGGGAGGTTCTCCGAGCGGAGGAAGGTGACGAGGTCGCCGTCGTCGTGGAAGGCGGGCACGGCCACGCGGGGGACGGGGGTGCCCGACAGCGAGACCCGCACCTTGTCGGCACCGGTGTGCTCGGCCACCACCTCGGGCCAGCCGTCGATGAGCTCCTGGGCGGCGGACGGCACCTGGCGACGGGCGCTGGATGCGGCCTCGGGCAGCTCCCCCCCGTCGAGCGACGACGCCTCGAGGTGGGCGGCGGCCGTCTCGAGGTGTTGGGCCAGGCGGGCGGCCTCGGCCACCCGCTCGGTGTCGACGTGGTAGCCGCGGACGGTCTCGGTGATCTCGGACAGGTAACGCTGGCGGTCCACCGGGACCAGGGCGACGGCCCCGGTCGAGGTGCGACCGGTCACCGCCGGCAGGTGGCCGCCGGTGGCGTCTCGACCGGCGAGGCCGATCTGGTCCCGCAGGTGCTGGTAGAGGGCGGTGACGCCATCGTCGTTGAACCGGGCGGCGATGGTGCCGAACACCGGGAGGTCCTCCGGCGCCAGGTCGAAGCGCTCGTGGTTGCGGGCGACCTGACGGCGCACGTGGCGCACGGCGTCGTCGGCGCCGCGCCGGTCGAACTTGTTGATGGCCACGGCATCGGCGAAGTCGAGCATGTCGATCTTCTCCAGCTGGCTGGCCGCCCCGAACTCCGGGGTCATCACATAGAGGGAGTGGTCGACGTGCTCGGCCACCGCCGAGTCGCCCTGACCGATGCCGGGGGTCTCGACGATGACGAGGTCGAACCCGGCGACCTGGCAGGCGACGATGGCGTCGTCGAGGAACGGAGGGATCTCCGAGGTGGCGCCGCGGGTCGCCACCGAGCGCAGGAAGACGACCGGCTCCTCCACCGCGTTCATGCGGATCCGGTCGCCCAGCAGGGCGCCGCCCGTGCGGCGCCGGGTGGGGTCGATGGCGAGCACGGCGATGCGCACCTTGTCCTCGTGGTCCTGGCGGAAGCGGCGGATCAGCTCGTCGGTGAGCGACGACTTGCCCGAGCCCCCCGTTCCGGTGATGCCGAGCACGGGTGTGCCCCGCGTCCGGGCCACGGACCGCAGATGGTCGAGCGGTCCCGGCCCGACCACGCCGCACTCCAGGCCGGTGAGCACCCGGGCCAGGCTGCGGGAGTCCCCGGTGGCCAGGGCGTCGAGGGCGCCGTCGAGGTCAGCGGCCACCGGATCGACGTCGCAGGCCCTGATGATCTCGTTCACCATGCGGGCCAGGCCCATCTCGGCGCCGTCGGCCGGAGAGAAGATCCGGGTGACGCCGTAGTCCTGGAGCTGGGCGATCTCCGCGGGCACGATGACGCCGCCACCGCCACCGAAGACCTTCACGTGGCCCATCCCCCGCTGGCCGAGCAGGTCGACCAGGTAGCGGAAGAACTCGACGTGCCCGCCCTGGTAGGAGCTGACGGCGATGCCCTGGACGTCCTCCTGGACGGCGGCGTCGACGATCTCGGCCACCGAGCGGTTGTGGCCCAGGTGGACGATCTCCGCTCCCTGGGCCTGCAGGATCCGCCGCATGATGTTGATGGCGGCGTCGTGGCCGTCGAACAGCGACGTGGCCGTGACCAGCCGCACCGGGTGCACGGGCACGTGGATCTCGGGGTCGGACACGGCAGCCTCCTGGACAGTGCTCGGACGTACGATACTCGGATGTCCAACTACTTGCCGCTCGAGCCGGTGGCGGCAGCGAGCCCGGCTCCCTGTGCTTCGCTGAAGCGATGACATCTGTGGAGAAGCCGGCCCTGGCGGTCGTGTCGCTGGTGCCCTCGGCCACCGAGACACTCGCCGAGTGGGGCATCACCCCGGTGGGGGTGACCCGGTTCTGCGAGCGGCCGGACCTGCCGTCGGTGGGAGGGACCAAGGACCCCGATCTTCCCGCCGTCCTGGCCCTCGCCCCCGAGCTGGTGGTGATGTGCGTCGAGGAGAACCGGCGCCAAGACGCCGAGGCTCTCCGGTCGGCCGGTCTGCGGGTCCACGCCATCGACATCGACTCGGTCGCCGACGTCCCCGACGAGATGGCCCGCCTGGCCGCCGCCATAGGGGTCCGCCCCGCCCCGATCACCACCGGACCCCGACGGGCCCCGACCGGGACCCGGGCCTTCCTCCCCATCTGGCGGCGACCGTGGATGACCGTCAGTGGCCGCACCTACGCGGCGTCGATGCTCGACTGGCTGGGCATCGACACGGTGTTCGCCGACCACGCCGACCGCTACCCCACCGTCGAGCTCGACGAAGTCGCCGCCACCGCCGCCGACCTGGTGGTCGCCCCCAGCGAGCCGTACCCGTTCGGCGAACGCCACCGCGCCGAACTGGAGACGATCGCCCCCACCGTCCTCGTCGACGGTCAGGACCTGGTGTGGTGGGGAGTGCGCACCCCCGCCGCCCTGCGCCGTCTGGCCGACGTGCTCGATCCCGTGACCGGGGGCCGCTGAGCTCAGTCGCCGGGGCCGAAGGCGGCGATGCCGGTGAGGGCCTGGCCGAGGACGAGGGTGTGGATCTCGTTGGTGCCCTCGTAGGTGGAGACGCTCTCCAGGTTGTTCATGTGGCGGATGACGGGGTACTCCAGGGTGATCCCGTTGGCTCCGAGCACGGAGCGGGCCTCACGGGCGACCCAGAGCGCCTCACGGACGTTGTCCATCTTGCCGAAGCTCACCTGGGCCGGGGCCAGCTGGCCGGCGTCCTTGAGGCGCGCGAGGTGCAGGGCCACGAGCGTGGCCTTCTGGACCCGCACCATCATCTCCACCAGCTTGCGCTGGGTGAGCTGGAACGAGGCGATGGGCACCCCGAACTGCACCCGGTCACCGGCGTAGACGAGCGCGGCCTCGTAGCAGGCCCGGGCGGCCCCGGCGGCGCCGAACAGGATCCCGAAACGGGCTTCGTTCAGGCACGACAGCGGCCCCCGCAGCGACGTGACCTCCGGCAGGCGGGCGGCGTCGGGCAGGCGGACGTCGGTGAGCACGAGCTCGGAGGTGATCGAGGCCCGCAGCGACACCTTGCCGGGGATGTCGTTGGCCACGAAGCCCGGCGTGTCGGTGGGCACGATGAAGCCCCGGACGCCGGCCTCGGTGCGGGCCCACACGACCGCCACGTCGGCCACGCCGCCATTGGTGATCCACATCTTGGTGCCGTTGAGGATCCAGTCGTCGCCGTCGCGGACCGCCCGGGTCCGCATCGAGCTGGGGTCCGATCCGGAGTCGGGCTCGGTGAGCCCGAAACACCCGATGACCTCGCCGGCGGCCATCCGGGGCAACCACTCCTGCTTCTGGTCCTCGCTGCCGAACCGCCATATCGGGAACATGGCCAGAGATCCCTGGACCGACACGAAGCTGCGGGCCCCGGAGTCACCGGCCTCGAGCTCCAGGCAGGCCAGGCCGTAGGCGGCGGCCGAGGTACCGGCGCACCCGTATCCCTCGAGGTGCATGCCCAACAGGCCGAGCTTGCCGAGCTCGGGCGCCAGCTCCACCGGAAACGTCCCCGCCTCGAACCAGTCGGCGACGTCGGGCAGGATGCGGTCGCCCACGAACCGGCGCACGGTGTCGCGCACCATGACCTCCTCGTCGGACAGGAGTCCGTCCAGGGCCAGGAAGTCGAGCGGGTTCGGACCGGGGGCCGACGACGGTGTGCTCATGGGCCGAGTCTCGCATCGACCGGGCGTCGCGCCTCAGCCGAACTGGCCCGGCCGCCGGCCGCCTCCCGGCGGACCGGCGTAGGCCTGGGCGATGGCCAACCACTCGGTGGCGACGGGACCTTCGGCCACCAGCCCGGTGTCGTCGGGGTGGCGACGTCGCGTGACCACCAGGCAGAAGTCGAGCAGGCTCCCGCGCACCACATCGGCGGCGTCCGCGGGCCCGAGCACCAGACCGTCCAGGTCGACCCGCACCGCCTCGGTGGGGACGGGCCGGTCGTGCACCACGAAGCTGTTGGCCACCGCCCGCCACCCGAGGAAGGCGACGTGGTGGAGTTGGGACGAGGGCGGCCTCTCGATTCCCAGGGCGTCGGCCACGTCCTGGCCGTGGGCCCACGTCTCCATGATCCGGGCGGTGAGGAACGAGCCGAGGCTCATGTCCGGTCCGTACCACGGCACCCGCACCGCCGGATCGGCCGCCCGGGCCGCGGTCACCAACCCCGGACCGGTCGCTCCGAGCCAGGCCCGGACGTCGGCCCCCGATCGGCTTCGGTTCCGACGGGCGACGGCGTCGACGAAGGCGTCCACGTCGGCCACCACCTCGCCGCGCTGGGCCCGGAACCCCTGGGGGTCGACGATCGAGGTTCGGGCCGCCTCGTCGAACCAGGCGAGATGGGTGCACTGGTCGAGGATCGACCACCCGGGCGCCGGCGTGGCGGTCCGCCAGCCCGACTCGTCGAGGGGGGCCAGCAGGGCGAAGAGGTCGGCCCGCTCGGCGATCAGGTCGTCGCCGAGCTCCACGAGGTTCACCGTCCCCGCCACCGAGGGGGGCGCTTCTCCCGGAAAGCCTGCGGCCCCTCCTGGGCGTCGGCACTGGTGTACACCGGCTCCCAGATGGCATCGGCCTCGTCCTGGATCTCGGCGTAGAGAGCGCGGGCCGCCAGGTGCACCGTCTGCTTCGACGCTCGCACCGAGAGCGGGGCGTTGGCCAAGATGGTGGCCGCCATCGCGGCCGCCGCCCCCTCGAGCTCGGCGAGAGGCACCACCGTGTTGACCAGGCCGATCTGGTGGGCGCGCGCCGCGTCGATGGGCGCGGCGGTGACCAGCAGCTCCATGGCCACTCGCGGCGGGATCAGCCACGACAGGGGTGTGGCCCAAGGCGCGCCCCGGCCCACCCGGGCCTCGGTGATGCCGAAACGGGCCGTGTCGGCGGCGATGCACAGGTCGCAGTACTGGGTCAGGGCGAAGCCGCCGGCGAGAGCCACGCCGTTGACGGCGGCGATCGTGGGCTTGGGAACGTCGATGTTGCGGCCCGGTAGGGGGATGAAGTCCGGCGGCGGCACCTCGAGGGCCGCCGCCGCCATCTCCTTGAGGTCTCCGCCCGCGCAGAAGGCGCGCTCGCCGGTGGCGGTGAGGACGAGCACCCCGGCGTCATCGTCGTCGTTGAACGTGCGGAACCCGGCCCAGAGCCCGGAGCGGACCTCGGCGTCGAGCGCGTTGCGGGCCTCGGGTCGGTCGATGGTGAGCCAGGCCACGCCGTCGCGCACCTCGTAGCGGACGACGTCAGCCATCGGTTCCGTCCTCGGCCTCATCGCTCTCGGCGTCCACCACCGCGAGGACCTGACCGCCGTCGACCTGGTCGCCGACGGCGACCAGCACCTCGGTGACGACACCGGCGGTGGCGCACCGGACGCTGTGCTCCATCTTCATGGCCTCGAGCACGACGAGGGTGGCCCCCGCCTCCACCCGGTCGCCGACGCTCGCCCCCAGCCGGACCACCGACCCCGGGAGGGGGGCCTGCAGCGACCCCGTCGAGGTCGTCGCGCCCGGTTCGGGGAGCAGATCACGATCGTCGAGGACCGCCGAGCCGGTGGGGCCGTCGACGAACACCCGGCGGCCGACGCGGTGGACCTCGTAGCGGCGCCGGACACCCTCGACGCCGAGATCGACGAGCGACGGGGACGCCGACCACAGCTCGACCCCGCCGAGCGGCTCGGCGTCGACCTCCAGGACCAGTCCCGAGCGTGTGTGGGCGTAGCCGACCTCGATGTCACGCTCGTCGAGCCGGTACCGGGCCCGCTGCAACTGGGTGGCGACGTTGCGCCAACCGGCAGGTACGGCAGGCTGCACCTGGGCTGCCGCCCGTCGGGAAGAACAGTCGGCCAGGGCGGCGGCGACGGCGAACAGCCCGTCGCCGGTGGCCGGGGCCGGGCCCACCAGGTCGTGGCGGTCGAGGAAACCCGTGTCGGTGCGACCGTCGAGGAACGCCGGGTGACGCAGGACCGAGACCAACAGGTCGAGGTTGGTCTGCACCCCGTGCACCCGGGTGCCGGCCAGGGCCTCGGCCAGACGGTCGATGGCCTCGGGGCGTGAGTCCCCGACGGCGATCACCTTGGCCAGCATGGCGTCGTAGAACGTCGAGACCGTCGAGCCCGCCTCATAGCCGGCGTCGACCCGGACCCGGTCGTGGGCCGGCACGTGGAACCTCTCGATGCGTCCACTGACGGGCACGAAGCCGGCGGCCACGTCCTCGGCGTAGATGCGGGCCTCGACGGCGTGACCGCGCAGGACCGGGGTGACGTCCAGCGCTTCCCCCTGCGCCACCCGCAGCTGCATCTCGACCAGGTCGAGCCCGGTGACGAGCTCGGTGACCGGGTGCTCGACCTGCAGGCGGGTGTTGACCTCGAGGAAGAAGAAGTCGCCGTGGCCGTCGACCACGAACTCGACCGTCCCCGCCCCCACGTACCCGAGGGTCCGGGCGGCGGTGACGGCGGCCGAGCACAGAGAGTCCCGCAGGTCGGCGTCGACCGCGGGAGAGGGGGCCTCCTCGATGATCTTCTGGTAGCGCCGTTGGATCGAGCACTCCCGCTCGAAGAGGTGGATGACGTTGCCATGGTGGTCGCCGAAGATCTGCACCTCGATGTGGCGCGGCTCCTCGAGGTAGCGCTCGACGAACACGGTGCCGTCGCCGAAGGCCGAGGCCGCCTCGCGTTCCGCCTCGGCCCGGGCGCCGGCCAGCTCGGACTCGGAGCGCACGATCCGCATGCCCCGACCGCCGCCGCCGAAGGCCGCCTTCACCAGGAGCGGGAAGCCTTCCGCACCGAGGACCGGCACTCCGGCGGCGGCCATCAGCTCCTTGGCCGCGATCTTCGAACCCATGGCCTCGATGGCCTCGGGCGACGGGCCCACGAAGGTGATGCCGGCGGCGGCGCAGGCCCGGGCGAACTCGGCGTTCTCCGAGAGGAAGCCGTAGCCGGGGTGGATCGCGTCGGCCCCGGTGGCGAGCGCGGCAGCCAGAACCCGGTCGAGGTCGAGGTAGGTGTCCCCAGGCGTGGCGCCGGGCAGGTGGACCGCCTCGTCGGCCGCCGCGACGTGGGGTGCGTCGGCATCGGGGTCGGAGAACACGGCCACCGTGGCCAGACCCATCCGCCGGGCGGTCCGGAACACGCGCAGGGCGATCTCGCCCCGGTTGGCCACGAGGAGCTTGTTCACATCCGGAACACGCCGAATCCTCGGCGGCCCTCCACGGTCTGGTTGTGGACGGCGGACAGGGCCACGCCCAGGACGGTCCGGGTGTCGCGCGGATCGATGATGCCGTCGTCGTAGACCTTGCCGGTCATGAACAGGGCGCGGGACTCGTCCTCGATCTGGCCTTCGACCCGGGCGCGCTGGGCGGCGGCGGCGTCCTCGTCGAAGGGGCGTCCCGATGCCTCGGCGCTCTGGCGAGCGACGATGGAGAGCACGCCGGCCAGCTGCGTGGGACCCATCACCGCGATGCGGGCGTTGGGCCAGGTGAACAGGAACCGGGGTTCGTAGGCCCGTCCGCACATCCCGTAGTTCCCGGCTCCGTAGGACGCCCCCATGATGACGGTGAGGTGCGGGACGGTGCTGTTGGCCACCGCATTGATCATCTTGGCCCCGTCCTTGATGATCCCGGCCTGCTCGTAGTCGGTGCCGACCATGTAGCCCGTGACGTTCTGCAGGAACACCAGCGGGGTGTCGGTCTGGTTGGCCAACAGGATGAACTCCGTGGCCTTCTTCGACTCGTCCATGAACAGCACGCCCTGGGCGTTGGCGAGGACGCCGACCGGGTAGCCGTGGATGGACGCCCAGCCGCAGACCAGCGACGTGCCGTACTCCGCCTTGAACTCGTCGAACCGTGAGCCGTCGACCACGCGGGCCAGCACCGCCCTCGGATCGAACGGGACGCGCAGGTCGCCCGACACGATGCCGAGCAGCTCGTCGGGATCGGCCTGCGGTTCGTCGGGGGCGGGGTGCGGGGCCGGCCCGCGCTTGCGCCAGTTCAGGTCGGCCACGATCGAACGACCGATCCGGATGCAGTCGAGCTCGTCCACCGCGAAGTGGTCGCTCAAGCCCGACACCCGCGAGTGCATGGCCGCTCCACCGAGCGACTCGTCGTCGGCCTCCTCCCCCGTCGCCATCTTGACGAGCGGGGGTCCACCCAGGAAGACCTTGGCCTGCTGGTCGACCATCACCGTGTGGTCGCACATGCCGGGCACGTAGGCCCCACCGGCCGTCGAGTTGCCGAAGACGAGCGCCACCGTCGGGATGCCCAGGCCCGAGAGCTGGATCAGCTCCCGGAAGATGTTGCCGGCGGGCACGAACAGGTCGGCCTGGGTGGGGAGGTCGGCGCCCCCGGACTCGACCAGGTTGACGACCGGGAGGCGGTTGGCCCGGGAGATCTCGAAGGCTCGGAGGTTCTTGGCCAGCGTGAACGGGTTCATGGACCCGCCGCGCACCGTCGGGTCGTGGCCGATGATCATGCACTCCACCCCCGACACCACCCCGATGCCGGTGACGATGGACGCCCCCACGTGGAACTCCGACCCGTAGGCGGCCAGAGGCGAGAGCTCGAGGAAGGCGCTGTCGGGGTCGACGAGCAGCTCGATGCGCTCCCGGACGAGGAGCTTGCCCCGCTCCCGATGGCGTTGGACGTACCGCGGACCACCACCGGCACGAACGAGGTCGAGCTGCTCGTCGTGCTCGGCGAGCAGCTCGAGCAGGGCCGCCCGGTTCTCCCGGTAGGTCTCGTCGTCCGGGTCGACCGGGGCGTGTAGCACGGCCATCAGATCGCCTCGCCCACCACCGGCCGCCGGCTCGGCCCGCACCCCTCGACGATCTCCACCCCGCACCTCTCTCGCTCCTGACCCCTCGGCGCATGCTAGGTGGCCCCGGCGGAGGGGCACCGACCCGTCATCCGAATCCGCGCTCAGTCTCGGAGTCCTCCAGGCCGATCAGACTCCGTGCTGACGTCACCCGAGGAGACCCGAAGGATGGAGGTGCCACCGATACCCGACGACGAGCAAGCACGTCTCGCCGCGCTCCATCGCCTGGATCTGCTCGGAACCGAACCCGAGGAGCGCTTCGACCGCCTGACCCGGCTGGCCACCCGAGTGCTCGACGTCCCGATCGCCCTGCTGACGCTGGTCGACGCCGACCGGCAGTGGTTCAAGTCGAACCAGGGCCTCGGGGTGACCGAGACACCCAGGGACGACTCGTTCTGCGGCCACGCCATCACCTCGCCCGAGGTGCTGGAGATCCCCGACTCCCACCTCGATGCCCGGTTCGCCGACAACCCTCTGGTGACCGGGGAGCCGGCGATCCGCTTCTATGCCGGATGCCCCATCGCCGCGCCCGACGGATCGCTCGTGGGCACGCTCTGCGTGATCGATGACGTGCCCCGCCGGCTCAGCGGCGCCGAGTTGGCCACCCTCCAGGACCTCGCCGCCATCGCCGAACAGGAGCTGGCGGCCCACCACCTGGCCGTCGACGACGAGCTCACCGGCCTCGCCAACCGGCGCGGGTTCCGGCTGCTGGCCGCTCAGGCCCTGGCGCTGTGCGCCCGTGAGGGACTCAGCGCCTCGGTCTCGTTCATCGACATCGACGGGCTCAAGGCGGTCAACGACCACCACGGCCACGCCGCCGGGGACGCGCTGATCGTGGCGGTGGCCCACGCGCTGCGCAAGAACCTGCGCCAGGCCGACGTCATCGCCCGCCTCGGCGGGGACGAGTTCGCGGTCGTGCTGGCCGGTGCCGTGGGGGACGAGCCCGAGATCGCCCGGCGGATCCTCGAGTCGGTGAGTGGAACCACCGTCCGGGTGCACGACGACCACCTGCCCGTCTCCGTCTCGGTCGGCGTGGCCAACGTGGCTCCCGACTCTCCTCAGGAGCTCGAGGTGCTCCTCGGCCGGGCCGACGCCGCCATGTACCAGATGAAGCGCACCCGTCCCTCGCGTTGAGCCCCGGCGGCCCGACGGCCGCCGGCGCCCACCCCTCCCACGACACCGACCGGGAAATCACTCCGGTCACGACGAGAACGCGCCGATACACGCGTGGTCAGCTCGCCGGTCACGGAGCCCTCGATGCACCCCCGCCCTCTCGCCTCACCCCGCAGCACCCGGCCGACCCGGCCCTGGTGGCGCCCCGTCGGCCGCAGCCTGCAGCTGCTGGGCGCGGTGACCGCCCTCGCGGTGACGTCCCTGGTGTTGACGGCGGTCCCCTCCGCCGCCGTCGGGTCGGGAACAGGTTCCGCCACGGCGTCGGGGTGGCCCCCTCCGCCGGATCACGAAGGGTCGTACCCGCCGGAATCCGATGGTTCGACCACCGCCTCCTCGCCCACCATGTCGGGCGTGGCCGCCGACCCGCCGGCCGGCTCCCGCTTCACGCCGATCACCCCCGTCCGCCTGCTCGACACCCGCATCGGCCAAGGGGCCCCGCGGGCCCCGACCGGTCCGGTCGGGCCCACCCAGCTCCAGGTGACCGGCACCCACGGACTCCCCACCTCCGGGGTCACCGCCGTCGTCCTGAACGTGACCGCCGTGGCCCCGTCGGGTCCCGGACACCTCACCGTCTACCCGTCCGGCACCGGGGCTCCCCTCGCGTCGAGCCTCAACTTCGTGGCCGGACAGACCACGGCGAACCAGGTCACGGTCGCCACCGGCTCGGGGGGCCAGGTGTCGTTCTTCAGCCCGTTCGCCACCACCGACGTGGTCGCCGACCTGGTCGGGTGGTACGGACCTGGCGCCCAGTCCGCCTACTCCGCCCTGAATCCGACGCGGATACTCGACACCCGCGACGGGACCGGGGGCATCAACGGCCCGATGGCCGGCGGACAGGCCACGGTGCTCCGAGTGACCGGCCACGACGGCGTGCCCGCCTCCGGCGTGACCGCCGTGGTCATGAACGTCACGGTCAACGACCCGACCGTCGACGGCTACCTGACGCTGTTCCCGACCGGATCGCCGGTGCCGTTGGCCTCGAACGTCAACTTCGCCGCCGGACAGACGGTCGCCAACCTGGTGACCGTGCCCGTGGGCAGCGGCGGGAACGTCTCGATCTTCGCCTCCGACGGCAGCGTGCCCACCATCGCCGACATGGCCGGGTACTACTCGGGGAGCGGATCGCTGTTCTTCCCCGTGAGCCCGACCCGCGTGCTCGACACGCGGGACGGAACCGGAGGGGCGCCGGGCCGGGTGGTACCCGGCGAACCGCGTGTGATCGATCCGGCCGGGTCCATGGGCATCGGCTTCGGAGGCACGACGGCGGTCCTGTTGAACATCACGGCCACCCAGTCGATCTCCGCGGGGTTCATCACCGCCTTCCCGGCCTCGGGGAGCCCGCCCTGGGTCTCCACCCTGAACTACGACACCGACCGCACCGTGCCCAACGCCGCCGCCGTGCGGGTGGCGTCGGGCGCCGTGGCCCTCGCCAACCCCTTCGGCGCCAGCCATCTCATCGCCGACGTCGCCGGCTTCTTCGCCGCCACCGGGCCCTACGCCCGCTCGACGTTCGTCACCGGCGCCAACCGGGCCAAGGCCGTGGCGGGCTACACCAACGGCCAGCTCCCCTCCGAGATCCTGGCTGCGCCGATCAGCGGCTGCACCGTCTACGTCGCGGTCGCCGATGACCTGGCCCGCATGGTCGCCGACGCCCAGGCCGCCGGCACCGGGCTCACGCCCAGCTCCTGCTACCGCGACTACGCCGGACAGGTGGAGGCTCGTGACTACTGGTGCGCCCAGGGCGCCTGCCAGATGGCGGCTGTGCCCGGCACCTCCAACCACGGGTGGGGCAAGGCCATCGACTTCCGTGACTCCGGAGGGCAGGTCTCCTGGACCAGCCCCGGCTACCAGTGGATGGTCGAGAACGCCTGGCGCTACGGATTCATCCACCCCGATGTCCTGGGGCCGACGTCGTCGGCCCCCGAGGCGTGGCACTGGGAGTGGGTCGGCGACGGCGGGCGGCTGTACGGCTGACCCGACGGCGAGGGCCCGAGTGGTGCCGTAGGTTGCGGAGATGGAGCACGACGACGCGGTGGTGGTCGGGGTGCTGTACCCGCCCGAGTGGTACGGCGACGCCGAGGGGTTCGAGGCCGAGCTGGAGGCGCTGCGGGCCCTCGACCCGCGTGTCGAGGTCGCCGTGGCGACCTACGACGAACCCCACGAGCTGCGAACAGCGCGGGGCGCCGGTGTGCCGGCGCCCGCCGGGGTCGAGCCGCCGCCGATCGGCCCGGAGCTGGCCGCGACCCTGGCCCGGCTCGATGCCGCCATCGCCATCGACCTTCCCGCCGACGTCGTCAGCCTCGCTCCGCGCCTGCGCTGGGTGCAGGCCGTGGGGGCGGGGACGGCCCAGCTCCAGGCCGCCGGCCTGGCCGACGGCGGGGTCCGCCTCACCTCCAACGGCGGAAGCAACAGCATCGGCATCGCCGAGTTCGCCATCGGCCGGCTCATCGAAGCGGCCAAGGACTTCCCGGCCCTCGCTGAGGCGCAGACCGAGCGACGCTGGGCCCCCTTGTACGGGCGCCAGCTCGCCGGCCAGACGCTCGGGCTGATCGGCTACGGGCCCATCAACCAGGCGGTGGCGACCAGGGCGGCGGCGTTGGGCATGACCGTGCTGGCGACCCGACGACGGGTCGACGCCGTCACCGAACCACCGGTCGAGCGCTTCTACGGGCCGGGCCAGCTGCACGCCATGCTGGCCCGGTGCGACGCCGTGGTGGCGGCCGCCCCCGAGACGGCCGACACCATCGACATGATGGACGGGGCCGCCTTTGCCGCCATGGTGCCGGGAGCCACGTTCGTCAACGTGGGTCGCGGGTCGCTGGTCGACGAGGAGGCGCTGGTGGACGCCCTCGTCTCGGGCCACCTCGGGCGGGCCGCCCTGGACGTCACCCGTCAGGAGCCGCTCCCCGACGACGACCCTCTCTGGTCCGCGCCCAACGTGGCTCTCTCGGCCCACTGCTCGAGCTCCCCCTCGGCGTTGTTCGCCAACGTCCACCGCCTGCTCAGGGAGAACCTGGCCCGGTTCCTCACCGATCAGCCCCTGCTCCACGAGGTGTCCCCCGAGCTCGGCTACTGACGCCGTCGGTCACTCGGCGACGGTGATGCCCAGCTCGGCGAAGATGGCGAAGGCCACCGGTAGCGCCTCGGTCGGGTCGATGGTGGCACCGGCCAGGGCGCTGGCCCCCACCAGACCCTCGAGCGAGGTCCGTCGCAGGACGGCGGAGCCGAGCTGGGCCCGCGTGAGGACAGCGCCGTCGAGATCGCAGCCGTCGAGCACCAGCCCGGCGAAGCGGGCCTCGAGCAGGTCCGCCCCCCGCAGGTCGCACTCGTCGAGCTCCACCCGCTCCCAGGTCGACATGCGGAAGGCGGCGTTGGTCAGCTTGCACGAGACGAACGTGACGTGGCGGGCCTTGAGCATCCCGGCCTCCAGGCCTTCGATGCGACACGACTCGAAACGGACCCGTGCCAGGTCGGCCTCCTCGAGGTCGGCAGCGGTGAGCTCGCAGTCCCGAAAGACAACGTCGGTCAGCCGGACGCGCCGAGCGCTGACCGCGGTCAGGCGCACGCCCTCGAACACGCACCCCGCGAACTCCGCCCCGTCGAGATCGGGATCGGGGCGGAGGCCGGTCACCCGCAGGCCGGAGTACACGCCGCCCGGGGAGCCATCGAGGTCGGGCTCGTCGTCGAGGGCGGACGCGATCCTCGGCGCTTCCGGCGGGCCCGCAGCGGCCGTCTCCTGCGCCCGTCGTGCGCTCATCGTCCGATTCCGGCCCGCGACCGGCTACTCGACGGCCAGGAACTGCCAGCCCCCGGCCCTTTCGACGATCCGACCGGCGCTGGGCGACGCATAGTGCGTGCCGATGATCAACGTGTCGGTCCCGCCGTGGGCGGACCGCAGGGACCGACGCGACTCCGCGCCGAGCGCAGGGTCCCAGTCGGCCTCCATGCCCCAGTCGGGCTCGGCCCACTGCACCGGGTGGTGGGTGGCGTCGCCGGTGATGAGAGCCCGGGACCCGCCGGACTCGATGAGCACCGCCATGTGGCCTGGCGAGTGGCCCGGGGTCGGGACGAAGCGGACCTCGTCGGTGACTCGATGATCGGCCTCGACCAGGTCGGCCAGGCCGGCGGCGACGACGGGCGCCACGGTGTCGGCCAGGTTGAGGGCGTAACCACCGGGTGCCGCTGTCCAGTGCTCGTACTCCGTGCGACCGAACAGGTAGCGGGCGTTGGCGAAGGTGGGGACCCAGCGTCCGTCCTCGAGCCGGGTGTTCCACCCGACGTGGTCGAAGTGGAGATGGGTGCAGCACACGACGTCGACCGACTCGACGGGGTACCCGGCGGCGGCCAGGCGATCGGGGAAGTCCTCGGGCCCGCGCAGCCCGTCCATGCCGGGGATGGCCCGATCACCGACACAGGTGTCGACCAGGATCGTCAGGCCCGCGCTCTCGACGACGAGGGCGTGGATCGACAGGCGCGTCATGCCGTCGTCATCGACGAAGTGAGGTTTGAGCCATTCCACGTGTGGGGCCATCGCCTCGGGGGTGGCCGCCGGGAGCAGCCCGGCCACCGGCAACGGCTGCTCCATCTCCACGACCTTGGTGACGGTGACGTCGCCGATGGTCCAGCTCATGTGCTCTCCCCCTGGTGTGGTCGTCGCCACGGGTCTAGCCCAAAGTGCGGCGCCGGGGGCTCAGCGGTCGATCTCGAACCACACGACCTTGCCACCGGCCGCCGCTTCGGAGCCCCAGCGGTCGGTGAGGGCGTCGACGAGGAGCAATCCCCGCCCCGTGGGGTCGCCGGGTCGCGGGTCAGCCGGAGACGGTATGTGGGGGTCGGTGTCGTAGACCTCCACCCTGATGACGCTCTCGCCGACCCGCACGTCGACCCGGGCGCCGCTGCCGGCGTGGATCACGGCATTGGTGGCCAACTCGCTGACGACGATGGCCACCGACTCGGTCACGGAGGCACCGGCCGACTCGAGGGAGTCGACCACGAAGCGCCGGGCGGCGGCCGGGGTGGTGAGCTCGGGCGGGAACAACTCGGTGGCGACCACCGCCGTCGATGCCGCCTCGACCAGCGACGCGGTGAGGAGGAGCTCGTCGACGAGCACCGACGACGGCGTCGACTTCTCGAGGTACCCGGTGGCCCCGGCGAGTTGGGACCGGGCGTGGTTGCGGCTGCGGGGCAGGTTCGAGAGCATCACCGTCCGCGAGCCGGGAGCGGCCTCGATGATCTGGGGCAGCACGTCGATGCCGCTGAGCCCGGGCATGGCCACGTCGAGCACGACCAGGTCGGGCTGGTGGTCGCGGGCCATGGCGACGGCTTCCGCACCCCCGGCGGCCTGGTGCACCGTGTAGGTGCCGTGCCGGTCGAAGAGGCGGGCCAGGAGGAACCGCTGATCGTCGTCGTCGTCGACGATCAGAACGCAGAGCGACCGCTGCTCAGCGGCGCTCACGGCTGGTCTCGGGCGACGGGCAGGGTGGCCGAGAACGTCGAGCCCTCCCCGATTCGGCTCACGATGCGCAGGACGCCCCCCTGGGCCTCGGTGAAGGCGCGGGCCATGAACAGGCCGATCCCCACGCCGGGCGCCCGCTCCTGGCCCTCGGGCAACCGCGAGAAGCGCTGGAAGAGGAGATCCTGGTCCGCCGCGGAGATCCCGGGCCCGTGATCGAGAACCGACACCACCACGTGGTCGCCCTCGACCGTGGCGCGGATGGCGACGGGCTCGTCTCCCGAGAACTTCAGGGCGTTGCTCACGAGGTTGGCCAGGACCTGCCACGTGCGCCGTTCGTCCACGCACACAGGAGGGAGGTCGTCGGGCAGGTCGATCATCACGCGGGGCCGAGCGTCGCCGTCGACGACGTCGTCGGTGACCCGGCGCACGAGCTCGACGACGTCCACCACCTCGACCTCCAGGGTCAGGGCCCGGGCCTCGATGCGGGCCAGGTCGAGGACCTGGTTGACCAGCCCGGCCAGAGAATCCAGGCGTCGGTCGATCCGCTCGACGATGTCGCGGCGTTCGCCCTCGGTCGTGGTGGCCCAGTCCTGGAGCAGCGCCGAGGTGAGGCCCCGGGCGGTGCGCACCGGCGCGTCGAGGTCATGGGCCACGATGGCCACCACGTCGGACCGCAACTGGTCGAGGTCCCGGAGGCGCCGGCCGGCGGCCCGTTCCAGCTCCAGAGCCCCGCGCAGGGCGTCCTCGCTCTGCTTGCGTTCGGTGAGGTCGCGTGTGACCTTGCCGTAGCCCATGAGGCTGCCGTCGGGCCCGTTGACGGCGGTGATCACCACACTGGCCCAGAAGCGGGTGCCGTCCTTGCGCAGGCGCCAGCCCTCGTCCTCCACCCGTCCCGCCCGCCGGGCCTCGGCCAGCGCCCGGGCCGGCTTGCCCCGGGCCACGTCGGCGGGGAGGTAGAACGCCGAGAAGTGGCGGCCCACGATCTCGTCGGGTCGGTAGCCCTTGAGGCGCTGGGCCCCGGCGTTCCAGCTGGTGACCACGCCATCGCGGTCGAGCAGGAAGATGGCGTAGTCGGACACGGTGTCGACGAGAGCGCTGATGGCCACGCCGTCACTCGGGCCGCGCTCGGTCTCGTCCGGTCCCCCGCTCGCTGTCCTGGCTGTTGGATCAACCATGTGACTCGGTTCCGCGTGGTGAGCTCACATGTACTCCATGAGCGACTGGGTCCTACCCCGGTGCTGCGCCAGCCAGACCCTCCGGCCCCGGAAGATCCGGCCGCCGCTCTCAGCATGCCTCGTGGGTGCCCGCGACACGAGCGCGAACGCAGGACCCGTCGGGGTCGGCAAGAATCGCCGGACGGCACCATCCATCAGCCGCCACGCACGGGGGGAACCATGGCCGGACAGGTCACGCTGGACATCGACGGACCGATCGCCACCATCACCAACGACAACCCGGACAAGCGCAACGCCTTCTCCGACGACATGGACCTGCAGCTGTTCGACATCCTCGGACGACTTCGTGGGGAGCGCGGGTTGCGGGCGGTGATCTGGCGGGGCGAGGGTCACTCGTGGTCCTCGGGCCGCGACGTCTCGGCCATCGGCGGAGAGCAGGTCGAGCTCACCCACCACGAGCTCATGACCCGGGGCCACCTGGGCATCCAACAGCTCTTCGACCTCGACGTGCCGGTGATCGTCGCCATCCAGGGGTGGGCCATCGGCGGCTCGTTCCAGCGGGCGCTGCTGTGCGACATCCGGGTCGCGGCCGACGACGCTCGCTTCATGCTCCCGGAGACGACCCACGGGGTGATCCCCGACACCGGCGGCGTCGGTCGCCTGTTCCAGATGTGCGGGCCCGGCATCGTGAGCGACATGGTCCTCACCGGCCGGGTGCTCGGCGCCGAGGAGGCCCTCGCCCTCGGTGTCGTGTCCCGCGTCGTCCCCCGCGACGAGCTCGACGCCACTGTCCGCGAGATGGCCGAGAAGGTCGCCGGTGCGCCCGCGGTCACGATCAAGATGGCCCGGAAGGTGATCCAACACCTGTCCGAGCCACAGATCCGCTCGTCCATGGCCGACGAGCTGATCTACCAGACCTTCATCAACAAGTCCGACGACTACGCCGAGTTCCGCGCCGCCCGCGCCGAGGACCGGTCGCCGTCCTACAAGGGGAGCTGACATGTCCACCGCCGAACCGACCGGGCTGCCGCATCCGCCGGAGGTGGGGGTATCCGCCCTCCCGGCCGGCACCTACGACGACGTGACGGTGTTCGTGACCGGGGGCGGTACCGGCCTGGGCCGCGCCATCGCCAGCGAGTTCGCCCGCCTGGGCGCCAACCTGGTGATCGCCAGCCGGAAGCCCGAGCACCTCGAACAGGCCAACGAAGCCATGGACGAGCTGGGGGCCAGCGTCCTCACGGTGATCTGCGACATCCGCGACCCGGAGCAGATCGCCGCCGCGTTCGACGCCGCCACCGACGCCTTCTCCCTCCCCCAGGTCCTCGTCAACAACGCGGCGGCCAACTTCCCCGTGCCCGCCGAGGACATGTCCCCCAACGCGTGGCGCACCGTCGTGGACATCACCCTCAACGGCACCTATTTCTGCGCCCGGGAGTTCGCCCGCCGCCACCTGGAGGCGAACACCCCCGGATCGATCATCAACGTCGGCGCCTCCTACGCCTGGACCGGTGGCCCCGGCTTCGCCCACTCCGCCGCGGCCAAGGCCGGCGTGAAGAACATGGTCGAGACCCTCGCCGTCGAATGGGGTCCCTACGGCATCCAGGTCAACGGCCTCGTCCCGGGCCTGTTCCCCCACGAGGACATGACCGCCGACATCCAGTCCAACCTGGTGCGCACCAACGACAAGGACGTCTGCCAACCCGCTCTGCGGGTCGGCAAGCCCCGCGAGCTCGGCTGGGCCGCCACCTTCCTCGCCTCTCCGTACGCCCAGTTCATCAGCGGCCACACCCTCGTCGTCGACGGCGCCAACTGGCAACGTCGCAGCATGACCAACCCACCGGTGATCACCATCCGAGACCAGATGGGCAAAGGCCCCTTCGAACCGTGAAGTTCTCGCTCTCACTCCCCCTCCTGAAGGACCTCGACGCGCCGGACCCGTTCCGGGAGACCTTCGAGCTGGCGGTGATCGCCGAGGAGGCCGGGTTCGACACGGTCACCATCGGCCACCACCACTTCATGCCGGGGAACATGAGCGATCCGCTCACGTTCCTGGCCGCGGTGGCGGCCCGGACCTCGACGATCCGCGTCGGCACCGGCATCTTCCAGCTGCCGATCCACAACCCGGTCCGGGTGGCCGAGCAGGTCGCCACCATCGACCAGCTCTCGGCCGGGCGGGTCACCCTCGGCGTGGGCATGGGGTGGTGGCCGGTCGAGTACGACGTCCACGGCTCGGTGTTCACCCAGCGCGGGGCCCGCATGGAGGAGGCGTTGACCATCCTCCGCCTGGTCTGGGAGAACGAGGACACCGCCTTCGACGGGCGCTTCCACTCCTTCCCCGAGCTCACCGTGCACCCCCGACCGGTACAACGTCCCCACCCGCCGCTGTGGGTCGCCGGCGTCGCCGACGCGGCCGTGGACCGGGCCGCTCGCCTGGGCGACGCCTGGATCTGCGGACCGGTGCAGTCCCTGGCCGCCGCCCTGCGGTGCCTCGAGGTCTATCGCCCGGCGTGCGAGAAGGCCGGGAAGCCGGCGGACTGGGTGCTGCGTCGCTACGCGTGGGTCGGGGCCGACGACACCCAGGTCCGCGAGGAGGTCCTCCCCCGATACGTGGACGGGCTGATGGCGCACTGGCGGGAATCGGTCGAGGAGGCCGAGGAGGCGGAGCTGTTCGCCCGCATCGACCGGGGCGAGCCGGTCACGGCCGAGGACATCGCCGCCGACCGCCTGCTGTGGGGTGACCCGGAGCGGGTGATCGGCCAGATCGAGGGCTACCGGGCCAGCACCGGCTGCACCCACGTGCACATGGCGTTCGGCGCCGGTCTGCCCGCCGACACCGGGCAGGCGTCGCTCGGCGACTTCGACGAGATCGCGGAGATGATCCGCCTGGTGGGGCGTGAGGTCGTTCCCGCCTTCGCCGCCGGATGAGCCGGCGCCGCCTGCTGGTCGTCGGCGGTGGGGTGATGGTGGTGGTGGTGGCCTTCGTGGCCATCACCTCCGTGACCGGCCTGGCCGCACCCGGCCCCCTCCGGCGCTACCCGACGTCGACCCTCGACCGACTGGCGGCGGCGATCCACGCCGACGCCGGCGACTTGCGCACCCCGGACGACTGCTGGGAGACCATCACCCCCGAGGGCCCGACACCTCCCCGACGGGCCATCGCCAACGTCGACCACCTCCGCAGCCGGGTCGTGGTGCTGGTGCGCTCCGACGAGGCCGGCCGGCTCAGCGCCCGCACCATGAAGGCGGTCGACGAGCACCTGGCCTCCGTGCTCGACTCCGACGCCTCGTTCTCCCGGGACATGATCGACATCGAGCGTTCGCCGCAGGGCTGGTCGCCACTGATGTCGTGTGCTCTGGTCGTCCGGGGCTGGGGCGGAGCCTGATCGCCCGCCGGGGCGGCGAACCCGAGGAGGGCGTCAGGTGGACGTCCGGTGTCATCCGCCCGACGGGACCGGCCGACTACTCTCACGTGCCGGCCAACAACCCGAACGAGGTCTCACCGATGAAGCGCTTCACGGCATCCGCCGCCACCGTCGCAGTAGCCCTGCTCGCGCTGGCCGGCTGCAGCAGCGACAGCAACTCGAGCACCGACACCTCTCAAGCGGGACCAGCCACCACCGAGGCCCCGGCTGAACCCATCCAGGTCCTGGTGACCAACGATGACGGCTACGACTCGGCCGGCATCGACGCCGTCGTCGAAGGCCTGCGCACCGTGCCCGGCGTCGAGGTCACCGTCGTGGCCCCGGCCACCAACCAGAGCGGCAAGGGCAGCGCCGTCACCGACGGGCCCCTCACCGCCACCGACGTCGAGACGGCCAGCGGATACCCGGCCAAGGCCGTGGCCGGCACCCCCGCGGACTCCATCGTGTGGGCCATCGACGACGGGGGCATCGACTTCACCCCCGACCTCGTGGTGTCGGGCATGAACGCCGGCCAGAACATGGGACCGGCCGTCGAGCTCTCGGGCACGGTGGGCGCCGCCCGGGCCGCCGTGGCCCGGGGCATCCCCGCCCTGGCCGCCTCCATGGGCCCGCTCACCGGCGAGCAGGACTGGCCCGCGGGCGTGACCCAGGTGCTCGACTGGCTCGCCGCCAACCAGGCGGCCGCCGCCGCCGGCACCCTCCAGACCAACACCGTGGCCAACCTGAACATCCCGACCTGCACCACCGGATCGGTGCGGGGCCAGATCGACGTGCCCACCGCAACCGACGCCGAGGGCTACAACACCCCTCCTGACTGCACCTCCACCGCCACCGATCCCACCGACGACATCGCCGCCTACCTCATCGGGTACGCACCACTGTCCGAGGTGAGTGCCGAGCCCGTGGCTGGCTGACGGGTCAGCCCCCGGACGGCACCGCAACGGCGTCGACGTCGACCCACTCGGGCAGGTCCATCGCGGGCATGGCCGGGGTGGTGTCGGCCTCGGGCATGGAGGGCTGGCGCCCGGGGAGGGGCGACAACCGCCAGTCCCCGGGCGGCAACGGTCGGTCGTCGATCACCTGGTCGGGATCGACGGCGGCGGCCGCGTCTCCCTCCGATCCGCGGCAGGAGGTCACCGCCTCGATGTCCGCCGGCATCGAGGTGCGGTAGCGGTTCCCGCTGAAGCAGTTGCCGAGGGCGCCCGGGTCGCCGGTCACGGCGGCCTGGGCGAGGTCGGCGGTGCCCGAGTCGCTCACCAGGTTTCCGTCGACCTCGTTGCCGGCCGACTCCCACACCGTGCGACCGGTGTTGGCGCTGTCGCCTCCGACCGACCCGGCGGGACTGATCGGGCAGGCGTCGAGGGCGGTGTCCTCGACGACCTCGGGCATCGGGCTCTCCGCTTCCGCCACCTGCGGCGTCAGGGCGATCCCGACCCGCTCGTTGGCGGTGACGCGGTTCCGGAGCACGGAGTTGTCCAGACCACCGGAGATCATGATGCCCGAGCCGATGCCGGGGTCTCCGGCACCGACCGCCCGGGCCTGCCGACCGTTGCCCTCCACCACGTTGCCCACCAGGATCGTCTCCCGTTCGGGTCGGCACCGTTCGTCGTTGCCGGTGCGCAACACGATGCCGGTCCGGTTGGCGCGGAAGGTGGAACCGGCGACGATCAGGTTCCCGCCGGCGTCGGTGGCGATGAATCCGGTGCCGTTGTGCTCGGAGACGACGCCGCGCAGGAGAGCGTCACACGGAGAGCACCCCGAGACGGCGATCCCGGCGACCGGGCTCCCCGACACGAGGACGTCCTCGATCTGGCCGTGCACGGAGTCCTGCACGGCGATGCCCCAGGCGCCGGTGCGGTAGCTCGTGAGGTGGCTGCCCCGGTAGCCGTCGGCTCCCACCCAGACGAAGCCGCCGCCCGTGTAGTTCCGGGCGGTGAGGTTCTGGAGGGTCACGGCTCGTGCCCCCAGGACCCTGATCCCGTTGCCCATGGAGAACTGGCCGTCGAGGATCACGTCGTTGCGGTCGGTTCCCCGGATGGTGAGGCCGTCGGTCGTGACGTTGACCGCCTCGGTGTAGATCCCCGGCGACACGAGGATCAGGTCGCCCGGTTCCGCCTCGTCGACGGCGGCCTGCACCGTGGGTTGATCGGCGGGTACGGCGATCACCATGCCGGTGGGGCCGCTCACCTCCTCGGTCGGCTGGGCCCCGGGGTCAGACGTGCAGGCGGCGACCATCACGAGGGCCCCGAACATCGCGAGCACCAGGACCGGCAGCCGGAAGGGCCGCGTGCGCCCGGAGCCACGTCCGGGCCGACGGGCGCCGCTCACGGGCGGGTGGCGAGGGCGTAGACCCGCCGCTTCGGGACCCGGAGAGCGGCGGCGACCTCGGCCACCGCGTCGCGTGTGGTGAGCCCGGCCGCTCGCTCTGCCTCCAGGGCGGCGGCGATCTGGTCGTCGGTGGCCGCGTCCGGCGCCGGAGAGCCGTCGAGCACCACCACGTACTCACCCCGGGGGGCGACCTCCTCGCAGCGCAGCACGGCGCCGGCCAGCGGACCCCGCCACAGCTCCTCGTGGAGCTTGGTGAGCTCGCGGGCGAGGACGACCCGCCGCTCCGGCCCGCAGACCTCCACCAGATCGGCGAGGGTCCGGGCCAACCGGTGCGGGGCCTCGTACAGCACGACGGTGCGCCGCTCACCGGCGACGGCACCCAGCCGCTCGGTGCGAGCCGAGCCCTTGCGGGGCAGGAAGCCCTCGAAGACGAAGCGGCCGGCCGGGAGCCCGCTGGCCACCAGACCTGTCACCGCCGCCGACGGACCGGGTATCACCTCGACACGATGTCCGGCCTCCGAGGCCGCCGCCACCAGACGTTCCCCCGGGTCGGAGATCCCGGGCATGCCGGCGTCGGACACCACCGCGACCCGCTCCCCACGGTCCAGCCGGGCGAGGACGGCGCCGACCGCCGTCGCCTCGGTGTGGTCGTTGACGACGAGCAGCACCGGGGCCCGCACGCCGATGTGGGCGAGCAGGCGACCGGTGCGCCGGGTGTCCTCGCACGCCACGGCGTCGGCCCGGCCCAGCTCCTCGGCCGCCCGGGGGGCCAGGTCACCCAGGTTGCCGATCGGCGTGCCTATGAGCACGAGGGCGCCGCCGCTCATCGCAGCTCCAGGCGATCGCCGACGTGGATGCCCCACCGGTCGAAGGCGCCGGCCTCGCACTCGACCACGGCATGGGCCCGGAGCACGGGCCGGCCGATCCGGTTGGGGGCCATCGTGGTGATCCGGAGGATGCGCAGCTCGGCGTCGACATGGGCCACGTCGATGGCGAAGCGCATCCGGATCGTGTGCACCGAGCGGGCCGGGCGCAGGACGAGCGCCCCGTCCACCCCGTCGCGACCGAGCAGGCCCCGGCGGCGAGCTCGCCGGGTGTCGGCCACCTCGACCGCGGCGAGGACGTGATCGTCGTGGACCAGCCATCCGGCTCCGGTGATCCACGGGTCCGCCATGGCGGTGATCGTACGACTCAGACGTTGAAACGGATCTCCATGACGTCGCCGTCGCTCACCACGTAGTCCTTCCCCTCGATGCGCAGGGTCCCCGCGTCCCTGGCCTTGGACCAGGCCCCGACGCTCAACAGGTCGTCCCAGTGGATCACCTCGGCCCGGATGAAACCGCGCTCGAAGTCGGTGTGGATGACCCCGGCGCACTGTGGCGCCCGGTAGCCGGCCCGGAAGGTCCAGGCCCGCGACTCCTTCTCCCCGGTCGTGAAGAAGGTGCGCAGGCCGAGCATGCGGTAGGCGGTGGTGAGGAAACGCGGGCAGGGCACCCTCGCCGAGGCCGAGGCCCTCCAGCATCTCGGTCCGCCCTTCGGGATCGAGCTGGGCCGCCTCCGCCTCGAGCTGGACGCACATGCCGATGACCTCGCCGTGGGCGCCGAACTCGGCCTCCACCGGCGCGGTCAGCTCGTCGACCCGCTCGAGGTCGTCCTCCCCCACGTTGACGATGGCCAGCACCGGCTTGTTGGTCAACAGGAAGTAGTTGCGCAGCAGGAGCCGGCTGTCGTCGTCGAGCTCGCTGCGGTAGATCGGCGTCCCCTCCGACAGGATCTCGAGGGCCCGGCCGAGGGCCTCGACCTCGTCGGCGATGGTGCGGTCCTGCTTGGCCGCCTTGCGCCGCTTGTCGATCTGCGTCTCGACCGTCTCGAGGTCGGCCAGAGCGATCTCGGTCTCCACGATGCGGAGGTGCTCCAGCGGGTCCGAGGGGCCGGGGACGTCGTCGTCGTGGAAGGCCCGCAGGACGAAGACGATGGCGTCGGCCTCGCGGATGTTGGCGAGGAACTTGTTGCCCAGGCCCTCGCCGGCGCTGGCCCCTTCCACCAACCCGCCGATGTCGACGAACTGCACGCTGGCCGGCACCACGTTCTTCGACCTGCTCATGGCTGCGAGCTGGTCGAGCCGGGAGTCGGGCACCTTGGCCACCCCCACGTTCGGGTCCTTGGTGGCGAAGGCGTAGGGCGCGGCCAGCGCGCTCCCACCGGACAGGGCGTTGTACAGAGAGGACTTGCCCGCGTTGGGGAGGCCTACGAAGCCGAAGCGTTCCATCGGGCGGGCAGGGTAGCTGTCGCAGGGGGTCGCTAGGTTCGGCCTCCCTTCCCCGATGGTTCTGGTCGCTCGACCAAGCGACGACAGCAGTGGGAGGAACCCATGCACCCCCTCGTCCCCGTCCGGGGCATCGACCTGCGCTTCGCCGTGCTCACGCCCTTCACCGACGGCGCGGGCTCGCCCGCAAGATCGATCAGATCATCACCGCCTGGCCGAGCTCGGCGTCCGACCCGACAACCCCCGACCCGGGAAGGCCGTCGCTGACGCCATGCGCTGGGAGGTCCGCCGCGGACACGTCATTCGCGTCGGGTGCGGTCTGTACCAGCTGGGCCGCCTCCCGGAGACGACCCGCTGGCGGGCCCGGCAGCGACTTCAGGCCGCGCTGACCTCCCACGAGAGCGTCGGTCTCACCAGCGTCGACGTCAGCTCCGAGTCAACCGTCCTCCAGGGGTGCGGCGTGCTCCTCGCCGCGGAGGGAGCCCACCGGGAAGAAGCACCGCCGGGGCTGAAGCACACAGCCCGGCCCGAGGCTTCCGTAGAGTCGTGGGCGTGGAATCCGGACCGGACATGACCGACACGAACCAGGACGGCGTGGCGATGACGCCGATCGAGGCGCTGGAACGCATCGGCTACCTGATGGACCGGGTTCTGGCCCCGTCGTCGAAGGTCCGCGCCTTCCGCCACGCCGCGGAGGTGCTCGAAGCGCTCCCGGACGGCGAGCTCGAGCAACGGCTCGCCGCCGGCACTCTGAAGGAGCTGGCCGGCATCGGGCCCTCGACCGAGGCGGTCATCGTGGAGGCGGCGCGGGGCAGGGTCCCCGCCCGGCTGGTGGACCTGGAGTCCACCTCCGTCCTCCCTCTCAGCGAGGAAGGTCGGCCCTACCGGGAGGCTCTGCGGGGCGACTGCCACAGCCACTCCACGTGGAGCGACGGCGGAGCCAGCATCGAGGAGATGGCCCTCACCGCCGCCGGCCTGGGCCACGAGTACCTCGTGCTCACCGACCACTCCCCCCGGCTCACCGTCGCCCACGGACTGAACCGCGAGCGGCTGGAGGCCCAACTGGCCGAGGTGGCGCGCCTCAACGCCGAGCTGGCCCCGTTCCGCATCCTGAGCGGGGTGGAGGTCGACATCCTGGAGGACGGCTCGCTCGACGGCGACGACGACATGCTCGAGCGGCTGGACGTGGTCGTGGCCAGTGCCCACTCCAAGCTGAGCATGCCCGCCGAGGCCATGACCCGTCGCCTCGTGGTGGCGGCGGCCAACCCTCTCGTGGACATCCTCGGCCACTGCACCGGACGGAAGCTGAGGGCACGGGTGCCTCACCCCGACGACGTCCCCGAGGTGGCCCGACCCCAGTCCACCTTCGACGCCGAGCTGGTCTTCGCCGCCTGCGCCCAGTTCGGCACGGCGGTGGAGATCAACTGCCGACCCGAGCGCCAGGACCCCCCCGACGACCTGCTCGAGCTCGCCCTCGAGTGGAACTGCCGGGTCGCCATCGACACCGACGCCCACGCACCGGGCCAGCTCGAGTGGCAGGTGTACGGCTGCGACAAGGCCGCGCGTCACGGCATCGACATCGAACGCATCGTCAACACCATGCCGGCCGACGAGCTGGTCGACTGGGCCGCGGGCGGCTCGGACCGGTAGCCTCGAAGCCCTATGTCGAAGAAGACCTCGAAGCGCAAGACCAACGCCCGGCGCAAGCCCGCGAACCACGGCTCCAAGCCGAACGCAGGTCGCTGACGGCCCCTTCGTTCCCTCTTCCTCCACCCACCCGGGCCGACGACCTCGTCGAGGTCCGGCACGGGGTGTCGATCACCGACCCGTACCGGTGGCTGGAGACCGACGGCGATCCTCGGTTCGCCGCGTGGGCCGACGCCCAGGACGCCCACGCCTCGGCCGTGCTCGCCCGCCTCCCCCGGCGGGAGGAGCTGCGAGGCCGGCTGGTGGAGCGCCTGCAGGTCGCGACGTCGGTCGCGCCCCACGTGTCCGGGCCCCGCCTGTTCACCCTCGAGCGCTGGTCCCATCTGGACCAGGCCGTGCTCGTCGTCCGCTCGGCCGAGAACTCCGGGCGGGCCCGCACGATCGTCGACCCCCATCGAGCCACCGGAGACCCGACGGCCGCCATCGACTGGTTCCACCCCTCCCCCGACGGCCGCCTGGTGGCCTACGGGATCTCGACGGGTGGGGACGAGCGGTCGACGCTCCACGTGCTCGACGTGACCACCGGTGAACTGCTCGCCGATCGCATCCCTCACACCCGGGCCGCGTCGGTGGCCTGGGAGCCCGATGGCGGAGGGTTCGTCTACACCCGCTACCCCCACGGCGACGAACGCCAGGCCGCCGATCGCGGCGAGGGGCGCTACGCCTTCCACCACCGCCTGGGCCGTCCGTGGCCGAACGACACCCTCGTGTGGGACTCCCTCCCTGACCCCACGGCGTGGACCACGGTGTCGCTGTCTCGCGACGGACGGTGGCTCCTCGTGCACCTCTCGGTCGGGTGGAGCCGCACCGACGTCCACCTGGTCGACCGTTCGACCGGTTCCCGGACCGTGCTGATCGAGGGGATCGACGCCCGCACCGCCCTCGAGGTGGTCGACGACCAGGTCATCGGCATCACCACCCTCGGGGCCGATCGCGGCCGCGTGGTGTCGGCCCCCCTCGCCACCGCGTGGCACGACCACTGGTGCACGATCGTCCCCGAGTCCGAGGAGGTGGTCGAGTCCGTCGCCGTCACCTCCCGATCCCTGCTCGTCCTCTCCAGCCGGTCCGCGGTCGCCCGGCTGTGGCGCTGCGACCACGATGGCAGCGACCGAGCGCCGGTCGAGCTCCCGGGCCTCGGCTCGGTCACCGGGCTCTCCGGGAGCCCGGATCGGGACGAGGGCTTCGTGTCCTTCACCAGCTTCGCCACCCCGTCGACGACCTATCGCTGGGCGCCGAGCCCCCCAGGGGCGTCGGCCTCACCCGCCCTCACCGACTGGAGCACCCTCGACGAGGCCCCGTCCTCCGACGTGGTGGTGGAACAGGTCCGCTACCCGTCCCCCGACGGGACCGAGGTGTCGATGTTCCTCGTGCGGGCGAGCACCACCGAGTTGGGTCCGGAGACGCCGTGCGTGCTCACCGGGTACGGCGGATTCTCCATCTCGATGGCTCCGTCGTACTCGGCGGCCATCGCCGAGGTGTGCGCCGACGGCGGGCTCTACGCCGTGGCCAACGTCCGGGGCGGCGCCGAGGAAGGCGAGGCCTGGCACCGGGCGGGGATGCGGGAGAACAAGCAGAACACCTTCGACGACTTCATCGCCGCCGCCGACTGGCTGGTCGCCACGGGTCGCACGAGCCGGGCCCGGCTCGCCCTCCGGGGCGGCTCGAACGGCGGGCTGCTGGTCGGCGCCGCCATCACCCAGAGACCCGACCTGTGCCAGGTCGCCCACATCGCCGTCCCTCTCCTCGACATGGTGCGCTACGCCGACCTGCTCCTCGGCCGGTTGTGGGTACCCGAGTACGGCGACCCCGACGACGCCGAGCAGATGGGATGGCTCCTCGGCTACTCGCCCTACCACCGAGTCGTCGAGGACACCTGCTATCCCGCCGTGCTGCTCACCGCGGCGACCGGTGACTCGCGCGTCCACCCGGCCCACGCCCGCAAGATGGCGGCCCGCCTCCAACACGCCACCAGCTGTGGCGAGCGCCGCCCGATCATCCTGCGCGAGGAGGCCGACGCCGGCCACGGCCAAGGCAAGCCGGTCTCGGCCCAGGCCGCCGAGCTGGCCGACGTCCTCGGATTCCTCCTCGGTCAGATCGATCCGCCCGGCGGCGACGACGACCACGCTGGCTAGAGTGCCGGGCCGTGCCCAGCGAACCGTCCAGAGAGCTCATCACCGTCCCCAACCCCGAGCCGGGACGCGACTACGAGATCGTGTGCGAGACCGACGAGCTCACGTGCCTGTGCCCGGTCACCGGCCAGCCCGACTTCGCCACCGTGCGCATCACCTACGTGCCCGATGAACTGCTGGTGGAGCTCAAGAGCCTGAAGATGTACCTGTGGAGCTTCCGGGACGAGGGCGCCTTCCACGAGGCGGTCACCAACAGCATCCTCGACGACCTGCTGCGGGCCACCCTCCCCCGGCGCATGACGGTGGAGACGGTCTGGAAGGTGCGCGGTGGCATCCTGACCACCGTGACCGCCTCGCACCCCTGAACGGGGTCACTCGGCGCCGGGCGTCTCCGGGGGCACCTCGGTACGTTCCACCACCGACGGCGGCGGGGCCTGGTCCGCCGGCGGAGCCGTGTTGCCGGCCGCCAGGTCGACGTACTGCCCGATGCGGGCCAGCACGGCCCAGGAGAGGCGGTTGCCGCCGACGGTCGAGAGGTGCACACCGTCCTTCTGGCGCAGCCCCCGGGAGACGCCGTCGGCATTGGGGGCGTCGGACACGTACTGCATGTTGGCGTCGGCGAAGAACGGCCAGCTGTCGAAGTACTGGATCCACGGCCGCGACCGGGCCTCGCTCCAGAAGATGTAGTTGAGCTGGTCCATCTCGTGGACGCCGGAGCCGGGACGCATGACCGGCGGGCCGACCCAGATCACCAGCCGATGGTTCTCGGGGTCCTCCAGCAGGTCCATGGTGGCGGCGACCCGTCGGCGGTACTCGTCGAGCCACTCCGGCGAACCCCGGCTGTACACCGTGCCGTCGGTGCCCTCCATGCCCTGACCGTCGTTGGCCCCGAACATGATGACCATGACCTGCGGGTCACTGGGGAGGACATCGTTGACCAGGTGCTCGGGCCAGTTGAAGTAGTCGGGGCGGGCCAGGCCGGTGGAGACCCGGTAGTCGAGGGTGGGCGTCATGACGCCGGTCGAGGCCACCACCTGTTGCATCGACGTGCCGAACGTCTCGGTGATCGAGTCGCCCCCCACCCAGAACCGCAGTGGGGACTGGGGCGTGGGGGCGGGGATCTCGGGCAGGACGGGGGCCGGGACCGTGGTCTCGGTCGGCTGGCCGTCGCTCTGGCCGTCGGCGATCTCGGCTTCCTTCTGGGCCAGCAGGTCACCGACGTCGATGTCGGTGCCCTGGTTCTTGCCCAGAGCGTCGTCGACGCCACGCCGCAGTGAGGTGATGTGCAACGTGTCGCTGATGTCGGCGACCCGGTGGGCGACCTCGTTGCGCCAGCCGTCGCCCTTGGCCTGGCTCTTGCGCAGGGTGGCATCGGCGTTCAGGAAGGCCGCCGTCCCGAGCCCGAGAACCATGACGATGAGGATCAACCCGGCGGGCATGGTGCCCGGCTCCTTGCCGACGAAAGGCCGGAACAGGCTCCTCCACGAGAAGGGAGATCGCTGGCCGGAACGGCCCGGGCGCGGCGAGGTCATCGGGGCGACAGTACCTGGGAAGGGAGGGGCATTGGCGTCACGGTCTCATCAGAACTGGAAGTAGATGAACGGGGCGATGCCCTCGGGTCCGAGGGCATCGATGAGCACCAGACCGACGGCGAGGGCTCCGATCTGGAGGATGGGAGCGAGGCGACCGAAGAGCACCTCGGCCTTCTCCGGGATGCGGGTCGGGACGAACTGGGAGGCCACGCTCCCGATCACCACGACCAGCAGGAGCAGGCTCACCTTGGACCCCCCGAAGCCGGCGAAGAGCTGGCCCAGGATCTCGAAGGCGGCGTCCACCGACTGGGCCCGGAAGAACACCCAGGCGAGGCAGACCACGTTGAACGTCAGGAACCACTGCAGCGCCTTGACCATCAGCGGCGGGAGGCCGAGCTCATGGCCCCGCCACCTCTCCTTCACCACCCGCTCGCCGACCAGGTAGGCACCGTGGATGGAACCCCAGACCACGAAGGTCCAGTTGGCGCCATGCCACAGACCACCGAGCAACATGACGAGGAACAGGTTCCGGTAGGTGAACATCTTCGAGCCGCGGTTGCCGCCGAGCGGGATGTACAGGTAGTCCCGCAGCCACCGGGAGAGCGTCATGTGCCAGCGCCGCCAGAAGTCCTGGAGGGACAAGGAGCGGTAGGGGGCGTCGAAGTTCAACGGGAAGTGGAAGCCGAGGAGCAGGGCCACGCCGATGGCGATGTCGGTGTACCCGCTGAAGTCGGCGTAGATCTGGATGGCGTAGGCGTAGATGGCCCAGAGCACCTCCCACCCCGAGAAGGCCCCCGGGAGGGCGAAGACCGGATCCACGATCTGGCTGGCCAGGAAGCTCGAGATCACGACCTTCTTGAACATCCCACGGAAGATGAGCATGAAGGCTTCCGAGGACCGGATCTTGCGAGGGTCGAGGTACTCGTCGAGCTGCGGGGCCAGCTCGTCGGCGCGGACGATGGGCCCGGCCACCACCTGGGGGAAGAACGACAGGTACACCGCGAAGTCGAGCAGCTTCATGGGCTCGCGCCACTCGCCCCGTCCGCAGTCCATGACGTAGCTGAGGGCCTGGAAGGTCAGGAACGAGATGCCCACCGGGAGGATGATGTTGAGCACCGGCGGGCTGACGTCGAGGCCCAGGGACCGCAGCCGGTCCGTGACCGAGGTCAGGAAGAAGTCGGTGTACTTGTAGTAGCCGAGAAGGGCGAGGTTGCCGGCCACGCCGAAGCGGACGAGCCACTTGCTCAGCGAGGTCTTCCGGCCCTCGGGGCCGAGGGCCAGCGAGACGTAGCGACCGAGGATCCCGTTGAACAGGATCAACGCCGCCATCAAGAAGAAGTACCAGGTCTCCGTGTAGGCGTAGAAGTAGAAGCTGGCGGCCAGGATGAAGATCTTCCAGGCCAACAACCGGGGCCTCAGCAGCCAGCTGCCCGTGAACACCACCAGGAAGAAGACAGCGAAGTCGATGGTGGGAAACAGCATGGTCGACGGCGCTTCCAGCAGGGTTGAGGTGGTTCGATCCCCCCGATCGGCGATCGACGGAGCGACGCTACCGCAGCACCGCTCGCAGGTGAGGAACCCGCCAGCGGTCGCTCGCCACCCCGACGCGAGGGGGGCCGGACGGGATCAGCCAGCGAGCCCGAGGGCGATCGAGACCGCCCGGTGCACCCCGGACAACGCCTCGTCGGCGCGCGCCCGGGCCTCGTCGACCGAGGCGTCGCCGGCCACCGGCTCCACCACCTCGGCGTAGACCTTCAGCTTCGGTTCGGTGCCGCTCGGCCGCACCGCCACCCAGGCACCGGCGTCGAGCTCGAGGACGACGACGTCGGCCACCGGCGTCGGCGGCGTGGCTCCGAGATGGTCGATCACCGCCCGCACCCGGCGCCCGGCGAGCTCCTCGGGGGGATCGGCCCGGAGCGCGACCATGGCGTCGCCCCGACGACGACCGCCGTCGAGCCCGTCGAACCGCACCGAGCGGCTCCGGGCCCGGTACAGGCCGTGGCGACGGGCGAGATCGTCGAGACGGTCGTCGAGGGTCTGTCCGCCGAGCTTCAGGCGGGCCACCAGATCGGCCATCACCAGAGCGGCGGCGATCCCGTCCTTGTCCCGCACGGCGTCGCCCAGGGCGAAGCCGAGAGCCTCCTCGTAGCCCAACACGAACCGGAGCTCGGGGCGGTCCCGGGCGGCCGCCATCACGTGCTTGAAGCCGGTGAGGGTGGCGGCCGAGGTGACGCCGTGAGCCCGGGCCACGGCGTCGAGGAGACGGGACGAGACGATGGTGCGCACGACCAGGCGATCCTCGCCTTCCCCCTGCCCGAGGAGGTGATCGGCCAGCAGCACGCCGATCTCGTCCCCACTGAGCTTCTCCCAGGACCCGCGTCGGACGACGATGACCCCGAGGCGGTCGGCATCGGGGTCGTTGGCCAGTCCGACGTCAGCCCCTGCCTGTCGGGCCCGCTCCTCCAGCAGGTCGAGGGCGCCCGGCTCCTCGGGGTTCGGGAACGCCACCGTCGGGAAGTCGCCGTCGGGCTCCCCTTGGGCCGCCACCGTGGCCGGGATCGGGAAGCCGGCCTCGTGGAAGGCGCGGAGCAGCAGGCCCTGGCCCACGCCGTGCATGGCCGTGTAGGCCACGACGACCTGGCGCGGGCCGGCGGGCAGACGTCCGGTGACCGCGTCCAGGTAGGCGTCGACCAGCGCCGCGGTCGTCCCCCGGTCGGGGGCGATCTCGGCCACGGGCGGAACGGAGTGGTGGTCGCCGTCGGCCAGCCGGGCGAGCAACGGGGCGAGGACCGCCGCCACCCGCTGCTCGACTGGTGGACCGATCTGGATGCCGTCGGCCAGGTACACCTTGTACCCGTTGTCGCCCGCCGGGTTGTGCGACGCGGTGATGACCACGCCGGCCGCCGCGTCCAGGTGCCGCACGGCGAAGGCGACGAGCGGTGTGGGGAGCGGTCCCTCCAACAGGACGGGGCGGGCCCCTCCCGCCGCCAGGGAGCCGGCGGCCTCGGAGGCCAGACCGGCCGAGCGATGGCGGCCGTCGTGGCCGACGACGACCGTCGCCCCGACCGGGAGCTCGGTGTGCAGCGCGGTCGATGCCGCCCGCACCACGACCGCGTTCATGCACGAGGGGCCGGGACCCATCGGGGCCCGTAGCCCGGCGGTGCCGAAGGTGACCCCGTCGCCGAAGCACCGGGCCAGCCCCTCGGTGTCGCCGTCCACCGCCCGGGCCACCAGCTCGTCGAGCTCGGCCCGGGTCGAGGGGTCGGGATCGAGGCGACGCCATCGGTCGGCCCGGCTCAGCAGCTCGTCGAGGGGTGGAGGGGGCACGACCCCCAAGTGTGCCCGTGAGCCGGGGGCCCGACGCGCACCGGGGTCTCCGGCAAGGGCGGCGCGAGCTACCAGTAGGGTCGCCCCGTGCTGGATCACGTGTTCACCGATGCCATCGGCGCCCTGCGCGACGCGTTCGAGGGCGCGATGTTGGAGCGCCAGGCGTTCGAGGAGCGCTTCCACGTGGACGTTCTGCTCGGCGACATGACCTGGGAGACGAGCTACGGGCTCCCCGGCGAGGGCCTCCCCCCGCGTGTCCAGTCCGACATCACCCTCGAGTGGCCCACCTGGGCCCAGACCGCGTACCGCTCCTGGTACATCGGTGAACCCCTCGACGAGCCGCCGCGCATCGACATCGAGATCGTCCTGCGAGTGCAGCGGCTGGCCTCGGCTCCCGATCCGGGCGCTCTGCTCGAGGTCCTCCCCGAGATGAGCCCCAACATCGGGCACGACCGCCTGGAGCGGTCCGGGCCCACGGTCGAGACGGCCTACCCCGGCGACCTCAGCGAACCGGAGTACGCCATCGAGGTGTCCTACGAGGGCACCTACGAGGTCGACGAGGCGACCCTGGCCGACGGCGGGCAGCTCGACGACCACCTGAGCGCCATGGGCGGTTGGATCTCCTCGGTGCTGGTCCGCGTCGGCGACCTCAAGTGGGACTTCCTACCCCCCCTCGAATCCGACGACTGACCCCCCCACCCCATCCGGGCTCGCTCCCAACCCGCTCCCAACCCGCTCCCAAACGATGCGCATTTCGCGTGCCAGGGCGCGCGACCAGCGCATCGTTTCGGTAAAGGGGGGCTCAGAACTGGTCGGGGGTGTCGAGGAGGTCGGGGAACTCGGGGTCGCGACCCTCGGCCCGGGCGGAGAGCGCCTCGAGCATGTCGGGGGGCTGGAACATCCCCGTCTGCCACGTGGCGATGTGGTCGAGGGAGTCGGCCACCGTGTGATCGCGGGCGTAGGTGAGCATCTGCTTGGTGCCCCACATGGCGAGCGGGCTCCGGGCCGCGATCTCCGCCGCGATGGCCAGCACCCCCTCGAGCATCTCCTCCTGGGTGGCGAACACCTCGTTCACCAACCCCACCTCGGCCGCCCGTGTCGCCGGCATGCGTCGACCGGTGTAGGCCAGCTCCCGGGCCACCCCGTCGGGGATCAGCTTGGGCAGGCGCTGCAAGGTGCCCACGTCGGCCGTCATGGCGATGTTGATCTCCTGCACCACGAAGAAGGCGTCGGCGGTGGCGTAGCGCATGTCCGCGGCGCACACCAGGTCGACCGCACCTCCGATGCAGCCACCCTGGATGGCGGCGAGGACCGGCACCCGGGCCTTCTCCAGGCTGGTGAACGTGTCCTGGAGCATCAGGACGGTCTGGCGCAGCCGGGCCCTCATTCGCCCCGTCTCGGCCGACGGTCCTCCGATGCCGTCGTCACCGCTCCCGAACACCCCGAGATCCATGCCGGCGCTGAAGTGACGACCGGTCGAGGAGATGACGATGGCCCGGACGTCGCCTCCGGCGTCGAGCTCGCCCACGATGGCCGGCAGCTCGTTCCAGAACGCCGGCACCATCGTGTTCAGCTCGTCGGGCCGGTCGAGACGCACGTGGGCGACCTTGTCGGCCACGTCCACGGCGAAGCAGGTCCAGCTCACCGCCGGAAGCCGGTGAGCTCGGCCAGCAGCGTCTGGGGACGGGCGCCGAGGTGGGAGATCACCTCGGCGGCGGCGACGGCGCCGAGACGACCGGCCTCCTCGAGGGACTGGCCCGACGCCCAGCCGGCCAGGAAGCCGGCGGCGTACAGGTCGCCCGCCCCGGTGGTGTCCACCACGTCGGTGGGCTCGGCCGGGACCTCGAACCGGTCACCGTCCGCGGTGAGGATGATCGACCCCTTCTCCGAGCGGGTGAGACAGGCGATGGCGCAGTGGCCCCGCACGAGGCGGGCCGCCTCCTCGAAGTCCTCGACCTGGTAGAGCGAGCAGATCTCGGTCGAGTTGGCGAAGAGGATGTCGATCTGGTGCTCGACCAGCTCCAGGAACTCGTCGCGGTGGCGATCGACGCAGAACGAGTCGGAGAGGCTGAACGACACCGGGGTGCCTGCGGCGTGAGCGGCGTCCATCGCCTTGGTCAGCGCCGCCTTGGCCACCGGCTCGTCCCACAGGTAGCCCTCGCAGTACACGACCCGGGCCGCAGCCATGAGCTCCGGATCGATGTCGTCGGGCCCGAGCAGGGCGGCGACGCCGAGGTAGGTGTTCATGGTGCGCTGGGCGTCGGGGCTGACGAGGATCAGGCACCGAGCGGTACCCCTCTCGGCGGCTTCACCGGCAGCGACGGGCGTGTCGAAACCGACACCGACGGCGCGGATGTCGTGGCCGAACACCTGGCCCAGCTGGTCCCCGGCCACCTTCCCGACGAACGCGCCGGTGGCGCCGAAGGCGGCGATCCCGGCCGCGGTGTTGGCCGCCGAACCACCCGAGACCTCGATGGCGGGAGGCATGTCGTCGTAGATCGCCAGGGCCGCCTCGGTGTCGATGATCTGCATCGACCCCTTGGCCATCGAGTGGCGTTCGAGGAAGCCGTCGTCGGTGTGGGCCAGGACGTCCACGATGGCGTTGCCGATGCACACCACGTCGAGGGACCGCCCGCCAGGAGGTCGGAGCACGCTCACCGGCGCGACCCTACGCTGACACGGTGACCCAGAGTGAACTCGACCCCCCCGAACCCGCCTTCGTCGATCCCGCGGTGATCGATCCGTACCGACTGCCGGGCGGCGCCACCCCGGTGCGCTACGACCTCGTCCTCGAACCCGACCTCGCCGCCGCCACCTTCTCCGGCGGGTGCGCGACCGGCCTCGTCGTGGACGAGCCCACGACGACGTTGTGCTGCAACGCCATCGAGCTCGAGATCCGCGAGGCGTGGGTCGTCACCGCCGACGGCCGCCGCCTCGACGTGGCCACCATCACCCTCGACGAGGAGACCGAGCGAGCCACCTTCGCCTTCGCCGAGCCCGTCCCCGCCGGGGACGTCACCCTCCACACCCGGTTCCGAGGGCTGCTCAACGACAAGCTCCGTGGCTTCTACCGGTCCACCTTCACCGACGCCGAAGGCGCCGAGCAGGTGATCGCCACCACCCAGTTCGAGGCCACCGACGCCCGCCGCGCCTTCCCGTGCTGGGACGAGCCGGCCCACAAGGCGGTCTTCGCCGTCGGCCTGGTGGTCGACGGCGACCTCTTCGCGGTGTCCAACGCCGCCGAGATCTCCCGGGAAGCCGTCCCGGAGATGCCGGGCAAGGACCTCGTCCGCTTCGCCGACACCATGAAGATGTCCACCTACCTGGTGGCCTTCATCGTCGGCCCCCTCGCCGCCACCGACCCCGTCGACGTGGACGGCACCCCGCTCCGCGTCATCTACCCCCGGGGGAAGGGCCACCTCACCGGCTATGCCCTGGAGGTGGCCGAGGCCTGCCTGCGCCACTTCAGCGAGTACTACGGGATCCCGTATCCGGGCGACAAGCTCGACCTGGTGGCCGTCCCGGACTTCGCCTTCGGTGCCATGGAGAACCTCGGCTGTGTGACGTTCCGGGAGGTGCTGCTCCTCGTCGACCCGGCCACCACCACCCAGGCCGAGCTGCTCAACGTCACCGACGTCATCAACCACGAACTGGCCCACATGTGGTTCGGGGACCTGGTGACCATGAAGTGGTGGAACGGGATCTGGTTGAACGAGGCCTTCGCCACCTTCATGGAGATGCACGCCACCGACGCCTTCCGCCCCGAGTGGGAGCGGTGGGTCACCTTCGGCCTGGCCCGCACGGCGGCGTTCGACACCGACGCGCTCGTCGAGCACCCGACCCATCGAGTACCCGGTCGTGTCGCCGGCCGAGGCCGAGGGCATGTTCGACATCCTCACCTACGAAAAGGGCGCCGCCGTGGTGCGGATGCTCGAACAGTTCCTCGGACCGGACGAGTTCCGCGACGGCATCCGCTCCTACCTGGCCGCCAACGCCTACGGCAACACGGAGACCACCGATCTGTGGGACGCCATCGAGGACGCCACCGGCGAACCGGTCCGGCGGATCATGGACTCCTGGATCTTCCAGGGCGGGTTCCCGGTCATCGACGTCGACCTGGTGAACGACGGCGGCACGGTCCGCTTCAGCCAGGAGCCGTTCGGCTACGCCGGCGACCTCGGGGAGGGCGAGCCCGACGACCTCGACGGCCCCGAGGTGGAGTCGGCCCAGTGGGTCGTTCCTCTCATCTTCTCGCAACGGTCCAGCACCGACGACGTGGTCACGTTCGAAAAGGTGCTCCTCGAGTCGCGCCAGACCGACGTCGACCTGGTCGAGCCCTCCACCTGGCTGCTGGCCAACACCGAGGGCACCGGCTTCTACCGCGCCCGGTACGCCCCCGACCTGCGGACGGCGCTGGTCGCCCACGCCCTCGATGACCTCTCCCCCATCGAACGGTACGGCCTGGTCGACGACATCTGGGCCGGGGTGCTGGCCGGCGACGGCACCGCCCACGACTTCGTGCTCACCGTCGAGGCCCTGGCCGCCGAGACCGACCTCTCGGTCTGGCAGCGGATGATCGCCGGTCTCGGCGCCCTCGACCGCATCCTCGACGACGACGACCGGGTGGCGTTCCAGGCTCGCGTCCGGAACCTGTTGCAGCCCGCGCTCGCCCGCCTGGGCGACCATCCCGTCGACGGCGAGACCGACCGCGACCGCGCCCTGCGGGGCACCCTGTTCGAGGGCCTCGGCGGGTTGGGAGCCGACTCCGACGCTCGCGCCCGAGCCCGGGCCCTCATCGCTCCGGGGGGCCCGACGACCGATCCCGCCCTCCTCGCCGCCGCCGTCAACATCGTGGCCGCCAGCGGCACGGCCGCCGAGTTCGATGACTTCGTGGCTCGCATGGGTGCGGCGTCGACGCCCCAGGAGGAGCAGCGGTACCTGGGCGCACTGGCCGACTTCCCGGACGCCGAGCTCATGCACCGAGTGCTGGCCATGAGCATCACCGACGCGGTCCGCACCCAGAACGCCCCGCTGCTGCTGCGCCGGGCCCTCACCAACCGTGACCACGGGGAGCTGGCCTGGTTCTTCGTCGTCGAGGAATGGGACACCGTCAACACCCGGTTCCCGTCGAACTCGATCGCCCGCCTCCTCGAGGGCATCCGATCGCTGTCGCGTCCGTCGGTGGCCCCCGAGGTCTTCGTGTTCTTCGCCGAGCACGAGGTGCCCCAGGGCGACAAGATCCTGGCCCAGCACCTCGAACGACTCGAGGTGAACGTGGCTCTCCGGGCCCGTGAGGGCGAGGCCCTGGCCGCCGCCCTGCGCCACGACCGGTGAGGCCCGCCCCCCACCCCGCCTAGGCTCCCCCGATGGAGATCTGGCCGGGCGAGCCCTTCCCCCTGGGGGCGACCTTCGACGGCAGCGGAACCAACTTCTCGCTGTTCTCCGAAGTGGCGGACACCGTTGAGCTGTGCCTCTTCGACGACGACGGCCGCGAGACCAGGATCGAGCTGCCGGAGGTGACGGCGTTCATCCACCACGGGTACATCCCGGGGATCCAGTCCGGTCAGCGCTACGGCTTCCGGGTCCACGCCCCGTGGGCCCCCGAGGACGGCACCCTCGGCAACCCGGCCAAGTTGTTGATCGACCCGTACGCCAAGGCGGTGGAGGGCGAGGTCCTGTGGGCCGAGGCCGTCTTCGGCTACTCGTTCGCCGACGGACCCGACGGTCCCCCCACCCACGACGACTCGGCGCCCTTCGTGCCCAAGTCCGTGGTCATCAGCCCGTTCTTCGACTGGGCCGACGACCGTCACCCCCGGACCAGCTGGCACGACACCGTCGTCTACGAGACCCACGTACGGGGGATCTCGATGACCCATCCCGACGTGTCACCGGAGCTGCGGGGGACCTACCTCGGTCTCAGCAGCCAGCCGGTCGTCGACCACCTCAAGCAGCTCGGGATCACTGCCGTCGAGCTGATGCCGGTGCACCAGTTCGTGCACGACTACCGGTTGCACCAGCTCGGTCTGCGCAACTACTGGGGCTACAACTCCATCGCCTACCTCGCCCCCCACTCGGACTACGCGGTCTACGGGCAGCGGGGCCAGCAGGTCCAGGAGTTCAAGCAGATGGTCAAGACCCTCCACCGCGAGGGCATCGAGGTCATCCTCGACGTGGTCTACAACCACACCGCCGAGGGCAACGACGGCGGGCCCTTCCTGTCGCTCAAGGGGGCCGACAACGCGGCGTACTACCGGCTGAACCCGGAGGATCGACGGCGCTACGTCGACTACACGGGCACTGGGAACAGCCTCAACATGCGCCACCCCCACGTGCTCCAGCTGATCATGGACAGCCTGCGGTACTGGGTCACCGAGATGCACGTCGACGGCTTCCGCTTCGACCTGGCCGCCACCCTGGCCCGCGAGCTGCACGACGTGGACAAGCTCTCGAGCTTCTTCGACCTCATCCAACAGGACCCGATCGTCAGCCAGGTGAAGCTGATCGCCGAGCCGTGGGACGTCGGCGAGGGTGGCTACCAGGTGGGCAACTTCCCACCTCTCTGGTCGGAGTGGAACGGCAAGTACCGCGACGAGGTGCGCGACTTCTGGCGGGGAGCCGACCACACCGTCGCCGAGTTCGGCTACCGCTTCACCGGATCCAGCGACCTGTACCAACCCAACGGGCGCACGCCCTACGCCTCGATCAACTTCGTGACCTGCCACGACGGGTTCACGCTCGAGGACCTGGTCTCGTACAACGCCAAGCACAACGACGCCAACGGCGAGGGCAACAACGACGGGACCTCGGACAACCGGTCGTGGAACTGCGGCGTGGAGGGCCCCACTGACGACGAACAGGTCCTCGCCCTCCGCCGCCGCCAGCGCCGGAACCTCCTGGTCACCCTGTTCCTGTCGCAGGGCGTGCCCATGCTGCTCGGCGGTGACGAGCTGGGCCGGACCCAGCGGGGCAACAACAACGCGTACTGCCAGGACGACGATCTCTCCTGGTACGACTGGGAATCGGCCGACGCCGACCTGCTCGAGTTCACGAGCCGCATGATCGCTTTCCGCCTCGACCACCGCGTCTTCCGGCGTCGCCAGTTCTTCCAGGGCCGGCCGATCCAGGGCGAGGAGGTCGACGACATCGGTTGGTTCGCACCGGACGGGCAGCCGATGACCGACGAGAGCTGGCGCAACGGCGACAACCGGTCCATCGGTGTCTTCCTCAACGGCGACGCGCTGCCCAGCCGGGGGCGGCGGGGCGAACCCATCTCCGACGACAGCTTCATCGCCTTGTTCAACGCCTCGAACGACCACATCGACTTCGTGCTCCCCGACGCCACCTACGGGGAGCGATGGTGCCGGGTCATCGACACCTCCCGCGACGATGTCGACGACGCGCTGCCCATCGGCGGCGACGGGAGCTTCGACGCCGGCCAGGCCGTACCGGTGGTCGACCGCTCTCTGATCGTCCTCCGGCGGATGGCCGACGCCGGGACCGGGTAGGCACCGGGCCATGAGGCCGACCATCACCGCGACGTACCGGGTGCAGCTCACCCCTGACTTCGGCTTCGACGACGCCGCCGCCATCGTCCCCTACCTCGCCCGTCTCGGGGTCAGCCACCTCTACACCTCGCCGCTGACCGAGGCGGTGGCGGGGAGCACCCACGGCTACGACGTCACCGACCACCAGCAGGTGCGGGAGAGAGCTCGGCGGCGAGGAGGGCCTGGCCCGGCTCTGGACGGCGCTCGACGGGCACGGCATGGGCCAGATCGTCGACATCGTCCCCAACCACATGGGCATCCGCTCAACGACCAACCGGTGGTGGTGGGACGTCCTCGCCCACGGGGCGGCCAGCGAGCACGCCGTGGCCTTCGACATCGACTGGGAACCGCCGGATCCCGCCTCCGCCGGTCGGGTCGTGCTCCCCTTCCTCGACCGACCGGTCGACGAGGCGGTGACCCAGGGCGCCATCACCCTCGACGAGCTCGGCGGCGAAGTGGTGGCCCGCCACCACGGCGACGTGTGGCCCGTCTCGGAGTCGTCCCTCGCCGGGCTCGGCATCGACCGTCAGGACCTGTCCCGGGTCAACGGCGACCCCGCCGCCCTCGGCCGGGTCCTCGCCCGCCAGCACTGGCGGGCCGAGCACTGGATGCGCACGGCCGAGCTGCTCAACTGGCGACGCTTCTTCGACGTGACCGACCTGGCCTCGGTCCGGGTGGAGCGGGCCGACGTGTTCGACCGGGTCCACGCCCTGCTGCAACGGTGGTTCGTCGACGACGGGCTGGCCGCCCGTGTCGTCCAAGGGGTGAGGGTCGACCACGTGGACGGACTGGTCGACCCCGGTGGGTACCTCGAACGCCTGCGGGCGCTGGTCGGCTCCGATCGCCTGCTCGTCGTCGAGAAGATCCTGGCCGCCGACGAGGAGCTCCCCGAGTCGTGGCCGGTCGACGGCACCACCGGCTACGAGGTGTCCGCCCGGTTCGGCGAGATCCTCACCGACACCACCGGCGCCCGCACCCTCGTGGCCACGACCGCCGAGGCCACGGGCGTGGCCGACACGTGGCCCGTCGTGGAGCAGGCCTGTCGCGCCCTCGTCGCCGACACGCTGCTCGTCCCCGAGGTCGAACGGCTGGGTCGGTCCTTCGCCGCCGCCGTCACCGCCGTCACCGGCGACGAGCCCGACACCGGATCGGCCCGCCGAGCGGTGGCCGCGCTGGCCGAGGAGCTGGACGTGTACCGCACCTACGCCCGTCCGGGCGAGGCGCCGGCGACGGTCGACGACCGATCCCACATCGACGCCGCCCTGGTTCGGGCCCTCGCCCGCCATCCCGACGACCCCACCGCGGAACTCCTCGACCAGGCGGCGGCCATGGTGCGGGGCGACACCCCGGCACCTGCGCCGGTCGCGACCTTCGTGGCTCGGTTCGGGCAGCTCAGCGCCCCGCTCGCCGCCAAGGCCGTCGAGGACACCGGCTTCTACCGCTACGTCGCCCTGCCCTGGCTCAACGAGGTCGGCGGCGACCCCGCCCGCCTCGACGTATCCGTGGCCGAGAGCCAGGAGGCCCTACGCCACCTGGCCGTCGCCTGGCCGGGCACGATGAGCCCGCTCACCACCCACGACACCAAGCGAGGGGCCGACGTCCGGGCCCGTCTGACCGTCCTGGCGTCGGACCCGGCGACGTTCACCGCGGCGGTGGCCGACTGGCACCTGGGCTCCGCACCTCATCGGGAGGCCGGCGCGCCCCGTCCCGCCCTCGAGTGGCTCCTGTGGGCCACCATCGTCGGGGCGTGGCCGATCGACGCCGAGCGGCTCTCGACCTATGCCACCAAGGCCATGCGAGAGGCCAAGGACGCCACGTCGTGGGTCTCTCCGGATGCGGCCTACGAGGACGCCGTGCACCGCTTCGTGGCCGGGGTGCTCGGTGATCCCGCCATCGTCGGCTCCGTGGACCGTTACGTGCGTGGGATCCGCACCGCCGGACGGGCCCGGTCCCTCGCCCAGGTGGTGCTGGCCGCCACCGCGGTGGGCAGCCCCGACATCTATCAGGGCGACGAGCTCTGGAACCTCGTGCTCGTCGACCCCGACAACCGGCGGCCGGTCGACCACGGTCTGCGGGCCGACCTCCTCGACGCCGTGGAGGGCGACTACGGACCCGAGGACCTCTCGGGGCTCTGGTCGGCCACGACCGACGACCCCGACGACGTCGGCCTCGTCAAGATGGCCGTCTGGGCCCGCCTCCTCGGACACCGTCGTGACCACCCGGCCCAGTACGGACCCGACCTGCTCCCGCTCCCGGTCAGCGGTCCCGACGCCGAGGCCGTGGTGGCCCAGCGCCGACCCGACGGTCCGCTCACTGTCATCCCTGCCCGTTGGCTCCCGGGCCCGGCTCCCGACGCCACCGTCGAGCTCCCCCCCGGGGAGTGGGTCGACCTGTTCACCCGGGCCGGGCACCGGGGTGGCCCCGTGCCCGTCGGCCTGGTGCTCGACCGCTTCCCCGTGAGCGTGCTCGTCGCGCTCTAGCCTCGGCCCCCGATGGTCGACGCGCCGCTCGCCTCCGACACCTCTGCGTCTCGCGGCCCCCCGCCGACCCCCGTCGGCCGCCTCCCCGTCTGGTGGCCGATCGCTCTCGTGATCGGCCTCGTGGCCGTGCGGGTCGTGGCCATCGCCGTTCTCCTGCGCACCGGCGTGGCCGACGAGCATTCCGTGCTCGGGGGCGACGCTCGGCGCTACGCCGAGATCCTCACGTCGCCGGGGACCCCGTACCGGGACTTCCCCGTCGAGTACCCCCCCGTGGCACTGGGCCTGGCCGCGCTGGTGCACCGGGCGAACCTGACCACCACCCTGCTGCTCCTCGGCGTCAGCCAACTGGCGCTGGAGCTCGGAACCGCCGGGGTCCTGGCCTGGGCGTGGAACCGTCGGGCCGCGGTCATCTACCTCGTCCTCGGCACACCGATGGCGTTCTTCCCGTTTCCCTACGTGCGGATCGATCTGCTCCCGGTCTTGCTCACCGTCCTCGGCGTCGCCCTGGTGCGGCGCCGGTGCGCCTCGGCCGGCGGCACCCTCCTCGCCGTCGCGGTGTTCGCCAAGGTCTGGCCTCTCGCCGTCGCCCCGCTCCTGGTGGTGCGGCGGTCCTGGCGGGGCCTCACCGCCTGGGTCGTCACCGGCGCGTTGGGCGTGGTGGCGTGGATCACGTGGGCCGGTACCGACGGGATCCGCCAGGTGACGACCTTCCGAGGCGCCGACGGCTGGCAGATCGAGAGCCTCCCGGGGATCTTCTTCCACATCGCCGACCCCGGGGCGTCCACCGTCGAGCAGGGCGCGTGGCGCACCGGAGCGGCCGTGCCCGGCTGGGCGCCGCCGCTGTTGGCGGTCGGGGCCGTGGCGGTGGCCGCCCTGGCCTGGTGGTGGGCGGCGCGGGCCCGGCCCGAGGCGGTCGAGGCGGCGACCGAGGCCTACGCCCCCCTCGCTGCCGTGCTCGCCCTGTTGATCTTCGCTCCCATCATCTCGCCCCAGTACGTGCTGTGGTTCGTGCCCTTCGCCGCTCTGGCCACGGCGTGGGGTGACCGGCTGGTGGGCGGCCTCACCTTCGCCATCACCGCGCTGACGACGTTCATGCTGGCGTCGATCCATGCCCAGACGGAGGGCGCGCGCTGGGCGACCTACCCGATCGTGGTGCGCAACGCCCTGCTCGTCGTGTTGATCGCCGTCGCCCTCCAGCGCCTGGCGATCCGTCGGCGGACCGCCGCCGAACCAGCCGATTCGAGGGCCGCTCCCGTGGGCGCCCACTGACCCTCGAGCGCAGCTCCACTAGTTTGGCGCCGTGGAGTCACCGGAGACCTGGCGATGGATCTGGTTGGCGGTGGCGGTCGTGTTCGCCCTGGGCGAGATCACCATGGCCGGCACCTTCTTCCTCCTGCCCTTCGCCCTCGGCGCCCTCGTGGCCGCCCTGCTCGCCTTCGCCGGGGTCGGTCTGGGCGTGCAGTGGTTGGCCTTCGTCCTGGTCTCGCTCGTCGCTGCGGTGAGCCTCATCCCGTTGCGTCGTCGCCTCGATCGCGAGGACGTGGACGCCCCGTCGGGCATCGGCTCCCGCCGTCTCGTCGACCAGCCCGCCCTCGTCATCGAGCAGATCGACGGAGGCCCGCACGGTCGCGGGATGGTGCGGGTGGGCCGGGAGGAGTGGCGGGCCGAGACCGTCGACGGGCTGGCCGTGCCGCCCGGAACCGTCGTCCGGGTCATCGAGGTCCGCGGTACCGGCGTGGTGGTCACGTCGCAGCCGCACAGGGGTCCCACCGCGCCCGCAGACCCCTTCCAACCAGGAGTGTCATGATCGCCGTCGCCATCCTCGCCATCCTCGCCTTCTTCCTGTTCGTCGTCGTGGCGTCGAGCGTCCGCATCGTGCGACCGTTCCAGAGGGGCGTGGTCGAGCGCCTCGGCCGCTTCCGGGCCACCGTCGACCCCGGTCTGCGGATCATCATCCCGTTCGTCGACCGGATCCGCCTCGTCGACATGCGGGAGCAGGTCGTGGACGTCCCGCCCCAGGAGGTCATCACCGCCGACAACGTGGTGGTGAGCGTGGACGCCGTCGTGTACCACGAGCCCACCGACCCTCAGAGGCTCATCTACAACGTGGCCGACTTCATGTTGGCCGTCACCAAGCTGGCCCAGACCAACCTGCGCAACCTGGTGGGCGACCTCCAGCTCGACGAGGCCCTCACGAGCCGCGACTCGATCAACGCCAGCCTCCGGGAGATCCTCGACGACGCCACCGACACCTGGGGCGTCCGGGTGAAGCGGGTCGAGATCCAGCGCATCGACCCGCCCATGGACGTCATGAACTCGATGCACGAGCAGATGAAGGCGGAGCGGACCCGGCGGGCCCTCGTCACCCAGGCCGAGGGCGATCGCCAGGCGGCCATCACGCGGGCCGAGGGCGAGCGCCAGTCGGCCATCCTGCGGGCCGAGGCGGTCAAGCAGCAGCAGATCCTGGAGGCCCAGGGCCAGGCCGGCGCCGTGCGGGAGCTGGCCGAGGCCGACCGCTTCCGCCAGGAGACGATCGCCGCCGGCACCGCCGAAGCCACCCGTCTCACCTACGAGGCCATCCACCAGGGCGATCCCACGCCCGACCTGCTGGCCATCAAGTACCTCGAGTCGCTGGCCCTCATCGCCGACGGCCGGGCCACCAAGATCTTCCTCCCCGCCGACATGAGCTCGGTGCTCGGGTCGATCGCCGGCATCGCCGAGCTGTTCAACCAGGCCGATGAGCCCCCGGCCGGCGCCCTCGCCGCCGACTGAGCGACCCCGCCAGGGCCGACGCCGCTACAACCAGCCCTTGCGCTTGAAGTAGAGGTAGAGGCCGCCGGTGGTCGCCCCCATGGTGGCCAGGGCCGCGAAGTAGCCGTAGTGCCACTTCAGCTCGGGCATGTTGGTGAAGTTCATGCCGTAGATCCCGGCGATGAGGGTGGCCACGATCAAGATGGCGCCCCACGAGGTCATCTTCTTCATGACCTCGTTCATCCGGTTGGCGCCGAGGGCCAGGCTGGCGTCGACCACGTTGCCGATCAGCTCGCGCTGGGTGTCGATCTGGTCGATGACGCGGAGGAGGTGGTCGAGCACGTCCTCGAAGTAGACCTTCGTGGCTTCCTCGACCGAGTCGATCTCGCCCCGGAGGAGCCCGAGGACGACGTCACGCAGGGGGACCACCCGCCGACGGAACACGACCAGCTTGCGACGGAGCTCGAGCAGGCTCTGCTGCACCGATCCGTCGGGAGGGGCGCCGACGGCGAACAGCCGCTCCTCCACGTCCTCCAGGTGGTCCTCGGCCTCCTCCACGGCGTCGAAGTAGCCGTCGACCAGGGCGTCGAGCAGCGCGTAGAGCAAGAAGCCCACACCGGGCAGGGTGGACCGGGTGCGGTCGTGGCGGTCGACCACGTCGTCGATGGCGAACACGTCGCCGTGGTCGTTGCGCTCCCGCACGCTGACCAGCCAGTTGGGCCCGACGAAGAAGTCGACCTCGGACAGGTCGCCGTCCTCGGCCCGGGCGTAGGCGACGAGGAACCCGTGATCGGAGAAGTGTTCGAGCTTGGCCCGCTGACCGTGCTTGCGGACGTCCTCCACCGCCAAGTCGTGCAGACCCAGCGCATCCTGGATGGACTCGAGGTCGCCGTCGTCGGGACCGCAGACGTCGACCCAGACGAGCACGGTGTCGTCGCCGACGAGTCCGTCCAGGCGGGTGGGCTCCGCCAGCTGCTCGGTTCCCCCGGTGCGGTACACCCGGGTGGTCAGCACCTCGCCCGCTCCGGTGGGGGCGCCGGGGCGTCGAGGATGGCGTCCCAGTCGGTCGGCACGGCGAGGGCGGCCGTCCCGCCCCGCACCCCGAACAACCGCTTCACCCAGACCAGCCAGACGAGCACGGCCAGGTTCAACACGAACATGACGACCCGGACGACGGTGACCCGCTCGGTGAGCTCGTGGATCTCGAGAGGGAGGAAGCCGACGGTGGCCACCACGGTGAGGTACTCCGCCCATCGTCGCTCCCGCCAGAGGCCGAAGGCCTCGACGCCCTCCAGAACGGCGTAGCCGATGGCGATGACGAGCAGGACCCGGATCGTGCGGTCCTGCCACGACCCGACGTCGCGGAGATGGCGGACCAGCCAGGCGTGGCTGCCGCCGCGGCCGCTGTTGTCGGCGATGCCCCCCAGGGACTCGGCGACCGCATCCGCCGTGTCGCGCAGTCCACCGAGATCGAGCTCGACCACGGCGAGGAACGCGGCGAGGAGGGTGAACAGCACACTGTGCGCCGCCCGCTCGACGGCGATGAGGCGAACCACGATGGCGTCTTCGAGGACCACCCCGCGGCGAGGCTTCGGGAGCGAGGCCCGTTCGGGCAGGCGAGCCGTCCGGGTCTCGGCGGCGGTCGGCACCTCCGTGCGCACCCACAGGTCGCAACGCAGGCACCGGCTGAGCCGGGCCCCGTCGGGCGTGTCGATCCCGAGCTCGGCGTCGGCCGGGCCCACCTCCGCCACCCGCGCCGCCGGAGCCACGTGGCCCCGCAGCGAGCAGATCCAGGTCTCGTTGTCCCAGCGGGAGGGAACGACTCGCACGGGCTGATCCTGGCACGCCGGCGCTCCGCCGCCGGCGACCGGGTCAGACCGAGGCGGGCTGCTCCGTCGGCTCGGAGGCCGGGGCCGACTCGGCCAACGAGCGGTGCAGGCGCCGCTCCCATCGGCTCGAGAAGCGCTGGGCGAACCAGGCCAGACCGCACACCAGGCACACCATGCCCAGGCCTCGGAGGTGCTGGTAGCCGCCACCGCTGCCGAGGCTGACGACCGAGGTCGGCCAGACCGCCCAGCTCACGGCGATGCACACCACGAGGTAGGAGGGCCGGTAGCGACCGAGACCGCCGGCGGCGAGAAGGGCGAACCCGGCGGCGAGGTACCACGGCCAGATGACGGGGCCGAGCAGCACGTAGGCCACGAGGATCACACCGGTGGCCTTGACGATGCCGATGCGGGGACTGCGCAGCATCATGACCAGCGCGAGGATCCCGGTGGCGGCCAGTCCGAGCAGGCGCACGCCGGCGGCGAGGAGGGATCCGTCGACGTTGATGCCCACGGCGCCGAGCAGCTCGGAGATGCTGAAGCCGATCTTGGTGGTCGGTGAGTAGGTGTCGTTGACCTTCCCGGTGCTCTTCAGGGCGGTGATCCAGCCCGGACCGAGGCCGACGAGGAGGCAGCCCACCGTGATGGTGGCGATGGTGACGCCGATCACCGCTCCGGTGGCGGCGATCCGCTTGCGATAGTTGGCGGTGACGCCCGGCCAGGTCCATCCCAGGTACACGAGCCCGACGGCGGCGGGCAGCTTGATGGCGGTGGCCGCGATCAGCAACGCGAGCGCGGTCTTCTTGTGGAGGCGCTGGGCGGCGGCCAGCCCGAGGGCCAGGAAGCCGAACATGATGGCGTCGTTGTGGGCCCCACCGATGAGGTGGAGGATCACCAGCGGGTTGGCCAAACCGATGGCGATGGCCACCGCCGGGTCCACCCGCGATCGATCGGCGATGAGCCCGATTCCCACGGCGGCCATCACGATGCCGAGCAGCACGACCAGGCGGAAGCCCCACACGGCCGTCGCTGCATCGTGGCCAGCGGCGATGACGACGGCCTCGCTGGTGGCCACCGCCACCGGACCGTAGGGGGCCGGCGAGGCCCGCCACACGGGGTCGGCCATCGTCGTCCAGTCGTTGCGGCCGATCCCGACGGGGCCGATGGAGCTGGGGTCGACGCCCCGGCTGGCCATCTCCCCCTGGGCGGCGTAGCTGTACACGTCGTTGGACAACAGCGGGGGGCCGAGCGACACGGGCACAGCCCAGATGGCGATCACCACGCACACCATGACCAGCCGCTTGGTGGTGCTGCCGGGCCGCCCGGCCCGGTGGATCAGCCCCAGCCAACCGACGGCCAACAGCACCAGCCCGATGAGGAAGAACACCGTGGACTGGGCGGTGGAACCAGGATGGGGAACGCCGGGAAGGGTGATGCGCCACGTCTCCGGCGCCAGGCGCCACACCGGCGCGGAGGCGGCGATGACCAGGCCTCCGAGGGCCCCGGACACCGCGAACACAACGGTGAGCCAAGCCCGCTCGGGCCCGTTGGACACCGGTCGCCACGGCGAGATCTCCGAGTGGCGGACCGGCGCGTCACCGTCGGGACCGAGGAGGAGATCGCGACCGCGCTCGGCCAACCGTTGCAGGTCGGGAGAAGAGGCCACGGCAGCCCGGGCGCGCTCGAAGGTCGTGGCCACGGGTCGAGGCTACCTGGATGCCGGCGCGAAGAAGAGCACACCCAGGGGAGGCAGGGTGAGGGGAATGGAGACGGGGAAGCCGTGCGCAGGGTGCTCGACGGCCTCGACCCCACCGAGGTTGCCCATGCCGGACCCGCCGAACTCCGAAGCGTCGGAGTTGGCCAGCTCGATCCAGCGGCCAGCGGTCGGTACGCCGAGGTGGTAGCCGGAGCGGGGCACCGGGGTGAGGTTGCAGACGACGAGGACCGAGCGGGACGAGGGATCGACCGGGCGGCCGTCGTCGTCACGGGCGGGGTGGCGCAGCCAGGACAGGACGCTGTTGCCGGCGTCGGAGGCGTCGACCCACTGGAAGCCCTCGGGCGTGAAGTCCCGCTGGTGCAGTCCGGGCTCGTCACGGTGGAGGTGGTTGAGGTGGCGGACCCAGGCCTGCATCCCGGCGTGGTCGGGTCGATCGAGCAGCCACCACGGGAGCGAGCCGTCGTGGTCCCACTCGGTCTCCTGGGCCAGCTCCGCCCCCATGAACAGCAGCTTCTTGCCGGGCTGGCCGAACTGGTAGCCGTAGAGGGCGCGCAGGTTGGCCATCTTCTGCCAGTGGTCGCCCGGCATCTTGGTGAGCAAGGAGCCCTTCCCGTGCACCACCTCGTCGTGGCTGAGGGGCATGCAGAAGTTCTCGGTGAAGGCGTAGGCCGTCCGGAAGGTGAGCTCACCCTGGTGGTAGCGGCGGTGGACGGGCTCCCGCTCGAAGTACTGGAGGGTGTCGTGCATCCACCCCATGTCCCACTTCATGCCGAACCCGAGGCCCCCGTACTCGGTGGGCCGCGACACCATCGGCCACGCCGTGGACTCCTCGGCGATGGTCTGCACGTCGGGGAAGGCGGCGTAGACGGTCTCGTTCAGCTTCTTCAGCAGCCGCAGGGCACCGAGGTTCTCGTTGCCCCCGTGCTCGTTGGGGATCCACTCCCCCGCCTTGCGGGAGTAGTCGAGGTAGAGCATCGAGGCGACGGCATCAACCCGGAGCCCGTCCACGTGGTACTTGTCGAGCCAGAAGTGGGCGCTCGACAGCAGGAAGTTGCGCACCTCGTTGCGGTCGTAGTTGAAGATCGCGCTGTCCCAGTCGGGATGGTGTCCCTTGCGGGGGTCGGCGTGCTCGTAGAGGTGGGTTCCGTCGAAGAAGCCGAGGCCGTGCTCGTCGGACGGGAAGTGCGACGGGACCCAGTCGAGGATCACGCCGACCCCCGCACGGTGGAGCGTGTCGATGAGGAACATGAGGTCCTGAGGTGTGCCGAACCGCGAGGTGGGGGCGAAGTAGCCGGTCGTCTGGTATCCCCACGACCCGTAGAACGGGTGCTCCATCAGCGGCAACAGCTCGACGTGGGTGAAGCCCTGCTCCACCGCGTAGTCCGCCAGCACCGGGGCCACCTCGCGGTAGTTGAGGGACCGGAGCTCGTCGGGGGCGTGGCGCCACGATCCGAGGTGGAGCTCGTACACGCTCATCGGGGCGTCGAGGCTGTTGCGTCGACCCCGGGTGGCCATCCAGTCCCCGTCCTCCCACTCGTGGCCGTCGAGGGACCACACGACCGAGGCGGTGCGGGGCGGCTGCTCGGCGCGGAAGGCCAGCGGGTCGGCCTTGGCCACCTGGTAGCCGTTGGCCCGTGACTCGATGTGCAGCTTGTAGGTGGCGCCGTGTCCGACGCCGGCCACCGAACCCATCCAGATGCCGGAGTCGCCCTGAGGATCCAGCCGGTCGAGACCGGGCGTCCACCCGTTGAAGTCCCCGATGACCGACACCGTGCGGGCGTTGGGCGCCCAGACGCCGAACGAGCAGGAGGGATGGCCGGCGCCATCGACCTCCAGGTGGGCACCGAGGACCTCGTAGAGCCGCGTGTGGGCCCCCTCGTTGATCAGCCACAGGTCGTCGTCGGTCAGCTTCATCGGATGTCCTCCTGAGCCCGGGCGTAGGCCCCGAGCCGTTCGTCCTGCAGCCCGGCGAGCGTCGCCTGGATCGCGGGGTCGTCGGTCAGCTCGGCGAGCGTGCATGGGAGCATGCGTACCCAGTTCGGGCGGTCTTGACCCGTGCCGGGCACGTTCTGGGGATCGGTCTCGAGCACGAGGTCGTCGAGCGCCACCAGCACGGAGGCGGCGTCGGAGCGTCCGAGAAGGCGCAGGACCGCGTCCCGAGCAGCGCCTTCGTCGGCCTCGCCCGTCAGCAGGCCCGCCTCCCGCAGAGCTATCTCGACCGCCCACCGGTCGGTGTCGCGCCGGGCGCGATCCGCCTCGGCCTCGGCCGCGCCGAGGAAGCCGAGCCGCTGGCGCAGATCGACGTCGAGGCCCTGCCACCACGCGGCGAAGGTGGGCGTGTCGTGGGTGTCGAGCGTCGCGACCTGAAGTCGGTCGGGCACGGGGATCGGCGCGCCGGGGTGCGACGGGAGCTCGAACTGGCTGACGTACATCCCGAGGATGCCGTGGCGTTGGAGGGCGTCGCGCACCTCGTCGGGAACGGTGCCGAGATCCTCGCCGACGACGACGGCATCGGCACGGGTCGCCTCCACGGCGAGGACGGCGAAGAGCTCCTCACGCGGGTAGCGGACGTACACACCATCCGACGCAGCGTGGCCGTCGGGCACCCAGTAGAGGCGCTCGAGGCCCATGACGTGGTCGAGGCGCAGGACGCGGGCTGCAGTGAGGTGGTGGCGGAGGCAGGCCGCGAGGTGGGCGTGGCCCTGCGCACGCGAGACCATGGGGCTGACCGGGGGGAACCCCCAGTTCTGCCCGGCCCCGAAGAAGTCGTCGGGCGGCGCGCCCACACCACAACCCCAGCCGAACAGGTCGTGGTGCGACCAGGTGTCGAAGCCGTCGCCGCTGGTGCCGACGGGGAGATCGAGGTACAGGCGCTGCTCGCGTCCCGCCAGAGCGGTCGACAGGGCGGTGAGCTGGCAGTGCATGCTCCACTGCGCCCACAGGTGGGTGGCCGCCTCGGTGGACTCGGCCGCCCCCTCGGGCAGCCGTCCCGGCCCCTCGGCCCAGGCGTGCCAGCCGGTGCGCGAGCGGTCGGTGCCACCCCGAAAGGCGGCGTAGCGGACGCGGTCGGGATCAGCGGCGACCCAGTCGTCGAAGGACCGGCGGCTCGACGCGGGGCCCGAGTAGAAGGTGGCCGCCAGCTCGTCGATCACCGGCCGCACGAGGGAGTAGCGCCCGGCGTGATCGAACAGCTCGGCCTCCCGCAGCTCGGCGGCGGCCCGTCGGACCAGCGGGTCCTCGAGCAGGGCCCGGGCCCGGGGGCTGGCCGCCAGCTCCGGCGTGGCGGCCAGGTCGAGGTACATCTCGTTCCACGCCAGCTGGCTCACCGGGGCGTAGGGGCTGGGGTCGAACGGCTCGTCGAGGTAGGTGGCGAGGATCGGGAGGGTGGCGACGACCCGCCCGCCGAAGCCGTCGATCCAGCGGCCGATGCGACCGAGGTCGGAGACGTTCGGCCCCAGCACGTCGTCGGGTCGACAGGCGTAGAGGGGGGCGAAGACGCCCCACGTCCGTTCGACGGGCCCCATGACCGGGGCCCGGAGCGGAGCGGTGATGATGGTGGCCGGGTGCAGGCCGCCGCCCACCTCGACGGTGAGGCGGTGGTATCCGGTGGTGAGCTCCACCCCCGGATCGACGCTGACTCGGCGGACCGTGTGATCCCGTCCGTCGGCGGTCGTGTGGCCGAGCGTCACGCCATCGGCCAGGTCGGCGAGGACCGAGGCGGTGGCGCCCGCGGCGGACTCGACGTGGACCACGACCTGGCTGGCCCCACCGATCGACGGGGTGCACACCTCCACCTCGAGGGGTCCGCCTCGGTGGACGACCACGGGGCCGACCACCCGGGTGCGGTCGGAGTCGACGAAGTGACCGAGCTCGTCCAGTTCGGAGGGGTCGGTGACGGGTGCTCCCATGGAGGCCAGGACGGCGACGAGGGCCTCGGGCGAGGCGACCCGCAGCCCGCCCTGCGTGTCCCAGTAGGAGGTCTGCACGCCCAGTTGCTCCGCGAGCCGGCCCAGCTCGCCGAGATCGGGCGCGTCGACACCGACCCGCTGGTTCACGGTCCGCCGCCGATGTCGGCGTCCAGGAGCTCGTGCACCCCGCGCATCGGGATGTCGGTCCAGGTCGGGCGGTTGTTCAGCTCGTAGCGGACCTCGTAGAGCGCCTTGTCGAGGGTGTAGGCGACCAGGAGCAGCTGCAGGTCGTCGGGGTCGGAAGGCACGAAGGAGGCACCGTTGGCGGCTTCGAGGTACCCCTGCAGGAACTGCCAGGTCACCCAGTGCTCCCAGACGCGTCCCCGGCGCGCCAGCTCGCCCCGCTGCTCGGGCCGGACGAGGCCCCGGTCCTGCAGCGCCCGCTGAGCGGCCGAGACCGCGTACTGGAACGACCGGATCATCCCGGCCACGTCGGTGATGGCGCTGCGCTTGATGCGCCGCTCCGTCGGGGACCGGGAGGGCTCGCCCTCGAAGTCGATGATGACGAACTCCCGACCGGCGTGGAGCACCTGGCCGAGGTGGTAGTCGCCGTGGACCCTGATGCGGCTCACCTCGATCCGATGGTCGCGGACGGCCGAGAAGCGTTGGAGGATCTCCGCCTCGCGCTCGAGCATCGACTCGGCCATGGCCCGCGTCTCGTCGTCGAGGGTCCCGAGCGTGCGTCTCACCAGCGAGAGGGTGGGACGGACCTGCGAGCGCATCGACTGGTACACGGAACGCTGGTAGAGCGTCGTGAACGCCTCGGGGGCGAAGGACTCGTCGGTGCCGGCGGCGAGTGCGTGGTGGAGCTCGGCGGTGCGCCGCCCGAGCAGGTGGGCGGAGTCGAGGTACGGGCCGACGGCGTCGGCGACCTCGTCGGGGGGCCGGGCCTGGGGGGACAGGTCGGTGGGCCACGCCGGTAGGTCGGTGAGCTCCTCGGGCACGGTGCGGGTGGCGTGCTCGTAGTAGAGCGACAGCTGATCGAGGGTGTAGTTCCACGCGTCGCCCTCGTTGGGCACGTAGGCGTAGAGCACGCCGAGCGTGCGCGGCTCGGAGCGCACCCCCCGCTGGTACTCGAGGGCACCGAGGAGCGGCGCCGTGTGGGGGAAGTTCGCCTCGGTGAGATACCGGCCGATCTCCAGATCGGGGTTCACTCCCTCCTGGGCCCGACGGAACATCTTCATGACCAGCCGACTGCCGAACATGGCCGAGCTGTTGCTCTGCTCGGCCCCGAAGAGCTGTACGCCGAGGTCGTCGGCGGTGGCCTGGGCCAACGTCTTGCGGAACCACGGGGTGGTCGACGTGCGCACCTCGGCGTTGCCGAGGGAGCTGAACGACCGACGGCGACGGAAGGCGTCCAGGGTCCCGGCCATGAACTCCTGGTCGACGAGGGCGTCGTGGAGGAAGAGACGCTCCCCACCACCACGGGGTTCGATCCACGCCACACCGCAGTTGGGATGGTCGGCCAGGAGCGGATCGGCCCGACTGGCGTGGGCCACCGCCATCGGCAGCACGTAGGTCTCGGGTTCGCCCTCGGTGTACTCGACCTGGGCGAGCAGCACGAAGGCCTGGGCCCGGCTCCGACTGGTGGACAGAGGGACGACGTCGATCGACTCGATGGTGCGGATCGTGCGGGCCTTGCCGGCGTACCAGCGGTTGCGGGCCAGGAACTGGGGCAGCGCCCGCTCGAGCGCCGTCCGCCCCCGACCCTTCATGACCGAGCGCCAGTCGCCGGTGACCGTGAGGACCGGGAGGTCGCGCCCGTCGTGGAACACGAGGCCACGGTCGGACCGCTGGGACTGGATCGAGAACCAGTAGAACCCATATGGCCCGAGCGTGAGCTGGTAGGGGCCCTCCTGGATGGGGGCGAACTCGGTGGCGCCGAACAACTCGGTGGGCACCGAGCCCCGGAACTCGTGGAGATCGAGGCTGCACGCCGTCGCGAAGCGGGAGAGGTTGGCCACCACCAGCATGGTGTCGTCACCGTCGCGCCGGATGAAGGCCAGCACCTTCCCGTTCTCGGGGTAGAGGAACTCGATCTCTCCGCGCCCGAACACCCGGTGCTGGGCCCGCAGGGCGATGAGGCGGCGCATCCACCACAACAGCGAGTTGGGGTTGGCGTCCTGGGCCTCGACGTTGACCGTCTCGTAGTGGTACTCGGGGTCGATGATGACGGGCAGGAAGAGGCGCTGGGGGTTGGCGTCGGAGAACCCGGCGTTGCGGTCGGGGCTCCACTGCATCGGGGTGCGCACCGCGTCGCGATCACCGAGGTAGACGTTGTCGCCCATTCCCAGCTCGTCGCCGTAGTAGATGACCGGCGTTCCGGGCAGGGCGAACAGGAGGCCGTTCAACAGCTCGATCTTGCGCCGGTCACCCTGCATCAGAGGAGCCAGCCGCCGACGGATCCCGACGTTCACCCGCATCTCCGGGTCGGCGGCGTAGGCGCGGTACATGTAGTCGCGCTCCTCGTCGGTGACCATCTCGAGGGTGAGCTCGTCGTGGTTGCGCAGGAAGATCGCCCACTGCGAGGAGTCGGGGATCTCCGGCGTCTGCTGGAGGATGTCGATGACCGGGAAGCGGTCCTCCATGCGCAGGGCCATGAAGAGCCGGGGCATGAGCGGGAAGTGGAAGGCGGTGTGGCACTCGTCGCCCTCGCCCTCTCCGAAGTAGGCCACCGCGTCCTCGGGCCACTGGTTGGCCTCGCCCAACAGCATGCGGTTGGGGAAGTGGGTGTCGACGTGGGCCCGCAGCTCCTTCAGGAACTCGTGGGTCTCGGGCAGGTTCTCGCAGTTGGTGCCCTCGCGCTCGAACAGGTAGGGCACGGCGTCGAGGCGGACACCGTCGACGCCCATCTCGAGCCATCGGTCGACGACGCGAAGCATGGTCGCCCTGACCTCGGGGTTGTCGTAGTTGAGGTCGGGCTGGTGGGAGAAGAAGCGATGCCAGTAGTACTGCTGGGCGACCGGGTCCCACGCCCAGTTCGAGGTCTCGTAGTCCTCGAAGATGACCCGCACGCCCGGATAGCGGTCGGGCGTGTCGCTCCACACGTAGAAGTCCCGCCAGCGACTCCCCGGCTTGGCCCGGCGGGCCCGCTGGAACCAGGGGTGCTGGTCCGAGGTGTGGTTGAGCACCAGCTCGGTGATGACCCGCAGACCTCGCTGGTGCGCCGCTTTGAGGAAGCGCCGAAAGGCCGGGAGGTTGCCGTAGCTGGGGTTGATGTCGGCGTAGTCGGCGATGTCGTACCCGTCGTCACGCAGGGGCGAGGGGTAGAACGGCAACAGCCAGAGTGCGGTGACGCCCAACTGCTGGACGTAGTCGAGCCGAGCGGTGAGGCCGTCGAAGTCACCGATCCCGTCGCCGTCGGAGTCGCCGAAGGCCCGCACGTGGACCTCGTAGATGACGGCGTCCTTGTACCAGTCGGCGCGGTCGGTCGGATCATCGATCATGGAAGGTCCTGTGGGGGTCAGGCAGACGGGGTGGGGGGTGTCGGCACCGGGGCGGCTCCGTCGGGTGGCTGGCTCACGCGGAACACGTGGCCGGGTTGGTCGGCGGGGTGGAGCTCGACGTAGGGGTGGTGGCCGTGCCACGTGAACCGCTGGTCGAGGAGGAGGTCGTGCACCTGGTAGGGCCGCGAGGGGTCGACTCCCAGGGCGACGAGGTCGAGGTCGAGGACGTCGGTCTGTCCTGCCGTCGGGTCGAGGTTGACCACGCAGAGCACCGGGTTGCGCGCCGGTTGGTCCGGATCGGGGTCCGGTCCGTCGTGGGCCGTCTTCGAGTAGGCGAGGATCTGCTCGTTGCCGCTGGCGTGGATCCGCAGCGTGCGGGTCGTGTGCAGGGCGAGCTGTTCGTTGCGGATGCGGTTGAGGGCGGTCACCTGGGAGCGCAGCGTGCGGACCGTGGTGAGGTCCCAGTCGCGGATCTCGTACTTCTCGGAGCGCCCGTACTCCTCCTTGCCGTTGCCCGCCGGCGTGTTGTCGCCCACCTCGAAGGCCGGTCCGTAGATGCCGTAGCTGGCGGACAGCGTCGCGGCCAGGAGGTGGCGGACGGCGAAGGCCTCGAGCGGGGCGCCCTGGAGCTCCCACGGAAGGATGTCGGGCGTGGTCGGCCAGAAGTTGGGGCGGAACTCGTCGGCGGACGGGGACGTGGAGACCTCGGTGGCGTACTCCACGAGGTCGGACTTCGAGCTGCGCCAGGTGAAGTACGTGTAGGACTGCGTGAAGCCCCGTCGTCCGAGCTCGTGCATGACCTCGGGGCGGGTGAAGGCCTCGGCGAGGAAGATCACCCCCGGATCGCGGTCGTGGACCCGGCTGATGAGCCACTCCCAGAACGCGAAGGGCTTGGTGTGGGGGTTGTCGACGCGGAACACGGTGACCCCGGCGTCCATCCAGTGCTCGACCACGGCGAGCAGGGCGTCCCAGAGCTCACGCCACGCCGGGCTCTCGAAGTCGAGTGGGTAGATGTCCTGGTACTTCTTCGGCGGGTTCTCGGCGTACTGGATGGATCCGTCGGGCCGGTGGCGGAACCACTCGGGGTGCTCGGCGACCCACGGGTGGTCGGGCGAGCACTGGAAGGCGAGGTCGAGCGCCAGCTCGAGGCCGTTCTCGCGCGACGTGCGGGCCAGCGCCGCGACGTCATCGATGGTGCCCAGCTCGGGGTGCACCGCGGTGTGGCCGCCCGCCTCGCTCCCGATGGCCCACGGGCTGCCCGGGTCGCCGGGGCCGGCCTCGGGCGCGTTGTCGGGACCCTTCCGGAAGGCGTCGCCGATGGGATGGATCGGAGGGAGGTACAGCACGTCGAAGCCCATGTCGGCGATGTCGCCGACCCGGGCGGCCACGTCGGTGAGCGTCCCGTGGACCCCGGATCGTCCGACGACGGAACGGGGGAACAACTCGTACCAGGCGCTGAAGGCGGCCCGCTCCCGTTCGACCAGCACCTCCACGGTGGCGCTGGCCGAGGCGTCGGCGTTGCGCAGCCGGTTCCGGTACAGCTGGGCCACCGACGGCCGGTCGGGAGCGCCGGGATCGGTGAGATCGACCGTCTCCCCTTCGGCCAGGCGAGCGCGGGCGGCGGCGAGCAGCGCGGCATCGCGCGGCGAGGAGGCAGCCTCGACCTCGGCCAACAACGCGTCGGCCTGCAGGAGCTCCGAGGTGACGTCCTGGCCGGCGGCGACCTTGCGGACGGTGAGGTCGGTGAGCGACGCCAGGTGGTCCACCCAGGCCAGCACCCGGAATCGGTGACGCCCCTGTTGGAGAGGGACGAAGCGCCCCGTCCACTCATCGAGACCGGGGTTCCAGGAGTCCATCGGGACGCTGGTCCATCCCCGAGTCTCGGGCGCCTGGTGGGCCAGGACCACCCACAACTCGTCGTGGCCGTCGACGACGACGGTGGCGGTGACGTCGACCGGCTCGCCCTCGACCCTCTTCACCGGGTGCCCACCGGGAACCTGCGGGAGGACACGCCTCACGACGATCCGGTTGGGTGCACCTGTGGGCATGTAGGCCTTTCTAGCCGTCGGTCCTGAGCCGGTTACTCCCTACCCGCGACGACGGAGATCGGTTCCTCCAACGTTCACGTCCCGGTCATCAACCGTACGACGACTTCCCGGTCTTCGGCCGACGGCAGCCCCCAGGTCTCCTCGTAGTCGACGACCTCGCGCAGCGTCGTGGCCCGCCAGCGGTCCTCCAGGATCTCGAGCTGGTCGGCCCTCACCAGAGCCGGATGCTCCACTCCACAGCTGCGGGCCAGACGCACCAGCTCGTAGCGCAGCGACGCGATGTAGAGGGCGCACCGCACCGACTTCAGCTCGGGGTCGAGGCCGCGCGACAGGCGTCGGTTCTGAGTGGCCACCCCCGTCGGGCACCGGTCGGTGTGGCAGCGCTGGGCCTGGATGCAGCCGACGGCGAACATGGCCGTGCGCCCGACGTTGACCATGTCGCATCCGAGGGCCATCGCCGCGAGGGCGGTCTCGGGGAGGCCCAGCTTCCCGGACCCGATGAACACGGTCGCGTCGGTGAGGTCGCGCTCGGCGAACCGGCGGTACACACGGGTGAAGCCCCAACGGAACGGGAGCGACACGTGGTCGCTGAAGGACAGCGGTGCCGCGCCGGTGCCACCCTCGCCGCCGTCGATGGTGACGAAGTCCGGGCCGGTCCCGGTACGGGCCATGCGCAGGGTCAGGTCGTCCCAGAAGCCCCCCTCCCCCACGGCCGACTTGATGCCCACGGGGAGGCCGGTGGCGTCGGCGATCGTCTCGACCAGCTCGAGCAGGCCGTCGATGTCGTGGAAGGCGCTGTGGCCGGCGGGGCTCTTGCAGTCGACGCCCACCGGAACGCCCCGGATGGCGGCGATCTCAGGGGTGACCTTGGCTCCCGGGAGCATGCCGCCCAATCCGGGCTTGGCCCCCTGGCTGAGCTTGATCTCGATGGCCCGCACCGGCGCCGAGGCCACCGTCTCGACGACACGGTCGAGGGAGAAGGTGCCGTCGGGGTTGCGGCAGCCGAAGTAGCCCGTACCGATCTGCCAGAGCAGGTCACCGCCGTGGAGGTGGTGGGGCGAGATCCCGCCCTCGCCGGTGCCCTGCAGGGCCCCGGCGAGAGCGCAACCCTTGTTCAGGGCTTCGACGGCGCGGCCGCTGAGCGACCCGAAGCTCATCCCCGACACGCTCACCACCGAGCTGGGACGAAAGGCCTGAGCCCGCCCGTGGGCCGCACCCAGGACCTTGGCCGCCGGCAGCGGTCGGGCCGGGTCGGGGTGCATGGGCTCGTCGGGAGGGCCGGCCACCGGGAAGGTCACCTGCTTCACGATCGTGTAGTTGCGGGCGTGCTCGAGATCGTTGTCCGTGCCGAACCCGAAGTAGGTGTTCTCACCCTTCGCCGACGAGTACACCCAGCGCCGCTGGTCGCGACTGAACGGTCGCTCCTCGTCGTTGTCGGTGACGATGTACTGCCGCAGCTCGGGCCCGATGGCCTCGAGGATGAAGCGCAGGTGCCCGACCACCGGGAAGTTGCGGGTGATGGCGTGGCGTCGCTGGACAAGGTCGTAGACCGCCAACCCGAGGAGCAGGGCCACCACCACGACGAGCACGAGGAGCCACACCACGAGCCGAGCCTAGGGCTCGCCTCGACCCACCCTCAGATCAGGGCGAGGACCAGTCCGGCCTGGCCCAGGTGGTAGGTGACCATGACCACCACCCGGCTCCGGGGGAAGTCGGCCACGAAGCGGGTCCAGCCGAGCACGCCGTCGCTCACGTAGAAGAGGAGTGCCCCGACGACGGCGAACGCGATCTCCGTACCCATCGCCGTCACCACCATCAACGAGATCACCGCCAGGTAGCCGCTCACCGGATTGACCAGGGCGGGGTCCTGCCGGGCGGCGCCGCCCAGGATCCGGCGGCCGAGGACGGCACCGGCGACCACCACGAGGGCGACGCCGACGAGGAGTCGGCCGGGCGACAGGCCGAGGATGGTCAGGGCCACCACGTAGGCGACGTGGGCGGTCAGGAACGCCGCCAGGCCGGGGACGAAGTGGTCGCCCGGCAGCATCAGGGCGACGTCGCCGACGAGCGAGCACACGAGGGCCACCACGACGAACGCCCGAGCGCCGTCGGAGCTCGGGTCGAGGGTGAGGGCGACGCCCAGCAGGGCGATCAGGGTCAGGGGCTTGAGCAGGTACTCGGGCCGGCGGGAGCCGGCGGCCACCGCCAGCCAGTCGCACACCGCCGCCGAGCCGGCGAGGGTGAGCAACAAGAACGCGGTGGCGTTCACAGCGACCTAGGGCGCGTCGAGACGAGGGAGGACCAGAGCCACGCTGTCGGGACACACGGCCCGGCCCTCGAGCCAGTCCCGCACCTGCAGCACCGGCACCCAGGCGGCCTCGACGATCTCGCCGTCGGCGAACGTGAACGGCCCCTCGGAGCGGGCGTGGTACACCCGGGCGATCTCCCGGACGTCGTCGTCCTCGTAGATCCCCTCGCCCAGGTATCCGAGCTCGGCGGTCACGCCGACCTCCTCGGCCAGCTCGCGTGCTGCGGCCAGCTCCCAGGCCTCGCCGCTGGTGACGATGCCGCCCACGGCCACGTCCCAGACGTCGGGCCACACGTCCTTCCACGCCGCCCGGCGGTGCACGAGCAGCTCGTCGGCGGCGTTCACCACCGCCACGAACACCGATCGGTGCAGGAGGTTTCCTTCGCGCACCTCGCGCCGGGTGACCGTGGCGGTGACCCGGCCGAGATCATCGACCACGTCGACCAGCTCGGTGCCCTCGTCGGCGCTCACAACGCCTCCGCCCGATCGATCGCCTCGGCGAAGGTGGCGCCCTGCTCGAGCAGGGCCCGCAGCTGCACGACGTGACGGGGTCGGTTCATCCCCAGCACCCCGACGAGGTGGCCCTCGCGCCCGTACAGGGTCACGAAGCGGAACTCCTCCACGCTCCCGACGACCACCAGGGCTTCGTCGTCGGGCGCCGGCCGACCGGCGAGCTGGATCTTGCGGTCGTACTGGTCGCTCCAGAACCACGGAACGGGATCGAACCGGACCGGCGCCTCACCGCGCTCGGCGGCGAGGAGACGACGGGCCGCGGCCTCGCCGCCCTGGATGGCGTGCTCCCAGTGCTCGACCCGCAGGCGCTGGTCGAAGCGGGCGCTCGGGTAGCGGGCGATGTCGCCGGCGGCGACCACCCCGGGGGCGGCGAGCAGGGTCTCGTCGCACACGATGCCGTCGTCCAGCTCCAGGCCGCTCCCCTCCAGCCAGGCGGTGTTGACGGCCACGCCGATGCCCACGACCACGACCTCGGCGGCCACGGTGGTGCCGTCGGCCAGCGCCACACCGGTGACCCGACGACGACCGCCGGGAGCGGGGACCGTCTCGAACCCGTCGACGCCGGTGCCGAGGCGCACGTCGACGCCGTGGTCGACGTGGAGCTGGGCGCACACCCGGCCCATCTCGAGGCCCAGCACCCGCTCGAGGGGCACGGCCAGCGCCTCGACGAGGGTGACGTCGAGCCCCCGTCCGCGGCAGGTGGCGGCCACCTCGGCGCCGATGAACCCGGCGCCGACGACCACGACGCGCGACGGTCCGGCCTCGAGCTCGTCCCGCAGGGCGAGGCAGTCGTCGAGGGTGCGCACGACGTGGAGCCCGTCGATGTCGTCGGTACCTGGGAGGCGACGAGCGGCGGCGCCGGTGGCGACGACGAGGGAGTCGAACGGTTGCGGGTCGATCGGCTCGGCCCCGACGGACAGCGAGACCATGCGGGCCGTCAGATCGAGACTTGTCGCCGTGACGCCCAGGCGCAGGTCGAGATCGAGGTCCTCCCCGGCCGCGGGCAGCACGATCTTCTCCGGGTCGACGGCGCCGGCCAGCACCTGCTTCGACAACGGAGGTCGGTCATAGGGGGTGTGGCGGTCGCCGTCGACCACGACGATCGGACCGGCATGGCCCTCGTGGCGCAGGGTGCGGGCGGCGTGCATGCCCGCCAGGGACGCGCCGACGATCAGGGTGGTGGAGCTCATGGAGACGGGTGCAGCGATCGGGACCGTGAAGGCCCGGGATCAGTCCTCGGCGATGGAGATCGCCTGCTTGGGACAACGCTGCACCGCTTCCTCGACCTTGGCGCGCATGGACTCCGGCGGAGTCTCGTCGAGCACGTAGAGGAAGTCGTCGTCGCGCACCTCGAAGATCTCCGGTGCCACGGCCATGCAGACGGCATTGCTCTCGCACAGGTCGTAGTCGACAACAACTCGCATCTCGGACCCCTTGTCGTACCGGCCGCTCTCCGGCCACAGGCCCGCCATCATGCCTCACCGACGATGCCGGTGCCGACCCCCACCCCCGCACCCCGGCGCGAGGACGGCGCCGGGTGGGTCCACGTGCCAGATTGGAGGGCATGACCACGACTGCCCCGCTGGCCGGCGTTCGCATCATCGAGGCCTCGATGCTCGGACCGGCCGCCATCACCACAAATCTCGTCGACCTCGGTGCCGAGGTGATCAAGGTCGAACCGCCCGGCGGCGACTACGGCCGCGACATGACCTGGCCGATCATCGAAGGCACCTCGCTGTTGTTCCTCCACTCCAACCGGGGCAAGCGGTCGATCGTGCTCGACCTGCGCACGCCGGAGGGCGTCGAGGCGTTCAAGGAGTTGGTGGCCGACGCCGACGCCGTCGTCGAGGCGATGCGTCCCGGTGCCCTCGCCCGTCGCGGTCTCGGCTACGAGGACCTCAAGGCCATCAACCCCAAGATCGTGTTCATGACGATCTCCGGCTACGGCATGACCGGCCCGTACCGTGACCTGCCCAGCCACGGCATCGCCTACGACACGTGGGCCGGCATCGTGCCGCCGGCCTACGACGAGGACGGCTTCTGCTACATCCCCGAGCACCTGTCGGTCGGCATCAACGTCGGTCCCGTCATGGGCGCGATGGGCATCCTGGCGGGGATCATCCAGGCCCGGGCCACCGGTGAGGGCTGCCAGATGGAGATCGCCCAGTCCGACGCGGCGGCGGCCACCGACTGGCTCCGCAGCGAGACCTACCGCGCCTACGAGCGTCCCCAGTCCGAGGTCACCGGCAACGCCTCCGACGACTACGAGCGACGGGCGCCGGGCACCGCCGGCATGAAGGAGGGCGTGCGCTACCAGATGTACGAGACCGCCGACGCCCACATCTTGTTCATGGCCTCCGAGCAGTCGTTCTGGAAGAAGTTCTGCGTGTCGATCGGTCGCGAGGAGCTCTTCGAGAAGTGGCCAGGGTCCCGCATCGCCGATCACGCACGCGGCAACCGCGAGCTGCAGCGCGAGCTGCGCGACATCTTCAAGACGAAGACGTCGGCGGAGTGGATGGAGTGGGCGACGGAGAACGACGCCCTGCTGGCTCCGGTCAACACGCCCCAGACCATCGCCCAGGACCCACAGTTCGCCGACCGGATGCCGTGGCTCGCCAAAGAGACCCACGGCGCCGACATGCTCCCCATCCCGATCAAGCTGGTCGGTGGCGAACTACCCGAGCCGGGTCGGGCCCCGGACACCGGTCAGCACTCCGAGGAGGTCCTCCGCGAGCTGCTCGGGTACGACGAGGGGCGCATCGCCGAACTGCGCGAGAAGGGTGTGCTCGGCTGACCGCGGCGAGCGATCCCGAGCACGCACCGCCCGTCCCGGGTGCAGAGGAGCCGGCGCACCCGCGGCCGTCGGTCCTGCGCATCGCGGGCCGGATGTTCATGCTCCTGGTCGCGGCCATCGCCCTCTACGGCCTGCTGCCCCAGGTCCTCGACATGTGGGACACCGTCCCGCGTCTGCGGAACCTGAGCATCCTCTGGTTCGCCCTCATGCTGTTGCTCGAGGCCGGTTCCTACGCCTGCGTCTGGGCCCTCACGCGGGTGGCGCTGCCCCAGGTCTCGTGGTTCGTCGCCGGCACCGCGCAGCTCGTCTCCAATGCCGTCTCCAAGACGGTGCCCGGCGGTGGCGCCGTGGGTGGGGCGACGGGCTACCGCATGCTGTCGGTCTCGGGGATCCAGAAGGGCACCGCAGGAGCGGCGCTCACGGCCACCGCCATCATCTCCAACGGGGTGCTGCTCACCCTCCCGATGGTCGCCCTCCTGGTGTCGATCGTCGGCGCTCCCGTCCCGCGTGGGCTCGACCGGGTGGCCTGGGGTGGTGCCGCCTTGTTCGTCCTGCTCTTCTCCTTCGGCTTCGTGCTCGTCCGCTACGACCGCCCGCTGCGACTGTTCGGGCGCTTCCTCGAGCGGATCACCACGCCCTTCCTCCGGCGCCTCAACCGCACCGGTGGGCCCACGCCTGACGGTGTCGTCGAGCAACGGGACCTGATGGTGGCCGGCCTGGGCGCAAGGTGGAGGCGAGCGCTGGCCGCGGCCGTGGGCAACTGGCTCCTCGACTACTTCGCCCTCGTCGCCGCCTTGATGGCCGTCGGGGTGAAGCCTCGGTTCAGCGTGGTGCTGCTCGCCTACGGAGCGGCCGCGGTGCTGGCCATGATCCCCATCACGCCGGGGGGCCTGGGCTTCGTCGAGGCCGGCCTCACCGCCATGCTCGTGTTGTCGGGGGTCTCCTCCGACGACGCGCTGCTCGCGACCCTCGCCTATCGGGTCGTCTCGTACTGGCTCCCGCTCCCGGCCGGCCTCGTGGCTCATCTGATGTTCCGGCACCGCTACGGCCGGGCCTACGCCACCGCAGTGGCCCCCTCGGGCTGACCACACCCCGCGCCGCGCCATACAGCACGGAGAGTGGTGGTTGCAACCACCATGAGCGAGCTGCTACAGGTCGACGCGATGATGCGCCGATCATTCCTCCACCAGGGAAGGAACGTGCACCCGATGCGGTTGCACCGACCACACGCTCACGGAGGACACCCGATGTCGATCACCACCCCCACTTCGAACATCGACCAGGCCCTCGTGGCCGAGGCCGCTGTCGTTCGCCACCGGGCCGAGAGCCTCCGCCAACGGTCCGCCGGGCTGGACGAGATGCTGTCGTTGTCCTACCGCCGCCGGGCCAGCGAGCTCGAGATGGAGGCCTGGTTGCTCGAGGTCCGCGCCGGGCTCCCCGCCACCGAGATCCACGCCGCCGCCTGACCAGACCTGACGGAGTCAGTCCCCCCCGACTCCGTCATGCCACCACCGGGTCCCCCCTCGGTTGGTGCTGGCGATGCCCGCCCACCCCCCGGGCGGGCATCGTCGCGTCCGGACCCCGGCGAGCCGCCCGTGTCCTACGATGCGACGCCACGACATCGATCAGAGGGGCGGCCTCCATGGGGTTCCCGGACAACATCGGCATCATCGAGACCTTCGTCGGCATGCCCAGCCGCAACCGCAAGGAGGTCTACAAGTTCCTGGCCCCGCACCTGCGGGAGGAGAGCCAGGACTACAAGATGCCGGCGCAGTACATGTTCAAGGACGTCCCACCGGACCTCGACGAGAGCGTCGACCCGGTCGCCCTGCTGATCGACAACCTCGACCGCCACAACATCGAGACGGCGCTGCTCGGCTTCAACCCGGACAACCCCGACTGCGTGCGGGCCCTCGAGGAGCACCCCGACCGGATCATCGCCTGCCTCGAGTTCGACGCCACCGACACCATGGGGGCGATCCGCAAGGTGAAGGAGATCCACAGCGTCTACGGCCTCAAGGCCGTGAGCACCTTCCCCGCCGGGTACAAGGTTCCGATCAACGACAAGAAGATGTACCCGCTGTACGCCATGTGCGTGGAGTTGGACCTGCCCATCTTCGTGTGCGTCGGCATCCCGGGCCCGCGCATCCCGTTCGCGCCTCAGCACGTCGAGCTCATCGACGAGGTCATGTACGACTTCCCCGAGCTCACCTTCGTCATGCGCCACGGCGCCCAGCCGTGGACCGAGCTGGCCATGAAGCTCATGCTCAAGTGGCCGAACCTCTACTACTCGACATCGGCGTTCGCCCCCAAGCACTACGACCCCGTCATCCTCGACTACGCCAACTCGCGTGGCGCCGACAAGGTGATCTACGCCGGCTACTTCCCCGCCGGGCTGAGCCTCGACCGCATCTTCGACGAGCTGCCCAACGTGCCGCTCAAGGACGAGGTGTGGCCCAAGTTCCTGCGCGACAACGCCCGCAAGGTGCTCAAGCTGAGCTGACCGCTGCGGATGGCTACTTGACCAGCTTGATGACCCGGGCCTGCCCGGCGGTGACGTCACCGGTCCCGCCCAGACCGCCATCGACCACCGAGCCCTGAGCCAAGAGCTCTCCGGAGTACTTGGGGTTGCCGGTGCCGTTGCCGTACATCTTGAACACGCCCCAGGCGGCGGGCGTGATGTACATGCTGTTGCCGTTGCCCCCGTTGCTGGCGTTGGCGATGGGGAGCAGCATCCCGCACCCGTTGTAGGGCCCGTTCGTGGGGCACGGGGTGAGCCCGGCCTGCACGACGGCGTTGCGGATGTTGGCGTTGAAGCCGTTGCCCTGTTGGGCCTTGGCCGGTGTGCCGATCACCACCGTCGTCACGTCCTGGTCGAGCTTGCCGTCGAACGAGGACCCCAGTCCACAGCCGGGCACGCCGCCGTTCTGGGCCTGACCGCCGCCTTGGATGTTGATTGGAGCGAGCGAGCCGCCGGGGCCGTAGTTCGTGAAGGCTGACGGCTTGAAGGACCCGTCGGCGTTCAACATGTCATAGGCCTGGGGATCGGCCCCCAGGTAGCCGCAGATGATGAACGGGGCGGCCCCGCCGCCCACGTAGGGCTGGATGGTGGCGGCGGCGTTGGCCTTCGCGGTCACGGTGTCGATGCCGCCGATCTTGGCCAGGTAGGTCTGCTTCACGCCGGTCTGGTCGGTCTCCACGCCGGCGACCACGGTTCCTGCCGCTTTGAGGGCGTTCCAGGTCGAGGCCATCGTCGACCGGCTGGCACAGACGTCGCCGGTGAGGCGGACCTTGGCCGGCGAGAGGAGCCAGCACTTCATGGTGGTGGCCTTGTTGGACTGGCGGGACCCGTCGACGGCGTCCCAGATCGTCCCGCCGTCGGTCTTGCCCCCGAAGCGGAGCTGGTCGACCGCGCGGGTACCGGACACCGCAGCGGCATCGGCCGCGTTCTGCATCTGCCGACGGTTGGCGTAGGCCACGCCGCCGTCGACGGCCAGGGCGGCCACGAGGAGCAGGGCCACCGACAAGATGGCCACCAGGATGAGGGTGACGCCATCGTCGTCTCGCAGTCGTCTGCGGAGTGCTACCGGTCGAGTCGTCATGGTCTCTCTCACAGGTCGAACGTGTAGGTGCCCAAGACGGCGTCAGAGGCGGTGAGGATCTGGAAGGTGATCGGAGTCGATGATTGCCAGCCCGAGTTGACTCCGGCGGGATAGGTGACGGACCACGTGGACCCCGAGAAGACGAGGTTGTTCACGTTCGAGGCTCCCGTCATGCCCGAGCCGCCCGGCCAGATGTGGATCTTGGGCGTGCCACACGACGAGTCGTTGTTGATGACGATGTTCCCGATGGTGAGGTCTGACTTGAGCTCCCCGAGTTCCCGTTCGTGCCTGTTTGGCCGGATTGCGACGTGGTCGGTGTCGAGGTCACCGCGCAGGCCGAGGGCAGAGTCGTCGAGGTGGTGGAGGTCGACGTGGAGGTCGAGGTCGTCGTGGTGGTCGTGCCCGGCGGGGCCGACACGGGCACCTGCGTACCGACCAGGGCCATCTGGGAGGTCCCCTTGATGGTCGACGGAACGCCGAGGCCCACGGCGGTGATCGTCTTGTAGGGCCACGAGACGATGACCCTCAGGCGGTCGTTGTCAGGCACGGCGGTGCTGCAGGTGATCACGGTGCCGGCCGCGTTCAGGCACTTCACGTCCACGGTCACGTTGGCCTGCCCGTCGAGGCGGGCGTTCACCGCGTCCTTGACGGCCTGGTTGGCAGGGCTGCCGTTCTGGTCGGCCTGCTCGTAGTCCAGGATGCCGACCCGGGCGCCGTCGCGTGACGCCGAGGTGGCCTGGCTGCCCTGGAGCTCGGCCACCGAGTACTCGATCAGGCCCATGATGACGAGGAACACGATGGGCAACACGAGGGCGGCCTCGACGATCACCGCGCCGCCGTCACCCCGGAGGCGAGGGGAGCGGGGCAACGCGACGGCGGTCATCCCTGCACCACCACGGTCGAGGTGCCCTTGACGGTGACCGTCGAACCGGTGACCGCAGCGACGAACGGCGTGATGATCTTCTGTCCGACCGAGACGGTGACCACGAGGTTGCCTCCTGCGGTGGGTGAGGGACAGCCGCCCGCGACCGTGGTGTTGACCGCGTAACCGTTGAGCGACGCCAGTCCTGGATCCTCCCGGGCCACCGCGGCGGCGATCCCGGCGGTGTCGCAGGGGTGGTACTGGCCGTAGAACGCCCCCTCACGGGCGGCGTTGGTGAGGCGGTTCTTCATCTGGAACCCTCGACCGAGGTCGACGGTGCCGAAGACCAGGATGGCGAGGAACGGCAGCAGCAGGGCGAACTCGACGAGTGCGGCCCCGCGGTCGGACGCAGCTCGGCGCGCCTTCGGCCGTTCGGGTCCCGTCACTTGGTCGGCGGTTCGCATTGTCCCCACATCCGTAGCATCGACCGTGAGCGGATGATCGATACCGCCGGATGCAAGAAATCGATCTTCGCGTTCGCCGGCCGGAACGGGGTCTCCCATCGGTTCGCGCCGAAGATGGAAGTCTCGCCTGTCCCGCCAGGAACGTCACGTCGCCGGGATCTGGGTCGGTGACGAGCGACCTGACGTTACCACCACTCAGCGTGGTGATGAATGGTCCGAGCTACCTATTTGTTCTGACCGGGGGCGTTGCCCGAGTTCCCCGGAGACCCCGTCTGACCCGGAGCGTTCCCCGAGTTCCCCGGCGACCCCGTCTGACCCGGAGCGTTCCCCGAATTCCCCGGAGACCCCGTCTGACCCGGAGCGTTCCCCGAGTTACCCGGCGACCCCGTCTGACCCGGGGGCGTCGCTCCCGACTGCCCGGGCGTCTCGCCGGTCTGACCCGGGGGCGTCGCCCCGATTGCCCGGCGTCTCGCCGGTCTGACCCGGGGCGTTCCCCGAGTTACCAGGCGTCTCGCCGGTCTGACCCGGGGCGTTCCCCGAGCTACCAGGCGAACCGGACTGACCCGGGGGCGTCGCTCCCGACTGCCCGGGCGTCTCGCCGGTCTGACCCGGAGCCGAACCCGACTGCCCGGGAGCTTCCCCGGAGAGGCCGGCGGTCGGACCGGTGACAACGTCGGTGCTCTCGCTGGTGCTGCCGGTGGAGGCGGCTGGCTTCCCGGTTCCGTCAGACGGGTCGGCATCATCGGACTTCGGGAGGTCGAACCCGAGCGGCCTGGCCAGGTCGTGCACGACGTCCTGGACAGGGCCGGGCAGAGCCCCGGCCACTCCGAGTCCGCCGACGCCCACGATCAACGCAGCGGCCGTGCCGGCGGCGGCCACCAGCCGGCGCCGACGAGAAGCTGCCGCTGTACCAGCACGACGGCGGGAGAGCACTGGTACAGCGGCTGGGACCGTTGCCTTTTGAGCAGCGGCCTCCATCATCGAGAGGTGCCGCAGGACCACATCGGGTGCTGGCGGTCGCCCGTAGAGGGCGCGCAGATCCGCGTACACGGCCAGGGGTTCCTCGAACTCCGTGTCCGCGCCGGCGTCGGGGGATCCGTTGCGGATCTGCTCCTCTCCCACGTCAGGCACCATCGCCACAGTGGGTGAGACCGATACCACCATGTTGTCCACATGTTCCGCGCCGCCATCCGCTCATGCATAGCCGGGCAGCTTCCGTTCCATCGCCGCCGTGGCCCTTCGCAGGAGAGCCTTGACCGCCGATTCCGGCTTGTCGAGTATCCGGGCGATCTCCGGGACGGTGAGGTCGGCCACCGCACGGAGGTAGAGCACCGATCGCTGGTCGGGGGTGAGGGAGTCGATGACGTCGATGATCCCGCCCGCTCGCAGACGCTCCATGGCGTCGCGCTCGGCGGGCGAGACCGCCTCGAGCGACTTGGCCAGGTCCTCGTCCGGGAGCGAATCCTCGGGGCGCCGGCCCCGACGGCGACGGTCGTCGATCAGCCGGCGCTGAGCGATGGTGAACAACCACCCTCGGAAGTCGTCCTCATCACCGCTGAAGCTCTCGATGTTGCGCACCATCGAGACGAAGACCTCGGCGGTCACGTCCTCGGCGTCGACCACCCGCTGGGCCCGGAAGTAGCCGAGCACCCGGGGGACGGCATCGGAGTAGAGCCGGGCCAGCGCCCGCGAGTCGCCCGACTGCGCGCCTCGAAGCACCTCCTCGAACTCCACGCCGATCATCGCGGAACCGTAGTTCCCCGGCCTGGGCGGGTGAAGGCAGCGCTCAGGCGTCGAGGGCCTGGCGGTGGTACTCCATCAGCTGGTAGAGCCGCTCGATGTCGTCCACCGCCGGGAGGGTGATGCGCTCGCCCGAGTTGAGCTCGACCTCCAGGTGCCAGAACCCCGGGACCACGTCGATGGAGAGGATCCGGTACCAGCGGAAGTCGCGTCGCAGGGGCCAGTTGCGCTGGATCCGAAGACCCTGCGGGCGCACGACGACCACCGGGCCCCAGAGGATGCGGAGGCCGGCCAGCGTGGCCAGAGTGCCGACGACGGCGAAGGCCCGCCACCACAGATCGATCCCCCCGGCCAGGACGCCGGGCACGAAGAAGGAAAGGCACGCGACCAGCAGGAGGGTTCGCCAGATCCGCCCGAACACAGACACTCGCAACCTGAATCCGGTACCGCGCACGTTGACAGTGTGCCCTCCCCACCGAGGTATCGGCACGCGCCAAGCCGAATGACAGACCTCGCCGTGACCCGCCGCCGCCGGAGGGGGCCGTAATGTCGACCGCGATGACCCTCCCGGAGCCCGTCCGCCGCCGACTCGCCGTGCTGGCTCCCGCGGTGCTCGCCGCCGCCCTCGTCGCGTCGTGCAGCGGAGGCGGAGGTGACGCCGGCGGCGACACGACCTCCACCTCGAGCCCGGCGCCGGCGCTCGAGTTCACCTATTTCAGCGATCCGAGCGTCGAGGCGGTCGTGCCCGTCGGGCAGAAGTTCGCGCTCATGTTGCCCGCCGACCCGGCCGGGGGCTGGCGCTGGGTGGCCCTACCGGTGGACACCGCCCTGTTGGCCCCCCTCGGGTCGTCGTTCCTCCGTGACCCGGCCCTGCTGAGCCTGGCCACCACCACGACGACCACTGCTCCCCCACCACCTCCTCCCGAGGAGACCTCGACGACCACCATCGGCACCGGTCGGACCTCGACCTCGACCTCGACGACCACGACCGAACCGCCGACGACGACCACGACCGAGCCGCCGCCGAGCACCACCACGACGGCACCCGGCCCGTTCGTGCAACTCATCTCCTACGCCGGTCGGGCCAACGGACGCACCACCATCGAGCTGCGCTACGAACGGATCGCCGGCGAGGGTGAACCCCAGACGATCGTCTTCACCATCCAGATCGGCGAACCGCCGCCACCGCCCCTTCCGGTCCTGCCCCTACCCGAGGGATGAGGCCGGGACCCTCGTCCCGGGCGAGTCAGGCGGCGTGGCCGTGGCCGTCGTCGCCCCGCTCGGCTTCCATCCGGCGCCGGTCGTCCTCGAGCTCGAAGCCGGGGGCCACGCCGTCGTCGAAGGCGAGCGGCTCCATCACCAGGTCGATCGCCACCCACAGGGTGCGCGAGTAGGGGAAGAAGAGAAACGGGACGCCCACGGCGGCGACGCCCGCCGCGGTGGCGATCACCACCATCGGCGGGTCGGGCCACGTGAAGCCGACGCTCACCACGAGGATCAGCACGACCGCCGACTGGGCCACGCAGATGTTCAGGAACCACGACCCCAGCCACTGGCCCGGCGCTCGGAGGAAGGTGAACCCGCAACGAGGGCATCGCGGCACCATCTGGACCCAGTGCCGGAAGAGGTGGCCCTCGCCGCAGACCGCGCAGCGTCGGGTCGCTCCCCGACGCATGAGGGTGGAGGCCTCGACGCTCACCTCTGTCATTGTGCTGCGCCGGGGCCGACCGGGCACCACTGGGTGGCGATAGCCTCCGAAGCCGTGAGCGAATCGAGGGGTGCGGGGGCACCGTCCAGCCGAACCCCGACCGCCGGGACCGACCCCGGCACCCGGCCGACGGTTGTCGGCGCGGAGCGCCTCGCCGCTCGCTTCCGGCGTCTGGCCCATGACGACCTCGTCGGCTACTGCCCCACCTACGAGCGGATCGCCGAGGCCCTCGCCGACGATCCCGCCTCGCTCGAACTGCTCCTCGATGCCGCTCCCGTCGGGCGGACACCGGTGCTCTCCTTCGCCGCCACCCACGACCTCGTCCTGGCCGAGCCGGACTCCGAGCTGGCGGCCGTCTACCGCGGCGAGAGCGCGGCCGATCCGTGGCCGCTCTACCGCGCTCTGCTCCACCGGCGCTCCGCGGAGATCCTGACGCGGATGCGAACCCGGAGCATCCAGACGAACGAGGTCGGACGCAGCGCGGGCCTGGTGCCCGCTCTGGCCACTGTCGAGCGGGCCGCCCGTCGACGCGACGACCACCGCCCCCTCGCCCTCGTCGAGATCGGCGCCAGCGCCGGGCTCAACCTCCTACTCGACCGCTACTCCATCTCCTATCGCCGGGGTGACCGGGAGGTGGCGCGCTCCGGCGATCCTGACTCGACCGTGCAGCTCGCGTGCGAGCTCCGAGGCCCGAACGATCCCACCCTCCCGTCCGGTCCGCTCGCCCTGGCGAGCCGCGTCGGGCTCGACCTCGCCCCGATCGACGTCGGCAACGAGGAGGCCTCGCGGTGGCTGCAGGCCTGCGTGTGGCCGGGTGTCCCCGACCGACCGGAGCGCCTCGCCGCCGCCCTGGCGCTGGCCCGGACCGCTCCACCCCGCTTGGTCCGAGGCGATGCCACAAGCGACCTCGGCGCTCTGCTCGACGCCGTCCCCGGCGACTCGATCCCGGTCGTCGTCGCCACCTGGGCCCTCGCCTACATGGACGCCGACGGGCGAGAGGCCGTCCGATCCGCCGTCGACCGACGCGGAGCGCACCGCCCGATCGCCCTCGTCACCGCCGAAGAGGCCCCGGTCACCCCCTGGCTGCCCACGGTGCCCGATCACCTGGCGGCACGGGGAGCGGCCGCCGGCGACGGCACTGCCACCGTTCTGGGGCTGCACTCCTGGGCCCACGGGGCCGTCTCCGACCGCGTCCTCGCCCTCTGTCACCCTCACCTGCGGTGGATGGCCTGGGCCGACCCGACAGAGGAACACCTGTGAGCGACTGGATCCTGCGACGCACGGCCGCCCGGGTGGTCGTGCTCGACCAGCAGGGACACGTGCTGCTCCTGCGGGCCTCCGATCCCGCCGACCGGTCCAAGGGCCACTGGTGGGAGATCCCCGGCGGCGGCATCGAGGCCGGCGAGACCAGCGCCGACGCCGCCCGGCGCGAGCTGTTCGAGGAGACCGGCATCGTCGATGCCGAGATCGGGCCGTGTGTCTGGACCCAGCACGCGCGGTTCCGTTTCGCCGGTTGGAAGTTCGATCAGCACGAGCACGTGCACGTGGCGTGGACGGACCGAATCGATCTGGACACCATCCAGCCCGGTGGGCTCGAGGCTTTCGAGGCCATGGCCTTCGCCGGCCACAACTGGTGGGGGCTCGACGACCTGTTGGCCTCCGATGACGCCGTGCTCCCCCGTCGGCTCCGCGAGTTCCTGCCCGACGTCGTGGCCGGTCGGTTGCCGACCACCCCTCTCGACATAACCCACATCGACCCCGACCTGGACTTCTGACCACCACCGTGGCTCAGCCCCAGCCCATCGTCGTGCGCGACCACCCGTGGCGAGCCCTCGCCCGCGCCCTGCGACTCCGATGCCCGGTGTGCGGCCAGGGCCGTCTCTTCCGACGCTGGTTCCGGATGCTCGACCGCTGCCCCCGGTGCGGTCTGCGCTTCGAACGGATCGAAGGGCACTGGACCGGTGCGCTCGGGCTCAACACCATCGTCAGCTTCGGCGCCCTCCTCATCGTGCTGCTCGCCGGGTTCCTGCTGACCTGGCCCGATCCCCCGGCGCTGGCCATCGGCGTGGCTGCCGTGGCCGTCGCGATCCTCCTTCCGCTGCTGTTCTTCCCGTTCTCCAAGACACTGTGGCTCGCCGGCGACCTCCTGATGCGACCGCTCGAAGCGGGCGAGGTGCGACCGGGCTACCAACCACCCCACACAGAACCCGCTACACCTCCGGGCTCCTGACGCCGATGGTTTCTGGGAGACCCGGTTAGCCAGGGAATGCGTGGAGGTCGATGTCGTGTCCAGGATCCTGAGAATCCTCATCGGTGTGGTGGCTGTCGTCGCCGTCGCCCTGGGGGCCGTCCTCGCCAACCGCGAGGCCGGATTGTTCGCGGCCGCCATGGTGGTGTTGGCGGCGCTGATCGTCGTAGCCCTCGTCGCCCGGCGAATCGCCGTCCACGAGACCAAGGTCGGAACCGCCGAGTTCCACGACGAGGAGCACGCCACCGCGACCTCCTCCCCCGACTTCTTCGGTGACTGGTCGGTCAGCGAGGCCCGCCGAGGGCGCATCGACACCGAGCCGAAGTCGGCGGTCGAGGCCCCGTCGGAGCCCGAGGCCACCAACGGTGCCGCCGCCGCCACCGGGACCGACACACCGGTCGACGCCCGGGCTGACGACGCCGGCTCCGGCGACGCCCCCGAGGATGTCGCCGCGCCCCTGCCCGAGCCCAACGACCCGTCCGCCGCCTTCTCCCGCCCGATCCGGTCCAGCACCCCCGACGACGCCGGGGCGCTCATGGAGGAGTTCTACGGTGAGTCCGGGTCGGCCCCCAACCGTTCCTCCCAGGCCCCCGCACCCGAGCGCGTCGAGGCGTCGGTGGGCGCGGCCGAGGCTCGCCACGTCATCGACTGGACCGGCACCGGGCGCAAGATCGACGAGCGGGTGCGCACCAGCGACGACATCATGCGAGCCAGCGAGGCCACGGCCCTGCCGGTCGGTGTGGGCGCGAGCAGCAACGGGAACGGCAACGGCAGCGACGCCGGGGTTCCGGGGTCGGAGCTGGCCCGGCTCCTGTCCAAGGTCGAGGCCCGCCTCCGCGACTACGACTGAGAGGACCGGCGCCCGTAGTGTCCACGGCGATGGGCACATCCGGGCGCCACGAACCCGATCTCGACCCCGGGACCACGGCGAGCCTCGGCCCGGCCGACGTGGTGATCGTCGGTGCCGGCCCGGCGGGCACGGCGGCGGCGACGTCCCTCGCTCGCTCCGGGCGCCGCGTCCTCGTGCTCGACAAGGCGACGTTCCCACGCGACAAGATCTGCGGGGACGGACTCACCACCGCCGCCCTCCGCGAGCTCGAGGCCATCGGCCTCGACCCTTCCACGGTGGCGTCGTGGATCGACGTCCACGACGTGGTGCTGCGGTCGCCGCGTGGGCGCCACGTCACGCTTCCGCTCCCTCGGGGCGACGGCCGGTTCGCGGCGGTGGCGCGCCGTCGTGATCTCGACGCGGCCCTCGTCGAGGTCGCCCGCGCCGCCGGCGCGACCGTCCGGGAGGGCGCGTCGGTGGTCGGCGCCCGCGTCGCCGAGGACCGGGTGGAGCTCGAGGTGGCGGGCATGGGTACCGTCACGGCGCCCTGGGTGATCGCCGCCGACGGCATGTGGTCACCTCTGCGCAAGGCGCTGGGGCTGGCCGATCCCGGATACCGAGGCGAGTGGCACGCTTTCCGTCAGTACGTGGCCGACGTGTCCCCCGAGGCGGGCGCTCAGCTCGTCGTCTGGTTCGAGGCCGACCTCCTCCCCGGCTACGCGTGGTCCTTCCCCCTCGCGGACGGTCATGCCAACGTCGGGTTCGGCATCCTCCGGGGCGGTAGCTACAAGGTGGCCGACATGGCCGGGCTCTGGCGCGAGATCCTCGCCCGGCCCCACATCCGCGCCTTCCTGGGCGAGGGCGCCCACCCCGAGGGACCCCACCGGGCGTGGCCCATTCCCGCACGGGTGCACGACACCGCGCTGGCCGCCGGTCGGACGTTGCTGGTGGGCGATGCCGCCGCCGCCGCCGATCCGCTGACCGGCGAGGGCATCGGTCAGGCGCTGGCCACGGGCCGGTGGGCGGCCGAGGCCATCATCGCCGCCGCCTCCGACCCGGCGGCGGTGCGCCGGGCCTACGAGACCCGGGTCGCCGACGAGCTCTCCATCGATCATCGTCTGGCTGACCGCCTGGCCGGGATCCTGCGCCGCCCGCTCGGCGCGAGCGGGGCCATCCGAGTGGCCGGAGCCACCGACTGGACCCGCCGCAACTTCGCCCGCTGGCTCTTCGAGGACTATCCCCGGGCGCTGGCCGTGACGCCGACGCGATGGAAGAAAGGCATGCTGACCGGCCACGGCGCCTACCGCTGACCCGCTCCGCCGGGATGGAGGGTTTCAGGCCATCCAGGTCTTGAAGGTCTCGATGGTGGCGAGCGGATCGTCGCCCACGGGCGTGATGTTGAGCACGGTGACGCCGGCCTCGGCGAACGCCGCCAGGCGCTCCTTGACGAAGCTCTCGGGGCCGCAGAGGTTGGAGAGCTGGAGGAACTCGGTGGGCACCAGCGCCGCCGCCTCGTCCTTCTTGCCCTCGAGGTAGAGGTCCTGGATGCGGCCGGCCTCGTCCTCGTAGCCGTAGCGGCACATGAGGTCGTTGTAGAAGTTCTTCCCCTTGGCGCCCATTCCCCCGACGTAGAGCGCGACCATCGGGCGGGAGAGCTCGGCCACCCCGAGCGCGTCCTCGCCGATGGCCGCCAAGCCTCCGGCGGCGATCTCGAGGGGCCCGGCCTCGGGATCCCGTTTGGCCGAGCCGGCGTCGAGGTCGGCGCCCCACACATCGCGCGACCGCTCAGGGAGGAAGAGGATCGGGAGCCAGCCGTCGGCCACCTCGGCGGTCATGGCCACGTTCTTGGGGCCGAGCGAGGCGATCCAGATCGGGATTCGGTCGCGCACCGGCTTGGCGATGATCTTGAGCGGCTTGCCCAGCCCGGTGCCCTGATCGGCGGGAAGGGGGAGCTGGTAGTAGCGCCCCTCGTACTCGAGGCGCTCGCGCTTCCAGACCTGGTGGCAGATCTCGACGATCTCGCGTGTACGCCCGAGCGGTGCGTCGTAGCGGACACCGTGGAAGCCCTCGACCACCTGAGGCCCCGACGCGCCCAGCCCGAGGATGAAGCGCCCGTCGGTGAGGGCGTCCATCCCGGCCGCGGTCATGGCCAGAAGAGTCGGGGTACGGGTGTAGATGGGGAGGATGCCGGCGCCGATCGTGACCGTCTCGGTCGATGCCGCCAGGTAGCCCATGAACGTGGGGCCGTCGAAGCCGTAGGCCTCGGCCACCCAGGCCACGTCGAGTCCGGCCTTCTCGTAGGCGGCGACCCGGGCGGCGGATTCCTTGAAGCCCCCGGCGTAGTCGATCTGCATCCCGAGCTTCATGGCGCTGGCCCTTTCGTCAGTGCGACGCGGGTCCGTCGGCCAGATTGGCCAGCAGCTCCTCGCGGCGACGCTCGCGCTCCTCGGCCCGGGCCTCGGCCTGGACCGCGGCGTCGGCTTCGGCCTGCTGGGCGAGCCACGCCTTGCGGTCGCAGAGCTGCGCGGCGTCGACGTTGGAGATCTCGAGTCCGTTCTCGAAGGCGACGTGGTAGCGGATCCACGTCACCCCGGACACGAACCAGACCTTGCCGAACGTGCCGACCGGGACCCCGGGGAGATCGACGGCGGCCACCACCTTCTGTCGGCGCCGGAAGACCTTCTCGGTACTGATGCTGGGGGCCATGGGCGGCCACGCTACCGAACCCCGAGGTCGGGCAGGGATTCGCGAGATCCAACCGGGTTTCGGACGGTGGCGTACTGCTGGCTACCCTCTACCGGTCACCGCTGCGGCCCGCAGCCGTCGTCCAGGAGGATCCCAACGCATGGCAGACATCGGCTTCGACGGCAAGGTCGCCATCATCACCGGTGCCGGAGGCGGTCTCGGGCGGGAGCACGCCGTCGAGCTCGCCAATCGCGGTGCCCGCATCGTGGTCAACGACCTCGGTGGATCCGTGCACGGCGACGGCGGCGACGTGGGCCCGGCCCAGAAGGTCGTGCAGGAGCTTCTCGACCTGGGCGCGGAGGCGGTGGCCGACACGAACTCGGTGGCCACGCCCGAGGGTGGGCAGGCGATCGTGCAGACCGCGATGGATGCCTTCGGCACGGTCGACATCGTCGTCAACAACGCAGGGATCCTCCGCGACAAGTCCTTCCACAACCTCGACCAGGCCATGGTCGAAGCCGTGATCCAGGTGCACCTCCTGGGCGCCTTCTACGTCACCCAACCCGCCTACCGCATCATGCGGGACAAGGGCTACGGCCGCATCGTGTCGACCTCGTCGAACTCCGGACTCCTCGGCAACTTCGGCCAGAGCAACTACGGCGCGGCAAAGATGGGCCTCGTCGGGTTCAGCAACGTGCTCGCCATCGAAGGGCGCAAGCACGGGATCAAGTCCAACTGCATCGCGCCGGTCGCCACCACCCGAATGACCGAGGAGATGTTCGGCGAGCACGCCGACGCCCTCGACCCGGCCCTGGTGAGCCCCCTCGTGGCGTACCTCTGCTCGGAGGAGTGCGAGGTCAACGGCGAGGTCTTCTCCGCCGCCGGCGGAATCATCTCCCGGTTCTTCGTCGGCCTGACCCCCGGCTACTACAACCCGAAGCTCACGGCCGAGGACGTGGCCGAGAACCTGGCCGAGATCCGAGACGAGGCCGGCTACACCGTGCCCACCCAGAACGGCGACGAGATCAAGAAGATCGTCGCCATCCTCGAGAGCTGAGCAGCGGGGCGTCAGCCCCGCACCGACCGAACACCATGGTCCCGGGCGCTCGGCGCCCGGGACCATGCGCGTCCGGAGCCGCCTACTCGCTGGAGATGGCTCGGAGGATGTTCAGCCGCGACGCCCGCCGGGCGGGGAAGATGGCGGCCACCACACCGGCCCCGAAGGCGACGACCAGCACCACGGCCAGCCAGAAGTACGGGATGGTGAGCCCGCCGAAGCCCTGGTCGGCCAGAGCCCGCACCAGGGCCCATCCGAAGAACAGCCCGATCACCAGGCCGAGGAACGTGCCCAACAGGGCGATGATCACCGACTCCCAGCGCACGGTGGACCGCAGCTGGCTGCGGGTCATGCCCACGGCCCGCAACAGGCCGAGCTCCCGCGTGCGCTCGAAGATCGACAACGCCAACGTGTTGGCGATGCCGATGAGGGCGATCACGACGGCCAGGAGGAGCAGCACGATCACGAGCAGGAGCAGGCTGGTCACCTGGCCGACGATGGAGTCGGCGAACTCGACCTTGGTCTGCACCTCGGCGCTCGGGTACGGCTTGGCCACCTCCTCGAGGGCGGCGCGACCGTCGGCCTCGGAGACGCCGGGGGCGAGCTTCACGAACACCGAGGCGTCCAGCTGGACCTGGGTGTTGGGCTCGTAGGTGGCCAACCCGACGACGTAGGAGCTGCCGCCCTGGAGGACGTTCTGGTCGTGGTAGGTGGCCACGACCTTCAGGTCCTGGGATCCGGTGTCGGGGAACAACACCGGGACGGTGTCGCCGACGACCCAACCCTTGTCCTTGGCCGTCTGGTCGTACACCGCGATGGTGCCGTCGGTCTCGAGGTCGTCGAGCGATCCGCTTCGGACGTCGAGGTTGGCGATGGCCCCGAAGTTGGCGGGGTCGATGCCCGGGAGGAGCGTTCCGGAGCCGTCGACCTCAGCCGGGGTGACCCGGATGACGGCCACCGTGCCGGACTCTGGTAGCGCCCGGATCTGGGTCGCCAACTCCGGGGGGAGCCCGCCCTGGAGACCGGCGTTGGACTGGACGACGAAGTCGCCCACGAAACCCTGGTCGACGGTGCTCCGGATGGAGTCGGTCGCCGAGGACCAGAAGATGAGGATGAACGACACCAGGCCGACGCCGATCATGAGGGCGGCGGCGGTGGCCGAGGTGCGCTTCGGGTTGCGCATGGCGTTCTGCCGGGCGAGCACACCGGTTGATCCCCGGAGCTTCTGGATCGGCCACCCGATGATGCTGGCGACCGGCGCGGCGATCACCGGTCCGAGCACCGCCACGCCGAGGAAGGTGAACACGGCGCCGCCCCCGACCACGGCCAACGCGTTGTCGGGCTGGGCGAAGAGCCCGATGAACAGCTGGAGCAGACCGAGGCCGAGGACCAGGACACCGACCACGATGCGGGCCACCGAGCGGCCCGACTCGTCGACGTGGACGTCGCGCATGGCGGCGACCGGCGGCACCTTCGACGCCCGTCGAGCGGGGAAGAAGGCCGACGCCAGCGTGATCACCACGCCGACCATGATCGGCACGACCAGGGCGCCGGCCTCGATGGTGAGACCACTGGCGGGGATGTCGATCCCCAACGCCGAGAACAGCCCCTTCAACACGAGGGCCACCCCGAGCCCGGCCACGGCACCGATGACAGAAGCCACCAACCCGGTCACGAGGGCTTCGATCATCACCGATCCGAGCACCTGGCGGCGTCGGGCCCCGATGGCTCGCAACAGCGCCATCTCCCGGCTCCGCTGGGCCACGATGATCGAGAAGGTGTTGTAGATGAGGAAGGAGCCGACGAACAGGGCGATGATGGCGAACACGAGCAGGAACGTGTTGAAGAACCCCAGGGCGTCGCGCGTCTGGGACTGCTGTTCCTTCGTGAGGTCCTCACCGGTGACCGCCTCGAGGCCCGGAGGAAGCACCTCCTGGACCCGGGCGGCCAGCTCGGACTGGCTGACGCCCTCGTCGGCGGCCGCCGAGATCTGACTGAACTTTCCCGGGAGGCCGAGCTCTTCCTGCGCGGTGGGTAGAGCGAACACCGCGAGGGTGGCACCGAGCGGGCTGTCGACCTCACCGAAGCGGGCGATCCCGGAGATGGTGAACTGCTTGGAGCCGGCCTGGGTGAGCACGGTGACGCGGTCACCGACCGAGAAGTCCTCCTTGTCGGCGGTGGCCTTGTCCATGACCACCTCGTCAGGACCCCGCGGAGCAGTACCGGTCGCGAGGTTCAGAGGGTTGAGAGCGTCGTCGTCCTGCCACGAGAAGCCGAGCGTGGGCGCGCCCCGGTTGGGGTTGCCCACCGCCTTCCCGTCCCGTCCGACGTACTGGGCGTAGCCCCCGACGCCGCCTTCGGCGACGCGGACGCCGTCGACGGCCTGCACGGTGGGGAGGACCGACTCGTCGATGGCCGCTCGGGAGTCACCGATGCCCTGGCCGGCGTTGACCGACTCGGCACTGCGCACCACGACGTCGGTCCCGGCGTTGATGTCGGCGTAGAGCCCGTCGAAGGTCGCACCGATCGTGGCGGTCAGCACGAGCGTCCCGGACATGAAGGCCACACCGATGAGCACGGCGATGGCCGTCGTGGCCAGCCTGATCTTGTGGGCCATGAGGCCCTTGAGGGTGACGTTGAGCACGGAGCCCCCTCAGCGACCGAACTGCTTGATGCGGTCGAGCACCCGATCGGCGGTGGGCTCCTCCATCTGGTCGACGATCTTGCCGTCGGCGAGGAACAGCACCCGGTCGGAGTAGCTCGCGGCCACCGGGTCGTGGGTGACCATCACGACCGTCTGGCCCAATTCCTTCACGGCGTCGCGGAGGAAGGCCAGGATCTCGGCGCCGGCCCGGCTGTCGAGGTTGCCGGTGGGTTCGTCGCCGAAGATGATGTCGGGCCGGCTGGCCAGTGCCCGGGCGACGGCCACTCGCTGCTGCTGACCGCCGGAGAGCTCACTCGGGCGGTGGTGGAGACGATCTCTCAGACCCACCGTGGTGACCACCTGGTCGAGCCAGGCCTGGTCGGGCTTGCGGCCGGCCAGCGCCATCGGGAGGGTGATGTTCTCCTCGGCGGTGAGGGTGGGCACCAGGTTGAACGCCTGGAACACGAACCCGATCTTGTCCCGACGGAGCATGGTGAGCTGCTTCTCGCTCAGGCGGCTCAGGTCGGAATCACCGACGAACACCTGGCCCGACGTGAGGGTGTCGAGACCGGCGACGCACTGCATGAGCGTGGACTTGCCCGAACCCGACGGGCCCATGATGGCGGTGTAGGCGTGGGCCTCGAAGTCGACGGTGACACCGTCGAGAGCCCGCACCTCGGTGTCGCCCTTGCCGTAGATCTTGCTGGCGTCGACGGCACGAGCGGCGATCGCACCGGGCGCGAAGGCTTCCGTGGTGGTGGGGGTGGCAGTCACTGAACGGCATCTCCCGCGAGTCGTCCGCACCGGACCGGCGGGACCGGTGCTCCCCAAGATCCTGCCTCATCCCATGGCTCGGTGGTGACAGCTTTCCCGAGACCTCGACCGCCGCCGAGTACCGTCGCCGCGGGTATGAGCGACCAGATCATGGTGGGCCTGGGAACCATCGTCGTCCTCGGGGTGGGCATGCAGTGGCTCGCTCTGCGCGTGCGGGTCCCGGCGATCCTCCTGCTCCTCGCCTCGGGCCTCGTGGTCGGGCCCGGCCTCGGCATCGTCGACCCCGACGAGATCTTCGGCAATGCGCTGTTCCCCGTCGTCTCCATGGCCGTGTCGCTGCTGTTGTTCGAGGGCGGGCTCGGGCTCGACGTGGCCGAGCTGCGAGAGCAGGGCCGCCGACCGGTCGTGCAGCTGGTGGGCCTCGGAGTCCTCATCACCTGGGGAACCGTCGCGTTGGTGGCCCAACCCCTGTTCGACCTCCCCCTCGATCTGGCCGTGCTCCTCGGTGCCCTGCTGGTGGTGAGCGGCCCGACCGTCGTCGGCCCCCTGCTGCGCCTCGCCCGCCCCCACCAACCGACGTCCACGATCCTGCGCTGGGAGGGGATCGTCATCGATCCGGTCGGCGCCACATTGGCCCTCATCGCCCTGAAGGTGGTCACGGGGGGCGAGTACCCCGGCGTCGAGCTGGTGCTCACCGTGCTCACCGGCATCGCCGCCGGGCTCATCGCCGCCGGATTGCTCGTCCTCGCCCTGCGCGCCTTCGCCATCCCCGACGACCTCGAGCTGGCGGTCACGTTCATGGTCGCCATCGGCTGCTACGTGTCGGCCGAGTTCTTCTTCGAGGAGGCCGGCCTCTTCGCGACCACGGTCCTCGGGATCGCCCTGGCCAACCAGCCCTGGGTCCAGGTGCGGAGGATCACCAGCTTCGGCCACGACATCGGCGTCATCGTGCTCGGCGGCTTGTTCGTGGTCCTCGCGGCACGGGTCGCACCCGACGACTTCCGTGGGATCGTCCGGCCCGGCCTCGTGCTGGTCGTGTTCCTCGTGGTGGTGGTGCGGCCGGTGGTCGGCTGGGTGTGCACGATCGGTTGTCGGCTGCCCCGTCCCGACCGGTGGTTCATCGGCGCCCTCGCTCCCCGAGGCATCGTCGCCGCCGCCACCTCGTCGCTGTTCGCCCTCCAGCTCGACCAGAGCGGGCACGACGACGGCCGGATCGAGGCCATCGTGTTCCTCGTCATCGTGGGCACCTGCCTGGTGTACGGCTTGACGTGCTCGCCCCTGGCCCGCCGCCTCGGGGTGGCCCAGCCCGAGCCCCGAGGGGTGCTGTTGGTGGGCGATCAACCCTGGTTGCTGGATTTCGCCGACGCCCTGTCCGAGGCTGGGGTCGACGTGCTCGTGCTGGCCAGCGGCCAGTACCGGCTGGCCGAGGCCACGCACCCGTGGTCGCTCGCCACCATCCCGGCCGTCAGCGAACGGTTCCCCACCCTGCTCGAGACCATCGGCACCGCGGTGATCGCCTCCCTCGACGACGAGCACAACGCGGTGGCCATCGGTCGCTGCCTCGACGTGCTCCCCCGCCGCGAGGTCTACGTGCTCCCCAACGACCGGGCAGTGCGCACCGGGAACGATCGGAGGTTGCCCGGCGACGAGACCGCCCGGGAGCTCGACGACGAGGAATCCGAGGTCGCCGAGGTCGCCGCCGCCCAGGACTGGGACCGAAGGCCGTTCAGCGCGGGTGCGACCCAGGCGACCGTCGAAGCGGCCTACGCCGACGCGGGCCTTCGTCTCGCCCGGCCCGACGCCGACGGACGGGTGACCGGCGCACTGGTCCTCGCCGTCGTCACGCCCGACGGTCGAACCCACGTCGAGGCCCAGACCCGCCCCCTCACGCCGAACGACATCGCCATCGTCTGCGGCTGAGCCTCGCCAGTAGGCCGGGCGTCAGTCCCCGTCGCCAGGGCCGCTCATGACCGGCGCGCCGTGGTGCACCAGCATGCGCCAGGTCCCGTCGTCGTCCCGGGCGAAGACGTTCAGGCTGGCGATGGCCGCGCTGCCGTCGCCGGCGAGCAGGTTCTCGTCACAGCTCACCCAGGCCACGTCGCCGGCGAGCACGACGTGCTCGTCGGTCACGATGAACTGGAGGTGCTGGGGTCCCCCGAACAGCGCGGCCCAGCTGGCGGCGACCGAACCCCATCCCCGCAGCTGCGTCCAGCCCGGATGGACGCACACGACCCGGTCGTCGTGGGCCCAGAGGTCGGACATGGCGTCGATGTCCCGGGCCTCGAAGGCCTCGTAGAACGCACGGTTGGCGGCCAACACCGCGGCCTCGTCGGCCTCCGGGTCGGGACCGGCCGGGCGTTCGTCGGGGGACATCCGGGCACCGTAGCGGCAGGATGGTGGGATGCGAGTCGGCTCAACCGACGGCGTCGAGCTCGAGGTCCACGACCTCGGAGGGTCCGGCGTCGACGTCCTCTTGTCCCATGCGACCGGGTTTCACGGACTCGTGTGGGAGCCCCTGGCCCGCCATCTCGACGGGTTCCGCCGATGGTCGGTCGACCTGCGGGGCCACGGCGACTCGACCATGCCGGTCGCCCGGGCCCTCGACTGGGACGGCTTCGCCGACGACGTGCTCGCAGTGGTCGACGGCCTGGCCCTCGACCGCCCGTTCGGGGTGGGCCATTCGAAGGGTGGCGCCGCGCTCCTGCTCGCCGAGCAGCGGCGACCCGGGACCTTCCGGGCGCTGTACCTGTACGAGCCGGTGGTGATGCCACCCGAGCAGGCCGTGGGTCCCCGCCCCGAGAACCCCTTGGCCCAGGGCGCCCTGCGCCGTCGAGCGTCCTTCGCCAGCGCCTCCGAGGCGATCGCCAACTACCAGGCCAAACCTCCGCTGTCGGCCCTCGACCCCGCCGCGCTCGAAGGCCTACGTCGAACACGGCTTCGCCACTCGATCCGACGGATCGGTCACCCTCAAGTGCCGGCCCGAAGCCGAGGCCGACGTGTACGCCCACGGCTCGGCGCACCAGGCTTTCGCCCACCTCGACGAGGTGACCTGCCCGGTGACCATCGCCCTCGGCGACGAGACCACCATCCCCGCCGTCTTCGGCCGACCGGTCGCCGACGCCCTCCCCCACGGGACGGTCGCGTCCTTCCCGACGCTCGGGCACTTCGGGCCCCTGGAGGACCCGCGCCTGGTCGCCGCCTCCATCCTCGAGCGCTTCGCCGCGGCGGACGGCGGGTTCGGCTCGGGTCCCGTCGGGGTGTCCTAGGGGCGGCGTACCCTCGGGGCATGCCCCTCGATCTGCCGACGTCGCTGTCGCCCTCGAAGGTCTCGTCGTTCACCGAGTGCGCCCTCGCCTTCCGCTTCTCGGCCATCGACCGCCTCCCCGACCCACCCACCGTGGCCACGGTGAAGGGCACGCTCGTGCATGCCGCCCTCGAGCGGCTCATGGCCCTGCCGCCCGAGGACCGCACCGTCGATGCGGCGCTGGCCTGCCTGGGCGAGGCCCGGGTCGCTCTCGACGACGACCCGGAGTGGGTCGAACTGGCGCTGGACGACGACGCCGCGGCCGAGTTGCTGGCCGACGCCGACGTCCTCGTCCGGCGGTACTTCGAGATCGAGGACCCGACCACGATCCGACCCATCGGCATCGAGCTCCGGATGGAGGTGGAGCTCGACGGGCTGCGCCTCCGGGGCATCATCGACCGTCTCGAGCTCGATGAGGACGGCGAGCTGGTGGTCACCGACTACAAGACGGGCCGGCCCCCCAACGAGGCCTACGAGCAGTCCCGCCTGGGCGGTGTGCACTTCTACGCCTACCTGTGCGAGCGCCTCTTCGGAAAGCGGCCGAGCAAGGTCCAGCTGCTCTATCTGGGCCAGCCCCTTGCCATCACCACCGTCCCCAGCGAGCAGTCGACCCGCCAGCTCGAGCGCAAGGTGCGCGCCATCTGGTCGGCGATCGAACGGGCCTGCGAGCGCGACGACTTCCGGCCCAAGCAGTCTCGCCTGTGCAACTGGTGCGCCTACCAGACCTGGTGTCCGGCGTTCGGCGGCGATCCCGCCGGGGCCCGGGCGGCCGCCGACGCGCTCGTTTCGGGGGCATCCACGGCCACGGCGGAGCTCACCGACGGGATGGCCGTCGCCGTCCCCCTACCATCCGTCGGGTGACCGACCCGTCCCCCACCGATCCGAGCACCCCCGGACCAGATCCTGAGGTCCTCCCCCCGGAGGGAGTGATCGACGCCGCCCTCGAGGCGTTCGACGCCCGTCATCCGGACCTTCATCTCCCCCTGCACCAGACCGAGCCGCCTCACGAGCTGACGCCGGTCCAACGTTTCGACGACATGGTCGACGGCTGGTTCGACCACCTCCGGGGCACCGAGCCGGCCGACCGCATCCTGTACGCCCTCACCGAGCTGGGCGACTTCGGTCTGGTCTGGGTCCTGCTGGCCTTCGCCAGGGGGTTGCGCTCCGACGAGGACGCCCGGGCCGCGTGGCGCCTGGCCGCTGCTCTCGGCGTCGAGTCGGTACTGCTCAACGGTGTGATCAAGAGCCAGTTCAAGCGCGAGCGCCCCGTGGTCCAGGTCCCCCGCCCCCACAAGATGCGGGTACCGCTCACCACGAGCTTCCCGAGCGGGCACTCCAGCACCGCGATGCTGGCCGGGGTCCTGCTCACCCAGCGCTCCGGCCCCGCCACCAAGATGGCGATCTTCGGCCTCGGGGGGCTGGTCGCGGCGAGCAGGGTCCACGTGAGGATCCACCATCCGTCCGATGTCGTCGGCGGACTCGGAATCGGGCTCGCCCTCGGCGCCGTCGCGCGCGCATCGCGTGGCCGCTGTACAGGAGGCCCTCCTGACCCCGACGGAATAGTGACCGTCTCGGACCCGTTCCCCCTTACATGGCCCCCCTCACCTTCTCCGTCACCTGGGACTACCGCTGTCCCTTCGCTCGCATCGTCCACCGACACATCGTCGACGGCCTCGAGGGTGGAGCCGACTGGGACGTGACCTTCGTTCCGTTCTCGCTCGGGCAGGTGCACGTGGAGGAGGGCGAGGCCCCGATCTGGGAGCACCCCGACGACGACACCGGCCTGCTGGCCCTGCAGGCCGCCGTCGTGGTGCGCGACAAGGAGCCTGCGCTCTTCCCGGTCGTGCACCGGGCCCTGTTCGAGGCCCGCCACGCCGACGGCGCCCGCCTGCGAGAGGAGAGCGTGCTGCGCTCGCTGCTCGATGCCGAGGGCGTCGACGCGGACGCCGTCTTCGCCGAGGTGGCCACCGGTCGCCCCCTCGAGACGGTCCGTGACGAGCACACCAGCGTCGCCACGGACCTCGACGTGTGGGGTGTTCCCACCTTCATGGCCGGCGGACGGGCCAGCTTCGTGCGCCTCATGGATCTTCCCACCGACGCCGACGACGCCCGCCGGTCGATCGAGCGGATCCTCGACATGCTCGTCGGCTGGCCATCGCTCAACGAGTTCAAGCACACCAGCCTCGACCGCTGAGGTCATGCCCGAGCCGTCGTCAGATCACGGCGGTCGGGCTCTCGGGCCTGGACGACAGAGGGACGCAGCCGTTGGCTGCGTCCCTCTGGTGCGGCTACTCGTGCGGGCGAACCCGCTCGGGTCAGTTCTGCGCCAGCTCCGGCTCGGCCTCGTGCGCCAGCAGTGAACGCACGTCGAGGAGGAGGTCGGAGACCTCGTTGGTGCTCACGAGCTCGCGATGGAGCATGTCGCCGAGGGCCCGATCGATGATCGTGAGGGCCTCGGCGATGGCATCCAGCTCGTGGGTCTCGGTCATGGTGTCTCCTGTCGTGGCCGGCGGGCCGGCCGCTCGCAGACGTGCTGGGGTCGTTGCTGGTTCCTGCCCCGCTGGCTGATCAGCTCCACGACGAGTACCGATTCAGCCACCGAGTGAGGCCATCGTAGGGCCTCAGGTGTGACACGCGGGTTTCGGCGGCGTCATTTTGGGCGACATTTCACCCGACCGTCACGGACCCATGGCGCCGCCGAGACGCGGCGCGATGGCCCTAGGCTCCACCCACCGTGGAGTACGTGGTTCAGCGCCGTCTCGGGCGTGGTGGAATGGGCGTCGTCGATCTCGCGGTCGACGCTGACGGCCGTACGGTGGCCTGCAAGCGCCTGCTCCTGCACGGCAGCGCGGCCGAGATGCACCGGGCCCGACAGCGGATCCGTCGTGAGGCCACGGCCCTCGAACGGCTTCGGCACCCGAACATCGTGCCCCTGCTGGACGTGGTCGACGACAACGACGACGTCGTCCTCGTGCTGCCGTTCCTCCCCGGGGGCACCCTCGCCGAGCAGGTCCAACACCACGGGCCTCTGTCCCCGGGCCAGGTCCATCTCCTGGCCGACCACCTCTTCGACGCCCTGGCCGAGGCGCACCGTCACGGGATCGTCCACCGGGACATCAAACCCGCCAACGTGCTGTTCGACGCGGCCGGTACCGCGTTCCTCACCGACTTCGGCGTGGCGTCGATCCGGGACGCCACCGGAGGGCTCACCGTCACCGGAGCGGTCATCGGTACGCCGGAGTTCATGGCCCCCGAACAGGCCCGCGGGGAACCACCGATCGCCGCCAGCGACGTCTTCTCGCTGGCCGCCACGCTGGTCTACGCCGCCACCGGACACCCTCCCTATGGCCAGGGGGAGCCGGCCGTCATCCTGCAGCGAGCAGCACGAGGCCGGTTGTCGCCGCTCCCGTCCACCCTCGACCGCTCCGTGCGTCGTCGGCTCGTACCTCACCTCGCCCGCTCACCCCAGAAGCGTCCGAGCGCGGCCGTCGGTGCCGCCGGGGCCCGGGCGGCACGCGACGCCGGAGCCGAGCAGGACCGGGGACCGGTCGTGGCCGGTCCCGGGGGCACCCGGATCAGCGCCGCACCCCCACCCCCTCGTGATCGAAGGCGTTGGATCGTCGCCGGGGCCGTGGCCGCGCTGGCCGCCGTGGTGGTCGGAGCCACGGCGGTCGCCTTGGCCAACCGGCCGGCCGACGGCGAGTCCGCGGCCACCACGGTGCCCGCACCGACCACGGCCCCGTGCACCGACCTGCCCTACCAGCCGTGCGGCCAGCTGCCCTCTGCCAACACCGATGGCCAGGGGTGCCTCGAGGGCTTCTACGACCTCGACGGACGGGCTGACAATGGATGTGAGGTGCGTTCCGACCCGCTGAACGGCACCCGCTTCGACAACCCGATCATCGCCAACCTCGTACCTGACGACGCCGTCGACCGGTATCCCTTCACCGTGAAGCACGACTTCAACCTCTTCTGCGACAACAAGCTGACCGTGACCCTCACCGGGCCGGTGGGCGTGAGCATGCAGCTCGACGTGCTGCGCCAGAACGGGTCGGTGCTGGGCTCGGCGATCAGTGACGACGGCGTGGCCGGGATCGTCGAGCTCGGACAACCGGACTGCTTCGGCAACGACCTCGATCTCGTGGCCCGGGTCAGCTGGGTCGGTTCCCGTCGTTCGGGGGGCGAATACACCCTCACCCGCAAGGGCTCGTGGTGACGACGCCCACGAGCGGTCGGAACTGAGGTCGGACCGGTGCCGCCTGCCCGTCGACCGTCGTCCCGCCGCCGGAGCGAACCCGAGCCCTATCCGCCGTCGGCGGTGGCCGAGCTGGGCCTGGAGATCGGTGATCGGGTGCGCTTTCGGCGCAAGGACGCCGAACGGTGGAAGGCCGGCACGGTCGCCCGCCGTGAGAGCGACGGCAGCCTGGGCATACGTGACGGCAAGGGCGCGCTGCGGGCCCTGCCCCTGAACCGGGTCGAGGTGCGCACGATCGGGCCCCGAGGTGGCGTGGTGTGGGAGCCGCTCCCCGAGCGGGCGGCCCGCACCGAGCAGATGCGACTGCTCTGACCGGCCGCTACCGGGGGGCCAGGTCCCGCACCGCGGTGGCCACGTCCACGTCGGCCAGCGGCATGACGGCCAGTGCCGGGGTGGTCACGCCGTTGTCGACGTAGCGCTGGATGTGAGCCCGGCACTCCTCGGGCGAGCCGTGCACGATCAGGGAGTCGACGACATCGTCGGGGATGGCCGCCATCGCCGCGGCGCGGTCGCCCGCCTCCCATGCCGCCCACACGTCTCCCAGGGCCGGGCCCCGTCCCATCCACTCGTGGAAGGCCCGGTACACGGGAACGTTCACGTAGGACGCGATGGCGAACCGGGCCTGGGTCCGGACCGTGTCAGTGTCCTGCGACGGCGCCACGAAGATCCGGGCCACGATCTCCTTGTCCTCCCCGTGGGCCTTGACGATGGGGGCGACACGAGACACGTCCTCGGCCGAGAGCCAGTTGACGATCGCCCCGTCGCCCTCCCGGCCGGCCAGGTTCAACATGCCCTCCCGGAGAGCGGCGATCAGTATGGGTACGGGCTGTTCGGGCACGGCGCCGGCGCCGAGTCGAAAGCCCCGCACGGCGAAGGTGTCATAGGTCTCGGTCACCTTCTCGCCCGTGAGCGCCACCCGCAGGAAGCGAAGCGTGTCGCGCACCCGCTTGTAGGGCTCCGCGAAGGGGATGTCGTTCCAGCGCTCGACGATGATGTTCGACGAGGCGCCGAGGCCGAGCACGAAACGACCGGGGGCGGCCTGGGCCATCGTCCCGGCGCTCTGGGCGATCAGGGCCGGTCCGCGGGTGTACGCGGGCACGATCGCGGTTCCGAGGCGCAGCTCCGGAGCCCACACCGAGGTGAGGGCCAGCGGGGTGAGGGCATCGGTACCGTCGGCCTCCATCGACCACGTGTCGGTGTAGCCGAGGTCGCTCAACTCCTCGATCTGGGCCCGCTGGGCGTGCAGGGGTTGGTCCCCGAACGGGACGGTGATGCCGTAACGGCTGGTCGTGCTCATGGTTTCTCCCAGTTCCAGGGACGGATCATCGCCGACTGACTGGCCGATCCCATGAGCGTGCCGTCCTCGGCCCACAGGTAGATGTGTCCGTGGCCGAACCCTCGGGCCACGCTCTCGACGCGGATGTCGACGAGCACCCATTCGGTGGGAACGAGCTCCGCCACCCGGAGGGTGTTGTCGAGGCTGTTGGCGTTGAAGTCGCCGCCGAGCGCCAGCCCGAGGCCCATGGGCACGTAGTCACCCACCACGGCGAGCGAAGCCGCCGAGATCTCGAGGAGCTCGGGCATCCGGGTCCAGATCGCGGTGCGGCCTCGCTCGGGTTCCTCGCTGGCCGTCCGCGACTCCAGGCGGCTGGCGATCGTGCTGCCCGTATCGACGCGGTACTCGCGGGGCGGGCAGTCCTCGGGCCGGGGTACGTCCGGTCGCCGAACCCACTGACCGCTCTCGGACAGGTCACGACTACCGAGCGAGGCGACGACGGTGAAGATCTCGGAGTCGCCGACCTGACCCAGGATCCGGGCCTGGGTGGTGGTGCGTCCCGAGGCCCCGATGTGCACGTCGAGATCGACCACCGACGGGGGTTCGGTGTAGTTCAGGTACTGGGCGCAGGCCCACACCACAGGACGGCTCGTGACCCGCTCGAGCACCTCGATGGCGGCGCCCAGGCCACACCCGCCGAACAGGGTGCCGAGGCCACTGCAGATCCCCGGGGTCACGGGCAGATACCAACGCATGGGGTTGTGGGTCGGTTGGAGGCCCAGCCACTGACGTGCGTCCACGACCGCCGATGGTAGGACGCGTGGAACCCTGGCCCCGACGAGACGAATGTCGCTCCGGCCGGGTCGTCGGAGGGTCGTTGTCGTACCCCCTGGGGAAGATGATGGACATGGAAGCCCAGATGCGACTGCTCCCCGGGGGCGAGACCTCGACTGCTGACGAGGACCGCGCTCCCTGGCGGATCGACGACACCACCAAGGAGGTGGGACGGGAAGGGATCTCCCAGGCCCGTGCCGCCCTCCGCCAGGCCCGCCGGCCCGGTCCGCAGCACAGCCACACCACCGCGGCCTGACCACAGTCCGCACCGCCAGGCCCCGGCCTAGGATCGCGACATGCGTGACGTCGTGATCGTCGATGCCGTTCGGACGCCCGTGGGGCGTCGCAACGGCGGCCTGTCCACCATGCACTCCGCCGATCTGCTGGGGGTTCCCTTCACCGCCCTGTTCGAGCGCACCGGCGTCGATCCGGGCATCGTGGGCCAGGTCGTGGGCGGCGTCGTGAGCCAGGTGGGCATGCAGGCCTTCAACGTGACCCGCACCGCCTGGCTGGCCGCCGGACTACCCCTCGAGGTCGCCGCCACCACCGTCGACGCCCAGTGCGGATCGAGCCAGCAGGCCGCCGACATCGCCTTCGCCCTCGTCAGCTCCGGGGTCATCGACGTGGCCGTCGCCGGCGGCGTCGAGGTGATGAGCAAGGTCACCATCGGCTCCAACGCCGCCCGGCCCCTCGATCTCGGCATCCCGGTGCCGAAGAGCTACTTCGGGCGCTACGAGTACACCAGCCAGTTCGAGGGCGCCGAACGCATTGCCGCCAAGTGGGGCGTCACCCGCGCCGACGCCGACGCCTTCGGCCTGCGATCACAACAGCTCGGCGCCCAGGCCTGGGCCGAGGACCGGTTCGGCACACAGATCATCCCGGTCGACGCGCCCGACCTGGGCGAGGACGGCAAGCCCACGGGCACCACCCACGCGGTGGCGCGCGACGAGGGCCTGCGAGAGACGTCCCTGGAGGTGCTCGGAGGGCTGAAGGCCGTGGTGGGCGAGGACGGCATCCACACCGCGGGGACGTCCTCCCAGATCTCCGACGGGGCCTCGGCCGTGCTGATGATGACCGCCGACAAGGCGTCCGAGCTGGGTCTCACCCCGCTCGCCCGCATCGTCGACACCTGCCTGGTCGGGGTCGATCCCGTGCTCATGCTCACCGGCCCCATCGACGCCACCCGCCATCTCCTGGCCCGCAACGACCTCACCCTGGGCGACATCGACCTGCTGGAGATCAACGAGGCCTTCGCATCGGTGGTCCTGGCCTGGGGTCGCGAGCTCGACGGCGATCTCGACCGGGTCAACCCCAACGGAGGAGCCATCGCCCTCGGTCACCCGCTGGGCGGCACCGGCACCATCCTGCTCACCAAGGCGGTGCACGAGCTCCAGCGCACCGGTGGCGACCGGGCGCTGGTCACGATGTGCTGCGGGGGCGGGCTCGGCACGGGCACGCTGGTCGAACGCCTCTGACGGTCCGCGCCTCTTTCGACCGTCGCACCCGGTCGCTAGGGTTCGCTCATCTCGCTGCTCCGGCGGCCACCACGTGGCCGCACCGCAGGAGCGCAGATGCCCGTCCCACCTCGTTTCACCCGTCGCGAGCGATCCGTGCTCATCGGCGGCTCCATCGTCGCCGCCCTGGCCCTGCTGGCCGTGGTCGGCTTCGGCGTGGTGATCATGTACTTCGCCCTCCTGGGCTTCAACGACGGCGCCTCCTATCGACGCCGCCACCCGATCCCCGACGTCACCGAGGTCGTGAAGGTCGTCGACGGCGACACCATCGTCGTGGCGGGAACCGGTGAGGAGCTCAGCGTGCGTCTCCTCGGCATCGACACACCCGAGACGAAGGACCCCCGCAAGCCCGTCCAGTGCTTCGGCGCTGAAGCCAGCGCCCGCACGGCCGAGCTGCTGCCCCCGGGCACCCAGGTGCGGCTGGTGCGCGATGTCGAGGAGCGCGACGTCTACGACCGGCTGCTGGCCTACGTCTACCGGGTCGACGACGGACTCTTCGTGAACCTGGACCTGGCCCGACAGGGCTACGCCGACCTGCTCACGTACTCCCCCAACGTGGCCCACGCCGGGGAGCTCGGCGATGCCGTCTCCGCCGCTCGACGCGAGGAGTTGGGCCTCTGGAAGGCGTGCGGAGGACCGGGGCGCCCGGCCTCGTGAGCCACTCGGCGGTCGCCGAGCGGTACCGTTCCCGCCGTGACGACGCTCGCCGAACGCCTGGGGTACGCACCCGACGCCCGGTTGGTCATCGTGAACTGTGACGACCTGGGCCTGTGCCACGCGGCCAACGCCGGCACCTACGAGTCGCTGCGGGACGGCCTCGCCACCACCGCCACCCTCATGGTGCCGTGTCCGTGGGCCCGCCAGGCGGCGGCCACCTACATGGGCGAGGACGTCGGGGTCCACCTCACCCTCAACGCCGAGCACGAGCGCTACCGCTGGGGCCCCATCACCCACGCGCCCTCGCTGCTCGACGGCGATGGCGGGTTTCCCCGCACTGTCGAGGACCTCTGGGATCACGCCGACCTCGACGAGGCCCGGCGCGAGTGCCGGGCTCAGATCGAGCGGGCGATCCTCTGGGGTTTCGACGTGAGCCACCTCGACTCGCACATGGGTGCGCTCCAGCTCCGCCCCGAGTTCTTCGACGTCTACCTCGACATGGCGGTGGAGTTCGGGCTCCCGGTGCGCCTCTCGGGGGCGTCGACCGAGCGGGCCATCGGGTTCCCCTTCCGACGGCTGGCGGCCGAGGAAGGAGTCGTGTTCCCCGACCACCTCGTCTACGTCGGCGGGGTCGGGAGCCGGCGGCCCATCGAACGGGCCGTGCTCGACCTGGCCCCTGGTGTCACCGAGCTGTACGTGCACCCGGCGGCCGACACGCCCGAGTTGCGGGCGCTGACCAGCGACTGGGCGGCTCGGGTCGACGATCTGCACCTGATGGGCCACGACGCCCAGCTACGGGCGGTCCTCCAGCGTTCCGGAGTCACCCTCGTCGGCTACCGGGAGCTGCGCGAGCTCCAGCGAGCCGGGGCCTGAGCCCTCAGCTCGGCTCCGTCGTCGGCGGGTCGAGCCGCTTGGCCATCCGCCGAAAGACCGTCGTCGGGCGCCCACCCGAGGACTCGACGAAGGCCGCGGTGCCGACGTCGTCGACGTCGGGCACCACCGCGGCGGGGAACTCGGCGATCATCAGGTCCCGACAGATCTGACCCAGAAGGGCGTGGCCGATGCCACGCCGACGCTGCTCGGGACGAACCCCGAGTGGACCGACCCATCCGGCACGGGTCACCGAGTGGCACCCGACGCCGAGCACGTCGTCGGGTCCCGGCCCGTCGGCATCGTTGGCCGGGCGACGGGCGAAGGCGCCGTGGCACGTGCCGTGGTCGACGGCCCGGGCGACCTCGTCGGATGCCGCCGGAGCCACCGCGGCCACGGCGAGAGTCACGGCGGTGACGTCGACGTCGCGGACGACGCGCCGCACCTCGACGTCGTCCGGCGGCTCGGATCGGAAGCCCACATCGACCTCATGGGCGGTTGCGTCGCCGACGGCCTGAAAGCCGGCGGCGAGGGCCCAGGCCTCCAGGTGGCCGCCGGGCTCCACTCCCGGCCAGAGGAAAAACGGCAGACCACCACCGAGCAGGACGCGCGCCACACCCCGTTGGATCGACCACGTCTCCGCCGCCGTGAGCAGGGCCACCCCCGTCGTGGCTCGGCGTTCACCCTGGGCGACGACCACCAGGCGCACGACGGCGACCAGCGCACCGCCGGGCTCACGGCCGACACCGACGGCCACGACGCCGGTGCCCTCGGTGGTACCGAGAACGACGCCGGGCTGCTCGTAGCACGCCGTCAGGATCTCGTCGGCCGTGAGGTCCTCGTCCGGCAGGGCGTCGGCCACGAACGCCGCCAGGTCCTCGATCCGCTCGGCTCCCCAGCGGTCCACCCGGCTCAGCCTCCTCGTTGGTCCTCGGCGGCGTCGACCCGGCGCCGAGGGCGGCACCCTACCGCCGCGTTCCCGACGGTCGTGGCGCCGGACGGTGGCGCCGAGAAGCGCCGATGTCGGTGGTCGACCGTGTCAGACTCGATCGGTGGCCGTGTCCGTGACCCTCCGAGATCGAGCGCGTGCCCGCCGACGGTCGCCGGTCCGCCTGGCTCTGCTCCTCGCCGCGACCGGTGTGTTGATCGGGTCGACCGCTGGCTGCGAACCGCAGTCCGACCCGGAGCCCACGGTCGCCTCGGTCGACTTCGCCCCCCGACTGGCCATCGCGGCCACCGACGACGGTCTCACCGTCGAGGTCGCACCCCGGGGCGAGGGGGACGACCTCGTGTCGGCCGACCCCGCCCGGGTGCCGACGGGCTCCATCGTGGACGTCAGCTCGGCCGGACCCGAGGTGCGGATCATCGGCACCCGCACCCCTCTGGAGGACAGCGAAGCCGCTCCCACCTTCATCCTCGACACCGGAACGCTCTCGGCCGGCCAGTCCGTCACCGTCGGCCTCACCGAGCCGGGCCTCGTCGAGTTGTACGAACAAGGCGACCGTGACGTGCCGTCGCGCCACGTCGTCATTCGGGTCGAACCTCGCCCCCTCGAGGGCTGAGCACCGTGCGACTGGTGACCTGTCGACCGCGAGGGCTCGATGGCCCGACCATTGCGGCCCAGGTCGAGGGAACGTCCGCGGTGCTCCTCCCGTGGCCCGACGTCGGCGCCGCCCTGGTCGCGGCCGAGAACGCCGGTGTCCCCGTGGACGAGCTGGTGTCGGCCGTCGTCGAACCCGACACCGAACGGCGACCGCTCGCCGACATCGCGCTGATGCCCGTCGTGCCCCTCCCCGGCAAGATCGTGTGCGTCGGTCTGAACTACGGACCCCACATCCTGGAGATGGGTCACCCCGAGCCCACCCACCCGACCCTCTTCGTGAAGTGGGCCGACGCCCTCATCGGGCCCCACGACGACCTCGTGATCCCACCCGAGGTCGAGCTGCTCGACTGGGAGGTCGAGCTGGTCGTCGTGGTCGGCCGGACGGTACGGCGCGCCGACGAGGCCGCGGCCGGGGCGGCCATCGCCGGCTTCACCGTCGGCAACGACGTGTCGGCGCGCGACTGGCAGAGGCGGACCTCGGAGTTCCTCCAGGGCAAGACCTGGGAAGGCACCACCCCGATCGGCCCCGCCCTCGTCACCGTCGACGAGCTCGGTCCGCGACCCGACCTGGCCGTGACCTGCGCGGTGTCAGGCACCACGATGCAACAGGCGCGTACCAGCGAGCTGATCTTCGATCCGCCGACCCTCGTCAGCTACATCTCGACCTTCACCACCCTGAGGCCCGGTGACCTCGTGTTCACGGGCACGCCGGGCGGCGTGGGCGCCGCCCGCACGCCGCCGATCGGACTGGTCGACGGCGATCAGCTCACGACGTCGATCGAGATCCTCGGCACCATGGAGAACCGCTGCGTGGCCGGCTGAGCCTCACCGCACTCTTGGTCGGGTCACCGGGACGAGCGGCGGGTGAGGACGGAGAGCAGGATGCCGACCGCCACGACCACGATGCCCGACAGCGCCACCAGGATCAGGACGGGGTCGAGGCTCGACGTGACCTGGTCGACCACGGTTCGGGAGGCGGCGGCCCCCAGGATCCCGCCGTCGAGTCGGCGCACGCCCTCGGAGCGACCCACCGAGGACGCGCCGGCCACCAGTCCGGCTCCGAGGGCCAGCCCGACGCCACCGCCGACCAGGGCGAGGCCCCGGTCTCGGGCCACCACCAGGCCGACACCGGTCGCGACGAGAGCGAACACCGGGAGGGCGATGACGGCGACGTCGAGCAGATCGAGGAAGGCGCGAAGCCGGTCGAGGCCGGGAGCGTCGATGAGCTGGACCTGCACGTCGATGCCGGACAGGTCGATGCCGTCGAGCCAGTCGAAGCCGCGGTCGTGGAGGGCCTGCTGGACCTGCCCCAGCGAGGCAGCCAGGTCGAGGGAGATCCCTCCGCTGTCCACGCTCGTGAACCGGCCGTTGCCGTCGAGGGCGGCCAACAGCTCCTGGTGGCTCGCTCGGACCGCCGCCTCCCAGACGTCAGCGAAGGCCTGCGTGCCGACGACCTGGAGGGCCACCTGGTCGACCACGTCGGTCGCGCCCCCGGCGATGGGGTCGGCCAACCGGCCGAGTGGACCGGGCAGCACTCCGCGCAGGCGGTCCTCGACCCCCGCCGCTGACACCACCTGGACCGCGATCGCCCGGGAGACGTCGTCACGCACCGCCGGATCCTCGACCAGGGCCTTGCTCGTCGCCGCCCAGGTGTCCTCGTCGCGCAGCTGAGAGCGGGTCCACGCCGCCGCCACCGCACCGGCGACGGCCAGCCCGGCAAGGGCGAGCAGGAGGACGCCGACGATCGTGCGCCCCGCGCCCGACCGCCCGGGCGATGTTGCCGCGGTCACGCCGTGCTAGCCGATTCCGGCGAAGAGATCGGTCTCGGGGAGATCCGTGGGCACCCGGCTCTGGGCCAGGATGTACTCCTCGTAGGGATGCACGGTGCGAGCGACCTCGCGGGGCAGCCCGAACCAGAACGCCGACGTGGGATCGACCTGCGTGGCGTGGGCGAGCAGCGCTTCGAGCCGGACGTCATAGGTGTCAGCGATGTCGATCGCGGTGGTGACGCGCTCGTCGTGGGACGGACGGTCGAACCACTCGTCGGAGTAAGGCGACTCGAGGCCGAGCTCGAGGAACTTCTCGTGGGTCGCCTGGACCCGTGCCCGGGACCAGACCGCGTAGTAGAGCTTCAGCGGAGTGAACGCCTCGCCCAGGTCCGGTCGGAACGCCGGGTCTCCGGCCAGATCGAACGCCGGCAGCGAGATGTCGTGCACCCGCAGGTGGTCGGGATGGGGGTAGCCCTGCTGGTCGTCGCCGTAGGTGAGGATCACCTGGGCTCGCTCGCGCCGGATGATCTCGACCAACCGGCCCACCGCCTCGTCGAGGTCGGCGTTGGCGAACGCCTCGGGGCGGGCGTTGGCCTCGGTGTCGGGCATGCCCGAGTCGCGGTAGCCGAGAAGGACGACTTCGTCGTAGCCGATGATGTCGGCCGCCGCCGCCAGCTCGGCCATGCGCACGGCCGGGAGGTCGGCGCGCACCTCCGGCGTGTCCATGGCCGGGTTGAGTACGTCCCCCTCCTCACCACCGGTGCAGGTCACGAGCACGGTGCGCACGCCGTCGGCCTTGTAGTGAGCAACCGTGGACGCGCCCTTCGAGGCCTCGTCGTCGGGGTGGGCGTGTACGGAGAGGAGGCAGCGGTCGGCCATCCCTCGCAAGCTACCGGGACGACGGCGGCGCGGCACCGACCCGGCGTGCTCCCGACCTAACCTCGGCGCCGATGCCCCGACCCCTCTCCGCCCCGTCCACGCGACGCCCCCGACGGGCGTGCTGCGCCCTGCTCGTCCTCGCCCTGGCTGCCACCGCGGCGACGACAGCATGCGGAACGAGCGGCCGCACCTTGCGCGATCCGGCACCCGGCGCCACGGCACCGCCCCGCAAGGGGTCGTCCACGACCACGACGTTCGCGGTGGTGCCCGACGCCCTCAGCATCGTGTCCAGCGAGTGGACGCCGGGGGGTGAGATTCCGGTCAGCCACACCTGCGACGGCGTCGACGTCTCACCGCCCCTGACGATCAACGGTGCACCGGCGAGCACGGTGGAGCTGCTGCTCGTCGTCACCGATCAGGACGCCGCGGGCTACCTGCACTGGGTCGTGGCCGGGATCGACCCGACGACCAGCAACTTCGACGAAGGCCTCTCACCGGCGGGAGCCCTCGAGATCGTGAACGACTCCGGGTCACCCGACTGGTCCGGCCCGTGTCCACCGTCGGGGACCCACACCTACGACTTCACCGTGTACGCCCTCGATCAGCCGTCGGGTCTCTCCCCGACCTCGAGCCGCGAGGACATCGTGGCCGTCGAGAGCACGGCCGTGACCACCGCCGCCATGACCGGGATCTACACCCGAGCCTGATCTCCCGACCCGCCGGAGGGCCCGCCCGTGGTCACGGTCGGGGCTGGGCCAACAGTGCGGCGAGCTGACGTGACTGGGCGAGGAGCTGGCCGTCGCGCGTCCACAGCTCCCCGTCCTCCTCGCAAAAGCCTCCGGCGCTCGCCGAGGACCGGAATCGGATCAGGCACCAGTCGTCGTAGCCCTCCCGCGGCAGCGACCGGACGTGCACGGTGAGGTCGACGGTCGTTATCCCCCACCGCCCTCGGATGCGCCCGAACAGGGCGGGCATCCAGGCATCCGTGAACGCGATCAGGGCGGCGGCGTCGACCGGCTGGCCCTCGGTCAGCCGGAGCCACCCGCCCGTGATCGCCTCGGTGCCGCCGCTGAACGGCGGCGGACCGATGGCCCGGCGGTACTCGTAGCGGGAGGCGAGCGCCGGGATCGCCTCCGGAGGGAGGGACGGATCGAAGACCTGTGCCGTCAGGTCCTCGGGCGACGGCACCTCCGGCGCGACCACGTCGCAGAACTCCGGACCCGGACGATCGAGGGAGAAGGCGGCGACGGCGATGGCCAGGGCCCGATCACCCTGGGTGAGCCGAGCGGAGACCGACGTGAGCGAGCGACCGGAGCGCTCCACCGCCACCTCGATGTCGGCGGGGCCGGCGTCGGGCCGGGACAGGTAGTGCACCGTGAACGAACGGCAGGTGCGAGCAGCGTCGCCCACGGCGTGCTCCAGCGCACGGAACAACAGAGCTCCGACGTACCCGCCGTTGGGGCCGGCCTGGACCCACCAGCCCTCGTCGATCCGGGCCCGGTAGGCGCCGTCGCCCACCGGAACGACGGCGGTGTCGCGATCGAAGCGGGTCATGTCGGGAACCTACCGCCAACCACGAACCGCCATTGACAGACCACCCACGGCGCGGGGTAGGTACAGCTGTCATGGCTGGATCGTCTCCCTTCGACAGCGCGCTCATCGCTGGGCGCTACCGACCGGTTCGTACCATCGGACGGGGTGGGATGGGTGAGGTCTTCGAGGCGGTCGACGAACGCCTGGGACGGTCCGTGGCGGTGAAGGTCGTGACCGCGACCGATGCCGCGACGGCTGAACGCCTCCGGGCCGAGGCTCTCTCGCTGGCACGGCTCCAGCACCCGAACATCGTGTCGGTGTACGACACCGGCGAGCACCAGGGCCGCCCGTTCGTGGTCACCGAGTTGGTGACGGGCCAGTCGCTCCACCACCTTCTGGCCAACGCAGGCACCCTCGAGCCCGAGCGGGTGCAGCGAGTCGGTGTCGAGATGGCTGCGGCGTTGGCCTGCGCTCACGACCACGGGATCGTCCACCGTGATCTGAAGCCGGCAAACATCTTGCTGGCCGAGCCGGGAGGCGCCGCTCGTCTCATCGACTTCGGTATCGCCTCGTCCGAACACGCGGCCGGTCTGACCTCGACGGGTCTGGTGATCGGCACACCGGCCTACCTCTCACCCGAGCAGGTCCAAGGACGGCGCGCCCGACCGTCCTCGGACATCTACAGCCTGGGCCTGGTCCTCCTCGAGGCCCTCACCGGGACCAAGCCCTTCCCCGGAACGGCCATGGAGTCGGCCGCCGCTCGGGTGGCCGCTGACCCTCCGATCCCCGAGGGTGTGGGCCCGCGGTGGCAATCCATCCTCGCGGCCATGACGGGACGCCGACCCGAGGACCGGCCCACCGCCGCCGTCGTGCGAAGCCGTCTGAGCGGCGACGACGACGGATGGGCCACGACCTGGCCCGGCACGGCGGGCGACGCCGCTCCGACCGAGCCACTACGGCCTGACCCCACGCTGGTGATCCCGTTGTTCCCCGACTCCGCGCACGAGGACGATCCCAAGCGCACCGGGCGGCGAGCAGTCCTGCTCCTCGCTGCGGCCGCCGTCGCGTTGCTGGCCCTGGCCGGGATCGCAGCTCTCGCCGCCCGAGGACCGGCGGCCACCAGCGACGACCTCGACGTCGTGGACAACAGGCCCGACCCCACCAGCACGGTCGTGTCCCCGACCACGGTCGCGGCGTCGACCACCCCGGCCCCCACGACCACCACCGCCCCCACGACCACCACCGCCCCCACGACCACCACCGCCTCCACGACCACCACCGCCACTGCCGAGCCACCGGGCAAGGGCAAGGGCGGTGAGCAAGGCAAGGAAGGCGGCAAGGGGAAGCCCGGCTAGACGGGCCTCACCAGGAGTCGGGTGCGTCCAGGAGGTCGACCCGCCACTTCATCCCGGTGCGGAGAAGGGGGCGGTGGAAGCGAGCACTCCGGTCGCTCGACCACCTCGCCTCCGGGGCACCGACCAGGGCGCACAACCCGAGGAGGGCTTCGTCGTAGTTCACCCGCCAGCCGGCGTAGTCCCGCCACGCCTGCTCCCGGTCGACCCGCACCGGCACGCCGGCGAGCTCGAGCTCCTCGACGAGCTCGTCGAAGTCGGCTCGGGAGATCGAGATCGGATCGTTCGGTCTCGGATCCTCCGGGGTGCGCAATCCGTAGTAGCTCGCGATAGATCGCAGGGCGAGAAAGCCGGCCCGGAGGGTGAGGGGGGCCTGGGGCTCACGCGGGAGGTCGAGGGCGGAGTGGGCGAGGGCGATGGTGTCGAGGACACTTCCGGCCGTCGTGATCCACGAGCTGGTGGCCCGCTTGGACCGGAAGAGGGCCAGGGAGGGCTGGGAGGTGTGGCTCTCCTCCAGCTCCTCGAACCAGGTCTCCCACCCCTCCCAGATGGTGCCCAGGCGCGACGTCCAGTCGATGGCGTGCAGGCGCATGATGAACGTCGCCGGGGACGGGGGTGATCCGGCCCGGACCTCGAGCTTCAACACCTCCGTCTCCCGTCGCGAGAAGCTCCCGTAGATCGTCGGCAGGTAGGTGATCAACAGCGCCACCACACCCAGGCCGAGGAGGGCTTCGCCGACCACGAGCACTGTCGTCGCCGTGTTCGGTGCCGGGGCGAAGCCGAGGGTGGTGATCGACGAGCCCGACAGGCGAAGTGCGTTGCGGATGTCGAGATCGGACACCGCCCACAGCATCGGCGTGAAGGCGGCGATGATCCCGAGGGCCCACACCAACGCCAGGGTCACCAGGGCCATCGGCGCGTAGCGGGACAGCACCGCGTGGCGGCGCTCGGCGTCGTGGTGGCGCTCGGCGAGGGGCGAGTAGACGGCCCGCATGCAGAGGAACAGCACACGGGTGATCAGGACCTGCTCCCCGCGGGGGACGACCACCGTGCGGATGGCTGACCGGAGCACGGCCTGCAGGAGGAAGAGCCCCACTGCGAAGGCAAGGACACGTACGGCGATCACGTCGAGACCTCGTCCACCGCAGGAGCCTACGCAGGGCGGGTGGAGACGATGCCCGTCGTCGCCCCACGGTCGGCTCATCGAGACGGTATCCTCACTCTCCGTGGTCGAAGCGGTATCGCGGACCCCCCCATCCCTCATCTGCCCGGCGGGCACCATCGGAGTCAGCAATGAACGACGCAGTCACGGTGGTCGTCCCCACCCGTTCCCGGCCTGTCCTGCTCCGTCGGACCGTCTGCAGCATCCTCGACCAGCAGGGTGCCGACGTGTCGGTGATCGTGGTCGACGACGCCAGTCCGGAACCTGTTGCGGACTCACTCGCCGACATCGTCGATCTGGTCGGGTCACGGCTCACCGTGTTGCGCCGTGAGCATTCCGACCGCGTGTCGATGGTCCGCAACCTCGGGCTGAGCGAGGTGAGCACGCCGTGGGTCGGGTTCTGTGACGACGACGACCTCTGGGCGCCCACCAAGGTGGCCGACCAGTTGACGGCGATGGCCGACGCCGACACGGGTTGGTCCTGCAGTGGCGCCGTCGCCGTCGACCCCGCTCTCGAACCCATCTACGAAATGGCGGTACCAGATCCGGTGGGGCTCACCGCTCGTCTGCTCAGGATGAACGTGATCCCCGGTGGCGCGTCGAGCGTGATCGCCTCGACCGATCTGGTTGAACAGTTGAACGGCTTCGATCCGGACCTCAACGCCGACACCGACTGGGACATGTGGATCCGGCTGTCCGAGCTCGCTCCCCTCGCCGTGGTCGATCGGCCCCACGTCGCCTACCTGGTCCATGACGGATCAATGTCGCTCGACACCGGCCACCTCGAGGACGAGATCGACCGCATCGTCGCCAAGCACAGCCAGCGGGCCGAGGAGCTCGGGGTGAGCCTCGATCGCGCCGAGTGGCTCGACCACCTCAGCTACGTCCAGCTTCGGGCCGGGGCACGGGTGGCCGCGGCCCGGTCGACCCTCGATTCGGCCCGCTCCGGGGGTGGCTACCGCCGACTGGCCACCGCCGCACTGTCCCTGGTCAGCCCGACCCGGACGCTCGCGCTTCGCAACAAGCGAGCCCGCCAGCACTCGGACCCGCTGGCCCTCGCCGAGGTGAGAGGATGGATCACCCGCTACCGCACCACCGCGACGCTGCTCCCCGAGAGCGGCAAGGGCCAGCCCCCGGTCGCCTGACGGCCACGCGACGCGCCACCCCGGAGCCCGTGGGAGGCTGTCGCCATGCACCCGGCCGAGCGCGTCCGATTCGTGACCGAGACGGCCCGGGCGGTGCTCGCCGGCCGGCTCGACGCCGACGAGGCGGCAACTGCGTTGGCCCTGCAGGCCGAGCAGCTCACCGGGCTCCTCCGCTCCGACCGCAACGACGTCACCCGCTCCGAGTGCGACACCGTCGCCACCCAGCTGCGGCTGCTGGCCGAACAGATCGCCGACACCGATTCATCGGCGGCGACCGTCGACGCCCGCAGGGCGATCGCCGACACGATCGGCACGCTCGCCCAGTCGTTGCGCTAGAACCAGACGTGGCCGCGCAGGGCGTGCGGATCTCTCTCGGGGGTGGCAGATGAAGGCGTTCCAGCTCATCGGTGGATCGGCCGATGTCGATCAGACGACCGCGCTCAACGAGGTCTCCCAACCTGACCCAGGCCCCGGACAGGTGCTGGTCCGCATCGGCGGCGCCGGCGCATGCCACAGCGACGTGAGCCTCATGGAGTTCTCGGCCGGGGGCCGGCGCGAGACTCCGATGACGCTCGGCCACGAGAACGCCGGCTGGATCGAGGCGTTCGGTCCCGGCACCCTCCCGACTCCCGGACTCGAGGTCGGTGCGCCGGTCGCCGTTTACGGCGCCTGGGGGTGCGGCCAGTGCATCAACTGCCGCAAGGGCATGGAGAACTACTGCCTCAACATCAGCGCCAGCGGACCAGGTCTGAGCGTCGACGGCGGCATGGCCGAGTACCTCCTCGTTCCGGCCCCGCGGTACCTCGTCCCACTGGGCGACATGGCGCCCGCCGACGCCGCGCCGCTGACCGATGCCGGCCTGACGCCCTATCACGCCATCAAGCAGTCGCTGTCGGTCTTGGTCCCCGGCTCGTACGCCGTCGTCATCGGCGCCGGTGGACTGGGCCATCTTGCCGTGCAGTTCCTCAAGGCGCTCTCGCCGGCGACGGTGATCTCCGTCGACCAGCGGGAGTCGGCCCTCGCCGTGGCCGCCAAGGTCGGCGCCGACCACACCGTGGTGGCGGGGCCCGACGCCGCCGAGGAGATCCGCCAGCTCATGGGCGGTCGCGGCGCCGAGCTGGTGCTCGACATCGTGGGCTACGACGACACCATGGCCCTCGGCGCCGCGGTGGCGGCCCCCCTCGGGCGCTTCACGGTGGTCGGCGTCGGTGGCGGAACCCTGCCGTTCAACTTCTTCTCCTTCCCATACGAGTGCTCGGTGCAGAGCACCTACTGGGGCAGCATCACCGAGCTACAGGAGCTCTTCGCTTTGGCCCGCTCCGGCGGCTTCGAGGTGCATGCCGAGCAGTACCCCATCGCCGAGGCCGCCGAGGTCTACCGCAAGATGGTCGGCGGAACCCTGCAGGGCCGCGCCGTCATCGTCCCCTGACCGGGCCGGCCCGCCCCCCGGCGCCCCGCCGATCCCGATCCCGATCCCGATCCCGATCCCGATCCCGATCCCGATCCGAAACGATGCGCTCCTCGCGTGCCAGAGCACGCGAAAAGCGCATCGTTTCGGATTGGGGTACGGGGTCAGCGGTAGTCCTCGAAGTCTCCGGTGGCGACCCCGTTGCGCTCGTCGGCCATGTGGCGCCACACCTGGGGCTGCGAGCCGTCGACGTCGGTCACGGCGTAGTGGGTGGCCAGCTCCCCGGCGTCGACCGACCGCTGGTTCCACCGCCCCCGATCAGGATCGGCGGCCATGGCCGCGATGCCCCGGCCCACGAAGCGGGGTGTCTCGGACAGGACGAACCCGGGCGGGGCCGAGGGGCCGCCCGGGCGGTCGGGATCGACGGCGTCGCGCCACGTCTCCTCGGTGACACCGAAGGTCTCCAACATGATCTCGGACCGCATCCACCCCGGCGACACCGCCACCGCGGTCGCCCCGTGGGGGGCCAGCTCGTGGCCCTGGGAGAAGGCCAGGCGGTTCACCGCCGACTTGGCCAGGTCGTAGAAGACCGAGATCCGGTACTCGGTCGCGTTGTGATCCACCGTGCCGTCGGTGACCTCGATGAGCAGCCCACCTTCCTCGGCGACGAGTAGCGGGAGGAGGTGGTGTGACGTGATCAGGTGCGTGTCGACAGCCAGGTGGACGAGGTGGAGCCCGTCGGCCAGGTCCAGCTCCCAGATGGGGGTGTTCCACTGCGGCGGTCCGCCCTTGAGCACCTCGCCGCCCCAGATGTCGTTGACCAGGACGTCGATGTGACCGTAGGTCTCGGACAGTCGACCGGCGAGGGCGGCAACCTGGTCGGGATCGAGGTGGTCGACGACCTCGGCGACACCGATGCCACCGAGACCGGTCACGAGCTCGGCGGTCTCCTCGATCGTCTCGGGGCGGTCGTACTCGGAACGCCCGGCCGGGCCACGGGAGCTGCGACCAGTGCACACGACAGTGGCCCCGGCTTCACCGAGGGCGGTGGCGATACCCCTCCCGGCGCCTCGGGTGGCCCCGGCGACGACGGCCACCTTCCCGTGCAGAGGTGCGGGCCCGACGTGGTCCGGTGCGGTGGTGGTCATGGTGCCCATCGTCCAGGGTCCTCCCTGACATCTCGTGTCAGGGTTGGACGCAGTCGGTTCGGCCGGTCAGGCCGCCTTCTTCTCGGGCCGCCAGAACACGGCGAGGAGCAGCGCGGCTCCGCCCAGCCCGACGATGACCGTGATGGTGAAGCTGGAGATGCCCGACACCCAGTCGAAGTCGAGGGCGTGATCGAGGGACCACTCACCGGGACCGGTGGCCCCCAGGGCCAGGCCGCTCATGATCAACGAGCCCACGTACTCCCAACCCTCACCGGGGCGGAAGATGAAGAACCCGTTGCCGATGTGGTTGGTGATGAGGGCCACGGCCATCGTGCCGACGACGCCGGCGGCGGCCAGCGGGGTGAGCAGCCCCAGGATGAGCAGGGCGCCGGCCCCGACCTCGGTGATGCTGGCCAGCCAGGCGTGCAGGATGCCGGGCTTCATGCCCAGCGAGGCGAACCAACCGGCCGTGCCCTCGATCTTCCCGCCCCGGAAGATGTGGTTGATGCCGTGGGCCAGCATGATCACACCCACCGCCACCCGGAGGATCATCAGACCCAGGTTCAGACCGTCCAGGTCGTAGATGGCTTTGGTCGCGGCGACGAGCACAGCGCTCCCCCTTCGTTGGTAAGGACCGTTCAACACTAGGAGGTCCGCCCGGCAGGCCGGGCCATCGTGTCAGCGGTGCGGTGCGGGTCGGCGCCGCTCAGCGGAAGTCGCGTGACATCGGGCGGTGCCCGAGGGGGAGGGGCTCGAGCTTGTCGGCCACGACGTTGGTGACGTCTTCGACCCGTTCGAGGCGGCCGCGCACCAACAGTGCCGCCGAAGTGCGGGCGACCCGGCGGTAGCGCTGCCACAGGCCCTTGGAGCAGATGACGTTGATGAGGCCGGTCTCGTCCTCCAGGTTGATGAAGGTGACTCCCGCCGCGGTGGCCGGGCGCTGGCGGTGGGTGACCACTCCCCCGACGAGCACCCGCCCTCCCGGTTCGGCGGTGGCCAGACCTCGGGCGGTGAGCACCCCGAGAGAGTCGAGGTGGGCCCGCACAAAGCGGGTGGGGTGGCCGTCGGGGGCGACACCGGTGGCCCACAGGTCGGCTCCGGCGGTCTCGCGGTCGGAGAGGCCGGGCAGCTGCGGTGCCTCGACCCCGGTGACCATTCCGGCCAGCTTGTCGGCCCCGCCCTGGGCCACCGCCCCGGCCGCCCACAGGGCCCGACGACGGTCGAGCGGTCGGCCGCTGGCGTCGGCCATGGTGGCGAAGGCACCGGCGGTGGCGAGGGCCTCGAGGGTGGCCCGCTCGACCTTGACCCGCCGGGCCAGGTCCTCCATCGAGGCGTAGGGACCGTGGGCGGTGCGCTCGGCCACGATGGCGTCGGCCAGATCGTCGCCCAGGGTGCGCACCGAGGCCAGCCCCAACCGCAGAGCCGGCTGGGCGATCTCGGCCCCGTCCACCGGGTACCCCCCACCCACTCTCGGTGGCTCACTTGGCGCCCCTCCGGGGGCGCCAAGTGAGCCACCGATGGCGGTCGGCGGCTTTGCTGGCTCGTTCGGGGCCCCTCCGGGGTCGCCGAACGAGCCACCGACGGGTGGGGAGAGGACAGGGACGCCTTCGACCCACTCGAGGCTGGCGCCGGCGGCAGAGGCGTTGATGTCGGGGGTGCGCACCACCACCCCGTGGCGGCGGGCGTCGGCCACCAGGGAGTGAGGCGAGTAGAAGCCCATCGGCTGGGCGTCGAGGAGCCCTGCGCAGAACGCCGCCGGGAAGTACCGCTTGAGGTACGAGCTGGCATAGACGAGGTAGGCGAACGACACCGAGTGGCTCTCGGGGAAGCCGAAGTTGGCGAAGGCGGCCAGCTTGTCGTAGATCCGGTCGGCCACCTCCCCGGCGATCCCCCGCTCGGCCATTCCCTCGTAGAGGCGGTGACGGAGCCGTTCCATGCGTTCCCGGCTGCGTTTGGACCCCATGGCCTGACGGAGCTGGTCGGCCTCGCCAGGGGTGAACCCGGCGACGTCGATGGCCATCTGCATCAGCTGTTCCTGGAACAGGGGCACGCCGAGGGTCTTGGCCAACGACGACTCGAGCAGGGGGTGCAGATAGGTGACCGGCTCCTTGCCGTTGCGGCGCCGGATGTAGGGGTGCACCGAACCACCCTGGATGGGACCGGGACGGATCAGGGCGACCTCCACGACCAGGTCGTAGAAGACCCGGGGCCGCAGGCGGGGCAGCGTGGCCATCTGGGCCCGGCTCTCCACCTGGAACACACCGATGGAGTCGGCGGCGCACAACATGTCGTAGACGGCGTCGTCCTGGGGGATGTCGGCCAGGTCGATCGACAGGCCGTGGGCGGCCGCCACGAAGTCGACGGCGCCGTGCAGGGCGGTGAGCATCCCGAGGCCGAGCAGATCGAACTTCACCAGCCCGGCGGCGGCGCAGTCGTCCTTGTCCCACTGGAGCACGGTTCGGTCCTGCATCCGGGCCCACTCCACCGGGCACACCTCGATGACGGGTCGGTCGCACAAGACCATCCCACCGGAGTGGATACCGAGGTGGCGGGGGGCGTGCTCGACCTGGGCCGCCAGGGCGAGCACCGAGTCGGGGATCTGCTCCCCCGCCGGTCCCGCCTGGTCATCGGCGCGCTGCTCGGTGGCGGTGGTGGCCACCGGGCTCCAACCGTCGACCTGCTTGCCCCAGGCGTCGGCCTGGCCCTGGGCGTAGCCGAGGGCCTTGGCCATGTCCCGCACCGCCGAGCGGGCCCGGTAGGTGATGACGTTGGCGACCTGGGCCGCGTAGTGGCGGCCGTAGCGCTCGTAGACGTACTGGATGACCTCCTCGCGGCGGCCCGACTCGATGTCGATGTCGATGTCCGGGGGGCCGTCGCGCTCGGGGGAGAGGAACCGCTCGAAGAGCAGTCCCAGCTGCACGGCGTCGGCCTTGGTGATGCCGAGGGCGAAGCACACCGCCGAGTTGGCCGCCGACCCCCGCCCCTGGCAGTAGATGTCCTCCTTGCGACAGAACTCGACGATGTCCCAGACGATGAGGAAGTAGCCGGGGAAGTTGAGCTGGGCGATCACCTCGAGCTCGTGGTCGATCTGGATCCAGGCCTTGGCTGAACGGGGCGAGGACCGACGGCCGTAGCGGCGTTCGGCGCCCTCCTCGGCGAGGAGACGGAGGAAACCCATCTCGTCGAGGCCATCGGGGCACGGGTAGGGCGGCAACTCGGGGGCGACGAGGGCCAGGTCGAAGGCGCAGGCCCGACCCAGCTCGGCCGCCCGCTCGACCACGCCGGGGTAGCGGGCGAAGCGTCGGGCCTGCTCGGCCCCCGACCGCAGGTGGGCGCCGGCGGCGGCGGGGAGCCAGCCGTCGAGCTCGTCGAGGCTGCGGCGGGAGCGCACCGCGGCCAGGGCGGTGGCCAACGGCCGTTGGGCGGGCGCGGCGTAATGGGCGTTGGTGGTGGCCAGCGGGTCGATGCCGGCCCGGAGGGCGACCTGGGCGAGGGCGTCGTTGCGGGCCGAGTCGAGCGGGTGGCCGTGGTCCCACAGCTCGACGGCGACGTGATCGCGCCCGAAGACGTCGGTCAGGCGGCTGAGCTCGGTGGTGGCGGCGGCGGGACCGGCGGCCTCGAGGGCGGCCGGCACCGCCCCTTTGCGACAACCGGTGAGCACCAACCAGTGCCCCTGGTCGGCCGCAGGGGCGGCCGTGCCCCCGATGGCGGCCAGTTCGTGCAGGACGCTCCGGGGCGCCCCCTTCTCCCCTCGCAGCTGGGCTTCGCTCAGGGCCCGGGCCAACAGGGCGTAGCCGCGCGGATCGCGGGCGATGATGACGAGGTGGGACTCGTCGGTGCCCGCTCCCGGGTCGGGCTCCCCCACCGGGACGGCGGTGCGACCCAGCGTGACCTCTGATCCGAAGATGGTGGGCAGGCCGATCTCCCGAGCTGCTTCGGAGAAGCGGACCACCCCGTAGAAGCCGTCGTGGTCCGTGACGGCCAGCGCCTCGAGACCCAGGCGGGCGGCCTCCTCGACCAGCACCTCGGGTGAGCAGGCACCGTCGAGGAAGCTGAAGTTGGAGTGGCAGTGCAGCTCGGCGTAGGGCACCGAGCCCTTGCGCCGCACGAGGGCCGGGGCCTCATAGGGCGTGCGCTTGCGGGACCAGGCCGGGCTGTCGCCGCCGTCACCGGGGTACGGGAAGGGATCGCCCCGGCCCGGGTTGGGCGTGCGGTCGGTGAGGGCCCGGTTCAGCTCCGGCCACGTCACCGGTGGGTTCATCCAGCCCATGGCGCCCGAGTGTACGAACACCCGTACACCATCACAAACAGGTGTTCGATTCCGTGCTAGCAGCGGGATCGGGACGGATGACCGGTTACCGACGGGGCCACGACGCTACGGTCAGCTGCCGTCGGGCGGCGCCGGACCGCCCTCGACAACAAGGCGGAGGATGACATGGCGACCGACCCGACCGAGGCCCTCGAGGCACGCGTAGCCCAGCTCGAAGCACTGGTGGAGCAGCTGACCGCCGGATCAGGGCCACCGCCACAACCATCGGAACGGGTCGCGGTGGTACCGGCTCCCCCACCCGCCGAGGTGGCCACGCCGACCGAGCCGAGCCCCGCTCTCGTCGACCGGCGCCGGCTGCTCAGCCGAGGCGGAGCCGCTGCGGTGGGTGCCGCCCTCGGTGGCGTCGCCGCCACCATCGCCACCGCCGGACCGGCAGCGGCGGCGACTGCGAGCTTCGACACCGACACGACCACCGCAGCCTTGACAGCCACCAGTACGACGACAGCGAACATCGGAGTACCCAATGACGGAGCTGCGATCGCAGCCACTTCAACCGGTAAGAGCGTGATCCTCGCGACCATGACGGGGCCGGGCAGGGCTGTACGCGTCTACAACTCCAACCCTGATCTGAACGGGTTCTCGACAGGGGTCGAGTCCGTGCTGGCCGGTGGCGGAATCGGGGTGCTGGGCGAGGTGGCGCGGGGCTACGGCGTGCTCGGCTACGGCGAGAACGGTGCGGTCGGGGTTGCCGCCCACAGCGACACAGGGCCGGCGCTGGCGGTGGACGCCACCACCGGCTCGCACATCAGCTTCGGAGGTCTCGACAAGATCGCCCCCCGTACCGCCAATCGAGCGTTCTTCGCTCGGGAGGTCTACGCCGACAAGTTCAACGATCTCTGGCTGTGTGTCGCCGACGGAACCCCCGGCACCTGGGTTCGCATCGCCGGACCAGGCGGCGCCGGGATGTTCAGCGCGTTGCCGACGCCGGTACGCCTCTACGACACGCGTTCAGGCTCAACCCATCCCGGCTCGGGCACCGGTCCGATCTCGGGCACGCGCCACGGGATCGACCTCACCGCCAACGCCTCCGGGCTCCCCGCCGACGCCACCGCGGCCATGGTCACCATGACCGTCACCAACACCCAAGCCAACCCCGCCGCCTACGGCCAGATCTACCCCGACGCCCTCACCACACCCCCCGCCACCTCCGTCATCAACTGGACCCAGGCCAACGACGTCATCGCCACCACAACCACCGCCGGACTCACCGCCGGAAAGGTCGCCGTCACCATCGCCCCCGGCGCCAACGTCATCCTCGACCTCATCGGCTACTGGCGATGACGGCCCGACTCAATGAAGGAGAGCCCGTGGATTCCGAGACGCTTCTCGCCGAGATGCGGACACTCACCACTCGCCTCGCGGACCTCGAACGTGAGATGCAGGCCCTGCGGCCGACGACCGAGCCCGAGACGGCACGGGCGCCATCAGCGATTCAGGACGAAGCGCACCGTCCAGCAGACGACGGTGCACCAGCGGTCGTAGACCGGCGCCGCCTGCTCAGCCGAGGCGGCGCCGCGGCAGTCGGCGCCGCGCTCGGTGGCGTTGCCGCCACCATCGCCGCCGCCGGGCCGGCCGCTGCTGCCACCGGGAGCTTCGACTCGTCGGACGCCACCCCCGCCCTCACCGCAACCAACTCCTCGTTCGGGCCGGCGATCCAGGCCACATCGAGTGCCGGTAGTGCCATCAAGATCACCGGCACGGGCGGCGTCGCCATCGAAGCCGCCTCGACCAACTCATCCACGATCAAGGCGTCGAGCACCGGCGGACGGGTGCTGGAGATCTCCTCCACCTCGGTCGCACCGGCGGTAGCCATCACCCAACAAGAAGGCATCGCCGCAGTCGCCGTCGACGCCGCTGGCGTCAGCATCGGCATCTACAGCGAGGGCAGGGATTTCGGCATCTACGGCGAGTCTGCGGCGGCGAACGGCAACGGTACGGCCGGACGATCCATTGGTGGCTATGCCGGTGTGGCCGGCCAGGGCGAGGACGGGGCCTACGGCGCTGCCGGCTACGCGATGGACGGCGTCGGTGTCCTGGCCCTCGGCACCGACGCGCAGCTCGCGCTGCGTGAGAGGAGTGGAGGGACTGCGCCGATCATGGTCCCACCGCGCGGTCGTGACGACGCTCACGTCGCCGGGGAGATCTACTTCGACGACGACGAGTCGCTGTGGGTGTGTGTCGCCGACGGAACGCCGGGCACGTGGGTGCGCCTGGCCGGTGCGAACACGGCGGGCGCGTTCACCGCTTTGTCCACGCCGGTGCGGGTGTACGACAACCGACCGGGTTCCGGGAAGCCCGGCGCGGGGACCGGTCCGATCTCGGGTACCCGCCACGGCATCGACCTCACCGCCAACTCCTCCGGCCTACCCACCGACGCCAGCGCCGCCATGGTCACCATGACAGTCACCAACACCCAAGCGAACCCCGCCGCCTACGGCCAGATCTACCCCGACGCACTGGCGACCCCGCCGGCCACCTCTGTCATCAACTGGACTGCCGCCAACACCGTCATCGCCACCACGACCACCACCGGGCTCACCAACGGCAAGGTCGCCGTCACCATCGCCCCCGGCGCCAACGTCATCCTCGACCTCATCGGCTACTGGCGATGACCACACCCGCCGAAGGAGACCCCGTGGACCGCATCGACGAGCTCCAAACCGCCCTCGCCGCCGCCCTCGACCGCATCGACGAGCTGCGAGACCCACGTGAACCGGCTCGACCGCCGAGCCGAGCCTCGGCCCCTTTCCTCACCACGGAGCCACACCCCGGCTCGGGACGGAGCCGGATCAGCGCCGACCGCCCTCACGGCGCACGACGAGGCCCTCGAGCAGGCGCCCGTCGCTCTGGTGGATCGACGACGCCTCCTATCCCGGGCCGGGACGGTCGCCGTCGGTGCCGTGCTCGGCGGCGCCGCCGCCTCCCTCGCCTCCGCCAGTCCTGCTGCGGCGGCCAGCGGCAGCTTCGACTCGGAACGACGCCAGCACTGCGTGTGAGGGCGTCGCCAACACCGGTACCGGGGCGAGGTCTGGAGGGTCACGAACATCGGCCCCGCCGCATCGATAGCGGTGACGGCGACTGATGCCTTCGCCGCCGTCGACGTCGACGGCACGGGTTCGGACATCGGCGTGAACGTCGTAGCCGATGGGTGGGGCGTCCGGGCGTGGGCATCCGGACCGCTGGGAATCGGCACATTCGGAGGGAGTGAACGGTGGTCTCTTCGGGGTGGGTGGCCACGGCGGGAGCGGAGCGATCGGCCTCGGTGGCTTCTCCCCCGACGGGATCGGGACATTCGCCTGGGGCCAGGCCGCCTCGCTTCTTCTCGGCCCGTTGAACGCCAACGATCCAGACACCCCGGCGCCCCGGACCAGCGACTTCGACCACCGACGGGGTGAGGTCGCCTTCGACGAGAACGACGACCTCTGGGTGTGCACCGCCTCGGGGAATCCGGGCACGTGGGTGCGCCTGGCCGGAGCGACCACGGCGGGCGCCTTCACCGCTTTGCCCACGCCGGTCCGCGTCTACGACACACGCCCGGGCTCGGGGAAGCCCGGCGCCGGTACCGGGCCGATCTCCGGTACCCGCCACGGCATCGATCTCACCGCCAACTCCTCCGGCCTCCCGGTCGACGCCAGCGCGGCGATGGTCACCATGGCCGTCACCAACACCGTGGCCAACCCCGCCGCCTACGGCCAGCTCTACCCCGACGCACTTGCGACCCCACCAGCCACCTCCGTCATCAACTGGACCGCCGCCAACACGGTCATCGCCACCACCACAACGACTGGCCTCACCGCCGGCAAGGTCGCCGTCACCATCGCCCCCGGCGCCAACGTCATCCTCGACCTCATCGGCTACTGGCGATGACGGTTCAGCTGGCCACCCCCATCACACCTCGAGCTCGCCCGAAGAAGGGCTGACTCCAGCGCTCCTCGAGGCCGCGTTCCCATGGGCGGAACGGGGTGTTCGTGCCATACTTCCCGCCGACTCGGGAGAACCGCGGCCGCATGTCGGCGCGATACGACCCATCCGTGAACACAAGGCGGGGAACACGCATGCGCGACCCATTCGGAGCTCGTCTCGTCCTGGCCGGCGGTACCAGAGCCCGGCATCAGGAGGGCCCGGGGGCTCGGGCCCGCACGATCACGACGTTGTGCGTCCTCGTGGCCGGCGTCTGCCTGCTCAGCATGATGCCTGTCGCCGCCTCGGCAGAGACGCTCCACCAGCCCGAAGCGGTCTGCAGTCCGACCATCCCGACCTCACCTCCCGTGGAGACGACCAACGGCGGGTTCCACGCCATCGATCCCACACGTGTCCTCGACACCCGCCTCACGATCGGCGCGGTGGGCGCAGGCTGCACCGCGGTCGTCGACCTCGTCGGCGTGGTTCCCCAGCAGGCCTCGTCCGCCGCCCTCGACGTGGTCGCCGTCGGGGCCGTCGGCGTGGGGTACGTCACGGTCTACCCGTGCGACCAGCCCCGACCGGTCGCCTCCAACCTCAACAGCCGAACCGGTGACGCCGTGCCCAACGCGGTGGTCGTGCCGCTCCAGGCCGGTCGGCGGATCTGCCTCTACACGTCGATCACCACCCAGCTCGTGGTGGACGTGACGGGATGGTTCGGCCCCGGCGGCATCGGGTTCGACCACGCCACGCCGTCCCGTGCCCTCGACACCCGCTTCGGACCCCGGCCCGACGGCGGCGCCGGCCCCCTCACCGGTGGGGCTGCCATGCGGATCCCCCTTGCCGGCCTGAACGGTGTCCCCGCCGACGCCCAGGCGGTGTCGGTCAACATCACCGCCACCAACACCTCGTCTCCGGGCTGGGTCACCGCCTACCCGTGCGGCACGCCCCTTCCGGCCACCTCGAACGGCAACTACCAGGCCGGCGCGACCCGGGCGAGCCAAGCCCTCGTGGGCCTCGGGGGCGGAGCCCTGTGCATCTACACGTCGGCCACCATCGACCTCATCGTCGACGTGTCCGGGTGGTTCTCGCTGACCACCGACGGCACCCGCATGACCCCGATCGTCGGGACCCGCGTCGTCGACTCGCGGTCGGGAATCGGCGGTTGGTCCGGGCCCATCCAGGCCGGCCAGACCAAGTCGTTCGATCCGTCGGTGGCCGGCACGGTTCCGGTGGGTGCCACCGCCGCCCTCGACATCGTGGCCACCAACGCCTCGGGCGACGGCTACGTCACCCTCTACCCCTGTGGCGGCCCGCTCCCGGCCACCTCGTCGCTCAACTTCCTCGCCGGTGAGGACGTGGCCAACCTGGCCACGATCCCAGTGGGAGCCAACGGGCTGATCTGCGTCTACGCCTCGAACACGACCCAACTCGTCGTGGACGTCACCGGCTCCCTGGGGGCCAGCGGTCCGCTGCGAGCGCTGAACGTCACGGGAGGGCTCAACCCGGCCTTCACCCCTGACGGACACGACTACGGCGTGCCCTGCGCGGAGGGCACCAACAACCTGACCGTCACGGCGACGCCCGTCCCGCAGGGCACGGCGACGGTCTCCGGAGCCAACGGCGCCGGCGTCGTCAGCGCGGTCGAGGACCAGCTGATCACCATCACCGCCACCACCCTCGGCGGCCAGAGCGAGCAGTACTTCGTGCGCTGCCTGCCTCACGACTTCCCGGCCCTCGAGGTTCACCGCCTCGATGACCCGACGCCCGGCTGGTACATGATGACAACCGGGGTCGCCGCTCCCATCGGTTCACCCGCCTACGCCGTCATCCTCGACGACCACGGCGCCGCGGTCTGGTACCACAAGGCCGACACCAAGATCCTCGACTTCAAGCGCCTACCCAACGGCAACCTCGCCTGGGCCCCGCTCCTCGGGCCCGGTTTCGGGGTCAACCCCTTCGGAGCCTTCGAGGAGCGCACCCTCGACAGCGCCGTCGTGCGCACGTGGAGCACCGTGGGCACACCCACCGACTTCCACGAGATGCTCCCGATGGCCAACGGGAACATGATGATGGAGTCGTACCACTTCCGCGCCGGCGTCGACGTCAGCGCCCTCGGTCCGGCCTATCCCTCACCGGCCAACGTGATGGACTCCTGGATCCAGGAGATCCGCCCCGACGGCACCGTGGCCTGGAGCTGGCACAGCGAGGACCACATCGCTCCGGCCGAGACCGTCTCCCAGCTCGAAGGCGTCGGGATCGACAACTCGTCGCCGAACGGCCCGATCCTCGATCTCATCCACAACAACTCGATCGAGGTGGATCCGGCGACGGGAAACCTGATCGTCTCCGCCCGCCACCTCGACGCTGTGTTCGCCATCCGCCGCAATCCGGGCCAGCCCGACGACGGCAACGTGCTCTGGAAGCTGGGCGGGAACGCCCCGACGAGCCCGACCACCAAGGATCTGACGCCGATCGGCGACATCTATGGCGGACCCCATGCCCAACACGACGCTCGCCTGCTCCCCAACGGCCACCTGTCCATGTTCGACGACGAGTCCGGCCATCCCGACCGCACCGCTCGCGGCATCGAGTACGCCCTCGACCTCAACGCCGGCACGGCCACGGTGGTGTGGCAGTACTTCAACCCGACCGGGAACCATTCGAACGCCATGGGGAGCACCCGCCGCTACGCCGACGGCTCGACGGTCATCGGCTGGGGGCTGCTCAACGAGCTGTTCGACGACATCGGACCGTGGGACAACCGCACCCTCTACCTCGTCCAGAAGCCTCTCGGCATCGGGTACCGGGTGATCAAGGAGCCGCTGTCGTCGTTCGATGCGGCCACCCTGCGAGCCAACGCCGGCTGACGGACCGCGCGGCTCAGCCGTACCAGCCGACGACGTCGGCCAGCAGGTCCACCTTGCCGATCGGGTTGGCCAACAGGATCGTGCCCGATCCGAACATCGAGCTCGAATCGCTCAGGTTCATCGTCACCTGGTTGGGCACGATCTGGTTGACCTTGTAGTTGAGGCTCGAGACCATCGGTAGTGGCGCCTGGGGGTACACCGTCACGTAGCCGCCGTCGACGTTCCCGTTGACGGCGGTGACGTTCATCGACACCGCCACCGGGTCCGTACCGGGGACGGCGAAGCGGCCGACGATCCCGAGGGCCAGCGGCGTGGGCCCGCCGATCTGGGGACCCGATCCCGGCACCCGGGTGTCGGCGAAGCGCCTCGGGGTCACGGGGAAGAACCGGCTCCCGCTCCCCGCCCGGTAGTAGCCGACGACGTCAGCCAGGATCTCGCTGGTGCCGTAGGGAACCGAGAAGGACACCGACCCACCCGAGCCGACCTTCACGGTGACCAGGTTGGCCCGGGTGTCGCCGGCGTAGAAGTTCATGTTGGACGCGTTCGGGACGGACTGGCCCGTCGGGAACACCGTGAGGTAGCCGCCGTTGGCGGTGGGGTTCACCACCGTCACGTTCATGACCACGGCGTCGGCGTCGCCGGGGACGTCGCCTTGGCCGGCCACGGCGAGGTCCAACGGGGTGGGGCCCCCGACCGGGGCATCCGGAGCACCGATGGCGTTGCGGGTGTCGAGCACCCGGTCGGGGTCGACACCGGAGAAGCCGGTGGCGTCACCGGGCGCGAAGTAGCCGACGAGGTCGGCGATGACGTCGGCGTTGCCGAACGGGACGACGAAGTCGACCCGACCGTTGGCGCCCACGCCGACCGTGACCAGGTTGGCCACCGTGCGGCCGGCCACGAAGTTCAGGCTGGACACCGTCGGCACCGCTCCACCCTCGGGGTAGACGGTGAGATAGGAGCCGGTGACCGTCGGGTTCACCGCGGTCACGTTGACGATCACCGCGGTGGCGTTGGCCGGAACCCCTTTGACCCCGGCCACCAACAGCGACCGAGGGGTGACGCCCACCTTGGCCATGGGACCGCCGATGCCGGTGCCGGTGTGGAGGATCCGAGTCGGCGTGACCGGCGTGAACTCCGACCCGATGGTGGCGCTGGCCGTGCCCGCCGGGCCCGCACCGATCGAGTTGGTGGCGGTGACGTCGAAGCTGTAGGTGACGCCCGGCGTCAGGCCGTTCACGGTGCACGTGAGAGCTCCTGAGGTCTGACAGGACGCTCCGCCAGGGCTGGCCGTCACCGCGTAGGTCAGGATCGAGAACCCTCCGTCGTACGGAGCTGTCCACGAAACGGCGGCGGCCCCGACCCGCGGGTTGACAGAGACCGACCCGGGTGCGGCGGGCACCTGGCTCACGGCTCGGCCCAGATCGATCTTGGGGAAGACGTAGGAGCTCACCGAGACCGACGGGCCACTGGACACCAGCCGGGTCACGAGCTGGCCGATGGTGAAGGCCGGGTAGCGCTGGCGCAGCACGGCAAGGGCACCGGTCACCGCCGGCGTGGCCATCGAGGTGCCACTCATGATCCCCATCGTGCTGGGGGGCGTGGCGGCCGACGGGATCGACGAGGTGATCGAGGACCCCGGCGCCAGCAGGTCGACCTGGGGACCGACGTTGGCGTAGGAGGCGACGGCTCCGCTCGAGTCGTCGACGGCGCCCACGGTGACGGCGGTGGAGATGCATCCGGGTGCGGTGACGCCGCCCCGGCTCCCGTCGTTGCCCGACGCGATGACGGTGGCGATGCCCACGGCGAGGAGCTGATCGATGTAGGGCTTCTCCGGTTCCGAGTCGCAGTTGCCCGGATAGACGGTGGTGCCGCCGAGGCTCAGGTTGACCGCAGTCAGGCCCGGGTAGGTGGCCCGGTTGTCGTAGAGCCACTGCAGGGCGTCGGTGATGTCGGTGTCAGCGGCTCCGATTACGCCGTGCACGACATCAACGCTGAAGACCTGGATGGCGATGATCGATGCCCCCGGAGCCACGCCCGAAGGCACGACCCCCGACGACCCGGTCCCGCCGGCGGCGATGCCGGCCACGTGGGTGCCGTGCCGGCAGGCGCTGATGCTCGTGGGGCACGGGGCGGCGGTGCCGGGCCCCGAGGTCGCGAGGACCTGGCCGGGACAGGCGGGCACGTAGCCCTGCGCGTTGGTCCCGAAGCAGGCCTCGGCGATCACCTTGGACCCGCCGCCGGAGGACAGATAGGTGTGCGCGGCCTGGACCCCGGAGTCGAGGACGGCGACCGTCGCATCGGTCCCCTTCCAACCGGCAGCCCACACCGCCGGGGCGCCGATGGTGGTCGTCGAGTTGACCGACGAAACCGTCTTGAACTCGTTGGCGGCAACCGAGTCGACCAGCTCGGAGCGGCGCAGCGCCTCCAGACCGGCAGCGTCCACCGAGAAGGTGGCGACAGGCACGGTGTCGCTGGCGGCGACGTCGCCGTAGCTGCCGGCAGGGAGCTGGGCGAGCAGATCGGCGGTGGTGGCCGCCGCCGCCGCCGCCTTCTCCTCGTCGGTGCCCGTGACGGGCACGGCCAGGCGCACGATCACCGTGGCTTCGCCGTCGGCGGCGATCTGCTCTTCGACCCGCGGGGCGACCGGGACGGCGATCGGCGGGGCGACATGCGGCTCGTCTACCGCGATCGCGGACGGAACGGGTCCGGCCGGATCGGTCCCCGCGGTGTCGGGAACCCCCGTGCTCGGGATCGGCACCGATGACGTCGCCGGTACCGCGGACGTCGGTGCGAGGGCGTCGCCACCCTCCTCGCTGCGCGGGACGGTCAGCCAGGCGACGCCGGCGATCAGGACCAGAGCCACGAGGACGGCCACCATCCGCACGGGTCTCAGCGCTCGGTCCGGCACGTCCCTCCTCGGTCAGGTCACGCATCCAACCGACGCGACCACTTTCCGTGATCGGCACGGCCCGGTGCGAAATGTAGCGGGACCCGACGACGCGCTGGCGCCGTCGGGTGCCCCTCGCGGGGCCCGCTGTCTCGGCCATGATCGTGCCATGCCCACAGGAGCCAGCGCGGCCACCAGCATGCGGGTCGCCGTGCTCGCCGACACCCACATGCGCGGCGGGTCCGACCGCCTCCCGCGCCTGGTGCTCGACGAGCTGGACCGGGCCGATGCCGTGCTCCACGCCGGGGACGTCCTCGACCCGGCCAGCCTGGCCGCCATGCGGACCCTGGTCGGTGACCGACCACTGCACGCGGTGCTCGGCAACAACGACTACGAGCTGGTCGGCACCCTGCCCGAGCGCCTCGAGGTCGTCCTGGCGGGGGTTCCCGTCGCCATGGTCCACGACACCGGCGCGCGAGCGGGCCGGGAGGGGCGCATGCGCCGGTGGTTCCCCGATGCCGCGGTGGTCGTGTTCGGCCACAGCCACGAGCCCTGGAACGCCGAGGGTGACCCCGGGCAGTTGTTGTTCAACCCCGGCTCGGCCGTGCAGCGCCGCCGCCAACCTCGCCACACCATGGGCGTGCTCGAGCTGAGCGAAGGACGGATCCTCGACCACCGCATCGTGGTGGTGGACGAGGCCTGACCACCGGGTCGGGCCGGCTGATCAGCTCGCGGCGGGCGCGTCCACGTCGTTGAGCACAGCCATCAGATCCTTCAGGTGGCTGTTGATCCGACCGGCTTCGAACTCGTAGCGGGTGTTGGTCGGGACGTGCTTCACCTCGAAGGTGTGAACCGAGGCCCGGGCGTGCACCTCGACGATCACGTCAGCCCGGTCGAACTCGAAGACGGGGGTGGTGGGCCAGAAGTGCCCACCCTTGATGGCGTAGGTGTAGGCGTAGATGCGAGTCGCCGAGGCGCCGACGGTGGTGGAGATCGGCACCGGCATGAGCGCGCCCTCCTGGTGCTCACCGAAGCCGCCGGCATCCATGCCCCGCTTCATCCCCACGGCGGCCCCGACGAAACCACCGACGATGTCGCCGACCTCACCGCCCACCACGTCACCCATCGAGCTGCCGAGCATGGACCCGGCAGTCAACCCGCCGGCCTGGCCCCGACGTTCGAAGGCGGCGGCGGCGAGGATGGTGTCGGCGTCGCCGACCTTCTCCTGGAAGCGGGCGACGAGCGTCTTCTCGCTCATGGGTTCTCCGATCTCGAGCGATGTGCTGAGCAGGAGATCGTCACCCCGCGGGTCCACCTTGAGAGGCCGTCAGTCGTAGAGGCCCTCCACCTGCCACTCCCCCCGTTCGACGTGGACCAGCACCGCCCGACCATCGACCAGCTCGAGCTGCATACGGGCGCGGCGCCGGTGGCCGTCGGGGTCCCACCAGCGCTCGTCGGTGAGCCACGGACCGGCCCAGGCCACCACGGCGACGGGGCGGCCCGAACCGAAGGCCACCGTGGCCGGCGCCGCACTCAGGTCGCCCCGGCCGCTGACCGCCACGGGAGCCCCGTCGACCCCGGCCAGGACGACCGGCGCCGGCCCGGGGGGCACGAGCGCCGGGGTCGGTCGCGGGACCCGGCCCGGCCACGGAGCAGCCGCGGCGGGAGCAGGCGGGCGATCGCCGGCCAGGTCGACGGCGGCGGCGGGCACGCGGGTGACCCGCTCGGCCGGCCCTCGACCGCCACGCACCTCGGGCACGCTCACCCCGTCGGTCCCGACCAGGCCCTGCACCCGGGCCAGTGCTCGTTGGGCCCGCTCGTCGGCTGCCGTCTCCCCGCCCCAGAACCCGAGTTGACGACCCCGGGCGGGAATGACCTCGTCGGGGGTGAGGACGAGTCGGGTGATCCCGCTGGTGGGTCGCACCGCGACCGAACCGTTGAGCCACCCGTCCAGCTGCCAACGGACCCGGTCGGCCAGGGCTCCGGCGCTGAGGGCCCCCTCGTGGCGCCACACCCGCTCGCTCGTCTCACCGTGCTCCGTCTCGGCCGAGATGCACACGCGCGTGCAGGCCAGACCGTCACCGTCGAGGCGGGCGTGCAGGTCGTCGGCCATGCCCTTGGCCACGAAGGCGGCCACATCGACCCGCTCGGCCGGCGGGTCGATCTCGGCGACGACCTCGAGGTGGCGAGGGGGCGGCGCCGTGGCCGGCGGTCGTTCGTCGAGGCCCAGGGCGAGGCGATGGGCGACGCGGCCATCGGCTCCGAAACGGGCCACCACGTCGCCGGCGTCCAGAGCGGCGAAGGCGCCGAGGGTACGCACTCCCAGGCGGACCAGGACGTCGACCAGATCAGGGCGATCGAGCACCGACACGGGGAGCGGAGCGAGGAAGGTCGGCGTCGAGCCCGCCTCCACCACCGTGGTGGTGCCGATCAACGCGGCCCGTACGGCGGCGAAGGGGCCGTCGGCCACCCCGACCCCGGCGGCACCGGGCCACCCCGACCCGGCCAGGACCTCGTCGACGGCCGTCTCGACCAGGGCGGCCAGCGCATGATCACCACCGAAGTACCGCGACGGTCCCCGGGTGGGGAAGGCCACCAGACCGGGCCGGGACAGTTCTATGCGGGGGGTGAAGCGCTCCAGGGCCGCCGCCACCGCTTCGAAGGACCGGGCGTCGCGGGCGGGGTCGGCGTCGAGCACGGTGAGACCTGGGCAGCGGCCCTGGGCCTCCCGGCGCCGCTGTCCCACCTCCACCCCGTCGACGCGAGCTGCCGGCGAGCAGGCGACGACGCGGTTGGCGTACAGGACGGCCGCCGGCTCCTCGGGCTCGACCCCGGCCGACACCACGGGCCAGTCGGGACAGGCGACCACCAAGGTGCGGACCACGGCCTCCGGAGGCCGTGAGGGAGGTGGAGGACGCCGACGCCCACTCATCCGGCGACCTGTTCGGGTGACCGGAAGGCAACCACCGTTCCCGCGGGGGCGTGGCGTTCCTCCTGCCGGTCGCCGGATCCGCTGGAGCTCGACCGGCCCCCTGGCACGGGAGCGACGGCGCCTCCGGGGCCGGGCAGCCAGAGCTCACAACGGCGGGGCCGGGCCGAACGGCCACGGCCGTCGGCCTCGACTTCGACCCGACGGCGACGCAGGTGCCCGTGGCCGTCCCCGAGGCCCTCCCAGCTCCCGGCGGTGACGGTGAGGGTCAGATCCCTCGGCCACGCCCTCGACCGCGAGGGACGGGGAAGAGATCCGGGCTCGACGGCGAGCAGCACCGAACCCCGCTCCCGTACCCGAGCGGCCAGCCGGCGGCCGTCAGCAGTGCCGAGCGCGGCCCGACCGTCGACCACGATGAGATCGACGCCGCCCACGAGGGCAGCCACCACGGTGGCCCACTGTCCCGTGGGCGGGTCGGGGACCAAGGCCAGTCGGCGCAGGTCGACGCCCGCTTCCTCGGCGGCGGCGAGACCCAGCTCGGGAAGGCCCACCATGGCCACCCACGAACCGGCCTGGGACGGCCCGGCGACGAGGGCGAGGGCCAGGCTGGTGGCCCCGTTGCCCGCCACCCCCACCGTGCTCCCCCGGGCCAACGCTTCGTCGGGGAGCAGGGGGCGCAGCGGGGCGAGGAGAGGGAGCGTGCGCTCGCGGGCGAGGGTGACGGGACGGGCCCGGTCTGCCACCTGACGGAGCTCGGCGGGGACTACCACCCCACCAGTATCGAACAGGCGTACGACAGAGGCAACCCGCGATCAGGGCCCGGCGTCAGCCCCGGACGTCGAGGAGGCGCTGGAGGTCGGACAGGTCGAACGCGCCCTGCGCGCCCTGCATCAGGATCAGGTGGGTGGCCCCGGCCTCGAGGTAGGCATCGACGTTGTCGATCTCGCCACCGCTGATGCCGACCGTGCGCTCGATCTCCCCGGGGTCACGGCCCACCTCGGAGCACCACTGATCGAGCACCTTGGACTTGTGGGCGAAGTTCTCCGGAGGTCCGAACGTGTTCCACGCGTCGCAGTGGCGGGCCACCAGCTTCAGGGTGACCTTCTCACCGCCTCCGCCCACGAGGATCGGGAGCGGGCCGATGGGTGCGGGGTTGAGCGCCCCCAGCCGAGCCTTGATGCGCTCCAGCGCCGATCCGAGCTCTTTCAGCCGCGAGCCAGGGGTGCCGAACTCGTAGCCGTACTCGTCGTAGTCGCGCTCGAACCAGCCCGCACCGATACCGAGGTAGGCCCGACCCCCGCTGACGTGGTCGAGCGTGCGGGCCATGTCGGCCAGCAGCTCAGGGTTCCGATAGGTGTTGCCGGTGACGAGCATTCCGATGCTCGCCGTGTTCGTGTCCGCCGCCATCGTCGTCAGCGTCACCCAGCCCTCGAAATGGGGCCCGTCGGGCTCGCCGTACAGAGGGTAGAAGTGGTCCCACGTCCAGATGGAGTCGACACCCATGGCATCGGCGGCCTTCCACGCTTCGCGCAGCTCGGCCATCGTCGTGTGCTGGGGCTGGAGCTGGATGCCCACCTTGAACGGTGCCACGGATCCTCCTCGGGTCGGGTCGATCCGACGCTACCGGCGAGTGCGCCTCAGGCCTCTGGTCGGAGACGTCATCGGCTCACCCGGAGCCGGATCGACCGCGTGAAGCCCGACATCTGCCTCCGCTCACCGCCGACGTCGTCGACGGAGGCAGTACTACCGGCGCCGATCAGTCCCCGACGCCCTCGGGGATGACGACCTCGACACCCTCGCGGTAGTAGATGAACACGTCCTCGAGGAGCTCCTTGATGCCGGCGACGGCATCGGCCTGATCGAGGTGGACCGTGATCACGTTGGCGTTGACGTGCACCGCCGAGATGCCGCCGTGTTCGAAGAGGGCGGCGGCGATGATGTCGGCCGGGCGCTGGCCGTGGACGTCGGCCGGCGATCGGTAGATCTCGTGACCCATGCCCGTGAGCGCACGGTTGGTCTCGAAGCGGACCACACCGGGGTGGACGGAGGGCTTCTCGATGACGGTGACTGGCTGACCCATGGCGGCGTGATGCTAGCCGGGGCTCAGCGCCCGCCACCATCCACGGATCCGGCGAGGGAGCGGTCACCGGCGGTGCCGGGCTCCGGCGTCGACCGGGAGGCGATCGGTGCCGCCATGCGCCACACGGCCGCAGCGAGGGCGACGGAGATCACGCCGAGGAAGGCGTGGACGACCTTGAAGGCGACGGTGTTGTCCGTGACCAGGATCTGCGCGACCCGCACGACCCAGACGGCCACGGTGACGCCGGCGAAGACCTGGAGGAAACGGGCGGCACCGACGCTGAGCGGCCGCACCCAGGTGCGGACGAGGACGACCAGTCCGCCGGCGGCGAGGGCGAGCAGGGCTCCGGCCAGCACGGTGGACACGACCTTGCCGCCCGTGGACTCGGTGGAGGAGGTCCAGGCGTTGTTGATCCGGGTGATCCAGATGAACGCCGTCCAGGCGACGAAGGCGGCGAGCAGGACCCAGGAGCGACGCGGCATGACGGCGAGGGTAGCCCCGGCCGGACCACCCGACCCACCGCCCGGGCCGGCCCGATGGCGGGATCGACACCTCCGGAGGGTTGCCGGTCGTCATCCGGAGATATACCCTGGGGGGTATGTGCTCACGACAGACGTGCAACCAGTGCGGACGACCGACGTGGAAGGGCTGTGGTGCCCACGTGGAGCAGGTGCTGGGCGACGTGGCCCCGGCAGACCGGTGCCAGTGCGCCACCCTCGCCTCCCCGCGCCGCTCGTGGTGGCGCCGGTCCTGACCTGACCCACCCCACCCCGACGACCGGTCGTCAGCCTCGCGGGCGGGCGATCACGGGGTAGTGCAGCCACCCTGCGAACTGGTTGGCCCTCAGACGCACGGGCTCCCCCGCCGGCTCGAACGACCCGACCCGCCGAAAGAGCTCGCTGAGCACCAGACGCAGATCGAGCCGGGCCAGCTGGGCCCCGATGCAGAAGTGCGGTCCACCCCCGCCGAAGGCCACGTGGTCGAGCGGGGTGCGGGCGGGGTCGAAGCGATCCGGATCGACGAAGTGCCGCTCGTCGCGGTTGGCCGCCGCGTACGACAACAGGACCTTGTCACCGGCCCGGATGGTTCGGCCGTGCCGGACGTGGTCGGCGGTGGCGGTGCGGCGGAACGACATCACCGGCCCCCGCCAGCGCAACAGCTCCTCCACCACCGGCGGCGGGCACTCGCCCCCCGACCAGGGGGCGAAGATCGCCGGATCCTCGATCCACGAGTGGACCGCCTCGACCATGGAGTGGGCCGTGGTGCTGAGACCCCCCACCAGCACGGCCGGGAAGAAGGCCACCAGCTCGAGGTCGCTCAGGCGATGACGCTCGCCGTCCTCCTCGATCTCGGCCTGGACGAGGTCGACCACGACCCCACGGTGCGCCTCGGGCTCGGTCCGCACCGCCGCCACCAGCTGCGCGCCGTACTCGGCCATCGTGCGGGCGACCTCGGGACGAGGAGCCAGGGCCGGGTTCACCTCCGGGTCCTGGAAGTCGGCCAGCTCGCGCGTGATGGCGAGGAGAGACGGCCAGTCGTCCTCGGGCACCCCGAACAGCGTGGCCACCATCTGGAACGACAGCTGCTCGGCCACCTCCACGAAGTCGTGGGGGCGACCGTCGAGTAGCTCGTCGACGAGTCCGGCGCAGGTCGCTTCGATGAGCGGGGTCAGCCGCCGGACCTGACCGGGGGTGAAGGCGTGGCTCACCAGCTTGCGGTACCGGGTGTGGTCTGGTGGGTCCTGGTTCACGAAGATGCGGCGGCGGACCTCGAGCTCGGCCTCGCTGGCCGCCTCCTCGATCGAGGATCCCTTCGTGTAGTTGGAGTAGAGCTCCCAGTCCCGGTTGGCCTCGACCACGTCGTCGTAGCGCGACAGGACCCAGTAGCCGGGACCGTCCACCTCGTCGTGCCACGCCACCGGGTCGTTGTCACGCAGCCAGGCCAGGTACTCGCGGGGAACCCCGCCGCGATAGAGCTCGGGGTCGACCAGGTCGAGGCGATCCACCGGACTACAGCTTCGGGGTCGAGGCGGTGTGGCCGCCGTCGACGGGCAGATCGATGCCGGTGAGCCAGGAGGCGTCGTCACTGGCCAGGAAGACGGCGGCGGCGGCCACGTCCATGGGCTCGCCGATGCGGCCGAGGGGCAGCCCGGCGGCCAGCTGCTCCTCCCGCTCCTCGACGACATACGCGACCATCGGCGTGCGGATGACACCCGGCAGGATGGCGTTGACCCGGATCCCGAGCGGGCCGAGGTCGAGGGCGGCGGCCTTGGTCAGGCCCCGCAGGGCGAACTTCGACGCCGTGTAGGCCGCGGTGCGGGCCTGGGCGGCCAGCCCGTTCAACGACGAGACGTTGATGATGCTGCTCCCCGCCGCCATGTGGGGGACGACCGCCTGGATGCCGAGGAGCGGGCCCATCAGGTTCACGTCGAGCACCCGTCGGAAGTCGGCCTCGGGCATGTGCTGCACCGGGGCGGCGGCATGGATGCCGGCGTTGTTGACCAGGACGTCGACCCGACCGTGGCGGTCGACGGCCACCTCCACCGCCGCCGCCCAGCTGTCCGCCGAGGTCACGTCGAGGTGGATGCCGTCGTGGTCGAGCACGTCACCGGCCACCACCAGCGCACCCTCGGCGGCGAACCGCTCGGCCTCGGCCTGACCCTGACCCCGGGCGGCGCCGGTGATGATCGCCACCTTGCCGGCCAGTCGTCCGCCTCCGCCGCCCTCGCCCTGCTCTGCCATCTGTCGCCCCCTCTGTGTGCCCGTCCACGGGCGGGGCCACGTTACGTTGCGCGGAGGGGCGGGGACGGGCGCAGAACGTCAGAACAGCGAGGGTTGCGACCCGACGGGCGGGGTCCGGGGGATGCCCGTCCACGGCAACGAGTCCATGAAGGCCCACGACCGCCGATGGATCGACGTCGGTCCCATGCCGGCCAGCGCCAGCTTGTGCCGCGGGCAGGGATACCCCTTGTTGGCGTGGAAGTGGAAGTCGGGGAAGTTCTCGGCCTCGGCCCGCATGATGCGGTCGCGACTCACCTTGGCCAGGATCGACGCGGCGGCGATCGACAGACAGGTCGCGTCCCCCTTGACGATGGTGCGGGTGATGCCCCCGCCGACGAAGTCCCAGGAGCCGTCGAGCAGCACCCGGTCCGGGGTCACGCCGAGACCGTCGATGGCCCGACGGGCCGCCAGCTTCTGGGCCGCCGACATGCCCAGCGCATCGCACTCCTCGTGCGACGCCTGACCCACGGCCCACGCCGTGCACCACTCGGCGACGCGATCGAACATCGCCTCGCGTTCGGGTTCGGTGAGCATCTTCGAATCACGGATCTTGTAGACCCGCCGATCGGACGGCACGACCGCGGCGCCGACCATGAGCGGGCCCGCCCAGGCCCCCCGACCGACCTCGTCCACGCCCACGACGACGGTGTTCCCGGCCGCCCAGAGCTCGCGTTCGACGGCGAGGGTGGGTGACTTGGTGCGCAGCGCCGAACGGAGCTGGGGCACGGTCGACGTCACGTCTCAGACCGTAGCGCCGTGGGTACGGTGACCTCATGAGGATCCCGGCGACCATTCCCGAGCTCGGTGAGCTCCGCAGCCACCTGCCCGACGTGCACCTCCCCGACGTGGCCGGCCATGTCGACGATCTCGGCGCGCCGTTCCCGGCCCTGCGAGCCCGAGCCGAAGGCCTCACCGAAGGCATCGCCGAACAGCTCCCCGGGCTGCGGGCCCGAGCGGGGGAGCTGGGCCAACAGCTCCCGGACGCCGTGGCCTCGCTGCGGCGCCCGAGCGACCACTCGAACAGCTCGTGGCGCTCCTGGTACTCCGATCACTCCGCCCTCTCGGTCGGTTCGATGTACTCGTTCGCGTCGGCTTTCTCGATCGGTTCCGCCGGCTCGGTGCTCTCCATCGGCTCCGCCGGCTCCATCCTCTCCATCGGATCCACCGGGTCCGTGCTCTCCATCGGTTCGGCCGGCTCGGTGCTGTCGATCGGTGGATCCGGCGCAGGCGGAGCCCGCATGGCCGATGCCGTCACCCCGACCATCGTGGGTCTGGCCCGGCTCGGCGCCGTCGCCGCCCTGGCCACCGCCGTCGTCCGCGGCTGAGCTCAGTCGAGGCGATCGACGTAGATCTGCTCGCCGGCATCGAGCTCGGCGGCCAGGAAGGCGTGGACGATCTCGCGGGCCACGGCCGGCGTGGTCAGCCGCAGCGAGAGCCCCACCACGTTGGCGCCGTTCCACCGACGGGCACCGGTAGCGGTCTCGGCGTCGCCGCACAGCGCCGCCCGCACGCCGGGGACCTTGGTGGCGGCCATGACCACACCGGTGCCTGTCCAGCACCACACCACACCCACGTCAGCGCGGCCATCGGCCACGGCCTGGCCGACCACCCGCCCGACGTCGGGCCAGTCGAGCCCCGCCGCCACCACGTCGACCTGGTGGCCCCGAGCCTCGAGGTGGACCTTCAACTCGTCGGTGGCGGCGGTGACGTCGTCGGTGCCGTAGGCGATCCGGGTCATGGGTGCGCTCAGGTCCGTCCCCGCATGCGGGCCCGTTGGGTGGCCGCCCGGCGGGCCTTGGCCCGGGCGTCGCGAGTGGCCTGGTCCGCCTTGCGTTCGGCATCCTGCACGGCCTTCTCCACCCGACGGGTCGCCTGCTCGTCGACCCGCTTCGAGGCGTCGGTGGCGCGGGCGATCACGGCCGCCACCCGGTCGCGGTGCTCCCGTTCGATCACATCGATGGCCCGCCTGGCCTCGTCCTCGATGCGGCGCAGCTGCTCCTCGGCGTCGTCGTCGGCCTGAGCCGCCTTCTGGTCGACCTCGGCCCGCAACTCACGGAGCCGCTCCGACGCGCCCAGGTCGGTGAGGAGGTCGAGCCTGACGTCGGGGTCGAGCTCGGCCTCGAGCACGGCTTCGGACAGCGCCTCGATCTCGCCCGACGTGGGTTCCTCGACGAGGGCCTGCACCACCTCCGGTGGTGCGTTCCCGCTGAGCACGAGTGGGAGCCGACCGGGGAGCTCGTCGATCCCCGCCATGAGCTCGGCGATCAGACCGGCGGAGCGTTCCCGCAGCTCGTCACGACCGGCCTGAGCGCCGGCCGACCGCATGTCGCGCTGCTGCAGGGCCCGAGCCCGGCGGGCCTCGGGGTAGGGGTCCTCGACCGGATCGGACGCGAACCGCAGACGCCACAGCGGGAGGCGGCCGATGTCCTTCAGGTAGTGGCTCCGCAGCGACGTGAACCGCAGCTCGGGGTCGTCGCTGACGGCGTCGTGGAGTTCGGTGGAGACGACCACCGAACCCGGGTAGGCGACGTTCACGATGCGACTGGCCAGGTTCACGGTGTGGCCGTAGACGTCGCCGTCGCGTTCGAGCACGGGACCGAAGGCCATCCCCACGCGCACGTCCGAGAGCGCTTCGTCCTCCCGGTAGCGACGGGCCAGGTCGAGCGCGGTGCGACACCCGATGACGGCGTCGTCGGCCACGAACATCACTTCGTCGCCGATGGTCTTGACCACCCGACCACCGTTGGAGGCCACCACGTCGTAGGCGATCGCCTCGAAGCGGTCCACCACACCAGCGAGAGAGCTGGAGTCGAGCTGTTGGGTCTGGGCGGTGAACCCGACCAGGTCGGCGAAGCCCACGCACACCGAGGCCTCACCCCCCTCGGCACCGGCGCGAACCAGTCGTCGTTGGGCCTCCGCCGCCAGCTGGCGACGCCAGACGACCTCCAGGATGCGGGGCATCGAGCGCGATCTGGTCGAGCGACCGACGCATGTCCTCCTCGTCGGTCTGCAACGCAGCGGTGCGGAGGAAGGCGTCGATCTGGGCCGCCGCGACCCGGTCGAGCGAGGAGCCGATGACCCGGGCGATCTGCTTGGCCGCCTCCGGTTCGAGATTGCCGTCGTTGATGAGGCCGACCACGGTGGCGAGCATCTCGACGTCCTCGGCGCCGAACAGCTTCTCGCCCGGACGCGGATCAGGGAAGCCGAGCGCCCGCCAGTACTCACGCAGTCGTTCGGGGTCGATGCCCGACGACTGGGCGATGTCGGTGAGCCCGAACCGGGCCCGGTCGACACCGATCATCGACTGGAGGGCGCGTCGGGCCAGTACGTCGGGGTCGTCCCACGCCCCACCGCTGTCCCCGGCGATCCCGGCGGTCACGAGAACGACCCTCCGGGTTCGGTCGGCGTGGATCGGATCGATTCCGACGCCGGGGCCTGGGCCGGGAGCGGGGACGACGGGCCCGGCGACGGCTCCACCTGTTCGGGGCGAGGTGCATCGTCCACCGCCGGCCGGGCGGGAGCCGAGAGCAACGCTTCGCCCCTGATGTCCGACGACGACCACGACGGGTCGAGTCCACCGGCGCGCACGACGAACGGACCCTCGGCGGCCACCGCCGCCGTCACGGTCGGATCGGAGTGCGGCTCGAGCTCCCAGAGCAGGGCCGGGCGTTCGCCGTGCCAGCGCACCGCGAACGAGAACCGTCCGTGAGCCGTGGCCAGGCCGTGAGCCTCCACGGGCTGGCCCAGCCACGCATCGGGGACAGCGGGCACCACGTCCAGGGCCGGGCCGCTGTCGTCCACGACGAGGCGGCGCACCAGGTGGAGGAACGCAGCGGTGGCCGCGGCGTGGTGGCCCTCTCCGGCACACCCTCCGCCGCTGCGCGGATGGACGAGCTCCGGCCAGGCCCAGGTCGGTGCCCCCCGGTCGAGCAGCCAGCCGAGTTGCTCGATCGTCGCCGGCGCGCCCTGCGTGGCCCGAGCGCAACCCAGCCAGGCGGTGAGCCTCGGGCTGAGGCCGGCGTGGCCGACCTCCTGCCACACGCCGCCTGCGACCGTGGCGTCCACCGCCTGGGCGACCGAGGCCGCCAGCAGCGCTACGACGTCGGGCTCGTCGGCATCGGGGACGAACCCGGTGGCGGCCAGGGCGACGACGGTGCCCAGGTTCCCCCGGGCGTCGGTGTCACCGGGGCCGCCGGAGAGGTGGGCGGCCGGTCGAGCGGCGTCGGCGACCAACGCAGCGGTGAGGGACGTTCCGAGCGAGTCGGCCGCCCGGCGCGCCTCCTCGGCGGCGTCGGGTTGGCCGGCGACCTCCAGGGTGAAGGCGGCGTCACGCAGGCCCCGCCACCCCCAGAGGGCATCGTGGTAGGTGGCGCCCCCGCCGGGCGGGAGCCACGCCGGCGAGGCGCCGGAGGGGAAGAGGCCCCAGCCGGCGTCGTCCCGGCGGGCCCGACGGGAGGACTGGCGTCGCTGCAGTCGATGGGCGGCCTTGGCCACGGGGCCGAGCAGGGCCTCGGCCACGGTGGGATCGCCGGACAGCCGGATGTGCTCGGCCACGGCGTGCAACCACGCCCCCGCGGCGTCGGCTCGATTTGCTTCGCCGGCAAATGACCCGTCGAGGCCCTGGCGGTCGGCGAAGCCCACGACCAGACGCTCGGCCTCGCGGTGGAACCCGTGACGGTCGAGGGCAACAGCCAGCTCCGCCGTCTCCAGGCCACCGACCACCGCCGACGGCCAGGCAGCGACGTCGTCGCCGGCGGCATGGAGGAGGGCGAACCGAGTGGCTGCGTCGAGGGCGTCGGCGAGCCGAGGCTCGGGCAGCTCGATCCGCGGCGCCCGCTCGGTCTGGGCCTGCCATCCGGCCGTGACCCGGTCGGTGTCGGGCGCCAGGGCCGGATCGACCGGTGCCGCCACCTCGCCCCGCTTGCGACTGCCGGGCCTCGGCGCGACCAGGGGCACGAGCACGCGAAGGCGAGCGGTGTGGGGCAGAGGGAAGAGGAATGCGGCCGACGCCTCTCCGTCGGCGCACCGGACACCCCCCTCGGGCCAGCGGTCAGCGGCCGCACCGGACATGGTCTGGCCCACGGCGTCTCCGCTCGACGCGCTGCCGACGGCCACCCGGGACGGATCCTTGGGGAGGAAGAGCGCCGGTCGTCCATCCACCAGCACGACCCGGCCGTCCAGCCCGATGGTCGCCACCGGAGCCCGTCCGAGCGGGTTCGACGGCCGAACGGCGAGGGCCACGGCCACCGGGACCGGTGACGCGTTCTCCAGCTCGACGACCACGGCGCCACCCGCCGGCAGGCCCTCGCCCCCGGCCACCGCCCACGCCCGGTGGACGAGGTCTCCGCCAGGGATCCGGGCCACCGTCTCGACCACGGGAGCGGCGTCGACGAGGCGCTGACGGACACCCGCCGACCGTGATGGCAGATGCCAGGTGTCATCGGCGCCCACCCACCAGTCGAGCGACCACCCGTCGGTCCACGGGGTGACGAGACCCCGAGGGTCGATCACCGCCCGCTCCGGCCCGCCCACCGTCCCGAGCAGGGCCCAGTTCCGGTGGGTGGTGTTGACCTCGGCGCCCGCACCAGGGACGACGTCGGGCGACGACGGGTCGAGTTGCCGCTGCAGCGACCAGGGGAGCAGCTCGTCGGGACGGAACGGTGACATCGTCGGAGACGCTACTTCGGAGGACCCGAATCCCACCCCGGGGATCGACGAGTGCGAGTACCCCGATCCTCAGTCGAGGCCGTGGCGCTCGTCGCGCCGGCGCCGGCCGAGAAGGCCCCGCTCGGCGTCGTGCACCCGCCGGCCGTGGTGCAGCACGGCATCGACCTCGGCGGCGATCGGGAGCTCGACCCCGAACCGGCGGCCGAGCTCGACGACGACCGGCACGGTGGCCACGCCCTCGGCCACCGAACGCATCTCGTGGAGCACGTCGGCCAGGGCCCGACCGCGACCGATCTGCTCGCCGACGTAGCGGTTCCGGCTCAGCGGGCTGGTGCAGGTGACCATCAGGTCACCGAGGCCGGCGAGGCCCGAGAAGGTCAGCGGATGCCCGCCCATGGCCGTTCCGAGACGGGTCAGCTCGGCCAACCCGCGGGTCATGAGAGCGGCTCGGGCGTTGTCACCCGCCCCGAGGCCCACTGCCATCCCCGCCGCGATGGCGATGACGTTCTTCAACGCACCCGCCAGCTCGCACCCGACGACGTCGTCGTTGGTGTAGAGGCGGAAGGCGTCGGTGGACAGCCGATCGCGCAGGAACACCCCCAGATCGGGGTCGGTGAGGGCCAGGACCGACGCCGCGGCGTGACCGTCCAGGATCTCGCGGGCCAGGTTCGGACCGGTGAGCACGCCCGTCGGTCGACCGGGATCGAGCTCGGTGACGACCTCGGTCATACGGCGGTCGGTGCCGACCTCGAGGCCCTTGGTCAGGCTCACCACCGGCACGCCGACGGGAAGGTGGGCGAGCACCAGCGCCACGGTCGCCCGGAAGGCTACGGCCGGCACGGCCACCAACACGGCGTCGGCGCCGTCGAGCACGTGGCCGAGATCGCTCGACGCGTCGACGGCGGGATCGAGCTGGGCACCGGGCAGGTAGCGAGGGTTGACATGGTCGTCCTCGATCGTGCGGGCCAGAGCGGGATCGCGGGCCCACAGCCGCACCGGGCCGCGCTGAGAGGCGACGTGGGCGATGGTCGTGCCCCAGCTCCCGGCCCCGACGACTGCGAGCCGCCCCGTTGCACCCATGGCCCGCACAGTACGACGCGCCATGGCCATCACCGGCCCGTAGGTCGGCCTCCCAGTCGACACCTACACTCGCCGACGTGTCCGAGCTGGCCGCGAGCGTCGCCGTCCTCGTCCCGGTGAAGGCGTTCCGGGATGCCAAGGGCCGGCTCGCGGAGGCACTCGGTCCGGCGGAGCGCCTGGAGCTGGCTCGTTCCATGGCCACCGCGGTGGCCAAGGCCGCCTCCCCCCTCCCCCTGTGGATCGTCTGCGACGACGAGGACGTGGCGACCTGGGCCCAGTCGGTCGGGGCGTCGGTGCTCTGGAAGCCGGGGCGGGGCCTCAACGGCGCGGTGAACGAAGGCGTGGCCGACCTCGCCGCCCGGGAGATCGATCGGGTGATCGTGGCCCACGCCGACCTGCCCCACGCCCTCGACCTCACCTGGGTCGGCGACGGCAGCGGCGTCACGCTCGTCCCCGACCGCCACGACGACGGCACCAACGTCGCCGCCGTCCCCGCCACGAGCGGCTTCGTGTTCGCCTACGGGCCGGGCTCCTTCGCACGCCACCGGGCCGAGGCCCACCGACTCGGCCTCGACCTGCGGGTGGTGCGCGAACCCCGACTCGGTTGGGACGTCGATCTGCCCGCCGACCTCCTCGCCCCCGACTGGAGCACGTGTCCATGACGGCGAACGAGCCGACCCCCAGCCCCCTGCCCGTGGGGGAGATCCCCGACGGGCGCATCACGTCGGTCGACCTCCCGGTGCCGGCCCGAGCGCTCGCCATCGTGGCCCACCCCGACGACGCCGAGTTCCGCTGCGGGGCCACGCTGGCCAAGTGGGCCGCCGCGGGTTGCGTGATCAACCACCTCGTGCTCACCGACGGCTCCCGCGGCACCTGGGACGCCAACGCCGACACCGAGGCCCTGGCCGAGCAGCGTCGGGGCGAACAGATGGAGGCCGCCCGGGCCCTGGGCTCGACGGGCAAGGTCGTGATGCTCGGCCACACCGACGGCGAGCTCCAGCCCACCCTCCACGTCCGCGACCAGGTCGCCTACTGGATCCGGTCCCTCACCCCCGACGTGATCCTGGCCCACGACCCGTGGAAGCGGTACCGCCTCCACCCCGACCACCGCAACGCCGGGTGGCTGGCCCTCGACGGGATCGTCGCCGCCCGCGACCCCCACTTCTTCCGCCACCACGACGTCGAGCCCCACCGACCGGGCAGCGTCCTGCTCTTCGAGGCCCAGGAGCTCGACCACGTGGAGGACGTCTCCGGCCACCTCGACGCCAAGATCGCCGCCCTGCTCGCCCACCGCAGCCAGTACCGCACGACCCACGGCATCGACCCGGGCGACGACGGCACCCAGGTCGCTGCCTTCCGGCAGAAGATCGAGTCGCGAGCGGCAGCCATCGGTGGTTGCGCCGGCGTCACCGCGGGTGAGGCCTTCCACCTCCTTGCCGACCTCTAGGGGCGCCGCCGGGCCCGACCACACCCGCCGGAGTCGCCCGGGACCCCTCCCCACCGGGGTGCACCGGTGACCTCGTCGCGGTCCCCGCTCTCGGCCGGGGTCGACGGTTGCCGCTCCGGCTGGGTCGTCGTCCGGGTGAGCGACGGCGCCGGACGTCCTCGACCCCGCCTGATCGCGGTCGAGGTCGTGGAAGCCATCGCCCCGGTGCTGGACGAGGTGCGGGCCGGGCGTCTCGACGTCCTCGCCGTGGACATGCCGATGGGCCTGCCACCCTCGGGGCCGAGACGGGCCGACGACGAGGCTCGCCAACGGCTCGGTCCCCGGCGGTCCACGGTGTTCCCCACACCACCCCGACCGCTGCTCCAGGCGACCGACCACGCCGACGCGGTGCGAAAGGGACGCGCCCTCGACGGCCGGGGCATCTCCATCCAGGGTTTCAACCTCTTCCCCAAGATCATCGAGCTCGACGGCGCCCTCACCCCCGACTTGTACGACCGGGTGATCGAGGCCCACCCCGAGTCCGGTTTCGCCACGCTGGCCGGTCGGCCCCTCGACACGTCGAAGCGCACCGCCGAGGGTCGCGCACAGCGCCGCCAGCTCCTGACGACCTGGCTCGACGACCCCGACGGTCTGCTCGACGAGCGCCATCGCGGTGCTGCCCCCGACGACGTGCTCGACGCCGCCGTCAACGCATGGACCGCCCGGCGCTGGCGCGACGGCACCGCCGTCGTGCTCGGCGACGGCACCCGAGACGAGCGGGGCATCCCCCTCCGCATCATCATCTGAGAACGACCGCGACCTCGCGCCCCAGGTCGAGGTCGAGGGTGGGGGTGGGTCATGGATGAACGCGAGGTGACATCTCGGCCCCCATCCACCCGTGCACCCGGCCGCGGGTGTTCCATGAGGGGGCATGCCTCACCACGCACCTGAGCACGTCCCCGGTTCGCTCCCAGGAGTGGACCAGTCGCCGGTCGGTCGGCGCTGACACCGTGGTCTTCCTCGAGGTGCCCGAGCCCCTTGGAGACCCGTGACCAAGATGCGTCCTCTCTCGCCGCGCCCCAGCAGCCGAACCACCGTGCTCTCCGATCGGGAGGCCCGGTGATGGCCAGGGGCCAGCAGAGGATCTACGTGCTCGACACATCGGTGCTCCTGGCCGATCCGCGGGCGATGGTGCGCTTCGACGAGCACGCTGTCGTTCTGCCCGTGGTCGTGCTGCTCGAGCTCGAGTCGAAGCGCAACCATCCCGAGCTCGGGTGGTCGGCCCGCCAGACGCTGCGCCTCCTCGAGGACTACCGGATCCAACACGGCGGGCTGACCTCGCCGATGCCGGTCAACGACGTCGGGGGCACCCTCAGGGTGGAGATCAACCACCAGGACCTCGGCGCCCTGCCGCCGTCGCTCACCGGCGACACCAACGACCACCGCATCCTCGCCGTGGCCCGCAACCTGGCCGCCGAGGGCAACGACGTCACGGTGGTCACCAAGGACCTCCCCCTACGGCTGAAGGCCTCCATCGTCGGCCTCGACGCCGAGGAGTACCGCAACGAGCTCGCTCGCGACACGAGCTGGACGGGGATGGTCGAGCTCGACGTCGACAGCGCCACCATCGACGACCTCTTCGACCTGGGCAGCATCGAGGACGACAGGGCGCGCGACCTGCCGTGCCACACCGGTGTCGTGCTCCACGCCGGTTCCCAGTCCGGGCTGGCCCGGGTCCACGCCGACAAGGCACTGCACCTGGTTCGCCGTGACGGGCACCTGTTCGACGTGCGGGGCCGGTCAGCCGAGCAACGGATCGCCATCGACCTGTTAGCCGACGAATCGATCGGGATCGTGTCGCTCGGCGGGCCGGCGGGCACCGGCAAGAGCGTCCTGGCGCTGGCCGCCGGCCTGGAGTCGGTTCTCGAACAGCGCAGCCAGAAGCGGGTGCTGGTCTTCCGGCCCCTGTACGCCGTCGGTGGTCAGGACCTCGGTTACCTCCCCGGCTCGGAGTTCGAGAAGATGAGCCCGTGGATGGCCGCCGTGCTGGACGGCCTGGAGGCGATCACCGGTCCCGAGATCATCGACGAGGTCCTCGCCCGCGGGTTGCTCGAGGTCCTGCCCCTCACCCACATCCGGGGCCGCAGCCTCAATGACAGCTTCGTCATCATCGACGAGGCCCAGAACCTGGAGCGTCCGGTGCTGTTGACCGCACTCAGTCGCCTCGGGCAGGGCAGCCGGGTCGTGCTCACCCACGACGTCGCCCAGCGCGACAACCTCCGCGTCGGTCGTCACGACGGGGTGGTCTCGGTGATCGAGGCGCTCCGGGGCCACCCCATCTTCGGCCACGTGAACCTGACGAGGAGCGAGCGCAGCGAGATCGCCGCGGTCGTGACCGATCTCCTCGACGGCCCGCTGGAAGTCTGACGCCGCCACCGTCTGGACCAGCTATTCACTAGAAATACGCGCCCGCTCGAGCGTGTAAAGAAGATGTAAGGGGGATCTTCCCCCTGTGACATTGCTTACACCTCGCGGCCCTCTTACGTTCCGCCAGGACGGTCTTCACCGTCCTCGTCTGCGCATCCTGGAGTCTGTCAGGGGCGTGGTGAGCGGCCACATCCGGAGGTTTGCGTGAAATTGCCTGTCGTGAAGTCATCCCTTTCACCCGGAAAGGGAACGAAGCGCGCTCGTCGGCATCGGCACTGCGTTGGCGCTGGTGGCCGGTGTCGCGGCCCTGGCCGGACCCTCCCCCACGTCGGCCTCGAGCCATCGTGAAGCCCCACTGATCGCGGGCGATCCCCGCGCCGACAACACCGACGTCTATGCGTTCGTCAGCCCCGACGCCCCCGACACCGTTTCCCTGATCGCCAACTGGCTCCCGTTCGAGGAGCCCAACGGCGGCCCGAACTTCTACACGTGGGCCGAGGACACTCGCTACAACATCAAGATCGACAACAACGGCGACGCCATGCCCGATCTCACCTACACGTGGACGTTCACGACGGTCACCCGTGACCCTGGCCAGTTCCTGTACAACACCGGTCCGATCACGTCGATCGACGATCCCGACCTGAACGTGTACCAGACCTACGACCTGACCGTCACCGACGGCGCCGGGACCCAGACGCTCCTGCTCGACGACGCGATCGCCGCGCCCTCGCTCGTCGGTCCGGCATCGGTCACCGACTATGCGCCACTGGTCACCCAGGCGACCTACCCGGTGCCCGGCGGCGGCCAGACCTACGCGGGTCAGGCCGACGACCCGTTCTTCCTCGACCTGCGCGTCTTCGACCTGCTCTACGGCGGGGACCTCTCCGAGGTGGGGACGGACACCCTGGCCGGCTACAACGTGAACAGCGTCGCCCTCCAGCTGCCCAAGGACGCTCTCGCGGGAAGTGGTGACTCCACCGCCAACCCGGTGATCGGCATCTGGTCGACCACCGACCGTCGCAGCGCCCGAGCGGCCAACGGCACGGGGGATCCCAGCTCCACGTTCCAGCAGGTGTCGAGGCTCGGCAACCCGCTGGTGAACGAGGTCGTGCTCCCGCTGAGCCTGAAGGACGCCTTCAACGGGCTGGCCCCGGAGAACGACGCCGACGTCCCCGCAGCGGTGGCCGCGGTGTCGAACCCGATCCTCCCGCCGCTGGTGGAAGCGATCTACGGCATCCCGACGCCCGACACGCCGCGCTGCGACCTCGAGGAGATCTTCCTCCAAGGCATCAGCCAGGCCAACATCGGGGTCAGCCCGACCTGCACGAACAACCCGAACCTCGATGTCGACCTGAACGGTCAGAACATCAACGCCAACGCGCCGGCCACGGTTCGCCCGTCCGAGCAGCTGCGTCTGAACATGGCGGTGCCGCCGTCGGCGACGCCGAACCGGCTCGGCCTCCTGGCCGGTCAGACCGACGGGTTCCCGAACGGTCGTCGCCTCGGTGACGACGTCATCGACATCGCCCTGCAGGTGGTGGAGGGCGCGGTCATCACCGGTCCCGTCGCTCCTCTGGCTCGCGGCGACTACGTCGACCGCAACGACAAGGACTTCCGTCCTTCGTTCCCGTACCTGGCCCTGCCCCACGCCAAGGCCGTCAACCAGGGTCCGGATCGTCCCCCGCGCACCGCGGAGTTCGTCCCGACCACCCCTGACCGCGTCCTCGACACCCGCCCGACCGGGCAGACCGGCTACTCCGGCCCGAAGCCGGCGGCCGGCCAGGTCATCGAGGTCGACGTGACCGGCATCGGCGACTCGCTCGTACCCGACGACGCCAAGGCCGTCACGGTGAACCTCGTGGCCACCGGCCCCGCGGCGCCGGGCTGGCTCACGGCCTACGACTGCGACGATCCGATCCCGTACGCATCGAACGTCAACTACAAGGGCGCAGCCAGCGTGTCGACCAGCAACATGTCGGCCGTCGGCGTGAGCGATGCGGGCACGATCTGCATCTTCACCAGCCAGTCCACCGACGTGGTGGCCGACATCACCGGCTACATGCCGGCGACGTCGGTCATCTCCCCCGCCCTGCCCGAGCGACTGCTCGACACTCGGGTCGCAGCCGGCCAGATCGGCTACACGGGGCCTCGCCCGACCGCTGGTCAGACCGTTGCCCTCGACGTCACCGACGTCGGTGACATGCAGGTGCCGACGGGCTCCAAGGGCGTGTTCGTGAACGTCACCGCCGTCGACCCGGCTGCTGCCGGGTGGATCACGGTGTACGCCTGCGATGCGCCCAAGCCCAACGCCTCGGCGCTGAACTACTACCCCGGTGACGCCATCCCCAACCTGGTGCTGGCCCCGATCGCCGCGGACGGGACCATCTGCCTCTACACCGAGGCCGGGACCGACATCGCCGTCGATCTCGTCGCCGTGGTCCCTGCCACCTCCGAGTACGTGGCCGCTGGTCCCCAGCGGATCCTCGACACCCGGGCGGCGGCCGGCCAGGTCGGCTACACGGGGGGCAAGCCCGGAGCCGGTCAGGTCATCGAGGTGCAGGTCTCCGGCGTCGGTGCCGCCGCAGTCCCGACGACCGCTTCGGCCGTCTTCCTGAACGTGACCACCACGAACCAGTCGCCCGTCGGCTGGGTCACCGTGTTCCCGTGCGGGACGCAGAAGCCCAACACCTCGAACGGCAACTTCCGAGGCTCCACGACGGCCAACCTGGCCGCCACGGCACTCGGTGACTCCGGTCGGGTCTGTGTCTTCGTGAGCTCCTCGACCGACGTGGTCGTCGACCTGGTGGGCTACCTGCCCGGAGTCGGCATCGTCAGCTAGACGACGGACCGCCCACATCAGTGGGTCATCCGTGGAGCGAACCAGCCACGGAGAGCAACAGAGACGATGAGTCGTGCGGTGCCTCCATCCAGGAGGCACCGCACGGCCCTCACCGGAACGGGAGACGCTCGGTGCACACTCGAACGAGGCGACGATGACGATCGACACGTCACCCGTGCACGATGCCGACGCTCCCGACTCCGAGCCGGCCAGTGAGCTAGACGGGCCCCGGTCGGGGCTGCGCCGCATCGTCGTGCTCGGCGCGTGTGCGGTGGCCATCGCGTTGGCCGTCGTCGCCGCCGGCATCTTCGGGTTCGACCGGTCCCCCGACCCCGACGCCACCCCCGAGCCCGTCACCGGACTCACGGCACCGGCCCCGAGCGCCAGCGCCGCGCCGGGATCGATCGCCGGCCAGATCGCCACCCTCGAGGCCCGCCTCGAGCGCACCCCGAACGACTACACGGGCTGGGCCACCCTCGGCGTCGCCTACGTGCAACAGGCCCGTATCTCGGTCGACCCCAGCCTCTACGCCCGGGCCGAGTCGGCGCTGGACCGATCCTTCGAGATCAACGAGGACGACAACGCGATCGGCTACGCCGGACGCTCCAACCTGGCCGCCGCACGCCACCGCTTCGCCGAGGCCCGTGACTTCGCCGTCCAAGGCCTCGCCGCCAACCCGTCGAGCGCCTACCTCTACGGCGCCCTCGCCGACGCCCAGACCCAACTCGGTCAGTACGACGCCGCCGCCGACTCGGTGCAGCAGATGCTCGACATCTCCCCCGACACGTCGTCATTCGCCCGGGCCTCCTACACCTGGGAGCTCCAGGGCGACACCAGCCAAGCCGTCGAACTGATGGAGCGCGCTCGCGACGCCGCCCCGAACAACGACGACAAGGCCTTCGCCCTCTACTACCTGGGCGAGCTCTCCTTCGACCGGGGCGACATCGACGGCGCCCTCGGTCACTACACCGACGCACTGGCGGCCTCTCCCGCCGACATCCTCGCCCAGGCCGGTCGGGCCAAGGCCCTGGCGACCTCGGGCCAGACCCTCACCGCGGTCGACATCTACGCCGCCCTCGTCGCCCGGGTGCCGGATCCCCTCTACCTCGTCCCCTACGGCAAGCTCCTCGAGTCCCTCGGCCGCACCGACGAGGCCGAGGAGCAGTACCGGGTGGCCGCCGTCGCCTGGCAGCTCTACGCCGCGAACGGGGTCGAGCCCGACGCCGACCAGGTGCTGTTCGTGGCCGACCACGGCGAACCCGCCGAGGCGCTGGCCCTGGCCGAGACGGCGGTGCGGTTCCGTCCCTTCCTCGCCGTGCACGACGCCTACGCCTGGGCCCTCTACCGCAACGGCCGCTTCGTCGAGGCCCGGACCGAGAGCGACGCGGCCTTGGCCCTCGGCACCAGCAGCGCCCGATACCACTTCCACGCCGGGATGATCCACAAGGCCCTCGGCGAGGACGACGTCGCCCGCGACGAGCTCACCACCGCGCTGGCCATCAACCCCCGGTTCGACCCCATCGACGTCGGGGTGGCCACCGCCGCCCTGGCCGAGCTGGGGCCACGATGAGGCGCCGATCGGCCCAGCTCCTCGCCGGGGCGGCTGTGACGCTCGGCATCGGGGTCGTCTCCGTCGCTCCCGCGAGCGCCCATCCGCTCGGCAACTTCACGGTGAACCACCTCAACGAGCTCAGCCTGGGCGCCGACGGCGTGCTCGTCGACGCCGTGGTCGATCTGGCCGAGATCCCCACGACGCAGGCCCGCGCCGCCGTCGACAGCGACGGCAACGGCGAGGCCGACGAGTCGGAGCGGGCGGCCTACGCGCAGGCCCGATGCACCGACGTGGCGGGTGCGCAACGGGTGACCGTCGACGGAGCCCCCCAGGTCCTCCTCGTCGACGCCGCCGCCTTCGAGTACGGCGACGGGCAGGCCGGACTCCCCACGAGCCGTCTCGAGTGCCGGTCGCGAGCCGCGGTCGAGCTGGAGAAGGGCTCGGAGGTCACCTTCGAGGACGGCTTCGAGCTCGACCGGATCGGCTGGCGTGAGGTCGTGGCCGTCGGTGACGGCGTCGAGCTCGACCGGTCCAGCGCTCCCGACCAGAGCATCACCGACGGCCTGCGCACCTATCCGGGCGAGTTGCTCAGCTCCCCACCGGACGTCACCGGCGCGTCGGTCACCGTGGGCCAGATCATCGGCGAGCGCACCCAGACCGGAGGGGCACCCGGCTCGGTGGACACCCTCGGTCTCACCCAGCGGGGGCCGGCGTCAGGGCTGCTCGACCGGGTGCAGGGCGTGTTCGACGACCTCATCGGGCGCCGTGACCTCACCCTTCCGGTCGGGCTGCTGGCGGTGGGCCTCGCCGTGCTGCTGGGCACCTCGCACGCTCTGCTGCCGGGACACGGGAAGACGATCATGGCGGCCTACATCGCCGGACGAGAGGGCACCATGCGCGACGCCGTGATCGTCGGCGCCACCGTGACCGGTACCCACACCAGCGGCGTCTTGTTGCTCGGTCTGGCCCTGAGCCTGTCCACGGCCCTGGCCGGCGAGGTCGTCATCGGCTGGCTGGGCGTGATCAGCGGCCTGTTCGTGGCCGCGCTGGGATGGGCCCTCGTGATCGGGCACCTCCGTCGGGGGGGCCGGTCCCGCTTCTCGCTCGAGAGCCACCACCACGGCCCCTTCGGCGGTCACACCCACGACCACGACCACCTCCAGGACCACACGCCGACCACGACCACGACCACGACCACGACCACACGCACCACCATCTCCAGGACCACGAGGACGTGATCCACCTCCTCGACGACCCCGAGCTCGCCGACGAGGACCTGGTCGAGCTCCAGGACGACCTGATCCAGGTCCGCGACGAGCTCGTGGACGACGGTCACCACCACGAAGTCGGTGACCACGACGGTCAGGGCCACACCGTCACCGCCCTCAAGTCACCGCTCGTCGTGGCCACACCGGTGTCGGGCCGCTCCCACTCCCATCCCCTCGCGGCCCCCGCCGGTTCGACCGGTGCCCACGACCACGGCGGGCCCTCCCCCTCCCACGAGGGTGAGCCGACCAGGACCTTCTCCCGCCTCGGCCTGGTGGGGATGGGCATCGCCGGGGGCATCGTCCCCAGCCCGTCGGCCCTCGTCATCTTGTTGTCCGCCATCGCCCTCGGCCGCACCGCCTTCGGGGTGCTCCTCGTGCTGGCCTACGGCATCGGAATGGCGGTGACCCTCACCGTGGCCGGCGTGGCCCTCGTGTTCGTGCGGGACCGCTACGTGAACCGCTTCACCGGCCGGATCTCACGTATGGGTGATCGGTGGCGCCGGATCATGCCGTTCGCCACCGCCGGGCTGGTGATCGTGGTCGGCACGGGGCTCGCCCTCCGGAGCCTCTGGGCGCTGTGATCCGGAGCCTCTGACCGCCCGGGCACCGCCCGTGGGGTTGCCGCCGACGCCCGCCCCCGACGACCCTCAGCCGGGGAAGCCGGCGACGGGATCGAGGCTCGCCACCGGCTCGGCCGGACCGGGCTCCACGGAGGGCCGGTGACGGTGGTGGCGGATGGACTCCACGCCGTAGGCGACGGCGAACACGGCGACGCTGGTCAACACGATCGTGGGGCCCGACGCGATGTCCAGGTGGTAGCTGGCGTTCATGCCCACGAAACCGCTGACACCCCCGATGACGGTGGCGATGGCCAGCATACGGGTGAAGGACTGGGTGAGCATTCGGGCGGCGGCCGCCGGGACGACGATGGCGGCGGCCACGAGGGTGACGCCCATGATGTTCATCGAGACCAGCACCACCAGCGTGAGCACGATCATGAGCAAGGCGTCGGTCCGGCCGGTGTGCACCCCGGACACCTTGGCCACCTCGGGGTCGAAGCTGGTGAACAGCAGGGCCCGGTAGCGGAGGAAGATGACCGCGCCGGTCAACAGCCCGACGACGACGACGCCGACGATGTCGGCGGTGGTGACGCCGAGGACGTTGCCGAACAGGGCGGCGTCGGCGTTGGTCGCGGGGGTGCCGTAGACCGCGATGACGGCGAGTCCGAAGGCGAACGACGCCGTCGTGACCACCGCGATGGCAGCGTCGCTGCCGATGCGGCGCCGCCCGACGCGCCCGATGAGCAGGGCCGAGCCCAGACCCCAGGCCCCGGCCCCGATGAAGAAGTTGATGCCGATCACCGAGCTCACCGCGAACCCCCCGAAGACGGCGTGGGAGAGGCCGTGGCCGATGTAGCTCATGCCTCGGAGCACGACGTAGCAGCCCACGGCCCCGCACAGCGCGCCGGCGAGGGTGGCGACGAGCAGACCGTTGCGGAAGAACTCGTAGGCGAAGGGCCGGAACACGTCACTCACCCCGTGCGCCTGAGGGTCAGCGGCGCCGACACCACGACCGGGAGTCCGGCATGGATGAGGACCTCCATCCGGGCCCCGTAGGTGGCCTCGAGGTTCCGGGGCGTGAGCACGTCCTCGGGGGTACCGTGGGCGACGAGCCTCCGGTTCAGGAAGGCGATCTCGGGCAGGTGGGCGGCGACGCCGTTGAGGTCGTGGGTCGTGATGACGATGGCCAGTCCCTCGTCGTGGATCTCGGCGAGGAAGTGGAGGACCTCGTGGCGGGTACGCAGGTCGACGCCCGACGTGGGTTCGTCGAGCAGCAGGAGTTGCGGCTCCTGCAGAAGAGCCCGGGCCAGGAACACCCGCTGCTGCTGGCCGCCGGAGAGCTCCCGGATGTGGCGATCGCCCAGCTCGGCGATCCCGAGACGCTCGAGCACGGTGGCCGCCCGCCGGCGATCCTCCCGCGTGGGCCAGGGCAGCCAGCTCCCAGCGGTGCGGGCCATGAGGACGCACTCGGTGACGGTCACCGGAAACTTCCAGTCGACCGACTGCAGCTGGGGCACGTAGCCGATGGTCAGTCCCGGTCGACGATCGACCCGCCCGGCGCTGGGGGTGAAGCCGGCCGCCAGGATCTGCAGCAGCGTGGTCTTGCCCGCCCCCGAAGGCCCGACCAGACCGAGGAACGTGTGGTCGGTGACGGCCAGGCTCACGTCCTGGACCACTGGCTGGGAGCCGTAGGCGGCGGAGACGCCGTCGAGGACCAGGAGCGGCGGGGTCAGGTCAGGGCTCATTGGGGATAGGACCCTTCGTCGACGGTGGGTACCGACACGTCGAGGGTCCGCAGCGCCGTCGCATCGCCCCCCAGCGCCTCGGTCATGGTGACGTAGTCGAACCTCAGCAGACCGATGAGGGAGTGGTCCGGTTCGCCGGGCTGGCCGGGCAGGTCGTCGTCACGCAGCTCGTCCACGTAGCGCACCCCGGTCTCCCGACCGATCTGCTCGAGGACGGGACTGGGGAAGACCTCGGAGCCGAAGATGGCCGTCACGCCCTCGGCTCTCACCTGATCGATCAGGTCGGCCACCTCGCGCGGCGAGGGGTCCTGGAAGTCGGCGACCTGGATGGCTCCTACGACGGTCCAGTCGTAGTCGCGGGCGAAGTAGGCGTAGGCGTCGTGGTAGGTCAGCAGCTTGCGCCGGTCGCGCGGCAACGAGGCGAAGCTCTCCCGCATCGCCCCGTCGAGCCTGTCCAGAGCGACGACGTAGGCCGTGAAGTTGTCCGCGTAGCTGGCGGCGTTGGCCGGGTCGCGGGCGACCATGGTGTCGCGGATGATCTCGCCGTACCTCTCGGCCAGTGCCGGATCGGTCCACAGGTGGGGGTTGGGCCGGCCCTGGTCCTTCGGGAAGGAGAAGTCGTAGAGGTACTGGTCCTCCGTGATGGCCTGGGTGCCCACCTCGACGATCGTCGAGGTGGCCCGGACGTTGGCCTCGGCCAGCTTCTTGGTGGGCTCCTCCAGCTGGAGCCCGTTCAGGAAGACGACGTCGGCCTCCGACAGCAGCTCGGCCGTGCTCGGAGGCGGTTCGAACGTGTGGGAGTTGGTGCCCTCCGGCACGATCCCTCGTACGTCGGCGTTGTCGCCGATGACGGCGGCCGCGATCGACGTGAGGGGGGCGACCGTCGTGGCGACCACCAGCCGACCGTCCGCCGACCGGGGTGAAGGGGCGGCGCCGCTGGTCGTGACCGAGGAGCACCCGGTGCCGAGCAGGATGGCGGCGAGGATCACCCCGACGAGCGAACCTGCCTTCCCCATCACGGTCATCTGCAGTCTCCTGGTTGATGCGAATCGTTCGCATCCGCAAGGTAACCGCGCTCTGGGGAGGCTGCCAGGTCCAGGCGCGAGGTCCGGCGGAAATCCTTCCGCGCCCTAGGCTCGTGCTGTGGCTCACGTTCACGACGTCGATGAAGCGCTCGACCAGCTTCGGGCCGACGGCGAGCGCATCACCACCGCCCGACGCGTGGTGCTCGAGCAGTTGTCCGCCGCCGAGGGCCAGCACCTGACGGCCGAAGCGCTCGCCGAGCTGGTCCAGTCGGACCACCCGGACATCCACCTTTCGACCATCTACCGCACCCTCGACTTCCTCACCGGTGCGGGGATCCTGGTCGACGTGCGCATCGGGCGTGGCCCGGCCGCCTATCACTTCGCGGGCGACGCCCACCACCACGCGGTGTGCGAGGTGTGCGGGCAGCTCATCGAGCTCGGGCCCGAGGTGCTCGCCCCCGTGACCGCCCAGCTGGAGGCCGACCACGGCTTCTCCGCCCACCCCAGCCACATCGTGTTCCGCGGCCTGTGCCGCGACTGCCAGAGCACCTAGCGCTCAGAGGCGGTCGAGGACCGGGAGGGTCGCCAGCTTCGCCGCCGCGTCCATGACCAGGGCGGCCAGGTCGGGCACGAGGGCAGGGGTCACCCGACTCGTCGGCCCCTGCACGCCGACGGCGGCCCGGGCGGTGCCGTCGCGTCCGATCAGCGGGGCGGCGATGCCGACCACGCCTTCGAAGCGCCCCTGGTCGTTGATGGCGTAGCCCCGGGTCCGGATGGCCTGGAGATCGGCGAGCAGAGCGTCGCGGTCGACGATCGTGCGGTCGGTGTAGCGATCGAGGTCGATGTCCGCCGGCACCGCCGCCGCCACCTCCTTGGTGGAGAAGGCCAGCAGCGCCCTGCCCATCCCGGAGGCGTGGAGGCCGATGCGGCCGCCCTGTTCGTGATCGAAGCGGAGGCGCTGGCTCGAGGAGGCCACGAGCACCACCACCACCTCGTTGCCGTGCCGGGTCCCGAGCGACGCCGACTCACCCGACTCCGCGGCGAGCTGCTCCAGCACCGGCCGGGCCTCCTCGAGACCAAGCTGGTCGGCGGCCTGTTGGCCGAGCAGCACCAGGGTGCGTCCGAGGCGGTAGCGGTCCGAGCGGTGGTCCTGGTCCATGAGCCCTCCCCCGCAGAGGGCACGGACGATCCGGTGAGCGGTGCTCACCCGGAGCCCGGTTCGGTTGGCGATCTCGGAGATGCCGAGATCGTCCTCACCGTCGTGGAAGCAGCGGAGGATCGCCATGGCCCGCTCGACGGCCTGGGCACCGGACCGGGCCCGTTCGCCCGTCCCCTGCGCGCTCTCCTCGACGGCCATGGCGGCGAGTCTCGCAGAGCCCGAGCACCCCTGCCCGACGCTCCCCGGCGGCGAGCGCCCCGTCTGTCGTCGACCCTGCGTAGGTTGGACCCATGACCGGCATCACCCACCGTCGGGCTCCGACCTGGCGGGATCGACCCGGCGACCTACGGGCCGTGCGGCTGCGCCGGTGGGGGCCGGCGGCTCCCCGTATGCCCTTCGCGGTGATCGACGTCGAGACCACCGGTCTCGATCCAGACGCCGACCGGGTGATCGAGGTGGCGGTGGTGGGCTGCGGCGAGGACGGCCGGGCCACCTCGCACTGGTCGAGCCTGGTGCAGCCTGGTCGCGACGCCGGCGCCACCTCCGTCCACGGCATCACCGACGACGACCTCCGTGATGCCCCCACCTTCGCGGATCTCGTCCCCGCTCTGGTGGCCTGCCTCCAGGGGAGGATCGTGGTCGCCCACAACCTCCCCTTCGACGTCGCCTTCCTCGGAGCCGAGCTCGATCGCGTCGGGGCCGACCCTCTTCGGGGCACTGGGCTGTGCACGCTCGCCTTCGCCCGATCGGTGCTTCCCGATCCCGGGGGTTACTCCCTCGCGGCATGCTGCGCGGCCGTCGGCGTCGACCACCACGAGGCGCACCGGGCGCTGGCCGATGCCCGCGTGACCGCCGATCTGCTCGCCGCCATGATCGCCCGGGTGCCCGACCGACGGGGATTCTGGCGACGTCGGCTCCGGCTCGCCTGACCGACCTCAGGTCGCTGTCGCACCCCTCGCGCCAAGATGGCCGTCGAGGTCTCGCGGTCCCTCGGTGCCCAGCACCACCGATCGCCGGCACACGTTGCGCGAAAGGACCTCCGATGTCCCGATCCACCCGTTCCGGCCCCTGCCCAGCCGCGTCCACCGCCCCCGTCGACCTCGACCTGGTCGCCTTGGCCCACGCCCTGCTCCCCGCCGCCCCCGACCGGCCGTTGGTCGCCACCCTCGTCGGGGTGGTCACCCCACCCCCGGCCACCGGGAGCCCCGCCATGGTGCGGGCCGACCTACCCGGGCCCGATCCGGTGGCGACCCTGCTCGGCTTCGATGCCCCTGGCGAGTGGAGTGCGATCGGGCTGTGCGCCCCCAGCACAGCCCGGATCCTCGACGACCCGCGCACCACCCCCGGGCCCGGCAGCCTCGTCCACCTCCTCGACCGTGGCGGACGGGCGGTCACCGTGACATCCATCGGAGTCGACGTGATGGAGATCGGCCCCCACGATGTGCCCGACGAGGGCCGCGTCCCCGACCTCTGCCGGCGGGCCCTCGGGCTGAGCACTGCTCCCCCACCGCCCGACATGGGCACGCTCGTGATCGACGCGTGGCTCGGGGCCATCGCCCGCCGCACCCTCCACCAGCCCGGCCTGAGCTGGGCGGCGTGTGTCGCTCTCCACCCCGGTCGCGTGCTTCTCGGTGACGATCCCGCCTTCGGGTCCGGCGAGCCCACCCCGGCGGCGATGGCGCGGGCCACCGATCTGCTGGGCACCCAGGCCGACTGGGAGCGCTACCGACAGGTGTGCGCCCGGGGCCGGGGCGAACCCCTCAGCGGGCTCCCACCCGCCGACGCCGAGTGGCTCGACACGGGTTCGTTCGCCCGATGGGTTCTCGGGGAGGTACCGAGTTGGCTGGCCATGATGGACCTGCTCGAGGGTGCCCTCTCCGCCGCCGCGGTCGACCGGCTCTGGGCCACCCTCGGTCTGTGTCCAGCGCCGACGTGGCCACCGACCGGGCAATCGCGTGGCTGATCCGGGCGACCCATGGCTCTCGCGTGTAAGGGTGATCCCATGACCCTCGTCCTCGAGATCAGCTGGTCGGCCGCAGCGTCGACGATCACGGTCGTCGACACTGCGGCGCACAGCACCGTGGCGAGCGGCTCGGCCGGGCATCCTCCCTCCACCGACGGCCAACAGGACCCCGAGGCGTGGTGGGGAGCCCTCGTCCGGTCGAGCGAGGCGGCCATCGAAGAACTGGCCGCTCTCGACCTCGCGGCGGCCGACGTCGCCATGGTCCTCGTCCGGCCCGGCGAGCCCGTGGGTGGCCTCGTGGCCGTGGGCCCGTCGGGGGACGTGGTGCACCCCGCGCTCCTCGGCGACCACGCGGCCTCGGGCGCCGACGGCGACTGGTTGCTGAGCAAGGTCGACGGCGGCGAGTCCGCCTGGCGGGCCACCACGGGAACCACGCCCACTGCTGGCAGCACCGTGGCCCTGCTGTCGTGGTTGCACCGAGCGCGCCGGATGCCTGGGCTTCGGCCGAGCGGTTCACCGTTCCCACCGGGTGGATCGTCGAACGCCTCGGCGGCGACGCCGCCATCAGCACCCACGACGCCACTGGCACCGCGGTGCTCGATCGGGCTCACCCCGACCGCTGGTGCACCGAGCTCCTCGCGGTCGTGGACCCTGACCTCGACTGGGTGTCGGCCCTCCCCGCAGTCAGCACCGCCGCTCGACCCGTGGGCCTGCTGGCGACCGATGCCGCGACACTCCTCGGGCTGCCGGCGGCGGTCCCCCTCCACGTGGGCGAACCGATACCCGACCAGTGATCGAACGTCGGGGGGAGCGCTGAATGGGCGAAGTTCGTTTCGCGGGGGTGACCAAGAGGTTCGGTGACGTGGTCGCCGTCGACGCGCTCGATCTCGACATCAGCGAGGCGAGTTCATGGTCCTGCTCGGTCCGTCGGGCTGCGGCAAGACCACCGCCTTGCGGATGATCGCCGGCCTCGAGTCGGTCAGCGAGGGAGAGCTGCGCATCGGGGGCCGCTCCGTCGCCGGGGTCGAGGCCAAGGACCGCGACGTGGCCATGGTCTTCCAGAGCTACACGCTCTATCCCCACATGACCGTGGCCAAGAACATCGAGTCCCCGCTGGTCGCCCGCCGCTTCACGGTCGACCCGGATTCTCCTCCCCGCAAGCTCACCGGAGCCGAGCGGGCCACTCGGGTCGAGGAGGCCGCCCGTTCGCTCGGGCTCGAGGGCCTGCTGACCCGCAAGCCGGCGGCACTGTCAGGGGGACAGCGCCAACGCGTGGCCCTCGCCCGGGCCATGGTTGCCCGCCCCACGGCCTTCCTCATGGACGAGCCGCTCTCCAACCTCAACGCCAAGCTCCGCGCCCAGACCAGAGTCGAGTTGGTCGAGCTGCACCGGCGCCTGGCCACGACCTTCGTCTACGTCACCCACGACCAGGTCGAGGCCATGACCATGGCCGACCGCATGGCCACCTTCGACGGGGGCCGCCTGCAGCAGGTGGGTGCACCGCAATCGGTCTACGACCGGCCGCAGAACCTCTTCGTGGCCCGCTTCGTGGGATCACCGCC
>CAWBYL010000002.1:0-462417 GCA_963793025.1 uncultured Actinomycetes bacterium
CCAGCAGCGACTCGGACAGAGCGATGGCCATCTGGGTGTCGTCGGTGAACTCGCCCGGCTCCCACCGAACGGGCCGCCGCCGAGCATCTCGCCGATCCCGCCGAGCACCGGCGCTGGGAACTCACGGCGGTAGGCGCCGGTCGGACCGAACTCGAAACGAGCGCCCAGGGCGTCGCCCACGGCCGAGCCGACGAGCGCGCCGATGGCACGCTGCTCGGTGATGCGGTCGATGGTCGAAGACGACGGCAGCGCCAGGCGCGCGGCAGGCCGGGAGCGATGAGCTCGGTGGTGGGATCGTTCATGGGCACCCTCGGGATGGTCGGACGACCGGAGAACGCACACGTCAGGCGGCGTTGTGCGTTCCTCACCCCCGGTGCAAGACGATCTGCGGACAGAACGTCCATCCACCCGCTCTCGGTGATGCTGTACCGCCGCATGTCCTCTCGAAGGATCTTGCTTGGACGTGAGGTCACATAGCTGCCGCCTTCCTTGCGCCACGACGGTGTCTGAGTCCAGCCGTGCTTGTCTCCAAGTGCCACGGCCTCATGGTGAGTGAGTGCGTAGATTTCCGACTTCTCGTCGGAGTCCACGTTCCAGACGAATGCGAGCAGGAGGCGTGGGTTGGCTCTCGTACTTTCGAAAGATCGAAATCGACTGCCCCTTGCTTGCCTTGAGCTGGATCGGAACGGCCAGGAACGGATCCTGCTTGTCCAGGTACGCGATCAGGTCGATTCCGGCGATCTCTCAACGGCTTCGCAATCTCAATACCACCCCTGGCGAGGCTCTCGACCAACACCCCCTGACCCAGGAGGTTCCGTGACCTGCGAGTCGAACGGTGCCATGGATTTCCTCCCACCATGTCGGGGGTCGTCGCCCGACGTGTTCGATGATGGCCGACACGCTGAAGGCCGGTGTCGTGCGTTTCACCTTCCGAGGAAGGCCACGCTGCGTCATCTCATCCAGACGACCTGAGGGGCCTGGCCCTGTGACGGTCGGGCAACCGGCGCTCTGCGCACGGTGCCCCTGCCAGGACCGATGAGGAGCAGAGATGTCCTACGAGACCCCGTTCACCGTCACGGCCCCGGCTGCGATGCAGGTCACCGACATGGGCGCCCTCGTGCGTCAGGTCGCCGGCTCGTCGAAGCGAGCGACGTGTTCGCCCCCATAGAGGAGGACACCTACTTCGACGGATGGGAGGAACGCGCCGGCTCCGGCTATCAGTCAGTCGAAGGGCCGGTGTACCTCGATGACGACCCCGGGGCGATGCTCGACCTCGGCCTGGTCCTCAGTCATCAGCGGGCCAAGGGGTCACCTCGACCGATGGACGCCGACGTGGAGTCCGCGCCACCGGCGATGGCCAGCCCACCGGCTCCCGTCGAGTTGGTTGTGCACGATCTCGAGGTGGAGGAGCCACGCAGGCCGCGGTTGGATCGGGAGCCTCAAGCGGAGCAGGACGGTCCTGACGGCCGGGAAGCGATGCAGATCCTCGAGACGATCGACGGGGTCGACGTCGACATCACCTCGGTCGTTGCCGAACGGGCGCATCGGTGTCACCCCGCCGCGGCGGGTCGTCGTCAGCGGGGCGGTCGGTCCTACGAGACCGACAACGGCGGCCGGCTCGTCGAACCACCCGCCCCATACCCCAGCGACCGATCCGCAGCGTGCCGGTCAGGTTGGACGGTCAGTCGGCTCGCGGACTCGTCCACTTCCTGCACCCGATACCGGTGGGTCGAGGGTTCCTCCAGGCCTGGGTCACCCTCAACGCGGCCGGGGTGGGACGGCAACGGCCTCATCGGAGCCCTCCGTTCCGCCGGGCTGGTCGAGCCGCCTCAGCGGGCGGGATGCGCGGGCTCGCCGACGGGGTCCGCCTCGTCGACATCGAGCCCGACGGCGAGGTTTCGCGGATCGAGCTCGACCCGGGTGCACTTCGTGGCCGCTGAGCGGCGAGGCACGAAGTCGGCTCGCTAGTCCCGAAGGCATCGGCGATCTCGGATGTCGCGGTCGACGTGACGGAGACGACTCGACAGGGGGGAGGGGGGGGGGGGAGAAACAGACGGAGGCAGGCGATGGTCGTGACCGCGGTTGGTTCCCTGCTGGAGCACTGCCCCCGGCTTGTCCACAGCCGGACAGGCATCCTGGTCGAGGAGGGTCGTCTAAGGTCGAGCGGCGGTGGAGCCGAGAAACGCCATCACGAATCGGTGGTGGGTCGCCGAGCGGGTCGATGGACAGCGCCAAGATCCTCGACCTCGAGGTATTCGGGGTGCTCGCTCACTCCCGAGCCGGCGCAGTGCGTCGGGGCGAGTCACGAACGCTGCGACGCCGCGGCCACGGGACTCCGGTGCTCGTGGCGTTCGACATACTCACGGACGGCTTTGGTGCCGCCTCCTCGGTCGAGATCCCTGGGCGCGGGACAGCGCCTGGGGGCCTCCTGCTCGTCCGGTGCAGCCGCAAGGTCAGGGCCATGCGGCCGATGGACCGATTTGATACCACAGTGCCCGAGGGGCTTGTGAACGCGAAGCGTGCAAGGAGTCCACAGCCGCAGCGATCGTGACCTGAATCCTCATCTTGGACGCAGCTACGAATTCTGGGCCGGGTCTCAGCGTTCCTCGTCGTCGTGATGGACGATGATCAGAGCGGGATAAGGGCACACCGCTACCGTCCCCATATGGCGTCCTACGGGAAAGTGGTTGGCGGTCAGTTCGTGAACGCAACGATCGACATCAATCGGAAGGGTGAGCTTGCGCTCACCTCCATCGGATTCAAGAGAACGCCAAACCTCACTGCCGAAGCCGTCGCCGCGTGGGAGGAGAGTCATCCCCGAGCCGCGAGGCGGCGCTGCGGGCGCCATCAGCAAGGTCGGTCAAGCGGTCTCGCTGGCCGCTGTGCCTGGGGCTCGCGGGCAAAGCGGCCTCAGCCGCTGTCGGTCGGCGGTCGACTCGGCGATGGGCAGCGCACCGCACACTGTTCGGGTCGACTGGGTCGACGGAAAGCAGTCCGTGATTCAACTACCGGACAAGCTGTTCCAGCACCTCGCGATCCTGCTCAAGGACTGCAGATCGCACCGCTGCTCCGGCCCCCGTGGCGTCGAGCCGGTACGCCCACCACCCGGCGTGATCGGACAGCTCAGCGCAGCTCGCTGGGGTGGTACGCGCAACGCCACCGGAGGTGACCGACCAGATCGCAAGATTCGCGGCGCTCCGTGACCAAGGGGCGCTCACCGAAGACGAGTTCTCTGCGAAAAAGGCCGAGCTGCTTGGCCACGACCGGAGGTAGCGTCCGCACCGGCGAGCGATTCGCAACCCGTGCCGCCGCCACCAGCGTCCCCGCCGGCTTGGGCTCCAGACCCTCACGGTCGGCACGAACACCGCTATTGGGATGGGACCGCCTGGACCGAACACGTGAGCAACGGCGGGGTTCAATCAACCGATCGTGCTTGACAGCACGGCGCAGGCCTGCTCGCCTCGGGTCGACGCCTGCGGAGCGCTACCTGATCTGGAATGTGCGGCCTATCGTGCAACTGGATCGCCGAAGCCGGGGACCTAGGTGAGATCGACCAGGTAGGCCGGGTGGTCAGAGAGCGGCTGGCCATCAACGACCGGAGCGATGCGTTCGACTCGGGTCGCCATGCGGTCGTGAGGTCCGCAGATCAGATCGATGGCGTGGGCGCCCTCGAGGAAGTGGCCGAGGTGCTCGTTCCAGGCCACGAGCTTCAGGTCCTGAAGCGCCGAGCGAAGAGCCTCTCGTTGCGCGTTGTCGAACCCGCCGTTCGGCCCGCTGAGCGGCTGGTTGAAGTCGCCGGCCCAGATGAGCGTCCGGTCGGGGTGCTCGCTGCGCAGCCGGCGTAGGTCGGCCACTTGCTCGCCCAGCACCCGCAGGAAGAGCGCTTGCGGGGTGTCGCCGGGCTCGGCCAGGTAGTCGGTCTGGGAGATGGCACTCTTCCACGGAAGCACGGAGCCATAGACGGCCAGGTCCTCGCCTTCACACGTCACCAGCGCCGCCGCCGCCAGGCGGCCGAAGGGCAGGGACGGTTCAACAGGTGCGATGGCGGGACCGGAGATCCGAATCCACGCCTCGGCGCCGTGCTTGGCGGCCCGCTCGACTGGCGACAGGACGTGGCCGGGCCCGGGCACCGACAGCTCCTGAGGGACCTCGGTCAGTACCACGACGTCGGCGGCGTAGCTCTCGATGAGCCGCTGCTGGAGCTCGATCACGTCCTGCTTGAAGCGGCCGTGGTCGAGGTTCCAGGTCAGGATCCGCATGGCCGGGACCGTACTTCCGGGGTCGCGAGCGATGTCGCCATCTAGCTCTTCGTCCAGTCGGCGCAGCCGTTGGTCTCGAAGTACTGGCCGGCCTGGAGGGTGACGATCCCGGGACCACCGATGTTGTTGTTGTCGATGATGTTGTCGATTCCCGAACTCGTTGGTGACGAGAGCACGGCGTAGTAGCAGGAGGACCGGCCGCCTTCGGGACCGGTCGTCTTGTAGGTGCCGGCGTTCTTGTCCCCGCCGATGTCGAAGATGCCCGACCCGGGGATCGTGTTCTTCTGGGCCTGGGCGGCGGCATCGGCCGCGGCCTGATCAGCGGCCGCCTTCTCCGCGGCGGCCTGGTCCGCAGCTGCCTTGTCGGCCGCGGCCTTCTCGGCTGCCGCCTGGTCTTCCGCAGCCTTGCGGTCGGCGGCGTCCTTCTCGGCCTGGATCCGCTGGGCGGCCGCCTGGTCGGCCTCGGTCTGGGCCTGGCGATCGTCGAGCTGGGCCTGCAGGTCGTCCCGCTCGGCCGTGGTGGCGGCGAGCTCGTCCTTCGTCGTGTCGGACTCGCTCCCGGCCGACGCGGCGCCGATCCCCACGCCGATCAGCAGCGCCACCACCCCGACGGCGGTGGGCACGATCCATCCCCGCCGCTTCTTGGGCGGGGGCGGGGTGGCCGGGCTCGAGGCCGGGGCCGCGCTCGGAGGAGGAGGTGGGGGAGGGGGCACAGAGCCCGTGGGGACGTTGGGGATCGTGGGGTCGCTCATGGCGCGCCTGCTTCCTTCATCGTCACGCCCCCGCTGGACGCGACATCCGCTCGTGTTGCGGACAACGCACAGCCGTCGTCCCGGTGTGCGATCCGACCCGGCGGTACTGTTCGGCCGACCCCGGTGGGGGCGCGTCGACGGCGGTCGAGCCCGGGGTCAGGACACGGAACGGAAGGCGGACATGGGCCTGCTCATCCCCGAGGACTTCCCGCTCGACCAGCTCGCCAACGACGCCGAGCGGTCGGTCGTCGCTGCGTTCTGCGACCAGCTGCTCGACAGCTGGTACGTGATCCCTTCGGTGGCCATGCGGACCGACAGCCGGACCGTGAGGCCGACGTCGTCCTCCTCCACCACGAGCTCGGGGTGGTGCTGATCGAGGTCAAGGGCCACCGGATGAGCATCCGTGACGGCGTGTGGGTCGGTCAGGAGGGCACTGCGCTCAAGCCCCAGCCCATCGACCAGGCCCGGGACAACGCCTACGCGCTGCGGCCCCGGCTGCGCACGGTGCCCGGCCTCGAGCGCATCGAGGTCGAGTACGGCGTCGCCCTCCCCAACACCCGCGACGTGGAGGGCGACCTGCCGCCCGACGCTCGGCGGCGTGCAGGTGCTGACTGGCGCCGACCTCACGGAGGCCAACGACGCCGTCGAGGAGCTGGCCCTCTCTCGCCGTCACTCCCAGCCCCTCGGCCAGGAGCAGATGGAGGGCATCGTCGACAACCTGTGCCCCGACGCCGAGTTCCACTGGGATCCCGAGGCCCGGGTCAACGCCACCCGGCCAGCGTCTGGTCGAGCTGTGCGCCGCCCAGGTCGCCGTGCTCGAGCCGCTCGCCCAGAACCGGCGGGTCGTGGTGCGGGGCGGTGCCGGCACGGGCAAGACCCGGCTGGCGCTGGCCTGGGCCCACCAGGCCTGGCACGACGGCGACCGGGTGCTGCTCACCTGCTTCAACGACCCGCTGGCCGAGTGCCTGCGCCGCCGAGGCGGTCCCCACCGACGACGACGACATCGCTGGTCGGCCCCTTCCTCCGCCTCGCCCTGGACGCTGCCGGGCATGCCGCCGCTCGCGGTGCCGGCCGACGCCGACGCCACGTGGTGGGACACCGTCGCCACCGGCCACCTCCACAAGCTGGCCGCTCATCGGCGTGCGCCTTCGACACGATCGTGGTCGACGAGGCCCAGGACTTCAGCCCCGCCTGGCTCGCCCAGCTCCAGTCCCTGCTCGACCCCGAGGGTCGCCGCCGGATCCTGATGGTGGCCGACGAGGGCCAGGGCATCTACGAGCGGGGCTTCTCCTTCCCCGACCCCGACGACGGCTGGGTGCGGGCCGAGCTGGTCTCCAACTGCCGCAACGCCGCACCCATCGCCCGGATCCTGCGCCGCAAGCTGGGCGGGGCACCGCCCCGGCCATGTCGCCCGAGGGCCTGGGCGTGACGTGGCAGCCGGCCGACGATCTCGACGCCGTGGTGGCGCTGGTCGACGCCGAGCTGGAACGGCTCGAGGACGAGGGCCGCGACCGGCCGGCATCTGCGTGGCCACCTTCCACACCGCCGAGCGCGACCGACTGCGATCCGAGCTCGACCTGTGCCGCTGGGAGCGACCGGGACAGCGGCCGGGTGGTGTGCGAGAACGTCCACCGCCTCAAGGGCCTCGAGTTCGACACCGTGATCCTGGCCAGCCCCGACGACGAGGACGACGTCGCCGTCCTCTACGTCGGCGTCAGCCGAGCCGTGAGCGAGCTCATCGTCGTCGGCCCGGATGCGCTCAGCAGCCGGCTGGGACTGACAGGATCGTCGACACACTTCGGAACGGGGGGCTGATGCCCACGGTCAAGAACGTGCAACGTCAGATCAAGCGGCTCGAGGGGTTCGACGTGCGGTTCCTCTACGAGGGCCCAGGTCCTCGGGTGGGGCGTGACGTCCGTGATGATCGGGCCGGACTTCCGAGCTATCCGTACGAGCGTCGTTCGCAGAACTCCACGGTTGCGGTGTGGATCGAGCGGCGATTCAAGCCCTCGTTCCCCGGTTTCGAGGTCGAGGTGCTCGATGCTTCGGGCAAGGCGGTCAACACCAGGACCCATCTGCAGACCGTGCGGGCCACGTACGGCTAAGGGAGGAAGAAGGTCGATCCCCTCGGCGGTGCCGTGCGCTCCCAGGCCGCGCTGTTCCAGCTCGGTGGTGATGGCGTGCCGGAGCCGCTCCCAACGATTCGGGTCCTGGAGTGGGTACAGCTCGTCCAGCGCGTGCCAGAGGCCTGGGCGCCCGGCGAAGTAGGTCCGGCCGTCCCGGTTCGTCGCGAAGCGGCGGGCCCACCCATCGACGTAGTCGGCGAGCTCAGCCACCTGGTCGACTGGAACCGGCTGTCCAGGGTCCATCCGTCCGCCGCTCTGGTCGACGAGCCGACGCAGGATCCGCTGGGCCGTCTGGGCGGTCGGATCCAGCGCTTCGGCCGGCGGGACAGTAGGTGTTTCATGGACGAGCCTCCGTCCGCGCCCGAGCGAGCCGCCCGCCTTTGCCATGTCTTCCGCTCCCTCAGTCGTGGGTGATCTGGTTTCGGCCTCGCCGGTCGCGAACCGCGTACCGCATCGCCGGCACTCGTGCGACGGACGATCCTCCCAGAGGATGCATCCGCCAAGAACGAGCTCGCCCCGATCGGCCGCCTCGAAAGCGCCATGGGACGGGAGCCCGTAGAGGATGGGGATGCCGGCAGCGCCGCAGCGCGGACAGCGCTCTGTCTCGGCCGTCCCAGGTGTTCCTCGGTTTCGCACACGCAGAGAACGCACGGAGTAGGACGCAGAGTGCCCGTCTTCACCGCGAATTCGCTGAGACGTGGAATGAAGACGAGTACGTGGCGTGAGCCGCCCATGAGCGCACCCAAAAAGTCGACCGGAGATGTCGGTCGTTGGCGACGAGGTCATCGCACCCGCGGCCGAATTCTCGCCGCGACGACCCCGGAGGCGCCGTCGCCGGGGCAGGATTCGGTGATGACGTCTTCCCGAACCGCCCTGCACCCGCCGAGCCAGCCCTCACGGGGTCGACGGTGAAGGCCGTCGTCTACCCCGAGGCCGGCGACGCCTCGGTGATCACCGTCACCGACGTGGCCGACCCGGTCCCGGGCCCCGGTGAGGTGCTCGTGGACGTGGCCTACGCCGGGGTGAACTTCGCCGACGTCGCCATGCGGATGGGGCTCACGGGGATGCCGTTCCCGCTCACCCCCGGCCTCGAGGGCTCCGGTCATGTCGTGGGGCTCGGTGAGGGCGTCGACGACCTGGCCGTCGGTGACCGGGTCGCCTGGTGCCCGACCGCAGCCGCCACCACGCTCGGCTCCTACGCCGAGCGCATCGCGCTCCCGGTCGGGCAGGTCCTGCCCCTCCCCGACGACATCTCGCTGCTGGACGCAGCGGCGCTGGCTCTGCAGGGCCTGACCGCGCACTACCTCGTCACCGAGCGCGCCCCCATCGGCGAGGGCACCACCGTGCTGGTGCACGCCGGCGCCGGCGGCACCGGACGCCTCGTCGTGCAGTGGGCCGCCCACCTGGGCGCCACCGTGCTCGCCACCGTGTCGAGCGACGCCAAGGCCCACAGCGCCCGCAAGCCGCCGGGGCCCGCCATGTGATCCGGTACGACGAGGTGGACTTCGCCGACGAGGCGCTGCGTCTCACCGACGGTGTGGGGGTCGACTACATCGTCGACGGCGTGGCCGGCAGCACCTTCCGTGGGGACCTCCGAGCTCTGGCCGACCGGGGCGTCGTGTGCGTGTTCGGCATCGCCGGCGGTCTCCCCGAGTCGTTCTCGCCCATGGAGCTCTTCCCCCGGTCGCTCACGCTCACCGGGGGTTCGCTGACGAACTTCATGCGCACCCGCGACGAGGTGCTCCGCAAGGCTGCCGACCTCTGGTCGGCGAGGCGTGCCGGGTGGCTGGTCCCCGTCGTCGACAGCGTGCGGCCCCTCGCCGACGCCGCAGCAGGCCCAGGCTGCTCTCGAGTCACGCGCCACCGTCGGCAAGCTGGTGCTCGCCGTCGGCAGCGACGGGTGAGGCCGTCGTGGCCCCACCCTGGCGTCGCCCCGACCCAGGCCTATCCTGGGCGCTGATCCGAGCATCGGAGGACGTGTCGACATGAGCTCCTCGGACATCATCGCCTGCCCGTCGTGCGGCGTGAAGAACCGGGTGCCGGCCGATGCCGCCGGGGTGCCCCGCTGCGCCAGCTGCCACGAACCGCTGCCGTGGATCGTGGACGCCGGCAGCAACGATCTCGACGGGATCGTGGCCAGCAGCCGACTCCCGATCGTGATCGACCTGTGGGCGCCGTGGTGCGGACCGTGCCGGACGGTGAGCCCCCTTCTCGAGCAGCTGGCCCGGGAGAAGGCGGGGCGCATCCGGCTCGTCAAGGTCAACGTCGATCAGGCCCCCGCCGTGCAGGCCCGGTTCGGTGTGCAGGGCATCCCCACCTTCGTCCTGCTCGAGAAGGGCCGCGAGACGGGCCGTCTGGTGGGGGCGCATCCGCTCGAAGAGCTGCGTCGATGGGTGGAGGGCTCGCTCAGCTCCCGGTGAGCCTGCGCGTGGTGACGGGTTGCTCGACGGCTCCCTCGGCGGATCGAGTCTCGGGTTGCCCGCCGGGCGCGACGGTGGCCGGGCACAGGCCCGGCCACCGCGCCCTGCGGTCTGTCGAGGTGGGTCAGCGCACCAGGCTGCCGCCCCGGCGGTGGCTGACGGCCCGGTAGACGAGCAGCACCACGATCGCACCGAGGATCGAGCCGATGATGCCCGAGGCCTGGAACCAGCCCTCGGTGTCGAGGTCCTTGCCGAAGAGCAGGGCGCCGAGGAAGCCGCCCACGAACGAGCCGATGATGCCGAGCACCAGCGTGCCCACGATGCCCATCGGGTCCGGTCCGGGAACCAGCGCCCGGGCGATGAATCCGGCGATGAGGCCGATGAGCACCAGACCGATGATGAAGCCGACCATGACTCCTCCTGAGGGCACAGCATGGGACCCGGCCCGATGCCGGACTCCTGTGCCGAACAACTACCCCGGCCACCCGGACGACATTCCTCGGTCGCCACCCACGTGATCGGGCCCGGTGCTGAGCGGGTCAGCGCACCTCGAAACCGGTCTCGCCGGTGGTCGTGAGGTCGGTGACGTCGACACCGGTCACCACCGCCATCTCGGGGCCGCCCTCCATCCACGCCACTACCGCGTCGACCGCGGCCCGGTCGCCTTCGAGCTCGGCCTCGACCCGACCGTCGGCGCGGTTGCGCACCCAACCGGCGACCCCCGCCGCCACGGCGCGCTGGCGAGCCGACTGCCGGAACCAGACGCCCTGGACCCGTCCCGACACCACCACCCGCACGCGCACCATCCTCAGAGCATGGCGGACGGAGCCGGGAGCGACCGGTGAGCTCCTCGTCCACGACAACAGTTGCGACGGTGTCCGAGCTATGGGACTCGGCCACCGCTGACGCTCGCTCACGGGTGAGCTCGACGAGCTCTCGCAGGGCGGGGTCGTGGTCCTCGGCCCGCCACACCATCCGCCGCTCGGCGCACGGGCCGTCGCAGAGGTCGACGTAGCGCACCCCGGCGATCGGAGGCGTCGAGCGGACGGAGTCGAACAGCAGCCCGACGCCGAACCCGGCGAGGACCCGGGCCGTCACGTTCTCGGTTCCGGCGGCGGTGCCGACGAGGGTCCACGACTCGCCGGTGGCCTCCATCGCTGCCGTGAACCGGTCGTACAGCGCCGGGTTGGCCGAGCGCGGCCACGCGATGAGCGGCTCCCGGGCCAACGCCGCGAGCGGGACGGCGTCCTTCCCGGCCAAGGTGTCGTTGCCGTGCACCACCGCCACCAGGCGGGACACGCCCACGTCGAGCGACTCGAACTGCTACTCTCCGCGACGCGTCGACTGCGCTCGCGCTCTTCACTGGTGTCGTCGACGAGCCGAGTTCACTACTACCGTCGTGCGCTGGACTCGGCGATCACGTCGACAGCGGCTGGTCAGGTCGACGAGAAGCCGACCGCAGCTCGTCCTGCTCAGTGGCGTAGGCCGACACGGGCGTCCATTTGCGGCGGCCTCGACGACCGTGGTGGCTCGATCGCGACAACTCCGTTAGCTGGTTAGGATGATTGGCGGGTGGTGCGGTCGGAAAGGGTTCCGCCCAGCTCCTTCTCCAACCGTCGCACGCTCTCGCTCACCGTCGGTTGGGCGAGGTAGAGCTCCGGCGGCCCGCCCGAAGTGCAACGTCCGGGCCACCGCCAGGAAGCACTCCAGTTGCCGCAGGTCCATCGACATGACCGGTTCCCCGGCGACGAAGGTACCAGTTGATCCCCGCCGGCCAGCCGGGGGACGTGCCCCGGGTGATCGTCGGAGGCGATGAGTCGGCTCTCGATGCCTCGCTGTGATCAATCGGCGACACCGATGAACGGTGCATGATCGGCGCTTGACCGGGCCTCCACCGTGCCCAACGATGCCAACGGAAGCCACCGAAGGAGCATCGTGGCCACGGGGACCCCGCAGTTCGAGAAGCTCACCGCCACGATCGGGGCGGTGGTGACCGGTGTCGGCCTGCGTGACGGGATCGACGACTCCGCCACCGCGTCCGCCATCCGCAGGGCCTGTGGGAGCACTTGGTGTTGGTGTTCCCCGCCCAGCACCTCGACGACGAGACGCACGTCGCCGCGACCGGGATCTTCGGCGAACCGTTCCTCACCCCCTACGGCAAGGCCCTGGGCATGACCGACCCTGTCGACATCATCGCCGACGACGCCGACAAGGTCCCCGACCGCGATGGCTGGCACACCGACGCGCCGTTCCTGGTCGAGCCGCCGAGCGTGGCCGTGTTGCCTGCTGTCGTCGTGCCCCCGGCCGGTGGCGACACCCTCTTCGCCGACATGCGTGCCGCTCACGACGTGATGTCGCCGACCACCTCTTGGTCGATGCTCGAAGGGGCGCGGGTGGCTACCCGGTGCAGAAGGGCCTCATCTCCTACGTCGAGGAGCGGGCCGGCGCCGAGGTCGCCGAGCTCGTGCGCCAGAACGCCGGCCCCGGGGGCGAGCACCCGCTCTTTCGCACCCACCCCGAGACGGGCCGGCTCGGCGTCTACTACGCCGACGGCTTCGCTGACGGCATCATCGGGTTGAACGCCGCCGAGAACGAGGCGTTCCGGCCGTATCTGGCGTCGCTGCCCGCCGATCCGAGTCGCCAGTGCCGGTGGCGGTGGAGTCGGGGGACGTCGTCATCTGGGACGAGCGGGCGACCCAGCACTTCGGTGCCGCCGACCACGCCGGTGGCGTTCGTGAGATGCGCCGGGTGATGGTCACCGGCGAGGCCCCCAAGTGACCGGGGGCAAGCGGGCCATCGGCGTTGGAGTGGTGCTGCTGGCCTTGTTGGCCACGGCTTGTGGCCGCAGCGGGCCCGAAGCGGCCCCGGACCCCACCACTGATGGCACGACTGGCGCCGCCGCGTGGACGGCATGGCTTTGGAGGCCACCGACACGGGTGTGACCGCCGACAGCATCACTATCGAGGTATGGCCGACGTCGGCTCGTCGTTGGCCCCGGGCTGGTCCAGGGCGAACTTCGATGCGATGAAGGCGCTACGTCGAAAGGTCAACGCCGACGGGGGGAGTGGGCTGCCGCACAACTCGACGTCAGGCACGTGGGACACCAAGCTGAACGCCAGGACGAGTCGAAGAACGGCCAGATCAGGCCTGCGCCAGAACGGCGCTGGCCATGGTCGGCAGGAACGTCGCTGTTCAACCCGGACGTGTCGACGATGGACGAACTGCAAGGACAGCTCAGGCGCCGACAGGTCGGCGTGCCCGACATCGCGGCGCTGGCGAACGACATCAACGAGCGGTGCATCATGACGACGTCCTAATCATCCAGGCGGTGTCGGAGTAGTGCCCAAGTGGTGACTGGGCTGAGCGCACGGTGACGGTCCTTCGTCGGCTCAGAAGTCGCGCTACGACGAGAACGTCGAGCCGAGCTCCGAGGGCTGTTCATGGTCCCGGGCGACCTGCCGACGCACCGTGCAGTCGGCGACCTACCTGATCAGCCGGCAGGCCGGCCGGCGTGGAGTGGGTCGGGACGGTGAAGGTGTCGGGGCAGCGACGAGCAAGTCGGCGTACACGCCGCGGGTGCAGGCAGGTGAAGGCGGACGACAGCCAACACGTCTACGACGGCTCGAACGCCGCGGCGATGATCGCGATGCGCAGGGAAGCGGCGGCCCAAGGCGCTCGACGGCGTGAAGGTGTGGGGCGTGCTCGGTGGCCTGCTACACCCAGCACGCTTCACAGGCACGCGGCGGCAGCGACGTCGAGGGCTCTACGTGTGGTTGCAGTTCATCCCGTTCGAGGAGGCGTCGACACAACGCCGCCTGACAGGCCTACGTCGACTCGGTCGGGCCGACAAGGTCGACTCGTTCGGGGCGCTCAGGCTTGGCAGGCTGGCGATGCTGTTCCAGCCAGGTGATCGACCGGATCGTCGAGAGCGACGGGGTGAACGCCATCACCCGGGCGAGGATGCTCGAGAGTGCCTGCGAACACGGACGACTTCACCGCCGACGGTTGGATGGGCACGGTCCGCAAGCTGCTCAAGGGCACGTCGGAGTGCTTCGTCGTGCTCCAACTGGTCGATGGCGAGTTCGTCCTGGTGGTTCCCCGAGGAACCAGGCACCCTGTCGTGCGACCCCGCCAACGTGGCGACGGTCCGGCTCGATCCGGACGCCGCCGCAGCTGACATCGGGTAGATCCTCGACCCGAACGGAGACGACCCGTGGCGGTACCCGTCATCATCGACACCGACATCGGCATGGACGTCGACGACGCCATCGCCGTGTGCTTCGCCGCCCTCGATCCTCGGGTGGATCTGCGGGCGGTGACGACCGTGAACGGCGACACCGCGGCCCGGGCCGACGTCGTCCGGGCCCTGCTGCGGATGGCGGACCGCGCCGATGTGCCCGTCGGCGCCGGCGCTCGCTGACCCCATCGACGGACGGGCCACCGCCTTCATGCCCGTCGACCACGTCGACTGCGACCCGGTGGTCGGCGTCGTCCCCTCCGATCACCCCACGGCCACACGTGCTGACCGGCGTCCTCGAGGACACCGAAGAGCGGGTGTGGATCTGCCTCATCGGTGCGACCACCAACGTCTCCTCCTTCCTCCACTCCCGCCCCGACCTCGTCGAGCGTCGCCGGTCTACGCGTGATGGGCGGATGCCTCGGGCCCTACGAGTCCGACGGAGTCGAGGGGCCGCTCTTCGAGTTCAACGCCGGCTGCGACGCCCTTTCCACCGCCGCCCTGTTCTCGCTCCCCGTCCCTATCCGCTCATCCCCATCGACGTCACCGTCCACATCCACTTCACCGAGCAGGACCGGGCCACGATCCGGGAGTGGGGCCCCTCGGCCGGGCCCTCGACGTCCTGGGCGACAACTTCCTGGCCCTGCTCGCAGGGTTCATGCCCGAGGCCTCGTCCAAGGTCGACCTCCACGACCCCATCACGATCGCCACGCTGGTCGAGCCCGACCTGGCCACCTTCGAGACCCGGCCCCTCTCTGCCTACGGCCCGGCCGGGGAGTGCCGCACCGAGGTGAGCCCCACGGGCGGCCCGTCGAGTGCCTGGTCTCGATCGACGGCGAACGCCTGGCCGCGTTGCTGGTGCGGGTCCTCTCCGGAGGCTGAACGGCGCGATTCCTCCGTTTCCGGCACGGATGTGGTGGTGGTGGGAAGGATCGTGGTGAGGTCGGGGCTACCGCCACTTCTTTCGTTGGTTCATGATTGAGCGAGGGGGAACGCCAATGTCGATCATCGAGAATCCGCCGCCGCCCGGCGTGGCTCCGGGGCCGCCGCGACATCACACACCCGTCTGGGCGGTGGTCCTCATCGTCGTCGGCGCCCTGCTCGCCCTGGTGAGCCTGGCCGTCACCGCCGGGGGCGGGGCGCTGACCTGGGCCCACGCCACGCAGCGGGACGCCAACGGCTTCTACTCGACGCCGACCGAGCGCTTCGAGACCACGTCCTACGCCATCAGCTCCGACGCCATCGACCTCGGTCGGGCCGGTGAGGACGGCCCCGTCGAGTGGGGCGACCTGGGCACGGTGCGCATCCGGGCCGAAGCGACCGGGTCGCAGTCGGTGTTCGTGGGCATCGCCTCGCAAGAGGACGTGGACGCCTACCTCGCCTCGGTGAGCCACGCCGTCATCGAGCGACCTCCACCTCGACCCGTTCTCCGTCGAGTACCGCTACTCCAACGGGGACCGCCGTCCGGAGCCGCCCGGGCAGCGGACATCTGGGTGGCCTCGGCCTCCGGCGACGGCCAGCAGACCATCGAGTGGGCTCCCACGCTCCGGCCAGTGGGCCGTGGTGGTGATGAACGCCGACGCCGCGCCGGGCGTCAGCGTCGAGGCGTCCGTCGGGGCCAAGGTGCCGTGGCTGCTCGGGCTGGGGATCGGCCTCATCGTCGGCGGGCTGGTGGGCCTGGCCATCGGCGGCGTGCTCCTCGTCATCGGCGTCGTCCTGCTCGCTCGGGGACAGCACGTCGACCTGGCCGGACCGGAGATCGTGAGCGGCCACCCGGTGAGCCTCGAAGGCCGCCTCGAACAGCCGTTGAGCCGGTGGCTGTGGCTGGTGAAGTGGGTGCTGCTCATACCCCACTACTTCGTGCTGCTGGCCCTGTGGATCGCTTTCGCGGTGGTCACCGTCGTCGCCTTCTTCGCCGTCCTGTTCACCGAGCGCTACCCACGGTCGCTCTTCGAGTTCAACGTCGGCGTCCTGCGCTGGACCTGGCGGGTGACCTACTACAGCTACAGCGCGCTGGGCACGGACCGGTACCCGCCGTTCACGCTCGGTCACGCCCCCGACTACCCGGCGACGCTGGAGATCGCCTACCCGGAACGGCTCAGCCGCGGGCTGGTGCTGGTGAAGTGGTGGCTGCTGGCCATCCCCCAGTACCTGGTCCTCGCCGTCATCTGGGGCGGAGCGTGGGCGTCGCACCGGCAAGGCCGTCGCCGCCTCGGCCGGGCTCGTGGGGCTGCTGGTGTTCTTCGCCGCCGTCGCCCTGCTGTTCACCGGTCGCTACCCCCGTGGGCTGTTCGACTTCGTCATGGGCCTCAACCGGTGGGGCTACCGGGTCGTCGCCTACGTCACCTTGATGCGCGACGAGTACCCGCCGTTCCGCCTGGACCAGGGAGGCACCGAGCCGGCCCCCGAAGTGGTCCCGGAGACCTGAGGGAACGCCGGCCCGCTCAGGCGGGAGCGACGCCAGCCAACCCGGTCGCCCTCACTGCTCGGTCACGGCCTCGAAGGCGACCCGGGGTCCCGGGCGGCGGCGGAGGTCGTCGCCGATGGCTCGGGCGGCCTTCCCATGGGTCCCGTGGAGCACCTCGTCGATGCCGGACCGCAGCTCGTCGGCGGTGCAGGTGTTGGGGGCCAGGGCGATGCCCACCCCGTGGCGCTCGATGGCGGCGGCGCCGGCGAACTGGTCGGTCGAGAAGGGCAGCACCACCATCGGCACGCCGTGGTGGAGGCACTCGGTGACGCTGTTGTTGCCGCCGTGGGTGACGGCCACGTCGGCGTGAGCCAGGCAGGCCACCTGGGGGAGGAAGGGCCGCACCAGCCACCGATCGGGGAGCTCGCCCAGCTCTGACAGGGGGGCCGAGCCGGTGGCCAGCATCACGTCGACGTCCATGGCTCGAAGGGCCTCGGTGACCGTGGCCAACACGTCGGCCCGGGCCGAGAGGAAGCTGCCGAAGCTGACGTAGACGACGGGTCGATCGCCGAGCCCGTCGAACCAGGCGTCGATCCCGGGATCGGTCTCGTCGGTGCGGATGCTGGCCCCGAGGAACGAGTGGGAGCCGACCTGCTCGGACACCAGGAGCTCCCGCTCCGGTTCGTGCAGCTCGCGCGGGTAGTTGAACAGCACCTGGTGGCCGTGCACGGCGAAGGCGTCATCGACCGCCGCGGCGCTCGGCGCGATCTGGGCGGTGGCCTGGTTCCAGTCCTCGGTGAAGCGGTCGCGCACCGAGCGGCACAGCCGGTCGAGTGCGGCCAGCTCGTCGGGGTCGGGATCGAAGCACGCCGGCCAGGAGGCGACGCTGCCGTAGACCTCGTCGCCCACGGGCAGGGCCGTCGGGTGGCCGAGCACCACGTCGGTGTAGGGGATCCCGGCGGCCTGGAGCCCGAGGGTGGCCCCGAAGGCGAGGTGGTCGACCAGGATCTGGTCGGGGCGCACCTGCTCCACGATGTCGATCACCCGGCGGGCCGACGCCACCGGCTCCCACAGCAGGTCGCCTCGTCGGGCCTCGGCCTGGTAGCGCAGCGTCTCGATCATGCCGAGGCGGGTGGCGGCGAAGAAGGCCCGCAGGTTGTCGTCCTCGCCTCGGGGCTGGTCGGCGACCTCGATGATCCCCGGGTTCGAGCCCCGGCCCAGGCGGAGGTCGACGCGCGTCGAAGCCGAACTCGCCGACCAGGGCGTCGTTGGCCGGCCCGGTGGCCACCACCACCTGGTCGCCGGCGCGGGACCACTCGCCGGCGATGGTGGCCAGCGGCAACAGGTGCGAGGCGTAGTCGGGGCTGATGACGAGGAGGGTCACGGCTCGGCCTTCAGCTCGGGACCGGGGAGGTCAACGAGCGGTACACGTCGGCCAGGGCGGCGGCCATGGTGTCGATGGTGAACCGGTCACGGACGGTCGCCCGGGCCCGGTCGGCCGAGTCGGGCCGCTGGGCCATGTCGAGGGCGGCAGCGATGCCGGTGGCCACCTCGCGAGGTGAGCGGGTGTCGATGAGCACGCCGGTGACGCCGGGCTCCACGAAGGTCGGGGGCCCGCCACCGGCCGGAGCCGACGACGACGAGCCCGGCGGCCAGGGCCTCGAGCAGGGCGATGCCGAACTCCTCCTTGAGGCTGCCGCACACGTAGACGCCGCGGGGTCCGACCAGGCCGCCGCCGGCGGGGTCCGTGCCGAGATGGGCGGCGGCCAGCCAGCGGGCCACCACGTCGTTGGGCCGGTGGCCGGCCAGGACCAGGCCGGCCGCGGCCGCGGGGTCGCGCTCGACGACGGCGGCGATGAGCCCCACCTGCTCCTGCTCGGCGGGGGAGGGGTCGTCCAGGTCCCCGCCCACCATCACCAGGTTGCAGCGGGCCCGCACGTCGGGATCGCCGGCCCACGCCTCGACCACGCCGGCGGTGCCCTTCACCCGGTTGAGCCGTCCCACCGAGATGGCCAGCGGCAGCCCGTGGCGCTCGGGGGGCAGGTCGGCGATCAGGGCCTCGAGATCGGCGACGGCGGGGTCGCCACCGACGGCCACGGCGGCCCGGGCTGTCTCGGACACCTCGATGTCGATCCCCTCCGGCACCACCCGGTAGCGGGAGGGCTGATCGTCGATGTCGACCCCGACCAGCTCCAGCAGGTCGTGGTGCAGGTCGGGGCGGGGGAACAGCACGGTCTGAGCGGCGTCGTGGCCGAGCTGGTGCACCAGCCGAATGCGGAACCAGTAGTGCTCGCGCTGGTCGGCGTCGCCGAAGTTGTCGCGGCGCAGGGCGCCGGTGAGGTCCAGCCCGTGCACGGTGGCGTGGGGATCGGGGGCCAGGGTGAACACCAGCGGGATGCCCATCTCCCGGCAGACGGTGTGGGCGGCCAGGGAGCCCACGTCGGCCATGCGCACGTGGAAGGCGTCGAGCGGTCCGGCGTGGCGGAGCAGGCGGCGCAGACCTCGCTCGACGGCGATGCGGGCCGACCAGCTGTCGGCGATGCCGGTGGCCGTGGACGGCAGCGGGATCCCGGCCAGACGGTGGTTGGCCCGGTCTCCGTCGTCGACGAGGTCAACGCTCGACGCCGTCGTCCCTCGCGAGATGGTGAGGACGTCGGTCACCGTCTCGTTGCGCACGAGGGCGTCGCCGAGGCGGACGAGCAGGGTGGCGATGCCTCCGTTGTCGCCGGCGCCCGATCGGGACAGCTCCCGGTCGAGGTCGGCGTGCAGGAACATCTGGGCCACGGCCAGCCCGTCGGCGCCCCTGGAGTCCCGACCCGAGTGACTGCTGGCGGGGGCCGAGGCGTCGAAGCGGGCCAGGCGCATGACGGCTTGGAGCTCGGAGTCCTCGGCGGCGGGATCGCCGGTCGCCTCGATGGCGGCGAGCACGGCCCGGGCGGCGTCGTCGGCCCGGTCACCGAGGGCGGCGACGGCCGCCGTGCGCACCGCGATGTGCTCGCCGACGTCGAGGGCGATCCGATCGACGATGCCGTAGGCGAGCCGGCCGGGCACCACGCCGAGGGTCTCCACCAGACGGGCTCGCCCGTCGGGATCGCCGGTCTGGCGATGGGCGCCGTCGAGGGCCAGGGCGACGTGGTCGGGGGCGGAGCGGGCCCACCGCTGCAACGTGCGCTGGGCCACCATGCCGGCGAAGTCGCCGGCCGCCACCATGGCCACCAGCGGCCCGATGGCATCGAGGCGGGGCGGCCGGGCGACGAGGGCGGCGGCCGCGTGCTCCCGCAGGAAGCGGCGGGGATCGGCGAGCAACCGGGACAGCGCCTCGTCGGCGCCGTCGTCGAGCACCCGACCGAGGGCCTGGACCGCGGCGATGGCGGTGAGCTGGTCGTCCGGATCGAGGGTGGCGGCGATCAGGTCGGCGAGGTCGCTGGCGACTGGTCGCGGTCGCCGCTTGCCGGGCCAGGCCGTCGGCGGCCCGGATGGCATCGAGCAGGAACGGTGCCCCGCGCACCTGATCCAACGCTCGCTCCACGGACACGGAGGGTTTAGCACTAAACACCCCCGATATATTCCCCGTCGCCTCGCCCACAGACATGGAACCGGGGGCGGCCGACCGGGCCGGGCGGCCGCACGGGGATCGACGTCGTCAGCCTGCGAGCACGGCGTCGACGAACTGCTTCGGCGACTCCATCGGCGGATCGTCGGCCGCGTCCTCGATGACACGAAGCGGCCAGCCGTAGCGTTCGCTGGCCGCTTCGGCGATACGCACCCGGTTCGCCTTGTCGTGGCGACCCCACACCAGCGCGGTGGGCACCGAGATCCTCTCCAGGTCCTCGTCGGGGATGGGTGGTGTGCCCAGCGTTCCCATGAAGAACTTCATGGCCGCCTTGACCTGGGGGTCCCTGGCCCGGTCGAGGGAGTAGTCCCTCAACGCCGTCCACTTGTCGCCCATCGAGTCGCGGACCGCGGCGTCGTCGGCCAGGCACTGGTGCATGAACCGCCGATGGGACCGGTTGGTGGGGTGGACCATGAAGCCGATGAGCCCGGCCGCGAACCGGGGGCTGGGCCGGAACTTGGCCAGACCGAGGGAGTCGACCAGCACCAGCCGCTCGATCATGTCCGGACGGGCGGCGACGTAGCGGGCGGCGACGGAGCCGCCGAGGATGTGGCCGACCAGGACCGACGGCTCGGCGCAGAACCGGTCCAACACGGCGTCGATCCAGTCGAACACGAGGCTGGCGGTCAGCCCGGACGGGGCGGTGCCGGACTGGCCGTGACCGGGGAAGTCGGGAGCGATCACGTGACAGGCGGCGGCCAGGCCGGGCAGGGCGCGGTACCAGCGCTCGGAGAACTCGCCGGGGCCGTGCAGCAGGACCAGCGGGGGCCCCGAGCCGGCCTCGAGCACGGCGGTCGGGATGCTCGCGAGCTCGACGCGGTGCTCGGCCACCTCCACCCCCTCGAGGAGCCGTCGCCGGCCCGACTCCCCCTGCAGATGTGATTCGGTCGATGTTCGGACTGTCATCGTGTGGCTCCTCGGGACTCGATGTCGGTGTCCTCCCCGCGAAGGTACGAATCGAGATGCGACGCCGACATCGCCCGTCCACCCCATTCCGAGGGCGGGCGCCGATGGGGTGAACGACCCATCGGGTCCGGCCGACGGTCGGTGTCAGAGCAGTCCGTGCTCGTAGGCGTGGGCCGTGGCCGCGGCCCGGCTGGACACGCCGAGCTTGGTGAAGATGTTCTCCACGTGGCGGCCCGCGGTGTGGGGGCTGATGACCAGCTCGGAGGCGATCTCGCGGTTGGTCCGGCCCGCGGCCAACAAGGTCAGCACCTCGCGCTCTCGGCCCGAGAGCAGCGGCGATCCGGCATCGGTCCCGCCGGTGGGCCGATGGTCGAGCCCGTCGGTGAGGTCGCCCAGGCGACGAAGATCGGGCCCGGCGCCGAGCTCGGCGAAGGTGTCGCGTGCGTTGTCGACCTCGACCGCGGCGGTGGCCGCGTCGCCCATGGCCGCACAGGCCAGCCCCGCCAGCAGCCCGGTGCGGGCCGCCTCGTAGGGGATCGCCAGCCGCTGCCAGGCATCGGCGGCGGCTCGCAGGCGGGACAGCGCCGCCTCCGGTTCCCTCTCGGCCAGGTGGATCGAACCCCATGCGTGGTCGGCCATGGCGGCCAGCATCGGCGACGGCGATGCGGCGGCGATCTCGGCGAGGTCCTCGGCCGCCTGGCGGGCTTCATCGAGGTCGGCGTCGGCCACGAAGATCTCCACCGCCGAGGCCAGCAGAGCCGGTCGTGAACCCGTCGGCCGGGGCTCGTCGATCACCCGGCGGATGCCGGCCGCCGCCCCGTCGAGATTGCCCTCGGCCAACTCCAGCAGGGCCAACCCGGGCATCGGTTCTCCGCCGTGGCGGCTGGCGCGCCGGTAGGCGAGCGCCGCGGCCTCGGTGTTCCCGGTCAGCCGGTGGAGCTCGGCCGCCTGGTAGTAGGCGAGGCCCAGCGCGGGGTGGGGCGGGTCGGTCAGTCGGTCGCAGGCCGACTCGACGGTGGACACCGCCGCCACCCAGTCACCGTTGGCCTGTTGGAGCTGGGACTGGTGGACGAGGCACTGGCCCCGATAGGGCACCAGCCCGGGTTGGGCGTCGCACCACGCCGACAGGGCGTTCGTCCACTCCGCGGCCCGGGCCAGGTCGAGGATCTGCATGTACTCGAGGATCACCGCGCAGTACACGAGGCCCGAAGCGATGGGCCCGACGTCGCCCGAGGCCACCGACAACATCACCTCGTCGAGCCGCGCCGTGCCCGTCCGGGTCTGACCAAGGGCCAGGAGGGCCTGGCCGTGACCCAACCCGGCCAGCGCGGCGAGGTCAGGGTCGCGGAAGCGGGAGGCGATCTCTGTCGCCCGCGCGGCCAGCTCCTTCGCCGTCGCCGGCTGGCCGGAATCCAAGGCGCCCACGAGCTCCGGGATGAGGAGGTAGCCGGCCGCCGCGCAGTCGGGCTCGGCGGCGATGATCCCGTGGATGCGGCCGAGCCAGCTACCGGCCTGGGCCATCTGGTTTCGCAACATCAGCCCCAGCGCCAGCCAGAACGCGCACCGGGCCGCGTCGTCGAGCTGGCCGGCGTCGAGGTGGCGCCGGGACGCGTCCTCCAGGCCGACGAGCTCAGCGCGTCGTGGCCCAGCAGGTAGGCGGCGACGGCCAGCGCCTCGAGGTCGTCGGCGTCGAGCCCGTCCCGAGGGGCCCGCGCCAGCTCCTCATACCTGTCGGTCCAGTCCTGTTGCCTCGGAACCCCGCGGCCGCGAGGAAGGTCGCCGGCCATGACGGTCAGTATGACGCGATCCACCGCCATCGATCCGGGGCCGACCTGGTGCGGGCGAGCTGAGCGTCAGTCCGAGGTTCGAGCAGGAAGTTCCTGTCCCCGTCGCCGTCGGGACGTCGCCGCCGGCGGCCACCTGACCGTCTGACCGGCGGGGGTGCAGGCACCCCGCGTCAGGGGTGCTTTCACTCTCGACATGGCGACGAGACAGGCCGACAGTCGATCTGACAGTCAGCCGAGGGGGCTGGCCCGAAGGGAGGGGATCGCACATGTCCGAGTCCACAAGCACGGAAGGTCGCGTCGTCGGGCGGGGCCGACGGGTACGTCATCGCGCCCGGCCCACGCTCAGGGGAGTGGTGGCGGTCCTCGCCGCCTTCCTGGCCGTGGTGGCGCTGAGCGGGACGGCCGACGCCCGGTCGAACCACCCGCAGACCCCCGACGTCCGCGCCGACGGCCTCGCCGGTCCGCTGTCGATCGACGTCGGCCACCGAGGTGACGTGCTCGTCGGCCAGTCGTTCAGCGGTGCCGTCAGCTCGATCTGGTGGAACGGCAGGGTGACCGATCTCGTCAACGAGCCCGGGGCCGAAGCGGTGGCCTACGGCCCGTTCGGCACGGTGCTCTACACCGTCACCGACGAGGCCGGCGCCTCGTTGAAGGTCCGGCTGCCGTCGGGAGCGACCTACGTGTTGGCCAACCTCGGCCGCTACGAGAGGGTTCACAACCCGGACGCCGCCTCGGTCTACGGCATATCGGACCTCACGCCCGACTGCGCCGCCCAGTGGCCCGAGGCCGACTTCGGCCCGGTGACCTACACGGGCCAGATCGATGCCCACCCGTACGCCATCGCCGTCGGCGACGACGGGATCTACATCGCCGACGCCGCCGCCAACGCCATCCTCAAGGTCGACGTATGGGGCCGTGTCCGCACCGTCGCCGTGCTGGCGCCCCAGCCGATCCAGATCCCCGACGATCCGAGCGTGCTCGGGCTCCCGGCCTGCGTGGCCGGCCACACCTACAACTTCGAGCCGGTACCGACCGACATCGAGGTGGTCGGCCGGACGGGCTACGTGAGCCTGCTGCCCGGAGGGCCCGAGGACGCCAGCCTCGGCGCCCGGGGCAGCGTGGTGAAGGTGGACCTCTCGAGCGGTGCTGTCTCGCCGGTGGCCGGCGGCTTCGCCGGGGCCACCGACCTGGCCGTGTCCCCGTCGGGCGACATCTACGTGACCGAGCTGTTCGCCGGGAAGATCACCGAGGTGTCACGACACGGAGGCACCCACACCGTGGCCGAGCTTCCGGATCCGGCCGCCGTCGAGTGGGCGAACGGTCGGCTCTACGTCGGCTACGACGTCTTCGCCTCGGGCAAGGTCGCCACGTTGAAGGGCTGACGCCGACGAGCGTCCCCGTCGCAGTGCCGCCCTGCCGGATCGTCCGGCAGGGCTCACTGTGGCGGTCGGCCTCGGCGTCGGCGCCATCGCCCCGTCATCGCGTCGAACCGAATGCCAGACTTCCCCGGTCGGGGGGGGTGAGTCATGGCCGATCGGCCGTCGGGAACCGTGTCGCTGCTCTTCACCGACATCGAGAACTCGACGCGCTTGTGGGAGGAACAACCCGCGGCCATGCGCGACGCGTTGGCTCGCCACGACGACGTGGTGCGCACGGCGGTGGAGTCCACAGGCGGCTACGTGTTCGCCACCGGCGGCGACGGGTTCGCGGTCGCCTTCCAACGGGCCTCGGACGCGGTGACGGCGGCCATCGCCGCCCAGAAGGCGTTGCAGGGCGAAGCCTGGACCCACGGCCTGGACCTGAAGGTGCGGATGGGCGTGCACAGCGGCGAAGCCGACGAGCGGGGTGGTGACTACTTCGGTCCACCCGTGAACCGGGCGGCGCGAGTCATGGGGGCGGCGCGTGGGACCCAGATCGTCGTCTCGGCCACGACGGTGCAGCTGGTCGACGGATCGGCCGGCGCCGACTTCGTCGACCTGGGCCAGCACCGGCTGAAGGGCCTGGCCGAGGACGTGCACCTGTTCGCGGTGCGGGCTGACGGCCTCGTCGCCATCGACCACCCGTTGGCCAACGACGTCGAGGTTCGCGGGAACCTCCCGCACCTCGCCACCGAGTTCGTCGGCCGGGTCGACGTCCTGCGCAACCGGGTCATGGAGCTGGCGGACCGGCGGCTGGTCACCCTCACTGGTCCGGGAGGGGTGGGCAAGACGAGGACGGCGATCGAGGTGGGCTGGCTCACCGTCGACCAGTTCCCCGGGGGCGTCTGGATGATCGACCTCGCTCCTGTCGCCGACCCCGACGCCGTGGTGCCGGCCGTGGCCAGCACCTTGTCGGTGCAGCCGCAGGCGACGATCGAACTGCTGGCGTCCATCGTCGACTGGATGGGGAGCCGGCGGATGCTCCTCATCCTCGACAACTGCGAGCACGTCCTCACCGTGGCCAAGGACCTGGTCGTGGAGATCGTGGCCGGCTGCCCGACGGTCACGGTGCTGGCCACCAGCCGAGAGCCCCTCGGCATCACCGGTGAGCGAGTGGTGGCGGTCGGCTCGCTGCCCATCGACGATGCGGTGTCGTTGTTCCGTGAACGCGTGGAGGCGGCCGACGCCTCGGTGACGTTCGCGCCCGAGGATCACTCGACCCTCGTCTCGATCTGCGAACGGCTCGACGGGATCCCGTTGGCCGTCGAGTTGGCGGCGGCGCGGGCCCGGTCGCTGTCGCTCGACGACCTGGCCGCTCGGCTGGAGGACCGCTTCCGCCTCCTGCGCGGGGGCGGCAGGGGAGGCCTCGAACGCCACCAGACCCTGCGGGCGACCGTGGCCTGGTCCTACCAGCTGCTCACCGAGCCCGAGCGGTTGCTGTTCGACCGCACGACGGTGTTCGCCGGCGGGTTCGATCTCGACGCGGCCGAGGCGGTGGGCGCCGACGACGACGACATCGACCCCGACGACGTCGTCGATCTGTTGAGCCTCCTGGTGGACAAGTCGATGGTGATGGTCGACCGCACGGGCTCGGCCCTGCGCTACCGCCTGCTCGAGACGCTGCGCCAGTACGGCGAGGAGCGCCTCGACCAGCGGGGCGAGACCGCTGCGGTCCGCACCCGGCACCTGGCTCACTACGTCGTCCGGGCCCAGAGGGCACGGGAACTGCAGACCGGGCCCCGACAACTCGAGGGCGACGCCTTCTACGACAGGGAGTGGGACAACCTCCGTGCCGCCCAGGAGTGGTCGGTCGCCTCAGGCGATCTCGATGCCGCTCAGGATCTCGTCCATGGCACGTTCCTCTCCGCCTGGCAGCACATGCGCCTCGACGTCGTGGCCTGGACGAACCGGCTGCTCGAGTCCCACGACCCCGGTCTCGACATACGGGGGAGCACCTACCAGGCGGCCGGCACGTGGGCGTACATGTCCCTGCGCGGCAGGAACGAGAGGAAGGACCAGGAGGAGATGGCCCGCCTGGGAATCGAGCGGGACTCCGATCCGTGCGACACCGCGGTCTGCGGCTACCTCTTCGCCGTGGCCCGCCTCCAGGACGGCGACCCCGATTCGGCGCGGCGAGCACTCGAGGCGGCCGACACCGCGGCCGCCCGGACACCCGACCCCTACGGCCGGTACTGGGTGGCGACGGGCTGGGTCGTGCTCCGGGCCGCACTCGGACAAGCAGAGGCCTACTCCGAAGCCGTCGACCGCCTGGTCGCGGTGGCCGAGCGGGCTCAGGCGCCCTGGATGGTCAACGGGGCCCAGGTGTCGAAGGGCTTCCGCGCCGTCTCGCGGGGCGAGTACGGCGAGGCGGTGGACACGCTGCGGTCCGCCCACACCCTGGCCGCCGACCTCGGGGCGACGGCGTTCCAGGGAGTGGCCGGAGCGGCATTGGCCCGAACGCTGCTGGTCGCCCCCGGCGGGGTACCCGGGCACGAGTGCCACGCACTGCTGGAGGAGGTGTACGACGCCCGGTTCTGGATGACCGTGTGGCAGATCCTCGACGCCGTCACCTTCGCCCTGGCGAGGCGAGGCGAGCTCGAGCCCTCGGCGCTGATCCTCGGGCACCTCGACCAGGAAGCCGACCTCGGGACCGGAGACCTGCTCACCCGGCGCCACGAGAGCAGCGCCCTCGTCCGGGCCGACCCCCAGGCGGATGAGTGGCTCGCTCGCGGGGCGGCGATGTCCGCCGACGCCATCGTTGCCCTGGCCCTGGATCGATTGTCCGCTCTGACCTGATCACCCGTGGGTGGGATGGTCAGTCGGCCAACCAGTCGATCATGGCGGCGGCGATGTCCTCGCCCCGGTCGTCCTGGATGAAGTGCCCGCCCGGCGTGTACTGCTGGTGAGGCTGGCCGGCGGCGCCGGGGATGTTGTCGACGAGGGCCCCGGCGAGATGCCCGAGCACCGGGTCCTCGGTGCCCCACAAGGTCAGGAACGGCTTGGTCCACTCCGCCAGCACCGCCCACGCCGCGATGTTCTCGGCCACGTCCGCGTGCTCCGGGGTGATGGGCACCAGGCACGGGAACTCGCGGGCCCCGGCCATGTAGGACTCGTCGGGGAAGGGGGCCCGATAGGCGTCCACCTCGGCGTCGGTCAGGTCGCGGGCCGTGGTGGCGCCCTGCACCAGCTGCCCGCAGTCGATGAAGTCCAACGTCTGGGACATCTCCAGCCACATGTCGAACCCCGGCCCGGCCGACGTGCCGACGGGAAGGCCGGTGTTCCCGGCGACCACGGTCTCGAACCGGTCGGGCTGGTCGGCGATGATCCGCAGGCCGATCAGGCCGCCCCAGTCCTGGGCGAAGACCGAGCGGAAGTCCACGCCCAGCGAGTCGAGGAACGTGGTGACCCACCGAACGTGGGCGGCGTAGGTGTAGTCGGAGCGCTGCGTCGGCTTGTCGGATCGCCCGAACCCGATGAGGTCAGGGAGCGATGCAGCGGTAGCCGGCCGCGACCAGCGGCGGGATCATGCGCCGATAGAGGAAGCTCCACGTCGGTTCGCCGTGCAACAACGAGCACGGCGGGACCGTCGGTCGGGCCGGCGTCGACGTAGGCCATCCGCAGCCCGTCGACGTCGACGTAGCGCGGCTCGTAGGGGAAGTCGGCCAGATCGGCGAAGCGCTCGTCGGGCGTCCTCAGGAACTCGATCCCCGACGCTGTCGTCTGCCCCCCGGCCATCAGCGGACGCTACCAGCGCGACCTACCATGCCGCGGTGGGGAAGGGGGCGGGGGTCCGATGAGCGTGCGACTCAGCGAGGAGGAGGCGTGGGCCTTCGTCGCCGGCTCCCACACCGGGATCTTCACCACCCTGCGGGCCGATGGGATGCCGGTCGCCCTGCCGGTGTGGTTCGTCGTCCTCGACCGCACGGTCTGCATGGGATCGCCGTCGCGAGCCAAGAAGGTCGCCCGGGTGCGCCACGACCCGAGAGCGTCGTTCCTCGTCGAGCGGGGCCTGGCGTGGTCCGAGCTCGAGGCCGTCTCGCTGACCGGCACCGTGGCCATCGTCGACGACGAGGAGCGGTGTGCTCGCATCGACGCCGCCCTCGACCTCAAGTACGCCGGTTTCCGCACCGAGTCCGCCGCCATGCCCGACGACACCCGGGCTCACTACGCCGGGCGCACCTTCCTGCAGTTCGTGCCCGACGAGCGCATCCTCTCCTGGGACAACCACCGCATCGAGCTGAGGCCCGAACCGTGACCGAACCCGACAGCCACCTCCGCATCACCGAGCGCGCCGGCGTTCGCACCGTGATGATCGACCGGCCCGAGGCCAAGAACGCCATGAACGGGGCCATGCGCCACGACCTGTGCGAGGTCTTCGCCGCCGCCGACCAGGACCCCGACGTCCACGTGGTGGTGCTCACCGGTCGCGATCCGGTGTTCACCGCCGGCGTCGACTTCAAGGACGTCTCCCCGGCGCACGACCCCTACGGCGCCCAGTTCCAGATCAACCCGGGCCGGGCCCTGCGGGCCATGCGCACGCCGGTCATCGCCGCGGTCAACGGGGCCTGCGTGTCGGGCGGGCTGGAGCTGGCCCTGAGCTGCTCGTTCGTCGTGGCCTCCGACCGGGCCCGCTTCGCCGACACCCACGCCCGCCTCGGCGTGGTGCCCACCTGGGGCCTCACCGCCCTGTTGCCCCGGGCGGTGGGCATCCGCAGGGCCACCGAGATGTCGATCACCGGCAACTTCGTCGGCGCCGCCGAGGCCCTCGCCCTCGGGCTGGTGAACCACGTGGTGCCCCACGACGAGCTGGCCGAGTTCACCCAACAGCTGGCCGAGCAGGTGGCCTCCACCGACGCGGTGGGCGAGATCCTGGCCCTGTACCGCCAGGGTGAGGACCTCGGGCTGGAGGCGGCCCTCGGCCTCGAGACCGCCCACTCGGCCACGCCCCGCGACTTCGACCCCGCCGCCTTCGCCGCCGCCGGCCAGGCCGCCGCCCGCCGCCAGCGTGACGAACCACCCGCCTGACCCGGGCATCGCCCCGCCCCGCCCACCCCGCCCATCGGAGGACCCGACCATGCCCCAGAACGTCCCGCCCTTCGAGTGGACCGACGACGCCCTCCGGCTGCGGAAGTTCATGTTCGACTTCTGGTTCGAGCACCGGCGCCCGCCGATGCTGCGCGACTGCCACGAGGGCCTCGGGCTCGACCGCCGGGCCATCCAGCAGGCCTACAAGCTGCTCGACCTCGGCCTCAACGTCACCGTCGACCAACGCACCCAGAACATGCACCTGCTGAAGGCGCCGCCCTTCTCCGCCTACCCCACCCAGGTGGCCATGTACGACGACCACGGGTTCCACAGCTACATCGGGTGTCCCCACGAGGCCCTCGGCGCGTCGAACTCGCCGCAGGTCCGGGGCCAGACCCTGCGGTTCGAGATGTTCTGCGCCTGCTGCCTCGAGCCCATCTCGGTGGTGCTGCGCGACTACGAGATCCTCGAGCGGTCACACCCCGAACCGCTCATCCACGTCACCGAGAGCCCGTGGGACTGGAACAGCGTCGACATGATCTCCATGTGCGACGCCACCAACATCGTGATCGACGCCGAGCACGGCGCCCGCTACGAGCGCATGCAGTCCCGTCGGGCGGTCACCATGACGCTGGAGCAGGCTCGCGAGTACATCCGCTTCGTGGCCGAGACCCGGCTGTGGAACTACCACTGGGAACCGCTGAGCATGGACCCGGCGTTCATCTTCGAGCGCCTGGAGTCCTTCGGCATCGACGTGTCCGAGTGGATGCCCTGACCGCCGCCGTCGGCACCCTCCGAGCGCTTCGCGCCTCGGTCGAGGTCAGGCGGCGTCGAGAGCGGCGACTGACTGGGAACGGCCCCAGTGGGTCGTCCAGGCCAGGACCCAGGTGAGAGCCACCGCGAACACGGCGATGGCCACGCTGGTGACGGCGATCGAGCCGTAGCCCTTCTCGTCGGCGTTCAGGAACGGATAGGGGTACCAGTCCACGATCGGACCGCGGATGAGCGTGTAGGCCAGGTAGGCGATCGGGTACACGAGCCAGATGAGAGCCCGGCGGAACGCGATGGGCGCAGCCGGCCGGTCGAGGAGCCAGTCGGCCAGCAACACCACCGGCATCACGTAGTGCAACACGGTGTTGTCCCAGGGGACCGCGGTCAGCTTGGTGTTCTCCAGCCCCGAGAGCAGCAGGCTGAACACGATCCCGGTGATGACCATGTAGAGCGTGGCCGCCCCCCGGAACAGATCGACCCGGGCTCTCGCTCGCTCGGTGCCCACCGCGTAGGCCCCGAGCAGCAGGGCGGCGACCCCCATCAGGTTGGACTCGATGGTGAAGAAGCTGAAGAAGTTCGACGCCACGAACTGGCCCCGCTCGACCAACGTGGCGATCTCGGTGACCACCGCCGCGAACCCCAGCAGGGCGAACCCCACCTTGACCACCGCCAGCCCGCCCCTGGTGCGCATGGGGGGACGCTAGCCAGCCGCTCCCGCAGGCGTCGGACCGGAGGCCGACTCATCGGCGCGCTTGACCGCAGGCCGGCCGGGGCCCACCGTCGGGGGGTGAGCGAGACGAGCAGGACACGGATCGGGTCGGTGCGCGAGCTGCAGGAGAAGGGGCAGCTCACGGGCAAGGTCGGCTCGCTGCCGGTGGTCGTGTTCTGGCACGAGGGCCGGGCGTGGGCCATCGAGGACCGGTGCCCCCACATGGGGTTCCCGCTCCGGCAGGGCACGGTGGAGGCCGGGCTGGTGACCTGCCACTGGCACCACGCCCGGTTCGACCTGGCCACCGGCTGCACCCTCGACCTGTTCGCCGACGACGCCGGCGGGTTCGACGCCACCTGCGAGGGCGACGACGTCTTCGTGGCCCCCCGCTCCCTCGGCGACCCCGTCGCCCACCTGTGGCGCCGCCTCGACGACGGTCTCGAGGAGGGGATCACGTTGGTGATCGCCAAGTCGGTCCTCGGCCTGCGCCACGGCGGCGTCGCCGACGCCGAGATCGTGCGGCGGGGCGTCGAGTTCGGCACCCGGTACCGCGACACCGGTTGGGGGGCGGGGCTCACCGTGCTGGTGGCCATGGCCAACCTGCTCCCCGCCCTCGATCCCGACGACCGGGCCCTCGCCCTGGTGCACGGCCTGGCCTTCGTGGCCCGCGACACCCGGGGGCACCCGCCGCGGTTCCCGCTGCGCCCGTTCGAGGGGGGTGGGGTCGACGAGCCCCGCCTGGCCGGCTGGTACCGGCGCTTCGTCGACACCCGCTCCGGCGACGCCGCCGAGCGGGTGCTCGTCACCGCCCTCGACTCCGGCACCCCTCTGGCCGACATCGAGCGCACGATGTTCGCCGCCGTCACCGACCACGTGTTCATCGACGGCGGCCACACCATCGACTTCACCAACAAGGCGTTCGAAGCCCTCGACCACGTGGGCACCGACGCCGCCGGTGAGGTCCTGCCCACCCTCGCCCACCAGACGGCGGCGGCCAGCCGATCTGAGGAGCGCGGGACGTGGCGCCACCCCCACGACCTGGCCTCCCTGGTCGCCGAGACCACCGAACGACTGGCCGACGCCGTCACCGAGGGCGAGATCGGTGACCGCGAGTTCGACGACGTGGCCGGTCTCGGGTGGCGCCTGCTCGAGGACCATCCCGGGGTGGTCGTCGACGCTCTGGTCGACGCCGCGAACGACGGGGCCACCGCCGAGCAGCTCGGCCGGGCCCTCGCCTACGCCGCCGCCCTGCGCATCAGCCGGTTCCACGTGCAGAACGACTTCGGCGACTGGGACACCGTCCACCACGCCTTCACCGCGGCCAACGCGCTGCACCGGGCGCTGGTGCGCACCCCGTCGCCCGAGCTGTACCGGGGTCTGGTGCACGGAGCGCTGCGGGTCTACCTCGACCGGTTCCTCAACGTCCCCGCCGCCCGCCTGCCCGAGGACCCGTCCGGCGACCTGGCCGAGCTCGACGAGTGCTGGGACGCCCAGGGCCACGTCGACCGGGCCGGGGCCGTCGCCGCCGGGTTCCTGCGTGGGGGAGGGGACCCCGCCGCGCTGGTGGCCACGCTCGGCCACGCGCTGCTGCGCGAGGACGCCGAGTTCCACTGGTACCAGGTGGTCGAGGCCGGGGTCCGCCAGAGCGAGGCGTGGCCCGCCGGCTCGGAGGAGCGGGTGATCATCCTCAGCGCCATCGCCCGCTTCCTGGCCGCCCACACCCCCACCCGCCGGGAGCTGTCACGAGTCGTCGACACCGCCGACCGCCTCCGCCGCGGCGAAGCGCTCTACGAGGAGTCCACCTAGCTGGTCGCCCCTCGCGAACGACCCCACCCCCCTTTCGGTGGCTCGAACGTGGCTCCTCTGAGAGCGGCGTTCGAGCCAGCAAAGGGGGGTGGGGTTGCGTGGGGTGGGTGGTCGGGGCATCCGGGGTCAGGCGGCGTGACCGCCGGTGAGGGCGAGCTCGGCCTCGGGGTCGATCCCCCCGGGCACGGGCTCGGCGGGGCGCAGGTCCACCACCCGGTCGGCGACCACGTTGAGGCGGTCGTCGTGGGTCGACACGATCACCGTGCGTCCGGTGTCGGCGATGCTGCGCAGGAGGTCCCGGACCACCACGACCTGGGTGTGGTCGAGGTGAGCGGTGGGCTCGTCGGCCAGCACCAGCGGCGCGTCGACGGCCAGGGCCCGGGCGATGGCCACCCGCTGCTGCTGGCCACCCGAGAGCATCCCGGGGCGGTGGTCCAGGCGGTGCTCGAGGCCCAGGTCGGTGAGCAGCGCCGCCGCTCGGGCCCGGGCGGCGCGACCCCGCACGCCGGCCACGGTCATGGGCACGGCCACGTTCTCGGTGGCGGTGAGGCTGTCGATCAGGTTGAACGACTGGAACACCACGCCGACACGGGTCCGGCGGTGGGCCAGCATGGCCTTGCCGGTCAGCCGGGTGACGTCGTGGCCCTCCACCAGGATCGTCCCCGACTCGGGGCGCAACAGCCCGGCGATGGCGCTGAGCAGCGTGGTCTTGCCGCAGCCGCTCGGACCTTCGAGGAGCACGAGCTCCCCGGGCGAGACGGCGAGGTCGAAGCCGACGATCGGGCGGACGGTCTGGCCGCCCGACTCGTAGGCCATGGTCAGGTCGTCGATGACGAGGTTCACAGTGCACCTCCGAAGGCGAGTGCGGGATCGATCCGGGTGATCTTGCGAACCCCGGTGAGGCTGGCCACCACGCCGACCACGAGGGCGACGACGAGGAGCTGGACGTAGGCCGCGGAGGGAACCGAGACCGGGAAGCTGAAGGTGGGGCTGATGGCCCGGCACACGGCCACCGAGGCCACCGCGCTGAGGACCGAGATGACACCGGCCTGGCCGACGAGTCCGGCCAGCAGGGAGACGTTGGTCGTCCCCATGGCCTTCAGGGTGGCCATGTCCCGGGATCGCTCCAGGACGCTGACGTAGACGATGGCGGCCACGATGCCCGCCGCCATGATCCAGAGCAGGGTGGTGATGATCCCGATGGTGTCGACCGAGCTCTTGATCACCCGCTCGAAGTCGGCTCGCACGTCGGCGTTGGTGCGCACCGACAGCGAGGCGGCCGGGTCGAGCGTCCCCACGTCACCGCGCACCATCACGGCGGAGGCGACGTCCTGGCCGGCGAACAGGAGGTCCTGGACGACGGGAAGGGGCAGGAACACCGTGGGGGAGCTGAAGTAGAAGGCGGTGTCGGAGACGGTCGCCGCCACCGGGAGTGAGCGGCCGCCGAGGTCGACCTCGCCGCCCACACCGGTGCCGAGGGTGGTGTCGGCGATGAGCCCGTTCGGATCGGTGGCCGCGGCGCGGGCCGCGACCACCTTGGCCGGCAGCATGGGGCTGTCGGGGTCGTACCCGATGACGTTCACGTCCTCCGAGCCCACGGTCGTCCGACCGATCAGGAGGGGGCTGGCGGCGGTCACGCCGGGCTGGTCGGCCACGGCCGAGGCCGTCGCGGAATCGATCACCTGCGTGGAGGTGAAGGGGCCACCCACACCGTTGGCCACCACCCATTGGTCGACGTCGAACATGGCCACCGTGTCCTTGCCCTCCTGGGACAGCTGGTTGCTGACCCCGCTCATGACGAGGGCCAGGCCGAAGGCCATGGCGGCGACGAGGACCACGATGGCGAAGCGCCGGCGGCGCCACTGCAGGTCGCGGATGCTGAGGCGGATCATGACCGGCTCCTCTCGGCGCGCTGGGCGGCGGTGTTCGGACCGAAGGCGACCGCCTCGAGCCGGGCGTAGCGCCGGCGGGTGAGGCGCCAGACGACCTTCAGCGGGAGGGGGGCGACGCTGTAGGTGCGGGCGGCATCCTCGGGCGCGGCCGTGGCCATGAACCAAGGCACGGTGAACAGCGCCTGGCGCACCGGAACGCTGGCCAGGGCCGCCTCGTCCAGGCGGTCCCACTCCTGCGCTCCGAAGTGGCGCTCGAACATGGGGAGGATGTCGCGGTCCTCACCGTCGAGGTGGCGGTCGAGGAGGTCCCGCAGCTCGGTGGCGTCGGCGATGGCGGCCATGCGGGCCTCGACCCACGAGGTCCCGGCGACGAGGCGATCGAGGTCGGCGGTGATGGCGTCGAGCAGCTCGTCGGTGCGGTGGTGGTCGACGTCGAGATCGGCGGCGTAGTCGGCGAAGGCGGGCACCCGCTCGGCGAGGGCGGGGAAGAGCAGATCGTCCTCGATCTCGTGGTGGCCGAGGAGCTCGCCGCGGTAGCCGACGAACCACCGCTGCAGGGCCTTGGCCGTCGTGGGCCGGGCCGTGGTGGGCGGAAGGGCCTGGAGGCCGGCGACCAGCTGGTCGTTGGCGGCGCGGAGGGCCTGGTGGATCCCTCGATAGCCGGCGAGATCGGGACCGGAATCGGTGGTGGACGTGACGGGGTGGGCCTGCTGGTTGGTTTCCATGACCGGCACGATGGGTGCTGGGTCTTGCAACCGACATGACGTCGAGTTGGCGTCAGCTCTCCGTGGCGTCGAGGCGGCGCAGGACGTACGGCAGTCCGATGCGCTCGGCCAGTGCTCGGGCCTGGGCGCGAGCCTGGTGAGCGGCGGCGGCGTCCCCCTGATCGGCCAGGAACGTGGCCTGATGGACGAGGCTGCGGGCCCGCCATCCCACGGCGCCGTTGGCCTCCGTCATGGCGACCGCGGCGGCGAACAGACGTTCCGCCTCGTCGGCTTCGCCGGTCGCCGCCCGCTGGCGGGCCAGGGCCAGGGCGGTCGGGCCCATGCTCAGCGGGGACATGCCCGGCGACGTCCAGCGATCGGTGTAGGGCTCGAGTCGGGCGGCCACGGCGGCGGCCCCCTCGGGATCGTCGAGCTCGACCCGGACGTGCAGCGCCGCGCAGAACCCGACGAGCGTCGTGTAGTCGTCGACGAACTCGGCGTCGGGTCCGTAGGGAGCGGTCAGCGACCGGGCCAGGTCGGCCCGCCCCACCTCCAACATGGCGAAGGCGATGGCCTCGCAGGCCACCCGCTCGTAGGTCGTCTCGCCCACGGTGGACAGGGCGAAGGGCACGAGGTCCTCGAGCCCTCCGTGGTCGATGGCGATGGCGGCGATGCCGGTGAGCAGGATCGTGTCGGTGTCGTAGAAGCGACCACGGCGGTGCAGCTCGTGGGCCCGGTTCACGAGCAGTTGGGCCTCGTCGTGGCGGCCGGCGGCGACCGCCATGCCCGCCTCGGCCCACATCTGCTGGGCGTGCAGGTGGGAGCGGGGGATCTCCTCGAGGATGCTCCGACCGATGGCCATCTCCGCGGTGACACCGGCGAGGTCACCCACCTCCAGGTGGGCCTCGGCCACGTGGTAGTGGGCGGCGTACACCAGCTCGGCAGGAAGGGGGTGGGCGGCGGCCAGCGCCACCATCTCGTCGGCGCTCCGGCGCCGTTCGTCGAGCAGTGCGGGACGGTTGGGGAGCATGGCGATGTTGAGGATCCCAGCCAGCACCACCGGGTCACCGCTGGCGCGGGCGACGCGCTCCGCCTCGTCGCAGGCGGCCTGGTGGCGGGCCGGTTCGGCGAAGACGAGCTCCGAGGCCAGCGCTCCGAGCAGGACGGCTCGGCGGGCCAGGTCACCGTCGCCCAGGGCGGCGAGGGCGCGCTCGATGGCCTCGACCATCCGGGGGTCGACCATGCCGTAGCCCTCGTTGGTCCACACGTGGGTGTGGTTGACGAGGGAGGCGGCGCGGACCATGGCGTCGACCAGCCCGATGGCGTCGGCCGCCTCGATCGCCCCGAGGATCGGTCCCTTGGCTGCCTCGGTGCGGTCGGCTCGAACGAGGGCGGCGCCCTCGGAGATCAGGGCGTCGATCCGGGCGGCCGTGTCGCCCGGACGGGTGCGGGACAACGCCGTGGCCGCGTTGCCCCAGTGGTCGGCGGCGTCCTCGTGGGCCAGGCGGCTCTCGGCCAGCTCCGCCGCCCGCCGGGACGCCTCGACGGCGAGCTCTCCGCTCCCCGCCAGCATTCCCTCCATGGCGTGGTGGGCCACCACCGCGGCGTCGGTGCCGAGCGTCGGGCCCGCGGCGGTCGCAAGGGCGTGGGCGGCCCCGGCGTGGATGGCCGCCCGTCGGGCCGCGTTGATCTCGCTGGCCAGGGCGTCGCCGACCAACGCGTGGGAGAAGGCGAGCTCGCCCCGGGACTCGACCAGCAGGCCCTCGTCCAGCGCAGGGGCCAGCTCGGCGAGGACCGACGCGGCAGCGGTGTCGGCGACGGCGGCCAGCGTGTCGAGTCGGAAGGGTGAGCCGAGCACGGCGGCCGTGGACAGGAGCTGCTGAGTGGCGCGGGGCAGGCGTGACACGCGCCGTCGCACCACGAACCGGACCCCGGGCGGGATGGCGCGGGCGTCGGCCACCGCGGCGGCGTCGTCGAGGCGACCCTCCGAGGCGAGCAACTCGGTGAGCTCCTTGACGAAGAGCGGATTGCCGCCGGTCCGCTCGTGGACCACCGCCGCCACCTCGTCAGGGGCGCGGACGTCACCGCGGGCGGCGAGCCAGTCGACCACCTCCTCGGCCCGCAGCCCGCTGATCTCGAGGTGGCGGGAGGCCGGGATGCGGGCGATCTCGGCCAGGCAGTCGACGAGCGCGTCGGGGGCGTCGGCGTCGAGGGGTCGCATGGTGGCGACCAGCAACAGCCTGGTCGCGCCGAGGTCGGCGGCGATGTGCTCGAGCAGGCGCAGCGAGTCGGGATCGGCCCACTGGAGGTCGTCCACGACGACCAGGATCGGGTGGTCGACGGCCAGCACCTGGGTCAACGACGCCCGGTACAGCTCGAACCCGGTGCGGGCGGTGCTCGTGGTGTCGGGCCCGGCGTCGCCGGCGACCGCGGGCGCAGGGAGCTCGACGCTGTCCACCGTCCACGTCGGGAGCTGGTCGCTCAGCTGCTGGCTGATCTGGGTCAGGGCCCAGAACGGCGGGGTCGAGCGGCTCTCCGGACACCGGGCCCACACCGTGGCGAACCCGTCGGTCCGGGCCCGGTCGACGGCCGCTTCGGCCAGCCGGGACTTCCCGATGCCCGGTTCGCCGACCACGACGGCGATGGAGCCGCGGCCCGCCGCGGCCTCGGCCAGCGCTCCGTGCAGGAGACCCAGCTCGTGCTCGCGACCCACGATGGGCGCCGCCCGGGTCGGTTCGGCGCGCCCGGTGGCGGCGGCCTTCGGGGCGGCCCCGGGAGGGGGAGTGGTGACGGCGACCTCCGGGGCCAGGTCAGGGGCCAGGTCGAGGGCCGGGGACTGGGCCAGCAGATCGGCCTCCAGCCGCTTGAGATCGCTGCCCATGTCCAGCCCGTGGTCCTCGAGGAGGGCCTGGCGACAGCGGGCCACGACCCGGAGGGCGTCGGCCTGGCGCTCGCACCGGTACAGGGCCAGGGCCAACAGCCCCTGCAACCGCTCCCGGGTCGGGTTGGCGGAGGCCACCGGTTCCAGCCGTCCGACCGCTTCGTGGGGATCGCCCAGGTCGAGCCACGCCTCGCCCAGGGCCTCCACCGCTCCCAGGCGCACCTCGGCGGCATGCGCCGCAGCAGCCATGACGAACGGCTCGCGGGCCAGCTCGGGCAGCACCGGCCCGGTCCAGATCTCCAGCGCACCTTCGAGCGCCTCGACCGCTCCCGGGCGGTCACCCTCCCGCAGACGGCGGCGGCCGGCGGCCACCGCGTCCTCGAACCGGTGGAGGTCGACGTCCTCCCGGGACACCACCAACCGGTAGCCCGGCGCCTGGCTGACGAGCACCCGGGCCGGGTCACGCGGCCGTCGCCCGGGTTCGAGGATCGTGCGTAGCCGGGACACGTAGGTGCGCAGCGACACGATGGCCTTGTCGGCGTCGTCGTCCCACAGCAGCTCGATGAGGCGGTCGGCCGACACGACCTGGTCCCGCTCGAGCAGGAGCACGGCCACGATGGCGCGCTGCTTGGGCGTCCCGAGATCGAGCGGCTGATCCTCATCGGTCACCGCCAGGCCGCCCAGCACGTGGAACCGCATCGCTGCGCAGACTAGCGATCCGACCTCCCCTTCTCCCTCCTCCCCACGCTGGCTCCGTACGTACCGGTTTCCGTAACGATCGGAGCCAGCTTGGGCGGGGTGGAGGGGGGTCAGCGGATGGTGAGCTGGCCGCCGTCGACGTTGTAGGCCTGACCGGTGATCCAGGACCCCTGGTCGCTGCACAGGTAGACGACCATCTGGGCGATGTCCTCCCCGGTGCCGGCTCGCCGCAGGGGGATGATCCGCATCATCCGCTCCCAGTCGGCGCCGCGGTCGATGTCGTCCAGCCGGCTGGTGTCCACGATGCCGGGGCAGATGGTGTTGACCCGGATGCCGTCGGGTCCGAGCTCCTGGGCCATGGCCGAGGTGAGGGCGTGGATGGCCGCCTTGGACGCCGAGTAGGCCGCGGTGTTGGCGCCACCGATCTTGCCGCCCACGCTGGAGATGTTGACGATGGAGCCCACCTTGTCGACGGCCAACCAGTGGCGGGCCGCGGCCCGGCTCAGGTGGAAGGTGCCGTTGAGGTTCACGTCGAGGACGTGGCGCCACACGGCGGGGTCGAGCTCGGTGACGGGGAGGCGGTCGGGCCCGCGGGCCGCCCCGGCGTTGTTCACCACCACGTCGATGCGGCCGAACCGCTCGAGGGTGGTGGCCACCAGCTCGTCCACGGCGGCCTCGTCGGAGATGTCGCTCACCAGCGGCAGGGCCCGCCGGCCGAGCGCCGCGATCTCCTCGGCCACCGACGCGATGTCGTGCCAGCCCGCCGCCTTCTCCTCGTCGGGGAAGCGCTCGGGGTCACGACCGGTGCCGGTGATGACGACGTCGCAACCGGCCCGGGCCAGCTCCACCGCGATGGGCCGACCGATCGATCGCATGCGCCCGGCCCCGGTGACGATGGCGACGTGGTCGTCCAGGCCGGTCAGCTCGTAGGTCATCGTCGTCGTCCCCTGTCGTCGCGCCGCGTTCCCCTCGTCGCTCGACGGGGCGGGCGCGTGACGCCCATCCTGCCCGCTCGACGCGCGCCGGGCGGCGGGAGGGCCCGGACGCCCGGCGGGAACGAACTCGAGCGGGGCTACCTTGGGCCGGGCCTCGCCGCCGGCGGCGGGTGCGCAGAGGAGGTCCACGGTCATGGGGGAATCGCTGAACACGGCGCTCGGTCTCGACGCCGACGTCCGCATCATCGACGCCGACACCCACCTCACCGAGCCCGCCGACCTGTGGACGTCCCGGGCCCCGGCGCGCTACGCCGATCGCGTCCCGCGCGTCGAGGTGATCGACGGGAAGGACACGTGGGTCTTCGACGGGGAGGTGATGGGCGCCGCCGGTACCTCGTCGGTCATCGACCGCGCCGGTGACAAGCACCTGGGGATGTCCTTCATCGGCCTCGGCTACGAGGGCATGCACCAGGGGGCCTGGGACATCGGGCCCCGCCTCCAGTACATGGACGAACAGGGCATCTGGGCTCAGATCGTGTACCCCAACACCGTCGGCTTCGGCGGCCAGCGCTTCTACGAGAACCAGGACGCCGGCCTGCGCCTGGCCGCCGTGCAGATCTTCAACGACGCGTCGGCGGACATGCAGGCGACGTCCGGCGACCGCCTCTTCGCCATGGCCATCACCCCGTGGTGGGACGTCGACGAGACGGTGGCCGAGATCCGTCGGGCCGCGGCCATGGGCCTGCGGGGCGTCAACATCGGCACCGGTCCCCACGTCCACGGCCTCCCCGACCTCAGCGAGAGCCACTGGGACACGATGTGGGACGCCTGCGCCGAGCTGGCCATGCCGGTGAACTTCCACATCGGGGCCAGCACCGACACCATGTCGTGGTTCGGCACCTCACCGTGGCCGTCGCGGACGATCGACGAGAAGCTGGCCATCGGCTCGGCCATGATGTTCCTCAGCAACTCGTCGGTCATCGCCAACCTCATCTTCGGTGGGGTCCTGGAGCGTCACCCCGACGTGCAGTTCGTCTCCGTGGAGAGCGGCATCGGCTGGATCCCGTTCTTCCTCCAGTCGCTCGACTACCAGCAGCAACAGAGCGTCCCCGGATCGCTCGGCACCACGTTGTCGCTGACGCCCACCGAGTACTTCCAGCGTCAGATGCACGCCTGCTTCTGGTTCGAGGAGGCCGGCGTGCCCGAAGCGGTCGCCGCCCTGGGGCCCGACCGGGTGCTGTTCGAGACCGACTACCCGCACCCCACCTGCCTGTACCCCGACTCCCTCGCCACCGCCGGCGCAACCGTGCGTTCGCTGCCCGAGGCCAGCCGGCGCAAGGTGATGAGCGAGAACGCCTCCCGCCTCTACCGGATCCCCCTGGCCTGACCCCCGCCCCCTCGGACGTGGATGTCGGGGTTCTGCGCGGAGTTTCTGCCTCAGGTACGGGTGGGGTGGCGGTGCCGGAGGTGGATGTCGGGGTTCTGTGCGGAGTTCTGCCTCCGACGGGGGTCAGGGGTCAGGGGGTCAGGTCGAGGGCGGCGGCCAGGAGCCGCATCGACTCCAGCCACGACTCGACGTCGGAGCGCCACGGGGCGGCCACCACGTGCTGCACCCCCGCTGCCTCGAAGCCGGCGTGCTCGGCCTGGATCTCGGCGACCGCCATGCCCTGGGGGTCCCAACCGGTCCGCAACGAGACGGTGAACGACCCGGGGTCGGGATGGTCGGCCCGCAGCCGCTCGATCGGCGCCCCGACGGTGTCGGGCTTCAGGCCGATGAGCTGGAAGCCGGTACCGAAACGGGCCGCCCGTCGGTAGGCAGCCTCGCTTCCCCCTCCGATCCACACCTCCACCGGGTGGGCCGGCGGGGGCAGCACCCGGAGGTCGTCGAAGCGGTAGTGCTCCCCGTGGAACGAAGCCGGATCGGTCGTCCAGCACGTCTCGAGGATCTCCAGGATCTCGTCGGTGCGGCGACCGCGGGTGTGGAAGTCCTGCCCGAGGGCGACGTACTCGGCCTCGCTCCAACCCACCCCGACGGCGAGCTTGAGCCGTCCCCCGGAGAGCGAGTCGAGGCTGGCGGTGGCGTTGGCCAGCCACAGCGGGTGGTACTGGGCGGCCACCAGGACGCTGGTACCGAGTCCGATGCGCTCGGTGGCGGCGGCCGCCCAGGCGAGGGTCAGGAACGGGTCGTAGAGGAAGGGCGAGGGATACCCCTGGGCGGCCGGTTGCACCACGTGGTCGCTGACCCACAGGTCGGCGAAACCGAGCTCCTCGGCCAGGACCGCGGCCCGGGCGATGGCGTCGGGGCCCGACGCCCGTCCGAACTGGGGGAGGTGGATTCCGACTCGCATGGCCCCATTCCACTCCACCCCGCCGGGTCCCGGCCGCCTCAGGTCGCCAGGCGGTACTTCAAGAGGGTGAGGCCGTCGTCGCCGTGCTCGAACACCGGCACCACGGCGGCGCCGACGGTGACCTCCTCGGGCTCCGACCCGACGATGTCGGTCGTGACGTGCACGCCCTCGGCCAGCTCCACCACGGCGATGATCTGCGGGGTCTCGTCAGCGAAGGCGGGGAACGTGGGCAGGCGGGCCACGGTGAAGGTGAACACCACGCCCGCTCCGCTGACCTCGGTCCACTCCAGGCGGTCCGACAGGCAGTGGGGGCAGCGCACCCGCGGGTAGTACACCCAGCTCCGGCATTCGCCGCAGCGCTGCACCAGCACCTGCTCGGCGGTGAGCGCGTCCCAGAACGGTTGCGAGGTGGGCGTCGGCACCGGGCGGGGCTTGGGCAGCTCGGTCGGATCGGGGGCCATCTCAGCCTCCCTGCAGCACGAGGGCGGTCTGCTCGCTCATGATGCCGCCGGTGCCCGACACGTAGGCCGTGTCGTGGCGGGCCAGCTGGCGGTCGCCGGCCCGGCCCTGGATCTGGCGGGCCGCCTCCACCACGTGGGACATGCCGCCGGCCAGGCCGGGCTGTCCGAAGCCGAGCTGGCCGCCGTGGGTGTTGCAGGGGAAGTCACCCTGGTACGACAGATCGTGGTCCCGCACGAAGGCCTGGCCCTCGCCCTTCCCGCAGAAGCCCGAGTCCTCGATGGAGAGCAGGGCGGTGATCGTGTAGCAGTCGTAGAGCTGCACCATGTCCATGTCGGCCGGGCCCACGCCGGCCATCCCGAACGCCGAGCGGGCGGCGGCGGCCACCGGGGTGTGGGGGAGGTCGGGCGCGTAGGTGGGTGTCTTGTGGGTGAGGCGCTCGCCGAACCCGGTCACCGTCACCGGCCGGTGGTCGACGCGACGGGCCCGCTCGGTGGAGCACATCACCATGGCCGCCCCGCCGACGCACGGCATGACGATCTCCAGCATGTGCAGCGGATCGGCGACCAGCTTCGAGGCCAGCACGTCGTCGACGGTGATGGGCTTCCCGAAGAAGACCGCATCGGGGTTGGCGCAGGCGCTGACCCGCTGGTCGGCGGCGATCTTGGCCCGGGCCCGCTCGTCCCAGCCGTAGAGGTCGTGGTAGCGCTGGGCGTACATGGCGAAGCCGGCGTTCTGGGCGATGTTGCCGTAGGGGATCTCGAACTCGGCCTGGGGTGACCCCCACGTGCTGCTCGACGCCCCGTAGAGGATCCGCTCGTTGAACGGCTTGGGCACCGGGGACGGGGGCGCGGGGGATGACGCCGCCGCCATCACCACCACGTCGCACAGGCCCAGCTCGATGGCCGCCGCCGCTCGCCACACCATGCCGACCGACGACGCCCCGCCGAGGTCGACGCGCTCGGCCAGGTTCACCGACCACCCGCAGTACTCGGCGATGGTGGCGGGCAGGAACAGCGCCGCCTCGGCGACGTCGCCGGCGCACACCAGCCCGTCGACCTCGCTGCTCTCGATGCCGGCGTCGGCCAGGGCCTCGGCCACCAGGTCGGCCCACTGCTCGATGGTCAACCGGGGCTGGCCCGTGAAGTGGCGTTCCGATCGCCGTTCCGTCCAGCCCACGATGTGGGCGTCGCCCCGCAGTCCCATCGGTCCCCCTCCGGTCGGGACGGTGGACCCGACCCTGTTCTCGTACCACAGCCGCCGCGTCGGGACCGCTTCGCCCGGCCGACGACCACGCCGGGAACGCCCAGTGGCGGCAATCGTCGGTGGTCCACGGTGGTCGACGTCGCTCAGGCGTAGGCCGAGCGCAGCGCGCCCACGGGCACGGCCTCGGGGTACACCGTCGCCAGCGCCGCCTTCAGGGCGGGGTCATCGATGCGGGCGGGGTCGAAGCGGACGGCGCTGCCCCGGCGGGCCAGGTCGTCGGCGAAGGTGTCGGCCACGTCCTGCATCGACAACCGGTCACCCTGGCGGCGGTCCCGTTCGGCGGCGGTGGCGTAGACGTCGGCCTTCCACAGGACGCTCACCCGGAACGTCTCCAGGGGCCCCCGCAGCAGCACCTCGCCGTGGTCCTGCACCACCCACTCCCCGGACCCGTCGGTGTCGGGGGCGAGGGTGGCCCGGGGGGAGATGCGCCGGGTCTCTCCGTCGAAGGGTCCGATCGGGGCGACCTGGTGGAACATGCCGTGGTTGTCGCCGAGCAGGGCGGTGTTGGCCATGGCCCCGACGTGCTCGGTGGGCGGGTGGTCGGGCCCGTCGGGCCAGTAGAGGAGCCCGCCCCCCTCGGCCACGTCGTCCATCCACCAGATGGCGGTGGCCTGGACGATCTCGTAGGGGTCGAAGAGGCCGGACCACAACATGCACCGCAGGAGCCACATCGGCGTGTTGGTGCGGTCGCGACCGTGGAACCGGGGGTTGTCGGTGTGGGCCGGCCCGCCCTCGGCGATGGCGACCATGAGGTTGACGTACACGCTCTGAGGTTCGATCACCTCGGCGTCGTAGAACTCCTTGGCCGCCTCGATGTACCCCGGGTGGCGCAGGAACAGATCGGCGCCCGCCGCCGCGTGGTCGTCGTGCACCCAGTCGTCGCGGAACCACATCGGCTTGGTGCGGGCGTCGGGGTCGGCTCCGGGGCTGTACCAGCCGCCGAGCGGGGCGTACGGCGCGGTCGACTCGAGCAGTCGGCGCACGGCGGCGACGTCGTCGATGACGTCGGTCATGAACACGGGTGGCTTGGCGTAACGGATCCCCACGATCAACCCCCTGGCGATCGACTCCTCCCGACGGTACCTCGGGCCCGCCGCGGCAGCCCCGGCGCCTCAGGGCCGGCCGACCTCCACCTGCAGCAGGGACCGGTACTCCTGCGGCAGTCCGAAGTACTCCGCACCGCGGAGGATCCGCTCGGCGTAGCCCTCCCGGGCGGGGGCGGACCCGGCGAACGGCTCGATGTAGACGGCGGCGTCGACCGGGCCCGAGTCGTCCACCACGGACACGACCTCGCGCCGGTAGCGGCCGAGGGCCACCCCCTCGAAGCCGTCGAGGGCGTCGAGGTGCTGGTCGGAGACCGACCACAGGGCGCCCCACACCATGTCGTCGGCGGCGGGGATCACCGTGGCCACGCCGCGGTGGCCGATCCGGAAGCTCCACCGTTCCAGGCGGGCCCGCCCGTACGGGGTCGCACCCGGGCACCGCTCGGTCATCTGCCTCGGGTCCATGTTGGAGGCGTAGGCGAAGTACAACCGGTCCAGCCCGGCGCCGTCGATCGTCGAATCGGTGGGCACGGCCGGGTACCTCCTGGTGGGCCGGGGTTGTGTGCTCGTGCCCGCCTCGTCAGCCCTCGGCGGTGGCGACCACCTGGGCCACGTAGTCCTCGGGGAGATGGAAGAAGGCGGCCCCGGCCAGGATGTGCTCGAGCTGGAACACCCGAGCGGGGGCCGAGGCCTCGAACGGCTCGACGTAGATGGAGGCGTCGACCCGTTCGCCGTCCCGGTCGACCCGCACCGTCTCGCGGTGGAAGCGGCCGATCTCCACGCCTTCGAAGCCGTCGAGGACCTCGATGTGGAACTCCGACACCGACCACAGGCCGCCCCACACGACGTCGTCGGCGGACCGGACGACAGTGGCCACCCCACGCTGGCCCATGCGGAACCCCCAGCCCGAGAGCAGGGCCCGGCCGAGGGGCTCGGCTCCGGGGCAGCGCTCGCGCATCTGGTCGGGGTCCATGCTCGACGCGTAGGCGAAGTAGAAGCCGTCGAGCTCGGTGCGGGGTGACGCGATGCTGGGATCCACCCGCACAGCATCCCACCCGTCGTGGACCCGTCCGGAACGGCCGGCCTCTCGAGCGACCCGGGCTCAGATCACGTAGTCGTCGACCGCCCAGACACCGTCGCCCGATTCCGTCGGTCCGGCGGTGCTCATCTGGCCCGCGACCTGCATCTCGAGGGACCCGACCCGCTCGACCAGGCTGCCCAGGCGGGCGGCCACCAGGTCGACGCTCGAGTCGAGGGCCACGTCGACGCCATGGCCCGCTTCGAGCGAGGTGGTGCGAGCCACGATCTGGCCCGGCACCCCGACCACCACCGTTCCGGCCGGGACGTCTCGCACCACGACGGCGTTGGCGCCGATGCGGGCGTCGTCGCCCACGGTGATGGCGCCGAGCACCTTGGCCCCCGCCCCCACGACGACCCGGTCGCCGACGGTCGGGTGGCGCTTGCCGGGCCGGGTGCTGGTGCCCCCGAGGGTGACCCCCTGGTAGATCGTGCAGTCCTCACCCACCACGGTGGTCTCGCCGATCACCACGCCGGTGGCGTGATCGATGAACACCCCCGGACCGAGGGCGGCCCCGGGGTGGATGTCGACGCCGGTGACGGTGCGCGCCGCCGCCGACACCAGGCGGGCGCTGAAGCGGTGCCCGCCGATCCACAGCCGATGGGCGAGCCGGTAGGCGAGCACCGCGTGGAGACCCGGATAGGTGAGCAGCGTGTCGGCCAACCCCCGCCCCGCGGGGTCGCGTTCGGCGATGGCGCCGATGTCGCGGCGCAGGGTGCCGGCCACGTCAGTCGCCCAGACCGGCGAACAGCGGAGTCGACAGGTACCGCTCGCCGTAGGAGGCGGTGATGACCACGATGGTCTTGCCCGCGTTCTCGGGGCGACCGGCGACCGTGCGGGCCGCCTTCACCGCGGCACCGGAGGAGATGCCGAGCAGCAGGCCCTCCTCGGTGGCCAGGGCCCGGGCCTCGGCGAAGGCGTCCTCGGCGTCGACGGTGATGACCTCGTCGACCACGGCGGCGTCGTAGTTGTCGGGGACGAACCCGGCGCCGATGCCCTGGATGGGATGGGGGCCCTTGACCCCGCCGGAGAGCACCGGAGAGGCCGACGGTTCGACGGCGATCATCTGCACCGAGGGCTTGCGCTCCTTGAGCACCTCGCCGATCCCGGAGATGGTGCCGCCGGTGCCCACCCCGGCGATGACGATGTCGACGCCTCCGTCGGTGTCGTCCCAGATCTCCACCGCAGTGGTGCGGCGGTGGACGTCGGGGTTGGCCGGGTTGTCGAACTGGCTGAGCATGAGGGCGCCCCGGTCCTGCGCGATCTCCTGGGCCTTGGCGATGGCTCCGCCCATGCCGTCGGGGCCGGGGGTGAGCACCAGCTCGGCGCCGTAGCCCCGCAGCAGCATGCGCCGCTCAGAGCTCATGGTCTCGGGCATGGTGAAGATGGCCTTGTACCCCCGGGCGGCGGCCACCATGGCCAGGGCGATGCCGGTGTTGCCCGACGTCGGCTCGACGATGGTGGCCCCCGGCTTGAGGCGCCCGTCGGCCTCGGCCGCCTCGATCATCGAGATCCCGATGCGGTCCTTCACGCTGCCGCCGGGGTTGAAGTACTCGAGCTTCACCAACACGTCGGCGTCGCCGTCGATGTGGTGCAGCCGCACCAGTGGGGTGTGGCCGATCAGCTCGGTGATGTCGTCGGCGATCTTCATGCGTTGTCTCCCCTGGGTCACCGGCCCCCGGGGCCGACGGTCGGGTCCGAATCTGGACCACGTAGGTCACCATTGTGCCCACGTCGACGCGGATCACCGACGGAGAGGGCGATGGCCGGTGCGACACGTCGGCCCGGCGGCGGGTCAGCCCGTCCCGGGACGGACCAGGATCGGGCCCTCAGCGGCGCTGGAGCAGGCCCTTGGCGTAGGCGGCCTGGCCGGCGTGTTGGATCTCGTCGTCGACGATGCTGACCAGTCGCACCCCGAACGTGACCGGCGGATCCCAGTTCTCGTCGACCACCCGGTCGAGCGTCTCGGTCGTGAGTGACGCCAGCAGCTCGGCCGTGCGGGCGGCGACGGCGTCGTAGTACCCGGTGATGGCCCCGGCGTCGGTCGGCTGCACGGCGGCCACGTCCTCGGGGGTGTGGCCGTACCCGTGGTTGGCGGGGTCGGGGTCGAGGCCGAACCCCGCGGCCCAGCTCCCCTCCTCCCACACCTGGTCCCGTCCCATCAGGTCGGCCACCTGGGCGTCCTCCACCCGGGCCAGGTGCCAGAGCAGCCAACCGATGGGGTTCGCGCCCGGTTCGGGGACGGCGAGGAGGTCGTCGGTGCTGAGTCCGTCGAGGGTGCCCTCGACGTGCTCACGCACCCGGGCGAAGAAGTCTCCGTAGACCTGGCTGACGTCCATGGTGGGCCTCCGTGCGTTGCGGTCGCGGCGCTCCGTCGATCATCGCAGAAGCGTGGGTCGGACGGACCAAATCGGTCCGCCCCTCTTCAGACTCCGTACCGCGCCGTCGATCCCCCAAGGGCAGGAACTGCCAGGAACCTCAGAGGAGACGACCGCACCGTGAGCCGCATCACCCGATCCACAGCAGGGCCGTTGGTAGCCGCGCTGGTCCTCTTCGTCGGCGCGTTCGCCGTGCTCGGAATCGGCGCTGACCGCGCCGACGCCGCCGTGCCCCACCTCACGTCCTCGTCGATCGACTGCGGTACGAACGTCACCTACGGCACCGCGTCCACCTGCACGATCACGGTGCGCGACATCATGCCGAACATCTTCTCCCCCGTGCCCCCGACCGGCACCGTCTCGGTGGGGACCATCCTGGACCGCCTCGACGTGGACGGCAGCCCGTGCACCCTGGCGGCGAGCGGGGCCAAGACGTCGAGCTGCACGGTGCAGATCACGCCCACCGACCTGGGCCACATCGCGCCCGGCTCCCTCTACAACCCGACCGGCAACTTCGTCCTCTCCGTCGCCGGCACGATCGTCTACGCCGACCCCGCCCCGCTGACCGTCACCGCCGATGACCAGGCTCGGGCCTACGGCGCGGCCAATCCGGCGTTGACCGCTTCCTACGACGGCTTCGTGTTGGGTCAGGGCCCAGCTGATCTGTCCGGCACCCTCGAGTGCACCACGGCCGCCGACGAGAACAGCGACGCCGGTGACTACGCGATCGACTGCGGCGGGCAGACCTCGACCAACTACGACATCACCTACGGTCCCGGCACCCTGAGCGTGGACCCGGCGGCGCTGACCGTCACCGCCGATGACCAGGCTCGGGCCTACGGCGCGGCCAATCCGGCGTTGACCGCTTCCTACGACGGTTTCGTGCTGGGTCAGGGTCCGGCCGATCTGTCCGGCACCCTCGAGTGCACCACGGCCGCCGACGAGAACAGCGACGCCGGTGACTACGCGATCGACTGCGGCGGGCAGACCTCGACCAACTACGACATCACCTACGGTCCCGGCACCTTGAGCGTGGACCCGGCGGCGCTGACCGTCACCGCCGACGACGCCGCCCGGCAGGTCGGGGCCCCCGAACCCGCCTTCACCGCCTCCTACGACGGCTTCGTGCTGGGCCAGGGTCCGGCCGATCTGTCCGGCACCCTCGAGTGCACCACCACGGCAACCTCGGAGAGCGCCCCCGGTCTCTACGCCATCGCGTGCGCCGGCCAGACCTCGACGAACTACGACATCACCTACGAGCCGGGCGAGCTCGAGGTCGTGGTCGCTCCCAGCGGTGTGGTCACCCCCAAGTCCGACCTCGTCCCCGGCGGGACCCTCGACGTCGACACCGACGGCTGGATGCCCGACAGCGACGTGACGGTCACCGTGTGCGGAATCCTCGTCGGTTCGGGCACGGCCGATGGCGACGGTGTCTTCGTCGGCCGCTTCGCCCTGCCCGATGACCTCCCCGTCGGTCCCTGCGAGGTCGTCGTCGAGGGCACCAACCTGGCCGACCAGCCCTCGGCGGTGGTGATGGGCATCACCGTCACGGCGGCACCGGTCACTCCGGTCACTCCTCCCACCCCGTCGACGCCGGCCTCGTCGGTGTCTCCCGCCGGAGCGCTGCCCTACACCGGTTCCGACGTGATGGGCCTCGTCGTCGCAGCCCTGCTGGTCATCGGTGCCGGATTCGGGCTGACGGCCTTCGAGCGCCGACGCCGCCAGATCTGAGCCCCCGTCGGGTCGGCGCCCCGAATCCTCCGCGGAGCGCCGACCGGCGGCGAGGGGTACGTTCGCCGACGAAGGAACGACACCCGAGCGAGGTGCGTCCTGAGGAGGCCAGCATGAGTGAGCAGAGCACGGCCCCATCGGCCGACGCCCCACCGGAGGGTCCGCCCGAGGAGGGCGGCATCCCCTGGATCAACACCGAGATCCAACAGCAGATCCAGTGGCGCGACGGCGACATCGTCGTCTCGGTACCGGCCAAGAGCGGCACCACGTGGACGATGAACATCGTCCACCAGCTCCGCTCCGGCGGGGATCCCGACCTGTTCGACGTGTACGTCGAGGTCCCCTGGCTGGAGTTCGTGCCCAGCCCCACCACCGAGGTGGCCGACATCGTCGCCGGCTTCGACGCCATGGGCACCGAACGGCGCCGGGCCTTCAAGACCCACTCCGGGCCGGGTGACCTTCCCTACCAGGCGCCGGGCAAGGGCCCCGACGTGAAGTACGTCGTCGTCGGCCGCAACCCCGATGAGGCCATCGCCTCGATGCGCCCCTTCATCGACTCGCACTCCGACGCCTGGTTCCAGCTGTGGGACGTGCCCAAGGAGATGGTCGTCGGTCCCGACTTCGAGACCTTCGTCAACGAGATCGGCCAGATGCTGCTCATGCAGACCTTCGCCTTCCTCGCCGCGTGGTGGCCGCTGCGCAACCAGCCCAACGTGCTGTTCGTGCACTTCGCCGACCTGAAGGCCGACCCCGAGGGCTCGGTGCGGCGCATCGCCGACTTCCTCGGTTTCGAGCCGACCGAGGACGAGTGGCCGGGGATCATGGAGTACACCTCGTTCGCCTGGATGAAGGCCCACGAGGACAAGTTCGAGTTGCGGAGCCTGTCCGATCCGCCGATCCTCGATCCCGGCGCCATGATCCGCAAGGGCCAGGTCGGCGCCGCCGCCGAGGACGGGGTGACCCCGGAGATGTCGGCCACCATCGCCGCCGTCGGTCGCGAGATCGTGGGCGACGAGGCCGCCCTCACCTGGTTCAGCCACGGCGGCCCTCTCCCCACCTAGGCCGCCCGGCACCCCTTCGTCCCGAACTGGTGGGCATCTCGCATCACATGTGATGCGCAGCGCCAACCAGTTCGGGTGGGTCAGTCCTCTTCGGGGGCGGACTCGGGGGTCTCGAAGAGGGGCTGGCGGATGAACTCCACCTGGATGCCGTCCGGGTCCTTGAAGTAGATCGACTCCTCGACGCCCATGTCCGGACCGATGTAGGCCACCCCGGCCGCCGTCAGCTTCTCCTTGGTGGCCTCGAAGTCCTCGGGCGAGACCGAGATGGCCACGTGCTGCACGCCGCCGAGGCCCTCGGGGACCGGTTCCAGACCCAGGCCGGGGAAGTCGAAGAAGGCCAGCATGTTGAGGTTGCCGATGTCGAAGAAGAAGTGCGTCGAGCCCGGGTAGTCACGGTTCTCGAACAGCTCCACCACCGGGAAGCCGAGCACGCCCTGGTAGAACTCGATCGTGGTCGTCGGGTCCGAGCAGATCAGCGCCAGGTGATGCACCCCCCCACCGGTCGAGGCCGGCCGCTCGGCGGCGGGGAGCACGTAGCGCTGGCGCAGGTCACGGCGCTGGTCGGCCAGACGGGTGAGCTCGGCAGAGTCGGGAGGGGCCACGCCCTCACGCTAGCGATCAGCGTTCGCTGATGCCCTCCATCGCGCAGACCATCCCCGAACTGTTCCGGCAGGCCGTCGCCGACGTGCCCGACTCGACGTGGTTGGTGGGCGAGGGCTCGTCGCTGTCCTATGTCCAGGCCCTGGAGGGCGTCGAGCGGGTGGGCGCCGGGCTCCGGGCCGCCGGCGTCGGGCCCGGTGACCGTGTGCTCGTGACCCCCCGTACCACCACCGAGCACGTGCTGGCGTGGCTGGGGGTGATGGAGGTCGGCGCCGTCCAGGTGCCGGTGAACCCGTCGTCCACCCCCGACGAGCTGGCCGCCCTGGTGGCCCAGGCCACCCCGACCACGGTGGTGACCGACGCCGACCTGCGGCCCGCGGTGGACGCCGTCCTCGCCCGCGCCGGTTCCGCGGCGACGGTGGTCGAGGTGGCCGATCTGCTCGCCGCCCCCGGCGACGGTCGCGGCCCGACGCCGGTGGATCCCGACTCGGTGGCGGTCATGATCCCGACCTCGGGCACGACCGGACGCTCGAAGCTGGTGATGCAGACCCACCGGTCCTACGTGATGGCGGGGGAGGGGTTCCCCGCCTGGGTGGGCCTCACCGCCGCCGACCGGCTGATGACCTCGTTGCCCCTCTTCCACGTCAACGCCCCGGCCTACTCGATCCTCGGTTCGGTGGCCGCCCGGGCCAGCCTGGCCGTCCTGCCCCGGTTCTCGGCGAGCCGTTTCCTCGACGACGCCCGCCGGTTTCGGGCCACCGAGTTCAATGCCATCGGCGCCATGCTCGAGATCCTGATGCGCCAGCCCGAGCGCCCCGACGACGCCGACAACCCGCTGCGCCTCTGCTACAGCGCCCTGGCCCTCCCGCGGGAGCGCCACGAGGCGGTCGAGCGCCGCTTCGGCTTCGAGATCACGTGCGGCTACGGCTTGTCGGAGTCGATGTACGGGTTGGTCTGGCCCCGAGGGGAGAGGCCCTTCGGGGCCCTCGGGGTCGCCCGGCAGCATCCGCGGTTGGGTCACGTCAACGACGCCCGGGTGCGCGCCGCCGGACCCGACGGCGTCGGCGAGCTGGAGTTGCGCAACCCCGCCACCATGGTCGGCTACCACGAGATGCCCGAGGAGTCGGCGGCGGTGCTGGTCGACGGTTGGCTGCGCACCGGCGACCTGGTCCGGGTCGACGACCACGGCGTGTTCACCTTCGTCGGTCGGGCCAAGGAGGTGATCCGCCGGCGGGGGGAGAACCTCTCGCCGAGCGAGGTGGAAGCGGCGCTGGTCGAGCATCCCGACGTGGCCGAGGCGGCGGTGATCGGTGTCCCCTCCGAACTCTCCGAACAGGACGTCAAGGCCTTCGTCGTGCCCGCCGCCGACCGCTCCGTGGATGCGGCCGTTCTCGCCGCCTTCGTCGCCGAGCGCCTGGCCCGCTTCAAGGTCCCCCGCTACGTCGAGGTCGTCACCGACCTCCCTCGCACCGCCACCGGACGGGTGGCCAAGCACCGACTCGAGGTCGAGCGCACGGCGACCGAGGTCGACCTCGACGCGCCGCCCGATCAGGGGTCGGGGATCACCGCGTAGGTGGAGAAGCACATCTCGTCCTCGGTGCCGTCGGCGAAGACGATGTACTTCGACGGCCGGTTCGGATCGATGGACCGGTCCCAGGTGCAGGTCATGCGGATCGTCTGACCGGCGTCCACCCGGATCGGGGTCTGCAGCGAGTAGTTCATCTGCCAGTCGAAGTTCCACTCGGGGATGTCGAGCACGACCTGGGCGGCGTCGGTGTCGGGATCGAGGGTCAGGCGGAAGCTCTGGCCCAACGTGTGCATGTGGCCCATGGCCGACACCAGCCGTCCCGTCACCGGGACCCGGTAGTCGCAGGTCGAGGAGGCGACCCCGACGAAGCCCATGGTGAGCGACGCGGGGGTCTGGCGACAGAGAAGCAGCAGGCCGGCCTCGGTGAACGCGCCGGACGGTCCGTAGAGGCGCACGTTCTCGGCCAACGCGGCGTCCCGGTCGCACAGGGGAGCAGGGTCGCCGGCCAGGCACGGGATCTCGACCGGGGCCACCGGGTTCACGATGGCGATGGGCGAGATGGGGTCGGTGCCCGGGGCGGTCTGGAGGGCGACGGTGCTCTGGTCGGGGACGGGGACGACGTCCTCGTAGTGGTAGTGGATCTGCAGGACGAGGGCGTCGCCGGGCTCGAAGAGGATCCCGGAGTTCTCGGGGTAGAGGCTCGGGTCCTGGCCCGGCACCCACCCGGCGATGAGTCCGCCCTGGCCGGTGAAGCCGGCCCGCCGAGCGGCGGCGCCGGGGGTCTCGGTGCGGGTGATCGTTCCTCCCGGCCCTCCGAAGCAGGTCCATCCGGGTTGCCCGTCGGCCCCCGAGCGGTCGTGCCCCTCGGTCGCCCCCAGCGAGTCGACCTGGAAGATCTGGGCATGGTGGATCTCCTCACGGGTCCCGGGCGTGACCTCGTAGCCGGTGAGGTAGGTCGCCTCGGTGAAGCCGGGGTCGAGGACGAAGCACCGGTAGTCGTTGGGCGTGTCGAGGGACCCGGTGTAGGCCTCGGGCATGGTGAGGGTCACGTCGTGGCGCACCACGGCGGCATCGGGGTTCGCGGTGGCCTCCACCGCGGTGTCCTCGGGCACGTCGAGGTCACCGCCGGCTCTCGACCACGCCACCAGCGTGTCCACCTCGTCCGGGCTCAGCTTCCGCGAGTGGGCGAGGGGGACGCCGACGTCGGACGCCGGCCATGGCGGCATGTAGCCCGACGCCACCACCGTCTCGATGCCGTCGGAGACCGCTGCCGCGTCACCGGCAGTGTCGAGGACCCAGTGGGCGGCTCCGACCTGCCCGCGGGCATGGCACGACGCGCAGTGGGCGGCGAGGATCGGCTGCACCTCGGCGGCGAACGAGGGGGACGGACCCGAGCCGCCACCCGCGTCCGGCCCGGCGATCTCGTCGGGCACCCGGTTCTGCGACGGGTCGAGGGCCACCAGCTCCATGGTGAGGCCGACGTCGTCGCCCGTGCTGACCAGCCCGGCCAACGAGATCGGACCGGCGTCGAGGTCGCTCAGCCTCACCACGGTGTGGGCGGTGGCGACCAGCTGGGTGTCGTCCACGGTGGCGTCGACCGCCCAGCTCACGGGCACGACCCGGTCGTGGGCGGCGAGCTCGCCGTCCATGGTGAACGAGTAGGACCGGCCCGCTTCGATGGTCGCCGGCATGTCGCTCAGCGAGTCGACGGTGAGCCGAGCGAGAGGGAACTCGTGGGACTCGAGGTAGTCGTGGCGGATGCGGGCGTCGCGCAGGTTGTTGTCGGAGTGGAGCTGCTCCACGTCGACGACGATCTCGCCCACCCGGGTCGCGGCCGGGTCGGTCGCGTTGACGGCGACGTCGCCGGCGATGCCGTTGGTGGAGCCGCGTGCCGTGCCCGAGCTCTGGCCCACGATCTTCTCGTCGACCTCGTAGGTGACCGACGACCGGGTCGGGTCGATGCGGTACACCGTCTCCCCGGCGGTGGCGACCAGCCGGGGGGCGTCGGGCACGGTGTAGGCCACGTCGTCGTCGTGGGCGGCCTCGATCAGCGGGGAGACCTGCGTCCAGCCATACCATCCGACGGCGGCCACGACCGCCACCGCGGCGAGCGTGCCGAGCCGCACCGTCGGCGAGCGCACGGCCCGGCGGAACCGTCCGCCGCTCGGCGCCGGTGCCGGCGTCGGTGCGGGATCGGGTCGTGCCGCGGGGTCCTGCTCTCCTTGATCGTCGGCCACTGGCTCCCCCTCGACTGGCGCGCGGCACCATACCGGTGCGCCACCCGACGGGGAGGTGATCGAGGGCTGTTCGGGGGCGGCGCGGTGCTCTGGGCGCGAGAGTCGACGCGCCCCGCGCGATTCAGCCCCACCGACGGGGCCGATCCGCTCAGTTGATGGCCGCTGCGGCCGCCGCCGGGTCGATGTTCACCGTCACCAGGAGCTCGGGGTGACACTCGAAGGTCCCGGGCTCCTCGGGACGGACCCGCACGAACTCGCCGTCGCGGAACTGCATGATCAACCCACACACCGACGTGCCCTTCAACGGCTTGGGGGCCATCCAGCCGTTGGCGTCGAAGGTGTCGACCGCCTCGAGCGCCTCCAGCAGACGAGCCCGGGTGATGGCGTTGGGACCGTCGCTCGCCACGATCTCGTCGACCATCTGCTGGAACAGGACGGCCGACTGCCAGGCCTGAGCGCCGAACGAGTCGGGGGTGGCGACGTGGTCCATGTAGTTGGCCAGCTCGGCGTTGCTGTCCTTCTCCTCGAAGGGCAGGAACTGCATCGACACGTAGGTGCCGTCCACCACGCTCCCCTGGGCCTGGAAGTTCTTCGTGTAGCAGGCGATGGAGCACACCCACAGGTCGACGCCGGTGAGGCCCTGGGCGGTGGCCTCCTTGCGCATGGTCACCATGGCCACGTCGTTGGACCCGCCGTAGACCATGTTGGCGTTGCTGCTGCGCACCAGCTGGACCCGGGGGGTGTAGGCGGACTGCTCGTCACGGCCCGACACCTTGACCGCCTCGACCACGTCGATCCCGGCCACCCGTTGGGCCTCGATGATGGGCGTGGAGGACTGCACCGTGGTCGGGAGGTCACCGGGCACCAGGAACACCGACCTGATGTCGGGCTGCAGCTCGAGGAGGTACTTCCAGTAGCTGATGTACTGCTTGATGGGCCGCACGCCGGGCTGGATGGGGCAGGCCTCGAGCTGTGACTGCACGGAGTAGGTGGTGGGCGCGCAGGCCTCGTTGATGTCGGCGGTGAGGGCGGCGAGATCCGGGAGCCCGGTGACGGCGCCGGCCGCGTCGACGCACGTCGTCATGGGTTTGACGTCGGGGTTGAACAGGGCGTTGTTGCCGACCATGGCCAGGCTGTTGTTGCAGGCCTGGAGCAGTCCGTTCTTGGACTCGGTGGGGTCGAGCTTGGAGTCCCAGGTCTGCACCACCAGCCGACGGCAGGCGATGCCGCCGTTGTCGTTCACGTACTTCTCGAAGCCCTTCAGGGCGTCGACGTTGCCCTGGAACAGCCCCGGCGCCAGGGGCGAGCCGACGTCGGCCATCACCTGGATGGTGATGGTGTCGGCGGTGACCCCCACCTCGGTGGCCTCGAGCGGTTCAACCGAGCACGCCGGGTCCGGGCCGGTCGTCGTCGACGTGTCCTGGGACTGCGTGCTCGACCCGTCGCGCCCACACCCGGCAGCCAGGAGGCCGAGCGCGGCGAGCACGGCGACCACCGTCGTTCCCCGATGTCGCGTCATGGTGAACCCCCCGGTCCTGTCGCGACTGCTGGGCGCACCGTAGTGCCGGTGCGGCGCCGGTGGGCGCCCCGCCGGGAGCCCCGCCGGGAGCGGGGGTGGGCGCTCAGTAGGCGGTGGCGGCCCGGCCGACGCTGTCCAGCGCGTTCAGGGCACCCGGATGGCGGGCCACCCGGCGGTACAGCTTCTCGAGCGGCTCGCGGCTCTGGCGCTCCTCGGCGGCGGCGTCGAGATCGGCCCCGAACTGGGCGACGATCTTGGCTTCGGCGGCCAGCTGGGCGGCGGACGGCTCCGGGTCGGGCAGGTCGACGGGGAGCTCGTCGAGCTCGCCGGCGTCGAACCAGATGAACTGGTTGGGCACGTCCACGTCGACCACCACGGCGCCGGTGTTCGGGCCGTCTCCGGCGGCCCCCTCGGAAACCTCGTCGTCGTCGAAGTCGACCGTGATCCGCACCATGGGGGCGCCCCCGAAGGGGCTGGTGAGCGGGCCCGGCTGGGCCATCTTGGCCCGTTGCCACAGCAGGGCGATCTCGTCCTCCTGGAGCTGCTCGTAGCTCTCCGACAGGGTCATGGCCAGGCCGTGGCCCTGGGGGCAGGCCCAGCTGTCGAGCTGACCAGAGCTGCCGAGCACCAGCTCGGCGCTGCAGATGGGGCAGCGGGGCATGGAGACGGGGACGGTGGGGCGATCGCTGCTTGCGTCAGAGGTCACGTAGCCAGATTACCATCTCCGGCGACGAAAACGGCGGAAAGTGGGTGAACGGTCACCCCCAGCGAGGAGGCTGGTCGGGGTCGATCCCGAGGCACAACTTCCCGATCAGCTCGTGGGCCAGCATCGTGTTGCCCGGATGGAACCGGCCCATGCGGATGTCCCGGAACAGCTGCTCGATGCGGTTGCGCTTGAAGGCCCCGGCCCCGCCGGTGAGATCGAGGGCGTGGTCGACGATCTCGAAGGCCCGGTCGATGACGAAGGAACGGGCCGCCACCAGGCGCACGGGCCAGTCGGCGTGCTCGACGCCACCCACCCAGTCCGCGCTGGTCTTCTCCAGCAGAGCCTCGGCGGCGTCGTAGGCGATGCGCATGTCCGCCACGGCGTGCTGCACCTCCGGGTGGTGGGCCATCGAGTTCGTCAACGCCAGGGAGCTGCGTCGGGGCTGGGACTCCACGGTCAGATCGAAGGCCCGCCGGGCGGCACCGAGGTAGACCGCCGAGAAGCCCATGAGGGCCCAGGCGAAGATGGTCACCTGGAACGGACCCGCACCGGCGAAGCCGGCCGGGCACACGAGAGGCACGTGGGCGTCGGGCACGAAGGCCCGGTCGAGGACGGTGTCCTGGCTCTGGGTCGCCCGCATCCCCAGGGTGTCCCAGGTGTCGATGATCTGGATCCCGTCGGCGTCGCGGCGGACGAACCCGTGGACGATCTCGAGGTTGTCGGGGTCGGAGACGTTCATGGCGTGCAGCCCGCCGTAGGTCCACACCGGGGTCAGGCTCCCGAAGATCTTGTGGCCCGAGATCTCCCATCCGCCGTCGGCCCGCTCGGCGTGGGCCACGGCGTAGAGCAGGGGCATGTCGTTGCCCGCCTCACCGTGAAGAGCACAGAAGATCTCGCCGCGAGCGGCCTCGTCGAGGATCCAGGCGCACGACTCGTCGCCGGCGCGCGCCAGGTCCGAAGCCAGGCCGGTCCAGTAGCAGTGCATGTTGGTGGCCAGCGCGGTGGCCGGGGCCACGTAGGCCAGTCGACGGACGAGGTCGCAGTACTCGGCGAGGTCGAGACCGGCCCCGCCTCTGTCGGCGGGGACCGTGGCCAACAGGTAGCCGGATTCCTGCAGCTCGGCCCAGTCCTCGTCGAAGAAGCGGTTCTCGCGGTCGTAGACCGGAGCCCGTTCGTCGAAGCGGGCGAGCATCTCGTCGGTGAGCAGCGTGGACACGGTGGTGGTGGTCATTTCCCCTCCTGGGTGGGATGAGCGGCGGAGCGGCGCGTACCGACCGTTCGGCTCGTCGCCGCTCGTCACCAGAGGCCCACCGCCGCAGTGCGGAACCGGTGCGACGCGACGTGGGCCGACCTGTGTGCTTCCGTCGCCTGCGGGTCATGTGCAGACGTCCCGCCCGGGGTGGCGATCGAAGACCAGGATGAGACTCCGCCCCAGCTCAGCCGGGCGGTCCATCGGTGGCCCGGACGGACCTTGGGATCGTCGCGCTGACCGCGAGATCTGTCACCCCTCGACGCCGCGAGACGAGGCTCCGGTCGCCCCGCCGCCGATCCACAGCACCTCGCGACGGACGTTCTCCTCGGCGGCCCGGTGGTCGGCCTCGGTGCGTTCGGCGCCGGCCAGGCTGCGGGGCCACAGATGCTTGGCCAGCACGACGTTGATCTCGCTGGCCATCAACACGACGTGGGCGAGCAGGGCGATCCACACGAGGAGGCCGAACATGGTGGCGAAGGTCCCGTAGGTGTCGACCGCTCCGACGATCACCCGCGACACGTAGGTCCCGCCGACCAGCTGGAGGGCCCACAGGGCGATCCCACCGGCCGCGCCCCCGGGAACGAAGGCGCGCCAGCCGGGCCCGTCGCTCACCAGCACGCGGAGCGAGACCGTCAGCACCACGATGTTGACGCCGATGGCGATGAGGGCGCCGAGGGCTCGTCCAGACCAGGGGAGCGCGGGGAGGAAGGCCGCCAGCGCGGTGGCGGTGCTGGCCAGCACCAACCCGACGCCCACCACGCCGAGCACGCCGGCCGCCCGGAGCTGGGCCCGCAGGAACCCGGGCCGGGCCGTACGCGGCACGCCCCACTGGAGATCGAGGGCGGCCTGGGCCCGGCGAACGACGAGCAGCCCCGACCACAGGGCCACCACCAGCCCGGCGGCCAACAGCCAGCCGTTGGCGTGCAGGCCGGTCGCGCTCTCCCGCATCTGTTCGCCGAACACCGGGATCCGGCCGTACACGCTGTCGAGGATGTCGTCCCGGAGCTCGGGTTGGTCCTGCAGCACGAACCCCAGGACGGTGACGAACACGAGCAGGAGGGGGAAGAGCGAGACGAAGCCGTAGTACGAGAGCATGGCGCCGTACTCCCGGCCGCGGTCCTCGGTGTAGCGCAGGACCACGGCCACCGCCACGGAGCGGATCCGGCCCCGCTGCTGCCAGCGGTCGACCCGCTGGAGCAGTTCGGGGGCCAGGCTCATCGCCGGTCGAGGTCCTCGACCTGGTTCCGGAGGCCGTCGAGCGCGCCGGTCTGGGCCTTCATGCCGGCGCGGGTGGCGCCGCTGAGCGAGAACGGGTGCAGGCGGGGGGCGGCAACGGTCAGGGCGGCGTCACCGACGGCGCGACGGCCGGCGGCCACCGCGCGGTCGGCGCCCACGACCAGGCTGGTGGAGGCGACCAGCTCGGCCAGGTCGGTGGCCAACAGGAGGTCGGACGCGGCGAGCTCGCTGAACCCGAAGTCGATCATCCAGACCGCGCCGTCGTCGGCCCGGAACACGTTGGCCAGGCGCAGGTCGCGGTGGGCGATGCGGTGGTGGCGCAGGATCGCCACCTGGGCCCACACCGCGTCGAGGAGATCGTCGTCGAACACGCCGGGATCGACACCGTCGAGCGAGCTGCCGTCGATCCCCTCGTAGGCCAGCACGAACCCGTGGGGTTCGACGCTGGCGAACGCTTCGAAGCGGGGCGTGCGCACACCGAGGCCGCGCGCGGTGAGGGCCACCAGGGCCTCGTGCTCGACCGTGCGACGGAGGCTGGAGAACGAACGCTCGTCACCGAGGTCGTGGGGGGTCACCCGGCGGTAGGCCCGGAACAGCAGGTCGGCGCTGCGCTCGTCGGCGCCGAGGGCCTTCACGAAGAGCTTCTGGCCGTTCGGCGCGGTGGCGAAGTAGGGCGTGGAGCCCCGGGCGTCGACGCTGGCCTGATGGATGGAGGCCACGGGCGTCCCGACGGCGGCGAGGGCGTCGGCCACCGCCTCGACCGTCGGACGCCGCACCGGACCGCCGGCGACGACCAGGCTCAGCGAGCCGGCGACCCAGCCGATGAGCAGCGCGAGCAACGAGTCCATCGAGGTGGGGGCGGTGATGAAACGGGAGGCGGTGGCGGCCAGGACCAGGACCCAGGCCAGGCGCCGCCAGCCCCGCGGCACCCACGGCGCGGTGGCGGTGGCGGCGGCGGCGATCACCGCCAGCCCGACGCCCGACGGGAACTCGGCACGGGTGACCGGACCCAGCGTGGTGGGCACCGAGGCCAGCGCGCTGGTGTCGTCGTCCACGACGGTCTGAACCGCGAGCTGGCCGAGGGCGGCGACCACCGCGGCGGCGCACGCCGTGGCCAGCAGTCGCCACCGTCGCTGGGTGAGGGCCGCCACCAGCCCGGCGCCGAGCAGCACGACGGCGAGGAGGCGGGAGCCCACGATCACGGTGGTGAGCAGCCAGTCCGGGATGGCATCGACCCCGCGGAACAGCTCGCTGGCGAACGTGCGCACCGTCTCGCCGAACACCGCGTCGATCCCGATCACCACGGCCAGCAGCACCGCCCCGACGGCGAGGCGGAGCACGTCCACCGGTGAGCGCTCGTAGCGGGTGGTGTGATCAGACCGACCACTCACCGACGCGGCGTCGTCCTCACTCATCTCGTCCAAGTCGCACCCGATTCGGTTCCGGCGGCGGGGGGGCTCACGGGGTGGGGTTCACTCGACCGGCGGGAGGCCCACCATGTCGCGGAACTCGTTGGTGGTGTTGGTGACGGGAAACGGCTCGTCGGGGACGGCGACGCCGAGACGCTCGCAGATCGGCTCCCACCCATCGGCGACCTGCCACTCGAGGAGGCGGTTGGCCGGGATGGCGGCGCGCACCGCGTCGTTGTGGCGCGCCATGGCGTCCATCATCGCCGTGGGATCGTCGAACTGGTCGCTGAAGCGGTCATGGAGCAGTCGCGCCATGGCGTCCATCCACGGGTTGGGCTCGTCCATCGGCCTCTGGAAGCCGAAGAAGATCGTGTCGGACGCGCTCCGGTACCAGGACTCGGGCTCCCGTACCGAGAGCAGCACCAGGGCGTCGGGAAAGGTGGCTGACAGCTCGGGCCAGAACGAGGCCCCGGGCCAGTCGCACAGGGTGCGGTAGTTCGCCAGCATGGCCCGCCAGTCGACCGGCTCGCCGTCGATGGCGGCGATCCAGTCGGGGATCTCGTCGGGCTTGCCCATCAACTCCATCATGTGATGGCAGGTGCCACCGACGAGACGTTCGAGGGCCAGCTTCAACGAGTGCGTGCCCGTACGTCCTACTCCTGCTCCAACCACGGCGAGATCCATCGTGCAGTGCTAGCAGTCAGCCGGCCAACGGTCGAGGAGGTGGTCGTCGACGGCGGCCCATGGCCCTGGCGCGACGGGTCCGGGGCGGGGACGATGGGACCATGACCACCGAGGCGCCGCCGACCATGCGGGCCTGGGTCGTCCACCGGCCCGGACCCATGGCCACCGGGCCGTTGCGCCTGATCGAGAGGCCCGTCCCCGAGCCCGGCCCCGGCCAGATCCGTGTGAAGGTCTCGGTGTGCGGGGTGTGCCGCACCGACCTGCACCTGGCCGAAGGGGACCTCGAGCCTCGCCGCCCCGACGTCGTGCCCGGCCACGAGGTGGTCGGAGTGGTCGACGCCCTCGGACCAGGGAGCACCCGCTTCGCCGTCGGTGACCGGGTGGGGGCGGCGTGGCTGGCCCGCTCGTGCGGGGTGTGCCGGTTCTGCACCGTCGACCGCGAGAACCTGTGCCTCGATCCCACCTTCACGGGGTGGGACGTCGACGGAGGCTTCGCCGAGTTCATGGTCGCCGAGGACGCCTTCGTCTACGACCTCCCGGCCTCGTTCGGCGACGAAGGCGTGGCGCCGCTGCTGTGTGCCGGCATCATCGGATTCCGGGCTCTTCGGCGCGCCGAGCTACCACCCGGCGGCCGCCTCGGTCTCTACGGCTTCGGCGGTTCGGCCCACCTCACCGCCCAGGTGGCCCGGTCGGAAGGGGCCACCATCCACGTCCTGACCCGCTCCGCCGGCGATCGGGAGCTCGCCCGCCGCCTCGGCGCGGCATCGGTCGGCGAGGCCTACGACCAGCCGCCCGAGCCCCTCGACGCCGCCATCCTCTTCGCCCCCGTCGGCGACCTGGTGCCCGTGGCCCTGGCCGCCCTCGACCGGGGCGGCACCCTCGCCGTGGCCGGGATCCACCTCAGCGACATCCCCGCGCTCGACTACCAGGGGCACCTGTTCCAGGAGCGCACGTTGCGCAGCGTCACCGCCAACACCCGCCACGACGGCCGGGAGCTGCTGGCCATCGCCGATCGGATCGCCATGGTCGCCACCACGACCCGGTACGGCTTCGACGCCGTCGACCAGGCCCTGTTGGACCTGGCCGAGGGACGCCTCAGCGGGGCCGCCGTCGTGGTCCTCGACCGCTGACCGGCCGGGCCCGACCCCACCCCGGCGATGATGGCCCGACTACGTTTCCCGCGATGAGCGACAGCACGCTTCTGGAACGGGTCCGGGCCCTGGCCCCGCTGGTGGAGGACTCGGCCGACGAGATGGAGCGCCGGGCCGCCCTCACCAGCGAGGTGGCAGCGGCGATCCGGGAGTCGGGGGCCCTCCATGTGATGGTGCCGGCCGAGCTCGGCGGCGACGAGCTCGACATCGTCGACGCCATCGAGGTGTTCGAGGAGCTGGCCCGCCAGGACGGCTCGGTGGGGTGGTCCACGATGGCCGCCTCGGTCAGCACGACGTTCACCGCCATCTACACCAGCGACGAGGTGGCCCACGGCCTGTTCGGCACGAACCGAGGAGCGGTCCTCGCCGGCCAGCTGGCCCCGATGGGCCGGGCCGTGCCCGACGGCGACGGCTACGTCATCTCGGGCTCCTACCGCTTCGGGTCGGGGTCCGATCAGACGACGCACATGCTCGGCGGCTGCCTGCTCTTCCGCGACGGCGAGATGGTCATGCGGGCCAACGGGATGCCCGAGGTGGTGGCGGCGGTGGTCCCCAACGACCGCATCGACTTCCAGGGCAACTGGAACGTGATGGGGTTGTCGGGCACGGCGAGCGTCGACTACGAGATCGCCCCCATCACGGTGAGCGCCGGCGAGGTGTTCTCGATCTTCACCGAGGTGCCCGAGCGCGGTTCGGACGTGCACCGCCTGGGGGTCACCGTGCTCACCGCCGCCGGCCATGCCGGATGGGCTCTCGGCGTGGCCCGGCGGGCTCTCGACGAGATCGCCTTCATCGCCGCCACCAAGGTGCGCATGAGCGACACCCTCCTGGCCGAGCAGCAGATCTTCCAGGTGGGCTACGCCGAGGCCGAGGCCAAGGTGCGCGCCGCCCGGGCCTTCGTCATGGAGGCCTTCGGCGCGGCCGAGCAGGAGGTCACCGGCGGTGGCCGCCTCTCGCCCGAAGCCAACCATCTGGCCCGCCTGGCCACGACGTGGGCGACCTCGGCCGCCACCGAGGCGGTGGAGTGGGCCTACCGGGAGTCCGGCACCGACTCGTTGCGGAACCCCAGCGTGCTCGGCCGGTGCTTCCGGGACATGAACGCCGCCACCCAGCACGTCATGGTGGGCCGCAAGACGCTCACCGACGCCGCCGCCAACCTCCTGGCCGCCGCCGCCCCCGCCTGATCCCGCCCCGCCCTCAGTGGTCGCGACCGAGGATGAGGCCGCTGGTGGGGACGCCGGTGCCGCCGGTGACGAGGACGTGGTCGACGGCGTCGACCTGGTTGACCGACGTGCCCCGCACCTGGCGGACAGCCTCGGCGATGCCGTTCATGCCGTGCAGGTAGGCCTCTCCGAGCTGGCCGCCGTGGGTGTTGACGGGCAGACCGCCGCCGAGCTCGATGTTGCCGTCGCGGATGAAGTCCTTGGCCTCGCCCCGCGGGCAGAACCCGAACTCCTCGAGCTGGGTGAGCACGAACGGGGTGAAGTGGTCGTAGATCACCGCCGTCTGGATGTCGTCGGGCCCGAGCCCCGAGTCCGACCACAGCTGGTCGGCCACCAGTCCCATCTCGGGCAGGCCGGTGATGTCGTCGGCGTAGTAGTGCGTCATCATCTGCGTCGAGGTGGTGGCCCCCTGGGCGACGGCGTTGATGATCGCCGGCGGATGGGGGAGGTCACGGGCCCGCTCGGCGCTCACGATGACCAGCGCCTGCCCGCCGTCGGTCTCCTGGCAGCAGTCGAGCAGGTGCAGCGGCTCCACGATCCACCGGCTGTTCTGGTGGTCCTCGAGGGTGATCGGCTGCTCGTAGAACCAGGCCTTCGGGTTGGTGGCGGCGTGCTTGCGGTCGGCCACCGTCACCCGACCGAAGTCCTCGCTGGTGGCGCCGTAGGCGTGCATGTAGCGCCGGGCGCTCATGGCCACCCACTGGGCCGGGGTCAACAGCCCGTAGGGCAGGTACCAGGCGAAGTGAGCGGTCTCGGCGCTGGGGGACGAGGTGCCCATGCCCTGCACCCCGGCCCCGAATCGGTGCTCGGAGCGCTCGTTGAAGGCCCGGTAGCAGACCACCACGTCGGCCACGCCGGTGGCCACGGCCATGGCCGCCTGGAGCACGGTGGCCGCCGGCGCCCCGCCGCCGAAGTGGATGCGGCTGAACAGGGTGAGATCGCCCATGCCCAGGTTCCGGGCCACCTCGATCTCGGGGTTGGTCTCCATCGTGTAGGTGACGAGGCCGTCGACGTCGGAGGGCTGCAGGCCGGCGTCGGCCACCGCGTCGCGGATCGCCTCACAGGCCAGCTGCAGCTCGCTGCGCCCTGAGTTCTTGGAGAACTCCGTGGCGCCGATCCCGGCGATGGCGGCGACACCGCTCAGCGCGCTCATCGGCCCGCCTCCGACGTCTCGGCCACCGCGCCGGCCGGCTCGAACTGCGGGAGGACGAGCCCGTCGCCGCAGTCCTCGAACGTGACCTGCACCGGCATGCCGATCTCGATGGCGTCAGGTGCGACCCCCACGATGTTGGAGACCAACCGGGTGCCCTCCTCCAGCTCCACCAGGATCACGGGGAGCGGGTACTCGAACGACGGGATCTGCGGGTAGTGGTTGACCACGAAGCTGTACACCGTCCCCCGCCCGCTCGACTCCGCCGTGTCCCACTCGGTGGACTGGCAGTGCGGGCACATGGGCCCCGGCGGGTGGCGCAGCTCACCGCACGCCGTGCACCGTTGGATGAGCAGGCGGTGTTCCGCCGCCCCGTCGAAGAAGAAGGCGTTGTCCCGGTTGATCGGGGGACGGGGCCGGGGTGGCCGGGCCTGGTCCTCGTGGCTCATGGGCTCTCCTCACCGGTGGTCCGACCGGGCCAGCCAACCAGACCGGCCCGGCGGTGTCGAAGGCGACTGATCGGGAGATGGTTTCAGGAGACGGCGGCGAGCGACGGATCGCCGTCGGGCACGGTGGCCACGTCGACGGTGACCTTCAGCTTCTGGCCCTCGCCCTCGGTGAAGATCACGCCCTTGAGCGGGGGCACGTCCTTGTAGTCGCGACCCCAGGCCAGGGTGACGTAGCGCTCGTTGGCGAACTTGTCGTTGGTGGGATCGAGGTCGATCCAACCGACCTGGGGCACGAACACCGAGACCCAGGCGTGGGAGACGTCGGCACCGACGAGCCGCTCCCTGCCCGGGGGCGGAAGGGTCTCGAGGTAGCCGCTCACGTAGCGCACGGCCAGGCCCAGACCCCGGAGGCCGCTGATGGTGAGATGGGCGAAGTCCTGGCACACGCCGGCCCGCGCCGCCAGCACATCGTCGATCGGTGTGCTGACCGTGGTCGATCCAGGCGCGAACTCGAAGTCGGCGTGCAGACGGGAGGCCAGCTCGGCCAGCCCGGCCAGCAAGGGCCGCCCGGCCGGGAACGACCGCGAGGCGTACTCGAGGGCCCCGACGGAGGGCTTCACCGCCGGTGACTCGAGCACGAACTGCCGGGCGTCGATGGTGTCGGCGCCGGTGTCACGGTGCAGCAGGTCGCGCGCCTGCTCCCACGGCAGGTCGCCGACGGTGGTGGCCAGGTCGGGACCGGGGCGCACGTCGACCAGCGAGGTGGCGGTGACGACGAGGTCCCGATGGGGTTCGAGGACGGTGAAGTGGGCCGCCCGGTTGCCGTAGAAGTCCCGTCGCTCCCGATAGTGCTCGGGGAACGGGTCGATGGTGAGGGTGGAGGAGTAGGTCTGCTGGTTCGGGGTCTCGCGCGGGTGGAGGTGGGCCACGCCGTAGCTCGCCGAGACCGAGGACTCGTAGTGGTAGTGCGTGCGGTGCACGACCCGGTAGGTCATGGCCCCGGCTCCGGGGCGGTGGGGGCCACCGGTCCGTAGCTCTGGCTGGGGGCCACCACGCGCTGGGGGAGCTGGTGGGAGAAGTGGGCGGCGTCGAGGTGCTCGCCCAGTCGGGTGAGCAGGTCGGTCACGTTGGCCAGGAAGGCCCAGAGCGGCTGGGGCCGGACCGCGGTCGGGTCGTCGCCGGCGTCGGGGTGGTAGCGGGCCAGCTCGTTGGTGTCGGCCAGCGCCACCACGGTGGCCAGCTCGTCGAGGAGGGCCTCGATCTCGACCCGGCGACTCTCGTCGGCCGGGGGCATGGCCCGCACCGCCTCGCCGAGGTGGTCGACCTGGTAGGCGAGGGAGCGGGGGTTGGCGGCGTCGAGGAGGAGCAGGTCGAGGAGGGTCTCGACCTGGGCGTGGGAGCGGTAGCGACGGCGGTAGGTGACGATGCTCTCGGCCGCGGTGAGCACCGATTCGATGATCAGGCTGTCGGTGGCGGCGTCGCGCCTGGTGGTGATCGTCGTGGTGAGCAGGGCGCACAGCTGCAGCGATCGTTCGATGCGCCGGCCCGCCTCCATGAACTGCCAGCCGTCGTCGCGCACCATCGACTCGGCCGAGAGGCCCGAGAGGGCCAACATGGCGGCCAACACCCGACCGAACACCCCGGTGACGGCGACCACCGGGAGGCTGTCGTCGAGCTCGGACAGGTCGCTCTCCAGGTGACCGATGACGAGCCAGGTGTCGTTGGAGAGCTGGTCGCGCACCTGGGCGGCGGCATCGAGCAGGTGGCGCACGGAATGAGCCACCGAACCCGTCCGGCGGGGATCGACCAACAGCGACCGCAGCTCGGGCCCGGGATCGGCCAGTCGTTCGGCGGCGTCGGCGCCGACGAACCCGGGAAAGGTGCCCGACGTGTGGGTCAGCGCGGCGAGGAGCACCTCGATGCACGAGATGCCCGGGGTGCTGGTGCCGCTGGCGAACTCGGTCAGGCGGTCCGACGCGACCCGCACCTGGCGGACGAGGTCCTCGGCCCGTTCGGCGTAGCGGCTGAGCCAGAAGAGGTTCTCCGCCGCTCGCTGCGACATGGAGGTCTCGGGTTCGATGCGGATCGCCGAGTCGTCGGGCTGCAGCCAGTAGGCGCTGACCCTCTCCTGCTCCTGGGCCAGCACCCAGGTGTCCTTGCTCCACGCCCCGTTCTGGTTGCTGATCAGGGCCTCGTCGGCGCTCGGGCTGACACGGGTGAGCCCGCCCGGCATCACCGTGTAGCCGGACTCGGCGGCCACCGCGAAGCCTCGCAGCACCGAGCGCCGAGGCTGGAGGGCGCCGTCGATGAAGGTGGGCGCGGCCCCCAGGGCGAGGGGCTCCTGGCCCACCCAGGCGTAGGGGGAGGCCTCGATGCGGGCGCGGATGGCGGCCAGCTGCTCGGTGCTCGACTCGAAGCCGAGGACGGGGATGGGGTCGGGCTCGACCGGGCACTTGAGGACGAGCTCGTCGAGGTGGTCGAGCACGTAGCGGCGCGAGTCGGCGTCCCCACACCACCACGTGGCCACGCTGGGCAGGCGCAGCTCCTCGCCGAGGAGGACCTCGGCGATCCGGGGCAGGAAGGCCAACAGGCTGGGGTTCTCCAGCACGCCGCTGCCGAAGGTGTTGACCACCGAGACGTTGCCGACCCGGCAGGCCTCCATCAACCCGGGGACGCCGAGGCGGGAGTCCGATCGCAGCTCGAGCGGATCGCAGTACTGGGAGTCGACCCGGCGCAGGATCACGTGCACCGGCTCCAGGCGCCCGACGGTGCGGACCCACACCCGGCCGTCGCGGACCCGGAGGTCGGAGCCCTGCACGAGCGGGTACCCGAGGTACGACGCCAGAGCGGCGTGCTCGTAGGCCGTCTCGCTCCACGGTCCCGGGGTGAGCACCACCACGCGAGGGGAGTCGGTCGACGCCGGGGCCACGCGCTGCAGGGCGGCCCGCAGCTCGCGGAAGAACGGGGCGAGGCGCACCACCGACGTGTCGCGGTACAGCTCGGGCAGCACGCGCGACACGACCACCCGGTTCTCCAGCGCGTACCCCATGCCCGACGGTGCCTGGGTCCGGTTCGACAGGACGGTCCACGAGCCGTCGGCGGCGCGGCCGAGGTCGAAGGCGGCGTGGAAGAGCTGGTGGTCACCGGGGAGGCGGATGTCCTCGGCCTCGCGGATGTAGTTGGGGTGGGCGTAGACGACCTCGGGCGGGACGAGGCCCTCGCTCAGCAACCGGCGGGGGCCGTAGAGGTCGGCGAGCACCAGGTCGAGCAGCTCGGCCCGCTGGGCCAGGCCCGCCTCGAGGGCCGTCCACTCCTCCGTCGAGACCACGATCGGCACCGGATCGAGCATCCACAGGCGCGGTGAGCTGCTTCCCCCGCTGGTGACGTTGTAGGTGACGGCGTCGTTGGCCAGCAGCCGGCGCGACTCCCGGGTGCGTTCGGCCAGCTCGACCGACCCGAGGCGATCGAGGCCCTCGGCCACCTTGGACCAGTGCCCCCGGACCTTGTCACCGTCGACGAACTCGTCGAACCGCCCCGGGCGCGGCTCGTAGGTGCCGCGGAGGTCGGTCGTGGGCTGGAGGGTCATGGCACCAAGGTCGGATCGGTGATCAGCGGGCAGGTCCCGGGGAGGTCCCCGGTGCCAGCCTCGCCGGCCGCCGCAGGTCCAGCGTGCGAGGGTACCCGTCGAGGCGGGCCATCTCGGCTTCCAGCTGGGCGACGTCGACCGTGCCCGGTGTGTGCCCGACGATGCCGAACCGCGCCGTGCGGCGGGCGTCGGCCTCGTTGGCGTTCACCGGGAAGCGGTCGTAGTTGCGTCCGCCCGGATGGGTGACGCGGTAGGTGCACCCGCCGAGGGAGCGCCCCGACTGCAGGTCGACGACGTCGAACACGAGCGGTGAGTGCACGCCGATGGTGGGGTGCAGAGCCGACGGTGGCTGCCAGGCCCGGTACCGGACACCGGCGACCCAGGTGCCGGGCGTGCCGGCGGGGCGCAGCGGTATGGCCCGGCCGTTGCAGGTGACGACGAGCCGTCCGGGGGTGAAGCCCTCGACGCGGACCTGGAGGCGCTCGACCGACGAGTCGACGTAGCGCGAGGTGCCGCTCTGGCTGACCTCCTCACCGAGGACGAGCCACGGTTCGATGGCCCCCCGCAGCTCGATGCGGATGCCCTCGACCTCGACGGTGCCGAGGCGGGGGAACCGGAACTCGAGGAAGGGGTCCAGCCAGGACTGCTCGAAGTCGATGCCGTGGTCGACCAGGTCGTCGACCACCGTGGCGATGTCGGCGGCGACCTCGTGGGGGAGGAGGAACCGGTCGTGCAGCTCGGTGCCCCAGCGCACCAGGCGAGGGGTGAACGGGTCCTCCCAGAGCCGGGCCACGAGAGAGCGCACCAGGAGGGCCTGGACCAGGGCCATCTGCGGATGGGGCGGCATCTCGAAGCCGCGCAGCTCGAGCAGGCCGAGCCGGCCCCGCTCCAGCTCAGGGGTGAAGAGCTTGTCGATGCAGAACTCGGCCCGGTGGGTGTTGCCGGTGAGATCCACCAGGAGATGGCGGAACAGCCGGTCGACGAGCCAGGGCGGGACGTCCTCGCCGAGGCGGTCGAGCTCGCCGAAGGCCACCTCCAGCTCGTCGAGGGCGTCGTGGCGGGCCTCGTCGATCCGGGGGGCCTGGCTGGTCGGGCCGACGAAGCGGCCGGAGAACAGATACGACAGCGACGGGTGGTGCTGCCAGTAGGTGACCATGCTGCGCAGGAGGTCGGGTCGGCGCAGCAGCGGGCTGTCGGCCGGCGTGGCCGCGCCCAGGGTGACGTGGTTGCCGCCGCCGGAGCCCGAGTGGGTCCCGTCGAGCTCGAACTTCTCGGTGCCCAGGCGGGTGGCTCGGGCCGCTTCGTAGAGCACCGAGGTGGTCTCGGCCAGCTCCTTCCACGACGACGCCGGGTGGAGGTTGACCTCGATGACTCCGGGGTCGGGGGTGACGACCAGCGTGCGGTTGCGGGCGTCGCGGGGCGGCGGGTAGCCCTCGAGGACCACGGGGAGACCGGCCTCCACGACCGCTGCCTCGACCACGGCGAGCAGCTCGACGGCGTCCTCGAAGTGGGTGAGGGGCGGGAGGAACACCCCGATGCGACCGTCGCGCCACTCGACACCGAGCGCGGTGGGTGGGGCCTCGGAGACGGGGACGACGGTGACGCCGCCCGGCGTGGTGGTGGTGGGTCCGGGTTCGGGCCGGGGGAGGTCGTCGACTTCTTCGAAGGGTGAGCGCTCGGGCTCGGGCGGGGCCGGCGTCCACGTCAGCGAGTCGAGGGGGAGGCGGAGGCCGGCGGGCGAGTCACCCGGCACCAGGACGAGCCGCCCCCGTCGCAGCACCCACTCGGAGGTTCCCCATCCGCCCGGCTTGGTGCGCAGGTGGTGCAGCGGCATCACCCACGCAGTGGGCGCGGGCGCGCCGTCGTCGAGCTCGGCGACCAGCGCGGCGCGGTCGGCGGGTGTGGCCAGAGCTGCGGTCCGTGGGGTCGACGTCGGTCTCGGGTGGGTCACCGGCCGGAGTGCGGGCCTCGACCAACAGGGCGGCCAGCGGGTCCTCGTACGCGGGATGGACGAAGGCGTCGGGGATGCCGATCCGGTGGGCCAGGGAGCGGGCCAGGGCCTCGGCGTCGGAGGCGTTGGCCGTACCCGGCGCGAACGGGTCGGCCAGCAGGTCCCGGTGCGACCACAGCGGCTCGCCGTCGACGCGCCACAGGATGCCGAGCTGCCAGCGGGGCAGTGGCTCGCCGGGGTACCACTTGCCCTGCCCGGAGTGAAGGAGGGCCCCCGGGGCGAAGGCGTCGGCCAGCCGGCCGGTGAGCTGCCACGAGCGGGCCCGCTTGTCGTCGCCGTCGGCGCCGACGGTCCACTCCTCGGCCTCCATGTCGTCGACGGACACGAAGGTGGGCTCGCCGCCCTGGGTGAGGCGGACGTCGCCCACGGCGAGGCGCTCGTCGACGGCGGCGCCCAGGGCATCGATGCGGCTCCACTGCTCGACCGAGTAGGGGAGGGTCACGCGAGGGTCCTCGTGGACGCGGGTGACGACGTTGGCGAACTCGAAGGTGACCTCGCACGGCTCGGTGGCGCCGGTGACCGGCGCGGCCGACGCGGGACGGGGCGTGGCCGCCAGGGGCAGGTGGCCCTCGCCGGCGAACAGCCCCGAGGTCGGGTCGAGTCCGACCCATCCGGCGCCGGGGAGGAAGACCTCGCACCAGGCGTGCAGGTCGGTGAAGTCGGCGTCGGGACCGGCGGGGCCGTCGAGGGGCTTGTCGTCTGATCGCAGCTGGACCAGGTACCCGGAGACGAAGCGGGCGGCCAGGCCCAGGTGCCGCAGGATCTGCACCAGCAGCCAGCCGGAGTCCCGGCACGAGCCGAGGGCCTTGCCCAGGGTGACCTCCGGGTCCTGGACCCCCGGTTCCATGCGCGTGGTGTAGGCGATGTCGTGCTGGAGGCGCTGGTTGAGCCCGACGAGGAAGTTGACCGTGGGCGTGCCGCCCTCGGGCATCTCCACCTGCTCGAGCCACTCGGCGAGCAGCGGGCCGACCGGATCGCACTCGAGGTAGGGGCCGAGGTCGCGGAGCAGGTCGGGCTCGTAGGCGAACGGGATCGATTCGGCTTCGGGCTCGAGGAAGAAGTCGAACGGGTTGATGACGGTGAGGTCGGCGACCAGGTCGATCACGATCGACAGGTGGTCGGTCTTCTCGGGGAAGACGAGGCGGGCCTCGAAGTTCCCGAAGGGGTCCTGTTGCCAGTTGACGAAGTGGTCCGCCGGCTCGACCGTCATCGAGTAGGCGAGGACCGGCGTGCGGCAGTGAGGGGCGGGCCGGAGCCGCACCACGTGAGGGGTGAGACCGACCATGCGGTCGAAGCGGTAGGTGGTGCGGTGGGCGAGGGCGACGTGGATGCTCATGGTCGGGTCGCGAGCGGCTCGGGAGTGCCGAAGTACGTCTCGACGAGGCGGTCGTGGAGGGCGTCGAGGCCGACCTGCAGCTCGTCGACGAACTCGTGGAGGCCGTCGGGGTCGATCTCGTCGAGGTCGACGCTGTCGAGCTGGCGGTGGACCGCCCCGGCTGCGCCCATCGGCGGATCCTGGTGGGGGAGCTCGAGCAACCACCGCGAGATCTCGATGAGGCAGTGCTCGATCGACCGCGGGAAGGCCGGCTCGCACAGCAGGAACTGCACGGCGTCGGCACTGGTGACCACGCCGCCCATCTGCCGTCGGTACATCTGCTCGCCGCCGACCGATCGCAGCATCGACATCCAGGTGAGGTCTTCGAAGGGGCCCAGCGAGTCGCCGCTGCGCATGATGATCCCGGCCTGGACGTCGATCACGCGGCTCGTCATGTCGGCCCGCTCGACCAGCTTCCCGATCTCGAGGAAGGCGTAGGAATCGTCGCGGGTCATCACCGCGGCCACCGATCCGGCCAGAGTGTGGCAGCGCCGGATCACCTCCTCGGTCCACATGAGCCGACCGCCCCGCGCGCAGCCGGCCGAGGCGGTGGCCCGCGACCACTGCTGGGTCTCGTTGACGACCTCCCAGAGGCGACGGGGGATGAGGCCTCTCGTGATTCGGAAGTTCTCGCGGACCTGTTCGATCGAGGTGGCCACCGAACCCCGGTTGTCGTTGTCGGCGAGGAGGAAGTCGACGACGTCGTCCTCGGTCACCCGCTCGTGGCCGTCGTCGAAGGTCTCCTGGGTGCCGGTGACGGCGAGCAGGGGCGCCCACGACAGCCCGACCGACCGGGGCAGGTCGAGGAACAGCTCGGTGTGGGTGCGAACGAGACGGGCGGTGACCTCGGCCCGCTCCAGCGACCGGCCGGCCCAGTACAGGTGCTCGGCCACCCGCGACAACAACCTCGGCCGGCCGGCCGCCGCCCGTAGGGCCCGCGCCCGATCGCGCTCCTCGGTGTCGGCGGTCGACGTCCGGCCCGGGTCCTCGCTCACGACGACACCCCCTGGGACTGGCTCTGGAACCGGCCCTCGGAGCGGCCCTGCGACTGGGTCGGCCCGGGCCCCGGGCCAGGTCCGTCGCTGTGGTGCGGGTCGAGGATCCAGGTGTCCTTGCTGCCCCCACCCTGGGACGAGTTCACGACCAGGGAGCCCTCCCGGAGGGCCACCCGGGTGAGGCCGCCGTTGGTCACGTAGGGCCGATCACCGGACAGGATGAACGGACGCAGGTCGACGTGGCGGGGCGCGGGGACGCCGTCGCACAGCGTGGGCACGGTGGACAGCTGCAGGATGGGTTGGGCGATCCAGTTGCGAGGCTCGGCCTCGACGGCGTGGCGGATCTGCTCCGTCTCCTCGGCGGTGGCGTGGGAGCCGATGTAGATCCCGACGCCGCCGCTCTCGTTGGCCGGCTTCACGACCAGCTCGTCCAGGTGGGCCAGCACGTAGCTGCGGTCGTGGTCGTCGAGGCACACGTAGGTGGGCACGCTCGCCATCTTCGGTTCCTCGTCGAGGTAGTACCGGATGAGCTCGGGGACGTAGGCGTAGACGACCTTGTCGTCGGCCACCCCGGCCCCGGGGGCGTTGGCCAGGGCCACCTTGCCGTTGCGCCACGCCCGCATGAGGCCGGGCACGCCGACGACCGAATCGGCTCGGAACACCTCGGGGTCGAGGAAGAGGTCGTCGACCCGGCGGTAGATGACGTCGACCCGGACGGGACCGGCCACGGTGCGGGCCAGGCAGTTGTCGTCGTCGTCGACGAACAGGTCGCTGCCCTCGACGAGCAGCGCGCCCATCTGCTGGGCCAGGAAGGCGTGCTCGAAGTAGGCGGAGTTGTAGATGCCCGGTGTGAGCACGGCGATGACGGGTACCTCGCCGGGCCGGGGGGTGAGGCCGGCGAGCATGGCCTGGAGGCGCCCGGGGTACCCGTCGATGGGCTGGATGTCGAGGCTCCGGAACGCGTCGGCGAACACCCGCTTGGAGATCTGCCGGTTCTCGAGCATGTAGGACACGCCCGACGGCACCCGGAGGTTGTCCTCGAGGACGTTGAACACGCCGTCGCCGCCCCGCACGAGGTCGCTGCCGCAGATGTGGGCCCAGGTGCCGCCCCGAGGGCGGATGCCGATGCACTCGGGTCGGTAGTTGGGCGAACCGGTGACGATGTCGGCAGGGACGATGCCGTCGGCCAGCACCTTGGCGTCGCCGTAGAGGTCGTCGATGAACATGTTGAGGGCCTGGAGGCGCTGGGCCAGGCCGCGTGCGACGGTGCTCCACTCGCCGATGTCGATCACCCGGGGGATCACGTCGAACGGCCACGCCCGGTCGATGTTGCCCTTCTCCGAGTAGACGGTGAAGGAGATGCCCATGGACGACACGGCCAGCTCGGCCGCCCGCTGACGGGTGAGCAGCTCGTCGCCCAGTCGGTCGAGGTAGTCGACGACGCCGGCGCAACCGGGGCGAGGGCCGTCGGTGGCGAACATCTCGTCCCAGGCCCGCCCCGGGTCGTAGCCGGTCCACGGCGAGCGCGCCGGCTCCGTCTCGCCGTTGGTTGCGGGGTGCGGAGGGGTGGAGTCGATGGGTCGGATCCGTCGAGAGAGAGAAAGGGGCGTGGTGCAGTTTGACGGCTCGCCGGGCCCAGAGCATGGCGGATGACCGTGTCCGGAGTGTTTCGAAGCCTGAAAATAGGGGAAAGGATGAGGGATGCGTGATCTCCAGTGCCCGAACTGCCACCGTCGGGTCTACTTCGACAACATCCGGTGCCTGGCCTGCGGGACGACCATCGGATTCCAGCCCGAGGCGTTCTCCATGGTCCCGGTGCCCTCGCTCGACGGTGTCGAGACGGTGGTGCGCTGTGCCAACGCCGGGCTGGTCGGGTGCAACTGGGTGGTGCCCGTCGCGGCGTCGGGATCGCTGTGCCGGAGCTGCACGCTCACCCGCACCCGGCCCCCCGACGACGACGGTCAGGCCCACGAGAGCTTCGTCGAGGCGGAGGCCGCCAAGCGGCGCCTCGTCGCCCAGCTGCTCGACCTCGGACTGCCGATCGTCTCGTACCAGCACGACGAGGAGGGGCTGGCCTTCGACCTCCTGTCGAGCCGGTTCGACCAGGTGATGATCGGTCACGAGGACGGGCTCATCACCATGGATCTGGCCGAGACGGACGACGCGTACCGGGAACGGGTACGCATGGACCTCGGCGAGGCCTACCGCACGGTGCTCGGCCACTTCCGCCACGAGGTCGGCCACTACTACTGGATGGTCCTCGTGCGCGACGGCGGGCACATCGACGAGTTCCGTGACCTGTTCGGCGACGAGCGGGCCGACTACGGCGACGCGTTGTCGTCGCACTACGGCGGCTCGGGCCCCTCGGGCTGGGAGGACCACTACGTCTCGGCCTACGCCACCATGCACCCCTGGGAAGACTTCGCCGAGACGTTCGCCCACTACCTGCACCTGCGCGACACCTTGCAGACGGCCAGCGAGATGGGCGTGACGGTGCACGACCCCGGCGACGGGACGGGCGACGTGCCCGCCCACGCCGGCGACGACACCCCGTTCGGTCAGCTGGTCAGGGAATGGATCGCTCTGGCCGCGGCCCTGAACGCCCTCAACCGTTCGATGGGCGCCGACGACCTCTACCCCTTCGTGCTGGCCCCCGCCGTCATCGACAAGCTGGCCCACGTCGACGGGCTGGTGCGTCGGGCCCGCTGACCGTCGGCCCGGCCCCGAGGTCTCAGGGAGCTCAGACGGCTCGGGAGGGGTCCTCGAGCACGTCGCGCAGGCCGGCGGCGGCGCGGTCGCCGATCTTGTCGAACGACCGACCGAGGAGCGGATCGAGGAGTCCGAGGACGTTCTTGAGCTTCAGCTCGGCGTCGTAGGTGACCTCGCAACCCAGCTCGCTGGGCTCGACGCGGATCTCGTCCACCGAGCGCAGCCAGCTGCTCTCGGCCTGCAGGACGATGCGGCTGGTGGGCTCCCACGAGGTGACCTCGTAGGTGAGCGTCATGGAGCGACGCCCGGCATCGACGGTGACGTCGTAGGCGGCGTCAGGACCGGGACCCTCACCTCTGACCAGACGCGACCGCTTGACGCCCGGATCCCACTCCGCGAAGTGGCGGACGTCGGCCATGTAGGCGAAGGCCTGCTCCGGCTTCCACGGGCTGGCGACGGTGACGGAGTAGCGCGCCATGGGCCGATGGTAGGAGGACGCCGGCGCGGCCGTCGTGTCGAGCGCGGGCGACGGGCGAGCCCCCACCTTTCCGAGGCCGTACTGTGAAGATAGGTAGTCGGGTCACGATCGAGACGGGGAACCGATGTCTCGGGTCAGGAGGTCCCATGGCCGCGTCACGCAGTCTCGAGCGCCGACTGGCGACCCCGCCCACCGACGGCGCGTTCGGGCCGTCCGAGATCGATGGTCTGCCCGCCGCGGTCCAGCGCTACCTCCAGAGCGCCATCGCTCCCGGGACGCCGCTCGCCCGGGCCGTGCGGTTGCGGATGAAGGGGACGATCAAGCTCGACCGCTGGGTGCGGTTCCGTGCCCGCGAGGTCCTCGATCCCCACGTCGGCTTCGTGTGGCCGGCCCGGGCCATGGGCGTCGTCACGGGGTCCGACCACTTCGTCGACGGTGAGGGCGTCATGGACTGGAGGGTGCTCGGCCTGTGGAAGGTGGCCCATGCCGAGGGCCCCGACGTCAGTCGCTCGTCGGCCAACCGGGGCGCAGCCGAGGCGGTGTGGGTCCCGACGGCCCTGCTTCCGCGGTTCGGCGTCGAGTGGTCCGCGGTGGGCGACTCCCGCCTGTGCGCCCGTCTCGCGATGGGTGCCCATGCCGTCGACCTCTACCTGCGCATCGACCCGGCGAGCGGTCGACCGGTGAGCTTCGACCTCGAGCGGTGGGGGGACCCCGACGAGAGCGGCACCTTCCGTCGCGGTCTCGTTCGGTGGGGACTTCACGGACTGGGCGACCTACGACGGCGTCACCGTCCCCTCTGCCGGCCGCATCGGGTGGCACCCAGGCACCCCGGACTTCGCGTCCGAGGGTGAGTTCTTCCGCTTCGAGCTCACCACCCTCGAGCTGGTCAGGTGAGGTCCGGTCCCTGACCGGCGGCAAGGGCGGCCACCTGCTCGAGGGTGTGGGCCATGTTGTCGGCCAGCATCGACAGGCGGCTGGCGATCATCTGCTCGGCGTTCGCTGGTGACCGGTCGACGGCGAAGCGCAGCCCCGACGGCCCCGGACCGTGCACGAAGCCGTGGCTCACCGACGTTCCGCCGGTGGTGGGGGCGAGTCGGTACCACCAGGTCGTCGACGGGTGGGCCGGGTCGAGCACCGTCCACCCCAGCTCGCTCGGGCGGTCGGACACCGTGACATGGCAGTCGATCGTCCACTCCGAGTCGCCGATGCGGTTGGTGGCGGAGAACCGGGCGCCCACCCGCCAGTCCTCGGCCGGGGGGATCCACTCCGTGATCCGGGTCTCGCGGTTGATCCGGGGGGTCAGGGACAGGTCGGCCAGAAGGTCCCACACCACCGGGGGAGCGGCGTCGATCACGCGGCTCACCTCCGTGCCCACGCCGCTCAGATCTGTCGGGTCGCTCACCCGACCAAGGGTTCCACATCGACCCGATCGTGGGTCAGCCGGGCGCCTGGACCAGGGCGAACTCGACCATGCGGCGGGTGGTGAAGCCGAGGTGCTCGTAGAGCCGTCGGGCGTTGTCGTTGCCCGCCGCCACGTGGAGGATCGGGGTCTCGTCCCGCTCGATGATCAGGCCGGCCACCCGGCGCACCAGGGCGGAGGCCAGGCCTCGTCCCTGAGCGTCGGGGTGCGTGCAGACGGCGGAGATCTCGGTGTATCGGTCCAGGTGGACCCGCTCGCCGGCCATGGCCACCAGGCGGTCTCCCTCGAGGTAGCCGTGGTAGCGACCCATCTCGATCGTCCGCGGTCCGAAGGGGCCCGGCTCGGTCAGGGCCACCAGGTCCGTCATGGCGGCCACGTCCGCGGTGGTGAGTCGGCGAAGGGTGAGGCCGCTGCGCTCGGGGGGCGTCCGGCGGCCGCTGTCCGGCTCCGGGCCGAGCCCCTCCAGCACCATCTGGTGCCCGGCGCCGCGCCGCAGGTCCTCCCAGCCCTCGGGAGGGAGGGGGATCTGGTCGCGGAACAGCGCGGCGTGGCCGCCGGGACCGATCAGCTCCGCCAGATCGGCCCACGCCTCGGCGTCGAACTCGTCGACGGCGGCGAACACCGACACCGCGGGCGGATACCGACGGGCCCGCCCGGCGCGCTCGGCCAATGCTCGCTGGTGGGACGTGAGGGCCTGCCACACGACGTTGTCGAGCGGGGTTGGTTCGGGGGCCACGGGGTGAGCCTGCCATGCCGTCCCGATCGTCCGGCGCGAGACGGGTTCGCACGGACGAGAGGCAGGACACGTCGCGGTTCGGGCAAGATCGCGGCGTCATGGCACCCGGTCCGGTCGAGTCGCTCAGCGCCGTCACCCTCGCGACCCGTGACATGGCCGCATCATGCGCCTTCTACGCGGCCGTCGGGCTGGAGCTGGTCTACGGCGGTCCCGAGGCCGAGTTCACCAGCCTCCGGATCGGGACGACCAGCTTCTTGAACCTCCAACACGATGCCGGCTGGGTGCCGCCCGAGCCGGTGTGGGGCCGCTTCATCGTCTGGGTCGACGACGTCGACTCGGCCCACGCCCGCCTTCGTGCCGCCGGACACCGACCGTCGATGGAGCCGTCCGACGCGCCGTGGGGTGAGCGCTACTTCCATGCCCTCGACCCGTCCGGTCACGAGATCAGCATCGCCCGCCCTCTCGAGTGACACCCTCCCCGAAACCCCGAGCGAACGGACACCCCCCGATGCCCGACGCCGACGTCTCCCTGGTCGCGGCGGCCGTCGCCCAGGCCCGCCTCAGCCACGACACGGGAGGCATGCCCATCGGGGCCGCCATCGCCGACCCCTCGGGCGCGGTGGTGAGCGAGGGCCACAACCGCATGCTCTTCCCCAGTGGGGACATCGTGGCCCACGCCGAGCTGAACGCCATCCGCGACCTCGGCGTCGCCGACCTCGGTGGCCACACCCTGGCCACCACCATGCCCCCGTGCTGGATGTGCGGCGGCGCGGCCCGCCACTTCGGGTTGAGTCGACTGCTCGTGGTGCGCCAGCCCTGGAACAGCGGGGCGGCGTCGTGGCTGGACGAACACGGCGACATCGAGGTGGTGATGGTGGAGTCGCCCGAGGTGGTGGAGCTGTTCGAGTCGTGGCGGGCCGCCCACCCGGAGCGCTGGCCCAACCCCCGGGTGGAGTGACGGCCGGAGCACCGGCCTCGGGGCCGGCTGCGCTCAGTCGAGGCGTTCGTAGATGGTGGCGTTGGCCATGCCGCCCGCCTCGCACATGATCTGCAGGCCGTAGCGGCCGTCGCGCTGCTCGAGGGCGTTGACCAGCGTGGTGGCCAGTCGGGCTCCCGACGCACCGAGTGGGTGGCCGAGGGCGATGGCGCCGCCGTTCACGTTCACCCGGGCCAGGTCGGCCCCTGTCTCGCGGGCCCAGGCCAGCACGACCGAGGCGAAGGCCTCGTTGACCTCGAACAGGTCGATGTCGGAGAGTCGGAGCCCGGCCTTGGCCAGCACCTTGGCCGTCACCGGGATGACGGCGGTGAGCATGAACAGCGGGTCGTCGGCCTCGACGGCGGTGGCGAGGATCCGGGCCCGGGGCCGGAGGCCGAGCTCCTGGGCGCGCGAGCGGCTGGCGATGAGCAACGCCGAGGCGCCGTCGGTGAGCTGCGACGACGTGCCGGCGGTGACCGACCACTCGATCTGGGGGAAGCGGTGCTCCATCGTCTCGTCGACGAACGCCGGGCGGAGCGAGGCCAGGGCCTCGAGGGAGCTCGAACGGATGCCTTCGTCGGCGACGACCCGTCCACCGTCACCGTCCGCGACCGGGACGATCTCGGTGGCGAACGCTCCCCAGTTGGCGGCCCCGGCGGCCAATTCCTGGGAGCGCAGCCCGAAGTCGTCCATCTCCTGGCGGGAGACGCCCCACTTGGCGGCGATGAGCTCGGCGGCCACGCCCTGGGACACCAATCCCTCCGGGTAGCGCGCCTCGAACCGTCGGCCGTGGATGTCCCACACGCCGGCGGCCGACGAGCCCATCGGGACCCGGCTCATGGACTCCACCCCGGCGGCCACGACGAGATCCTGGTCGCCGGCGCGAACGGCCTGGGCGGCGAAGGTGATCGCCTGTTGCGAGGAGCCGCACTGCCGGTCGACGGTGGTGGCCGGCACCCGCTCGGGGTAGCCGGCGGCCAGGGCGCCGCGCCGGGCGACGTTCAGGCCCTGCTCGCCGACCTGGCTCACCGCTCCCACCACGACGTCGTCGAGCAGCGTGGGATCGATGCCCGTGCGTTCGACCAGGGCGGCGAGCGGAGTGGCGAGGAGGTCGACGGGGTGGACCCCGGCCAGCGTTCCGGTGGCCCGACCCTTGCCCAGGGGCGTGCGCACCGCGTCGATGATCACCGCGTCGTCCATGGTTCCTCCCGAAGGTCCCGCCGCCCGGCGGGTCGATGAGTGAGTTCTCTGACAGAACTGAATCTACGGACCAGAGTGCTGTCAAGCAACCCACTCATCGGTCACACCTCGACCCGGTAGCTCAGGCGGCTTCAGGCGCCGCCCGGAATTCGCCGCCGGGGGCGCGACGTTGACGAGGCCATGGACCTCGACACCGCCATGGCCTTCGTCCGCTCCCACCGCAACGGGATCCTGGTGACCCTGAAGAGCGACGGTCGCCCGCAGAGCTCGAACATCGTGTACACGGTCACCGATGACGGAACCGTCAAGGTCTCCCTCACCGCCGGGCGGGCCAAGACGGCGAACATGCGCCGGGATCCCAGGGTGTCGCTCCACGTCAACGCCGACGACTTCTGGTCCTACGCAGTGGTCGAGGCCGACGCCGACCTGAGTGCCGTGGCCTCGGCCCCCGACGACGCCGCGGTCGAGGAGCTCATCGAGGTCTACCGGGCCGTCGCCGGTGAGCACCCGAACTGGGACGAGTACCGGGCGAGCATGGTGGCCGACGGGCGTCAGGTCCTGCGGATGCGCCCCCGGTACGCCTACGGGATGGTCCGCTCCGCCTGACCGGCTCCGGGCCGGGACGCGAACGTGGCGCCCGCTTGAGGGGCGCCACGATCGTCGAGCAGTGTCGGATGGGTGTCAGCCGGTGAAGGTGGGAGCGACCTCGACCTCGGTGGCGGCCACGGCCGGGCCGGGCTCCGTCGTCGGCGTCGTGGGCGGTGTCGGAGCGCTGGCCGGGACGACGCCGAGGGCCAGGACGTCGGCGGTGGGATCGCTCAACAGCGCCGTCTCGGTGAAGCTGCCGGTGGAGAAGTCCACCGTTCCGACGCTGGCGTCGACGGCCGCCGTGCTCTTCAGGTTGTCCGTCTGGGCGGCGGTGGTCGCGTAGAGGGTGCTGCCGGTGCTCTGGCAGTCGTACCCCGTCGGGAAGAAGTCGGCGTCGGCGGCGTCGGTGACCGCTCCGGTCGTGCTGCTCTCGGTCACCCAGACGAGGCTCTCGTCACCGAAGTACGTCGACCGCAGGCCCGAGGCACAGGCGGTCAGCGCGTAGAACTCGGTCTCGAACAGGCCAGTGGTGCCGATGAGGGTGGCTGCCCCGGTGGTGGGATTCACCGTGAACAGGCACACCGAGTCGCCCTCGTAGAGCGGTCCGAGCGAGGTCGGGGGGGTGGTGCCGGTGTCGCACCCCGGGATCTGCGACGCGATCTGGGCGTAGACCGTGCCGTCGGCGGCGACGGCGATGCCACCGTTGGCGATGAAGGCGTCGCCGCCGGTGTCGATCGGCATCGTCGACGGGGTGCCGTCGGCGGCGTAGGTGACCAGGCTGGGCCCGTTGATGGCCGACGGGGCGAAGTCCTGGCTGCCGATGTCGAGGACGAAGTCGTCGGTGATGCCGTACACGGTGCCCGACGGGGCGACGGCGATGTCGGTGGCGCAGGCCTCGGGGCTGGCCACTGCGGGAAGGTCGGTGAGGGCACCGGTGTCCAGGTCGATCTGCTGGAGCTCACACCCTCCGCCGTCGTCCGCCGTCACGACATAGCCCGTGGGCGTCTCGCCGGCGGCTGACGCGCCCGACGTGGTGGACACGGCCGGCACCAGGACGGCCAGAGCCGTGGCGCTGAACAGGGCCAGTGCCCTGCTGAATCGCTTCATGATGTGGTTCCCCTTGAATCCCGCGGTTCCGCTGCTGACCGGGCCACGGTAGTGGCTGGTCGACCCGCGGGCGGGTTTCCGTCGGGGCGGGGGCCAGGGCGGGGTGCGGTCCGGTCGTGGCAGAGTGGCCCCATGAGCACGACGAAGCCCCAGGTCTCCATCCAGATCCCCACCTTCCGGCAGGACGATCCGGGGAGCTGGCAGTACCTCCTCGATCGTGCTCGGGCGGCCGACGCCGCCGGAATCGATCGCATGGTCGTCTCCGACCACGTCGTCTACGGCGAGAACCTGGATGCCTACGGCAACCCGAAGACCGGCGGATCGGCCGGGGGCAAGCAGCCCACCGACGCCGACGGGCAGTGGCTGGAGCCGCTCACCTTCCTCACCGCCGTCGGCGCCCTCACCACCAACATGCGCCTGGGCACCAACATCCTCCTCGCCGCCTTGCGGCGGCCCGTGGTGTTGGCCAAGACCCTCGCCACCATGGACGTGCTCACCGACGGGCGCATCGACATGGGGGTCGGCGTGGGCTGGCAGCGCGAGGAGTACGAGGCCGCTGGTCTCGACTTCGACGGTCGCGGCCGGCTCCTCGACCACAGCATCGAGGTGTGCCAGCTGCTGTGGACCGAGACCGTGGCCGACTACGACTCGCCCGAGCTGCACTTCGAGCGCATCCACCAGATGCCCAAGCCCCGTCAGGAGGGCGGCATCCCCGTCTGGGTGAGCGGAACGGTGAACGCCCGCTCGGCCCGCCGGCTGGCCAGGTACGGCTCGGGCTGGATCCCGTGGGGTGGCGATGCCGGAGACCTCGTGAGCTCCATCCCCAAGATGCGGGCCGCGGTCGAGGCCGAGGGGGGCGACCCGTCCTTCGCCGTCACCGGCAACGCCGCGCCGGTGCGCGACGTCGAGGGCGCCATCGACCTGCCCGCCACCTTCGCCGGGGCGGCGCCGCTCATCGAGGCCGGGGTGACCGACCTGCGCATCACCCTCCCGGCCGTCGACGGCTACGAGGACTCACTGGCCGTCTACCAGGGCGTCGTCAAGGCCTTCCGCTCCGCCCTCCACTAGGCGTCCCCGGTCGTCCGGGTTCCGGGGTCACGGCCACCACAGGCGGAGGGCGGTTCCTCCGAGGAGGGCGTCGCGGGCGCCGGCGTCGAGGTTCCGGGCGGCGTGGCGGGCCAGGGTCAGCTTGTCGCCGTAGGGGCGGCGTTGGTCTTGGGGGTGGTCCGACCCCCAGCACAGACGCTCGGCGTCGAACGCCTCCAGCAACCGCTCCAGCCAGGGTGCCGGGTCGCCCTCGTCGCGGTCAGCCGCCTCCAACACGTACGACGAGACCTTCAGGTGGACCTCGGGCAGGTCGGCCAGCCGCATGAGCTCGCGGCCGCCGTCGCCCATGTCGGGGAAGGCGCAGTGATCGAGGGCAACCACCACGTTGGGGCACTTCTCCACCAGGGCCCGCAGCGCGGGAAGGTGGCGGGAGAAGAGGGTGGGGATCACCACGAGGCCGATCGACGCCGCCGCCTCCCACAGATCGAGGCCCCGACCATCGGTGAGCCAGTCGGGCTCGTCGGCCCCGACGCCGAAGGCCCGTACGCCGGCGATCGGGGTGGAGGCGGCCAGCTCCAGCAGGGCGGCGCCGGGTTCGTCGACGTCCGGACCGAGGTCGAGAGAGGCGACCAGGGCCAGACGGGAGGGGTGGTCGGCCACTGCGGCCGCCGCGCACCGACAGTCGTGGCCGTAGGCCCCGACGGCCTGCACGACGACGGCGCGCTCGACGTCGGCCGCGGCCATCTCGGCGAGGAGCGTGTCCACCGACCCGCCGGCGCGCCACCAGTCGCTGGCCACCCCGGTGGGGTGGGTGGGGAAGCGGGGGTCGTCCCCGCAGGCCACGTGGGTGTGGCTGTCGACGATCACCCGACCATCGTCGCGCCGGATGCGCTTCTTCTGCCCGGATCGCCATGGCGTGCGCTCGCGACAGAGTCTGATCACATCAGGCTTCAGTATGATACGCTTGCGGTGTCGGTACGAGACGAGGACGGCCGGGGGGCACCATGACGAACCTGTTGGACGAGATCGGACTGTGTCCGGCGACGCTGTTGGCTGACCCGATGCAGTGCGACCGGGCCACGTTCGAACAACTGCTCGACGCCACCGCGGCGGCCGGCGACCGCACGATCTCGCTGTGGGCGCTGCACACCGCCGGCATGGAGGCATCCGAGGTCCAGGAGTTGCTCGGCGCTCGTGACCTGCGCGTCGGCGCCGTGGAGGCCGCCTTCAGCTGGGCCCACGGAGTCGACGACGCCATGCGCGCCGAGGCCGACGCGCTGATCGGGCTGGCCGGCGCGGTGGGCGCCGACGTGGTCATGGCCGTCGTCCTGGAGCCCACCATCGACGCCGGACCGGCGGCCGAGGGGCTGGCCGAGCTCGGTCGACGGGCCGAAGCCGCCGGGATCCGCGTGGCGGTGGAGTTCCTGCCCTGGACCGGGATCCCCAGCCTGGCCGTGGCCGACGAGCTGGTCGTGGCCGTCGGCAACCCTGCTGTGGGCATCCTCATCGACTGCTGGCACTGGCAGCGCCAGCCCGGAGGCCCCGATCTCGAACGCCTGCTCTCGCTCCCCGGTGAGCGCATCCCCTACCTCCAGCTCTGCGACGCCGCCCCCGTCCCGGAGGCCGACGTCTACGCCGAGACCATGGCCCGGCGGAAGGTGCCGGGTGAGGGCGCCGTCGACCTCCACGCCCTGTTCGGTGCGCTGGACCAGATCGGCGCCCGGCCGTTCGTGGCCTCGGAGATCTTCTCGGCCGAGATCGCCGCCCTCGGTCCCGAGGGCGCCGCCCGCCGCATCCACGAGGCCTGCGCAACCGCGGCGGACCGTTACCGGAGGAACCCGTGACCATCGACGTACCCCAGTCGCCGTCGACCTACGAGCCCCAGCTCGTCGAGATCGCGGCCGACTCGCCCGAGGCCATGTTCGACCTGCTGGAGGCGCGAGGACTGGGCGACGGGCTCCCCATCGTCCCGCCCACCACCGAGCGGGTGGAGGCCATGCTCGTCCACGCCAGCGGCGACCCGGACGAGGTCCTCTTCACCCTCCAACCCCGTTCCGGGGTCGTCACCCGACGGGTCGTGGCCGTCAACGCGGTCATGGCCGGTTGTCCGCCGGAGACCTTCCCGGTCGTGCTCAGCGCCCTTCGGGCCCTGGCCCGACCCGAGGCCAACCTGCGGGGGGTGAACGCCACGACCCACCTGGTCGCGCCGATGGTGATCGTCCACGGTGAGATCGCGACCCGAGCCGGCTTCGCCAGCGGCGTCGGCGCCTTCGGGCCCGGCAACCGGGCGAACGCCACGGTGGGGCGGGCGGTGCGGCTGATGATGCTCCACGTCGCCGGCGCCCTCCCCGGCTCGGGCGATGCCGCCACCCACGGCCAACCGGCCAAGTACACGTTCTGCGCCGCGGAGAACCTCGAGGCCACGCCGTGGGAGAGCTACCCCCTCAGCCGCGGGTGTCGACGCGCCCAGCGCCGTCACCGTCCACTGCGGCGAGGGTCCCCACAACGTGCACGACGCCGAGGCGGCCGGCGATCCCGCTCTGATCATGGACAAGATCGCGTCAGCCATGACCTCCCTCGGTCAGAACAACGCGCCGATCAGCCAGGCCGAGTACTTCATCGTGCTCGGCCCCGAGCACGCCGCCAGCCTGGCCGTCACCGGCCTCACCCGCTCCGACGTCTCCTCGTACCTGTTCGACCGGGCCCGCCTCCCGGCGTCGCTGTTCCGACGCCACTTCCAGGAGCTGGCCTGGGCCCGGTGGATGAAGGCGGTCGACGACGACCACCTCCTCCCGATGACCGGCGACGCCGACAACATCAAGGTGCTGGTGGTCGGCGGACCGGGCAAGCACTCCCTCGTCGTGCCCTCGTGGGGCATGACCCGCAGCGTCACGCTCCCCGTCGAAGGATGACCGCCATGACCGAATCCACCGTCGCCGCTCCGACTCTCGTGTACCTGCCCGACTCCGAACCGGGCCCGCTCACCGCCGGCCTGGCTCCGTCGCCCGCCTCGCTCGCCGGGCTGCGCATCGGCGTCCTCGACAACGGCAAGCCCAACGCCGTCGAGGTCATGACCCGCGCCGCCGAGACGCTCGCGGCCCGCACCGGGGCGACGGTGTCGATCGTGGCCAAGAAGGGTCCCCTCGGGTTGTCGGCCAACGCCGCCATCCCCTGCGACGCCGACCAGTTCGACCTGGTGGTGGCCGAGTCCGACGTCGTCATCACCGGCGCCGCCGACTGCGGCAGCTGCACCGCCTACAGCGTCTCGGACGCCATCGAGCTGGAGAAGGCGGGCCGACCCACCGTGGTGGCCACCACCACCCAGTTCGAGCCGGTGGCCCGCACGCTGTCGTCCAGCTTCGGGGCCCCGGACACCCGACTGTTGGTCCTGCCCCATCCCATCGGCGGCACCGACCGGGCCACGCTCGACGGCTGGGCCGACGCCGCCGCCGACCGGCTGATCGCACTGTTCACCGGACGGGCCTGAGCGCCGGTGGCCATCGAGATCGATCTCGGCGGTGAGACCGCGCTGGTCACGGGGGCCGGAGCCGGCATCGGGGCCGAGATCGCCCGTTGGCTGGCGCGGGCCGGAGCCGCGCGTCGCGGTCCACGACGTCCGGTCGGCGCAGGCGGAGGCAGTGGTCGCCTCCATCGGGGACGAGGGGGGAGATGCGGTGGCGGTGATAGCGGACCTCCGCGACGACGTCGCCCTCGATGACATGGTGGACGAGGCCGTCGCCCGGCTGGGCGGTCGCCTCGACATCGCGGTCAACAACGTCGGGATGTACGGCGAGCACCGCCCCGGCCCGTACACGGAGCTGGACGCCGCTCACTGGCGCGGCCTGCTCGACCAGAACATCGTCATCACCGCCCTGGCCGGCGCGGCCGAGGCCCGTCACATGACTGCGTCGGGCGGGGGAGTGATCCTCAACGTCAGCTCGGGGGAGACGACGCGGCCGGCCCCGTTCATGGCTGCGTACGGCGCGGCCAAGGCGGCCATCAACCACCTCACCAACACCATGGCGGTCGAGCTCGGCCCGGCGGGCATCCGGGTGGTGGCCATGGCGCCGGGCACCACTCTCACCGAGACCGTGCGCGAGGCGTTCGACGACGAGCACGTGGCCGCCCTGGTGGAGGCCACCCCGCTGCGGCGCATGACCGACGCCGACGAGCTCGGGCGCCTGGCCGTGTTCCTGACCAGCGACCTCGCTCGCTGCATCACCGGGCAGCTGATCCTGGCCGATGCCGGCGCCCACCTGTCGCGGAGCCGGCCGGCCAACCGCGAGCCCGAGGAGGAGACATGAGCGACGTCGTGGACGAGGCCGCGGTGTCGGCCGGGCTGGGTCCGGTCCGCCAGATCCTGCAGGCCGACGGCGGTGACATCGAGCTGGTCGCCGTCGTCGGCTCCACCGCCGAGCTGCGGTTGGTGGTCGAGGGGGCGAACTGCGCAGAGTGCGTGCTGCCCCGACCGATGCTCGAGACCGTCGCCCTTCAGATGATGAAGCCCTTGGTACCGGGTCTCACCGCCGTGGCGATCGACGACCCCCGCGAGGCCTGACCCCGCTGTCGGTGTCGAGGCCCAGCTGGCGGGTGAACATGGCGATCATCCGCTCGATGGTCTCGTCGGGGTCGGCGTCGAGGGTGAGCTGGCCGTCACGTCGCAGGGTGGAGAAGCCGTGCACCGCCGAGTACACGATGCGGTACCAGTGCACGGACTCGGTCTCCGACAGTCCCGCTGACTCGAACACGAGGTTCAGGGGGCGCGTCACCGTGGCCATGGCCCGACTCAGCTCCGGGTCGCCCTCCGGCGAGAGGAGCGTGGCGTCGTAGAGGCCGGGCTCATCGGTGGCGAACCCGCAGTAGGCCCGCACGATGGCGGCCACCGCGTCGCTCCCGGCCCGACCGATGGCTGCGGTGGTGAGGCGGTCGGCGAGGGCGTCCAGGCCCCGTAGGGCCAACGCCCGGCGCAGACCGTCGGCGCCGTCCACGTGGGCGTACAGCGACTGCACCCGGACCCCGAGGCGTTCGGCCACGGGGCGCAGGCCGACGGCGTCGAGGCGCCCTTCGTCGGCCAGCACGCTCACGGCGGCGTCGATGACCATCGAACGGTCGAGGCCCACCGGTGCCGCCATGCCCGGACGGTACCAGTCAGACCGATTCAGGCCCCGGACTGAGGCCCTTCGACCGGCACCAGTTCGACGGACAGCGCCCTCGGACCGTGGGCCCAGAACACCGGCACGTTCTCGTAGGTACCGGGCTCGAGCGGCCGGATCTCGGCGACCTTGTCGAGCAGCACCTGGATGGCCACCCGCCCCTCGAGCCGAGCCAGGCTGGCGCCCGGACAGATGTGGGGGCCACCGCCGAACGCGAGGTGGGTACGAGGATCGGGCCGGTCCAACCGAAAGGTGTGCGGGTCCTCGAAATGCGTCTCGTCCCGGTTGGCCGACGCCAGTCCGAAGGCCACCTTCTCGTGCGGGCACATCGCTCGACCCTCCACCTCGGCGTCGGTGGTGCACGTGCGCATGAGGAACTGGATGGGCGGATCGTGGCGCAGCGACTCCTCCACCGCGGTGGCCACCAGGTCGGGTTCCGATCGCAGCCGGGCCATCAGGGCCGGGTCGTGGGCAAGGGTCCACAACAGGTTGGCGATGAGGTGGCGGGTGGTCTCGTTGCCGCTGATGAAGAGGAAGACGAGCTGGCTCCGGGCCTCGATGTCGGTGAGCCCCCGGCCCTCGACCTCGGTCTGCAGCAGGCGGGTGATGAAGTCGTCGCGCGGCGCCACCCGCCGATCGGCGATCAGGGCGTCGACGTAGGCGACGAACTCGGGGTGGGCACCGGCCAGGCCCTCCCCCCGCTCGTTGCCGTTCTTGGTCGGGTAGGTGCCCTGCACCACCTCGTCGGACCAGGCCGCCCACTTGTGGAAGTCCTCCGGCGGCGCCCCGAGCAGGTGGGCGATGACGTTGTTGGGCACCGGCATCACGTACTCGTGCACCAGGTCGACCGGTCCGGAGCGGGCGCACAGGTCGTCGAGGAGCTGGGCGCACAGGTCGGCACAGAACGGCTCGATGCGGCCGATGCGGTGCTGGGCGATGGCGGAGTTGATGATGCGCCGGACGTGGCCGTGGCGAGGTTCGGGGATCTCGTTGACCAGTTGCTCCTCGTCGGGCACGACCACGCCGGGCTCGCGGAAGCTGGCGCGGAACGTCTCCACGTCCTTGGTGGCGGCCAGGACGTCGTCGTAGCGAGCCAGGTACCACGCCCCCGACGACGTTCTCGTCACCGGGTCGTTGGCCCGCAGATCGGCCATGGCCGGATCGTCGAACGGCGCCGTCATCGGATCGATCATCGAGTGCTCCCCCTCATCGCTCCGCCCGCCAGTCTGCCCCCACCAAGCCCAAGCTGGCTCCGTTCGTAACGGAAACCGTTACGAACGGAGCCACCTCTGGGGGTGGGTTCGGGTCAGGCGGCGGTGCCGGGGCCGGCCACACTCCAGCCGGGACCACGCACGACGTGGCCGAGTCGCTCGGCCCAGCTGTCGGAACGGGCGACGGCACCGAGGATGGCCCGGTGCTCGTGGGTGGCGATGCGCACCGGGTTGAAGGTGTCGATGTTCTTGGTGAGCCCGTAGACGACCGGTTCGTCCTCGCGTTGGAAGGTGCCGAAGAGCCGGTCCCACACGATGAGGATGCTGCCGTGGTTGCGGTCCAGGTATCGCGGGTTGCTGCCGTGGTGGACCCGATGGTGCGACGGGGTGTTGAGCACCGCCTCGAGAGGACCGAGCGACCCGATCGTCTCGGTGTGGATCCAGTACTGGTAGAGCAGGTTGACGTCGCGGGCCAGCTCGATGACCGACGGCCGCAGGCCCAGGGCGGCGAGCAGGCCGTACGGCAGGTAGGCGCCCAGGTTCTCGGCCACCGGCTGGCGCAGGGCCGTCGACAGGTTGTAGCGCTCGCTCGAGTGGTGGACGACGTGGATGCCCCACATCCAGCGGCTCTCGTGCTGGAGCCGGTGGTTCCAGTAGTAGATGGCGTCCCACGCCAGCACCGCGCCGAGCGTGGCGGCCACACCGGTGCCCCGGTCGCGGCCGACGCCGTAGCGCTCCCAGACGCGCCGGCCGGTGGTCCGGGTGGCCCAGGCGGTGGCGCCGGCGACCACTCCCGAGGCGACCGCGGCGACGCCGGCCGACGGCCGCAACCGACGGGCCCAGCGCCCGGGGGCTCGATCACCGCCTACCCCGGCTGTGCCCTCGAGGTCGTCCCCGCGCCGGCGGATGACGACATCGGCGGCGGTGGTGACGGCCGCGGCCCCGACGGCGACGCCCACGAGCACCCGCCCGTACCGGCCCCGGCCCGGGGTCACCGGCGCCAGCAGTCGGGACATGGCCGGGGGGACGAGGAGGCTGGCCACTCCCATGGTCAGGCTGGCCAGCGTGTCGTTGCGCTCGTACCCCCGCCGGGTCGTGCCGGGGTGGTCGGCCTGACGGCGCAGCACCCGGTGCTCCACGCCCATGGTGGCGAAGAAGCCGGGGATGGCGGCGACGGTCAGATCCACGGGTTCCCCCACTCGGCGACGGACCCGCTCATGGTCGCAGACGCACCTCGACGACGTCGTGGTCGGGACCCTTGACCACCACCACGTCGGCGTCGGCCCGAGTCGGTTCGATGTAGTCGCGCAGGTTGGGGAGGTTGACGGCCTCCCACACGCCGAGCACCGCGAGCCGGAAGTCCTCCTCGGGCAGGGACGCGAAGGATGCGAAGAAGGGCGAGGGTTCGGCGGCGACCGCCGACTGGCGCCGCATCTCGATCACCCGCTCCAGGTACCACCGGCGCATGTCGGCCTCGGCCGCGTCGACATAGACCCCGACCTCGAGAGCCGAGTCGAAGCGCAGGGCGTTGACCCCCTCGAACACCACCACCCCCGTGTGGTCGATGACCGTCGGTGTGGGGGCGACGTCCGAGAGGAAGTGGTCGTACAGGGGAACCTCGATCGGTCCGCGGGAGGAGTGCACCGCCGCGAGGAAGCGCTCGATGGCCTCGTTGTCGTAGCTCTCGGGAAAGCCCTTGCGAGCCATCAGGCCCCGCTTCACCAACTCGGCGTTGGAGAAGAGGAAGCCGTCGCTCGAGACCACCTCCACCGGCAGTCCGGCCTCGGTGGCGAGCAGGGAGCGGAGGCGCCGGGCGATCGTGCTCTTGCCCACCGCCACGCCTCCGGTCACCCCCACGACGGTCGCCGCCCCGGGGTGACGGTGACCGGCGCGCCCCGCCACCAGGTCGGCGAGGGGGGCCAGAGCGGCGCGCCCGGGGGCGGTACTCGGGTCGGGGTCCGGCGACATGGCGCCACGCTAGAAGCCCCCGGGCCGTGCTTCTAAGCTCGTCCCGCAGCCGGTCCGCTCGGGCCGGCGCGGAGCAGGGGGACAGCAGATGGGAATGCCGACCGATCTCGGGATCGTCGACCTCGGGATGGGGTTCCCGTACACGAGCGTCGAGCAGAAGAAGGCGGCCTACGACTTCTTCAAGGCCAACTTGAAGGACCGCGAGTCCCTCGAGGAGATGGAGTTCCCGGCCCAGTACATGTTCAAGCAGGTGCCCGACATCGTCGAGCCCGACGTCGATCCGGTGCAGTGGATCGTCGAGAAGATGGACGCCTTCGGCATCGAGCAGTGCATGACCGGGCTCAACGAGCACTCCATCCGGGCCAAGGCCGAGTACCCCGGCCGCTTCCATCTGATGACGCTGGCCGATCCGAACAAGGGCACCGAGACCCTGCGGAAGATGGAGCGGATGAAGGACGAGCACAACATCGTGGCGGTGAGCACCTTCCCGAGCGGGATGGTCCCGCAGGTCGCGGTGAACGGGAAGCTGATGTACCCGATCTACGCCAAGTGCTGCGAGCTCGACATCCCCATCGCCATCAACGGGGGGATCGTCGGGCCTCGCATGCCCAGTTGGCCCCAGTACGTCGAGCACTTCGACGAGGTGCTCTACGACTTCCCCGAGCTCACGATGGTGATGATGCACGGCGGCGAGCCGTGGACGGAGCTGGCCGTGAAGTTGATGCTCAAGTGGCCGGGCCTGCACTACATGACCAGCGCCTTCGCCCCGAAGCACTACCCGAAGCCGATCATCGCCTACGCCAACACCCGGGGCGCCGACAAGATCATGTACTGCGGCTACTTCCCGGCGGGACTGAGCCTCGAGCGCCAGTTCACCGACATGCCCAACGTGCCCTTCAACGACGACGTGTGGCCCAAGTTCCTGCGGGAGAACGCCATCCGCGTGTTCAAGCTCGACCAGGACGTCTGAGCCGTGGAGGTCACGGCCGGCATGGTCGCCGTCGTCACCGGCGCCGGGAGCGGCATCGGTCGGGCGCTGGCCGAACGGGCTGCGGCGCAGGGGATGAAGGTGGTGGCCGCCGACGTCGAGGAACCCAACCTGGCCGACACCGTGGCCGCCATCGAGGCGGGAGGCGGTAGCGCCGTCGCTGTCCCCACCGACGTCTCGGTGGCCGCCAGCGTCGAGGCGCTGGCCGACGCCGCCTACGCCGAGTTCGGTGCGGTGAACCTGCTGTGCAACAACGCCGGGGTGTTCAGCGGCGGACTCCTCTGGGAGCGGACGGTGGCCGACTGGAACTGGGTGCTGGGCGTCAACCTCTACGGCCTCGTCCACGCCGTCCAGGCCTTCGTGCCCCGCCTCCTCGCCGCCGGCGCCCCCGCCCACATCGTGAACACGGCATCGATGGGCGGGCTGGTGTCGGGCGCGTACTCCGGCCCCTACTTCACCTCGAAGTTCGCCGCCGTGGGCTTCACCGAATGCCTGGCCCACGACCTGCGCACCGTCGGCGCCCCCATCGGCGTGTCCCTGCTCACGCCCAGCCTGGTCAACACCGGCATCGCCTCCTCTGAACGCAACCGGCCCGAGCGCTGGGTCGACCGCGACAAGGAGCTCGGCGCCGACGAGGAGTTCGTCCTGGCCGCCATGCAGGAGTCCACCACCGGTGTGGGCATGCCCCCCGCCGACGTGGCCGCCCTGGTGTTCGACGCGGTTGAGGCCGACCGGTTCTGGATCCCGACCAAGCCGAGCTACCACGACCAGATCCGGGCTCGCCACGAGGACATGCAGGCCCTCCGCCACCCGGCGATGCCCGCCCTCGACTGACGGCGACGCCGGCGGCCCACCGCGCCGCCACTCCCGAGGTGGATGTCAGTCGTTTCGCCGGGATTCTGCCTCCGGGGTCGGGCTGACCCACGTGACGACCCGGCGGGGTCGCCCGTGGTCGTCCGTATCCTGAGAGGCCCTATGGCCCGGCGACCCTCTCCTGACACCATCGAGCGTCGACGGCTCTCGGTACCGAAGGTCACGTTCCCCGAGCAGCTCCCCGTCTCCCAGCGTCGCGACGAGATCGCCGACGCCATCCGTGACCATCAGGTCGTGATCGTGGCGGGCGAGACCGGTTCCGGCAAGACCACCCAGATCCCGAAGATCTGCCTGGAGCTCGGGCGCGGCGTCGAAGGGATGATCGGCCACACCCAGCCCCGCCGGCTGGCGGCGCGCACGGTGGCCACCCGCATCGCCGAGGAGCTCCACACCGACCTGGGCGACGCCGTCGGCTACGCCGTGCGCTTCACCGACCAGGTCGGGCCCCAGACCCTCGTGAAGCTGATGACCGACGGCATCCTGCTGGCCGAGCTCCAGCGCGACCGGATGCTCAGCGCCTACGACACGATCATCGTGGACGAGGCCCACGAGCGCAGCCTCAACATCGACTTCATCCTCGGCTACCTCGCCCAGCTGCTCCCGACGCGCCCCGACCTGAAGGTCGTCGTCACCTCGGCCACCATCGAGACCGAGCGCTTCTCCGCCCACTTCGGGGGCGCGCCGGTCATCGAGGTCAGCGGCCGCACCTTCCCCGTGGAGATGCGGTACCGGCCTCTCGACGACCACGGCGGCGACCAGGTCGCCGGCATCACCGACGCCGTGGGCGAGCTGCGGCGAGCGGGGCCGGGCGACGTGTTGGTTTTCCTTTCAGGCGAACGGGAGATCCACGACACCGCCGACGCCCTGCGTGCCCTCGACCTCCCCGACACCGAGGTGCTCCCGCTGTACGCCCGGCTCTCCTCGGCCGAGCAGCACCGGGCCTTCGAGCCGCACAGCGGGCGCCGCATCATCCTCGCCACCAACGTGGCCGAGACCTCGCTCACCGTGCCCGGCGTCCGCTACGTCGTCGACCCCGGCACCGCCCGCATCTCCCGCTACAGCCAGCGCCTGAAGGTGCAGCGGCTCCCCATCGAGGCGGTCTCCCAGGCCTCGGCCAACCAGCGGGCCGGACGCTGCGGTCGGGTCGCCGACGGCATCTGCATCCGTCTCTACAGCGAGGACGACTTCACCGACCGCGACGAGTACACAGAGCCCGAGATGCTCCGCACCAACCTGGCGTCGGTCATCCTCCAGATGACCGCCATCGGGCTCGGGGACATCGGTGCCTTCCCCTTCATCGACCCTCCCGACGGCAAGGCCATCGCCGACGGCGTCCGCCTCCTCCAGGAGCTCGGTGCCCTCGAGACCGCTCCCGAGGACAGCGCTCACCGTCTCACCCCGCTCGGCCGCCAGCTGGCCCGGCTGCCGCTGGATCCTCGCTTCGGGCGCATGGTGTTGGAGGCGGGCCGCAACGGTTGTCTGCGCGAGGTGTTGGTGATCGCCGCCGCCCTCTCCATCCAGGACCCGCGGGAGCGGCCCAGCGAGAAGGCCCAGGCGGCCGACCAGTTCCACGCCCGTTTCGCCGACGACACCAGCGACTTCCTCGCCTACGGCAACCTGTGGCGTCACCTGCGCGAACAACAGCGGCAGCTGTCAGGGAACCAGTTCCGGAAGCTGTGCCGCACGGAGTACCTCAACTACCTGCGCATCCGGGAGTGGCAGGACGTCCACTCCCAGTTGCGCAAGGTGGCGGCCGACCTGCACATGAGCCAGAACCGCGAGCCGGCCGAGCCCGACGCGGTCCACCGGGCCCTGCTCGCCGGGCTGCTCAGCCACGTCGGGATGAAGGACGGCGACTCTCGGGAGTACCTGGGCGCCCGCAACGCCCGTTTCGCCATCTTCCCCGGGTCCGGCATCGCCAAGAAGCAACCCCAGTGGGTCATGGCCGCCGAGCTGGTGGAGACGTCCCGTCTGTTCGCCCGCACCGTGGCCCGCATCCAGCCGGAGTGGGCCGAGGAGCTCGGCCCGCACCTGGTGAAGCGCAGCTACAGCGAACCGCACTGGTCGACCAAGCGGGGGGCGGCCATGGCCAAGGAGCGGGTCACGCTCTACGGCCTTCCCCTCGCCGCCGACCGCCTGGTGCCCTATGGGCGGATCGACCCCGAGCACGCACGCGAGATGTTCATCCGCCACGCTCTGGTGGACGGTGAGTGGAAGACCCACCACACCGCCTTCGCCGCCAACCGGCTGCTGCTCGACGACGTCGAGGACCTCGAGCACCGGTTCCGCCGTCGCGACCTCGTCGTCGGCGACGAGGCTCTCGAACGGCTCTACGACGAGCGTCTGCCGGCCACGATCGTGTCGGCCCGTCACTTCGACTCCTGGTGGAAGAAGGCGCGGCGCAAAGAGCCCGATCTGCTCACCTTCACCGTCGACGACCTCCTCGGCGATCCGGCCGAGGAGCTCGACGACCGCGACTTCCCCGCCGTGTGGGAACAGGGTGATCTCGTCCTCCCCATGAGCTACGTGTACGAGCCCGGAACCCCCGACGACGGCGCCGCCGTCCACGTGCCGGTCGCCGTACTGAACCAGCTCCGGCCCGACGGCTTCGACTGGCTCGTCCCCGGCCTGCGCGCCGATCTGGTCACCACCCTCGTGCGGGGGCTGCCCAAGGAGGTGCGGCGCGACCTCGTACCCATCCCCGACCGGGTCGACGAGTTCCTGGCCGTCGCCGATCCCGCCGACGGCCCGCTCGTCGAGGTGCTGGGGCGCCACATGAGTCGGGCCGCGGGCACCGTGATCCCCGCATCGGCCTGGGACCAGCAGTCCCTCCCGCCCCACCTGCGCATGACCTTCCGCGTCGAGGGGCCCGACGGTCAGGCCCTGGCCGAGGGCAAGGACCTCGCCGCCCTCCAGGACCGCCTCGCCCCCGACGTCCGGGCCGCCCTGTCCGACGCGGCCGAGGGCTTCGAACGCCACGGGATCACGTCGTGGGACCTGGGCGATCTCCCCCGACGGGTCCGCCACACCCACGCCGGCCAGCCCGTCGAGGGGTATCCGACCCTCGTCGACGAGGGCGGCGCGGTCGGGCTGCGGCTGGTCGACTCCGCCGTCCAGCAGCGTCGGTCGATGTGGGCCGGCACCCGCCGCCTGCTCCGGCTCACCACCTCGCTGTCGCTCAAGGGGGTGCAGGGCCGGCTCACCAACCCACAGCGGCTGGCCCTCGGCTGGAGTCCGTACCCGGACACCGCCCAGCTCCTCGACGACTGCGTGGTCTGCTCGCTCGACGGCCTCATGCGGACCCACGGCGCGCCGGCCTGGGACGGCGTGGCCTTCGAGGAGCTGCGGGCCTCGGTGGGGGCTGAGCTGGAGGGCGACGTGCTCCAGGTCGTCCGGTTGGTCGCCGCGATACTCGCCGCCGCTCGTGAGGTCGACCGGCGCATCGAGGAGCCCGCGCCTGCGGCCTTCGGCCCGGCGCTCGACGACGTGGCCGAACAGCGGGGAACCCTCGTCTACGCCGGCTTCGTGTCGGCCACCGGCCGCGAGCGCCTGGCCGACGTGTTGCGCTACCTCGAGGCGATCGTGTTCCGAATCGACGGGCTCGGCGAGTCCCACCGGCGCGACGGGGCCCGCATGGCGACGGTCCGGGCGGTGGACGAGCGCTTCACGGCGGCGCTGGAGACCCATCCCCCCGGTGGGCCCGCCGACGCCGAGATCACCCGCATCGGTTGGATGATCGAGGAGCTGCGGGTCAGTCTGTTCGCCCAGCCTCTGGGAGCGGCGCCGGGCACGTCCGAGAAGCGGATCCTCGACGCCATCGCCGCTCTTCCCTCGGCTTGAGGGCTCGGAACCGGCAGAATCCGCTTCGTGAACGTCGTGAGAAACGTTCCGGAACAGGGCGCGGCCCGGGGATCGGACGGAGGTCGGACCGCTAGTCTCGCCCCCGTGCGCATCCGCTGGTTGGTGATCTTGCTCGCCGTGGTGGCCACGGTCGCCATCCCGGCCGAGGTCGCCACCGAGGCGTCCGTGGGATCGGTGGTCGACCAGGTCTCGTCGTGCCTCCAGCCCAACGCGGTGGCCAGGGACGTGGCCCACGAGGCCACCGGGGCCCTGGTCCAAGCGGTCCCCGGGCCGCTCACCAGCCTGGCCATCGTGGTTCTCGCCGGCCTGGCCGGAATCGGCAGCGGGGCGATCGCTCTCGGCCGCCGTCGGCGCGCCGAGCGCTGGCAGTACGTCGTGCCCCGCGCGTGGGCCGGCAGTGGTCTGCGCGCGCCTCCGATCTCGGTCTGACGGCATCCGGGAACGAGTGCCACCGAGCGGAGAGATCGACTCCAACCAGTCGATCTGTCACGGAGACAGGCCCCGCTGAAGGCGTGAGGCCCCCGTGATCCCATCGGGATCACCTGCTCGGCCCTTCCCGGTGCCTCGGCGTCGCCGACCGGCGTCGCTGACGCGTCGACCCTCCGGGAGCGCATTCGTGTCCGTCACCACCGAGTCCTCGTCCATCCTCACCCGATCGATCCAGCCGGCGACCACCCACCACGACGCCGACGGCGTGGTGGTGCTGTCGTGGCCCAGGGACGCTCAGCGGCGCGAGGACCTGGCCGACTCCGACCAGGCCGTGCTCCTCCTCGTGGACGAGGACGTCCCGGCCCCCCGGTGTGGCCCTCGCGAGGACTGGGTGCGCGAACCGGCGGATCCCGAGGAGATCCGGGCCCGCCGCGTGTCGCTGCTGGCTCGGACCTCGTGCGCCGCCTGTCCCCGGATCGATGACGGGCTGCTGCTCTTCCGGGGGGGCTGGGCCGCCGTCCCTCCGGCCCAGGTGGCCATGGCCGAGCTCCTCGTCGAGCGCTTCGGCCAGGTCGCCAGACGGGAGGAGCTCACCGAGGCGGCCGGCGCCACCGGAGCCAGCCAGCACGACGATGCGGTGAAGGCGGCGATGGGTCGTCTGGGCAAGCGCCTGGCCCCGTTGGGGCTCGAGCTGGAGAGCATCCGCGGTCGCGGCTATCTCCTCCAGGCGGCGGAGCGGTGCCCGTCCCACGACCCGCACCGCTGCGAGGGCGACGTCACGGACGAGAGTGCCGCCAAGTCGTAAGATTTCTGCCTCTCATGGGCAAGCAGCTCGTGCCTGAGTGTCGCGACCCAGGAAACGATCGCGAAACAGCCCGCTCTTAACTTCAGTATTCGTTCAGCGTTTCCGCTTGTCGGGGGCGGAACGACAACCTGGAGGAGGAGCATGAAGAGGAAATTGACGGTGGGCCTAGGGCTTGCCGCACTAGCCGTCGTGGCGTTCAGTGCGCCGGCGATGGCTCAAGAAGCGGAGGAACCGCTCAGTGCCGAGGCCGTCCAAGCGGTCCTCGACAACATCTGGGTGCTGATCGCCGCGGTGCTGGTGATCTTCATGCAGGCCGGGTTCGCGCTCGTGGAGGCCGGTCTCACCCGGGCCAAGAGCGTGGCCAACATCATGATGAAGAACCTCATGGACTTCGTGGTCGGCGTGCTGGTGTTCGCCGCCGTGGGCTTTGCCTTCGCGTTCGGCGGCACCGGCAAGTTCATCGGAACCGAAGGCTGGTTCCTGAACTCGTCGTACTTCGACGAGGGCTGGGGCAATCTGAGCCTGCCGACCTTCTTCATCTTCCAGGTGGCCTTCGCCGCCACCGCGGCCACCATCGTGTCCGGGGCCATGGCCGAGCGCACCAAGTTCAAGGCGTACTTCGTCTACAGCGCCCTGATCAGTGCCGTCGTGTACCCGATCGTCGTCCACTGGGTGTGGGGCGGCGGGTGGCTGTCCACCCTCGACACGCCGTACCACGACTTCGCCGGCTCCGGCGTGGTGCACATGGTCGGCGGCGTCGCCGCCCTCGTGGGTGCCGCCATCCTCGGTCCCCGCATCGGCAAGTACGGACCCGACGGGAAGCCCCGGGCCATCCCGGGTCACTCCATCCCGTTCGCCATCATCGGCTGCTTCATCCTCCTGATCGGCTGGTTCGGGTTCAACCCGGGCTCCGAACTGGCGGCGGACTCCGCCGTCTCGGGGATCGCGGTCACCACCCTGCTGGCCGGTGTGGCCGGTGCCCTGGTGGCGACCATGATCACCTGGGTCAAGGACGGCAAGCCTGACGTGGCCATGGCCGGCAACGGCCTGCTCGCCGGTCTGGTCGGCATCACCGCCGGCTGTGCCGCCGTCAACAACTGGAGCGCCACCATCATCGGTGCCGTCGCCGGTGTCCTGGTGGTGTTCGCAGTGGCCTTCTTCGACAGGGTGCACGTCGACGATCCGGTGGGTGCCGTCTCGGTCCACGGCGTCTGCGGCGCCTGGGGCGTCCTCGCCGTCGGCCTGTTCGCCTCCGACGACTCGGACTTCTGGAAGCAGGGTCTGTTCTTCGGTGGTGGCGCCGACCAGCTGGTCAGCCAGATCATCGGCGTGGTCGCCATCGCCGCCTTCACGGCCGTCGCCATGTTCATCATCTTCATGGCCATCAAGGCCGTCATCGGCCTGCGTGTCGATCCCCACGAGGAGCTCGAAGGCCTCGACGTCCACGAGCACGGCTACCCGGGCTACGGCGTCGACGTCGCCGCTGGCATGGGCGACGATGTCCTGGTTGGCGCCATCGCCGACTCGGAGAACTGAGGGAGACAATGCCAACACTCGTGACAGCAGTCATTCGTCCGCATTCACTGGATGCAGTGAAGGACGCCCTCAAGTCCAGCGGGGTGACGGGTATCACCGTCACCGAGGTCAAGGGGTTCGGTCGCCAAGGCGGCCACACCGAGACCTACCGCGGGGCGGAGTACACCATCGAGTTCATCCCCAAGATCAAGGTGGAGGCGATCGTGGCCGACGCCATGGCCGCCGACGCGGTGGCCACGATCTCCGGGGCCGCCAGCTCCGGCAAGATCGGGGACGGCAAGATCTGGACGGCCCCGCTCGGCTCGCTGACGCGGATCCGCACCGGAGAGATGGGCGACGACGCCATCTAGGGCGACGTCGGGATCCAGAGATCCGAGAATCGGACCGGAGGGCCGGGGCGCGTTGCGCTCCGGCCCTCCGGCCGTTCCGGTCCAGGCCCGGTCGTTGGTTCCGTCAGTCGGGGGGCGGGGCGGCGGGCGCGGCCGCGAACATCACCGTCGCCATGCGCAGCGGCTCGTCGCCCAGTGCGGTCCACCGGTGGTTGGTGCCCCGCTGGATCACCACCTCGCCCGGTCCGACCTCGGTGCTGATCTCGTCGGGGAGCTCGAGGCGGACGCGCCCCGAGAGCACCACGTCGACGTCGACGGTGGCGGTGGCGTGCCAGGCCTCCTCGAGGATCGGCATGTCCGGGGACAGCTCGACCAGCCGGAAGCTCACTCCGCCGGCGACGGGCTCGAGCGCCCAAGGCCCCGGGGCGTCCCCGCCCTGCTGCGGGTCGCGAAGTGCACCGCCGGTGTGCCAGAGGTCGGTGAGGGTGGACATGGCGCCACCGACCGCAGTCGCCGCCCCGCCGTCGATCGTCGGTGTTCCGGTGACGACGCGACGGATCGGTGTGTCGCCGACCCGGGCCGGTTCCACGGCGGTGGGGGAAGCGGGGGGGCCAGCGGGGTCGGGGCGGAGCATGGCGACCAGGTAGGTCCAGCCGGTGGCGTCGGCGGGACGCCACCGGTGGGCGGTTCCCCGTTGTACGACGAACTCGCCGGGACCGATGGTGCGTTCGCCGTCGGGCAGGCCCATCACCACCGACCCGTCCAACACGACCATCAGGTCGAGGGTGTCGGTGGTGTGCATCCCCGGTGTGCCCGGCTCCTCGCTGTCGACGCGCAGCCAGGTGTCGTCGGGATCGGCCCCCGCAGGGGCTCCGGGCATGCGGATGATCCGGGCGCTGGCGCCGCCGGGAGGGGGCTCCAGTGGGAAGCCCTCACCGTCGCGGTCGGGATCGTCGTCGATCCGCAGGTCGGGACCGTCGCACCAGAGCACCTCGCTGACCCCGACCGGTCCGGTGTCGATCGAGTTGGGGGCCGGCCCGTCGTCGGTGATGACGGCGCGACCGTCGTCGTCGAAGCCGGTCACGATCCGCCGTACCCCCGGGTTCCCCATGGGAACGATGGTACGGCGCCTCGACGTGGGGGACCGCTCCCCCGAGCCAGCACGATCGGACGCGATGTTGGTAGAAGAGGGTCTGACGGGGCGGACTCGCCTCGCCGGAGATGGGGGATGGCGTGGGGCAGGAGTGCAGTCGCTGGAGGGTGCTCGTCGGGGTGGCGATCGTCGGGATGGTGGTCGCCGCCGGTTGCTCGTCGGGGGGCGGGGCCGAGCCGACCAGCACCACCGCCGCGCCCGACGACGAGATCCGAGTCGACAACGTGGCGCGACCCACGGTCGAGGGGCCGATCACGACGGGGGGCGGCAAGGCGGTGCTGGCGGCGGCCGGGTTCGACCTGGCCACCGTCGGCTACGAGGAGTCGGAGTACTTCGTGTCCGGCACGGCGTCTTCGTACACCTCGACCGAGCCGCTGGCCTCCGACGGCCGCTGGGACGTCAGCGAGGCGACGACCGCCCCTTACGAGACCCGGATGATCGTGCGTCGACCGACCGACCCGACCCGTTTCAACGGAACGGTCGTCGTGGAGTGGATGAACGTGTCCGGAGGGCTCGATGCCGCGCCGGACTGGACCTACACCCACGTGGAGCTGATCAGGGAGGGCTACGCCTGGGTCGGGGTGTCGGCGCAGGCGGTGGGCATCTACGGGAGCGAGGGCTCGCTGGCCGCGTCGCTCGCCCTGAAGACGGCGGATCCGGTGCGTTACGAGCCGCTGGTCCACCCCGGCGACGACTTCTCCTACGACATCTTCAGCCAGGCCGGATCGGCGGTGCGCTTCCAGAGCGACGTGGTGCTCGGAGGTCTGGAGCCGACCTACGTGCTGGCCATCGGCGAGTCGCAGTCAGCGTTCCGGCTCACGTCCTACCTCGACGCCGTCGCCCCGGTGGCCGACATGTTCGACGGCTACCTGGTGCACAGCCGCGGCGGCCGGGGCGCCGGTCTCTCGGCTGACCTGGGGGCTCCGGATCCCACTCTCATCCGCGACGACCTGACGGTGCCCGTGCTGGTGTTCTCGTCGGAGACGGACGTGGCTGCGGTGGCCGACACGGGTCTCGGCTACGTGAGCGCCCGCCAGCCCGACACCGACCGGTTCCGGAGTTGGGAGGTCGCCGGCACGGCCCACGCCGACGCCTACAACCTCGGCATCGGTGACCCCGACGACGGCTCGGGTGCCGCCGATCTCGAGTTGTTCGCGGCCATGCGCACTCCGCCGAGCGACCTCTACGGCGGCCTCCTGGCCTGCGACTCCCCGATCAACGCCGGGCCCCACACCTACGTGCTGCGTTCGGCCCTGCACCACCTCAACGCCTGGGTCAGCGAGGGTGTCCGCCCGCCGAGCACACCGCCGATCGAGATCGGGTCCGACGGCACGATCCAGCGCGACGAGCGGGGCATCGCCCTCGGGGGGATCCGCACACCGCAGGTCGACGTGCCGGTGGCCACGCTCTCGGGCCTCGGCCAGACCGGAACGAGCTTCTGTCGGCTCTTCGGCACGACCGTCCCGTTCGCCCCCGACACGCTGCAGGCCGACTACGGCGACCACGACGCCTTCGTCGAGTCGTGGACCCGATCGCTCGACTCCGCCGTGGCGGGCGAGGTGATCCTGGAGGCCGACCGGGCCCACATCGAGGCGGCGGCCCGCGCGTCAGGGGTGCCCGGCTGAGCCCGACCGCCCGTCGGCCACGACCCGGGGGTTGACATTGGCTAACAGCGTTAGCTAGAGTGGCTAACGACGTTAACCGACTCGAAGGAGACGACCATGGCCGACGAAGCGACCACCCGCCCCGATGCCCCGACCACGGCGACAGGACAGCCTGCGGCTCCTGGCGTCCACTACCGCCAGCCCGGGTGGTTCACCCGGAACGTGATGAACCGCCTGGTCGCCCGCCTCACCCGGATGGGGGTGAGCGTCTGGGGGTCGCGAGTGCTCGAGGTGCGGGGACGCACCAGCGGCGAACCCCGGCGGGTGCCCGTCAACCTCCTGTCCCTCGACGGCGAGCGGTACCTGGTCTCGGCTCGTGGCGAGGGTCAGTGGGTGCGCAACGTCCGGGCCGCCGGAGGCGATCTCGACCTCCTGCTCGGTCGGGGCCGGGAGGCCATGACCGCCACAGAGCTGTCCGACACCGACAAGGTGCCCGTGCTGCGGGCCTACCTCCAGCGCTGGAAGGCCGAGGTCGGAGCGTTCTTCGACGGCGTGGGCCCCGACTCGACCGACGCCGAGATCGAGGCCATCGCCCATCGCCACCCGGCGTTCCTCCTCGCTCCCCGCACGGACGCCTGACGTGATCGACGCCTCACGGCCGGCACCGCCCCTTCGGACCCTGAGCCCCCGGGCCGAAGAGGTGGTGGCGGTGGCCCGTCGTGTCCTCGAGGCGGAGGGCGCCGACGCCCTCACCATGCGTCGGCTGGGCGAGGAGCTCTCGGTCAAGGCGCCTTCGCTCTACAAGCACGTCGAGGGCAAGGCCGACATCGAGCTGGCCCTGATCGACGGAGCGCTGTTCGACCTGGGAGTGGCCCTGCGCGTCGCCGTCGACGGCCTCGACCCGACCGACGCCGTCGTCGCCCTGCTCGACGGCTATCGCCGGGTGGGCCTGGAACACCCGAACCTGTACCGCCTGGCCACCCAGGGACCGCTGCGACGCGACGGGCTCACCCCCGGGCTCGAGGACTGGTCGGGAGAGCCGTTCCTGTTGGTGATGGGCGATCCGTACCTGGCCCAGGCCGTGTGGTCGGCCGCTCACGGGATGGTCATCCTCGAGCTCGACGGCCGCTACCCGCCCGACTCCGACCTCGACCGCACGTGGGCCGAGGCGGCGGCGGCCTTCGTGGCCGCTCTCCGCGCCCGCGTCCACGACTGAGGGACCGGCGACGGGGCGGACGGCGGTTCGCCCGACACGGTCAGGACGGGGGAACGCACATCCACCCCCGTCGGACGAGCTCGTCGGCCAGGAGCTCGTCGGGGAGGGCGGCCACGGCCTCGGCCTGGCGGTCGGACCGCCGGCGGGCGGCCCGCTCAGCGGTGGCGTCGCGGCGCACTGCCGGAGGGGCGACCGGTGGTGTGGCCCCGCTCACCTCGGCGGCGTCGAGCTCGCCTTCGCCGGCCTCCAGGCGGGCGACCAGCTCGTCGGCTTCGGCGCGGGAGAACTTGCCCGCCGCCTGGCGCTGGGTGAGCCCGTAGATGTGGCGGGCCTCGCGCAGCGACGCGTAGCCCGCCTGTTCGAGCAGGGCCTCGATCTCGGCGACCTGCTTCCCCGACGCGGGTGGTCCCGACTGCTGTCCGAAGGCCATGGGGGGAGCCTCCCACGCCCCTGTGACACCCGCCATGGGAGGGGAGAGCCCGGATGCGGAGTACGGTTGTGACGTCGTTCCACATCCGGGACGGCACCGCTGAGCCGCTGCAGACCCCCGTCCCCACCGGACGCCGGGGTCAGTGCCTTCCCAGCGGACCTGCAGCTTGGAGAAAGCCATGGCGGCCCCCCGCCCCCGTTCCCCCCGTTCCTCGTTCGACGCGCGCCCCGCATCCTCTGATGCCGCCGCGCCCACCCCGTCCGACGGCGACGACGCCCTCGAGACGACGACCTTCGCCGCTCTCGGCGTCCCGTCCGCACTGTGCGAGGTCCTCGCCCGCAATGGCATCGAGGCCCCGTTCCCCATCCAGACGGCGACGCTTCCGGACTCCCTCGCCGGCCACGACGTGCTCGGTCGGGGCCGGACCGGCTCGGGCAAGACCCTCGCCTTCGTTCTGCCCGTGCTCACCCGACTGGCCTCGGCCAAGCGTGACCGCAAGCCGGGTAAGCCCCGGGCCCTGATCCTCGCCCCCACCCGGGAGCTGGCCCTGCAGATCGAGGCGGCCATCGCCCCGCTGGCCCGGCCGCTCTCCATGCGCACCATCGCCATCTTCGGCGGGGTGGGCCAGAACCCCCAGGTCCAGGCCCTGCGCAACGGCGTCGACATCGTCATCGCCTGCCCCGGCCGGCTGGAGGACCTCATCCAGCAGCGCCACTGCGATCTCGGCAAGGTCGAGATCACGGTGCTCGACGAGGCCGATCACATGGCCGATCTCGGATTCCTGCCGGCGGTCAAGCGGCTGCTCGACGCCACCCCTCGCGACGGCCAGCGCATGTTGTTCTCGGCCACCCTCGACAACGGCATCGACATCATCGTCAAGCGCTACCTCACCGATCCGGTGACCCACAGCGTCGACTCCGAGCAGTCGCCGGTGCACACCATGGACCACCACGTCCTGCACGTGAAGACCGACGACCGCCTGCCGGTGCTCGTCGACCTCACGTCGGCGCCGGGGCGCACCATCGTGTTCACCCGCACCAAGCACCGGGCCAAGCAGCTGACCCGCCAGCTCAACGCCCACGGCGTTCCCGCGGTCGAGATGCACGGCAACCTGAGCCAGAACGTGCGCACCCGCAACCTGGCCGCCTTCTCCGAGGGCCGGGCCTCGGCCCTGGTGGCCACCGACATCGCCGCCCGCGGCATCCACGTCGACGACGTCGCCCTGGTGATCCACGCCGATCCGCCCATCGAGCACAAGGCGTACCTGCACCGCTCCGGGCGCACGGCCCGGGCCGGCAACGAGGGCACCGTCGTCACCCTGGCCACCGAGGCCCAGCGCCGTGACGTGACCCAGCTGGCCCGCAAGGCCGGCATCAAGCCCACCACCACCGTGTTGCGTCCCGGTGATCCGCTGCTGCAGGAACTGGCCCCGGGCCAGCGCACCCTGCGCTCGGCGGCCGAGGTGACCAAGGCACTGGCCGTGGCCGAGGCCGCGTCGGGTCCGTCCGGTGGCCACGGCAACGGCGGTGGCGGTCGTCGTCGGCGCCCGACCTCGGGTTCGGGACGCTCCGGCGCTCCGTCCGGCGGTGGCGGCCGAGGGCGCTCCGGCGGCCAGGGTGGTTCGGGCCGGGGTCGCAGCGGTTCGTCCGCCGGCGGGCCTGGTGCCGGTGCCCGTCGGGGTGGCTCGGGCGGCCAGTCACGCCGCTCCGGCAGCCGCTGACCCGACCTGTCACCGCTCAGCGAGGCGCGGGCGGGTCAGGTCCGCGACACTCTGCGGTCATGGACTTCGCTTCCGCCAACGCCACGCTCACCCAGGCCGAACGGCTGGACCTCCCCACGATGCAGCTGTTGGCCCGCGTCGAGGCCAGCGGTGAGGACTTCTACGCCGCCCTGGCCGACCGCATCGGCAACGACGAGGCGGCCGATCTCCTCCGCCGCAACGGACGCGAGGAGATGGGTCACGCCCGTCGCGTGATGCGGGCCATCGCCATCAAGGCGGGCACCGAGTACGACCCGACCGCTCCCGTCGAGCGCTTCCCCGTGGAGGGTCTGCCCGACTCCATCGACGTGGCCATCCTCCCCCTGATCGTGCAGGGGGAGATGGACGGCGACGCCGGCTACCAGGCGTGGGCCGACCAGGAGGACGACCCCGAGGTGGCTCGCCTCCTCCGCCTGAACGGGCGCGAGGAGACCAAGCACGCCGAACGCATCCAACAGGTGATCGCCCTGCTCGAGGCCACCTCCGCCTGACCTCCCGAGGTCAGCTGGCGAGGGCGCGGGACGGGGCGAGGAGCCCGGTCCAGCGGTCGAGCTGGCCGAGCATGACCTCGGCCGCGCCCTCGGTGATCTCGTTGGGGACGAAGCGACCGTCGTCGTCGATGAACTGGTTGACGAAGGGGATGTTCACCGCCTCGGTGATCGGGATCATCTTGAGGGCGCCGAGCACGACCTTGAGGTGGTTGGCCGAGCGGGTGCCGGCCGAGACCCCGCCGTAGGTGACCAGCCCGACGGGCTTGTCCTGCCACTCGCGGTGCAGGTAGTCGAGGGCGTTCTTGGTCGCGGCGTTGAAGCTGTGGTTGTACTCGGGCACCACGAACACGAAGGCGTCGCCCCGCTCGATGGTCTCGCTCCACCGACGAGTGTGCTCGTGCTGGTAGTCGTGGAGCCTCGGGTGGTTGGGCTCGTCGAGCAGGGGGAGGCCGACCTCGGCCAGGTCGACCAGCTCGACCTCGAAGCCGCCGCGATGGCGGGCGACGTCGGCGATCCACTCGGCGACGGACAGACCCACCCGACCGGGGCGGGTGCTGCCGACGATGATCTGAAGGGTGGGCTTGTTCACGTGTCTGCTCCTGCGGAGGTGTCGGTGGGGGGATCGAGGGTGCTGACCGGGACCGTTCCCATGCGACCGGCCTGGAAGTCCTCCATGGCCTCGACGATCTGGGCCTTGGTGTTCATCAGGAAGGGTCCGTAGTGGACGATCGGCTCGCGGATCGGCAGGCCGCCGAGCACCAGGACCTCGAGCTCGGGCCATTCGTCGCTCTGGACCTCGGCCGCCTCGATGACGACGGTGTCACCGCCGGCGAGCACGGCGAGCTGGTGGGACTCGACGGGGCGCTCCTCGGCGCCCACCCGGCCCCGTCCGCCGAGGACGTAGACCATGGCGCTGAACGCCGGGTTCCACGGGAGCTCGACGCGGGCGCCGGGACGTAGCGTGGCGTGGGCGTAGGTGATCGGGGTGTGGGTGGCGCCCGGTCCGGCGTGACCGGCCAGATCGCCGGCGATGAGGCGCACCAGGGCGCCGCCGTCGGGCGAGGTGAGCAGCGTCAGATCGCCCGCCTCGATGGCCTGGTAGCGCGGCGGGCTGAACTTCAGGGCGGCGGGGAGGTTGACCCACAGCTGGACGCCGTGGGTGCGGCCGCCGGAGCGGACGAACGCCTCGGTGGGGACCTCGTCGTGGAGGATCCCGGCGCCGGCGGTCATCCACTGGGTGTCGCCCTCGCCGATGATGCCGCCACCGCCGTTGGAGTCGTGGTGGGCGATGACGCCGTCCATCACGTAGGTGACGGTCTCGAAGCCGCGATGCGGATGCCACGGGGCGCCGACCGGCTCGTTGGGGGCGTAGTCGACCGGGCCCAGCTGGTCGAGGAGGAAGAAGGGGTCGGCGATGTGAGGATCCACCGGGCCGGGGAAGGGGCGCCAAACCTCGAAGCCGGCACCCTCGACGGCGTGGTGGGCACTCACGACCTGGTCGACGGGTCGGGCCACCGCGTCCGGGGCGGTGGCGGGGAGGCGGGGGAGGACGAGCGGGTTGTCGACGGTGATGGCGGGCATCGGGGTCCTCTGTTCTGACGTGTCGAGTACTTCCTTGTGTGCACAACAATTCTGGGCGGCTGGTATTCCAGGGCGTGGCCGACGGCGGCCGGGCCGGACAGGAGGCCCCGTCGTGGGGCAGACTCGCAGGCACCACGAGGGGGAGGTCCCGTTCCATGGCCATGACCATGCTGAGGTTCAACTGCGTCCAGCCCGGCCTGGAGCCCAACGAGATGCAGACGCGCTACGCGGCGATGCTCGACATGGCTCAGGCTCTCGACGAGCTCGGTGGCGGGTTCGTCTCCCTGGAGGAGCACCACGGTGCCGAGAACGGGTGGAGCCCGTCACCGCTGGTGATGGCGGGCGCCATCTTCGGCCGGACCAAGAACATCTCCATCGCCATCTCGGCGCTGTTGGTGCCGCTGCACGATCCGCTGCGCATCGCCGAGGACATCGCCGTGCTCGACCTCCTGTCTGCGGGCAAGCTCACCGTCATCGCCGGTCTCGGCTACCGGCCGAGCGAGTACGCCGCCCACGGCAAGGACTGGGCCGGTCGAGGGGCGCTCATGGACGAGTGCATCGACGCCATGCTCAAGGCCTGGACCGGGGAGCCCTTCGAGTACAACGGCACCACCGTCCAGGTCACGCCCCGGCCGTTCTCCCAGCCCCACCCGCTCTTCATGCTCGGCGGCACGTCCAAGGTGGCTGCCCGCCGGGCCGCCCGGTTCGGCCTCCCCATCTCCTTCGCCGCCCCGGTCCCCGAGATCGAGGCCTACTACTACGAGAAGTGCGCCGAGTACGGCACCCAGGGGTTCGCCTCCGCTCCCGGCGAGGGCTTCCACCACATCTTCCTGGCCGAGGACGTCGACAAGGGCTGGGCGGAGATGGGCCCGTACCTCTTCCACGAGGCCTCCACCTACTCGTCGTGGCAGACCCCCGACATCAAGTCGGCGGTGCACTCCCACGCCAGCACCGTGGACGAGCTCCGGGCCGAGGGCATCTACCAGATCCTCTCGCCAGCCGAGGCCGTCGAGGAGGCCAAGGCCGCCGGCGATGCCGCCGCCATCTCCATGCACCCGATGTGCGGGGGCATGCCCGTCGAGATGGGCTGGGCCCAGCTCGACCTGCTGCGCAACGAGGTCCTGCCCGCCCTGGGCTGACCCGAACGAGGGGGGAACCGACATGGCCGAGACCTGCCGAGCGGCGGTCTTTCCCGGCGACGGCACCTTCGAGGTGCGGGAGCTGCCCGTACCCACCCCGCCCCCGGGCGGGGCGGTGCTGCGGGTGGAGGCGGTGGGCCTGTGCGGCAGCGATGTGGCCCAGTTCCACGGCGTCCACCTGATCCCCGGGGGCTGTGCCTTCCCGGTGGTGCCCGGTCACGAGACCGTCGGACGGGTCGTGGCCCTGGCCGGCGACGCCGTGCTGGGGGTGGCCGAGGGCGATCGTGTGGCCGTCGACGAGGTGTTGTCGGTCGCCCCGTTCCGGGTCTACGGCTACAGCGACATGACCGGCGCGGGCGAGGTCGGGCTCTGGGGCGGGTACGGCGAGTACATGGAGATCTTCGCCGGCACCCGGCTGCACCCGCTGCCCGACGACGTGGCCGCCGCCGAGCTCACGGTGTTCGAACCCCTGGCCAGCGCGGTGAACTGGGTCGACCGAGTCGGCATCCACGAGGGCGACACGGTGGTCGTGCAGGGGCCCGGCCATCAGGGCCTCGCCGTGCTCGAGGCGGTCGTGGCCGCCGGGGCGGGCACGGTCCTGGTCACCGGCACCAGCGCCGACGGCCTGCGCCTCGACACCGCCCGGACCCTGGGGGCCGACGCCACGTTGATGGTCGACACCGACGACGTCGGTGCCGCGGTGCGCGACCTGACCGGCGGACGGGGCGCCGACGTGGTGTTCGACGTCGCCACCGCCGTGCAGACCGTGCCCATGGCCGTCGACCTCGTGCGCCAGGGCGGGCGGATCCTCCTCGCCGGCCTCAAGCACATGGCACCCGTCCCGAACCTGATCACCGACCTGATCGTGGTGAAGGGTCTCGACGTCTACGGCGGGTCGGGGTTCACCCCGGACTCGATGGCCGCGGCCGTCGAGCTCATCCGCCAGGGCAAGGTTCACACCGACGTCATGGCCGGCGTGGTCGTGGGGCTCGACCAGATCGACGAGGCCATGTCGCTGCTCGAGCGACGCGATCCCGGCAAGGACGCGGTGCGGGTCACCCTCGCCCACGCCGGCACCTGACGAACGGCGACAGGGCAGCGATGCGCGGAGTGCGAGTGGTCATCACCCACCGCTTCCCTCTCGCCGACGCGGCCGAGGCCTTCCGGGTGGCCGCCGACCGGGCGTCGGGCGTGATCAAGGTCGTCCTGACCCCCTGAGCCTGTGGGTGGGTGGGCGTGGCGAGCACCGAGGGCGCCTCGCTTGTAGCGTTCGTGCTCCGAGTCGACAGCCCGGGGGGAACGACGGCATGACCACCACAGACGCCACCACGACCACCAACAACTGGGGACGGTGGGGCGACGACGACGAGCGCGGCGCGCTCGAACCTGCTCACACCCGAGATCGTGAAGGCGGCGGCGGCCTCCATCACCCAGGGGAAGATGTACACCCTGGGCATTCCGATCCAGGGCCAGGGCGTGCCGTTGATGGACTATCGGGGCACGCCGATGCGCCTGACCCTCCAGGACTCCACCGACGACGGCATCTACGCCTCCTACGGCTGCCACGAGGGCACGGGCGCCCACGAGGACGTCCTGGTGATGGCGTCGCACACCACGTCGCACATGGATGCACTGGTGCACGTGTACGGCGACTACAAGCACTACAACGGCGTGGGCCACGACGCCATGCACGCCCTGGGCGGCGCCCAGAAGCTGGGCATCGACAAGGTGGGCGGCTTCGCCGCCCGGGCGGTGCTGCTCGACATGGTCGACTACTTCGGCGACGACACCCACGTCGAGCTCGGCCGCAACATCACCGCGGCCGACCTGCAGGGCGCGGCGGCCAAGGAGGGCGTCGAGGTCCGGGCCGGCGATGTCGTGTTGGTGCGCACCGGGTACCTGCAGTTCTGGTGGGCCAACAACGAGGCCGGCAACCCGCCGCCGTTCGAGCAGGCCGGCATCGGGTCCGACGCCGCGAACTGGCTGGCCTCCCTCGACGTGGTGGCGGTGGGCTGCGACAACGCCGCCGTCGAGGTGATCCCCTTCCAGGACAACGACTTCCTGGCCGTGCACAAGATCCTCCTCGTGAACGCCGGCATCTACCTGCTGGAGTTCCTCGACCTGTCGGCGCCCGCCGCCGACGGCGTCTACGAAGGGCTGATCACCGTCGCTCCGCTGAAGGTCACCGGGGCGACCGGGAGCCCGATCAACCCCATCTTCATCGGCTGACGGACCGGTCGGCGGTCTCTGACCGCCGACCCTCGTTGGGCGGCCCTGGCGACGACGTGAAAGGGTGCCCCGATGCCGAGCTGCCTCTCCGTGACCCGTCGAGCGCTGGTCGCGGTGGCCGCGGCCCTCGTCGTGGCGTCGTCGGGCCTGGCCTGCTCAACCGCCGGCTCCTCGTCGGCCCCGGACACCGGCGCCGGGAGCGCGGGTGCCTCGCCGACGTTGGCCGATCCGTCGGCGCCCGGTCCCTACGGGATCGGGCACCGCACGGTCGAGGTGGCCGACGACGGCCGAGGACGACCGCTCACCGTCGACATCTGGTACCCCACCCGGCCCGACGCCGCCGGTCCGGGCACGGTGTACCGCTTCCTCCCCACCGCCTTCATCGCCTCCGACTCGGCCGTCGAGAACGCCATCCCGTCCACCGTCGGACCCTTCCCGCTGGTCGTCTACTCCCACGGGAGCGGAGGCGTGCGCTACATCGCCTCCTTCCTGACCGAACGCCTGGCCAGCCAGGGCTTCGTGGTGGCCGCCGCCGACCACACCGGTGACACCGCCACCGACGAGATCCTCGGCACCGCGGTCACGCCGGCGACCAACGACATCGACCGCCCCGGTGACGTCTCCGCCGTCATCGACGACGTGACGGCCCGGGCCACGAGCACCACCGATCCGTTGTCCGGGGTGGTCGACACCGAGCACGTGGGCGTGGTCGGCCACAGCTACGGCGGCTACACCGCGCTGGCCTCGGTCAGCGGGCGTACCGTTCCCGGCGGCGGCACGGTCGAGCCCGACCCGCGCGTCGACGCCGTGGTGGCCCAGGCCCCGTACACCGAGCGGATGACCGACGCCGAGCTCGAGGCGGTGTCGGTTCCGACGCTGTTGATGGTCGGCTCCCTCGACGACGTGACCCCACTGGCGACCGACACCCAGCGGGCCTTCGACCTCATCTCGGGGCGCCCCCTCGTGATGGTCGTGCTCGACGCCGCCGGCCACCAGTCCTTCACCGACGTCTGCCGGTACCAGAAGCGACTGCCCGAGCTGCCCGACGTGCCCGCTGCGCTGGCCGACCTGATCAACCGCCAGGCCGTCGAGGGCTGTGGCCCCGGGCTGATGGACGTCGTGCGGGCCCAGTCGGTGGCCGACACGCTGACCGTGTCGTTCCTGCAGGTCCAGCTGGCCGGCCTCCCCGGCTACGAGGCGTGGCTGGGCGACGGGTGGGCCAACCGCCAGAACGACCTGGTGGTGTCGGTCAAGCCCTAGGCCGGCTCCGCCGCCGGCTCAGAAGGGCCACCGCCCGGCGTCGGACCAGAACCGGGACCAGGTCTCGAAGGCGTCGGGCAGCTGCCGGGTCGTCAGGGCGTCGGTGCCCACGTCGATGCCCGCTCCCGGGTAGGGCCGGGTGAGCGCGTCCACCATGTACCAGCGGTGGAAGCGGCGGCGTTCGAAACACCACTCCCCGTCGATCCGCACGTAGGTGTCCCAGTACTGCAGGGTGCCGACGTCCCACTGGCCGGTCTCGGGCCGCTCCAACTCGTCCCGGCAGTACACGATGCCGTTGGCGTGGTCGGCGTCGTCGAACCCGACGATGTGGTTGGCGACGAGGTGGACCGAGGTGCGGGGCACCACCATGGTCTCGACGAACCAGGCCCGCAGCGCGTCGCGACCCGTCAGGTCCCGTCCGACCCGGACGTCGGGGGTGAACAGACCGACCAGCAGGTCCATGTCGCGCGAGTCGAGGGCCAGCGCGTACTGCACCGCGAGCTGGCGGATCTCGGCGAGTGACTCCATGCGGTCGACCCGCTCCTCCAACGAGCTCGGCTCCCAGTTCCCCAGTCGTGTCATCGTCGCTCCTCCACCCCGGTCCGGGTTCCCGCCCCGAGCCTGACAGGTCCGGCCGCCGCCGGCACCCGACGCGTGCGACCGACCCGACGGATCGCCAGACTGGGACCATGAGTGGACCCGTCGGTGTCGAAGACGTCCCGCCGACGCCGGACGGTCAGCCGCCCGACCGGCCCGAGGTCGAGCTGTCGCCCAGCCGCGAGGCCGACGTGGGTGGGCTCGCCGTCCGCCGGGCCCTGCCCCAACGTCACCGCCGCACGGTCGGGGCCTGGTGCTTCGCCGACCACATGGGTCCGGTGCCCGCCGCGGCCCATCATCCGATCTCGATCGGCCCCCACCCCCACATCGGCCTGCAGACGGTCACCTGGCTGCTCGAGGGCGAGGCCCTGCACCGCGACAGCCTCGGCTCGGAGCAGACGATCCGTCCGGGACAGCTCAACCTCATGACCGCCGGCGCCGGGGTGAGCCACGCCGAGGAGCCCACGGGAGCGGGCGGCGCGACCCACGGGATCCAGCTCTGGGTCGCCCAACCCGAGGCCACCCGCCACGGCCCGGCGGCCTTCGAGCACCACGGCGAGCTCCCTCGCCTGGACCTGGGATCGGCCACCGCCACCGTGTTGGTGGGCACCCTGGACGGCGTCGTCTCACCGGCCCGCCACGACACGCCGCTGCTGGGCGTCGACCTCGCCCTTCGTGCCGGCCCGACGGTGGTCCCCCTCCGACCCGAGCACGAGCACGCCCTGGTCGTGCTGGCCGGGACCGTCACCGTCGGGGGCGTGGTGGTCACGCCCGGGAACCTGGCCTATCTCGGTTCTCGACGCGACGAGGTGGCCGTGGAGGTCACCGAGCCCACGCGGGCGCTGCTGCTCGGTGGGGAGCCGTTCGAGTCGCCGGTGCTCATGTGGTGGAACTTCGTGGCCCGCACCCGGCCCGAGGTCGAGGAGGCCCGCCGGGCGTGGGCGGCCGCCGACGCCCGCTTCGGCGTCACCGGCTCGGGCCTGGCCCGCATCCCGGCCCCGCCCCTCCCCTGGACATCGCCAGCCTGAAACGATGCGCATCTCGCGTGCCCTGGCACGCGGCGGGCGCATCAGATCGGGTGGGTGGGGGAGCGCTGCGCATCAGATCGGGAGGGTGGGGCGAGCGCTGCGCCCATGGAGTGATGATCGGTTGTGCGCTTCAACAACATGCTGTTCAAAATCTACGAGTAACTCTTGTGTAGCATACATGTGTTCTGTATACTCGGGACCATGTTCGAGGGCTTGCGGGAGGCGATCGAGGGGGTGGCGGTACCGGTTGATGGTGAGGCCATCGCCGAGGCCCGTTCGTTGCTCGATGCCCTGGCGGCCCGGGTGGCGGAAGCGGAGTCGGCGTACGCGGCGTCTGGCGGGTTCGAGGTGGATGGGTTCGGGACGATGGCGGCGTTCCTGCGGTCGCGGTGTCGCCTGTCGAACCCCGATGCTCGTCGCACGGCGACACGCGCCGCGAGGTTGAGCGGGTGGCCGGAGGTGGCCGAGGCGTGGCGGTCGGGCTCGTTGGCGGGTGCGCAGATCGACGCGGCGGTGGCTCTGGTCCCGGATCGCCATGTGGAGCGGTTCGCGTCGGTGGCGGCGGAGACGGTCCGGATCCTGGGTCGAGTTGTCGGTTCTCGACACTCGGGCGGTGCTGGGTCACTGGGTGGGTTGCGCGGACGCGGCGGCCGAGCGCGAAGCGGCCGAGGCCGGATCGAGAAGAGATCACACCGCCGCCGGAGCGGGAGTTGTCGGCGTCACGGATCCTCGACGACGTCCTCGTGGTGAACGGGTCGTTCGACCCGGACTCCGCCGCCTACATCGAGAAAGCCCTCACGGCCGCAGGGCGGCCCGACGGCGACGACGAACGGCGTACCCCGGCGCAACGGCGGGCTGATGCTCTGGTCGAGGTGTGTCGCCGCTACCTCGAAGGGCTCGACGACCCCGACGGGAACCGCGGCCAGGAACGGCTCACCGTGATCGCTGACATCCGGGTGCTGTACCGGGCCGCGCTGCGCGGCGCCGGGGTGGTCACCGCCGATCACCTCGACCGGTTCCTCGACGCCCGCCCCGACCTCGGCGCCGTCGAACGCGGCTTGTTCTGCGACGCGTTCGAAGGCGCCGGTGCCACCGCGTCCACCCTCGACGGGAACCCCATCTCCGACGGCCTCGTGTCGTGTCTGTCCTCCGGCGGGACCCTGGAACGACTTCTCACCGCCGACGGGCGGGTCCTGGACCACGGCCGGTCGATCCGCACGTTCACCCCCGCCCAACGCCGCGCCGTGCTCACCCGCGACCGAGGATGCCGCGTCGCCGGGTGTGACGCACCGCCGCAACGCTGCGACATCCACCACGTCATCCCGTGGGAGACCGGCGGCCGCACCGACATCACCAACGCCGTGGCCAAATGCCGTCACGAACACCTCGACCACCACCGCCGACGATGGCCCGACCACATAGACCCCGACGGCACCTACACCATCACCACCACCACCGGCATCGAACACACCACCCGACCCCCCGGCTGGGCGCCACCACCCGAACTCCCCGTCCCCACCACCGCCGCCGATGTACCGACGCTCCCGTTCGACAGCCCACTTCGACCACCACCACCCCACCTGGACCGCCGAAGAAGACGCCGCCATCCGCCAACGCATCGACGAGCTCACCCAACTCGCACGCGGCGCCTGACCCCACCGCGCGTGGCGAGGTGGAGCGTGGCCGGACCGGCCGTCTCCGGTCGGGCACGGCGCCGGCACCACGAGAGCGTTCCTCGACCGGCGTCGATCGCCGATCCGGCGGATACCGTCTCGGCAGCGTCGATCCGCCTGGGTCCGACGACGAGGGAGGACCTGTGGCAGAGCGGTGGCCGTCGTTTCCCGAAGGTCCGGGCTGGGACGCGAGCTATCCGCTCCTGCACCGGTGGAGCCAGATCATCGGCAAGGTGGTCATCGCCGCTGTCCCGCCCCAGAACCACTGGTGGCACTCCGCCCTCCAGATCACCGCCACCGGCCTGCGCACCCCACCCGTGCCCTACCGGTCCGGGACCTTCCAGCTCGACCTCGACTTCGTGACCCACGAGCTCGGCCTGCACTGCAGTGGCGGCCACCGCCAGGCCACCCCGCTGGGTCCGCTCACCGTGGCGACCTTCCAGGAGGCGGTGCTCACCCAGCTCGACGGCATCGGTGCCGAGATCGCGATCCTCGGCCGGCCCGTCGAGCTGCCCGACGTGCTCCCCTTCGCCGAGGACCATCGCCGCGGCTACGACCCCGAGGCGGTCTCGGCCTGGTGGGCCGTCATGGCGGTGGTCGACCAGACCTTCCGGGAGTACCAGGGCGCCTTCCTCGGCAAGACCTCTCCCGTCCACTTCTTCTGGGGTGCCTTCGACCTCGCCGTCACCCGGTTCTCCGGGCGGACCGCGCCCCAGCACCCCGGAGGCGTGCCCAACGTGGCCGACCGGGTGATGCACGAGGCCTACAGCCACGAGTGCGCCAGCGCCGGCTTCTGGCCCGGCACCCCTGGTGTCGTGCCCCCGAGCTTCTACGCCTACAGCTATCCCGAGCCGGACTCCTACCGGAACAGCTCCGTCCGACCCGACGCCGCCCGCTACGACGAGGGAGTGGGTGAGTACCTCTTGAGCTACGACACGGTGGCGACCTGCTCCGAGCCCGGCGTCACCCTGCGGGCCTTCCTCGACGACGCCTATGTCGCCGCCGCCGACGCCGCGTCGTGGGACCGCGCCGCCCTCGAGCGCGGTCCCGCCCCGAGCTGACATGGCCGCGACCGGGGGGATCGCCGAGCAGCAGCCGGCGGGGCTGGTCCTGCGCTCGGCGCGGGGACGTATCGCTCTCGTCGCCACCGTCGTGGCCAGTGCGACGACCATGCTCGACGCCACCATCGTCAACGTGGCCCTGCCCCACATCGGGGACGACCTCGACGCCGGGGTGGCCGGCCTGCAGTGGGTGCTCACCGGGTACCTGCTGACCCTGGCGTCGTTCATCCTCCTCGGTGGTGCACTGGGCGACCGCTACGGACGGCGGAGGGTCTTCGTCGTCGGGGCCGTCTGGTTCGGCCTGGCCTCCCTGGCCTGCGGTCTGGCTCCGAACCTCGGCTTCCTGGTCGGGGCCCGGATGCTCCAGGGCGTCGGAGCCGCGCTGGTCGCGCCGAGCTCGCTCGCGCTGCTGCAGGCCAGCTTCGTCCCCGAGGACCGGGCCAAGGCGGTGGGAGCCTGGTCCGGGCTGGGAGGCCTGGCCGGCGCCATCGGTCCGCTGATCGGCGGATGGACGGTGGACGGGCCCGGCTGGCGGTGGGCGTTCCTGTTGAGCGTGCCGCTGCTCGCCGTGGCGGTCATCAGCGCTCGAGCCCTGCCCGAGTCGCGGGAGCCGGAACGGGGCCGCCACTTCGACGTGGCCGGCGCTGCGCTGGCCGTGCTGGCCCTGGCCCCGGCCACGTGGGCCCTGACCGAGGCCGGTGACCGGGGGTGGACCGCTCCGTCGGTCCTGTTGGCGGGCGGGGTGGCGGTGCTCGGAGGCATCGGCTTCGTCCGCCGCCAGCTCACGGCGCCGGAGCCTCTCGTGCCGCCCCGGCTGTTCCGGTCGCGGGACTTCACGGTGTTGAACGTGGTCACCTTCGTGCTCTACGCCGCTCTCGGCACCGAGTTCTTCCTGGTCGTGTACCAACTCCAGGTCGGCGCCGGCTGGACGGGCCTGGCCGCCGGCACCGCGCTGGTGCCGGCCACCTTGTTGATGTTGTTCGGGTCGGCCTGGTCGGGCGGGCTGGCGGTGCGGATCGGGCCCCGTCCGCAGCTCGTCGTGGGGCCGCTGCTGGTGGCGGTGGGGGTGCTCCTGCTGGGCCGGCTCGACGAGACTGCCCGCTGGACGACGGACGTGGCCCCGGGAGCCATCGTCTTCGGTCTCGGCCTGGTGGCCTTCGTGGCCCCGTTGACGGCGTCGGTCATGGCGAGCGTCGACGCCGGCCACGTCAGCACCGGCAGCGGCGTCAACAACGCGGTGGCCCGGACGGGGGGACTGGTCGCCCTCGCCGTGATCCCGTCGCTGTCGGGGCTCACCGACGCGGTCGGGCCGGCCGAGACCACCGACGCCTTCCGTTCGGCGATGTGGATGATCGCGGCACTGGCCGTCCTGGCTTCGGGCATCAGCCTCGTCGGTCTGCGCCGGCGTCCCGCCGGCACCCCGCTGCCGGAGTGCGAGCGCCAGTTCCACTGTGCGGTGGACGGCCCGCCGCTGCAGCCCGAGCCGGTCGGCGGCCCCACTCGGTGAGCCCTCGCCGCCGGTAGCCTGCGCCCCGATGTCAGCCACGATCCACGCCCGTGGCGTCTCGTTCTCCTACGGGCCCCACCTGGTGCTGGCCGACGTCGATCTCAGCGTGGCGCCGGGCATGCGGGTCGGGGTCCTCGGTCCCAACGGGGCCGGCAAGTCCACCCTCCTCGGCGTGTTGTCCGGTCGCCTGCCCGTCGAAGGCGGCACGGTCGGCGTCCTGCCGCCGGTGGCCACCGTGGGGGAGCTGCGCCAGGAGCCGGAGCGGCGCCCGGGGGAGACGGTGACGGCCTACCTCGCCCGCCGTACCGGCGTGGCCGAGGCCCAGGCCGAGCTGGACGCCGCCACCGCCGACCTGGCCGCCGGAGCGTCAGGGGCCGACGACCGCTACAGCGTGGGCCTGGAGCGGTGGCTGGCGCTCGGGGCCGCCGACTTCGATGCCCGCGCCGCCGAGGTGGTCGACGGGCTCGGGCTCACATCGGCCCTGCTGGCGGCGCCGATGACGACGCTGTCCGGCGGCGAGGCGGCCCGGGCCGGGCTGGCGGCGATCCTGTTGGCCCGCTTCGACGTGCTGTTGCTCGACGAACCGACCAACGATCTGGACTTCGAGGGGCTCGACCAGCTCGAGCGCTTCGTCCTCGGGTTCGCCGGCCCGCTCGTCCTCGTGAGCCACGACCGGACCTTCCTCGACCGGGTCGTCACCCATGTCGCCGAGCTGGACGAGCACGACCACGGCCTGTCCCTCTTCGCCGGCGGGTGGAGCGCCTTCCTGCACGAGCGTGACGTGGCCCGCCGCCACGCCGAAGAGGCCTTCAGCCAGTACGACGCTCAGCGGACCGACCTGGGCGCACGGGCCCGGCGGGAGCGGGAGTGGGCCACCCAAGGGGTGAAGAAGGCCAAGCGCGACACCAGCGAGCCCGACAAGTCCCTGAGGAAGCTCCGGATCGAGCACACCGAGCAGACGGCGTCGCGGGCCCGGCGCACCGAGCGGGAGCTCGAGCGGCTCGAGCCGGTCGACAAGCCGTGGGAGGGCTGGGACCTCCAGTTCACGATCGCCGTGGCCCCCCGGGCCGGAGCGGTGGTGGCCCGGCTCGACGGGGCGGTGGTGGAGCGACCGGGGTTCCGGCTCGGTCCGGTCTCGGTCGAGGTGGGATGGGGGGAGACGGTCGGCATCGTGGGCCGCAACGGTGCCGGCAAGACCACCCTGCTGGCGGCCCTCCTCGGCCGGGTGCCTCTGACCGAGGGCGTCCGGTGGCAGGGTCCCGGCGTCGTCGTGGGCGAGATCGACCAGGCCCGGGACCGCTTCTCGGGCACCGACTCCCTCCTCGACGCCTTCATCGCCGCCAGCGGGGCTCTCATCGGCGAGGCGCGTGGCGTGCTGGCCAAGTTCGGACTGGGCGCCGAGCACGTGCTGCGGCCGGCGGCGTCGCTCTCCCCGGGGGAGCGCACCCGCGCCGCGCTGGCCCTGCTCCAGGTCAGCGGGGTGAACACGTTGGTGCTCGACGAGCCCACCAACCACCTCGACCTCCCCGCCATCGAGCAGTTGGAGCAGGCCCTCGGGGCCTTCCCCGGGACCGTGTTGTTGGTCACCCACGACCGCCGCCTGCTCGAGGCGCTGCCCTTCAGTCGCGTCCTGCGGGTCGAGGACGGCCGCGTGGCCGAGGAGTCCCCGCCCGGCCCAGGGTGACGGGCGGTCGCCCGCCCGCCGGGTGGCTCAGTGGCCGAGCGACGCCGTCGGTGACGGGGCCCGGCCCTGTCGACCCCGCACCACCGTGGCCACGAACGGCGAGGTGGCGGCTCGCACCAGCGCCCGGTAGCCCGCACCGAAGGTGATCTCGCTCCCGACCTCGGGGCGGGCGGTCCCGGCGTCGAGCACGAGGTGGTCGCTGCTGGCGCCGAGGATGGTCAGGCCGATGGGCGGGACCAGATCCGACGGGTCGACGTCCTGATGGCCGAGAGCCACGATCACCCGGCACGTGTCCCCTCGGTCCGCGACGGCGACCGGTGGCCCGAAGGCGGTCTGGCCCAGGTCGCCCCGCGGGAGCGTTGGTTTGACCTTGGCCTCGATGACCTCGCCGACCACGGTGATGGCATCGGTGTGCAGGCCGGCGAGAGGGCGGCGGTCGAGCGGGTCCCGACCGAGCAGGATCGACTCACCCAGCCTCAGGTCGTTCACCCGACCACACGACTCGGCGGCGAGGGCCCATCCGAGGTTGGCCGAGTTGCCGCCCGACACGACCGCCAGCTCGATCCCGAAGGTGGCGTCGATGGTGTCGGCCAGGGCCGAGAGCTCGGCCATGTTGGTGGCGTCGGGGACCACGCCGCTCTGGCAGGCCAGGTTGGTCCCGATGCCGTGGAGGGTGATGGCCGGGAGGCGCAGCACCGCGGCGGCCACCGACTCCAGGTCGGCGGGGAGGATCCCCTCGCGCAGGTCACCGAGCTCGACCATGAGCACCACCTTGTGGCGGCGTCCGGTGTGGCGGGCCTCGACCGACAGGGCCGTCACGACCTCGAGCTCGGAGTTGAGGGTGACGTCGGCCTGCAGGACGGTCCGGGCGATCTGGCTGGGCAGCGGTGAGCGCACCAGCGTCATCGGCGCCGGCACGCGGGCCCGGCGCAGGCCTTCGATGTTGTCGATCCGGCTGTCGCCCAGCCCGTTCACGCCGGCCCGCACCAGGGCGGCGGCGACCTCGGGGGCGCCGAGCACCGCCTTGGTGATGCCGGTGACGCCGATCCCCTTGGGGGCCAGCGCCTCGACCAGCGTCCGGGCGTTGTGGTGGATCTTGTCGAGATCGATCTCCAACCGGGGAGTGGTCAACGCCCGTGGGTGCCGATGGCCTCCTGGAGGCGGGGGAAGGCGGTGAGGACCATGTCGACCAGACGCTCGACCGGCCGGGTGAGGGCGTCGGTGACGGGGATCCCCAACTCGGCCTCGTAGTCGGCGATGGCGTCGTCGACGTCGCCGTCGCTCATCTGCTCGTGGTTGATGGTGACGCCGATCACCTTGGTGTCGGCGAACGTCTCGATCAGGTGGATCTCGCTGGCCGCCGTGGGCATCGGCACCTTGTCGAAGTCGCCCAGGGTGACCCGGCCCGGCGCGTGCTGGAGCACGACCCCGTCGGGTCGGCTGCCGCGCAGGATGAACGTCGAGGTGAGGTAGGCGGGGTGGCTCAGGGCCCCCTGGCCCTCGATGATGATCACGTCGGGGGCCTCGCCCTCGAAGGCCTCGACCACCGCCGCTTCCATCTCCCCGGAGCAGAACTGGGAGGGGATGGCGTCGAGGGCGACCCCGTAGCGGGCGCCCTGGATCAGGCCGGTCTGGCCCGTTCCGACCATCACGGCGTTGAGGCCCCGGTCGCGCAGGGCCTGGGTGAGCACGGTCGCGGTGGTCCGCTTGCCGATCGCCCCGTCGGTGCCGAGCACGGCGATGCGGGGACAGGTGACCTCGGCGATCCGGCCGGTGAACATGCGCAGGTCGCGCTTGGCCGGCGGCCGGCGCACGTCCAGGATCTCGACGCCGGCGAGGGCGGCGGCGGCGGCGAACTCCGGATCGTCGTTGAGGAACTCGTGGAGGCCGTTGACCACGCCGAGGCCGAGGGCGATGGCCTCGAGCACGATCGTGCGCTCGTCGTCGGACAGCATCCCGGTGGCGGGGGCCATCCCGAAGACGAAGAAGTCAGGGAGGGTGACGGCCCGCCCGATGGCGTCGGCCAGGTCACGGCACACGGGGATGTCGTTGGCTTCACCGTCGAGCACGGTGCCGGCGTCTCGTCCCGCCTGGGTGGAGTCGATGACCGACAGGATCTCGTAGCGCTCGGAGTGGCGCACCAGTCCGTTGGCCGTCTTGCCGTCGAGCCCGCCGAAGTTGCCCTCGCAGTAGACGACGGCCGTCGGGCGTCGCGGCGCGCTCGGTGAGGCCGGGATGCATGGCGGTCACCAGCACGGGATCGGAGACCGGGCCGAGGTCGGCAACGGCGGCTGCCGGTACGGGGACGACGCTCAGGTGCCCGCCGCGGGCGGCGCTCAGGGGCGCGCCGGACGGGTGGAACTCGGTGGGACTGGACATGTGCACTCCTCGAGATGGGCTCAGAGGAGGCGACGGGATCGTGACGGCCGCTTCGGGCCGAGATGTCAACGAGAGGTCCCCACTAAGACAGGCTTCGATCACCAGGGTACCCGGGTGGGCACCCGAACCAGCGAGGGTCAGCCCTCGGCCGCCGATGGCGGGCGGACGCCGTCGTCGAACGACCAGCGCATGGTCAACAGGCCGGAGACGTCGCCACCGTCGGCGAAGGCCTCCCGGCCGTCCCGCTGGAACAGGCGGGCCGGACCGTGCACCCGGGCCTGCTCGCCGCTGACGCGCAGCCACGTGCCCTCGTACATGGCCAGCACCGGGCAGTGGTTCTCCTCGAGGAACTCCTCGATGCGCTCGTCCCTCGTCTCGCCCATGTAGGTCGACGTGGGGTCGGGATCGACGTAGTGGAGGTTGATCTGGAACGGGATCAGACCCAACGCGGCGAAGCTCGGGGGAAGGCAGATCGGCATGTCGTTGGTGGTCCGGATGGTGGGGCAGGCCACGTTGGTGCCGGCCGAGGCCCCCATGAAGCGGGTGACGCCCCGGCGCACGTTGGCGGCGAGGCCGCCGACCACGCCGAGCCCGTACAGGGTGTCGAGGAGGCGGAAGGTGTTGCCGCCGCCCATCATGACCACGTCGGCTCCGAGGATGGCCCGCCCGGGGTCGGCGCTGCGGTGGGCTGACACGACCTCGATGTCGAAGCAGCCGAAGGCGGCGGCGGCCCGGTCGGCGTAGGTGTCCCAGTCGGCCAGGGCGAAGGGCACGAAGGTGACCCGGCTCCCGTCGACGACCTCGGCGACGGCGGCCGCGGCGTGCTCGTACATCGAAGCGCCGTGGTTGGTGGAGTTCGACAGCAGGAGCAGTTCCATGGCACCGATCCGTGGCCCGGACCGGCCGACCACCGACAGGATATGGCCGGCGATGATCACGCTGTCCATCCCGGCCGTGCTCGTTCGTCTCTACATTGACACCGGGCGACGAGCGCCCGGGTCGAGCCAAGGAGACCCACGATGCCTCTCTACGCCGCCATCATCTACAGCCAGGACCTCGACTGGTCGGCCCCGGAACAGGCGCCCACCACCGCCGAGTACGGCCGCTTCGGCCAGGAGCGGGGCGAGCTCATCCGGGGCGGTGCCGCGCTCTACCCGACCTCTACGGCCACCGTGGTGCGGGTCACCGGCGGACGGGGCGGCGAGGTCGTCACCAGCGACGGGCCCTACGCCGAGACCAAGGAGGTCCTGAGCGGCTTCTACCTCCTCGAGTGTCCGGATCTCGACGCCGCCATCGAGGTGGCATCGGAGATCCCAGGAGCCTGGGACGGGGGCGTCGAGGTCCGGCCCGTCATCCCGATGGGGTGAGCGGTTCCTCGGGGCCGGCCCGATCGGGGCCGGCCCGATCGGGCCAGCCGGTCGAGGGGGAGCTGGCCGACGTCGTGCGGGTCGAGGGCGGTCGCATTCTGGCCGTCCTCGCCGCCACGACGGGCGACCTCCAGCTGGCCGAGGACGCGGTGCAGGACGCGTCGGTGGCCGCCCTCGAGGTGTGGGGCCGAACCGGGGTGCCCGCCAACCCGGCCGGCTGGCTCTACGTGGCGGCGCGCCGCAAGGCCCTCGACGTGGTGCGGCGCGAGTCGAGTCGCCAGCGCCGCCAGGGGGAGGCGTCGACGCTGATCGACCAGCTCCGCCCCGAGGCCCCCTCGGACTCGCGGATCCGTGACGACGAGCTCCGCCTCATCTTCACCTGCTGCCACCCGGCCATCGATCTCGACGCCCGGGTGGCCCTGGCCCTGCGCACGCTCTGCGGCCTCTCCACCGCCGAGGTCGCCCGCGCCCTGCTGGTGTCGGAGCCGACCATGGCCAAGCGGCTGGTGCGCACCAAGCACAAGATCGCCACCGCCGGGATCCCGTACCGGATCCCCACCGATGCGGAGCTCCCCGCCCGGCTGGCCGGGGTGGGCGCGGTCATCCACCTCGTGTACACGGCGGGCCACCACGCCGGCGGCGACTCGGTGTTGCGCACCGACCTGTGTCGCGAGGGTCTCCGTCTGGCCCGCCTGCTCGTCGACCTGCTCCCCGACGAACCGACCGCCGAGGCCCTGCTCGCCCTGCTGTTGCTCACCGACGGCCGGCGGCCGGGACGGTTGTCGACCGCAGGGGAGATCGTCACCCTGCCCGACCAGGATCGCCGGATGTGGGACCGGGCGGCCATCGAGGAGGGCCGGGCCCGGCTCAACCGGTCGCTGACCCTGACCGAGGGGGTCGCCGACCCGTACCAGCTCCAGGCCGCCATCGCCGCGTGCCACTCTCTCGCCCCGTCCCACGAGGAGACGGACTGGGCCGAGATCGTGCGCCTCTACGAGATCCTGGCCGAGGTCCACCCCAACCCGGTGGTGCACCTCAACGCCGCGGTGGCCGTGGCCGAGGTCGACGGGCCCGCCGCCGCCCTCGACCGGCTCGATGCGGTGGCCCCGCCGGGACGGTCCCACCTGTGGCACACCGCCCGGGGCGAGATGCTGCAACGCCTGGGCCGCGACGGCGAGGCCCGCCAGGAGCTGGAGCGAGCCCTTGCCGCCGCCCCCAGCGACGAGGAGCGCGAGCACCTCGCCCGCCGCGTGGCCCGGGTGGCCGCCCGCGCCGACGGCGACGGTCCGACGGCCTGAGCAACGACGTCGACCGGGGTCGCGACCCCCTGGATCAGTGGCCGGCACCGACCATGTCGTCGGGTCCTGGCTCGCCGCCTCCACCCTCTTCGGCCTCGCGCCGGGCCAGCCGGCGGTGGTGCATGTTGGCCCAGGCCCAGAAGGCCACGGCGAAGACGACCAGCCCGAGGATGAACCAGGTGTTGCCCCAGCTCTGCTGATCGGGGTTGGGGCGGATGACGATCACCATGTAGAGCACCATGGCGACGAACAGGATGAGGAACCACCCCATCCGGCTCCACTCCACGATCTTCTCGCCGTTGACGAAGCGAGTGGGGAGCAACTGGACGACGACGGCCTGCATCCCGCCGACGCAGATGGCGGCGACGGCGGCGTCGAGGCCGATCATCCAGAAGTTGGTGATGGGGAGCGTGGAGGAGTCGATGATCCACCGGTGGACGAGGAACGCGCCCACGGCCGTGGCCAGCAGCGCCACGCTGGCCCGGGCGTAGGCCCGCCCCTCGAGCTTGGAGTCGAGGGCGATGCCGAAACTCACCCCGGTGAACAGGCCGTAGAGCACGCCGGGAGCGACGTTGAGCACGCGGGAGAGGACGAGGCACATCACGGCGATGACGATGGCCAGCGGGAACAGGCGCAGGGCGCCGTCGGAACCCGTCGCCCGGCGGATGACGGTGGCCGCCACCCCTTCGTAGGCGCCGATGATGACGGTGACGGCGACCAGCATTCCGCCCATCTGGGCGAGGGTGGTGGTGCTGAACGTGGCGTTGGGGTCGGCCAGCAGGCCGAACACCACCGCGACGATGCCGAAGCTGACGACGACCGGAGGTCGGGGGATGACGCCGACGGCGTGGCGCAACGTGCCGAGAACGGTCGACCGGTCCGCCAGCTGGGCCGCCAGCTCGTCGTGGTGGGCCCGCAGGGCGTCGTTGAAGAGCTGGGCGGCGGCCAGCAGGAGCAGGAGAAGAAGGCTGCTGAGCCCGATGTTGCTGAGCAGCCAGCCGGGGGAGAGATCGATGCTGGTGGGCAGCCCGATGGAGAAGATCGACTGGTTCTCGTCCTGCGGGGGGACTCGGTTCCGGAGGTGCCCCTGGGGCGCTGGACCGAGCCCTCGACCTCGGCTCCCCCGGTGCCGCTGTTCTGGACCCCGGTGCTCCCGTCGACGGCGGTTCCGTCGGTGGCCCCGGCGGTCGTCCCGTCGCCGCTCGACGGGGTGTCGCCGGTGCTGCGGGGGCTGGCGCCGACCAGCGACGTCGGGGGCATCGCTCCCGTGTAGGCCGGGTCGTCGACGGTGGACTGGGCACCGGCCGGCGCGAGAGCCGCCCCCGCACCCACGACGACGGTGACCACGAGCAGAGCGGCAGCGACCACGGCAGCCAACCGCTCTCGACCCGTCAGTGTCGCCATCGCCGTCCCCGAGTTCGGTTTGCCGTCGAAAGGGATACAACCCGGTTTCGGTTGCCCGGGCAAGCGTCGGGGCCGAATTGTCGGGGATCGGGACGATCCGTTCACGGCGACGACACACCGATGATGTTCGACGTGGGTGAAGAACCACGGAGAGTGACCAAAGAGCGCGGACGCCGGCGGGGCCACCCGATCCGGACACCGATCTCTGCCGGACTCGTCCGATCTTCGGCGCACGGCGCGGTAGACCTCGCTCCCGGGGGTTTCCCCTTCGGTCCGGAGCGAGGCGGGCCGATACCTCTGGTCAGCAAGGACAGGTGGCCATGACAGTTCCCGCAGGACCGCAGCTGAGCACGCAGCACGAGGGACGCTCGACACCGGCGGTCCTGTCGGCCGGCGGCGTCTGGCTCGATGCCGTCGTCGAGCTGGAACCCACCGTCGCCGTCGACACCGGGGCGGGGCCGGCCCACGACTGGGGCGGCCGGATCCTCGATTACGCCGACGAGCTCCCCCATCACATCCCGGTCCACCTCGAGTGCGTCGACGGGCGTCGGGGCTTCATCGTCGTGCACCCGCGCGGCCGCTTCGTGGGGATCACCCCGTTGCACGCCCCGGACTTCATCTGAGCGCACCGGAGCGGCGCTGCCGAGCGGGTCAGGTCGGGCCGGCGGCCCGTCGGATCGCCCGCAGGGCCGCCACCACGGCGACCGAGTGGAGCCCGACCCCGACGAGGGTGGCCGTGTGGAACAGCTCGTGGTAGCCGTACACGCCTGGCACCAGGTCCGGTCGTTTGGCCCCGTAGGCCACCGCACCTGACGTGAAGGCCACGCCGCCGCCGATCAGGGCGAGGGTCGGCACCGGCCCGAGGCGCTTCCACGTCCTGGGCAGGATGGCCAGGCCCACCCAGCTCACGACCACGTAGCTGGCGTTGAAGGCAGGATGGATCCTGTCGAACAGCGCGCTCTTGGTCACCGCCGCCGCCGTGCCGCTCGCCCACATCCCGCTCGCCAGGGCCACACCGGCCCCACCGGGGAGCACGGCGAGCGAGATCGGGGTGTAGGTGCCGGCCACCGCGCCCCAGATGGCGGCGTGGTCGATCCGGCGCAGCACCCTCCACTCCTCCTCCGTGCGGGGCAGGCGGTGGTAGGCGGCGGACGCCGCCAGCATCCCGGTGACCCCGACGCCCCATGCCGTCGCCGCGATCCGTTCCTTGCGGGTGCGGGCGGTGAGCGCGGCGGTGGCCGCGCCGGCGGCGGCGGGCACCAACGCGGCGACGTGCTGCCACCCCCGCAGCGAGGGCCGGGCCGTCCACATCTCGACCCACGGCAGCTCGCTGACAGGGCCTGCGGAGGGGTCCGGCGCCGAGAGTGGGGCGAGCGAGGTGCGGGCACGACGCCGGCGGTGGATCACACGACCACTCTGCCTCATGGCCCGACTCGGCCCACGGCGCGCTGATCGCCTCACCGGGGGCCCGCCGCTACCTTGACGGCCGAGGGAAGCGGTCGGGGAGCCGGTCGATCCGCTCGGTCGACGCACCGACGTGCACGCCGGGCACCTCGCGGAGGAGGAGCACGATGGGGCCGTCGACGGCGCGTTCAGGACGAGGAGACACCGAGGCTCCCTCGCGCCCGGACCGGGCCCGCCCGGTGCGCATCGCCAACTGCTCGGGTTTCTGGGGGGACCGGACCGAGGCGCCGGCCGAGTTGCTCGCCGGACCCGACCCGTTCGACGTGCTCACCGGCGACTACCTGGCCGAGCTCACCATGTACATCCTCCACAAGTCCCGGGCCAAGGATCCCTCGGCGGGCTACGCCACGAGCTTCCTGCGCCAGATGGACCAGCACCTGGGCACGGTGCTCGACCGGGGGATCCGCGTGGTGGTCAACGCCGGCGGGTTGAACCCACGGGGGCTGGCCGACGCCCTCCGCGAGCAGGCGGCGGGCGTCGGGCTCGCGCCACGGGTCGCCGTGGTGACCGGCGACGACATCACCGATCGGATCGCTCGCCTCCAGGCCGACGGCGAGGCGCTGGTCAACCTCGACACGGGTGAGTCCCTCGCCGAATCGGGCATCGAGGTCCTCACCGCCAACGCCTACCTGGGCGGCTTCGGCATCGCCGCCGCCCTGTCCGCCGACGCCGACGTGGTGGTGTGCGGTCGGGTCACCGACGCCGCCCTGGTGGTCGGTCCGGGAGCATGGTGGCACGGGTGGGGTCCCGATGACCTCGACGCGTTGGCCGGTGCGGTGGTGGCCGGCCACGTCATCGAGTGCGGGCCCCAGGCCACGGGCGGCAACTACTCGCTCTGGCGCGAGCTGCCGACCGACGACGACCGCCTGCCCGGCTTCCCCGTCTGCGAGCTGGCCGCCGACGGCAGCAGCGTCATCACCAAGCAGCCGGACACCGGCGGCACCGTCACGGTCGGCACCGTCACGGCCCAGCTCCTCTACGAGATCGCCGAGCCCCGGTACGTCAACCCCGACGTCGTCAGCCGGTTCGACACCATCCGGGTGGCGCCGGCGGGCGCGGACCGGGTGGCGATCAGCGGCACGGTCGGCGAGCCCGCGCCCCCCACGCTCAAGGTGGCGGTCAACCACGCCGGGGGTTGGCGCAACGGCATGAGGATGATGATCACCGGCCTCGACGTGGGGGAGAAGGCGGCGCTGGCCGAGCGCCAGCTGTGGCGGGCGCTCGGGGGCCGGGAGCAGTTCGCCCGTAGCGACGTCCGTCTCGTGCGCTCCGACCACCCCGACGCGACGGGCAACGCCGAGGCGGTCGCCACCCTGGTGGTCGAGGTCGCCGATCCCGAGCGGGCCAAGGTGGGGCGCCGGTTCTCCAACGCCGTCAGCTCCATGGCCCTGTCGTCCTACGCCGGGTTCCACACCCTGACCCCCCCGGGAGACGCCACCGGCTTCGGCGTCTACTGGCCCACCCTGGTGGCGGCCGAGGCCGTCTCCCACACGGTGGTGCTCCCGGACGCAAGTGAGCTCGTCGTCCCCCGACCGCGTCACGTGCAGCCCGTCGCGCCGTGGATCGAACCCGAGCTGGTCGCCGGGCCCGCCGGGCGGGGAGCGACGAGCCTGGCCCCGTTGGGCGCGGTGTGCGGTGCCCGTTCCGGGGACAAGGGAGGGAACGCCAACGTCGGTGTGTGGACGTGGGACCAGGACCGGTTCGGTTGGCTCTGCCAGCTCCTCACCGTCGAGCGCTTCCGGGCCCTCGTGCCCGACGCCCGCGAGCTGCCGGTCCGGCGCTACGCCCTCCCCAACCTCCTGGCCCTCAACTTCGTGGTGGTGGGTCTCTTGGGGGAGGGCGTGGCGTCGTCCACCCGTCCTGATCCCCAGGCCAAGGGCTTGGGGGAGTACCTCCGCTCCCGGCTGGTGGAGGTGCCGGTGCGTTTCTCCGCCCTCGCCGACTGACGGGGACGACCGGGTCGCGGAACACGACACGGCCCGGCCGATCTGCGAACGTGTCCCCTGCGACGAGGGGGACGAGCCGTGGACTTCAGTGAGAGCGACGAGCACGCCATGCTCCGGTCGGCCGTCAGCGGAATCGCCGCGCGCTACGGACCCGACTACTACGTCGAGACCTCGCGATCAGGGGAGGGGAGCGACGCGATCTGGGACGAGCTGGCGGCCGGCGGCTTCCTCGGCGTCAACATCCCCGCCGAGCACGGAGGCGGCGGCCGGGGCATGGCCGAGCTGGCCCTGGTGTGCGAGGAGACGGCGGCGGCGGGCTGTCCGCTGTTGATGATGCTGGTGTCGCCCGCCATCTGCGGTTCGGTGATCGCCCAGTTCGGCGACGACGAGCAGAAGCGACGATGGCTGCCCGGTCTCGGCGCGGGGACCACGAAGATGGCCTTCGCCATCACCGAGCCCAACGCCGGCTCCAACAGCCACCGGATCTCCACCACCGCCACCCGTCGGGACGGTGGCTGGGTGCTGAACGGCACCAAGTACTACATCTCGGGGGTCGACCAGGCCGAGGCCATGCTCGTCGTGGCCCGCACCGGAACCGACGAGCGCACCGATCGCGGCCTGCTCTCGCTGTTCGTGGTCGACACCCAGACGGCCGGGCTCGACGCCCAGCCGATCGACGTGTCCATGGTGGCCCCGGAGCGCCAGTTCACCCTGTTCTTCGACGACGTCGAGGTGGGACCCGACCGACTGGTGGGCGGCGAGCACGGTGGGCTGGTTCCGTTGTTCGCGGGGCTCAACCCGGAGCGGATCCTGTCGGCCGCTCTGCTCAACGGCCTCGGCCGCTACGCCCTCGACCGGGCCGCCCGCTACGCCACCGAGCGGGAGGTGTGGGGCGTGCCCATCGGGTCCCACCAGGGCATCGCCCATCCGCTGGCCCACGCCAAGATGCAGGTCGAGTTGGCCCGGCTGATGGCGGCCAAGGCGGCGTGGCTCTACGACGAGGGCCTCGACGCGGGCGAGGCGTCCAACACCGCCAAGTTCGCCGCCGCCGACGCCGCCAACCAGGCGCTCGACCAGGCCATCCAGACCCACGGCGGCAACGGCATGGCCACCGAGTACGGGCTCGCCCCCATGTGGGGCATCACCCGGCTGTTGAAGATCGCTCCGGTGAGTCGGGAGATGATCCTGAACTACGTGGCCCAGCACTCCCTGGGCCTCCCCCGCTCGTACTGACCGCTCCGATGCGAGGTGGTCAGGGGCGGGGCTGGCCGTGGACGTAGCGCATCTGGCGAGACACGGCCAGGAGCTCACCGGCGGTCGTCCACACCTCGACGTCCTCGTCCACGAAGCCCCCGTTCGACTGCTGGGTGGTGAGGGCGACGTAGAGCGGGGCTCCCGGGGGCAGGTCGGCCCGGGGGAGTGAGCTGCGGGAGTGGTAGGTGAGGTCGACCGACTGGGCCACCACCGCCTCGGGCCACACGTGGTAGGCGGCTGGGGGCCAGAGGTCGACCAGGAAGCCCAGGTAGCGGTGATCGACGATCTCCGGCGTGCGGGGCACGACCCATCCACCGACCCGTGCCGGCGCCCCGCCGTCGATCTCGTGGAGGCGCGGGTACAGGCGCACCCGTTCGAACACGGGGAGCCCGAACCCGGTCTCGACCGGCTCCTCGTCGGGGTCGTAGGGGGCGATGTCGGGCCGCAGGGCGCCGTCGAAGGAGGCGACGTCACGGCGCACGGCGAAGGACGCGAGCACCAGCCCGCTCAGCTTGTCCCTCGACCAGAGCCGGGCGGTGGCGTTGGCCATCGTCCGGCCCCGTCTCTCGATCGTGACCTCGGCCCGGAAGGGACCGTCGAGGAACGGTCGCATGTACTGCAGCGAGCACTGCTGCACCCCCATGGCCGGGTCGTCGAGCTCCAGGGCCAGGGCGGTGAGGGCCAGACCCAGCACGTAGCCGCCGTGCTGGGCCTGGTGGCCCCACCACGTGCGGTCGCACTCCCGCCCCCAGGCTCCGTCGCCGGTTGCGGTCAGCTGGCACTTCTCGTCGAGCAGGGCGGTCACCGCCCGATGCCTAGCACGCCGGCGAGCCACGGCAGGGCCTCCGTGAGGGCCCGCGAGACGAAGCCGAAGTCGTGGCCGCCGCCCGTGGTGTGGCTCTCGACCGCCACCCCTGCCCGCCGGGCCGCGTCCACGACCGGGGTGGGGTCGTGGCCCCGGTCGTCACGACCGACCTCGAACCACCCGGCGAGGGAGAACGACCTCTCGCCGAGCAGGGTGAGCGGGTCATGAGCGGTCCACTGGGCGTCGTTGCCGCCGTAGAGCGAGCCCACCGTGCGCGAACGGCTCCCCACCGACGGGCGGAGATCGCCGGCCAGGTCGACGAAGGCGGCGAAGCGGTCGGGGTGGCGCAGGGCGAGGGTCAACGCGCAGGTTCCGCCCTCGGAGTAGCCGAGGATGCCCCACTTCGACGCCGCCGGGGCGGCGTCGAAGTGGTCGACCACGTAGTCCCGCACGTCGTCGACCAGGTAGGTCTCGGCATTGCCCCGGGGGCCGTCGACGCACTCGGTGTCGCCGAAGGGCGTGCCGTTGGCGTCGACCATCACCAGGATCGGCGCCCCACCCGTCTGGGCCACCACCGCGTCGGCTGTGCGGTCGATGTGCGCGGCGCGCGTCCAGTCGGAGGGCCAGCTGGGCGTGCCCCCGATGACGATCACTGCCGAGCGGGCCACCTCGGGACGGGTGAAGTAGTCCGGCGGGAGCCACACCCGGGCGGTGCGGCCGGAGAAGCCCGACCTGGTACCGGGGATCTTCACGTCGGTGAGCCACCCCCGGTTCGGGGCCGCACCGACGGTCGAGGCGGGGGTGGTACCGGCTCCGACCAGCGGGTCGGTCTCGGGCTCGACGGCCACCGTGGCGCTGACCAGGGGGTCGACGTGGTCATGCCCGAGGAGGCTGCCCACGGTGGGCCAGTACTGGTAGTGCTGGTTGGCCACCGCCCCGGCGGCCAGCAGACCGAGCGGCAGGCACACCAGGGCGATGGTGCGACCCGAGACGGCGAGGGATCTCCAGCCCACCATGGCGACCGCCGGGCCGACGAAGGGCAGGAGGGCCAGCGCGTAGAACCACAGCGGGATGCCGAAGGGGACGAGTCCGCTCCCGTGGAGCACCAGTGCCGATCCGGCGGTGCCGACCAGCGACCACATCACGACCCGCACGGGCAGGAGCCGGGTACCGGACCGAGCCCGCACCAGGACGGTCCCCAGCATCAGGGTGAAGGTCGCCAGGATCACGGCGACCGTCGACCCGGCGATCAGCGACACGTGCTCCACGTCGCGGAGCGTAAGCCTCGGCCGGACCGCCGTCCGGTCGGTCGCGCGGGCCGCGCTCAGGAGCGGTTCGAGGCGAGCGGGGTCCCGTCGAAGCGGTCGAAGGTGGCGAAGGTCTCGACGGCCTGGCGGCGCAGCCGGGTGGGTCGCTCGACAGGGTGGCCGAGAGCGAGGACAGCGGCGAGGGCGAACTCCTCGGGCACGGCCAGCAGCTCCTTGATGGCCGGCTCGACCCGGGCGTGCATGGTGGTCAGGACCCCGCCCAGGTCCTCCTCGCGGGCGGCGAGCAGGATGCTCCAGACGAAGGGGTAGATCGACGCCCCGGACACCATGGGGTGGCGCCCGAGGTCGCGATCGGTGGCGACGAGCGCCGTCTGGTCGGCCAGCACCACGAGGACGACCGGGGCCTCGAACAGGGCGGCCACGAGGGGCGAGACCGGAGCGTCGTCGGGACGCGAGCGCCGGGACTCGTCGACCACCCGGGCCTCCTCGGCCCGGTCGCCGATCGGTGACCACGGAGTCAGGTTGGCGGCCCGCAGGGCGAGGTAGTCGTCCCACGGCCCGGCGTAGAGAGCGGCCAGTCCACGGCGGACCTCGGGGTCGTCGACCACGATGACCCGCCACGCCTGACGGTTGCCTCCGTTGGGGGCGAAGCGGGCGCTGTCCAGCACCCGGTGCACCACGGAGTGATCGACCGCCTCGACGGTGAAGCTCCGGATGGCGCCAGTGGTGCGCAGCCCCTCGGTCAGCTCCATCCGTCCCCGGCCCCCTCCGGCGGATCGACCGGTCGGGCCGACGGGTCGAGCCGCACCACCGACCGGACCCCCGCGAGCGGAAAGGCGGCGACCGCGGTCTCGTCCCGGGCCTTGTCCTTGTCCTTGCGCTCGACGAAGAAGTACACCCCCTCCTTGATGTACATGTCGTCGGCGATGATGCGCTCGCTGCCGTAGCTGCTGGTGAGGGCGACCTCGTAGATGGCCATGGCCCGAGCCTACGGAGGTGGCGTGCCGGTCGCCGGGCCGCCGGAGCCGACCACATCGAGGTCGGGGTGGGTCGCCGGCACCGGAACGGTCCCTGACACCTTCGTGCCCACACCCGGTCGGGAGTTGACTTCCAGCTCGCCACCGAACGCGCCGAGCCGGTCGCCCATGTTCACGAAGCCGTGCCCCGCCCCGTCGCGGGTGGGGTCGAAGCCGACGCCGTCGTCGCACACCTCGAACCACAGCCGCCCGTCTCCGTCACCCACCGCAACGCGGCAGGCTGCTCTCGGGTCCGGCGTGCTTGCCCGCGTTCTGGATGGCCTCCAGGCAGCAGAAGTAGACGGCCGCTTCCATCTCCGGGTCGTGGCGGCCGACGTCGTCGGCCTCGACCGTGGTGGGTAGCGCCGACCGGAGGGCCGCAGTGCGCAGTGCTTCACCCAGCCCGCGCTCGCGCAACAGCGGCGGATAGATGCCGTGGGCCAGCTCCCGCAGAGCGCCCAGGCTCGTCTGGAGATCGTCGCGCAGCTCCTCGAGCAGGCGGCGGGCGCTGACCGGGTCGGAGTCGAAGAGTGTGGTGGTGAGCCCGAGCTTCACCGCCATGGCCACGAGGTGCTGTTGGGCGCCGTCGTGGAGGTTGCGCTCGATCTCCCGCCGCGACTCGTCGGCCGCGGTCACGATGCGGACCCGGGAGGCCGCCAGCTCGGCGTTGCTGAGCTGGAGCTCGTCGAGGGAGGCCTGCAGCGCCGAATCGAGGCGGACGTTGTGCAGGGCCAGCCCGAGCTGGCGGGCGAGCTCCACCAGGATTCGGTCCTCCTCCTCGGTGAAGGCGTCGCCGTCGGGCCGCCGCGAGACGACGATGAGGCCGAGCAGTTCGCCGAGGTGCGTCACCGACACCGAGCGCAGCACCGTGCTGGTCCGGGCGGTGAGCAGGTCGGGGATCCAGATCTGCAGCCAGGTCGGGCCCTGGGCGTGGGCGCTGGCCACGACCGGTAGCTCCTCGGTGCCCAGCTCGATGGTGGCCGCCGGGGCGTGCGGCACCGACACCGAGCGGGCCAGGCTCCCGGCGCTGCCGGTCCAGATCTCGGCGACCTCCAGGTCGAGGGTCCGGCGCAGGGTCTCGACCAGTTGCAGGATCAGCTCGTCCATGGGGACGGCCCGGGACATGTGCGAGCCGAAGGCCTCGAGGGCCTCCTCCGGGGCGTGGCGCTCGCCATAGACGAACTGGTTGGCCGCCTCGGTGAGTCGGCGCCGGAGCGGGAAGGCGAGGATGCCGGCCAGCCCGGCGGCGACGACGGACAGGCCGAGGGTGGTTCGCTCCTGCCCCTCGGGCGTCTGGCCGAGGCCTACGACGACCAGCACGTACACGGCGCACACCAGGAGGACCAGCCCACACGTGACGAGGACGTGGGTCGCGACCGGGGCGGCGGCGCGGCGGGTGCGCGTCCAGCGCCCGAGCCCGGCGGCGACCGGTATCAGGACGCATCCCACGCCGACCCCGACGGCGACGCGCCCGGGCCAGTCGACCAGGATCTGACTGGTGACGGCAACGAGCGCGGCGGTCACCGTCAAGGCCATTGCGCTCACGAGCCACAGCTGCCGCGCCCGACCGGCCGCCTCGTCACGCCGGGCCACCAGCGCGGCGCACCCTGCCGCCGCGGTGAGCGCGACCCCCACCCAGGCGGACACGGTGAGCGCCGCGGTCATGACGGGCCGCTTCCCACGGTCACTCGGCCCGTAGGGCGCGGGCGGGTCGATGGCGACGCAGCGCACGGCTCGGGAACCACGACAGAGCGACAGCGACGAGCAGGGTGCTCGGCACCACCAGGGCCAGGACGAGCCACGGTTGTCGGGGCACGGCGACCACGCCGAGGTGGTCGACCAGCTGGTGCCACACGGCCCGTCCGACGATCAGCCCGAGCGGGACACCGACCAGGATGCCGGTGAGGGCGATGGTGATCGACTCGGACAGCACGATCCCGGTGACACCTCGCCGGCGGAGTCCGAGCGTCCGGAGCACGGCGACGTCGACGCGCCGCCGGCGCGCCGAGATGACCAGGGTGTGCAGGAGCCCCAGCACCCCGAGGACGGCGAAGAACGCACCGATGGCCAGGCTGATGTCTCGCGTGTCGGTCACGTCCTGGATGCCGGACGGAACCGCCGGCTCGGCGTACGGGCCGAACTCCAGGCCGAACTGGTCGCCGAGGTCCTGCTGGAGCGCGGCGACGTCGATCCCCGGGGCGTAGCGGAGCGCGAGGGTCTGGTCGCCGTCGCCGAGGGTGAGGGCGGCAAGACCTTCAGCGGTGAACACGGCCCCTTCGTCGATCGCCGTGATGTCGGTGGGTGGCATCACCGCCTCGCCCACGACGGTCAGATCGACGACCTTCCCGTCCGGGGTCGTGGCTGCGACCACGTCGCCGAGCGACAACCCGAAGCCCCGCATCGTGGCACTCCCGAACGCCACCTCGCCCGGTCCGGAGGGGAGCCGACCGTCCCGGCGGGTGAGGGTCATGTTCCCCTTCACCGCCTCGATGGCGTTCCCCCCGAGCGGGACTCCGTTGATCAGGACCGTCCCGGAGTCGAGCACTCCCACCCCGGTCACGCGTGGGTCAGCGGCGATGTCAGCACTGGGATCGCCTCCTCCGAAGGAATCGGGGAGCGTCGACCAGTTCCATCCCCAGTGGCCGGGGTCGGCCGAGAGGTCGTCCAGGCTGCGCACCATCACGCCGGTGCCGACGATCCCGGACACGCCGACGGCGACCGCCACCATCGCCGAGCGGGCCCGTAGCGAGGACCGGCCCCGGGTCCCGTCGGTGGCGTAGCGAACTCCGGTGGTCACCGCGACCGGCGCCCCGAGGTTGAACGCCAGTCGGGCCAACGCCGGCCTCGGTCGGTCCACGGGAGGGCGGGCGGAGCCGAGGCGACGGGCGGCGAGCAGTCCCCACACCGCGAGCACGGCGATCATCGTGACCGCGCCGACCACGAGCACCAGCGGATCGGTCCACACGCCGGGGTCGATCTCGCTGCGCCGGGCGATCCCGGTGGGCAGGAGGGGGGAGGCCAGGATCGACACCCCTGCGCCGACCACGACGCCGACGGCCGCGGCCACCACGACCGGCGCCGCCGGCGCGACCATCTGCTCCCGTCGGGTGAGGCCGAGGGCGACCAGGGCCGTCGTGGCGTCCGAACGGGCCGCGATCTCCCGGCTGGCGGCCTGCCCGGCCACGATCCCCCCGGCGAGGGCGGCGGCCGCCCCGAAGAGGGCCAGCCCGCCCGCGAGCCCGTTCACCGCGTGCTGGGCGTCGTCGCTGTAGGCGTTGGCCGCGCTCTCCATCGCCGGGAAGTAGCCCTGGTCGGCCCCAGCGGTGTCGCTCGACTCGCTGTCGGATCCCGTCGCCGCCGGCGCCGACATGCCGGTCAGGCTCGTCGCCAACTGGGTGATCCGGGCCATCTGGCCGGGGTCGAGGAGCCGGACCTGGGCGGCGGGCGGCCAGGCGCCCACGCCCGGATGGCTGGCCACGAAGGCGGGGGAGACGAGTCCGACCGGTGAGCCGGCCCGGATGTCCTGGTTCAGATCGCTGGGCGCCCGACTCACGCCGACGACCCGTAGTTCCAGGTGAGGCCCGTTGAACCCGGGGAAGGAGTCTCCGCCGAGTTGGTCGAGGTCATCGGGCGACCACGTGTTCAGGTCCAGCGTGTCGCCGACGTCGGCACCGGTCAGCTCGGCGGCGAGCTCGTTGATGGACACCTCGTCGGGAGAATCAGGGCCAGGGAGTCGCCCCCGCAACATCCGGACGCGGTCCTGGGTGACGCCGTAGGCGCCGTCGGGGTCGGTCTGCAGCTCGAGGAAGGGCGCGTTGTCGGGGAAGGCGGTGATGAGGTAGCGGGGTGTGACGGCGCCGACGGCCGGGTCGGCGCGCAGGGCGGCGACGAGACCGGGGAGTTGGCTGGGATCGTTGGTCTGGTACCAGACGTCGCTGGCATCGGCCCAGTGGCGGAAGCGACTGACCGTGGACGACGTCCGACGGGCACCGGCCAGGGCGGTGAGGGTCACGGTGCTCACCAGCGCGGCGAGCAGGGCGAGGCCGAGGAGGCTCGCCCAGCGTCGCCGCAGGTGGTTGCGCCACAGCAGCCAGAGGGGGCTCATGGGCTCGCCGCCCCGCCCGTGGCGGCGGGGGGAACGAAGGTGCGACGGTCGGCCACCCACTCATGAGACCCGATACGGGCGGGTCCGGCAATGGTGCAGAGACGAGCGTCGAGGGGGTCCCAGCACCCCCTTCTCCACCGGTGGTGGGACCCTCGTGCCGCCCGCCCACGCCGCCCCGGGTCAGCGGCGGGCGCGCACCGCCCGCCAGATGGCCAGGACGATCACGGCCCCGACGATGGAGCCGATGATCCCCGAGGGGCGCAGGGCCAGACCGTCGCCGGAGAGGAGGCTGGCGAGCAGCCCACCCACGAACGAGCCCACGAGGCCGGCGATGAGCAGCTCCCCCCAGTTCTCGGGGAACATGCCGCCGCCGAGGATGGCGTTGGCCAACCACCCGGCGAGGGCGCCGAGGGCGATGATGGCGAGGATGAGCACGGGATCGGCTCCGTTCGGACGCGATGGGGACGGACCATCCTGGCACCTGACGCCGGCGCGATCGGCCGACGCCGGTCGGCGGTAGTCTCCCCACGGTGGGGGACGACCGCCGATGACGTGGCAACCCGGCCCGCGTCCCGAGTGGGTGGGGGCCATCGATCGCGGCGAGGTGCCTCCCATCTCCGACGTGGCCCTCCGACCTCTCGACCGCGACCTCCTCCTGGCCGAGGCGAGGGCCCGGCTCGGTCTCGACGACGACGCCGGCGTGGGCGCGATCGACGGGGACGACGGCTTCCTGGAGCCGCTCGACCTGGTGCTGCGGGCGCTGGAGGACGAGGCCCGCCTCACCGTCACCGGGCGGTGGATCACCCGTCGCTTCGTGCTCCGGCTGCTGGAGGTCCGCTTCCACATCGCGGCCTATCTGGCCGCCGATCCGGGGGTGCGCGACGAACATGTCCGGGCGCCGATCGTGGTGACCGGCGCTCCCCGCACGGGCACCACCATCCTCTTCGGCACCATGGACCGCGATCCGTCGCTGCGGGCTCCGGAGGGGTGGGAGCTGCTGCGGCCGGTGCCGCCTCCGGCCCCCGACGGCGAGCCCGACGAGGGCCGCCTGGCCCTGGCCGACCGCGAGCTGCGGATGATGGGGGCGGCGTCGTCGGGGCTCGACGCCATCCACGAGTACACCGGGCGCATGCCGAAGGAGTGCCTGTCGGCCATGTCCTTCGAGTTCCTCACCGAGGAGTTCACCGCCCGCTACCACGTGCCGACCTACGCCCGGTACCTCGAGACCTGCGACATGGGACCGGCCTACCGCATGCACCGCCTGGTGCTGCAGATCCTCCAGCGGCGGGGCACCGACGTGCAGTGGCTGCTGAAGTCGCCGGTGCACCTGCACTCGCTGCCCACGCTCTACGCCACCTATCCCGACGCCCGGGTGGTGGTGACCCACCGTGATCCGCTCACCCTCCTGCCGTCGGTGACCAGCCTGGTGTGCACCCTGCGCCGGGCCCACAGCGATGATGTCGACTTCGCCGCCGTGGGTGGCTACCACGAGGCCAAGTACTGGCGCGACCTCGACGGTCTGGCCACCGCCGACGAGGGCGGGTCGATCGACGGCCATCCGGTGAGCCACGTCCTGCACACCGACTTCACAGCCGACCCGATCGGGGTCGTGCGTCGGGTCTATGACGACATCGGCCTGGACCTCGATCCCGGCGCCGAGCGGGCCATGGTCGACTACCTGGCCGCCCGACCCAAGGGTGTGCACGGCACCCACGAGTACTCCTTCGCCGACCTCGGGCTGGACGCGGCGGCCGAGCGGGAGCGCTTCGCCCGCTACCAGGCCCACTTCGGGGTGCTCCCGGAAGTGGCCACGTGAGCGACGACCGCCCCCAGCCCGTGTCGGCCGCCCGGTTGGCCGAACAGCTCGGCGACCGTCTCCCTCTGCTGGAGAGCGTGTCGCCGGCGGCGCGCCGGCTGGTCGATCAGACCCGGCTCCTGGTGGAGGCGGTGGTGCTCACGACGGTCGACGACGAGGCCCTGGGCGCGGCGACCGACGCCCTCGGGGCCGTCACCGCCGATCTCGCGCGAGCCCGACGCGAGGCACCGCTCTACCTGGTGCGCCACGCCGACGGTCGGGTCGAGAGCCTGTTGCAGGCCGGCTCCGGACGGCTCAACCCGCAGGCGCCGCCGATCGAGTGGGTCGAGCGTCCCACCGAGCCGGCGCCGGGCACGGAGCCGGTCCCGGTCGAGGTGAGGGCCCGGTGCACGTTCACGGCGGCCCATGCCGGGTCGCCCAGCCGGGTGCACGGCGGGGTGCTGGCGCTGGCCCTCGACGAGGTGCTCGGCACCGCCGTCACCGCGTCGGGCGTGTCGGGGATGACCGTGGGGTTGAACATCTCGCTCAAGGGGGGCACCCCGTTCGGCGTGCCTGTCGACATCGTGGGGCGGTACTCGGGCCACGAGGGCCGCAAGAGCTTCGCCACCGGCGAGGTGGTGGTCGACGGAACGGTGACGGTGGCCGCCACCGCGGTCTTCGTCGGCGAGCGACGGGAGGACACCCCGTGACGGTGAAGGTCGATCTGGAGGACCGGGTGGTGATCGTCACCGGGGCCTCGCGAGGCATCGGGCGGGGCCTGGCCCTGCACCTCGGCGCCCTCGGCGCCCGGCTGGTGGTCACCGGGCGCAAGCAGGCGCGGCTCGACGAGCTGTCGGGCGAGCTCACCGGCCAGGGCGTGGAGCACCTGGCGGTGGCCGTGGACGTGGCCGACCGTGACGAGGCCTTCGCGCTCGCGGCGACGACGATGGATCGCTTCGGTCGCATCGACGGCCTGGTGGCCAACGCCCAGACCTTCCGCTCGGTCACCCCCCTCGCCGATGTCTCCGAGTCGGACATGGACCTGCTGTACGACACGGGACCGAAGGGCACCCTGTGGGGAATGCAGGCGGTGTTCCCCCACATGCGTGACCAGGGCTGGGGCCGCATCGTCACGATGGGCTCGAACGGCGCCCTCATGGGCTCGGCGGGCTATGGGCCCTATGTGGCCTCCAAGGAGGCCATCCGAGGCCTCACCCGGGTGGCGGCCCGTGAGTGGGGCCAGCACGGCATCGTGGTGAACTGCGTCTGTCCGGTGTCGGTCGCCCACCGGGCCCCTCCCGCCGAGGACACCGAGCGGGCCGCCATGTTCGCTGCGACCTTCGCCGCCCAGCCGGTCGCTCGTGACGGCGACGCCGAGGACGACATCGCCCCCATCGTGGCCTTCCTGCTGTCCGACGCCTGTCGCTACATGACCGGCCAGACCCTCATGGCCGACGGCGGCGCCATCATGTTGCACTGACCCGGACCTCACCGGCCGCCGGCTCGCTGACGGACCTCCGGCCGCGAAGGTGGCGCGGCGGGGTCAGATCGGCCGGTTGCTGGCGGCGCGGATGTTGCTGCGCACGCAGATCCCGGTGATGTTCGACGCCTCGCGTGAGGCCAGCCACAGCACGGTGTTGGCCACCTCCTCGGGCTGGCTCAACCGCCGCAGGTCGAGGTCACGCACGTGGCCCTCGATCCCGCCCGGCTGGTCCTCGAGGTAGGCGATCAGGGGAGCAGTGGCGGTGGGGCCGGGAGTGACGGAGTTGGCGCGGATGCCGTGGGGGCCGTACTCGAGGGCCACCGTCTCCATGAGGTTGATCACGCCGGCCTTGGCCGCGGCGTAGCCACCCAGCCCGTACTGGCCGCCGACCCCCGCCCCCGACGACATGCTGACGATTGACCCGCTGCCGCGAGCGACCATGGGGCCCAGCACGGCGCGGGTGGCGAAGAAGGCGGTGTCGAGGGTGAGGCGCTGTTGGAACCGCCAGGCGTCGTCGGACAGGTCGCCGATGAGCCCGGAGCGGGAGATGCCGACGTTGTTGTAGAGGACGTCGACGCGCCCGTGACGCTCGACGGCCTCGGCCACCCAGCGGTCGACGAAGGCGGAGTCGGCGGCGTCGCCGACCAGCCCGTCGACCGTCGTGCCCCGCTCGCGTAGCTCGTCCACCAACGCCGAGAGCGGCTGGGCGGCGATGTCGTCGAGCCACAGCACCGCGCCCTCCTCGGCCATCCGCCGGGCCACCGCCCGGCCGATGCCGTTGGCCGCGCCGCTGATCAACACCACGTCGTCCTGCATGCGTCCGCTCATCGATCCTCTTCCGTGTCGATCAGGTCCGGAAGCGCCACGCCAGGTGCCGCCGTCGCCGGGCCAGCTCCTCGGCCCGCTCGGCTGGGGTCACGGTCGGGGTGGTGGCGGGCAGGAGGCCGGCGGCGTCGGCGACCGGGACCCGGCGGGCCACCGGGGTGGGCGCGTCCTGCGACCAGAAGGCGCGCAGCGTCAGCAGGCCGGTCCGTCGCCCGGAGGCGTCGAGCCAGTTGGGAACGCCGGGATCGGTGTGGGAGAGGACGAAGCGCACGACGTCGTCGTCGTCGACGGCGAGCTGGGCCTGGTTGCGCGACGTGATCCGCTCGGTGGGATCGACGAGCTCGAACCACGCCATCTCGTAGAGCTGGAAGCTCCAGTAGCGGGCCCGGGGCCGGGGGCACTCGACGACGAGGGCGTCATCGGGGCCGAGGTCCCAGAAGCAGAACCCGTAGCGGGCGGCGTCGAGGCCCTTGGCCAGCCCGAACGTCGGTGCGAACTGGTTCGTGGTCTGCTCGGCCGCCTTCTCCTCCATGTAGGTGTTCCAGTACTCGAGGGAGTGCTCGGTCCCGGTGACGCCGTCGTCGATGCCGGCGGCCAGGTCACCGGGTCGGCGCCGCTCGGCCGGTGCGGCGGCGTCGGCGTCGAGGCACTCGATGGTGAACACCGCCGGCTCCTCCTCCTTCCAGTCGAGGTAGTACTCGCGGATGGAGACCGACAGGGCGCCCTCGGGCAGGGGCACGGTCTCGCCGTCACCGACGAGGAAGTCGAACTCGTCACCCGGGCCGAGCCCGAGGTCGGTGGCGGTGATCTCGAACAGCGTCCCCCATGTGGGCTGGTGCATGAACCCCGCCCGCACGGCGAGCACCCAGTCGTCACAGGAGTGCATCCGCCCGCGGATCCGGTAGCGCCGGCCCGGCGCGACCCGGGCGTGGCGGTAGACGTTGTCGGCGTTGGGGCCGCCCCACGGCGTGATCAGGTCGTTCTGCCGCTGGAAGGCCGGCCGCCGAGGGTCGGCGTGGAACACGGACCACCCCAACCAGCACAGAGCCTGCTCGGCGAGGTGGGCCACCCCGTCGGCCCGGTCGGTCGGCGCCGACGGGAAGTCGTCGTCGTCGAGGCGGCCACCCAGCGCCGCCAGCCGCTCGCACGCGTCCACCCAGGCCTCGACGTCATCCCCCATGACCAGACCCTAGATGTACTCGGCCGGGACAGGCACCCGGCGCGCGGTCACTCGGGGGGTCAGATGTTCTTGGGGAACGTCACCAGGATCGCGCTGGCGCCCACGAGGAGGATGACGGCCAGGGTCAACAACAGAGCCCGCGCCCGGAAGGTGTCCATCTTCGAGCTGATGCCGGCGAAGAACAAGACGGTGGCGAAGGCGATCGTCATCACCACGTAGTTGTCCGAACGCTGGTTGGCCCGCCGAGCGTTGGCGGCCTGGTCCTCGGCCAGCTGTTCGAGCCGCTGGGCCTCGACCGAGGCGGCGACCACGTACTCGGGCATGACGAACGGCGTCGGGGCCGCGTCGGGGTTGATCCTGGGCTGGGTGGCGACCCAGGCGTCGACGGCCACCTTGAACTCGGGCCGGAACCGTTCGTACAAGAAGCCCGAGACCTCCTCGGGGTCGGGGACGTAGGTCTGGCCGGGCACGGCGGGGGCGGCGAAGGCGCCCTCGTCCTCGGCGGCGATCAGCCACTGCGTGAAGGTGACGACGTCGACGGTCGTCTCCTGGCCGGCCAGCGTCGACGACTTGGTCGACTCCACCCGGCTGGCGCCGGCCTGGCTGTAGCTGTTGGCCTGCACGCCACTCCACTTGGCCGACTGGAATCCGGTCCACGCGGCGAGCACGGCCGCGATGGACAAGATGATCGCCTCGAACAGCTCGAAGCGATGGTCGAGGCGACGGCCGGCGGCCCGCTTGCGCTCGGCTGCCTCCAGGTCGTCGAGGCGTTCGTCCTGCACCACGTCGGTGGTTCCGGCGGGGGCGTCGTCGCTGGCGTCATTGGCAGGAGGAACCATGAGCGCTGAATGTAGGCGGCGACGGGATTGCGTGCCGGCAACGGTCGCGCCACGTTGTTCCCATGCCGGGAACCGACGTGGACATCCATGACGACGAGTCGCCCTACGAGATCGACCACGTCGGGGTGGAGGACGGGGCCGAGCTCTGGGCGGTGGCCCGGGCGGCCGGGGGGCTCGACGTCAACACCTCCTACGCCTACCTGCTGTGGACCCGGGACTTCGCCCGCACCACGGTCGTGGCCCGCCGGTCCGGGCGGGTGGCGGCCTACTGCATGGGCTACCTGCGCCCCGACGAGCCCGGTACCTACTTCGTGTGGCAGGTGGCGGTGCACCCCGACCACCGCCGCCAGGGGCTGGGTCTGCGCCTCCTCGACGCCGCTGTCGACGACACCGCGGCGGTCGCCTTGGAGGCCAGTGTGACACCGGACAACGTCGGCTCCCACCGCCTGTTCGCCGCCTTCGCGGCCCGTCGCGGGGTGGCGGTGGAGATCTCCGAGCTGTTCCTCGCCGAGCACTTCCCCGACGATCACGACCCCGAGGAGCTCCTGCGGATCGGACCCTGGGGCCGCGGTTCGTGAACGGTCTCGCTACCCTGGCCGGGCAACGATCCCGACGCTTCGGCGGCGGGCCGGGGCCGGGGCATCCTTGATCGAGGACCGCCCAGCTCGTAAGATAACTGATATCCACCATTAACAATTAGTGCCCTGGTGCACGCGGCCAGCGCCCTTCGCGGGTGCCCCGTCTGTAGCGCCTGATGTATCTGCTCCCCCTGAGTTCGCACCGCCCACGACGGCGCTGCTCCTGCTCTCGGGTCGAGGTGGGTGATGTCGGGACTGCGGGTGGCCGAGATCCCTGGCGGGGGTGCGACACGACGAGTGGCGCACCGCACGTATCGGCGCAGGCCGCCGATCGCCCCGGCCCGCCGCCTGCCGTTTCGCGCCCCAGGTCAGAGGAAGGTCACATCTCATGACGGTCCAGTCCATGAAGACGGTCGAGAAGCACGAGTCCGAGGTGCGCAGCTACTGCCGGTCGTGGCCGGTGGTGTTCCAACGCGCGCAGGGTGCCTGGATGTGGGACGTCGAGGGTCGGGCCTACCTCGACTTCTTCTCCGGCGCCGGTGCCCTCAACTACGGACACAACCACCCGGCGTTGAAGGCGGCACTGGTCGACTACATCGCGAGCGACGGCCCCGTGCACAGCCTGGACATGACGACCGCGGCCAAGGTCGACCTCCTCGAGACGCTCGACGAGGTGCTGTTCCAGCCGCGTGGCTTCGACTACAAGGTCCAGTTCCCCGGTCCGACCGGCACCAACGCCGTCGAGGCCGCGCTGAAGCTGGCCCGCAAGGTCAAGGGACGCGACCACATCATCAGCTTCACCAACGCCTTCCACGGCATGACCCTCGGGTCCCTGTCGGTCACCGGCAACTCGATGAAGCGCAGCGGCGCCGGCGTCCCGCTCTCCCACAGCACCGCGGTGCCGTATTGCGACTACATGGAGGACGGGAGCAGCCTGTCGCTGCTGGAGTCGCTGGTGAAGGACCAGGGCAGCGGGCTCGACCGCCCCGCAGCGGTCATCGTCGAGACGGTGCAGGGTGAGGGCGGCGTCAACGTGGCCAGCTTCGGGTGGCTGCGCCGGCTGGCCGAGCTGTGCGCGGAGCAGGACATGCTCCTCATCGTCGACGACATCCAGATGGGGTGCGGACGCACCGGTCCGTTCTTCAGCTTCGAGCCGGCCGGCATCACGCCGGACATCGTGTGCCTCTCCAAGAGCATCGGGGGCGACGGGCTGCCCCTCGCCCTGACGCTCATCACGCCCGAGCTCGACGTGTGGGAGCCGGGCGAGCACAACGGGACCTTCCGCGGCAACAACCTGGCCTTCGTCACCGCGGCCGCCGCCCTGCGGGAGTTCTGGACCGACGACGCGCTGGCCGACGGCGTGACCGAGAAGGCCGCCATCGTCGAGCAGGCGCTGGTGGGCATCGCCGCCGATCACCTCGATCAGGGCGCCGACACCCGGGGCCGGGGCCTCGTCCAGGGCCTCGTCTTCGAGGACCCGAAGGTGGCGGGCGACGTCTGTCGCAACGCCTTCGAGGCCGGCCTGCTGGTCGAGACCTCCGGTCCCCAGAGCGAGGTCGTCAAGTTGATGCCGTCCCTCACGATCAGCAACGCCGACCTCGAGCGCGGGCTGGAGATCCTGCGCGACGCCGTCGAGCGTCGCGTCGGTGGCTTCGACCGGGCCCGTCCCGTCGGAGGTCTCCGATGATCGTGCGGACCCTCGACGACCTCGTCGGCAGCGAGCGCGACGTCGAAGCCCCCACCTGGCGGAGCCGCCGCTTCGTGCTGGCCTCGGAGGGCGTGGGCTTCTCGCTCCACGACACGATCCTCCACGCCGGCACCACCACCGACATGTGGTACCGCAACCACATCGAGGCGGTGTACTGCATCGAGGGCACCGGCGAGCTGCTCGATCTGGGCACCGGTGAGACCCACCCGATCGGGCCCGGCACCATGTACCTGCTGAACGACCACGACCGCCATCGCCTCACGGCCACCACCCAGTTGCGGATGGTGTGCGTGTTCAACCCGCCCTGCACCGGCCAGGAGGTGCACGACGCGGACGGCGTCTACCCGCTGCTCACCGCCGAGGTGAGCGAGGCGGCGTCGTGAGCGCCGGGGCCGACACCGTCGTGCAGAGTCCCTACCGCACCCGCGTCTCGACCGAACCCGAGGTGGTCGACCGCCAGGACCCCGTGGTCCACGGCACCGTCGAGGGCGGCCCCCTCGCCGCCGACCAGCTGGCGTCCTACGACAGGCGCGGCTTCCTCGAGTTCCCCGACCTGTTGACGCCGGCTGACGTCTTGGACCTCGACGGCGCCGTGGGCGAGCTCGTCGTCGATCCCGCCCTCGACGGAGACGAGCGGGTCGTACGCGAACGGGGCGGACCCACCGTGCGCTCGGTGTTCGAGGTCCATCGTCTCAACGACGCCCTGTCGCGGCTGGCCAACGATCCGCGGCTGGTGGGCCCGGCCCGCCAGATCCTCGGATCCGACGTCTACGTCCACCAGACCCGGGTGAACCTGAAGCCGGGGTTCCGGGGACGAGAGTTCTACTGGCACTCCGACTTCGAGACCTGGCACGCCGAGGACGGCATGCCCCGGATGCGGGCCCTCAGCGTCTCCGTCTCGCTGACTGCCAACGAGGTGTGGAACGGCAGCCTGTTGGTGGTGCCCGGATCGCACCGCCACTTCGTGGGCTGCGCCGGGGAGACCCCGGACGCGCACTACAAGGAGTCGCTCCGGGCCCAGGAGTACGGCGTGCCGAGTGACGACGCGCTGGCCCGCCTGGTCGCCGAGGGTGGCATCCAGACCGTCACCGGCGGTCCCGGTTCGGCGGTGATGTTCGATTGCAACCTCATGCACGGGTCCAACGGGAACATCACCCCCTTCGCCCGCCGCAACATCTTCATCGTCTACAACAGCGTCGAGAACACGCTGGTCGAGCCGTACGCGGCGCGCGAGCCGCGGCCTTCGTTCATCGCCAGCCGCCAGTTCTCCCCCTGCTCCTGACCTCGGTCGCGGCCACGGCCCCCTGAGCGTTCCGCCGGGTCCGCCCGATGCCCCCTCGGGGGCGGGCGGTGCGAGCATTCACGGATGCCCGATGGCGTCGACGTCGAGGTCGAGCAGCTCAGCCACGCCTACGACGCCGGACACGGTCGCCTCGTGGTCCTCGACGGGTTGTCGATGCGGGTGGGCGCCGGCTCCTTCGTCTCGATCATGGGACCGTCGGGGGCGGGCAAGTCCACCCTGCTCTCGCTGCTCGGCGGGCTGGAGCCGGCGCAGGCCGGACGCGTCGACATCGGTGGGCAGACCCTCGGCTCGCTGTCGCGCGACGAGCTGGCGGCCTACCGCCGTTCGACGGTGGGCTTCGTGTTCCAGCACTTCGGGCTGCTGGACACGCTGACGGCGGCCGAGAACGTGGCGGTGGCCCGCCTGCTCGTGGGGGAGAGCCGACCCGCAGCCATGCGCCGGGCGGCGGAGATGCTCGACCGCGTCGGGCTGGGCGAGCGGGCCTCGCACCGCCCCCCGACCCTGAGCGGAGGCGAGCGCCAACGCGTCGCCGTGGCCCGGGCGCTGTGCAACTCGCCGGCCCTGGTGCTGGCCGACGAGCCGACCGGCAACCTCGACGAGGAGAACGGGGCGATGATCGTGGCGCTGCTCGGTTCGATCTCGGTGGAGGACGGCTGCACGGTGGTGGCCGTCACCCACGATCGCCGGGTCGCCGAGAGCGCCGATCTGCGCTACCGCCTCCGCGACGGCCGGCTCGTGGCGGTAGAGACGTGACCTGGCGCCACGCCGTGTTCCTGGCCAGCCGGGAGCTGCGGCGGCGGGCCGGGCGCTCGGTGCTGACGGTGATGGCGGTGGCGCTGGCCGCCGCCCTGCTCACCGCCTTGTTGACCATCGCCCTGACGGCGGAGACCAAGGTGCTCGACGAGTTGGCCAAGGGGGGCCCACTGTCGGGGATCAAGGTGGCCGCCGCCCAGGCCGACCTCACCCAACTCGGCCAGGACGACGCCGAGCCCGGAGCCGCCCTGGTGCTCGACCAAGCCGCGGTCGACCGCATCGCCGAGCTGCCCTTCGTCCGGACCGTGGTGCCGGTCACGGCGATCGGGGCGACCATCGTGGCCGACGTCCCGCGGCGGGACGGCACGGTGCTGGAGGCCTTCACCGAGGGCGTCGTCGGGGTCGACATCGAGCAGATCCCGACGCTGCCCGTCACCGTCGTCGCCGGTCGGCTGCCGTCGCCCGGTTCGGTCACCGAGGTCGTCGTCGACGAGGGCTTCCTCCAGCGCCTCGGCTACGGCCGGCCCGATGCCGCCGTCGTGGTGGGCACCGAGATGGCGATCGGGGCCAACCGGGCGATCCGGGTCGGCGACCGGCTCCAGTTCGTGCCGCGCTGGACCCGGGCGACGATCGTGGGGGTCGTGGCCCAGGACGCCGGGCCCGGCCAGGTGCTGGCCCCGACTTCGCTGGTGGAGCCGGCCCGCCAGTGGATCGTCGAGCCCCTCAGGGGCGACGGCGTGCGGGCCGAGGACGTCGACCCCCGCGCCGCCTCACCCTTCGGCGGGGTCTTCGTGGTGGCCGACAGCATCGACGACGTCGGCAAGGTGCGGGTCGAGGTGGCGGCCATCGGCTACTCGACATCGGCGCCGGAGAACATCATCGCCTCGGTCGACCGCTACCTGCGGGTGGTGGAGATCGTGCTCACCTCGGTCGGTCTGATCGCCCTGGCGGTGGCCGCCATCGGCATCGCCAACGCCTCGCTGGCCGCCGTGCGGGAGCGGCGTCGGGAGATCGGGGTGCTCAAGGCCGTCGGCGCGACCGATCGCGACGTCCGTCGGATCTTCCTCGTCGAATCCGGGAGCCTGGGTCTGCTCGGCGGAGTGATCGGTGTGCTCCTCGGGTACGGCGTGGCCCTGCTCGTGGGCGTGGTGGTCAACCGCTACCTGGTCGACCAGGGCTTCGGCTCGGTCCCCGTCGAGGTTCCCGTCGTCACCATGGTGGCGGTGGCCATCGGAGCGACGGTGCTCGCGGTGCTGGCCGGCATCCTTCCGGCGGCCAAGGCCGCCCGGTTGCCGGCCCGAGAGGCGATGGGGTCGCTGTGACGGCGCCGCTCGGGCCCGTCCGCCGGCCCCGCTCGGGGAACCTGGGCTGGGTTCGGTCCCGGGCGCTCGGTGTCCTGGCCGCCCTGGCGCTGCTCGTCGTGGTCGGCGCCACCGGCTGCACCGATCCCGCGCCGACGGCCAGCAACGCCGTGCCCGCCGCCACCGCCCCCGATCCGAACCCCGTGGTGTGGGTGGCTCTCGGCGGCGACGAGACGGTGACCGCCGATCCCGTCGACGCCCAGCAGTCGTGGACCCGGCTGGTCCTGGCCCAGCTGCCGTCGTCGGCCCAGTTCCTCGACCTGGCCACCGAGGACGCCACCGTCGACCAGGCGTTGCAGAGCCAGCTGTTGGCCCTGCGGGCCAGCCCGGTCGCGCCGACGGTGGCGACGGTCTGGCTCGGCACCGCCGAGGACGGCACCTCGACGAGTCTGTTCCGCTCCCGTCTCGGCGCCGTCGTCGACGGACTCCGCGAGTTGGGTGTGCCTCGGATCGTCCTCGTCACCCGTACGGCCGACTCCCTCGGGGCCGACGGCCGGTACGCGGCGGAGGTCGAAGCGGTGGCGACGGCCACCGGCTCCGAGTTCGTGACCGTGGAGGGCATCGCCGGCAGTCCCCGCGACCCGTCGGTGCAGGCCGCGATCGCCGACCAGTTGGGTCCCGTGGTGGTTGCCGGCTGAGCTCCCGATCTCGTCCCTCCCTCTGGGCAAGTGAACAGGTGTTCGCTACTGTGGGGCGATGGCTCGGCCCGAGGCCTCCATCCTCCACGCAGATCTCGACGCCTTCTACGCGTCGGTGGAGCAGCTGCTCGACCCCGCCCTGCGCGGCCGCCCGGTGGCGGTGGGCGGCGGCGTCGTGCTGGCCGCCTCCTACGAGGCCAAGGCCTTCGGCGTCAGCGGCGGCATGCCGGGATGGCGGGCCCGCCGCCTGTGCCCCGACCTCGTCTTCGCCGGCGGCCACTTCCGTGAGTACCAGCGCCTGGGCGACGAGGTCATCGACGTCCTGCGTGACTACACCCCATCCGTCGAGCGCATCTCGATCGACGAGGCCTTCGTGGACGTCACCGGCTCGGTCCACCTGTTCGGGTCGCCGGCGTCGATCGCCGCCGAGATCCGCCGTCGAGTGCGCGACGAGATCGGTCTTCCCATCTCCGTCGGGGTGGCCACGACGAAGCACCTGGCCAAGGTGGCCTCCCAGGTGGCCAAGCCCGACGGGGTGGTGGTCGTGGCCGCCGGCACCGAGCGGTCCTTCCTCGAACCGCTCCCGGTGGGCCTGCTGTGGGGCGTCGGTCCGGTCACCCGCCAGCGCCTGGCCGACGGCGGGGTGCACACCGTCGGCCAGCTGGCCGCGGCCTCCCCGGACTGGCTCCAGCGCCTCCTCGGCCAGGCGGTCGGCGCCAAGCTCGGGGCCCTCGCCGTCAACACCGACCCCCGTGCCGTCGAGGGCGGTCGTCGGGCCCGGTCCGTCGGAGCCCAGTCCGCGCTCGGGCGCCGGCGACCCACCGAGGAGGTCCTCCGGGCCACGTTCGGCCACCTCGCCGATCGGGTCTGCAGCCGCATGCGGGCCAAGGCGGTGGCGGGACGCACCGTCACCGTGCGTGTCCGGTTCCCGGGGATGCGCTCGGTGACCCGGTCGGCCACCCTCCCCGAGCCGGTGTCCACCACTCTCACCGTCGTCGAAGTGGCGGTGGGCCTGGCTCGCACCGCCCTGGCCGAGAATGCGGCGGACACGGAGGTGACGCTGCTGGCCGTGTCCGTCTCCAACCTCGTGCACGAGGCGCCGCTCCAGCTGGAGCTTCCCCTCGGCCTCCCCGACCAAGGCGTCCGTCCGGGTGGACAGGTGGGGGTGGCCCGCTCCAGCGTCGATCACGCCCTCGACGCGGTCCGGGCCCGATTCGGGCGGGAGGCCGTGGCCTATGCCGCAGTGGCTCTGCGGGACGGCGGAGGTGTCCCCGACGAGTTCCGTGAGCTCGCGGAGGGTCCCTCTGCCTGACCGGTGACCCGGGACCTGCGAGCCCGCGACGTCGCCGGGAGGACGGGGAAGGATCCCGGGTGGGGTGGTGCTCGGCCCGGCGCCGGCGCAGGCGACGTGGTAGCGACTCGGGGCGCAGCACCCGACGGCCCGGGACCGGGCCCGACACCCGAGGAGTCTCCATGCCCGACGAGGCCGACGACCGCCGTGCCCGCGGTCTGAACCGCTACCGGGAGGTCTACGGCGACGACGCTCTGGCCTTCGAGCCCGGCCAGTTCGACTTCTTCGACCTGATGATGGAGCACCTCTTCGACGGGGTCTGGAACCGACCGGCGTTGGGGATCGCCGAGCGTCGGCTCCTCGTGCTGGGGGTGCTCGCCGCCCAACACGAGTTCGACACCGTGGAGCTCCAGCTGACCCGGGCGCTGGCCACCGGCGAGCTCGACGAGGACCAGGTCCGGGAGGTCGCCATCCACCTCATCCCCTACGTCGGGTACCCGTCGAGCGGGGCGCTGTTCGGAGCGAGCGAGCGGGCCATCGCCGCCGCGACCGCCGCGACCGAGGGCGACCGATGAGCGCCCCAGGAGCGGGAGCGGTGCCGATGGACGTGGCCGTGATCGGGTTGGGGCGCATGGGAGGGCCCATGGCCGACAACGTCATCGCCGCTGGCCACCGGGTGAGGGTCCACGACGCCGCCGCCGAGTCGATCCGTCCCCGACTGGACGCGGGGGCGACGGCGGCCGAGTCCGCCGCCGCCGCCGCCCGCGGGACCGCCGTCGTGGCCGTCGTGGTCTTCGACGACGCCCAGGCCCTCGACGTGGTCGCCGGTCCCGACGGGGTGCTCGCCGCGCTCGAACCGGGATCGGTGGTGTTGCTGCACACCACGGTCACCCTGGACACCATCGACGCCCTCGGTGCTGCGGCCGACGACCGTGGCGTCCATCTGATCGACGCCGGCGTGAGCGGGGGCGAGCCCGGCGCGGCGGCGGGCACGCTCGTGACCATGGTCGGCGGAGCGACCGAGGCGGTGGACCGGGCCCGACCCGTGCTCGAGGCCTACAGCCGGGAGGTCGTGCACGCCGGACCCCGGGGAGCGGGCATGGCCCTCAAGCTGGCGCGGAACGCGCTCGGGTACACACTCATGCTCGCCGCCCACGAAGCCCTCGTGTTGACCGACGCCGCCGGGGTCGACGCCGACGCGCTCCGCCACGTCCTCGAGGCCACCGATCTCCCGGACATGCTCTACTCGCCGTTCGGCTTCGGCGGGGTGGGCCCCCTGCCGGCCGATGCGCCCGAGGCGGTGCGGTCGATGATGGTGCACACCGCCAAGCTCGGCGGCAAGGACATGGGCCAGGCCCTCGCCCTCGCCGACCGACTGGGCGTCGAGCTTCCCGGCGTGGCCGCGGCGAGGAACGGGTTCGCCGCGGTCATGCGGCTCTGAGCCCACGCTCGCTCGCCGTCGATCAGTTCGGGTTGGGTGGCGGCCCGGTGTCGATGTTGGTGCCTGGTGGTGTGGTGGGCCGGGTGCGTTGTTGGGCTCGGCGGTGGCGGAGGATGAGGGCGCCGATGGCGGCGTCGAGGTCGAGGGTGTCGCCGAGCCAGCGGGGCATCCGTGCGGTTTCGTCGGGGTCGGCGCCGAGTTGGAGGCGCCGGGTGGCGAGGAGACGGGGGGCGTCGAGAGCGTGGGGGGTGGGTCGGCCGAGGTGGGGGTTGGCCGTGATCTCGGTGCCGTCGTTTCGCCAGTGGTGCACGGTGCCGTCGGGTCGTTTGGTGACGGTGATGTGTTCGCGGTGGGTGAGGTAGTGGTGGTGGGCGCATTCGGGGACGAGGTTCTCGACGTCGTCGTGGCCGAGGGCGTGGCGGTGGTGGATGTGGTGGAGTTGCACGGCGGTGGCGGTGCAGCCGGGCCAGGTGCAGGTCCGGTAGCGGCTGTGGACGGCTCGGCGCAGGGTGGGGGTGATGGTGTGGTGGCGGCGTCCGAGGTGCAGGGCGTCGCCGTGGTCGTCTTCGATGACGGTGAGCAGGCCGGCGTCGCAGGCCAGCCAGCGGGCCAGGTCGCGTCGGATCGGATGCCCGGCCGGTTCGAGCACGGGGATCTCGCGATCGGCGGCCACCGCGTCGCCGGTGCCGGTCGCGAGGGCGGCGGCGGTTGGTGTGTCGTCGGCGATGAGGGTGTCGAGGCCGAGGTGGAGCACGACCTGGGTGTCGAATCCGGAGGGGTGCAGCCCGGGCGGGTGCTCGGCGGGTGGGGTCTGGGCGAGGCGGAGGAGTCCCTCGGCGCGCCATTCGGGTTGGCTGAGCCGTTCCCGGGGTTGTTCCTCGACGCCGGCGGGTCGTGCACCGTTGGGCGTGTCGGGGTCGAGGGGGGCGGCGTCGTGGCGTTCGGTTCGCACCGCGGCGGCTTCGCGGTCGATGGCGGCCAGGACCAGCGCGCCGTGGATCTCGTCGTAGCGGGCTCGGATCTCGACGCCGTGCTCGTCGCGGATCACGACCACCCGGGGACGGGGCGGCGCCGGGGCCGGTTGGTTCTCGCCGGTGTCGTCGACCGGAGCAGGGACGGATCGACCGAAGGCACCGCACAGACGTTGGGTCTGCCCGACGGTGGCGTACAGCGACGTCTCGACCAGGGCCGCTTCGGTGGCCGGCCCGGCCACCTTGGCCACGAGACGGGCCTTGTCGAACGACAAGGTGCCGTCCGCGACGGCTTCGGCCATCACCGGCAGCTCGCTCATGGCCCTGCCCACCGTGGCCAACGCCCGGGCTCGGCCGGGGCTGAGCTGGCAGTGCCAGGTGGCGAAGCGTTCGACGGTGTGGCACTCCCACGCCGAGTGGATCTTGCGGCGTTCGATCTCGGCCAGCACGGCGGCCAGGTTGGCTTCGGCGGCGGAGATCTCTCCGGCCAGCTCGCGGGCCCGTTCGGTGAGGGCCTCGTCATCGGTCGTCCCCACACCCTCGAGGAGCGCACAGGCCACTCCACCCCGCTGCTCGGGCACGACCGTACCGGAAGCGGGAGTGAATGTGTACATGTGTTCGAGTATAACTGTACGCATCGACCCTTGGCAACCAATTTCAGCATTTTCTGCCTCCTCGATTGTCGCCGCGATCGCGGCGTCGAGGTCCTCTGCCCCGGCCGCCTCACCCGCCGTCGAGGAGCCCGTCGGCCACCTCCAGATCGACCCTCACCCGACCCACGTAGGACGCCACCGGCGTACCCGAACCGGTGTCGTCCATGGTGACCAGCTCCCTCTGGCGAGCCGATTCAGCCTCTTCCGTGGTGGCGACCCGCCACGTCGGGAGGATGAGGCCGGGGTAGTCCGGATCGGCCGGGATCACGAGCACCTTGGCCGAGAGGTCGCGACGATCGATGCGGACGAGGGTCGAGTTGGGCAACGCGCCGTCGCCGATCCGGCCGGCGTACACGTATGGGCCTGCCGCTGCGATCCAGGAAGGCTTCGCTCGCGGCATCGGATAGGCGCGGAGGATCGCGCCGGAGGGGTCGAGGAGCAGGATCTCGCTGTAGTCGTAGCTGCAGAGTCGGTCGAGGCTCCAGGTGCTCGGGATCTCGAGGGCGCGACAACCGTCGTCCGTGGTGGTCTGTCGCTCCAACGCCGGTGCACCGACCGATACCGCCCAGGTGCCCTCGGGGGCATTGACGGAGATCAGAGGCTGGGAACGGATGGAGACGGGAGTCTCGGCCAGATCGACGGGGACGCCGTCGCGCTCGGCGTCGGCGGCTGACTGTGATGGGCCGTCGTTGGTCGGCACCTCCGCGATGGTGGTCGGAGAGGTGACCGGTGGCGCGATCCGCACTGAGGACGACTCGGGGCGGACGACCAACGACAGCGCGCCGGCGCCGAGGACGAGTCCAGCGCTCAGCACGCCGGCCGCCACTCGGCGCCGTCGTCGACGCAGAGCGGTGCGGGCGCGGAGTTCGGCGATCGCCGCCGGCTCTCGCGGTGGGTGCCCCACGAGAGAGCTGAGCTCGTCCACCCGGTCAACCACGATCCACCTCCAACTGGTCCACTGGGATCGGCTGCGGCTCGGTGAGCATCCGGGCGACGTTGCGCCGGGCGTCGACGAGGGTGGCCGAGACCGTTCCCTCCCGAATGCCCAACAGATGGGCCGTCTGCTTCTGCGACAGATCGAGCACCACCCGCAGCCCGAGGACTGCTCGCTGGCGGGACGGGAGAGCGCACACCACCGCCCACAGGTCGGGATCGATGGTGGGCGGAGCCTGTTCGCTCGGCCGGGGACCACGAGCCAGTATCCGCCGCTCGAACGTCGCCCGCCGCTGCCGGCGGCGCAGGACGTTGACGGCGACCCGATAGGTCCAGCCCGTGGGTGAGTCCATACGAGCCACCCGGTCCCAACGCTCGAGGGCACGGGAGAAGGCCTCGGCCACGACATCGTCGGCCAGGTCGATGTCGCCGGCCGCGACGGTGAGGGCGCTGAGCAGTCGTGCGTGCTCCATTCGGTACCACCGCTCGAAATCCCGGTCTCCGCCCACCTCGTTCATGATCCCCTCAAGTCACGAGCTCCCGGATCCGCTTGGTCGAGGCAATCGTTCCACCAGTTCGCCGAGGCGCTCCCCGGCTGAGGCGGGCGTCGCTGGCTTCGTGGGCAGCGACCAGGATCTGCCGGGCGGTGGACTGGAGCTGGGCGAGGGTGGTGGTGAGCTGACGGGTGCGGTCGCTGTCGAGCCCGTCGCGTGGGTGCTTCGAACCGACCCGGCGCTCGCCCTCACCGGGCGTCGTTGTCGGCCTGGCCACCCGCTCGAGGCGGGCTTCACGTTGGAGCACCCGGACTTCGCGTCCTCGGTGTCGGCGCTCCTCGGCCAGCGGAGCATCACGGCTCTCGAGGCGTCTCCCGATGCGGCGCCGGACGGCGTCGGCCGGGCGTGGCGCTACGGTCGCCGTCTGGCATGAGCCCGGCCTCCGCACTCGCTGATCTGGCAGTCGCCGTCCTCGGTCTGGCCCTGCTCGCCCGGGCGTCGGGCCGCTTCGTCGACGGAGCCGTGGGCCTGTCGCGGACCTTCGGCGTCTCTCCGGTGCTCATCGGCGCCGTGGTCATCGGCCTCGGGACGAGCCTGCCCGAGGTGCTGGTCTCGGTGCTCGCCGCCAGCCGCGGCGATGCGGCCCTCGGCATCGGCAACATCGTCGGGTCCAACGCCGCCAACCTGTCCATTGTCCTCGGGGTCGCGGCCATCGTCACCCCTCTCGTCGTCGGGGCCTCACTGCTGCGCCGTGAGGCCCCGATGGCGTTCGTGGCCGTGGGCGCGTTCGCCCTCGCCCTCCAGGACGGATTGACCCGACTCGAGGGCGTCCTCCTGCTCCTCGGCCTCGGCGTGATGATCGTCGTCGTCGTCGCCACGGCATCGGTCGGGCAGAACCGGGAGCTGGCCACCGAGGTGAACGCCGAGTTTGCGCCGGAGCTCTCCCCCGGACCGCCTCCAGACCGCCCTGGGGTTGGCGGGCAAGCTCACGTGCCCAACTGCTGGTGGTGAGCGGGTGGGGTTGGCCACCGATGCCGGGGTGTCGAGGGACTGGTCGGGGTCACCCTCGTGGCGATCGGAACGTCGCTCCCCGAGCTCGTCACCGCCGTCCACGCCGCCCGGCGGGGTCAGGACGAGCTCATCATCGGCAACGTGCTCGGCTCCAACACGTTCAACTCGCTGCTGGTCGGTGGTCTCGTCGCCCTCATCGCGCCGGGAACGATCGACGACACCCGCCTGGTCACGGTGGGTGCCGCGGCCATGACCACGCTGGCGTTCTCGCGTGGGTGCTCATGGCCCGAGGTCGTCGTATCGCCCGCGGTGAAGGCCTGGGCCTGCTGGCGGGCTACGTCGTGATCGTCGCCCTGATCGCCTGGCTGCTCCATGCCGCGGGCCCGGCCCGGGCGAGCTCCAGACCAGCTTCGCCGGGCGAGGTCAGGGAAGGTTCGCCTCCAGGACCCGTGCGATCGCCTCGAGGTCGGCGTCGGGGATCTGTCCGGCGATGCTCGACACCGAGCCCGTCCACTCGCCCGACAGGAACACGACCGACCCGTTGTCGGCGAAGGCATCGTCGCCGAGGTCGCCGACGCCACCCGGTGCGGTCTCGAGGAGTCATCGCTCACGCTGGCGCGATCGGAGTTCGAGGAGCTGCACCGCGAAGGGGCCCTGAGCGACCCGTGGACCGCCCGCGCGCCCGTCACCCGGCGCCAGATGCTGTCGTGGCTGCGCACCAAGGGCGCTTCGCTCGCGCCGTTCTGACCGGTTCGACGGACCGGCCAGAACGACGCGAGGTCGACGTCAGAGGATGAAGAGCATCTCCTGGTAGGTGGCCAGCGGCCACAGGTCGTCGGCCACCAGGCTCTCGAGGATGTCGCTCGCCTCGCGGGCGGCCGCCATGGCGGGGATGAGGACGTCACAGGCGTAGGTCGCCTCGTGCAGCAGGTCGCCCTCGTGCTCACCGCCGAGCTCGCCCCTGAGGTCGGCGATGGCGCCCTGGAGCGAGGAGATGACGTCCGAGACCTCCTGGAGGGTGGACAGGTCGGTCTCGATGCCGACGGCCTTCATCGCGGCACCGTTGGTGGCGAGCTCGGTCTGGTAGCGCAGGGCCGCGGGCAGGATCGACGTGGTCGCCAGCTCCAGGGTGGACTTGGCCTCCACGCCCACGCTGAGCACGTAGTGCTCGAGCGCGATCTCGAAGCGGCTGTGCATCTCCCGGTCGTTGAAGACGCCGTAGCTGTCGAACAGCGCTCGGGCATCGGCGGTGACCAGCTGGGGGAGTGCGTCGACCGTCGTGCGCAGGTTGGGGAGACCACGGGCCTCGGCCTCGATCTGCCAGTCGTCGGAGTACCCGTCGCCGTTGAAGACCACGCTCCCGTGGACGGTGATGATCTCCTCGAGGACCTTCTGGACAGCGACGTTGAACTCGGCGCCGTCCTCCATGCGGGTCTCGATGTCGGAGGCGATGTAGTCGAGGGCCTCGGCCAGGATCGTGTTGATCGTCACCATGGGGCCGGCGATCGACTGCAGGGACCCCGGCGCCCGGAACTCGAAGCGGTTCCCCGTGAACGCGAACGGGCTCGTGCGGTTGCGGTCGCCTGGATCGGTGGGCAGCGGGGGCAGGGTGTCGACCCCGATGATGAGGGTCCCCTTCTCCTTCGAGCTGGTGGCGCCGCCCTTGGCGATCTGGTCGAACACGTCGGTGAGCTGGTCGCCGAGGAAGATCGAGATGATGGCCGGCGGGGCCTCGTTGGCGCCGAGACGGTGGTCGTTGGTGGCCGACGCCACCGACGCCCGGAGGAGCCCGCCGAACTTGTGGACGGCACGGATCACGGCGGCGCAGAACACGAGGAACTGAGCGTTGTCGTGGGGGGTGTCGCCGGGCAGGAGAAGGTTGCCCTCGGTCGAGTTGCCCAGCGAGAAGTTCACGTGCTTGCCCGAGCCGTTGATGCCGGCGAAGGGCTTCTCGTGGAAGAGGCACTCCATCCCGTGCTTCTGGGCCACCTTCTTGAGCACCACCATGAGCAGCTGCTGGTGGTCGGCGGCCACGTTGGCTCGCTCGAACATGGGGGCGATCTCGAACTGGCCGGGGGCGACCTCGTTGTGGCGGGTCTTGGCCGGGATGCCGAGCTTGAACAGCTCCTTCTCGGCGTCGAACATGAATGCCAGCACCCGCTCCGGGATGGCGCCGAAGTAGTGGTCGTCGAACTCCTGGCCCTTGGGGGGCTTGGCCCCGAAGAGGGTACGACCCGAGGCGAGCAGGTCGGGGCGGGAGAAGAAGAAGCTCCGGTCGATCAGGAAGTACTCCTGCTCGGCGCCGGCGAAGGACACGACGGCATCGGGGTCGGCGTGGCCGAACAGCTTGAGGACCCGCTCGGCCTGGGCGGCCATGGCCTGCTGGGAGCGCAGCAACGGGGTCTTGTGGTCGAGGGCCTCACCGGTCATGGACACGAACACGGTGGGGATGCACAACGTGTTGCCGTTCGGGTTCTCCAGGATGTAGGCGGGGCTGGTGGCGTCCCACCCGGTGTAGCCGCGAGCCTCGAAGGTGGCGCGCAGGCCACCGTTGGGGAAGCTCGAGGCATCGGGCTCGCCCTGGATCAGGGTCTTGCCCGCGAACTCGGCGATGGCCATGCCGTTGGCGTCGGGCTCGAAGAAGCTGTCGTGCTTCTCCGCGGTGAGCCCGGTGAGGGGATAGAAGACGTGGGCGTAGTGGGTCGCCCCCTTCTCGATCGCCCAGTCCTTCATGGCCGAGGCCACGATGTCGGCGACGACCGGGTCGAGGGGCTTGGCGTTGTCGATCGTGCCCAGCAGCGACTTGTAGACGAGCTTCGGCAGCCGCTTCTGCATCACCGAGCGGGTGAACACGTTCTCCCCGAAGACCTCGCCCGGTGCGTCGTCGATCGAGAAGATCTCGCTCGGGGCCTGGTGGCCCTTGACCGCCTGGATCGCGGTGAGACGCGCGCTGCTTCCACTCATTGGGGGACTCCCTCGGTTCCGTGGCCCCGGCGGGGCGACACCCAGCGCTGAGCCGGCGTACGACCGAACGTAGAGCGGGTGTGTCACGGGATCGTTGCCGGGCAGTGAACGCTTCCTCCCTCGGTGGTTGCGGGTGGCTGCCGGGGCTGCCATTCGTCGTCGGCCCGGTGTGCTGGCAGGATGCGAGGCGAAGCGAGCCGGCATGTCGGCAGGCTCGACACCAGGGGGAGACACCACATGACCGACTGGGTCCTCATCGACCAGCCCGCGCCGCACGTCAACCGCATCACCATGAACCGGCCGGAGAAGCGCAACGCTCTGAACCATCCGCTGCGGGGAGCGATCCTCGAGGCCCTCTACGCCGGGGACAAGGATGACGACGTCCATGTCCAGATCATCCGGGGCGCCGGTCCGTCGTTCTCTGCGGGCTACGACCTGGGCAACGGCAACGAGGGCCACGAGTACCCCTTCTACACACCGGGCGGCGACGGCCAGTGGCCTCGTCACGTCACCGAAGGGTGGATGGGCATCTGGGACCTGGCCAAGCCGGTCATCGCCCAGGTCCACGGGTTCTGCCTGGCCGGGGGCAGCGAGCTGGCCACCGGTTGCGACCTGGTGGTGATCGCCGAGGACGCCCAGATGGGCTACCCGGCGGTGCGCTTCGGCGTGCCCGACATGCACTTCCACGCCTGGTTCCTGGGCATGCGTCGGGCCATGGACATGATGGTCACCGGTGACTCGATCAACGGCGTCGAGGCGGTGGCCGAGGGCTGGGCCAACAAGGTGTTCCCGGCCGACCAGCTCGATGCCGAGACGCTGAAGTACGCGGAGCGGATCGCCGCCCTGCCGCCCGAGGTCGTGCAGCTCAACAAGCGGGTCGTGCACCGCCAGATGGACTACATGGGCATGCGCAGCGGTATCCGCGCCGGCACCGAGCTGTGTGCCATCGGCACCCACACCAAGGCCATGGCCGACTTCACCGGGAACATCCAGGAGAAGAGCCTCACCGGCGCCCTCACCGAGCGCGACGCCAAGTTCGGCGACTACCGCACCGGCTGAGCCCGGGTCTCCTCCGCTCCTTCTCGAATCCTTCTCGAACTGGTGGTGTGAGCGTGCCCGTCCGGGCACGCTCACACCACCAGTCGGGTTCCGGGGGGCAGGTCGGCCCCTTCGCTCCTACGATCACAGGCACAGGTCGACGACGAAGGGGGTCCGGTGATGGCGACGACCGATCAGATGGCGAGTGGTCTCGAGGCGTACAAGCTCGGGCGCTCCTACGACATGATGCCGATCCCGATGGTGCCCGAGGCCTGCCGTGACGTCCCCGCCGGACCGGTCACATTCGTGCTCGAGGGCCGCCGGCTCACCGACGAGGTGCTCATCGAGACCGCGGCCGCCCAGGGCAACCCGTCGAGCTTCGAGGAGCCGTCGGGAGTGTCCGACGGGGGAATGTCGGTGCACGTCCTCGGCACCGCCGACGGCCTCGAGCACCTGCGCTTCGACTGCTTCGAGATCGAGCCCCACTACCACTACATCCGCAACGACGAGCAGGCCAACATCGTCGTGCGCATCGACACCCACGCCGAAGGTGACCCCACGGCCTGGTCGCTCGGAAGGCTGCGGAACAACCTGCCCGAGATGCTGGCTCACGCCGGCGTCGCCGACCTGGCCGCCGAGGTGCGCGCTGCACCCGACGAGGTGGCGGCCGGCGTCGACGAGGTCGCACGTCTGCTCGGCTGAGCCCGCCGACTGTCGCTTCCGGCCGAGAGCTGGAACGATCCCACGATGGTCGACAGAGCGAAGGACATGGACGGCAAGGTCGCGCTGGTCGTGGGGGCCGGTCCCGGCATCGGACGGGCGTGCGCGCTGGCCTACGCCGAGGCCGGCTGCGACGTCGTGGTGGCCGCCCGGCGGCCCGAGCCGCTCCAGGCACTGGCCGCCGAGGTGGCCGGGCTCACCGGTCGCTCGGTGGAGCCGGTGGTCGCCGATCTGGCCGACCTCGACTCGTGCGTCGCCCTCGTCGACGCCGCGGTGGCGCGCTTCGGTGGGGTCGACGCCCTGGTCACGGTGGCCACCGCCGGAGGGGGTCAGATCCCGATCGACGGGGCCGACTGGGATCACTGGCGCTGGTCGTTCGAGGTCAACGTGATCGGCACCCTCGAGGTGAGCCGAGCCGCGGCTCGGTCCATGGCCGAGCGGGGCGGGGGCGCCATCGTGAACGTCGGCACCTTCGGCACCCACTCCCTGCCCGCCCGCCAGGCGGCCTACACCTCCACCAAGCAGGCCGTGCTCTCGGCGTCGAAGACCCTGGCCAAGGAGGTCGGTCCGGCCGGCACCCGCGTCAACTTCGTCACGCCCGGCTACGTGGAGGGTGACAACCTCGACCAGCTGTTCCAGGGCGTGGCCGACCGCACGGGAGAGACGGTCGACGCCGTGTCGGCCCGGATGGCCAAGACCGCGGCGCTGCGCCGCCATGTGACGGCCGAGGACATCGCCGAGACGGTCCTGTTCCTCTGCTCCGAGCGGGGACGGGGCATCACCGGCGTCGAGATCCCGGTGACCGCCGGCCAGCACCCGCTGTAGTTCAGCCCGACGCCATCAGCACGGCGGCCCGGTGGGCCACGGCCAGGATGGTGATGTTCGGGTTGGCGCGGGGAACGGTCGGCAGGACCGAGGCGTCGCACACCCGGAGCCCCGCTGTCCCCTCCACCCTGAGCTCGGTGTCCACCACGCGGCCCATGGCGCACGTGCCGGCGCCGTGGAGGAAGGCACGATGGTGGCGATCGACGTAGGCGTCGACGGCGGCGTCGTCGTCCAGGTCGAGGGCGGCGCCGCGACGTCGGTCCCCGGCGATGGACCAGGCCAGCCGGAGGGCGGACCGCAGGTGGTGGCGACACGCCGGGTCGTCGAGGAACGGCCAGTCGACGGCCACGGAGCCATCGGCCCGCGCCGAGACCCGGCCCCGGGAGGCCACCGACTGGGGCGAGGCGAACATGAAGCCCGATGCCATGGGGAACACCATGGTCTGGAGGTCGGCGGTACGGAGCACCATCTGGGTGGAGGGCGCCGAGGGTGCCGGTTCCACCGGGTCCGTCTCGACACGGACCGGTACCGACGGATGGTCCGACAGGTTGTGGCCCAGTTCGGGGTGGGTGACGCCCGAACGCTCGAGCAGCACCGGGGACCCGACCACCCCGCTGCACACCACGACCTCACCGGCCGGAACGAGCTCGCCCCCGGCCACGACGCCGACCGCTCGACCGGAGCGGATCTCGACCCGCTGGACCTCCACCTGGCTCCGGATCTCCAGGTTCGGTCGATCGAGCGCCGGATACAGCCAGGCATCGGCCGCGCTCACCCGCCGGACGCCTCGTCGGTTCATCGGGATCGGTCCCACCCCACCCACAGTCGTCGGATCGTTGTGGTCGGCTTCGGCCGGGAACCCGAGTTCGCGGCACCGCTGGCGGAACCACGTCTGCAACTCGGTGAGCTCGTCGTCGCGGGGGCGCACGACGGGGAGGGGACCAGAGTCCCCGTGCCACGGAGCCTCGATGTCGAGGTCGTGCTCGATGGCCACGAGGTGGGGGAGCATGTCGTCCCACCGCCAGCCGGTCAGGCCCCAGCCGTCGACGTCGCCCGGGGACGGGCGGAAGGCCATCGTGTTGTTGATCGCCGAGGAGCCGCCGACCACCTTCCCCCTCGGGAACGGGAGCGTCTGGCCCCCGGAGCTGATGTCGTCGTCGGTCCACAGGTGGTGAGGCCGGTAGGGCACGGTCAGCGAGGCGATGTCGTCGGGCAGCGGTCCCCCCCCGTAGGTGGGCCCGGCTTCGAACACGAGCACCCGACGGGCAGGGTCACGGCTCAGTTCGGCGGCGAGCACGCACCCGGCACTGCCGGCCCCCACGATGACGACGTCCCAGCGACCGTTCACCTAGGTCGGGTCGGGTCGGGCTCGGGCCGGGCGAGGTACTCCGCCTTGATCTCGCGCTTCTGGAGCTTCCCGGTGGCCCCTCGGGCGAGCGGTGCGCCGCTGATCCAGAGGTGGGTGGGCACCTTGTAGGGGGCGAGGGCGCCCGTGCAGTGCTCGATCAACTCGGGCACGGTGGCCGTGGTGCCGGGTCGCAGGTGGATCACTGCTCCGACCTCCTCGCCGAGCACCTCGTGGGGCACGGCGAACACGGCGGCCTCCAGCACGGAGGGGTGCTCGTACAGAGCGGACTCCACTTCGATGCTGGCGATGTTCTCACCGCCGCGGATGACCATGTCCTTGGCCCGGTCGATGATGTAGAGGAAGCCCTCGCCGTCGACCCGTCCGATGTCGCCGGTGCGCAACCATCCGTCGCGGAAGGTGTCCGAGGTGGCTTCGGGCCGCTTCCAGTAGCCAGGCACGACCGTTGGTCCGCTCATCCAGATCTCACCGACCTCGCCGACGGCGACCTCGTTGTCGGCCCCGTCGACGATGCGCACGTCGCAGATCGGGATGGGCACCCCCACGCTGGTCGGTCGCTCGGCGTAGTCGGCCCCGCCGATCGACGAGAACAGCGCCGAGGACTCCGTCATCCCGTATCCGGTGCCGGCGCCCTTGCCCGGCAGCACGGCCTGGACCCGCGTGATCATCTCCGGGGGAGCGGCGGCCCCTCCGGCCCCGACGCTGCGCAGCGAGCTCAGGTCCCGACCGCTGATGGAGGGGGAGCCCACGAGCTCCCAGGCCATGGCCGGCACCCCGGCCATACCGGTGACGTGCTCGGCCTCGATGAGGTCGAGGGCGGCCTCTGGGTCCCACTTCCGCATGAGCACCACCGTTCCGCCCTGCCAGGCGTGGGCCACGACGTTCATGTGGCAGCCCGTCGCGTGGAAGAGGGGCACCGGGACCAGGACCACCGCGGGTGGCGGGAGGGGTGGGGGAACGCGGAGCCCGGCCCGGACCATCCCCCGGGCGGTGACGAAATCGACCCCGACCACGGCGGTGCAGATGTTGCGGTGGGTGCCGAGCACGCCCTTGGGTCGGCTGGTGGTGCCCGACGTGTAGAACATCGTCGCCGGGGCGTCGGTGTCGACCGTGACCGCCTCGGCCAACGGCTCGCCGGCGACGAGGTCGGCGAAGGGGACGATGCCGTCGGGGAGTCGGCCGTCGGTCTTGCGATCGTCGAGCCGGGTGCCGATCACCGCGACGTCGCGGAGGAGGGGACCGCTGGCCAACAGGCGCTCCAGGCGTTCGCCGTCGGCGATGAGCACCTTGGGCTCGCAGTCGTCGAGGGCGAACTCCAGCTCCGGGCCCGTCCAGAAGGCGTTGAGGGGTGCCGCCACCGCGCCGACCATCGCCGCGGCGAAGAAGGAGATCGACCACTCGGGGAGGTTGCGCATGGCGATGGCGACCCGGTCGCCGGGCTCCACGCCGAGTCCGCACAGACCAGCGGCCAGGCGCATCACCCGGTCGTGGTGGTCGTCGTGGCTCAGGCGTTCGTCCCCGAGGACGAGGAACGAGCGGTCGCCCCCGCGAGCGCGGCCGACGTCGAGCAGCTCGGCCAGCGTGCGGGGGCAGTGGCGCCACGTGCGCACCTCGCGCCCGTGGGCGACCACCTCCTCCATCTCGTAGGGCTGGCCGGCCGCACACAGCGCGGCGTCGATCTCCCAGATCGTCGCCGGCGGGCCCGTCAGCGGTTCGGTCATCGGGGGATCTCGCTCCAGGGGACCGTCTTGTCGACGCGGACGTCACCGGGAAGGCCGAGCACGCGCTCGCCCAGGATGTTGCGCATGATCTCCGACGTCCCACCCTCGATGGTGTTGGCCCGCGAGCGCAGGAAGCGGCTGGTGCCGACGTCGCCCCACTTGGAGGAGCGGCTCATCGGATAGCCGGGCTCGTGGATCATGCCGTCGGCGCCGAGGAGCTCGACCAGCTCGCTGTAGATGGCCTTCGAGAGCTCGGCCGAGGCCAGCTTGGTGACCGAGCCTTCCGGCCCGGGGTTGCCGGTGCGGGCCGCGTTCTTGGCCCGCTGGTTGGTGAGGCGGTTGACCTCGGCGCGGATCCAGAGGTCGGTGACGCGGTCACGGGCCGCGGCACGGACGGCGGGATCGAGTGCGTCCTTGCGTTCGTTCCACACCTTCACCAGGTCGGCGATGGCCCCGGAGCCACGAGGAGCCGGCCCGCCGGAGAGGGCCACCCGCTCGTTCATCAGCGTGGTGGTGGCCACGCGCCACCCCTCACCCTCGCCGCCCAACCGTTGCGAGTCGGGCACGCGGACGTCGGTGAGGAACACCTCGTTGAACTCGGCTTCGCCGGTGATCTGATAGAGCGGACGGATCTCGACGCCGGGGGCGTGCATGTCGAGCACGAAGTACGACAGGCCCTTGTGCTTGACCACATCGGGATCGGTACGGGTCAACAGCATGCCGAAGTTCGACACGTGGGCCAGAGTGGTCCAGACCTTCTGGCCGTTGACCACCCATTCGTCGCCGTCACGCACCCCGCGGCTCGGGATGCCGGCCACGTCGGAGCCGTTGCTCGGCTCGGAGAACAGCTGGCACCAGATGTCCTCGCCGGTGAAGATGCGGCGGAGATGGCGATCCTTGAGCTCGTCGGAGCCGTAGGTCAGAACCGTCGGTGCGCCCATGCCGATGCCGATGGGATTGATGCGCAGGTCCTCGTAGTCGACCCCGTTGGCGCGCAGGACGTCGTTGATCACGGCCTGCTTGCCGGGCGAGAGGCCCAGACCGCCTCGACCTTCGGGGAAGTGGACCATGGCCAGGCCGGCGTCGAACTGGGCCCCTCGGAAGACGACCCGGTCATCGAGGACGTCCTTGTTGTCCTGCACCAGCGTCTCGGCGAGGTCCCGCAGTTGGTCATCGTCGTACATGTTCGTCTCCCTGCTCGTGGTCGTCGGGCTCGGTCTCGGCCCCGTCACCCACCTCGGCCCGGCCGGTCGCAGCGTCGGTCTCGCGACGGACCATATCCATGGCCGTCACCGTGAGGGCACCGCCGCGGTCGGGGAGGAGAGGAGATCCTCCAGACCAGGGACGCACTCGGCCGGGGTGTACGGCCCGATCGTGACCCGCTGCAGGGTACGGGGCTCGTCCCGGGGGATGTCGCGGCGGCCGTGGTGGAGCGAGATGTTGTCCCAGAGGAGGAGATCGCCCAGCTCCCATCGGTGCTCGTAGCAGTGACGATCGTCGTAGAGCACGTCGAAGAGATCGGCCAGCACGGCCTCGCTCTCGTCGGCGGGGAGACCGACCACGTGGTCGGTGTGCAGTTCGTTGGCGAAGATGACCTCCTGGCCGGTGCGAGGGTGTCGCCCCAGCGCGGGGACCCGGCAGCGAGGGGAGCGGGGATCGACCTCGTCGAGGCGCATGCGCTGGTCGTCGGGGCGATGGAAGTCGTAGACGTTGACGACCTCTCGGCCGTCGAGACGGGCCCGTAGATCCGGGGGCAGCTCGGCCGCGGCACGCACCGCGTCGGCGAAGAGGGTGGACGAGCCGCGGGCGGGGAGGTCGAGGGCGTGCAGTGAGATCCCCCAGACCGGCCACGGGGTGAAGGCGAAGTCCGAGTGGAAGAGGAGCGCGCCCTCGCGCACGATGCCGTCGGCACGCACGTTCGACACGTGGCCCCACGCCTGGCGCTCGGCGAGGAGAGGTCCGAAGCGAGCGACGAACGCGACCTGCTCCTCACCGGAGAGAACCGCGCCTCTGACCAGGAGCAGATGGCGGCGGTCCCACTCGGCCCGCATGAGGTCCATGTCATCCCGTGTCCAGCGCGAGGTGAGCCCGGTGGGTGCCCGGAGGTCGACGTCGATCCGGGTGCCGATGGTTCCGGCGAGCTCGACGTGGTGCATGGGGTGCTCCTGGGTGGGGGACAGGTCGAGGCCGGACTCAGAGGTGGCGCTGTCCGAGCTCGATCAGGTGGCCGTCGGGGTCGCTGACGAAGGCGATGGTGACCCTGAACCGCTCGAGGTGCTTCGGCGGGGCGACGGGCCCGGCCCCCGCCTCGACGGCCTGTCGGTAGAGCCCGTCGGCGTCGTCGGTGGCCACGTACACCTTCCACATCCCGCCGCCCGGTTCCACGGGTCGGTCGTCGGCGTGACGGGCGAGAGCGAGTTGGGAGCCTCCGGCGGCGGAGCCGAGGATGATCTCCCGGACGTCGGGGGTCTCGATCCTCGTCATGACCTCGAGTCCGAGGACGTCCACGTAGAAGCGTTCGGACCGCTCGAGGTCCGAGACGTTGATGGCGATGTTGCCGATGGTGTTGGTCATGTCCGCCTGATCAGAGGTCGAGGACCGAGAGGTCGAACTTGTCGGTCGACACCCGGAAGTCGAGCAACTCGACCTGGGTGTGGATCTTGGCGTCGCGTACCTCGAAGAACATCCCGTAGATGTTCTCGTAGTCGTCCACCTTGTTGGTGCGGGCCCGACGGAGGAGCAGGACCGAGACCCAGTCCCCGTCGGCCAGCACCGCCAGGTTCTCGTTGGTGGCCCCGGCCGGGTCGGGGTAGAGCGCCCGACCGGCGTCGGTGTTGCGCTCGAACGCCGCCCGACCCTGATAGGTGTTCATCCCGGCCCGATAGGTCGGTTCCTCGGCGAGGTACGGAAAGTAGACGTCGGGGTCGAAGGTCCGGAACGCCTCCATGTACTCCAGCACGAACGCCTTGTTCCGCTCTTCCTGCTCGGTCACCGCTGTCCCCTGTCTGTCGAGTGCCCGCTCGTCCCCACCCGCCATCCTGGTCGGCCGCCGCCGGCCGTGCCCGCCCGTCCGCCGTGCCCGCGCCGACTCGCCTGGCGGCTCCGGCCTTGGCAGGCTCTGGGGGACCCGGTGCCGCCGGGTGCGATCATGTGACCGTCACCCGGGAGGGCCCGTGACCGGTGTTCCGACGTTGGACAGGGATCGGTGGCCGGGCCGGGGTGCCCGGTGAGCGCCGGCCCCGGCGTGCAGTTCGGTACGGGCACCACGGTGAAGGACCTCCACTGGTACGAGGAGTGGCTGGGCGTCGCCGAGCCGGCGGGCTTCGACCTGTTGACGGTGGGTGACTCGCAGTCGCTGTGGGCCGACCCGTTCGTGTGCATGGCGGTGGCCGCCCGCGAGACGACGCTCCCACGGATCGCCCTGACGGTGTCGAACCCGCGGACCCGCCACCCGGCGGTGGTGGCCAGCAGCCTCGTGGCCCTGCAGCAGCTTTCCGAGGGGCGGATCTGCTTCGGGTTCAGCAGCGGTGACAGCGCGCTGCGCAACATCGGCCTGCGGCCGGCCCGGCTCTCGGAGATGGAGGCGTTCGGACGCGCCGTGACAGCGCGCTCTGCGCCGGGGATCAGGTCGACTACGACGGCCACGACCTCCAGCTCCGGTGGGGGCACTGGCCCACCCCGGTGTGGATGGCGGCCGAAGGGCCGCGCACCCAGCACCTGGCCGGTCAGATCGCCGACGGTGTGATCCTGTCCAACGCTCTCGACGCCGACGTGCTGGCGCTGGCCCGAGCCAACATCGCCACGGGCGCCGAGTCGGTCGGACGCGATCCGGCGGCCGTGGAGATCTGGTGCATGGCGGCCATGTGCCCGGCGGCGACGGAGGCCGAGGGCATCGAGAGGCTCCGCTTCCTCCTGGCCGGGACGGCGAACCACGTCTACCGGTTCCACACCGACGGCAAGGGCCTGCCCGAGGAGTTCCGAGGTCGGATCGAGGAGCTGCAGCGTCGGTACGACTCGACCGCCCACGCCACGCCGGAACGAGCCGGGGCCAACGCCCGCCTGGTGGAAGAGCTCGGGCTGGTCGAGTTCCTGGCCGGCCGCTCGGTCATCGCCGGGCCGGTCGAACGACGCATCGAGCGGATCCACGAGGTCGTCGAGGCGGGAGCGACCAACCTGATCATCAGCCAGTTCGTCGACGATCAGCTGGCGTTCATGCGGGAGTTCGCCGACACCATCCGCCCTGCCTTCTCCTGACCGGTCGGGGCGTACCGGCGCGCTCCGGCGGCACGAGGCCCCGAGGGGGGAACGAGACGACGGCATCACGTTCCTCGGCTCGGTCTCAACGGTCTGACCCGGTCGTGCGCTCCCGGTAGGACGCCATGAACTCCTGCACGTCGGGCGCGTACTGGAGGAGGTTCTGGTTGCGGATCTCGAGGGCCAGGGCGCTGGTGAGGCTGGGCGCCTCGGTGTTGTGCCACAGCACCTCCTTGGTGGTCCGGAGGCCGGTAGCGGTGTATCCCGCCATCTGGCGGGCGTACCCGAGTGCGAGCTCGTCGAGCTCGTCGTCGGGGACCACCTTGGACACGATTCCCATCTGCAGGGCCTCGGCGGCGTCGATGTCGCGTCCGGTGAGGATGAGGTCGAAGGCGCGCGCGCGTTGCCGATCAGGCGAGGGAGCAGATAGGTGATGCCGATGTCGGTGCCCGACAGGCCGGTGCGGATGAACGCCGAGCAGAGCCGGGCCGACTCGCCGGCCACCCGGATGTCCGCCGCGCAGGCCAGGGCCAGACCCCCGCCGAACGCCGGGCCCTTGACCGCGGCCACGATCACCTGGGGGAGGTCGCGCATGTGGACGGTCAGGTTCGACATGAAGGTCTGGGCGTCGATGCCGCTGTGCATGTGGGGGTGCCCACCCGGCTCGGGGGGCGTGCCGAAGTCCTTGAGATCGAGCCCGGCGCAGAACCCTCGCCCCGCTCCGGTGAGGACCATGACCTTGCAGTCGCGGTCGGCGGCGACCTGGTCGAGAGCGTCGTGCAGATCGGCGACCAGCTCGAAGCTGATGGCGTTGAGCCGGTCCGGACGGTTCAGCCGGATCATGGTGATGTGCGGCTCGAGCGGCAGCACCTCGATGGCGGTCATGGGGAGGCCTTTCCGGTGTAGCCGTTCCAGGCCATGACCTCGGCGGCCGGCCTGCGGGGTGTGATGTTGAAGTCGGTGCCGGTCGTGTAGGCGATGGGGAAGAGCCCGGCCTGCATCCACTTCTCGAACGGGATGCCGAGGGCGTCGGCCACCTCCTGTTCACGGACGAGGGTGAGCGTGGTCCACGCTGATCCCAGCCCGCGCGAGCGCAGGGCCAACATGAACGACCACAGGGCCGGGATGACCGATCCCCAGCGGTTGGCCTGCCAGAAGGTGCCGGTGCGCTCGGTGTGGGCGCCCTCGCCCTGTCCGTCGGTGCGTCCCGCCACCAGGGGGATGCACAGCACCGGAACCTCGTGGAGGTGATCGGCCAGGTGCATGACGCTCTCGGTCATCCGCTTGGACGCGGCGTCGCTGCGGTCGATGTTGTCCTCGGGGGCATCGGTGCGGGGCCGGTTGACGAAGTCGCTCATGGCCCGGCGGTAGATGTCGGCCAGGGCCGCCTTGCGCTCGGGATCGTCCACGAACAGGAACCGGTAGGGCTGCTGGTTGGAGCCGTTGGGCGCGTGCACGGCGAGGTCCAGGCACTGCTCGATGACCTCGCGCTCCACCGGGCGGTGGAGATCGAGGCGCTTGCGCACCGACGGCGTCGTCTGCAGCAGCAGGTCCGGGTCGTGGACCACGAGGGGCCCCTGGAAGAGGGTCTCGTAGGCGTTGAGCGTTCCCCAGTGCTCCCAGATCCGGTCGATGAGGCCGTCGTTCGCGAAGCGGAAGAGGAATCCGTAGACGTTCTCGTAGGGCCTCCCCCGCATGGTGGTGGCCCGGTAGGTGTGCTGACGGAAGACGTGGTCGCCGTCGACGATGGTGCGGACGTCGGCGAAGCTCAGCGTGGTCAGGTCGTAGCGGTCGACCCGCCGGCCGTTGGGTTGGGGAGGGGCGGGCGCGCGACCGAGCACCTTGGCCCCGACCTCGTCCTTGCCCCGGAAGACCGTCTGGCCCTCGGCACCCGGGAACTTCCCGAGACCGTTCCACCACTCGACGTCGTCGCTCATCAGCGACAGCCGGTCGAGCTCCCTCGGTCCCTCGAAGAACTGCTCCACGACGGCCAGTTGCTCGTCCCGAGAACTCATCTCGTCCCCCTCATCCGATCGATCCGCTCTTCGGCCTGCCGCCCCCGCCCCCCACCACCGAGCACCTTCTGATGCGCTGGGCGCGTGCTGGAGCACGCGGTTTGCGCATCGTTTCGCCACCGAGCGCCTTCCGATGCGCTGGGCGCGTGCTGGAGCACGCGATTTGCGCATCGTTTGCCGGGTTGGGTGGGGGGATCACGTGATGGCGCCGCCGTTGACGGAGATGACCTGGCCGGTGATCCACTCGCCGCCGTCGGAGGCCAGGAAGGCGCAGGTGGCCCCGATGTCGCGGCCCGTTCCGTGGCGGGGGATCGGGTTGCGCGATCCGTCGCCCGGGTTGCCCTCCATGGCGCCCAGTGCCAGCGCGTTGCAGGTCACGCCGAGGGGGCCCACCTCGTGGGCCACGTGCTTCATCAGTCCGATGGCCCCGGCCTTGGCCGCGCCGTACAACGACACCCGGATGGGAAGGCCCACGCGTCCGGCCTCGGAGGCCACGGTGATGATGCGGCCCCAGCCCCGCTCGCACATGCCGGGCAGGGCGGTGTGGGTGCAGTTCATGACGCCGTAGAGGTTGAGGTCGACGAATCGGGCCCACAGCTCGGGGTCCGAGTCCTTGAAGTCGACCTGGGGGAACCCGTTGGCCGGGATGCCGGCGTTGTTGACCAGGATGTCGACGGGCCCGGCCTCGGCGAAGCCCGCCCTCACGGCGTCGAGGTCGGTGACGTCGAAGGCGACGGCCCGGGCCCCGATCTCGGCGGCCACCGCCTCGGCCCGGTCGGCGAACAGGTCGTTCACGACCACGGTGGCGCCCTGCTCGGCCAACACCTTGACGATGCCGGCGCCCACGCCCTGGCCGGCCCCGGTGACGAGGGCGGTGCGACCCTCGAGCGGGCTCACTGCGGCGTCCCGTCGAGGTCGTGCACGGTGAGGCCCCACTCGTCGATGTTGTCGAGGCTCACCGTGATGCGCCCGGTGACGTCGGCGGCGCAGTCGCACAGGACGACGGTGCCCTCGACCATGGCCTCCATGGACTCGATCTGGTCGGGTCGGAGTCGGTCACCGACCAACTCGGCGGCGCCCTCGCTCAACACCGCGGCGCGGGGCTCGACGGTGTTGACCCGGACGCCGGTGCCGTACAGCTCGGCGGCCAGGCCGTTGGAGATGCGGTTGAGGGCCGCCTTCGACGCCCCGTAGGCCGAGATGTTCAGCGCCGACGGGTTGACCTCGACCGATGGTCCGGGCCACAGGTTGGCGCTGCCGCTCGACAGGTTCACGATCCAGCCCTCGCCGGCCTCGACCATGGCCGGTGCGGCGGCCAGGGCGAGGTCGAGCGGGGCGTTGACGTTCACCTCGAACATGATGTTGCGGCGCTTCACCGAGAACCCGGTGAGCGGCTTCTGGATGGACGCCGCCGCGTTGTTCACCAGGATCTCCACCGGACCGCCGAGGGCGTCGACGGCCTCGGGGATCACCCGGAGGCGATCTTCGGGATCGGTGAGGTCGGCCACGACGATGGCCACCTTGGTGCCGTACCGGGCCAGCCGCTCCGCGGTCTCGTTGAGGCTCCCCGCGAGGTGCTCGTGGTGTTCGAGGGTGCGAGCGGTGAGCACCACGTCGGCCCCTTCGGCGGCGAGCCGCTCGGCGATGCCGGCGCCGATCCCGCGACTGGATCCGGTCACGACGGCGCGGCGACCTCGGAAGCGGTTGCCCATCAGACGAGCCCTTTCTCGTTCAGGAAGGCCTCGGCGCACTCGCCGATGTAGGCGCAGTCGTCGTCGGTCAGGGAGTGGTTGTTGGGGAGGATGAGGCCCCACTCCATGACCCGGTCGGCGTTGGGGAGGCCGCCCTCGGGCACCCGGAACTCCTGGCCCCGCAACATCGGCTGGCGGGTGACGTTGCCGGTCCAGACCATGCGGGTGTCGATGCCGTGGCTCTCCATCCACCCCTGCAGCTCGGCCCGCACGATCCCGGAGTCGGCGTTGATGAGGATGGGGAACATGTGCCAGCCCGTCTCGACGCCGTCGGTGAGGCGGGGCAGGGTGAAAAGCTCCGGCCACTGGGCGAAGTGGGAGCTGGTCAGAGCGAAGCTGCGTTGCCGGCGGGCGATGTTGTCGGGCAGCTTGTCGAGCTGGACCAGTCCGAAGGCGGCCGACAGCTCGGACGGCTCGAAGTTCCAACCGTTCTCGTCGAAGATGAACAGGTTGTCGTACTCGAGACCGTCGTCGATGGCGCTGAAGAACCGGTCGCGGCCCTTGCCCTTCTCCGAGCCGAAGATCTGCAGCTCCGACCGACGGCCCCAGCGCCGGAAGAGCAGGGCCTGGTCGGCCATGGCCTCGTCGTCGAAGCACACCATTCCGCCGGTGCCGGCGGCAGTGATGATGTGGGAGAGGGCGAAGCTGGTCAGGGAGATGTCGGCCCGCGCGCCGGTCGGCGTGCCCCGCAGGGTCAGTCCGAGGGCGTCACAGGAGTCCTCGACGACCTTGAGCCCGTGGCCGTCGGCGATGGTGCGGATGGCGTCCCAGTCGGGGGCGTTGCCGATGAGGTTGGGAGTGAGGATGGCCTTCGTCCTCGAGGTGATCATGGCCTCGATGGCGTCGACGTCGATCTGGAAGGTGTCCGGGGTGACGTCGACGAACGCGGGGACGATGCCCTTGCGGATCATGGGGGCGATGTCGGTGGAGAAGGTGACCGCGGCGGTCACGACCTCGTCCCCGGCGTCCAGGCCGAGGGCCTCGATGGCGAGGTAGAGCGCCGAGCTACCGGAGTTGCACATCACCCCCCGCCGCTTGGCGAACAGCTCGGCGACGCGGCGCTCCATGGCCTTGACGTTCTTGCCGATGCGCAGCGCGGTGGGACCACCGCGGAGCACTTCGACGACGGCTTCGATCTCGCGTTCGTCGTGGACCGAGCCGGCGTACTCGATACGCCGGGAGGGTTGGGTGGACGTCATCAGGCGCTCCTCGTGTTCTGGGTGGCGACGGCGACGCTCCCCGCACCCGCACTCGCGGGCTGCACCGTCCTTTCCCCGAGGTCACCCTACGACGAGATAGAGGACTATGTCCAGTAGTTTGGCGACGGGGCCGCGGCCGGGTGGCCGTCGGCCCTCCGCGCCCGCCCTGTCAGACTGGCCGCCGTGGCACGAGCGTCGGCAGGGAGACGGCTCGCCCTCGTCCTGGTGCTGGTGGTGGTCCTCTTCGCCGGTTGTCAGGGTTCGGGGTCGGGCCGGTCGGGACCCGAGCTGTCGCTCTCGACCCGGGAGCGCCTGGCCGTGCTGACCGTCGACGATCGCCCCCGACCCGACGGCCGCTACCGACGCGACGACTGGCCCCACTGGGAGGACGTCGACGGCGACGGGTGCGACGCGCGCCAGCAGGCTCTGGTCTCCTGGTCGGTCACGCCGGCGTCGCTGGCGAGCGGGCGGCGGTGCCGGGTCGTCTCGGGCCGATGGGTGTCCCCCTACGACGGACTCGAGTCGGTCGAGCCCCTCGACGTCGACGTCGACCACCTCGTGCCGCTGGCCGAGGCCTTCCGGTCGGGCGGCTGGCGGTGGGACGTCGACCGACGGATGGCCTTCGCCAACGACCAGCCCGAACTGGTGGTCTCGTCGCGCCGCTCCAACGCCGAGAAGGGCTCGTCCACCCCCGACGAGTGGCGCCCACCCCGGACCGACTCGTGGTGCGCCTACGCCGACGGCTGGGTGGGGGTGAAGGCCGACTGGGGCCTCACCGTCACGACCCGCGAGCGCGACGCCCTGGGCCAGATGCTCGACACCTGCGGTCCCGAAGGACCGGTCTGGCCGCTGCAGTCCTGAGCCTCGGACTCCGACGCCATCGCGGTCGAGGTCGAGGTCGAGGTCGAGGTCGAGGTCGAGGACCACGTCCGGCGGGTCCGGGGGACGGGATCGTTGCGCTGTCAGACTCGGTCCGTGCTGCTCCAGACGATCGGTGACCTCCTCGCTCCGGCCGCCGCGGTGGCGTTGAGCCCGATCCCGATCGTCGCCGTGATCCTCGTGCTCGGGAGCCAACGCGCCCGGTCCAATGGGCCGGCCTTCGCGGTGGGCTGGGTGGTGGGCCTGTCGGTGGCGGCCACGGTGGTCGTCGTCCTGGCCCACGACGCCAGCAATCCCGACAGTGCGACGGCGACCGGTGTGAACTGGCTGGGCGTCGCCATCGGTGGGGCCTTCCTGGTCATGGCCGGTCGGCAGTGGCGCAAGCGGCCCCGCGACGACGAGCCCGCGGAGCTACCGGAATGGATGGCATCGGTCGGCGAGATCTCCTGGCCGAAGGCGATCGGGCTCGGGCTCGCTCTCTCGGCGGCCAACCCCAAGAACCTGGCCATCACCGTGGCCGCGTCAGCGTCGATCGCGCAGGCGGGGGAGAGCGTCGCGGACACAGCTGTCGCCATCGCGGTGTTCGTGGTCCTGGCCTCGGTCACCGTGGTCGGCGCGGTCGCCTTCGCGGTCGTGGCGCCTTCCGCCGCGGCTCGACCGCTGGCCGCGATCCGTCAGTTCATGGCTGCGCACAACGCCGTGATCATGATGGTGATCCTCGTCATCCTCGGTCTCAAGATCCTCGGTGACGCCCTCGGCGGTCTCGCGACCTGAGGCCGCAGGGCGGCACGCCCCCACCCGGTTCCCCGGGCGGATGGGGGATCCGGTCCGGCGGATCGATTCAGACGGTGGCGGCGAGGAGGGCGCGGACCTCGTCCTCGACCACGGTGCCGGCGAAGAACTCGGGGTTGGTGCCGGTGAAGAGGCGCACCACGTTGGCGAACATGAAGTCCCGGAACTGGTCGGCATCGACGAACCCGTCGTCGAACAGCTCCCAGGCCTCGGGGAGGACGCCGGTGAAGTCGGGCACGTCCCAGTGGCCGATGTCGGAGGCGAACATGGCCCGGAGGAGCGCGCCTCCCGGGTTGATCCGGGTGTCGAAGGCCATGGCGTTCATCGGGTCGTCGGCCTCGCAGCCGAAGAAGCACTGCTCGGTGAAGACGCGCACGATGTCGGAGACCGACCCGATGCCGCTGGGCGCCCACTCGTCGAGGGTGGCGGTGTCCTCGTCGGGGTCGGAGAGGAACCCGAGGGTCTCCTCGATCCGTCCCGACCGACTGGCGAACTCGGGGTCGGCGTAGCGCCCGAACAGCTCGTCCAGCCGACCGCGGTCGAGGTTGGCCGGGTCGTAGTGGGAGAGCGCCTCGAGGTTGCGCTTCTCGTAGTGGCCGACGATGTCGGACATGAGGTTGCACGCCCAGGCCACGCCGCCCTCCAGGAAGGCGAAGCGCAGATCGGGGAAGCGGGTCATCGCCCCGCCGAAGAAGAGCGATCGGCACACCGCCTCGGTCCCGGCGGCGAAGTTGCCGATGTGGTTGGCCACGTAGTTGGTGGGCGACACGCGACTGCCGAACCCGATGCCGGTGGAGTGGAAGGTGGGGGAGACCCCGAGCTCCTGGCAGCGCTGCCAGAGCGGGTCGTAGTCGTGGGCGCTGTCCAGGCCGAGACCGTCGACCCAGCGGGCGGCCCGGTCACCGTCGTGGCCGGGGGCGGGGCGCAGCACCAGCCCTCCGAAGAGGAAGCCCCGCAGGCCGAGCTCACCGGTCGCGAACTCCAGCTCGGCGATGGCCTCCTGCGGGTCGTAGGTCGGGATGACACCGACCGGCATCAGGCGGTCGTTGTAGGGCCCGTAGGCGTCGGCGTAGTAGCGGTTGCACGCCCGGGCCAGCGCCCGGCGCAGCTCGTCGTCGTCGGTGGCCATGACCGACAGCCCGACGGTGGGGTAGAGCACCGCCACGTCGATCCCGATCTCGTCGAGGCGCTCGTAGAGCAGACGGGGGAGCATGGCGGTGGCCCGGTCGAGGGTGTTGCGCGCCGGGATCCCCCACCAGCCGGTCCGGGACACGCCGTTGGCCCGACGGGCGTCGATGTCGAGCTGGCGGCGCACGGCCCCCGAGTTCGACATGGCCGCGAACCGATCGGCGACGGCGCCCCCCGCTTCGTCGGCCACGAGATCGCGGATGAGCGGGATGAACTCGACGATGTGGCCGTCGGCGTCGACGACGGGATGGTCGAGCTGTTGGCGGATGGTGCTGGCGTCCACGTGGGTCCCCCGATCGGCGGTGGTGCGCGGGACCATCATGACCGGTGCCGCCGCCCGCGGCCCATCCGGTGGTCGGCCGTCGTCAGATCGGGCCGTCGAGCCCGTAGAACACCCGCTCGACGACGCGGCGGGCCCGCCGGGTGACCCGTCGGTAGTGGTCGCGCAGCTCGCGACCGCTCGTGTCGAGCGAACGGGCGAGCCAGAGCAGCTGCTCGGGCTGGCTGGGGAGCGAGTTCCCCGGAGCGCTGTTCACCAGGAACCAGCGGTTGCGGACCCGCTCGCAGAACTCGTAGGCCTCGCTGAGCACGTCGGCGTCGTCAGCGGCCAGCACGTCGCTGGCGGCGAGAGCCCGGAGGGCGTCGAGGGTGCCGGTCGAGCGGACCCCGTACTGGAGTTGGAGCATCTGGGCGGTGAACTCGATGTCGGAGAGCGAGCCGCGACCGAGCTTCAGGTGGAAGTCCGGGTCCTCGCCCGACGGGATCCTCTCGGACTCGATGCGGGCCTTCATCCGGCGGATGTCGAGCACGGCGTCACCGTCCAGCCCGCGGCCCCACACGTACGGCTCGAGCGTGTCGAGCAGTTCGGCCCCGAGGGCCTCGTCGCCGGCCACCACCCGCGCCCGGGTCATGGCCTGGCGCTCCCAGGTGAGGGCGTACTCGCGCCAGTAGGCATCGAAGGACTGCACCGTGCGGGAGAGCGGGCCGTTCTTCCCCTCGGGCCGCAGGTTGGCGTCGACCTCGTAGATGCGTTCGGCCGGGGTGGCTCCCCCGACGAACCGGGTCAGGGCGGTGGCGACCCGGCGGGCCTCCGTCGTGGCGTCGGGTCCGCCGCCGTGGACGAAGATCACGTCGATGTCGCTGCCGTAGGCCAGCTCCGCTCCTCCCAGCCGACCCAGGCCGATGACAGCGAACGGGATGGTCGGTTCGGCCGCGGTCAGTGCGGCGTCGAGGGTCGCCTCGGCCAGGACGGTGAGGTCCGAGCCCACCTGGCCCACCGAGGCCTGGCCCTGGACGTCACGGGCGGCGACCCCGAGCAGGTTGCGCTGTTGCCACCGGCGCAGGGTGAGCTGGCGTTCGCTGCCCCCGGTGCGCATGGTGACGGTCGCCTCGGCGCTGGCGACCAACGCCGCGCGGTCGCGCATCACGAGACGGCCGGCGTCGGGCAGCCGAGCCACCAGATCGGGGTTGTGGGTGAGGATGTCGCCGAGCAGGCGGCTCGTCCCGAGCAGGCAGCACAGGGCCTGGGCGGCGTCGGGGGAGTCGCGGAAGGTGACCACCAGCGGGCGGGAGCGCTCCGAGCCGCTGAGGACGTTGCGCAGCACGAGCAGCCCGAGGTCGGGGTCGGGGGACTGGGACAGCCAGTCGAGCAGGAGTGGCAGGAGCTGCTGCATGAGCCGGCTGGACCGGTTCAGCCCACGCGTGAGCTCCTTGACCGCAGCCTGGGTCCGCCGGGCGTCGACGAAGCCGAATGCGGTCAGGCGGGTGGCCGCCGCTTCGGGACTGATGGCGGCGTCAGCCGCGTCGGCGGTGGCGTAGGCCTCGAGCAGCGGTCGGAAGTACACGCGCTCGTGGATGCCCCGCACGGTGGCCTGGGCCCGACGGAGGTGGCGGACGAGGATCTCGCCGGCCGAGCCCGTGGCGTCGTCGCGGTGGCCCATGACACGAGCCAGGCGATCCACCGCGACCGGATCGACGGGCAGGGTGTGGACCTGTTGCTCGTCGACCAGCTGGAGGCGGTGCTCGACGGTCCGGAGCAGCCGGTACGCGTCAGCGAGGTGCTCGGCGTCCTCGGTGTCGACGTAGCCGGCGGTGGCCAGCTCGGCGAGCATCGACAGGGTGGTCGGGCCCCGGAGCTCGGGATCGAGGTGGCCGTGGACGAGCTGGAGCAGCTGCACGGTGAACTCGATGTCGCGGATCCCCCCCGGTCCCCGCTTGAGCTCCCGACCCTCCAGGCCCTTGCGGGACACCTCCGCCTCGGCCCGCGACTTCATCGTGCGCAGCGAGCGGAGGGCGTCGGAGTCGAACGGCTGGTTCCACAGCCACCGCTGGGCAGCCTCGAGCCAGCGGTCCCCGAGGCGGAGATGGCCGGCGACAGGTCGGGCCTTCAGGAGGGCCTGGAACTCCCAGGGCTCGGCCCATCGCGACCAGTAGGCCTCGTAGGAGTCGAGGGTGCGCACGAGCGGCCCGTCACGCCCTTCCGGGCGCAGGTTGGCGTCGACCCGGAAGCACCGCCGGGCGATCTCCATCACGGCACGAGCCCGTCGATCGAGGCGTCCGGGCGGTCCCTCGCCCACGAACATGACGTCGATGTCGCTCGAGTAGTTGAGCTCGGCGCCGCCGAGCTTGCCCATGCCGAGCACGCTCAGCGCGATGTCGTCGCCGTCGGGGTCGGCGGCCTCGGCCAGGGCGCAGGCCGAGGCGAGCACCTGTCGTCCGAGGCCGGCGAGGTCGGCCGCCACCGCCTCGAGGGGATCCCGTCCGGACAGATCCCGGGCGGCGATGCGGAGGAACTCGAGGTCCCGCCACGCCGACAGCTCCTCGGGAGACCCGTCGGTGACCGGCGGGCGATCGTCGAGGTGGGCGAGCACGGCGACGGCCGCGTCGGGTCGGGCGTCCACCACCCGGGTGAGTGATCGGCTGGCGGCGAGGACGGCCACCATGCGGTCTGCCAGCTCGGCGTCGCTCGCCACGGCGGCGATCACCTCGGGCGCGGCGTCGGCCAGGTTGTCCACCGCGGTGCGGACCGCCACGGGGGCCGCGCTGCGGTCGACGAGCGATGCGAGGGCGGGTGGCAAACCGGCGGTCGTCACGTCCGGAGGCTATTCAACGCTCCGCGTCCTCGTATTCTGCGGTCATGCCGACCCTGCGCGTGGCGCTCGCCCAGATGAACCCGGTGGTGGGCGACCTCCGGGGCAACGTCGAGCGCATCGTCGCCGCCATGGCCGATGCCGAGAGCCAGCGATGCGACCTCCTGGCCGTGCCCGAGCTCGCCATCACGGGCTACCCACCCGAGGATCTGCTGTTGCGGCCGAGCTTCGTTCGAGACGGAGTGGCCGCCCTGCGCGAGGTCGTGTCCCGATCGGGTCGTTGCGTCACCGTGGTCGGGTACGTGGACACGGTCTCGCATCTTCCGACGGAAGCGCCCCCGGAGGAGGGGGAGGGCGAGGAGACCGGTGCCGAGCCCCCGGTGCTCCCGCCGGTGATCTTCAACGCCGCCGCCGTGTGTGCCGGCGGCGAGCTCCTCGGCAGCTATCGCAAGCGTCGGCTCCCCAACTACTCGGTCTTCGACGAGCAGCGGTACTTCGCTCCCGGGGCCGACCCGATGGAGCTGTTCCGGGTGAACGGTGTGCCGGTCGGGATCTCCATCTGCGAGGACGCCTGGACGAGCGACGGGCCCATCGCCGAGCTCGGTCGGGGTGGCGCCGCGCTCGTGGTCAACATCAACGCCTCTCCCTACAACGCCGACAAGGCGCGCTCCCGAGAAGCGGTGGTCCGGGCTCGGGCCCGCGAGTCGGGCGTGGCCCTCGCCTACGTCAACCAGGTCGGCGGGCAGGACGAGTTGATCTTCGACGGTGACTCGATGGTCGTCACCGCTGATGGCGAGGTCCTGGCTCGGGCTCCGCAGTTCGTCGAGGGGCTCTTCGTCGTCGACGTCCCGGTTCCCGCCGACCGACCGATCGGCCTGACCGTGGTCGACGCCGGTGCCGGTCCGACGAGACGGTCGCCGATCTCCCCGATGGGGGTGGCGGCGGGCCTGTCCGAAGAGGAGGAGGTCTGGGGCGCGATCGTGCTGGGCACCCGGGACTTCGTGCGCAAGAACGGGTTCCGTGACGTCGTGCTCGGGCTCTCCGGGGGCATCGACTCCGCCCTGGTCGCGGCGGTGGCCGCCGAGGCCCTCGGCCCCGAGCACGTGCACGGCGTCCTCCTCCCGTCGCGCTACTCGAGCGACCACTCCGTCACCGACGCCGAGGACCTGGCCCGCAACCTCGGCATCGAGTTCCGGACGATCCCCATCGAACCGGCGCACGCGGCGCTGGTCGACATGCTGGCTCCGTCGTTCGGGACGACCCTTCCCGGGCTCACCGAGGAGAACATGCAGAGCCGCATCCGAGCGGTGCTGCTCATGGCCCTCTCGAACGGCCTCGGATGGCTCCTGTTGAACACGAGCAACAAGAGCGAGTCGTCGGTGGGCTACTCCACGCTCTACGGCGACTCGGCCGGTGGCTACGCCGTCATCAAGGACGTCTCGAAGCTGCTCGTGTACCGCCTGTGCCGCCACCGCAACCTCACCGCGGGTCGCGAGATCATCCCCGAGACCGTGCTGCTCAAGCCCCCGTCGGCCGAACTGCGCCCGGACCAGCGCGACGACCAGAGCCTGCCCCCCTACGAGGAGCTGGATCCCATCCTGGCCATGTACGTCGAGGGTGATCTCGCCGCCGAGGACATCGTCGCCGCCGGATTCGACGAGGACGTCGTCGACCGCATCATCGGCCTGGTCGACCTGGCCGAGTACAAGCGCCGGCAGGCGCCACCCGGTCCCAGGGTCACGGCCAAGGGCTTCGGCAAGGACCGCCGCCTGCCCATCGTCAACCGCTACCGCCGTTGACCGGTTGGTACCCTCGCCCGGTGCTCGCATCCCGCCCCATCGGCCCCATGAGCCGCCCCCGATGACCCGGACCGGTGGCGGCCCGGTCGCCGGGGCGCCCTGGTCGGCCCGAGCGCCGGAGGGCGCCACCTCGGCCCATGGGGTGGCTGCTCGACTGGGGGCCTACTGCTGGGTGGACCAGCAGCTGTTCGCCGTCCTCGGGAGCTGGGTGGCCGACATCGGCGAACCCGACGCCAAGGCGATGGTGGCCGAGCACGGCGAGCACGCGGCGTGGCGAGCGCAGCGGTGGTTCGAACTGCTCCCGACGGCCCCGCCCGGCGCCCAGGCGCTGGTGACGGCCCCGCCCGGGCTGGCCGAGGTGATGTCCGAGCTGCCCGGCACCGTCGGCGGGCCCGATCGCACCGCGGCCAAGCTCCTGGTGGCCTACCGCGTCCTGCTCCCGAGACTGGCCACCGCCCTGCGAGCCCATCTCGACTGGTCGCCGGCGATCTCGGAAGGGGCCGTGCGCCGCCTGCTCGAGATCTCCCTGGCCGACGTGCTCGCCGACGCGGTCGCCGGCGCCCGCCTCCTCGAGGTCCTCACCGACGCCCCGAACGCCCTCGGTGAGGGCCATTCGGCCGCGGCGCGCGTCGATCTCCAGATCGCCTCCGCCGGCGGGATCCTCGGCCCCGGGAGCGTCGGTGTTCGCGTCTCGGGTGGGGCCCCTTGACCGGGCCGGTATCCTCGCAAGAGTCCCATCCCGTCGGCGGGGACCCTGTGTAGCCACGATCCGTGGCCGCCGGCGTCGCTGCTTCCCAGCTTCCACAACGAGGTGCGTCTTGCCCAAGGAGCGTGTCGAACGCGACGAGGAAGATCTCGTTCGCCTCTACCTCACCGACATCGGGCAGTACCCGTTGCTCACGAAGGACGACGAGGTCCGCCTCGCCCAGGCCATCGAGGGCGGTGCCGCGGCCCGTGTCGATCTCGACGCCGCCGTCGACCTCACCCCGGCCCGCAAGCGTGAGCTGCGGCGTGCGGTACGCCAGGGAGAGGACGCCGAGCGCACGTTCGTGCAGTCGAACCTCCGCCTCGTGGTCTCCATCGCCAAGAAGTACCAGGCCTCGGGCCTGCCCCTCCTCGACCTGATCCAGGAAGGCAACCTGGGCCTGATGCACGCCGTCGAGAAGTTCGACTGGCGCAAGGGCTTCAAGTTCTCGACCTACGCCACCTGGTGGATCCGCCAGGCCATCACCCGCGGCATCGCCAACACCGGCCGCACCATCCGGCTGCCCGTCCACGCCGGCGACACCCTCGCCCGTCTGCAGAAGGCCCGGGCCCGCCTGGAGCTGAAGCTGGGCCGCCCGGCGACCCTGTCGGAGCTCTCCGCCGAGGTGGAGATGCCCGAGGACAAGGTCACCGAGGCCCTGCGGTTCGCGGCCGAGCCGCTGTCGCTCTCCGAGCCCCTCCGCGAAGACGGCGACGCCGAGCTCGGCGACGTGGTCGAGGACCGGTCGGCGGAGTCGCCGTTCGAGGTCGCCGCCACCGCGCTGCTGCCCGAGGAGATCGCTCGCCTCCTCTCCCCGCTCGACGAGCGCGAGCGCGAGATCCTGAAGCTGCGCTTCGGGCTCGACCGCGGTGAGCCCCGCACGCTGGAAGAGGTGGGAGAGCACTTCAACCTCACCCGTGAGCGCATCCGTCAGATCGAGGCCCGGGCCATGTCGAAGCTCCGGCACCCGAGCAGCGACACCGGCGCTCGCGACCTCCTCGCCGTCTGACCCTGCCGAGGCTCGCTCCCCCACGGCGATGAGCGGGACCATCGACGAAGCAGACGACAAGACCCCCGAGGACGAGGCCCCCGGAGGCCCTCCTCCACCGTCAGTGACCCCCGGCTCGGCCCCACCTCCGCCGCCCGGAGCGGCGCGGCCCACGTGGAGCCGGCGCGGTTGCCTGCTCGTCGCCACCTCGGCGGCCGCCCTGGCTGTGATCGCCCTGGTCGTCGTCGTCGTGGCCCTGGTGCTCGGCGGGACCTGGCTGGGCACCAAGGTCGACGACCTGGCCCGTGAGCGTCAGAAGATCGTCGACGAGACGGGCATTCGCACCTCGAGCACCGATGTCGACCATCCCCCTCAGCGCGACATACGACTCGGCGCCTGCGAGGTCGACGGCAGCGGTGGCATCCGGGCCTCGGGCACGATCACCAACTGGACCGACACCCCAGGGGACTACCGGGTCGCTCTCAGGTTCCGCGACGGCGGGGCCGGCACCCAGGGGGCGGAGCTCGGTTCGACGGTGATCACCGTCGAGGCTGTCGAGTCCCACCTCACCACCAACTGGTCGGCGTCGATACCGGTTCCGCCCTCTGGCGACTTCACCTGCCGGATCGTGACGATCGACCGGTGGGTCACCGGCACGGACGCCCCCGGCGCCGGCGGGTCCTGACGCCAATCGGCCCATGGGTCGTTGGGCCCTGGGCCGTCGGGCCCTGAGCCGTTCGGACCGAACTTCGCTCCCGGGGCCGATGGGCGTGAAGGTCGGGGCGCGGCGCGCCGATGACCACAGCAATGGAGGCGACACCCACTCATGCCGCCCGCGCCCTCCGAGTCTGGTGGTGGTGCGTGGCGGCCGTCCTGGCCCTGGACGCGGTCGCCCTCGTCGCGCTCCAGACGCCGATGGGCGAGGCCGTGTACGCCTCGAGCGGGTTGCTCCTCACCGCCGGCTTCGCCGCCGTGGTCTGGGGGCGGAGGCTCGAACCTCGCACCGGCTGGCAGGTCTTCGCGGTCGGCCTGCTCCTCCTCGGCGTCGGTGACGCCCTCTTCGCCCTGCCCTTCGCCACGAGGTTCACCCACAGCGGAGTGAGCCCGGCCGACGGCGCCTACCTCCTCGGTTCGGCGGCCATGGTGGTCGGGGCCTTCCGTCTCAAGCGGGCCCACGCCGGGGAGCGGGACCGCGAGGCGCTCATCGACGCCGTGAGCGTGGGTGTCGCGGCCGGGATCTTGGTCTGGCAACCCCTCATCCAGCCGCGCTTCACCTCGGACGACGTCACCGCGATCGGACGAGTCGTGAGCGGGTCCTACCCCGTCTTCGACGTCGTCGTGGTGGCCATGCTCTGTTGGCTCCTGCTGGGGAGGGGTCGAGGTTCGGTGACGGCCCGGCTCCTGGTGGCCGGATCGCTGATGCTGCTCGTCGCCGACCTCGTCTACACGGTGCGCGTGGATCACGGCACCCTCGGGCAGGGTTCGCTCGACTGGCTCGACGACCTCTGGCTGGTGTCCTACGGGCTCTTCCTCCTGGCGGCCCTCCATCCCCGCGCCGCCGCCCCACCGACCGGGGGACGTCGCGCCCAGCTCGAGAGCACCTCCATGTCGATCCCCCGCCTGGCCATGTCGGGGCTCGTGCTGTTGGCCCCCGTGGTGAGCCTGGCGGTGAGTGGCATCGACGGCGCCCTCGGGACGGACGACGTGATCGTGGCCCTGGTGGCGGCCGCCGCACTCGTGGTCCTGGTGCTCGTGCGGTTCTCCGATCTGGCCCGTGGGGAGCTGGAGGCTCGTCGGGCCCTGCTCGATCGCGAGCGCTACTTCCGGTCACTCGTCGAGCACGCATCGGAGGCGCTGCTCGTGCTCGACGACGAGTGCATCGTCTGTGACGCGTCGCCGGCGGTGCGCGACGTGCTGCACATCGAGCCCGCGCTGCTGGTTGGCCACCACCCGGCGGAAGCGGTTCCGACCCTCGACCAGGACCAGATGCACGCCATGCTCGCCCGCGCCTTCGCCGCGCCGGGTGAGGTGATCACCGGGGAGCTGTCCTACCGCACCCGCCAGGGCGAGGGCTGGCTCGAGATGCGGACGACCAACCTCCTGCACGAGCCGGCGGTGCGAGGCCTCGTCGTCAACCTCCACGACGTCACCGCCCGCCGTCAGGTCCAGTCCGACCTCGAGCACCGTGCCTTCACCGACCCCCTCACCGGGCTGGCCAACCGGGCCCTGTTCCTCGATCGCCTGGAACAGGCGCTCCGTCGCCGTCACCCCTCCGACACCGCTGTCCTCTACTGCGACCTCGACGGGTTCAAAGGGGTCAACGATCACTTCGGCCACGCCGACGGCGATCGGGTGCTCAAGGCGGTGGCGGCCCGACTGGCCGACAGCGTGCGGGTGCAGGACACGGTCGCCCGCCTCGGTGGTGACGAGTTCGCGGTGCTCATCGACGGCGAAGGCGCGCCGGCGCTGGCCGTGGCGGTGGCCGATCGGGTCCTCGAGGAGCTGAGTCGTCCGCTGGTCGTGGGCGGGCACCCCTTCTCGGTCGCCATCAGCATCGGCGTGGCCAGCCCCGCCGCTGGTCAGGGTGACGCCGACGACCTGCTCCGGCGGGCCGACGCCGCCATGTACGCGGCCAAGCGGGCCGGGGGCGCCCGACGGGTCGTCCATCCTCGGGACAGCCCGGATCTGGTGACGCCGGCCGGTCCCGCCTGAACGGATGGGCTTGAGGTCCGCCGGTCAGCTCCCGGCGGCGGGCACGTTGGCCCGTTCGGCGCCGATGGTCGTCGAGGCACCGTGCCCGGTGTGCACGACCGTGTCGTCGGGCAGGGCGAAGAGGCGCTCGTTGATCGAGCGGACGATGGTCGCCTCGTCGCTGTAGGTGCGTCCGGTGGCGCCGGGGCCGCCGTTGAAGAGGGTGTCTCCGCTGAACACGACGCGGTCGTCGGCGTCGTAGAGGCAGCACCCGCCCGGTGAGTGGCCCGGGGTGTGCAGGACGGTCAGGGAGACGCCGCCGGCGGTGAGGACGTCGCCGTCGTGCAGGAGTCCGTCGGGCTCACGGTCGGGGTTGACGACGCTCCACAGCATGAGATCGTCGGGATGGATCACGATGGGCGCGCCGACGGCGTCGGCCAGCGCAGCGGCCACGTTGATGTGGTCGTTGTGGCCGTGGGTGGCGACCACGGCCTTCACCCGGCGTCCGGCGACGGCGTCGACGATCGGGCGGTGGTCGTGGGCGGCATCGATCACCAGCACCTCCTGGTCGTCGCCGACCAGCCAGATGTTGTTGTCGACGTCGAAGCTCTGTCCGTCGAGGGTGAAGGTGCCCGACGTGACGACGTGATCGATCACGGCTGCTCCACCAGGACCACGGAGCGCAGGACCTCGCCCTTCTCCATGCGGTGGAAGGCGTCCTCGACCCCGTCGATGCCGATGGTCTCGCTCACGAACCGGTCGAGGTCGAGGCGCCCCTGCAGGTACAGGTCGATGAACATGGGGAAGTCCCGTGAGGGCAGGCAGTCCCCGTACCAGCTCGGCTTGAGAGCGCCGCCCCGGCCGAAGAACTCGATCATCGGCAGCTCGATCTTCATGTCGGGCGAGGGCACGCCGACCTGGACGACGGTGCCGGCCAGGTCACGGGCGAAGAACGCCTGCTCGAAGACCTTGGGGTTCCCGACGGCCTCGATGCACACGTCGGCGCCGTTGCCGTCGGTGAGCTCCCGGATGGCCTCCACCGGGTCGGTGGTGGAGGCGTCGACGGTGTGGGTGGCGCCGAAGGAACGGGCCCATTCGAGCTTGCCGGCGTCGAGGTCGACGGCGATGACCTTGGTCGCCCCGGCCAGGCGGGCCCCGGCGATGGCGGCATCGCCCACCCCTCCGCAGCCGAAGACGGCCACGCTGTCGCCCGCCCCGACCTTTCCGGTGAACATGGCGGCGCCCAACCCGGCGGTCACGCCGCAACCGAGGAGGCCGGCCGCTTCGGGCCGGGCCGCCGGATCGACGGGAGTGCACTGACCAGCGGCGACCAGCGTGTAGTCGGCGAAGGCGCCGATCCCGAGGGCCGGGGACAGCTCGGTGCCGTCGGCAAGCGTCATCTTCTGGGTGGCGTTGAAGGTGGCGAAGCAGTACTGCGGCTCGCCGCGGCGACAGGCCCGGCAGGTACCGCACACGGCCCGCCAGTTCAGGATCACGAAGTCGCCCGGTGTCACGCCCACGACGTCGGGCCCGACGGCCTCGACGATGCCGGCCGCCTCGTGGCCCAGCAGGTAGGGGAACTCGTCCCCGATGGCTCCCTCCCGGTAGTGGAGGTCGGTGTGGCAGACGCCGCACGCCTGGACCCTCACGAGGGCCTCACCCGGACCGGGGTCCGGTACCAGGATCGTCTCGACGGTGACCGGCGCCCCCGCGGATCGGGCGATCACTGCTCGTGCTTCTCGGGCCATGGTCGTGTCCTCCCTCGTCGGCCGCCGACGCTACCGCCGCGTGGGCCCGGTCGCCGCACCCCGGCGACCTGCTCGCCGGGATGGGGACGGCGCCCTAGAGTGACGGCATGAAGAAGCTGCTCGTGCTCATCGTCGTGGTCGCCCTCGCTGCATTCGCGGTGAAGAAGCTCCAGGACGCCTGATCTCAGCGGCGTCGGCGACGGCGTCGGCTGACGATCCACCACCCGATCACCAGTCCCGTCGCCGCGCCCCCTGCGACGGCGGCGCCCGCGGCGACGCGTCCCGGAGGCGGGAGCGCCACGCGCTCGCGCAACGGGACCCCGTGGCGGAACAACAGGACCGGCCACCCCTCGGCGCGCGCCAGGCGGGCGAGCTCGCGGTCGGGGTTCACCGCGAACGGGTGGCCGACCGATCGCAACAGCGGTTCGTCGGTCATCGAGTCCGAGTAGGCGTAGCTGCGGCTGAGGTCGATGTCGTGGGCGACGGCGGCGAGGGCGACGGCTTCGGCCTTGTAGGGCCCGTAGGCGTAGAACTCGACATCGCCGGTGTAGCGCCCGTCGACGTCGATCTCGGCCCGGCTGGCGATGACCTCGTCCACGCCGAGGTAGTCCCCGAGGGGTGCCACGATCTCGGCCGGTGAGGCGGAGACCAGGTACACGCGCCGTCCGGCGGCCTGGTGCTCACGGATGAGGCTCAGGGCCTCGGCGTACACGATGGGATCGATCACGTCGGTGAGCGTCTCGCGCACGAGCGTGGCGATCACGGCGCGGTCCCATCCTCGGGTGATCCGCAGCGCCGACTCCCTGAACTTGCGCATGCGTTCGTCGCCGGCGCCGAAGTAGTGGAAGATCAGGCCGCTCCACACCGCGCGGGCCATGACCCGGCGGTTGATGAAGCCGGCTCGGCGCAGCGGCCGCCCGAACGCGACCATCGATGCCTTGGCGATCACGGTCTTGTCGAGGTCGAAGAAAGCGGCCTCCATGGTGGGTCGAGCATACGGGTGGTGGCGACGGCCCTGGGTGTCGGACCCTTGACCGTCGTCGCCGACCGTCCTACGGTCGCCCCACCTTCCCCGGGTCGTCATCGCTGAACGCACCGGGATGGTCACATGCTCGTGTCGTGTTGGTCTGCCAAGGGCGGATCCGGAACCACCACCGTCGCCGCCGGGCTGGCCATGGTGCTCGCCGAGCGGGAGCCCCGCGGCGTGCTCGTCGTCGACCTGGCTGGTGATCTACCGGCGCTGCTCGGCGTGGCCGAGCCGCCGGGGCCGGGGATATCCGACTGGCTCGCGGCAGGGGTCGACGTCCCCGCCGACGCGCTGGCCCGCCTCGAGATCCCGCTCGGCCGGGGGATGCAACTGATCCCCCGTGGGTCCGGGGAGCCGACCGACCTGGATCGAGTCGAGGTCCTGGCCGCCCTGTTGGCCGGCGATCCGCGCCCGGTGGTCGTCGACGCCGGTCAGATCGGCCCTGTCGGGGTCGAGACCGGCGAGCAGATCGTGCGGCGGATCATGGCGGGGACCGCCACCCACTCGCTCCTCGTCATCCGCCCGTGCTTCCTCGCGTTGCGCCGGGCGTCGGCCGTGGCCCTGCGCCCGGCCGGGGTGGTGCTGGTGAACGAGGAGGGTCGGGGATACGGCCGCCACGCCGTAGAGACGATCCTCGGAGCTCCCGTGGTGGCCGACGTCCCGTTCGACGCCGCCGTGGGCCGGGCGATCGACTCCGGGCGGTTCCGGGCCAAGCTGCCCCGCACCTTCGAGCGGGCGCTGCGCCATGCGGCCTGATCGCGGGGCAGGGCCGGACGGCGCCGATCCGGACCGCACGAGCGAGCTGGTGGGTGAGCTCCATCGCGGCCTGCTCCGCCAGGGAGCGCCTCCGCCGTCCTCCGGGCCTCGGGGAGAGCGGTTGCGCACCCTGACCCGAGCTCGTGACCCGCTTCTCGGGTCAGCCGAGATCGACAGGGTCGTCGAGCAGGTCCGGGCTCGCGTCGAGGGCCTGGGTCCCCTCGAACCGCTCCTGGCCGATCCCGAGGTCGACGAGGTGATGCTCAACGGCGGCGGCGAGGTCTGGATCGAGCGCCACGGCCTGCTGGAGTGCACCGACGTGGTCGTCACGGAGGACGTGGCGCTGGCCCTGATCGAGCGGGTGGTGGCTCCGCTCGGCCTCCACGTCGACCGCGCCACCCCGCTCGTCGACGCCCGTCTCCCCGACGGCTCCCGGGTCAACGCCGTGGTCCCGCCGCTGGCCGTCGACGGTCCGTGCCTGACCATCCGCCGCTTCGGGGCCCGCCGGATCGAGCTGGCCGACGTCGCCGTGGGCGGCACCGCTGCGCTGCTGGCGTGGGCGGTGCGGTCGCGGGCCAACATCATCGTCTGCGGGGGAGCCGGCGCGGGCAAGACGACCCTGCTCAACGCACTGGCCACCGCCATCCCACCGTCGGAGCGGGTGGTCACCATCGAGGACGCGGCCGAGCTGCGCCTACCTGGCCGCCACGTCGTGCGCCTCGAGGCCCGCCCGGCCAGTGCCGAGGGGGCGGGCGAGGTCCGCATCCGTGATCTGGTGCGCAACAGCCTGCGCATGCGACCCGACCGCATCGTCGTCGGCGAGGTGCGCTCGGGAGAGGCCCTCGACATGTTGCAGGCCATGAACACCGGCCACGAAGGCTCCTTGTCGACCTGTCACGCCAACTCGCCGGGGGACGCCCTGCGTCGACTCGAGACCCTCGTGCTCATGGGCGACGTGGCCCTTCCGCTGGCGGCGGTGCGCGAACAGGTGCGGTCGGCGATCGACCTGGTGGTGCAGATCGCCCGCCGTCCTGACGGCGGCCGGCGGGTCACCGCGGTGTGCGAGGTCGATCCGAGGGGTGAGCCCCACGAACCGGTGGTCGCCCGGTCCCTGACCGACGACGACGGCCACCTGGTCGACTTCCCGTGCCGCTCGCCCCGAGCGTCGGGGGTGGGGCCGCCTCGGGCGGAGTGGTTGGGGCCGGTGAGCTCGCCGTGACGATCGCCGTCGGAGTGCTCACCGCGGCCTCGGTGGTGGTCCTCGTGGTCGCCGTCCGGGGACTGGCGACCATGCCTCACGCCTCGGCCACCCGCCGCCGCCTCGCCTCCATCGCCCCGCCGTCGACGTCACCTTCGTGGGGGCAGGAGCTCGGCGCGCGAGTCTTGCGGAGCCGTCCGGTCCGAGGTGGTCTCGGTTGGCTGCGCCACCAGGGGCGCCATCACCGGTGGCGGCGGGCCGATCGAGAGCTCCCGGCTCTGCTCGACCAGATCACCCGCCACCTCCGCTCCGGCGCCAACCTGCGCGCCGCGGTGCACGCCGCAGTCGGGTCGCGCACCGACGCCGCCACCGTGACCCTGCGCCACGAGCTGGATCACGGTGCTCCGTTCGGTCCTGCGGTGGGGACGTGGGCGGCGGCCACGCCCACCGCCGCTCACCGCCTGGTCGCCGCCGCCCTGGTGCTGGCCGCCGATGCCGGAGGCGCCGTCGCCGTGGTGCTCGACGGCGTCGGCGAGACAGTCCGCGACCGCATCGCGGTCGAGCGCGAGGTGGGCGCACTCTCCTCCCAGGCTCGGGCGTCGGCCGCCCTGCTGGTGGTGGCGCCCATCGTGTTCTCGCTGCTGGCTGCCACCGCGGATCGCCGGGTGGCGTCGGTCCTGACGGCCAGCCCCGTCGGTTGGGCCTGCATCGCCGGAGGCCTCCTCCTCGACGCCCTGGGCGCGTGGTGGATGGCGCGGTTGATCGGGCGGGTCCGGTGACCCCCGCCCTCGTCGTCGCCGCTCTCGTGGTGGGGGCCGTCGTCGTGGCCCTCGGGCCCCGCCACCCGTGGACGGACGTCCGCATCGGTCGCCGCCTCCACCAGCTGGAGAGAGTGGGTCTGGGTCACCGGCGGCCCGATCCTCAGACCCCGTTGCCGGCGCTGGCCACCACGGGGAGACGGCTGGCGTGCCGCGTGGGCGCGCCGGTACGGCGATGGGGCCGGCGTCCCGCCGATCCGCAGGCCGACGGGCAGCTCGGGACCGCCCTCATCGTGGGCGTCGCGTTCGGGCTGGCGGCGTCGCCGGTGCTGGTCCTGCCCGCCACGGCCGCCACCTGGACCCTGCCGATCCTGCGTCGTCGTCGCCGGGCCTTCCAGCACGACCGCTCGGTCCGGGACGGCCTCCCCGATGCGGTCGACCTCTTCCGCCTCGCCATCGGGGCCGGACTCTCCGTGCACCAGGCGGTGGAGGAGGTCGCCCCGCGGGTCGACGCCCCGCTGGGCGATGCGCTGGTGGAGGTGCGCCGTCGCGTGGGCGTGGGTGTCCGGTTGGGCGACGCCCTCGATGCCCTCGACCCGCTCGGCGACCCGCTGTTGCCCCTGGTCGGCGCCCTGCGCAGCGCCGCCCGCTACGGCACCCCACTCGGTGATGCCCTCCAACGGGTGGCAGCCGACGCCCGGCTGATCCGCCGTCGACGGGCCGAGGAGCAGGCCCGCCGACTCCCGGTGCAGCTCCTGCTCCCGTTGGTGGTGTGCGTGCTCCCCGCCTTCGGCCTGTTGGCCGTCGTCCCGCTCCTCATCGCCTCGCTGCGCTCGCTGCAGCTCTGAGGCCGGCACTTCCCCCACCGACCCCTCCAACGAGGAGACACCCATGACCAACCTCTACCGGCGCGCTCAGTTCGCGCTGCTGCTCGCCCTGACCCACCTGTGCACCGAACCCCCGCCCCGCATCGCTCGCCGGCGCGGCGACGGAGGCCAGACCACCGCCGAGTACGCCCTTGTCCTGTTGGGCGCCGCCGGCATCGCCCTCCTGCTCCTCGGCTGGGCCACCAAGTCCGGCGCCGTGGCCAAGCTGTTCGACGCGGTGATGAACAACGTGATCGGGCGGGTGAAGTGACCCGGACGAGGCGGGGGGACGCTGGGCAGGCCACCGTGGAGGCGGCCCTCGTCCTCCCCCTCGTCGCTCTGCTGCTCCTCGTGGTGCTCCAGGTGGGTCTGGTCGTCCGTGACGACCTCCTCGTGGCCCACGCGGCGCGCGAAGGGGCCCGGGCCGCCTCCGTGTCCGATGGCGATCGGGCCGGCGCGGCGTACCGTGCGGTGGTGGGCTCGGCCGATCTGGCGGTCACCCGCCTGCACGTCCGCACCGATCTGGTGGACGGTGGTCGAAGGGTGCGGGTCGAGGTCCGCTACGACAGCCCGACCGACGTTCCGCTCGTGGGTCTGCTGCTCCCCGACGTGGGGGTGACCGGCAGGGCGGTGATGCTGGTGGAGACCGACGAGGTCGCCGCCGGCTGAGGCGCGAACCCGAGGATCGACCGGATCAGGGCCGCCGCGCCCGGCTTGTCGAGCGGCTCGTTGCCGTTGCCGCACTTGGGCGACTGCACACACGACGGGCACCCGTCGGTGCAGGTGCACGACTCGACGACGTCGAGGGTGGCCAGGAGGTGGCGGTCCGCCGACGCGAAGCCCAGTTCGGCCACGCCGGCGCCGCCGGGGTAGCCGTCGTAGATCACGATGGTGGCGGTGCCCGTCTCGGCCAACATCGGCGTGGACACCCCCCCGACGTCCCAGCGATCGCAGATCGTGAAGAGCGGCAGGATGCCGATGGCGGCGTGCTCGGCGGCGTGCAGCGCGCCGGGGATGCGGGCGGCGTCGAGTCCGGCGTCGAGCAACACGGACGCGGGGACCGCGTACCAGAAGGCCCGGGTGACGAGCTCGCTGGGGGGGAGGTCGAGGTCGTGGTGGCCGAGCTGCTCGCCGGTGAAGGTGTCGAAGCGCCGGTAGCCGATGAGCTGGGACCGCACCCGTACCGGCCCCAGCCCCAGGTCGGCTCCGCCGATCGACTGGCTCTGCTCGGTGTCGAGGATGGCGATCTCGGTGGCGCTCCGGGGCTGGGTGTACTCACCGCCGTCGGCTGGCTCCACCAGGGCGACGCGGTCGTCGAGGTCGAGGTCGGCCACCCGCCACACGCGTCCCTGGTGCAGGTAGACCGCGCCCGGGTGGACCAGGCGGAGCGCTCGCGATCCGTCGACCGTGCCCACGAGGGTGCCGTCGGGCTGGGCGATGCGGAACTCGTCGTCGCCGGCGTTGCGCAGGCCCACCCCGCGGGCGGGCCAGCCCCGACCCGCCCACACCGCCTGGACCCCCCGCCGGTGCGAGGCGGGACGCACCTTGAGCCGGTCGTCGAGCACCAGGGTGCGTACGCCATCGTCCAGCAGGTCGGGCCACCACTGCTCGTCGCGTGGCGTGAGGGGGAGCTCGTAGGCCGCGCAGGTGAGGTGGCGGAGCAGCACGTGGGGGTTGGACGGGTTCACCACCGCGGGCTCGGGCGGTCGGGTGAACAGCTCCCGGGGGTGGTGCATGAACCACTGGTCGAGCTGGTCGTCGCCCGCCACCAGCGCGGCCACCGAGGTCTGGGCCTCCCGCCCGGCGCGCCCCGCCTGTTGCCACATGGAGGCGATGGTGCCGGGAAACCCGTTGAGCACGCAGGCGTCGAGGCCGCCGACGTCGATGCCGAGCTCGAGGGCAGTGGTGGCGACCACGCCCCGGAGGCTGCCGTTGAACAGCTTGCGTTCGATCTCGCGCCGCTCGGCGGTGAGGTAGCCGCCCCGGTAGGGGCGCACCGAGTCGGCCAGATCGCTGCGCAGCCGTCGACGCACGTCGGCGGCGACGAGCTCGGTGCCCTTGCGGCTGCGGCAGAAGGCGATGGTGCGGTGGCCCTGCCCGACCAGCGCGGACATGAGCTCGGCGGTATCGCGTGCCGACGAGGTGGAGCGCCCACCCTCCTCGTCCGCGCCGGCGGGGTTCCACAGGGCGAAGAGGCGCTCGCCGCGAGGTGAGCCGTCGTCGGTGACCTCCTGCACCGGGAGCCCGCACAGCTCCGACGCCAGGCGGGCCGGCTCGCCGATGGTGGCCGAGGTGAAGACGAAGGTGGGCTCGGATCCGTAGTGGGCGCAGATCCGGCGCAGGCGCCGCAGCAGGTGGGCGACGTGGCTGCCGAAGATGCCCCGCAGCGTGTGCAGCTCGTCGATGACGACATAGCGCAGGCGAAGGAAGAAGGTGGCCCAGCGGGCGTGGTGGGGGAGCAGGCCCACGTGGAGCATCTCCGGGTTGGTCAACACCACGTTGGCGTTGGCCCGCACCCAGGTGCGCTCCTCGGGGGTGCAGTCGCCGTCGTAGGTGGAGGCGACCAGCCCGGGGATCTCGAGCCCGGCGATGGCCCGGAGCTGGTCCTGGGCCAGAGCCTTGGTGGGGAAGAGCAGCAGCGAGGTGGCCGGTCGGAGCCCGGCGAGGACCGCCTCGGCGATGGGCGCCTGGAAGCACAGCGACTTCCCCGAGGCGGTACCCGTGGCCACGGCGACGGAGCGTCCGTCGCGGAGGTGGTCGATGGCCTCGGCCTGGTGGCTCCACAGGCGCTCGACGCCCAGACGGGCGCTGACCCCGTCCGGGAGCGGGCGGGCGAGGTCGGCGTAGCGCGCCGCCCGGGGCGGCAGGTGTTCGACGTGGACGAGGCGCGGATCGGCGCCGAGGGACACGAAGAAGTCGGCGAGACCGGGCTCAGCGGGGAGAGCCATCGTCCGCGATGGTACGGCGCGGGTGCGACAAACGACACGCGTGTCGTTCGAGTCGGCCGTGCCGTCCCGGCCAGTACTCTCCACCTCGGGTCACGTGACCCGTGGCGCGGTCGCCGAGGGGAGGGCCCGATGATCTTCGACGTCGACGTCACCAGGCACGGTGAGGTGACGGTCGTGGCCGTGATGGGCGACGTCGACGTGGCCACCGCCCCCCGGCTGCGCCAGGCCCTCGTCAGTGCCGCGGCCGAGGCCGTCGCCCCGCCCCGCGTCGTGGTCGACATCTCCGCCGTGGACTTCCTCGACTCCACCGGGCTCGGTGTTCTCCTCGGTGGGCTCAAGCGGGTGCGCACCCTGGACGGCGAGTTGGCCCTCGTCGGCGCCGAGGACCAGGTCCGTCGGGTCTTCACCGTCACCCGGGTGGTCGAGATCCTGCCGCTGCACGACTCACTGGCGGCCGCCCTCGAGACCGTCCGGGGCGGGTGACGTGGGTCAGATCGAGATCGACATCCCGGCCCGGCCCGAGTACCTGTCGCTCGTCCGCCAGGTCGTCGCCGCCGCCGCCGCCGTCGAGCCCCGGTTCCGGACCGAGCGCATCGACGACCTGCGTCTGGCCGTGTCCGAGGCCACGACCAACGCGGTGGAGGCTCACGCCGCCCTCGAGGGCGTCGAGCGGATCGTCGTGCGCTGCTCGCTCGACGTCGAGGGTGACCGCATCGAGGTCGAGGTGCGGGACCAGGGCGGGGGCTTCGATCCTCACGCGGTGCCCGAGGTCCCCGACGCCGTCGCCCCCGACCGCCTCGAGTTCGAGCGGGGCCTCGGCATCCCCATCATGCGCCAGTTGACCGACGAGGCCGAGATCCGGGTGACCGGCGACGGGACGACGGTGCGCCTGGTGGTCTACCGATCGGACGCGGCGGCCGGTCGGCGGGAGGCGCCCGGCGGCGACCCGGGCCGGGACGACGGTGAGCCGCGCGTGTAATACAGGAGTCATATTCGAGTAACAGCCGGATCATTCTCGTCGGCTAGACCACGGTCACCCCGACCAAGGCCAGCTGTGATCACTCCTCTCCTTCGCCAATCGAACGCCGTTCGGTGCCCGCCGCCGGTCGGTCGACGTGGGCTTCACGACGGGCCGGGCGCCCTCGCGGCGGCTCCGAGCCGGCGCGACCGGAAGGGGATGGCACCCTGCTGCTGACCATCCTGGTCTACGTGGTGGTGGCGGCCGCGGTGGCGGTCCTCGGGCGCGGCCTCGGCCCCCGGGTGTTCTACGTGGCCGCGCTGGCGCCGCTGTGGACGATCGGCTGGGCGATCTGGGCCGCCGGGCAGCTCGACGACGGCCGGGTGCTGCAGGAGTCGCACCAGTGGGTGAGCGGTCTCGGGCTGTACATCGATCTCCGCCTCGACTGGTTCTCGATGCTCATGGTGCTGCTGGTGGCGGTCATCGGCCTCGGCGTGTTCGTGTATGCCGCCAGCTACTTCCGCGACGGCCCCGAAGTGCCGCGCACGGCAGCGGTGCTCACCCTCTTCGCCGGCTCGATGCTCGGGTTGGTGCTGGCCGACAACCTCCTGTTGCTGTTCACCTTCTGGGAGCTGACGTCGATCACGTCGTTCCTGTTGATCGGTACCGACGACACGAAGGCCGGCGCCCGGGCGGCCGCCCTGCACGCGCTGTTGGTCACCGGCGGCGGCGGCCTGGCCATGCTCGCCGGGTTCATCCTGATCGGGCAGGCCGCCGGCACCTACTCGGTGTCGGCGATCCTGGCCTCCCCGCCGACGGGCACGACGGTCGCGGTGGGCGTCGCCCTGATGCTGGTGGGCGCCCTCACCAAGTCGGCCCAGGTGCCGTTCCACGCCTGGCTCCCGGGCGCCATGGCGGCTCCCACCCCGATCAGCGCCTACCTCCACTCGGCGACCATGGTGAAGGCCGGCGTCTACCTCGTGGGCCGCTTCGCTCCCGCCTTCGCCATGGTCGGTCCCTGGCGGTGGATGGTCCTGGGGGCGGGGTGCGCCAGCATGTTGCTCGGTGGGTACCGGTCGATGCGCCAGACCGACCTGAAGCTGCTGCTCGCCTACGGCACCATCAGCCAGCTCGGGTTCCTGATGATCCTCTTCGGGGCGGGCACCTCGGAGCTCGCCTTCGCCGGTTGCGTGCTGCTGGTGGCCCACGCCCTGTTCAAGTCGGCGCTGTTCCTCACCGTCGGCATCGTCGACCACCAGACCCACACCCGTGACCTGCGGTCGCTGACCGGACTGGGCCGACGGTGGCCCGTCGTCGCCGCCGGCGCCACCCTCGCGGCGGCGTCGATGGCCGGGATCCCGCCCCTGCTCGGGTTCATCGCCAAGGAGCTGGCCCTCGACGGCCTGCTCGGCGAGGGCACCCCCGGTCCGGCGGTGCTGCTCACCGTCGTGGTGGTGGGGTCGATGTTCACCGTGGCCTACAGCGCCCGGTTCGTGTGGGGGGCGTTCGGTCGGGCCGACACCCACCACGGCCTCGAGCGGGCCCAGGTCGGAGCCGAGGCGCCGCACCCGTCGCGCCCCTTCGCCACCGCGCCCGTCGTCTTCGCCGGTCTCAGCCTGCTGCTCGGTCTCGTCCCCGCCCTCCTCGCGCCGCTCGTCGACGACGCGTGGGAGGCGTTCGGCTACGAGGGCGAGGCCCCACACCTCAGCCTGTGGCACGGCCTCACGGTGCCCCTCGGCCTGTCCGCCCTGGTCATCGGGGGCGGCGTGGTGCTGTTCCTGGCCCGGGTCCGGGTCGAACGCTGGCAGTCGTCGGTGCCCCACGTCCCCAGCGCGCTCAGCGTCTACGAACGGGCCATCAAGGGCCTCCTGGGCACCTCGGACCGCGTCACCGCGGTCGTCCAGAGCGGCTCGCTGCCGGTCTACCTGTCGGTCCTGTTGGTCACCCTCGTCGTGGTTCCGGGCATCCCTCTGGTGGTGTCGGGCGGCCCCGAGGTGTGGCCCAACTGGGTGGACTCGCCGATCCAGCTGGTGATCGGGGCGATCATGATCACCGCTGCCCTCGCCGCGGCGGTGAGTCGCCGCCGGTTCGCCGCCGTGCTCCTGCTCAGCGCCGTCGGCTACGGCATGGCCGCCCTCTTCATCGTGCAGGGTGCTCCCGACCTCGCCCTCACCCAGTTGCTGATCGAGACGCTGGGCACGGTGGCCTTCGTGCTCGTGCTGCGCCACCTGCCCGACGGCTTCTCGCCGACGGTCGTGCCCGCCCGGAAGGTGCTCCCCGCCCTGATCGGAACCGCGGTGGCGGTGTTCGTCTTCTACTTCACGGTGACCGCCGGCTCGATCTCGGGCACCCCGACGCCCGACGCGTCCCTCGCCGGCACCGAGGCCTATCCCGCGCTCGAGCACGGGGAGACCGAGACGGGGGACATCACCGTCTCCGAGGAGTACATCGCCCGGTCCCTCCCGGAGGCCCACGGTCACAACGTGGTCAACGTGATCGTGGTCGACTTCCGCGGCTTCGACACGCTGGGTGAGATCACCGTGCTGGTGGTGGCCGCCCTCGGCGTGTGGTCGATGGTGGTGGTCGGCCGCCGGCGTCGCGACAGTGGTGACGACGACGTCGACGAGGACCCCGATGACGGCCCCGACGGCGATCCCGCCGAGGCCGAGGCCGTGCCCGCCGAGGTGACGGCATGAGCCGCCGGCCCGTCGTCGACCCCGAGATGGAGCGGCGCTCGCTCATCCTCGACGTCATCGTCCGGGGCGAGTTCCACGTCTTGTTGGTGGTGTCGATCTACCTGCTCTTCGCCGGCCACAACCAGCCCGGTGGGGGCTTCGTCGGTGGCCTCGTCGCCGGATCGGCCTGTGCTCTGCGAATGGCGGCGAGAGGCCCCCAGGAGCTGCGGCGGTCGATCCGGGTCCGGCCGCTCACCCTGCTCGGCCTCGGCCTCCTCTGCGCCGCGACCACCTCCATCGCCGCGTTCTGGAACGGCGGCGACCTCCTCGAGACCCGCTACCTCCACATGGACGTGCCGTTCATCGGCCCGGTCGGGACCAGCACCGCCTTCTTCTTCGATCTCGGCGTCTATCTCGTCGTGCTCGGCGCCGTCCTGTCGGTGCTCGAGGCCCTCGGCTCTCCCGAGGAGGAGCTGTCATGACGATCTTCACCGCTGCCCTGGTGGCCGTGCTCTACGGAACCGGCGTGTACATGATCCTCCAACGCACCCTCACCAAGGTGGTGCTGGGGCTGGCCCTGCTCTCTCACGGCGCCAACCTGTTGTTGTTGATCGTCGGCGGCCAGGCCGGTCTGGCCCCGCTGATCGGTCGCTTCACCGGTGACGACACCATCGCCGATCCCGTGCCGCAGGCTCTCGTGCTCACCGCCATCGTCATCAGCTTCGGCATGACGGTGTTCCTGTTGGCGCTGGCCTACCGCAGCTGGCAGATCACCAGGGACGACACCGTGGAGGACGACATCGAGGACCGCCGCATCGCCGCTCTGGCCCACCACCGGAGCCTCTCCGGCCTGCCCATCGACGACGGAGCGCCGCTGACGGCGGGATCCGACGGCGGCGACACCAGCGGGACCGAGCGATGAGGATGCTGCTCCCCGCTCCGGTCGTGGTCCCGCTGCTGTTCGCCGCGCTCACGGTGCTCGCCCACCGGTCCCGTCCCGTGCAACGGGTCATCGGCATCTGCGGTGTGGCCGTGGCCCTGGCCGCCGCCGTCTCGCTGCTCGTGCTGGTCGACCGGGACGGGCCCCAGGCGGTGACCCTCGGCGGGTGGCCTCCCATCGTGGGCATCACGCTGGTGGTCGACCTCTTCTCGGCGATGATGCTCGTGATCAGCCTCATCACCGTGCTGGCCGTGCTGGTCTTCGCGGTCGGGCAGCGCCACAGCGACGACCTCGTCGCCTTCCACCCGACCTACCTGGCCCTCACCGCCGGGGTCTCGCTGGCCTTCCTGACCGGCGACCTGTTCAACCTGTTCGTCTCGTTCGAGGTGATGCTGGCGGCCAGCTACGTGCTGATCACCCTCGGCGGCACCCGGCTCCAGGTGCGCCACGGCACCACCTACGTGGTCATCAACATGATCGCCTCGACGCTCTTCCTGTCCGGGATCGCGCTGCTCTACGCCGCCACCGGAACGGTGAACATGGCCGACCTGGCCAGCAAGCTCGGGTCGCTGCCCGATGCCGTGCGCACCGCCTTCGCCCTGCTCTTCCTGGTGGTGTTCGGCATCAAGGCGGCCCTGTTCCCGGTGTTCTCGTGGTTGCCCGACTCGTATCCCGCGGCGCGGGCGCCGGTCGTGGCGGTGTTCGCCGGGTTGCTCACGAAGGTCGGGGTCTACGCTCTCGTGCGGAGCCAGACGCTGCTCTTCCCCGGCGACGTCCCGACCGCGCTGATGCTGACGCTCGCCGGGCTGACGATGCTGGTGGGGGTGCTGGGCGCCATCGCCCAGAACGACATGAAGCGGATTCTGAGCTTCCACATCGTCAGCCAGATCGGCTACATGATCTTCGGACTCGCCCTGTTCACCGTGTCGGGGCTGGCCGGCACCGTCTTCTACATCATCCACCACATCCCGGTGAAGACCAGCCTGTTCCTCACCAGCGGCCTGGTGGAGGAGAGCGCCGGTTCCACGGCCCTCGACCGCATCGGCGGGCTCCTGCGCCAGGCGCCGGTGGCGGCCGTGCTGTTCGCGATCCCCGCCCTGAGCCTCGGCGGCATCCCGCCGTTCTCGGGCTTCATCAGCAAGCTCTCGCTCGTCGAGGCGGGCATGGACGGCGGCGACTACGTCATCGTCGGGGTGAGCCTGCTCGTGAGCCTGCTCACCCTGTTCTCCATGGCCAAGATCTGGAACGGGGCGTTCTGGGGCGCGGCCGAACGGCCGACCCCCGCCCTCGGTGACGGGACGACCCGGCTGGCCGTGCCGCCGCTGATGACCACGGCCACCGTGGCCCTGGTGGCGGTCACGCTGGCCATCGCCGTGTTCGCCGGCCCGATCTACGACCTGAGCCATCGGGCCGCCGAGGGCCTGCTCGATCCGACGGGGTACATCTCGGCGGTGATGGGCTCGTGAGCGCTCCCGACCGCTACCGGCGCCCGACCTGGCAGATCGTGCTGGCGGTGGCCGCGCTCGTCGTGATCTGGGTGGCCCTCTGGGGCACTCCGACGGTCGGCAACTTCGTCAGCGGGCTCATCGTCGTCGGCGTGATCTTCGTGGTGTTCCCCGGCGGTCCCGGCCATCTCGCCCCCGAGGACGAGTGGACGTTCCGGCCCCTGGCCGCCCTGCACTACGCCGTGTTCTTCGCGTGGGCGCTCGTCGTCGCCACCTGGGACGTCGCCCTCACGGTGCTCGGTCCCTCCTCGAAGGTGGCCGAAGCCGTCGTCGAGGTGCCGCTGCGCTCGCGATCGCCGCTGATCGCCACGATGGTCGCCAACTCGATCACGCTGACGCCGGGCACCATGACCATCGAGGTCCACCGTCACGACGACCAGATCGTGCTGTACGTCCACGTCCTCGGCCTGGGCGACCCGGATTCGATCCGTGCCGACGGCCTCGACTTCGAACGCCTGGCGGTCAAGGCCTTCGGCAGTCGGGGCGACCGCGAACGGTGGTCGGCGGCCGAGGCCGCCGATCGGGAGGAGACCGGATGATCGCCGTCACCACCATCGCCCTGGCGATGATCTCCGCGGGGGCGCTGCTGACCACCTACCGCCTGGTGGTGGGTCCGTCGCTCGCCGACCGCGTCGTGGCCACGGACCTGCTCCTCACGCTGCTCACCTGCGGGGCGGGGGTGCTGGCCTTCCAGACGCGGCAGGGCACCTACGTGATCGCCATGGTCATCGTGGCCATCCTGGGTTTCCTCGGCACCGCCATGGTCGCCCGCTTCATCGAGGGGAGGGGCGCGTGAGCCCGGGCGAGGTGATCGCGTCGGCGTTGATCCTCGTCGGTGCCGCGCTCGCGCTGGTGGCCGGAATCGGCCTCGTCCGTCTCCCGGACGTCTTCGCCCGCATGCACGCCGCCACGAAGCCGGCCACCCTCGGGCTGGCTCTGATCTGCGTCGGCGCGGCCATCACCGACGCCCAGCTCTCCGACGTCGCCAAGCTGGCCCTGGTCGTCGCCCTGCAGTTCTTCACCGCACCGGTCGGGGCCCACATGGTCGGCCGGGCGGCGTACCACGCCGGGGGGCTGCTCGACGGTGACACCCGCCTCGACGAGCTGGCCTCGGCCGATCCGCCCCCCGAGACCCCGGCCTGACCACCCGGGGCCCGCACACCGCCCCCCTCCGACCCACGCCCACCCCTCGAAGGTGGCTCCATTCGTACCGGATTCCGTTACGAATGGAGCCAGCTCGGGCGGGGAGGGAGCGGTCGGGGCTCAGGCGGTCCCGGGGTTCCCCGCGGTCCCGGTGGCGGCGGCGTCGGCCTTGTCGCCGCCCTCGGCGTAGCGCCGGATCTCCCGCTTGGCCAGTTGCATCCGGTGGACCTCGTCGGGCCCGTCGGCCAGACGCAGCGTGCGCACGGTGGCCCACATGGCGGCCAACGGCGTGTCCTGCGAGAGACCGGCACCACCATGGGCCTGCATGGCCCGGTCGATGACGGCGAGCGCCATCGAGGGGGCCACGACCTTGATGGCCGAGATCTCGATGCGGGCCCCCTTGTTGCCCACGGTGTCCATCAGCCACGCCGTCTTCAGCGTCAGGAGGCGGGCCTGCTCGATCTCGATGCGGCTGTCGGCGATCCACTGCTGGATGACGCCCTGGTCGACCAGCGGCTTGCCGAAGGCGACCCGTCCGCTCACCCGCCGGCACATCAGCTCGAGGGCCCGTTCGGCGGCCCCGATGCAGCGCATGCAGTGGTGGATGCGACCGGGCCCGAGGCGGGCCTGGGCCAGCGCGAACCCTCCGCCTTGCTCCCCCAGGAGGTTGGCGACCGGGACCCGGACGTCGTCGAAGCGCAGCTCGCAGTGGCCCTCGCGGTCGTTGTACCCGAACACCAGCAGGTCGCGGACGATGGTGAGCCCGGGAGCATCCATGGGCACGAGCACCATCGACTGGCGGTTGTAGCTCGGCGCGTCGGGGTCGGTCTGACCCATCACGATGGCCACCGCGCAGCGGTGGCTCCCGGCACCGGAGATCCACCACTTGCGACCGTTGAGCACGTACTCGTCGCCGTCGCGACGGATCGACAGGCTGATGTTCTGGGCGTCGCTCGAGGCCACGTCGGGTTCGGTCATGGCGAAGCACGACCGGATCTCGCCGGCCAGGAGCGGGACCAGCCACCGCTCCTTCTGCTCGGGGGTGCCGAACAGGGCCAGCAGCTCCATGTTCCCGGTGTCGGGCGCCGCCGAGTTCAGCGCCTCGGGTCCGAGGGGGCTGCGCCCCGAGATCTCGGCGAGCGGGGCGTAGTCGATGTTGGAGACGGGCTCGGGGGTCCACTCGGTGACGTGGGGGAGGAACAGGTTCCACAGACCACGGGCCCGGGCGTCGGTCTTGAGCTCCTCGATGACCTCGGCGTGGTGGTGGGGGTCGCCCGAGGCCTCCATCTGATCTCGGTACACCGGCTCGGCCGGGTACACGGCCTCCTCCATGAAGGCGAGGAGGCGTTGTTGGAGATCAGCCGAGCGACGGCTGGGGGCGAAGTCCACGGGGGCCTCCTGGGTGGGGTTCGAAGAGGTCTAGCCGGCGCGGCCGTAGTCGTCGTCGAGGCGCTCGATGTCGTCCTCGCCGAAGTAGTCGCCCAGCTGGACCTCGACGAACACCAGAGGCGCGTCGCCGGGGTTGCGGATCCGGTGGGCGGCGCCGAGCGGGATGTCGATGGCGTCGCCCGGGCCGAGGGTGTGGTCCTCACCCTCGAGGGTGACCACGGCGGTGCCCGCGACGATGACCCAGTGCTCGGCCCGCTGGTGGTGCAGTTGGTAGGAGAGCCGTTGGCCGGGGTCCACGGTGATGCGCTTCACCTTGGCCAGATCACCGTCGTCGAGCACGGCGTACTCGCCCCAAGGACGGCGCTCGCCGTCGAGCTCAGGGGTCGATCCGCCGGTCGACTCGTCGAGGGGAGAGGGGGTCGCCATCGGTCGAGTATGGCCGATCCCGACCGACAAACGGCCGCCGCCGAGGCCCGTCCCGGAAAAGTCAGGGGCCCCGAAGGGGTCCCTGCGGCCTCTCCGAACGAGCCGGCGATTGACAGCAGCGCCGTCGTGCTCTCAACCTGTCGCCCATGGCAGGTCCTCTCGTCATCGTCGAGTCGCCAGCGAAGGCGAAGAAGATCCAAGGCTTCCTCAGGGAGTCCGCCACCGTCGCGTCCGCCCCTCAGGTGCTCGCTTCGATCGGGCACGTTCGGGATCTGGCCCGCCGGGCCAAGGAGCTCCCGCTGGCGGTGCAGAAGGAGAAGTGGGCCCGCCTGGCCATCGACACGGAGAACGGATTCAAGCCGTACTACGTGGTGCCGGACTCCAAGAAGAGCGTGATCACCGAGCTGCGCCGGGCCATGAAGGACGCCGACGCCCTCTACCTCGCGACAGATGAGGATCGTGAGGGCGAGGCCATCGCCTGGCACCTCCTCGAGGTGCTCAAGCCGCCCCAGGGCATGCCCGTGCACCGCATGGTCTTCCACGAGATCACCGCCCCGGCCATCCAGGAGGCGTTCGAGCACCCACGCGAGCTCAACGACCGGATGGTCGACGCCCAGGAGACCCGTCGGCTGCTCGACCGCCTCTACGGCTACGACGTGTCGGAGGTGGCGTGGAAGAAGGTCAACCCCGGTCTGTCGGCCGGGCGGGTGCAGAGCGTGGCCACCCGACTCGTCGTGGAGCGGGAGCGGGAGATCATGGCCTTCGTGGCCGCCGGCTACTGGGACCTCGAAGGCGTCTTCGCCGCCCCCGAAGCATCGGAGCCCACGCCGTTCGGGGCCAAGCTCGTCATCCTCGACGGCACTCGGCTCGCCAGCGGCAGCGACTTCTCGTTGCAGGGCCAGCTCACCCGCACCGACCGCCTGGTGCTCGAGGAGGCCGCCGCCGTCGCTCTCGTCGGTGAGCTGGAGACGGCCGAGTTCGCCGTCCGGTCGGTCGAGGCCAAGCCCTACCGCAAGCGGCCCTTCGCCCCCTTCATCACCTCCACCCTGCAGCAGGTCGCGGGCCGGGCGCTGAAGGTGTCGGCCAAGCAGGTCATGTCGATGGCCCAGAGCCTCTACCAGCAGGGCTACATCACCTACATGCGGACCGACTCCACCAGCCTGTCCGGTGGGGCGGTGGCGGCGGCCCGAGCCGAGGCCACCGAGCGCTACGGCGCCGGGTCCATACCCTCGTCGCCCCGCTCCTACGCCAAGAAGGTGGCCAACGCCCAGGAGGCCCACGAGGCCATCCGGCCTGCCGGCGACCGCTTCCGGCGGCCCGAGGAGGTCCGCAACGAGGTGCAGCCGGGCGAGGCCCGCCTCTACGAGCTGATCTGGCGCCGCACGGTGGCCAGCCAGATGAACGACGCGGTGGGCGAGACGGTCACCCTCCGGCTCGGCGCGATCACCGCCTCGGGACGCGACGCCGAGTTCTCGGCGGCGGGCACCGTCATCACCGATCGCGGCTGGATGCAGGTCGAGGAGTGGCGCAGCGACGACGACGAAGAGCGCCGTCTGCCCGCCCTCAGCGTCGGCGACACGCTCGACGCATCGGAACTCACCGCCGACGGCCACAGCACCAAGCCGCCGGCCCGGTTCACCGAAGCCAGCCTGGTGGCCCGCCTCGAGGAGCTCGGCGTCGGTCGGCCCTCCACCTACGCCTCCATCATGGAGACGATCCAGAACCGCGGCTACGTGTGGAAGAAGGGGTCGGCCCTCGTGCCCAGCTGGACCGCCTTCGCCGTCACCACGATGCTCGAGAAGCACTTCGCCGAACTGGTCGACTACGGGTTCACCCGTGACCTCGAGGAGGTGCTCGACGCCATCTCCAACGGCCAGGCCGAGATGGTGCCCACGCTCGAGGACTTCTACTTCGGCACCCGAGCGGCCGACGGCGAACGGGGCGGCGGCCTGAAAGACCTGGTCACGGACCGTCTCCCGGAGATCGACGCTGCCGCCATCAACTCCTTCGTGATCGGAACCGACCCGTCGGACGTTCCCATCGTGGCCAAGCCCGGTCGCTACGGGCCCTACGTGCAGCGGGGGACCGACACGGCCAGCATCCCCGACGACCTGCCCCCGGCCGATCTCGACGTGGAGCGGGCCCTCGAGTTGTTGGCGATGCCCAAGGGGGGCAAGCCGCTCGGCGAAGACCCGACCACCGGTCTCACCGTGTTGGTGATGAACGGCAAGTTCGGTCCCTACGTCCAGCTGGGCGAGCTCGACGACGCCCCCGACGGCAAGCCCAAGCGGTCGAGCGTGTTCGCGTCGATGGATCCCCAGACCGTCGACCTGGACGACGCCCTGAAGCTGCTGTCCCTCCCCCGGGAGGTCGGTACCGCCCCTGACGGTGAGGCGATCAACGCCCTCAACGGCAAGTTCGGCCCCTATCTCACCAAGGGCACCGACAGCCGCAGCCTCACCGCTGAGGAGGAGCTGTTCACGGTCACCCTGGACGACGCCCTCAAGCTGTTCGCCGAGCCGAAGCGACGGGGCCGGGCGGCGGCCAAGCCGCCACTGGCCGAGCTCGGACCGGACCCGGTCAGCGGGAAGCCGATGGTGGTCAAGGACGGTCGCTTCGGCCCGTACGTGACCGACGGCGACACCAACGCCTCGCTGCGGGTGGGGGACGAACCCGCCAGCCTGAGCCCCGAACGGGGCGCCGAGCTGCTGCAGGCCCGGCGCGACGCCGTGGCCAACGGTGAGGTGGGCAAGCGGCCCGCCAAGAAGGCCAAGAAGCGGGCGTCGGGTCCCAAGTCGACCACCAAGCGCACGGTCAAGAAGGGGGCCACCCGCAAGGCGGCGACCAAGAAGAAGGCGTCTCCGAGCGCCCCCGCCGCCAACGCGTCGTCTCCTTCGAGCCCGGCCGCCGCCGACGACGCCGACGACGTCTTTTGACGGTTGCGGTTCCCCGAGGGCGCCGTGCGCCCGTTCTAGGGTGATTCGATGGCCGTGCCCCGCCCCCGACCTCGGGAGGACATCGACGATCCTCAGGGCGACGACATCGGTCTCAGCATCGTGGAGGACCACGCCGTGCTCGCCGAGGACGCGGTCAGCCTCATCGTCGAGGAGCTGACCGAGCACGACAGCTCGCTCGCCCCTCACTCGACACCCCGGTCGGGTGGGTGGCTCGAGCGGGTCTTCGGCACCCGCGAGTTCTTCCGGCTGTGGCTGGTGCAGGTCGTCTCGGCCACGGGCGACTGGCTCGGCTTCTCCGCCATCATCGTGCTGGCCGCCCGCATCGGCGGGGGCAGCAGTGCCGGGGCCATCTCCCTCGTGATGGCGGCCCGCATCGTTCCGGGATTCTTCTTCGGTCCCCTCGCCGGGGTCCTGGTCGACCGGTGGGACCGCAAGAAGGTGATGGTGTCGTGCGACCTGGGTCGGGCCGCCGTGCTGCTCACCCTCCCGTTCGTCGACAACCTGGCGGGGCTGGTGCTGGCGTCGCTGGCCCTCGAGGTGTTCACCCTGTTGTGGTCCCCGGCCAAGGACGCCGAGGTCCCGAACCTCGTCGACCACGATCACCTGACCGCGGCCAACTCCCTGTCGTTGGCCGCGGCCTACGGCACCTTCCCGTTCGCCTCGCTGCTCTTCGCCCTGCTCGCCGGGGTGTCGGTCTGGGTCGGGAAGGTTCCCGGGCTCGGTTGGCTCGAGAACAACCAGATGGGGCTGGCCTTCTTCGTCGACGTGTGCACGTTCTTGTTCGCGGCATGGATGATCCACCGCCTCCCCATGTCGCCCCGGAAGCGAGTCACGAGCGACGAGCAGGTCGGGGCCGACGCCGAGGGGCGGAGCGACTTCCGGACCACGTTCCACGAGCTGCGCGAGGGATGGCGGGAGATCTTCTCGAACCACACGGTGAGGGCGGTGAACCTCGGCCTGGCCACCGGGCTCATCGGCGGTGGCATGCTCATCCCGCTCGGGGCCGTGTTCTCCACCGAGGTGCTCGACTCGGGCGCGGCCGGCTACGGACTGTTCACCACCGCGCTCGGCTTCGGTGTCGCCGCCGGGGTGGTGGCGGTGTCGGCGCTGCAGCGCTGGCTCCCCAAGACCACCGTGTTCACCGGGGCCCTGTTCGCCGCCGGACTGGCCCTGTTCTGCGCGGCGTCGGCCTCCACGCTGGCCGTGGCCGTGGTCTTCGTGTTCCTGATGGGTGTGTCGGTGGGGCCGGTCTACGTCCTCGGCTTCGTGCTGTTGCAGGAGGAGGTGCCCGACGACCTGCGGGGTCGGGTGTTCAGCTCCCTCAACACGCTGGTGCGCCTGTGCGTGCTGCTGTCGATGGTCGCCGGTCCGCTCATCGCCGCCCTGCTCGGGCAGGTGTCGGCATCGTTGCTCGAGGGCCACCTCGACCTGCCGGCGGGTTCCATCGACCTGCCCGGTGTTCGCCTGGCCCTCTGGCTGGCCGCCCTGATCATCATCGGCGCCGGCTTCGCGGCGATGGCCTCGCTGCGCACCGGGCAACGGGTCACGCGCTCCCAGGACGCCGAGCACCCGTCGCGGCACAGCATCACGTGAGTTCGACCGAGCCGTCGTCGGACGTGGTCGAGCGGGGCCGGTTCATCGCCTTCGAGGGCGGTGAGGCCAGCGGGAAGTCGACGCAGGCGGCCCTGCTGGCCGAGGCCCTCGGCGCGGTCCTGACCCGGGAGCCGGGCGGCACCGCCATCGGCGCCCTCCTGCGCTCTTTGGTGCTCGACCCCGCCACCGTCGGGATGGCCGACCGGACCGAGGCCCTGGTGATGGCGGCCGACCGGGCCCAGCACGTGGCCGAGGTCGTCGCTCCCGCCCTCGAGGCGGGGCGCCACGTCGTGTCCGATCGCTTCGCCGGCTCGTCGATCGCCTACCAGGGTCACGGGCGGGGCCTGCCGGTGGAGGAGATCCGCGACCTCTCGCAATGGGCAACCGGTGGCGTGTGGCCCGACCTGGTGGTGCTGCTCGAGGTCCCCCCGGCCGAGGCCGACCGCCGTCTCGGCCCCGCACGGGACCGGATGGAGGCGGAGCCGGTGGCCTTCCACGCCGCGGTGCTGGGCGGCTTCCGGGCGGAGGCCGCCGCCGATCCGGACCGGTGGGTGGTGCTCGACGGGTCGGCCTCGGTGGCCGCCGTGGCCGAGGCCGTGCGTGCCGTGGTCGCCGAGCGGCTACAACTGCCGAGGTGACTGCTTCCGCCGACCTCGCTCCCCTGCCGGCCGAAGCGGCCGGCGTGGCGGTGTGGGCCGACGTGGTGGGCCAACTTGCGGCGGTGGCCCAGCTGCGGGCGGCGGTGGCCAACCCGGTGCACGCCTACCTGCTCGTCGGGCCGCGGGGCAGTGGCAAACGGGCGCTGGCCCGGGCCTTCGCCGCCGCCGTGCTGAGCTCGGGACGCGAAGGCGAGGCCGCCGCTCGCCACGCGTCGTTGGCCCTGCTCGAGGCCCACCCCGACCTCACCGTGGTGGAGCGGACCGGGGCCTCGGTGTCGGCGGCCCAGGCCGACGAGATCGTGGCCGGTGCCGCCCGCTCGTCGGTCGAGGGGGGTGCCAAGGTCCTGGTGCTCGACGAGTTCCACCTGGTCACGCCGGCGGTGGGCGCCAAGCTGCTCAAGACGATCGAGGAGCCACCGGCGGGAACGGTGTTCCTCGTGTTGGCCGACGAGATCACCCCGGACCTGGTCACCATCGCCAGCCGGTGCGTGCGGATCGACCTGGGTGCGGTGTCCGCCGACGCCATCGTCGAGCGGCTGGTGGCCGAGGGTGTCGTACCGGAGCGGGCGGCCGAGGCGGCCGCGGTGGCGGCCGGCGACCTCGGACGAGCCCGGCTGTTGGCCACCGACGACCGGCTCGCGCTCCGCCGCCAGGCCTGGCACGCCGTCCCCGACCGGCTCGACGGTACGGGTGCCACTGCGGTGGAGGCGGCCGACGACCTGCTGGCCATGATCGCCGATGCCATGGTCCCTCTCTCCGAGGCCCACGCCGCCGAGGCCACCGAGCTCGAGGAACGGGTCAAGGAGCGAGGGGAGCGGGGCTCGGGCCGCAAGATGCTGGAGGACCGCCACAAGCGCGAGGCCCGCCGCTACCGCACCGACGAGGTTCGGGCCGGGCTCACCGAGCTCACCCGTCGCTACCGCGACGAGCTGGTCGCCGGGTCCCGTCCGTCCGAGTCCATCGCCGCCATCGAGGCCATCGCTGCCCTCGCCGAGAACCTGGTGCGCAACCCGAACGAGCGCCTCCAGCTCGTCGCGCTGTTCGTGCGTCTGGGCCGCCTCGGCCACTGAGCGGATCGGCGGGCCCGCCCGACCCAGCTCCAGGTGGCTCACGCGGTGCGGCGGGGCGCACGAGGTGAGCCCGCTCGGGAGGTGGGGTCAGCTGGTGGCGGTGGTGGTCCCGCCCGGTCCGGTCGCGACCAGGGTCCACGTGGAGCCGGGGGTGGGGGCGCAGGCCCGGAGGTTGCCGTTCGGGCCGGCGGCCACGGGCTGCCCGCTGGCCGGCACCAACTGGACGGAGGTGGCGTCGACGGTCGACCAGCTGAGGGAGAACGGCCACTGGCCGGGTCCACAGAAGGCGGCGGGGGCCTGGCCGGCGGTGGCGACGAAGCTGGTGACCTGCGGGGGCGCCGGCGCGGGTGGTGGTGGTGGGGGAACCGCGCCGGTCGCGCCGGTGGTGCCGGTCGCGGCCGGCGCGGTGGTGGTGGGGTCGGGTACCGGGGACGGCGGAGCGACCGAGGGCTCCGGGGTCGACGGCGGGGCCTCGGCCGTCTCGGTGGTCGTCGTCGTGGTGGCCGTGATGGCCGTGCTGGTCGTGGTCGTCGTCTCCACCGTCTCGGCGTCCGACGCCGTCTCGGTGTTGTCGTCGCCGAAAGCCAGGAGGGCGAGGCCCACGAACAGGGCCACCGCCAGCACGGCGGCGGCCGCAACCAGCGCCGTGCGCCGGGCGGACCATCCCACCGGCCGACGGGCCGGCGCGGAGGGAGGATCGGGAGAGGAAGGCGGCCCCGACGAGCCGGATGCCGCAGCCATCGGCCGAGCGGCGTCGGGGCCGAGGGGTACCCCGTCGTGGCGGAGCGCGCCGGCGGCCTTCTCCCGGAGCATCTGGGCCACCGGCAGGGCGGGCACCGCGGCGAACATGGCTTCGGGAGCGAGGATGGCGGCCCGCCGCCGGCTGCACTCGTCGCAGCCCGACGCGTGGCGGTCGATCACCTTGACGGCGTCGGCGGAGAACGAGGTGATGCCGGCGGCGACCAGGACGCGGCCCAGCTCCTCGCAGGTGGGGTCGCCGCCCTTGTAGAGGACCCAGGCCCGGATGGCTCCGGCCAGGCGTCCCTTCATGCGGAACACGAGCTGGTGGGCGTTGTTCGGGGTGACCCCGAGCGTGTCAGCCAGTTCGGCGGCGTCCATCCCGTGGCGGAGGTGCAGGTCGAGGACCGAGGCGTCGCGCTCGCCCAGGGCGGTCGACGCCGCCCAGAGCAGCTGCTGTTGTTCGACCGCACCGACCTCACCGGCCACGTCGACCCCGGAGTCCAGGCCGGTCAGCGCCGGGTGCTCGTCCTGGTCGACCGCCGTGCTGCGCCGCTCCCGCTCCAGCCGGTTGAGCGCCTTGTTGCGGGTGGTGCGCAGCACCCAGCCCCCGAAGGCTGACGGGTCGCGCAGCGTGTCGAGCTGGCGCCACGCCACCAGGAAGGTGTCCTGGGCGACCTCGGCGGCGACCTCCTCGTCGTGCACGATCCGCCGGGCGACCTCCACGCACGGGTCGAACCAGCGCCGGAAGAGCGCCGTGAAGGCGTCCGGGTCGCCGCGCTGGGCGGCCCGGACCACCTCGGGGTCGTCGGTTCGTTCGGACATCGGTGTCAAGCATCGCGGTTTCGCCATCGTTCGTGTCGGGGACGCTCACCCGACGGTGACGGGGGTGCCGAGGGAGACGAGCTCCCGCAGCTTCTCGGCCACCTCGTTGGGCACCCGGATGCACCCGTTGGAGACGGCGCCACCGATGGACCCGGGCTGGTTCGTGCCGTGGATGCCGACCTGCCCGTCCCCGCCGGCGAACTCGGTGAGCACGTCGGAGTGGGCTGACAGACCGAGGGCGAAGGGGCCGTAGGAGCCGCCGGACTCGCCCGTGGCCAGCATGTCGATCACGAAGAAGTTCCCCTGGGGGGTGGGGGTGCCAGGCGCACCCACGGCCACGGTCGCCTCGAGCACGGGGGACCCGTGGTCGGTCACGAGCAGCTGGCGGGCGGCGATGTCGACCCGCACCTCGGTGGTCACCGTGCGCAGTTCGACGCCGTCGGACCCGATCCAGCCGGTGGAGCCGTTCGGGCGGGTCGGGAGGGCGACACGGAGCCATCCCGGGGGACCGTCCTCCACGACGACCAGGGCCAGGGGAGAGCCGAACTCGGTGGCGGCGGGGAGGACCTGGGTCGCGGTGCTGTCGCCGGGAGCGGCGTACACCGGCGTGGGGCCCGACGGGCGGGCCACGAGCGTGCCTTCGGTCCGGGTCGGTGTCGTGAGGGTGGCGTCGTCGGAGGCGGCCGGCCCACAGGCCGCGCTGAGGCCGACGAGAGCGGCCAGCACGAGCAGGAGGAGGGCGAGGGGACGGCGGGTCGAGGTGGCGGACATGGTGACCTCCGGGGAGCGTCGGGCCGGCGGTTCCGGCCCTTCACTCGTCCTGACCGGCGACGGTCGGGTCTCTTACAGGTCGGCGCGAGAAATCTCTCCGCCCGAGATCCGGCCGGGATGGGGCGCGCGACGAGGGGGCTCCGCCGCCGCGGAGCCCCCTCGGTGCCGCACCTCCCGTCCCGCCGGGCCGGGGTGAGGGTGGGTGTCAGCCGGTGAAGTTGGGGCGATCGGGTTCGCATTCGTCGCGTCCGTCGGTGTCAGGATCGGTCCGTAGCTCGACGACATCGTCGTCGCCGGCCCGCAGGCGGGGCTCGTCGTCCGTGGTCGGCTCGTCGCACACGTCGACCGGCGGATCGCACGGGTTCGTGCGTCGGGCCTCGCTCCTCTGCTGGGGGTCCGTTCGGAGGGGCTCGAGGTCCTCGTCGACCGGGCACGGCCGGCAGTCGGGGTCGAGCACCTCGGGCTGGCCCACGACGGTCTTCACGTTCTCGCCGATCAGGCACGGCGGGCAGTCACGATCGGTCCGCGTCGGCTCGTCCAGGGTCTCCTCGGTGAGGGGGCGGAGCTCGCCACAGTCGCGGCGCGGAGGCTGGCAGCCCGGATCGGGGATCGTCCCCCCGTTGGTGGGGATCTCGGGACAGTCGACCGCATTGGGATCGACGGGGATGGCACAGAGCTCGACCTCGGGGTCGCAGGTGGCATCGTCTGCTGGTTCGTCGGCGGGTTCGTCGACGGGCGGCTTCGGATCCACCGGCTCGAGCTTCGGTGCGAGCTCGGCGGGGATCTGGGTGAGGGCATGGGCCTGGGTGGCGGTGCCGGCCACGCCGACGAACAGAGCGCCGGCGAGGAGGAGGCGGAGGGTGCGGGTGCGCAGGTCGGTCATGGTGGTGGTCTCCTTGGGCGAGGGCCGGCTGTTCCGGCCCGTCCCTCCTCCTGACCGGAGACGTGACGATCTCTTACAGCTCCCTCGGAGAGATGTTCGGCCAGCCACCGGGGAGGTGGGGTCGACGGGGAGACGAGGTCAGTCGGTGACCATGAGGAGGGCGAAACCGTCGTGGCCCTTGGTTCCGACCGTCTGCACCGCCGTCGCGTCGAGGCGAGGATGAGCGCCGGCCATCTCGAGGAATCGGCGCACCCCGAGGGCGTTGGCATCGGTGGTCCCGGGATCGGCCACCGCCCCGCCTCGCACCACGTTGTCGGCGACGATCACCGTTCCCGGGTGGGAGAGGGCGAGGGCACCCTCGAGGTACGTCGGGTAGCCGATCTTGTCGGCATCCAGGAAGACGAAGTCGAACGGCTCGACGCCCTCGGCGGCCATGGCCGCCAGCGAGTCGGCGGCGGGACCGACTCGGATCTCCACGCGATCACCCACACCGGCCCGGTCGAGGTTCTTCCGGGCCACCGCGGCGGTGGCGGGATCGAGCTCGAGGGTCACCAGGGCACCGTCGGCCGGCAGGGGACGGGCCAGCCAGATCGCGCTGAAGCCGCCGAGGGTGCCGACCTCGAGGGCCCGACGGGCGCCCGCCATGCGCACGAGCAGCGACAGGAGCTTCCCCTGGTTCGCGGCCACGTTGATGGCCGGGAGCCCGGCGGCGGCGCTGTCGGCGAGGGCGGCGTCGAGGTCGGGGTCGGGGCCGAGCAGGGTGGCCGCCAGGTGCTCGTCGACGGTGGTCCAGAGATCGTCATCCATGGCGTCGATGCTCCTCCCGTCACGAGCGGTGTGCCAAGTGCCATCCGATCCGAGCTCGTTCAGATCGCCTTCACCATGTCGTGACCGAGGCGTCGCGGATCGGCCGGGATCTGTTGTCGCGGGGTCCGTATGGTGTTTGACATGTTGCTCGACGAGTTCCTCCGCGCCATCCCGAAGACCGAACTGCACTGCCACATCGAAGGCTCGGTGCGCGCCGCGACGTTCGCCGACCAGGCTCACAAGCACGGCATCGAGCTGCCCACCGAGGACGTCGACAAGCTCTACGACTACGACACCATCTACGAGTTCCTGGTGATCTTCGGGCTGGTGTCGTCCACGCTCATCGACCAGGACGACTTCGCCCGGGTGGCCTACGAGGCCATGGAGGACGGCCACACCCTCGGCAACCTCCGGTACCGGGAGATGTTCTTCAACCCCACGCTGCACACCCGTCGCGGTGTGCCCATGAAGACCATCGTGGACGGGCTGGCCGACGGGCTCAACGCCGCCGCCACCGACTTCGGGGTGACGGGGCGTCTCATCGCCGACGTCTACCGCCAGGACGACCCGGCCGACTGCCTGGCCATGGTCGAGGACCTGCTCACCTGTCGCCGGCCCGAGCTCATCGGCCTGGGGATGGATGCCGCCGAAGCGCCCGATCCGCCCGAGAAGTTCGTCGACTCCTTCCGGGCGGCCAAGGCGGGTGGGCTGCGGCTCACCAGCCACGCCTCCGAGGACGCCCCACCGGTGAACATCACCACCTGCCTCGACATCCTCGGCTGCGAGCGGATCGATCACGGCTACCACATCCTCTCGGACCCGGCCGTCATCCAGCGCTGCCTCGACGACGGCCTCTACTTCACCGTCTGCCCCACCTCCACCGCTCGTGTCTACGGCTGGCCGGACCTCACCACCCACCCCATCATCGGGATGGTCGACGCCGGTTTGCAGTGCATGCTCAACAGCGACGACCCGACCATGTTCCACACCGACATCGGCAACGAGTACGTGCAGATGGTCCCCGCCGCCGGGTGGGGCCTGGCCAAGGTCCGTGAGCTCATGCTCAACGGGGTCGAAGCCACGTGGCTCGACGATTCGGACAAGGCCACCATGAGCGCCGAGTTCGGGGCCGAGTTCGATCGGCTGGCCGCCGAGCTCGAACCGGATGCGCTCCCGGCCTGATCGCCGGCGGGGTGGAGGACGAGGTACGCCCCCGGGCTAGCATCGGCCGTCCAACCCGCCCGGGTAGCTCAGTCGGCAGAGCGGCTCACTCGTAATGAGCAGGTCAGGAGTTCGATTCTCCTCTCGGGCTCCAGAACGCCCCAACCGCTGGCGGCGTACGCCACCATCGTTGGCGGGCTGCATCGGCGGTCGGCGACGCCGCTCAGTCTTCGAAGACCCTGTCCCAGGCCGCGAGGTCATCGGGATAGAGCCATCTCTCGGTCTGCTGGCCTGCGTCGTAGGCGAAGACGCTCACGACCCGGGTGCTCACATCGACGCCTTCCCGGCGTGCTCCCATCAAGCTGATGGCACAGACGTGGCGGTCGCTGCCGAAGACCTCGAGCTCCTCAAGCCAGAAGCCGCGCTCTTCGAGCTGACCCAGCCAGGCGAGCAGGTGATCTCGGCTGCGGATCTCACCGGCCATCGAGTGACCGCCGGGGACGTGCCAGACGACGTGCTCGGAGATGAGTGAGGCGACGACCGGGAGATTCCCCGCTCTGAACGCATCAGCGGTACGGCGGTACGCGAGTGCGTTCGGGTGGTCGTCGCCCATTGGCCCACGGTAGCGATTCCGCTCACGCAGGCCGTCGACGTGGGAAACTGCGGCGCGGTGGGCCGGCTGCGTTGGCGAACCCCGACGGTGGCGACGTGCTGGTGGAAGGCAACCGCACGTCCACCCTCTGGCGTCCCCACGTGAACCATCTTCACGTCGACTGGCGCTCCGGCGCTCTCGTGGTGCCAGGTGTCGTTGCCGAGCGCCACCGGAGCGGATCTTCGACTGCTACCCGGACCTCGCCCCTCGAGATGACCGGCAGCGAGCGGTTCGACGGACGCGCACAGATGGGTGACCATCGACCGTGCGTGCTCGACTCCTCCCCTCCAGTCGAGAGCGAACGGTCCGGCACACGGTCGTCAGGGCGACCGATGATCTCGGAGGTCGAGCGCGGTCTCAACAGGGCCGCCTGACCGGCGCGACGATCGATTGGGGTGGAGATGGCCAAGCTGATCTATTCGGTGCTCGGCTCGCTCGACGGGTACTTCGAGGACGCCGACGGGACGTTCGACTGGGCGGCGCCGGACGAGGAGCTCCATGGCTTCGTCAACGATCTCGAGCGGCCGATCGGGACCTATCTGTACGGGCGACGGATGTACGAGACCATGGTCTTTTGGGAGTCCGTGGGAACTGACGACGAGCCAGAGGTGTTCACCGACTACGCCAGGATCTGGCGGGCGGCGGACAAGGTCGTCTACTCGCGGACGCTCACGGTGCCGTCCAGTTCGAGGACTCGTGTCGAGGGCGAGTTCGACGTGGACGCGATACGGCAGCTGAAGCTGTCCTCGACCGCTGACCTCTCGATCGGGGGCGGCGATCTCGCCGGCCAGGCGATGCGCGCCGGGCTCGTCGACGAGTGCCATCTCTTCCTCGGCCCGGTCCTGGTCGGCGGGGGCAAACGCACTCTGCCCCGCGACATCAACGTGCAGATGGAACTGCTCGACGAGCGCCGCTTCGAGAGCGGGGTCGTCCACCTCCACTACCGCGTCGGCGTCTGATCACGACGACACCACGGAGAGATGGAGGCCGCTCATCTCTACGAGGCGCGCCTGCTCAGGGCTCGACGACGACCTTGATCGACGGCTCGGGACCGGCCGCGATGGCGAACGCGTCGGCAGCAGCGTCGAGCGGTACGCGATGGGTGATGAGCGTCCGGGCGATCTCGGGCCGCTGGGCCAGGAGCATGGCGGCGTTGTCGAACGCCCGCCCGGCGGCGTGGCGCCCGTAGAACGTGCCCCACACCACCGTGAGCTCCTTGACCATGAACGGAACGACGCGGAAGACCTTGTCGTCGTAATAGCCGGCGACGAGCAGGACGGTGCCCCCCGGGCGGCAGAGCTCGGCCGCTCGGGCGATCGAGTCCTCGGACCCGTCCCCCTCGATGACGAGGTCGTACCGGCCGCTGGTGGTCGTCCCTGCTCCGAGCCGATCGGCGGCGGCCATCAGGTGGTCGTGGGCATCCTCGACGTCGACCGAGCATCCCCGCCACAGGGCGCCGGCTGCGCCGAGCAGGCCGAACCCGGTGATCCCGGCTCCGCAGACCGCCACTCGCATCCGACCTTCGAGGCGAGCCAGGGCGAGAGAGTGGAGGTTGACCGCCAGCGGCTCACAGAGCGACGCGTCGCCGACCGCCAACGTGGACGGCAAGGGGACCAGGCACCGCTCCGGCACGAGGATCTCATCGGCCATGCCGCCGTCGAGCCCAACGCCGGCGAGACGCACGAAGTTCTCGTCGCACCACTGGGTGTCGCCGACGGCGCACTGGGCACACGCGCCGCACGGCTCGAGCGGTTCCACGGCGACCGGCGTGCCGTCATCGGTGACCCCCGCCATCTCGTGGCCGAACGTGATGGGCCGCGGGCCGTAGCGCAACATGTTGAGGTCGGTCTGGCAGATACCGATCGACCGCGGCCGGACGCGGATTCCGTCGCCCGTCGGGCTCGGGAGCTCCACCACGCTGATACCGGCTTCGGTGTTCCTGACGGCGCGCATGGTGTCGCTCCTCCTCGTGTCCCGGGGATTCTGCCAGTCGATGACGATCCGCTCTCATCGACCTCCGTCACGAGGGGCCCCGGGGTGGTTCGAACCACGGAGCCCTGGGCAAGCTGCGCGAGCCCGGGATGGTGTCGGCCCGGCGCAGCTCGGCCGACGGGCGCCACGCCTACCACAACGCAGATCTGGCTCGCGTCGCCGAGCTGCTGTCGGGAACCGCGGGGGCCCTCCACCCCGGTCTGCGCCTGGCCTCGCGGCCGGCCGACGGTGACAGGTCGGGCTCCGTCACGGTGCTGTTCTTGTGGCGCGGTGACGGGCGCCGGGCGCGTGGTCCTCGGGTGGACACTAGCTGTCTAGGTTGCTAGCATGAAGCGGTGAGCGACGACGAGGTCAAGCAGTTCAACGTGTACCTGCCGATCGGGCTCATCAAACAGGTGAAGCATCGGGCCATCGAGGCCGAGCTGTCGTTGTCGGCGCTGGTCACCGATGCGCTGCGGGCCTACCTCGACGACCCGAGCACGACTTCGCCACCCGACGCCGAGGAGGCTCCCTGACATGGTGACCAACGAGGGTATCGAGGCCGTCTTCCTCGAGACCCACAACTGGGGCAGGAGCGCCAAGTTCTTCCAGGCGCTCGGCTTCCGGCTCGAGTTCGAGACCGACCACAGCTCCGGACTGCTGCGCAGCGGTGCCGGCCCGTACCTGTTCATCGCCGAGGTCCCCGAGGGCGACGACGTCGGGATCCAGGTCGTGTTGAAGGTGCCCGACGAGGACATCAGCGACCTCGATCCGATCGTCGAGGTGGTCTCGACGTTCGAGGACACGCACTACGGAACCCGTGAGATGACCGTGCGCGATCCCGATGGGCGCGTCTGGACGCTGCAGGCCGCGCCCAGCACTGCGACCTCGACCTCGACCTCGTGACGGACGACGCGAACGCCCCCGACAGCACCGCGGTGCGGGTGGCGCTGTGGCGGGCCATGCACGTGCAGGTCGACGCCCCGCCCCACGTGCTGGAGGACACCGTCGGCCTCGACATGGCCGCTCCGGCCGCCGGTTGGCGAGACCGCCCGGACATGGACGAGACGAACACCCGTGGCTTCCGGGCGGCGATCGTGGCCCGGGCCCGCTTCATCGAGGATCTGGTGGTCGACCAGATGGCGGCGGGCGTGGACCAGTACGTGATCCTCGGTGCGGGCCTGGACACCCTGGTCCAACGCCGACCCGATCTCGGCGACCGCCTCTCGGTCTTCGAGGTCGACCAGCCCGGCGCCCAGGCCTGGAAGCGCCGCCGGCGCGCGACGCTCGGGGACGCCGTTCGTGAGCTTCTACAAACCTGAGGAGATGAACGACCTCGCTCGCGAGGCGGGACTCAGCAGCGTTCGCCACGTCTCCTCCGGGTCGCTCGCCGAGCGCTACTTCGCCGGTCGCACCGACGGGCTGCGACCCTCCAGCGGCGAAGACCGGCTGCCCGTCGCCGCCTGATCGGACTCACCCGGTCGGCGACGCGGCAGCCTCCGAGCGCGCCGGCCGAGCGGACGAGGACCACGAGGGCCGGCGTTAGTGTTGGCGGCTCGTGGGCCGCACGGCCGTAGGAGGGGGCGACGGATGAGCATCTTGGGCAACGAGGTCCAGCGGGTCGAGGACCGCCGGTTCCTGACCGGCCACGGCACCTACGTCGGGAACCTCCAGCGTGAGGGGATGGCCCACGTCGAGTTCGTGCGGTCCCCGCTGGCTCACGGTCGCATCACCGAGCTCGACATCGAGGAGGCCAAGGCCATGCCCGGCGTCCTCGACGTCGTCGTGGCCGCCGATCTCGCGTCCAACGTCATGCCCGCCGGACTGGTGCCCATGCCGCCGACCCTCGCCCGGCCGATCCTCGCCGCCGACGTCGTGCGGTTCGTCGGCGAACCGATCGTCGCCATCGTGGCCGAGACCGTGGCCCAGGCCGTTGACGCCGCGGAGATGGTCATCGTCGACTACGAGCCTCTCGACGCGGTCGTCGACCTCGTGGCGGCCCTCACCGACGAAGTGCTCATCCACCCCGAGCACGGTTCGAACGTGGCCATGGCGTCGGAGCCGATGTCCACCGATCCGATCGACGCCGAGGTGGTCGTCTCCCACCGGATCCTCAACCAGCGGGTGGCGCCGTGCCCTCTCGAGCCTCGGGTCTCGGCCGCGTGGTGGGAGGGTGACCGCCTCGTCCAGCAGATCTCGTGCCAGGGCACGCACGTGGCCCAGCGCATGTACGCCGACTACCACGGGCTCCCGGTGGAGCGCGTCCACGCCATCGTTCCCGACGTGGGCGGTGGCTTCGGGGCCAAAGGCACCCCCTTCCCGGAGGACGTCCTGCTCGGCGTGCTGGCCCAGCGGACCGGTCGCCCGGTGCTGTGGGCCGAGGACCGCAGCTCGTCGATGCTCGCCCTGGCCCACGGTCGGGCCCAGGTCCTCGACGTGACGGTCGGCGGCACGAGGGAGGGCGACCTCACCCACTACCGCCTCGACATCACCCAGGATGCAGGGGCCCACGGGATGATGAGCGCGTTCCTGCCGGTGATGACCCGCATGATGGCCACCGGCGTCTACGTCATCCCGAACGTCGAGGTGGCGTGGCGGTCGGTGCTCACCACGACCACCCCCAACACCTCCTACCGGGGTGCGGGCCGGCCCGAGGCGGCCGCATGCCTCGAGCGGGCGGTCGACCTGTTCGCGGCCGAGATCGACATGGATCCCGCCGAGCTCCGTCGGCGGAACTACATACCGCCCGAGGCCTTCCCCTACACGACGCCGGTCGGCACCACCTACGACGTGGGCGACTACCCGGCCAGCCTCGAGATGGCCCTCGACGCCGCTGACTACGCGGGACTGCGGGCCGAGCAGGCGCGTCGGCGCGACGGCGGTGAGACGCGGGTGCTGGGCATCGGTCTGGCGACCTACGTCGAGGTCACTGCGCCGGGCGGCGGTAGCGAGTTCGGCTCCGTCGAACTGCTCCCCGGTGGCCGCTTCCGGGTCGTCACCGGCTCGACCCCCTACGGCCAGGGACACGTCACGACCTGGGCGATGCTCGCTTCCGACCGACTCGGAGTGCCCATGGACCGGATCGAGGTCGTCCACGGCGACACCGACCTGGTGCCCAGCGGAAGCATCACCGGCGGGTCCCGGTCGGTGCAGATCGCCGGAGCGTCGGTGGCCGATGCCAGCGAGCGCCTGGTGGTCGCGGCCCGGGAGGTCGTCGCCGACCTGTTGGAGGCCAGCGTGGCCGATGTCGTCCTCGACACCGAGAAGGGCGAGTTCCACGTGGCCGGCACACCGTCGGTGAGCCTCGGTTGGGAACGCGTGGCCGATGCCCGCACCGACGATCCGCTGGCGGCCGTGGGTGATCTCCTACAGGAGGGGTCGACCTTCCCGTTCGGCACCCACGTCGCCGTGGTGGAGGTCGATGTCGACACCGGAGAGGTGGAGCTGGTGCGCTTCGTGGCGGTGGACGACGCCGGCACGATCATCAACCCGCTTCTCGCTCACGGTCAGGTGCACGGTGGTATCGCCCAGGGTGTGGCCCAGGCGCTGCTGGAGGAGGTCCTCTTCGACGGCGACGGCAACCCGTTGACCTCGAACTTCGCCGACTACGGCGTGATCTCGTCGGCCGAGCTCCCGTCCTTCGAGGTCCTCATGATGGAGACGCCCACCCCGCTCAACCCGTTGGGGGCCAAGGGGATCGGGGAGTCGGGCAGCATCGGTTCCACGCCGGCGGTCCAGAACGCCGTCGTCGATGCCGTCGCCCATCTCGGCGTGAGCCACATCGACATCCCCTGCACTCCGCAGCGGGTGTGGCAGGCGATCCGCGCCGCCGGTTCCTGACCGGCCCGACGAGGAGCGGCGCTCAAGCGCGCTCGCTTGGCCGCCGACATTGCTGAGCATGGAGAGCCCACGCTCGCGGGTGGTTGCGCGCCCCGCCGTGCGCGGGCCCGTCACCGGTGACGGGCCGCTCGTCTGGCGCTCGGGCAGGTGACGTGAGCATCCCGGGGAAGTCGGCCCGGTCGTCGACGGCGACGTCAGCGCGAGGACGCGAGCGCGGGGTCGGCGTCCGCCTGGTGATGGTGGCTCTCGTGGCCCTGCCGCTGGTGGGCATGTTCATCCTGGCCCTGCAGTCGATCGGCCAGACCCACGGGCAGGTGCTGGCGTCCCGGCGGGCCAAGGATGCCGGTGTGGCCGTGGCTCAGGCGACGGAGGTGGCCGCGGCAGTGGCGATCGAGCACTACTGGGCGGGAGCCACGTTGGCGGTGGAGGAGCTCGGGTTCGACCCGGCGGCCATGAGCGAGGTCCTCGGGGTGGACGTGCGCGATGCCTGGGTCCGCTCGCAGGCCGAAGTCGACCGGCTGGTCCCGTCGCTCCCCGTCGATGGGCTCCAGGACACGTTGACGGCGGCGCGGGCCTCTGGTGACCCGGGGGTGGGCGGCGCCTACGCGACCGCCGAGGAGCTCGTGGCCAGCCGCGTCGAGCTCCTCGGAGCGGGTCTGGAGTCGGCTGCCCTGTCCGTCGTCGACTCCGAGGCCATGGTGGGGGCGGCGGACAACCTCACGCTCTCGATCCAACTGCGGGAGCAGGTCTTCGTCATGATCGCCGACCTGTTCGGGAGCCGCTTCCCGGACCAGGCCGTGACCGCCGACCCGAGGCGGGGGTTGGTCGAGGCCCGGGCTCGTTATTCCGACACGATGGCCGCTCTCGACGCCGGGGCCGAGCGCGACGTGGCCTTCACCGAGCTCCTGACGTCGATCGGCGCCGATCAGCGGAACCGGGCCTTCATCGCCGAGGTCGACTCCGAGATCGACCGGATCGGCGCGCCGAGCGCAACGGCCGAACCGCTCGATCTGGCCACCACCTCGGTGGCGTTCACCAACTCGTTCGGCGTGCTCGACCGCTACGGGGAAGCGGTGGCCGTCGCCGAGGACGACCTGGCCGAGACCGGCGAGGCGCTGGCGTCGAGCGCCGATGCCACCCGTCGGAACGAGACCGTGGCCGCCGCCCTGGTCGGCCTGGTGACCGTCGGTCTCGTCTACTTCCTCAGTCGCTGGGTCGTCCGCTCGCTCGACGGGATCTCGATCAGCGCCACCGCCATGAACGACGGAGATCTCGATCGGCCGGCGCCGGTGAAGGGGCCCCGCCAGGTCCGGGTGGCGGCCCAGGCGCTCAACGGCGCGGCGGCCAACATCCGGTCGGCGGAGAACCAGGTGCTGGCCCTGGCCGTCGGCGACGTCTCCGAGGCCGCCGGCTTCATGCCCGTCCCCGGCCGGTTGGGCAACTCCCTGCACGCCGCCTTCGATCGTCTGGGGAGCTCGATGGAGGACCGGGAGCGTCTTCGCCAGGAGCTGCACCAGGAGGCGAACCACGACGCGCTCACCGGGCTCTACAACCGGGCGGCGATCATGCGGGCGTTGACCGGGGCGGTGGATCGGGTCGTCTACGGCTCCGGGCAGATCGCCCTGCTCTTCATCGACATCGACGGGTTCAAGGCCATCAACGACCAGTTCGGCCACGGCGTCGGCGACGAGGTGCTACAGGTCATCGCCCGACGGGTGAGGCACGCCGCTCGCGCCAACGACCTGGTGGGGCGTCTGGGCGGTGACGAGCTGGTGCTCGTCGCCGATCCGATCGACGGAGTGGACGACGTCGCCGCTCTGGCCCGCCGCGTCATCGAGGCCGTCGACAAGCCCATCTCCGGCCGGGTCACCCTGACGCCGACCATCTCGATCGGTGTGGCCATGGGCGTCGCCATCGACACCACGCCCGGCGGGCTCCTGCACGACGCCGACCTCGCCGTCTACGAGGCCAAGGCCGCTGGTGGGAACCGGATCGAGATCTGCACACCCGAGCTGCGGGAGGCGTCGACGCGCCGCCAGGCGATGGAGAAGGCGCTCACCGCAGCGATCGCTGACGGGGACCTCGTGGTGCACTTCCAGGCGATCGTCGACGCCCTCGAGCCGGTCGTGACGGGGTTCGAGGCGCTCGTGCGCTGGCCCCGGTCCGACGGGACGATTCGCCAGCCCGGTGACTTCGTGCCCCTCGCCGAGCGCAGCAGCCTCATCGTCGAGCTCGACCGATGGGTGATCGGCGCCACGGTCGCCCAACTGGCCACGTGGTCGCAGGATCCCGGCACCGCCTCGCTCACCGCGTCGGTGAACATCTCGGCCCGCCATGCGTCGGCCGCCCCGTTCGCTGATCACGTGATCGGCGTTCTCGAGCGCAGTGGGGTGGCGCCCGAGCGACTCGTCGTCGAGCTCACCGAGAGCGCCCTGATCGCCAACCTGGACCACGTCGTGTCCGAGCTCGCTCGCCTCCAGGAGCACGGGGTCGGGGTCGCCGTCGACGACTTCGGTACCGGCTACACCTCGTTGACCCTGCTCCAGCAGCTCCCCATCGACTCGCTGAAGCTCGATCGCGTTCTCACCGGGGGCCTCACCGAAGAGCGGCGCCGCGCCGTGGTGAAGCTCATCGTCGACACCGCCCACATCATCGGCCTCAGCGTCACCGCCGAGGGGGTCGAATCGGGCGAGCAGGCCGATCAGCTCCGTCAGCTGGGTGTCGACCGCCTGCAGGGCTTCCACTTCCACCGGCCGTGCGCGCCCGACGCCGCCGTGCAGAGTGTCTGCTTTCCGGCACCGGGGACGACGGGAGGCGACAGGACCGTTCTCGACCCGGTGGCCGGCACCCTGCCCCGCTGAGCGGCCCGGTAGGATCGGTCGTCCATGGCAGATCAGGCCCACTTCGCCGAGCAGGCGATGGAGTACATGCCCGCGCTGTACTCGGCCGCGCTGCGCATGACCCGCAACGGGGCCGATGCCGAGGACCTCGTGCAGGAGACCTACCTGAAGGCCTATCGGGGCTTCGGTGGCTTTCAGGACGGGACGAACCTCAAGGCCTGGCTCTACCGGATCCTCACCAACACCTTCATCAACTCGTACCGGTCGAAGAAGCGCCGCCCCGACGAGACGGAGCTCGACGAGGTCGAGGATCTCTACCTGTACCGCCGCCTCGGCGGTCTCGAGGCCGCCCGGGCGTCCCGCAGCGCCGAGGACGAGCTCATGGACTGGTTCACCGACACCGAGGTGAAGGACGCCATCGAGGACCTCCCGGACCAGTTCCGCATGGCGGTCCTGCTCGCCGACGTCGAGGGTTTCTCCTACAAGGAGATCGCCGAGATCCTCGACATCCCCATCGGAACCGTGATGAGTCGCCTCCATCGGGGAAGAAAGTCGCTGCAGAAGCAGTTGTACGACTATGCCCTCCAACGAGGGCTCACCGGACGGTCCCCATCGGGGCTGGACGGTGCAGGGACCACCGAGTCCGCTGATCGCCAGCCCGCCCGTTCGGGCGCCGCCCACGAGACCGACTGAGCCATGGCCGACCACGCCCATCACGAGCCGACCAACTGCGAGGAGGCCCTCGCCGAGGTCTACACCTACCTCGACGGAGAGCTCACCGACGAGAAGCGCCAGCTCATCGCCGCCCATCTCGAGGGCTGCAACCCCTGCGTGGAGGTCTTCGACTTCGAGGCGGAGCTGCGAATGGTGATCTCCACCCGGGCCAAGACCGACGACTGTCCCGAGGCCCTGCGCCTGCGAATCGCCGAGAAGATCACCTACCTCAGCACGACCCTCCACCCCGAGGGTGACGATGAGGGAACCCCCCCGAGCGACGCGTAGGATCGCCGCCCATGGGAATCCTGTTCGCGAAGGTCTGGACCTACTGGATCTCGGTGGCGCTCGTGGCCGGCGCCATCCTCCTCGTCCTCAGCATCGTCGGCATGTACCTGTACAAGGTGGTCATGCCGAAGTACCCGAAGCGCTGATCGATGGCGGGAGCGGTCGACTGGGCCTTCGCTGAACGGGTTGCGGTCCGCGCCGCCGGCCGTGAGCCCTTTGCCGAGAGCTACCACTACGCCGCCCTCCAGCCCGACTTCGACCGGCTGACCGCCCAGGCCGAAGGTCTGGTCGAGGCCGAGACCGGCCTTCGCTCCCTGGCCGGCCCGGCCCGGGCCCGGGTCACCGATCGCACCGGGTGGGTGCGGGCCAACCTGTCCTCGTTCCAGCGCCTGCTGCGCCCGCTCCTCGAGAAGTTCGACGATCGCGTCGGCTCCGGATTCGCCGCTCCGCTCACCACCCGGCTGGCCGGGGCCGAGTTGGGCATGCTGCTCGGCTGGATGTCGACCCGGGTCCTCGGCCAGTACGACCTCCTCGTGATCGAGGAGGAGAACCCCCAGGACCAGGACATCGTCTACTACGTCGGTCCGAACGTGCTGGCCCTCGAGAAGCAGCACGCCTTCCCGCCCGACCAGTTCCGGTTGTGGCTGGCCCTGCACGAGGTCACCCACCGTGCCCAGTTCACCGGCGTGCCCTGGCTGCGACCCCACTTCATCGGTCTCGTCCACCAGACCCTCGGCGCCGTCGATCCCGATCCGAAGCGCCTGTTCGACGCCGTCGGCCGGCTGGGCGACTCCATCCGAGCCGGCCAGAACCCGCTCGCCGACGGCGGACTGGTCAACCTCATCGCCGGTCCCGAACAACGAGCGGTGCTCGATCAGGTGAGCGGCATGATGAGCCTGCTCGAGGGCCATGGCGACGTCACCATGGACCGCGCCGGCGAGGGCCTGGTACCCAGTGCCGCTCGCTTCGGTCGGGTCCTGAACCAACGTCGTGAGTCGGCCAGCGGGCTCAACCGGTTGTTCCAGCAGTTGATCGGGCTCGAGGCCAAGCTCAGCCAGTACGCCCAGGGCGAGGCGTTCATCGCCGAGGTGGAGCGAGCCGGCGGCACGGACCTGCTCTCCCGGGCCTGGGAGGCTCCCGCCCACCTGCCCAGCCTCGTCGAGATCCGCGAGCCGTACCGGTGGATCGAGCGCATGGGCGCGGCCCTCCCCGCCGCCGGCTGATCCGGGTCGGGCCGTGGCCGACGACGGCTCCTCCCTCGCCGAACGCCACCGCCTCCTCGTCGAGCGCTGCGCCTTTCCGCCCGCCGGCACCTCGCTCACCTGTGGTGTGTCCGGCGGCGCCGACTCCCTCGCCCTGCTGGTGTTGGCCGTGGCTGCCGGCTGCGTCGTCACCGCGGTGCACGTCGATCACGGTCTGCGGCCCGGATCGGCGGCGGAGGCGACGGTGGTGCAGGACGCGGCCCGACGGTTCGGGGCCCGCTACGAGGGGGTCGTCGTCGAGGTGGGGGAGGGCCCCAACCTCGAAGGGCGGGCCCGGGTGGCTCGCTTCGCCGCCCTCGGTCCCCGTGCCGCCCTCGGCCACACCGCCGACGACAGGGCGGAGACCATGGTCATCAATCTGTTGCGGGGGGCAGGCCTCGACGGCCTCGGCGTGCTCCGACCCGACCCCCGCCATCCCATCGTCGGTCTCCGACGGGCCGACACCCACGCCCTGTGCGCCGAGGAGGGCCTCGACCCCGTCGTCGATCCTTCGAACTCGGACCCGGCGTTCCTCCGGAACCGGATCCGCCACGAGGCCCTGCCGCTGCTGGCCGAGATCGCCGGACGCGATCTCGTACCCGTCCTCGTGCGCCAGGCCGAATTGCTGGGCGACGTCGCCGACCACCTGGCCCTCGAAGCCGGCGTCCTCGACGTCCTCGACGCCCGGGGCCTGACTGACGCCCCGGTGGCGGTGGCCCGCGTCGCGGTGCGGGCCTGGCTGCGGGCCGAGGAGGACGACCGTCACCCACCCGACGCGGCCACCGTCGAGCGGGTCCTGGCCGTCGCCGGTGGTGCCGCCCTGGCCACCGATGTCGGTCGTGGTCGTCGGGTCGAGCGCAGCGGTGGCCGTCTCCGCCTGGTGGCGTCGCCCACCCCCCACGGCTAGGTTCGCCGGCCGTGCCCGGAACGAGCGAGACCCCCGTCCACCATCCGAGTCCGGACGATGATCCGAACCTCGGCGAGGTCGTGGTCACCAAGGAAGCCCTGGAGCGTCGGCTGGTCGAGCTGGGTCAGGAGATCACCCGCGACTACGAGGGGCGGGCCCCGCTGTTGATCGGTGTCCTCAAGGGGGCGGCGATGTTCATGGCCGACATCGCCCGCCACATCGAGCTGCCGGTGGAGCTGGACTTCATGGCGGTCTCGTCCTACGGGAGCGCCACCAAGACCAGCGGTGTGGTCCGCATCGTGAAGGACCTCGACATCGACCTGGGCGGTCGTGACGTGATCGTGGTCGAGGACATCGTCGACAGCGGTCTGACCCTCAACTACCTGTTGAAGAACCTGGCGTCCCGCCACCCGGCCAGCCTCGAGGTGGTCGCCCTCCTCGTGAAGGACGGCGTGCAGAAGGTGAAGCCCGAGCTGCGCTACGTCGGGTTCCACCTGCCCAACACCTTCTTGGTCGGCTACGGCCTCGATGTGGCCGAGCGCTACCGCAACCTGGGAGACATCCGCACCTTCGTGGGCGAGGTCGGCGGACACTGAGCCCCGGGGCCGGGTCGGAGGCACCCGTCGTCCGGGCGCGCTCGCGGCCCACGTCGACCGGTACCCTCGGCGGTCGTGGCACCCCGTCAAACCCCCCGCTCGCGGCGTCGCTGGCTCATTCCGGCTGCGCTGGTGGTGATCGTCGTGGTGGCGTTGGTCCTGCTCCAGGTGCTGCGCTCGGACGACCGCACCAACCTCGACCTGGGTGACTACGAGCAGCGGCTGGCCGCCGGCGAGGTCCAGACGGCGACCTTCCTCGACCGCTCCAACGCAGTACAGGGCGACCTCACCGACGGATCGAGCTACCACGTCGACTACCCGGCCGACTACGCCTCCACACTGACGACCAAGGTCCTCGACGCCGGCGTCGAGGTGGACACCGACGCCCAGCAGGAGTCCCTCTGGAGCTCGCTGCTGATCCAGCTCCTGCCCATCCTCCTGCTCATCGGCGCCTTCGCCTGGCTGCTCAGCAACATGGGAGGGGGAGCCAACGTCCTCCGGTTCGGCAAGTCGAAGGCCCGGCGGGCCAACCGCGACGAGCCCGAGGTGACCTTCGCCGACGTGGCCGGCTGCGACGAGGCCCTCGAGGAGCTCGGTGAGATCCGGGACTTCCTCGCCGATCCGGAGCGCTTCTTGGCCATGGGCGCCCGGATCCCCAAGGGTGTCCTGCTGTTCGGTCCGCCGGGCACCGGGAAGACCCTCCTGGCCCGAGCTGTGGCCGGCGAGGCGGGAGCGCCGTTCTTCTCCATCTCCGGCTCGGACTTCGTCGAGATGTTCGTCGGGGTGGGTGCGAGCCGGGTCCGGGACTTGTTCGAGCAAGCCAAGCAGGAGGCTCCGGCGATCATCTTCGTCGACGAGATCGACGCCGTGGGCCGCCACCGGGGCACCGGACTGGGCGGGGGTCACGACGAGCGGGAGCAGACGCTCAACCAGCTCCTGGTGGAGATGGACGGCTTCGATCCCACCGCCGGCGTCATCCTCATCGCCGCCACCAACCGGCCCGACATCCTCGATCCCGCCCTGCTGCGTCCGGGGCGATTCGACCGCCAGATCGTCATCGACCAGCCGGACCTGATCGGTCGCCGAGCGATCCTCGACGTCCACGCCCACGGTAAGCCCTTCGCCCCCGACGTCGATCTCGACATCCTGGCCCGGCGGACCCCGGGCTTCACCGGCGCCGACCTGGCCAACACCCTCAACGAGGCGGCGCTGCTCGCCGCCCGCCGCCGGGAGACCACGATCTCCATGCGCGAGTGCGAGGAGGCGATCGACCGCATCCTCGCCGGGCCCGAACGGGCCAGCCGGGTCATGTCCGACCGTGAGAAGCGCGTCGTGGCCTACCACGAGGCGGGGCACGCCCTCGTCGGGCACGTGCTCCCCAACACCGATCCGATCCACAAGGTGTCGATCATCGCCAGGGGCCGGGCGTTGGGCTGGACCCTCGCCCTCCCCACCGAGGACCGCATGCTGCGCACCCGAGCCGAGCTGCTCGACCAGATGGCCATGCTGCTCGGTGGCCGCACTGCCGAGGAGCTCATCTTCGGGGATCCGACGACCGGCGCGGCCGACGACATCGACCGGGCCACCCAGATCGCCCGGGCCATGGTCACCGAGTACGGCATGAGCGAGGCCCTCGGCCCCCAGCACCTGGGCCGTCGGGGCCACGAGCCCTTCCTCGGGCGTGACATGGGCGGGGAGCCCGAGTACGGGGGCGAGGTGGCCTCGGCCATCGACGCCGAAGTCTCTCGTCTCCTCGCCGAGGCCCGGGCCGAGGCCCGCGAGATCCTCACCCTGCGTCGAGCGGCCCTCGACCGGCTGGCCGACGCCCTCGTGGAGCACGAGACCCTCGCCGATCCTCAGCTGCTGGAACTGCTCTCCCACGGCGAGCTGTCCGCCCGCCAGGGGAATGAGCGACCCACCGAGGATGCTGAACATCCGCAGGCCCGCCCCGAGGCCGGCCTTCGTCCCGGAGAGCAGACATGACCGAACCCATCAGCGCCGTCCCCGTCGTCGACGATCGGCTGGAGGACCCCGACGCCGAGGGACCGGCCCACTCCGACGCCCTCACCCGCACCGAGGCCATGCTGGCCCCCGTGGACCTGCCGCGGATCGCGGCAGCCGTGCGCGAGATCCTCATCGCCATCGGTGAGGACCCCGACCGTGACGGTCTCCTCGACACCCCCGACCGCGTGGCCCGGATGTACGCCGAGGTGTTCTCCGGTCTGCGCGAGGTGCCCGATTCCCATCTGCAGGTGAGCTTCGAGGCCAACCACGACGAGATGGTGATGGTCCGGGACATCGCCCTCACGTCGATGTGCGAGCACCACCTCGTGCCCTTCATGGGCAAGGCCCACGTCGCCTACATCCCCGGGGCCGACGGCCGGGTCACCGGCCTGTCGAAGTTGGCCCGTCTGGTCGACGCCTACGCCAAACGTCCGCAGGTCCAGGAGCGGCTCACGGCTCAGATCGCCGACGAGATCGAACGCACCCTGCAGCCCCGCGGCGTCCTCGTCGTCATCGAGGCCGAGCACCTGTGCATGTCGATGCGCGGCGTCCGCAAGCCCGGATCCTCCACCGTCACCTCGTCGGTCCGCGGGCAGTTCCGGGACAGCACGGCCACGCGGTTCGAGGCCATGCGCTTCATCGAGCGCTCTTGACCGGTCAGCCCGAGGCTCGGACGGTCCCTCAGGTCATGGGGATCGTCAACGTCACCCCGGACTCGTTCAGCGACGGCGGCCGGTACCTCGATCCCGCATCGGCGATCGCCCACGGGCGGGTCCTGCTGGAGGAGGGCGCGGCGGTGGTGGACGTGGGCGGTGAGTCCACCCGCCCGGGCGCCGATCCGGTGTCGATCGACGTGGAGATCGAGCGGGTCGTCCCCGTCATCGAGGGCCTGGCCCCTCACGGTCGGGTCAGCATCGACACCCGCAAGGGGGAGGTGGCCCGCGCCGCGGTGGCCGCCGGCGCCACGCTCATCAACGACGTGTCAGCCGAACTGTGGCCGGTCGCCGCCGAGCTCGGCGTGGGCTGGGTGGCCATGCACATGCAGGGCGAGCCGGCGACCATGCAGGCCGACCCCCAGTACGAGGACGTGGTGGCCGAGGTGTGCCGTCACCTCGCCGATCGGGCGGCGCGGGCGGCCGCCGCCGGGGTCCCGGAGATCTGGGTCGACCCCGGTTTCGGCTTCGGGAAGTCGCTCGAACACAACCTCGCGCTGCTGGCTCATCTCGATCGGGTGGTCGATCTCGGGTGGCCGGTGCTCATCGGCACCAGCCGGAAGGGCTCGCTCGGACGCATCCTGGCCGACTCCGACGATGTCCGCGATCCCGTTCCCCCCACCGATCGCCTCGCTGCATCGATCGCCACCGAGGTGTGGGCGATGCTCCGTGGCGCGCGGATGGTGCGGGTGCACGACGTCGCGGCCGGCATCCAGGCCGCCAAAGTCGTGGCAGCATGAGCGTCGTGGCCAGCAAGGGCAAATGGGCTCAGGGCATTCGCCCTCGCAACTTCCACTGGGTGATGACCGACCGACTCGCGGTGTGCGAGCGGCCCGGTGGTTACGGCGCGAACCATCGCAAGGTCCGCCGCCAGGAGGAGATCATCTGGGTGCGTGAGCAGGGCTTCACGTGCGTCATCTCGGTGATCTCCGCTCCCCACAACCTGCACAACTACGACGAGCTCGGCGTCGTGTGGCGTCACCGTCCGGTGCCCGACGACGAGGTCGCGGCCTACGAGCAGGGACTGTTCACCGAGCTCCGCCAGCTGTTGGAGGCCGGTGAGCGGGTGCTCGTGCACGGTGAGGAGCTGGGTGACCGGGTGTGCGGCCTCATCGCCGGCTACCTGCTCTGGAACGGTCTCATCGAAGGGGCGCCCCGCACGGTCACCGTCGTGGAGCGTCTGACCCAACGCCAGCTCGGCCCGATCGGCCGGGAGCTCGTCGCAGTGGCCTCCAAGCTGCCTGCGCCCCGCGCCTGAGCGGTATCGCGACCCGATGGCACCGACTGACCACATCGAGCTGCGCGGCCTCGTGCTGAGCGGGATCTGCGGCGCGCTCCCCGAGGAGCGCGATCGGCCCCAGCCCCTCGAGATCGACCTCGACGTCGTCGCCGACCTGGCCACCGCCGGCGCCTCCGACGACCTGGGCGACACCCTCGACTACGGCGCCATCACCGCCCGTGTCGAACAGGTCGTGGTCGGCGGCCGCCCCATGCTCCTGGAACACCTCGCCCAGCGCATCGCCGATGTCGTCCTGCAGGACGGCCGGGCCATCGCCGTGACCGTCTCCGTGCGCAAGCTGCGGCCTCCGGTCCCGCAGGTGCTGGCCACCTCCGGTGTCCGCATCACCCGGGAGCGTTGAGTTGGCGCGTGCCCTTCTGAGCCTGGGCTCGAACATCGGCGACTCCTGGGGCCTGCTCCGTGAGGCCGTCGGATCGCTGACCGGGGTCGTCGCCGTCTCCCCCGTGTACCGCACCGACCCCGTCGGCGGTCCGTCCGGGCAGAACCCGTTCCTCAACGTCGTGGTCGCCCTCGACACGGATCTCACCGCCCGCCAGCTCCTCGGGGTCTGCCACCGCCTGGAGGCGGCGGCCAACCGGGTGCGGACGGTGCGATGGGGGCCGCGCACACTCGACGTCGACATCATCTGGATGGATGGTGTCACCGTGAACGAACCCGACCTCCAGGTCCCGCACCCCCGGATGCGGGTGCGGCGCTTCGTGATGGCCCCCCTCGCCGACATCGCCCCCGACCTGGTGGACGAGGACTGGCGGGAGCGGGCCGAGGGCCACGTCGAGCTGATGGGGCCGCTGGAGTCGCAGCCGGGATGACCCTCCCGGCGTCGCCGTCCGTGCGGGTCGTCGGCGCCGGCCGGGCCGGCTCGGCACTGGGGCAGGCCCTCGCCGCGGCAGGCTGGACGGTCAGGGAGCCACGGCGGCGGGGTGATCGCCTCACCGATGCGGCCGAGGATGTCGACCTGCTCGTCCTGGCCACGCCCGACTCGCTCATCGCCGAGGTGGCCGCTTCGGTGACGGTGGTGCCGTCCACCGTCGTCGCCCACCTCGCCGGTGCGCACGGCCTCGAGGTCCTCGCCCCGCACCCGCGCCGCGCCGCCGTGCACCCCCTGGTGGCCATCCCCGACGCCGAGGTCGGCGCCCGCCGCCTGGTCGGAGCGTGGTTCGCGGTCGCCGGGGACCCGGTTCCGGCCCGGACCATGGCCGACGCCGTCGTCCAGTCGCTGGACGGGCGCAGCTTCACGGTCGCCGACGCCGACCGGGCCGCCTACCACGCCGCCGCCGCCATCGCCTCCAACCACCTCGTCGCCCTCCTCGGCCAGGTCGAGCGGGTGGCGGCGGTGGCCGGGGTCCCGTTCGAGGCCTATCTCGACCTCGTCCGGGCCACCGTGGAGAACGTGGCCGAGCTCGGTCCCGCCGCCGCCCTCACCGGGCCGGTGGCGAGAGGTGACTGGGCCACGGTCGAGCGGCATCGCCAGGCCCTCGATCCCGACGAGCGGGCGATCTACGACGCCATGGTGGTCGCCGCCCGGCGCCTGGTCGACGACCCGGACCCGAACCCCGACCTGACCCCGTGACCCGATCGAAGGAGGACCCATGGACGTGTTGACCACCAAGGTGGCGCTGCGTGCCCGCCTCGACGCCGACCGCGCCTCGGGCCGCTCGGTCGGGCTGGTCCCGACCATGGGGGCGCTGCACGCGGGGCACCTCTCGCTGCTGGCCGCGGCACGGGAGTGCGACGTGGTCGTGCTCACCGTGTTCGTCAACCCGCTGCAGTTCGGCGTCGGCGAGGACCTCGACGCCTACCCGCGCCCGATCGAGCGTGACCTCGCCCTGGCCGAGGAACACGGCGCCGACATCGTCTTCACCCCGACGACCGGCGAGATGTACCCCGAGCCGATGGTGACCACGGTGCACGTGGACGGCCTCACCGCGACCATGGAGGGCGCTACCCGGCCCACCCACTTCGACGGTGTCACCACGGTGGTGACCAAGCTGTTCGCCATCGCCGGGGCCTGTCGCGCCTACTTCGGCGAGAAGGACTACCAGCAGCTCGCCGTGGTCGCCCGAATGGTCGCCGACCTCGACCTGCCCGTCTCGGTCGTCCCGTGTCCCATCGTGCGCGAACCCGACGGCCTCGCCCTCTCCAGTCGCAACGTCTACCTGACCGCTCCGGAGCGGGTCGCGGCCAGCGTCTTGCACCGTGCCCTGCGAGCGGGCGCCGCCCTCATCGAGGCGGGGGAGCGTGACGCCGAAGTGGTGCGCGACCACATGGCCGACATCGTCGCCCGGGAACCGCTGGCCCGACCCGACTACTGTGAGGTGGTCGACGCCGCCACCCTCGCACCGTCGGCGACCCTGGTGCCGGGGACGTCTGTGCGGCTGATGGTGGCTGGGGGTTTCGGCGTCCCCCGACTGTTGGATAACCTCGGTCTGACCGTGCCCTGACGTGCGGCCGGACGCTCATTTCGTACGGCGACCCTCGTGGCGCCAAACACACCAGGAGCAACTGTGCATCGTCGGATGATGAAGTCCAAGATCCACCGGGCGCGGGTGACCGACGCCAACCTCCACTACGTGGGGTCGATCACCCTCGACACCCGCCTGCTCGAGTTGGCCGACATCCGTGAGTGGGAGCAGGTGCAGATCGTCGACATCGACAACGGTGCCCGCTTCGAGACCTACGCCATCCCCGGCGGTCCCGGCGACGTCTGCCTCAACGGTGCCGCCGCCCGGCTCGTCCAGCCCGGCGATCGCATCATCATCATCACCTACGGCGACTACGACGAAGCCGAGCTCGAGGAGTATCGACCGCGCGTCGTGCACGTCGACGCGTCGAACCGTCCGGTCGACGAGGATGCCGCCGCCGAACTGGCGGCCCTCGAGGTCGGCATCCGCGCCTGACCCCCGGTCGACCCCCTCGGGCCGTCATCGCGTCCGAACGCGCTCTGACCCGGCCACCGCGCCAGACTGACCGACCGTGACCGACCAGCAGCCTGCGCTCGACCTCCTGGTTGTGGGCTCGGGCGTGGCCGGGCTGTCCGCCGCGGTGCGGGCCGCCGATGCTCACGGGTTCGAGGTCGGCGTCCTTACCAAGGGTGAGATCGAGCAGTCGACCACCCGGTGGGCCCAGGGCGGGGTGGCCGCCGTCCTCGCCGAGGATCCCGACTCCACGGATCTGCACCTGGCCGACACCTTGGCCGCCGGGGCCGGCCTGTGCGACTCCGATTCCGTCCGGGTGCTGGTGGAGGAGGGCCCGGCACGGGTGGAGGAGCTCATCGCGCTGGGCACCACGTTCGATCGCGACGAGGCCGGTCGCTTGGAGCTGGCCCGCGAAGGCGGTCACTCCCTCGCCCGGGTGGTGCACGCCGGCGGGGCGGCGACGGGGGCCGAGATCGAGCGGGCCCTGGTGGCCGCGGTGCTCGCCACCGCCACCACGATCCACGAGCACGCCTTCGCCCTGGAGCTGCTCGTCGAGCACGGCCGTTGCGTGGGTGTGCTGGCCGCCGGGGCCGACGGGCGGGTGATGCGGGTGCCGGCGCGCCACGTGCTCATCGCCGCCGGGGGTGCGGGCCAGCTGTTCTCCGTCACCACCAATCCCGTGGAGGCCACCGGTGACGGTGTGGCCATGGCCCTGCGAGCAGGCGTGGCCGTGGCCGACGTCGAGTTCGTCCAGTTCCATCCCACCGCCCTGCACCATCCCCGGATGCCCCGGCCGCTGCTGAGCGAGGCGCTGCGGGGTCACGGGGCCCTGCTGCGCGACACCACCGGCGAGCGGTTCGTGGACGAGCTGCTGCCCCGTGACCAGGTGAGCCGGGCCATGGCCCGGCGGATGATCGAGCTCGAGGTCGACCACTGCTGGCTGGACGCCACGGGGCTGGAGGCGTTCGACCAGCGCTTCCCCACCATCGCCGCCGCCCTCGCCGACGCCGGCCTCGATCCGGCCTCGGACTGGCTGCCCATCGCTCCCGCCGCGCACTACCTCTGCGGCGGCATCGTCACCGACCTCGACGGGGCCAGCTCCGTTCCCGGTCTGTGGGCGGCAGGGGAGGTCGCCTGCTCCGGTGTGCACGGCGCCAACCGCCTGGCCTCCAACTCGTTGCTCGAGGGCATGGTCTTCGCCGCCCGGGTGGTCGAGGCCGTCGAGCAGGGCGTGGACGGTCCCCGGCCGACCGGTGCGATGCGCGGCGTCCTGCGCCCGGACGCGGGAACGAGGTCCTCGGACGGCGAACCCGTCATCGGGGGGGCGTCGATCGCCGGCTGGAAGGCGCCGGTGTCGCTGGCTGCCCCCGACGGTGCGGCCCCCGCCACCGAGCCGTGGGTGACGACGGCCCGGGACACCCTTCAGCGGTCGATGACCGTCGGTGCCGGCGTGCTGCGGGACGCCGAGTCTCTCGCGACCACCACTGCCGCGGTGGCCGAGGTCGCGGCGGCCGCGACGGTGGCGTCGGGTCCGGACGGCTGGGAGCTGGCCAACCTGGCGGCAGTGGCCTCGGCGCTGTTGGCCGCGGCGTCGGCCCGGGAGGAGAGCAGGGGAGCCCACACCCGCGGCGACCACCTCGAGACGGATCCGGCCTTCGCCCACCGCCTGGTGCTCGGGTAGCGACGAGCCGCCCGAAGCCCGGGGAAGGGCCGGTCCTCAGCCCTCGGTGGCGGGGGCCGACGCGAACAGGTCGAGCCCCAGGCGGTCGCCGAGGAAGGTGGCCACCCTCCGGCCCCGCACGCTGTTCCCGGCCGGATCCAACGGAGGCGAGTAGGTGCCCAGGGCTCCCTTGCCGGGGGCGACGGTGACGAGCCCTCCGGCGATCCCGCTCTTGGCCGGCATCCCGACGTCGTAGAGCCAGTCGCCCGACGTCTCGTACAGCCCGGCCGTGGCCATCACGGCCAGGGTGTGACGGCAGGTGACGGCGCTCACGACCCGCGCCCCCGTGACGGGGTTGACGCCACCGTCGGCCAGCGTGGCCCCCATGACGGCGAGGTCGTGGGCGGTCACCGTCAGGCAGCACTGACGGTTGTAGAGGTCGAGCGTCTCCTCCACCGCCCCCGACAGGACCCCGAGGCGCTGGAGCTCCTCGGCGATGGCCCGGTTGGGGCCACGGCTCTGCCCCGCAGCCCGGTACGTGTCGTCGTCGAGCGCCAGGGACCGGCCGGCGAAGGCCGACAGGTAGTCGTGGATCACCGCCCACCGCTCGTCGGCCGTGGACCCCGGGACCAGGCCGACGGCGGCGATGGCGCCGGGGTTCACCATCGGGTTGGTCCGTCCCTGCTCCGACCGCTGCACCGCCTCGATGGCGTTGAAGGCCAGGCCCGTGGCGTTGACGCCCACGGCGGCGCGGGCGGAGTCGGGGCCGATGGCCTCGCAGACGACGGCGAAGGTGAACGGCTTGGACACCGACATGATCGTGAAGGACGCATCGCTGTCGCCGGCCTCGTAGGTGGCGCCACTCACCCCGACGATCGAGACGCCGAAGAGCCCGGGGTCGGCGGTGGCGAGGGCCGGATAGGCACCCGACCGTTCGCCGTCGGCCAGCGGCGCGAACCGGCGGTGCGCTTCCTCCACGAGGTCCTGGACCGTCGTTGCGTCGGGGAGGTGGCCCGTCGAGGTGAACGGGGGGACGGGGTGTCGCCAGACCCCGGTCGCGGCGCGCTCACCTCGTGACCCTACCGGGCGGCCGCCGCCCCTCCGATGGGTACGATCTCCCCGTTCGCGACCATGATCCGTCGGTGACCTATTGCATCGCCATGCGGGTCGACGACGGCCTGGTGTTCCTGTCCGACACGTTCCGAACCTGCAGATCGGGGAGACCGAGTACGGCAAGTTGATGCTCGATCTCGCGGTCTACGCCGGGGCCGACCTGAGGGAGTCGGCGAAGATGGCGGTGTCGTCGATGATCAGCACGGCTCGCGCCAACCTGTCCGTCGGCCCGCCCTACGACCTCGGGATCTACCGTGACGGGACCTTCGTCCTCGACGCCCGGTTCGAGCCCGATTCTCCGGTTCCGGCCGAGATCTCCCGTGAGTGGATCGGCCAACTGGTCGAGGGCATGCACGAGCTCCCGGATGTCGTTGCCCCGGACGGCCGAACGGCATCCCCGACCGAGGTGTGAGCGCGCGGAGGCGGCCCGGCGTGAGCGGTGGTTCGACCGGCCGCCCGTGACAGGGCAATCTTGCGCCGTGCCGTCCGCCTTCCACCCGCCCCGGTTCGCCGTGGTCGCCGCCGTCTCGGTCGCCCTCGCCGAGGACCTCACCCCGCTGGGTGACCTCACCTCGGCCCTGCTGCCCGACGATCTGGCCACCACCGCTGCGGTGGTCGCCCGCCAGACGGGCGTCGTGGCCGGGCGGGCGTGCGCCACCGAGGCCTTCCGGCAGGTGGACGACGCCATCGCGCTGAGCTGGTCGCTCGACGACGGCGACGACGTCGTCCCCGGGGCCGTGATCGGCACGGCGTCGGGCCCGTTGGCGTCGATCCTCACCGCCGAGCGGACGGCACTGAACTTCCTGGGCCATCTGTCGGGCATCGCCACCCTCACCCGCCGGTTCGTGGACGCCGCAGCGACCGGTGGGTCGGCCCGGGTGTGGGACACGCGCAAGACCACGCCCGGACTGCGCAGCCTCGAGAAGGCGGCGGTGCGGGCGGGTGGTGGCGCCAACCACCGCGGCAACCTGTCGGACTGGGTGATGTTGAAGGACAACCACATCGCCCTGTTCGGCATCACCGACGCCGTCGCCCGGGCCCGGGCCATGTGGCCGGCCCGCACGGTGCACGTGGAGTGCGACCGACTGGATCAGGCTCGCGAGGCGTTGGCCGCCGGGGCCGATGCGCTGTTGCTCGACAACATGTCACCCGACGAGGTCCGGTCGTGCGTGGCCGAGGCGTCCTCGGCGGCGCGCCGCCCTCTGCTCGAGGTCTCCGGGGGTGTCACCCTCGACACGGTGGCCGACTACGCCGGCACCGGCGTCGACTGCATCTCGGTGGGCGGGCTCACCAACGCCGCGCCGGTGCTCGACATCGGCCTCGACATCGAGCCGGCCTGACCGGCAGCTGGAGGACCGACACGATGCTGCTCACGGTGGATGCCGGCAACACCCAGACCGTCGTCGGGCTCTACGAGCTCGACGACGAGTCGGCCGCGGGACGTCGCCCCGAGGACGGCCTGCTCGACCACTGGCGGATCTCCACCGACGCCGAGCGCACCTCGGACGAGGTCGCCGTCCTGCTCCAGGGCTTCCTGGCCCTGCGCCGCATCCCGATCGCCGACATCGAAGGCATCGCGGTGTCCTCGGGGGTGCCCCGGGTGACGGCCGCCCTGAGGGACCTGGCCGACCGGTACCTCGACTTCGAGCCCATCGTCATCGAGCCAGGTGTCCGCACCGGGATCCGGATCGACTACGACAACCCGAAGGAGGTCGGCGCCGACCGGATCGCCAACGCCATAGCCGCCTTCGACCTCTACGAAGGTCCGACGATCGTGGTCGACTTCGGTACGGCCACGACGTGCGACGCCGTCTCGGCGCGCGGCGAGTACCTGGGCGGGGCCATCGCGCCGGGGATCGAGATCTCCATGGACGCGCTGGTCGGTCGGGCGGCGGCACTGCGGGCGGTCGAGCTGCGGGCGCCCCGCAACGTGTTGGGCAAGACCACGGTCGAGTCGATCCAGTCCGGTGCCGTGTACGGGTTCGCGGCCCAGGTCGACGGCTTGTGCGATCGCATCGAGGCCGAGATCGGCGCCTGCACCGTGGTGTCCACCGGTGGCCTGGCCGCGCTCATCACCCCGTACTCCCGTCGGATCCAACACGCCGAGCCGTGGCTCACCCTGCACGGCCTCCGGTTGGTCTACGAGAAGAACGTCTGAGGTCGGGGTGGTGCGCATAGCGCTCACCGGCATGGGCGGCGAGCTGGGAACCCGGGTCGCTCTGCTGCTCGAGGCCGATCCCGACGTCGAGGCGGTCATGGGCCTCGACGTGGATCCGCCCCGCCGGCACCTGCGCCGAGCCGAGTTCCACCGGGTCGACCCCCGCAACCGGGAGCACACGCTCGAGGTGATCACACGGTTCGCGCCGACCGTCCTCGTGCACCTGGGCGTCTACGAGCCCGGGGCCCGTTCCGGACCGAGCCGGGCCACCATCCGGACCGCCGTCGGCACCATCGCCGCCCTCGACGCCTGCGTCCGGGCCGGCACCGTCGAGGCGGTCGTGCTGCGATCGGGCATCGAGGTCTACGGCCGGGGGCGGGGCACGCCGGCCTGTCCCGACGAATCGGTCCACCCCGACCCGACCTGCGCCTTCGGGGAGTCCCTGCTCCACGCCGAGCGCGTCGCCCTGGACGGAGCGGCTCGCTCGGAGGCCACGGCCACGCTGCTGCGCTTCGCTCCGATCGTCGGCCCCCACTTCCCGAGTCCGCTCGGCCGGGTCCTGCGGCTCCCCGTGGTCCCGATCCCGGTCCTCGGTGCGTCCCGGTTCTGCGTGCTCCACCAGGAGGACGCCGCCGCCGCCATCGTCGCCGCCGTCCACCGGCGGCCCCCGGGCCCGGTGAACGTCGTCGGCCGGGGAGCGGTCACCCCGCTCGAGGCCGTGCGGCTCGGCGGTGGGGTCCCGGTCCCGACCGTGGGCCCCGGTTGGCGGATCGCCGCGGCGGCCACCGAGCTGGCGGGGGCGCCGCTGCCGGACCACGTCGTCGAGCTGTTGACCTCCGGGCGGTTGGCCGACGGCAGCCGGGTCCGGGAACGGCTCGGCGTCGCCCCCCGCCGGGGCACCATCGAGGTCGTGGGCCACCTCCACGAGTGGGGTGGGGCCACCCGGGTCGCCTGACCGCGGAGTCGGGACGCCCGGCTCGGTCGGGTCACCGGTGGGCGCGGGGGCACCTCGGACCCGGACCACAATGGCGCCCGTGCCCCGAGTGATCGTGCCCGACGGAAGCCACATCCAGTACGAGACGTTCGGACGGGCGACCGGCGAGCCGGTCCTGTTCGTGCAGGGCCTCGGGGCCGACAGTCGGGGATGGATCCGCCAGCGCCGGGCCTTCGGCCACGAGTACCACGGCATCGTGTTCGACAACCGGGGGGTGGGTCGGTCGAGTCAGCCTCCCGGGCCCTACGACCTCGCGGTGATGGCGGGGGACGCCGTGGCGGTGCTCGACGACCTGGGCATCGAGTCGGCCCACGTGGTCGGAGCGTCGATGGGCGGGGTCATCGCCCAGATCCTCGGCGTCGCCCACGGCGATCGGGTGCGCTCGCTCACCTTGGCCTGCACCGGCTGCCACCATCTCCAGTGGCGCCGGGACCTGCTCACGGAGTGGGGAGACCTGGCGGTGGCGAAGGGGATGCGGGCGGTGGTGGACGAAGCCGCCCGCTGGCTCATGGGCTCGCGGTCCCGGTTGCGGCTGTGGCCCATCGTCAGCCTGTTCGGTCCGATGGCGCTCGGGGTGAAGCCGACGTCGTTCAAGGCCCAGATCGACGCCATCCTCGACCTCGACGACGAGTTGCGGTTCCAGCTGCGGGCCATCACCGCCCCCACCCTGGTGGTGGTCGGCAGCCAGGACATCCTCACCCCGATCGGGGACAGCGAGCTGATCCACGAGTTGGTGCCCGGTTCGCAGATGGTGATCGTCTCCGGTGCCGCTCACGGGTTCATGGTCGAGAGCGCCGGCGCCTTCAACCGCGCGGTGCTGGCCTTCCTCGACAAGCTCCCCCGCGATCTGCACCCCTGACCCCGCCCAGCCCCGAACCGGTGGTGAAGGCGTGCCCCAGAGCAGCGCGTTCTCACCACCGGTTCGGCGGTGGAGAGGTCACGCGGCGGCGCGGACGGTGCCGAGGAGGTGCTCGGCGGCGGCCTCGAGGGCGGTGGTGGCCTCGGTGCCGGCGAAGGGCGCCAGAGCCCTCTGCCCCTCCTCGACGTACTCCCGGGCCGTGTCCAGCGACGACTGGACGGCCGGGGTCGAGCGGAGCAGCACCCGGGCCGCTTCGAGGGCCTCGGCATCGTCGACGGGCTCGATCGAGCCGTCGGTGGGTCGCAGGCGCTGGAGGAGGTCGCCGAGCTGGTCGGCGGGCGGACCGCCCGAGGCGAGCACACGGATCACCGGGAGGGTGTAGGTGCCCTCGACCAGGTCGTGACCGGCGGGCTTGCCCAGCTCGGCGTCGGTGGCGGTGACGTCGAGCAGGTCGTCGACGATCTGGAAGGCCATGCCGAAGCTGTGCCCGAACACGGTGAGGGCCTCGATCTGGTCACGGGGGAGCTCACCCACGATGGCGCCGATGCGACAGGCCGTGGCCAGCAGCGAGGCGGTCTTGCCGTCGATCGAGTCGAGGTACGCCTTCTCCGAGCGAGCCAGGTCGAAGGCGTGCTGGAGCTCCAGGACCTGACCCTCGCAGAGGCGAGCGATGGTGCCGGCCAGCAGCCCGGCGATCTCGGTCCCGAGCGATGCGGCTATCTCCGAGGCCCGGGCCAGCAGGTAGTCACCGGCGAGGATGGCCTTCAGGTTCCCCCAGCGGGCGTTCACGCTGGGCACGGTGCGTCGGGTGGTGGCGTCGTCCATGACGTCGTCGTGGTAGAGCGAGCCGAGGTGCACGAGCTCGACCGACACCGCGCCCAGCACCACCTCGGGTGAGGCCGGGGCCATGCGCACGTCGGCCGTGGCCGCCGAGGTGACGGCGAAGGCGGGTCGGACCCGCTTCCCGCCGGCCAGGATCAGGTGGCTGGCCACCTCGGTGAGGAAAGGGTCGGTGGTCACGACCGAGGACCGCAGCTCGTCCTCGACCCGCCCGAGGTCGTCCTGGAGCACGGGCAACTGGAGGAGAGGGGACGCCGGTGCCACGGTGGCAACGATAGGCGGCGTCCCGGGCGTACCCTCAACTGAAGGGGTCGACCTGGCCGATGTCTGCTCCGAGATCCTTCGTCCGGCGAGGCGATGGGCAGGGCCGTGGGTACACTCGCTCCACGATTTCCCGTCACGGGAGGCAGGTTTCTCAGTGTTCGAACGATTCACCGATCGGGCTCGTCGAGTCGTGGTCCTCGCCCAAGAAGAGGCACGACTTCTCAACCACAACTACATCGGCACCGAGCACATCCTGCTCGGGCTGATCCACGAGGGCGAGGGGGTGGCCGCCAAGGCGCTCGAATCCCTCGGCATCTCTCTCGAAGCAGTTCGGTCCCAGGTCGAGGAGATCATCGGCCAGGGCGGATCCTCGCCCAGCGGTCACATCCCCTTCACCCCTCGGGCCAAGAAGGTCCTCGAGCTGTCGCTGCGCGAAGCGCTGCAGCTCGGTCACAACTACATCGGCACCGAGCACATCCTCCTCGGCCTCATCCGTGAGGGCGAGGGCGTGGCCGCCCAGGTGCTGGTCAAGCTGGGCGCCGACCTGTCCCGGGTCCGCCAACAGGTGATCCAGCTGTTGTCGGGCTACTCCGGTCCCGGCCCCCAGGGCGAGAAGGCCGGTGCCACCAGCGGTGGCTCGGGCGAGCAGACCCCTTCGGGTTCGCTCGTGCTCGACCAGTTCGGTCGAAATCTCACGCAGCTGGCCCGAGAGAAGAAGCTCGACCCGGTGATCGGTCGCGCCCGGGAGACCGAGCGCGTCATGCAGGTGCTCAGCCGCCGCACCAAGAACAACCCGGTGCTGATCGGCGAGCCCGGCGTCGGCAAGACGGCGATCGTCGAGGGCCTCGCTCAGGCCATCGCCGCCGACAGCGTCCCCGAGACCCTGCACAACAAGCAGCTCTACACCCTCGACCTCGGCGCCCTCGTGGCCGGGTCCCGCTACCGCGGCGACTTCGAGGAGCGTCTCAAGAAGGTGCTCAAGGAGATCAAGACCCGCGGCGACATCATCTTGTTCATCGACGAGCTCCACACCCTCGTGGGTGCCGGTGCCGCCGAAGGCGCCATCGACGCCGCCAGCATCCTCAAGCCGATGCTGGCCCGCGGCGAGCTGCAGACCATCGGCGCCACCACCCTCGACGAGTACCGCAAGCACCTCGAGAAGGATGCCGCCCTCGAGCGTCGCTTCCAGCCCATCAAGGTGGAGGAGCCCTCCGTGGCTCACACCATCGAGATCCTCAAGGGCCTGCGCGACCGCTACGAGGCCCACCATCGGGTCACCATCACCGATCAGGCCCTCGTGGCCGCGGCCAACCTCGCCGACCGCTACATCTCCGACCGCCACCTCCCGGACAAGGCCATCGACCTCATCGACGAGGCCGGCTCCCGCCTGCGCATCAAGCGCATGGAGACCCCGCCGGACTTCAAGGAGCTCGAGAACCAGATCGCCCAGGTCGTCCAGGAGAAGAAGGAGGCCGTCGAGGCGCAGAGCTTCGAAGAGGCCGGTCGTCTCCGCGACCGCGAGAAGGAGCTCCTCGGCGAGAAGGAGGCCAAAGAGCAGGAGATGAAGGACGCCGGCATCGACCTGTTCGACGAGGTCGACGAAGAGGCCATCGCCGAGGTCCTCTCCATCTGGACCGGCATCCCGGTCTACAAGCTCACCGAGGAGGAGACGGCCAAGCTCCTGCGCATGGAGGACGAGCTCCACAAGCGGGTGATCGGCCAGGAGAGCGCCATCAAGGCGGTCAGCCAGGCCATCCGCCGCACCCGGGCGGGCCTCAAGGACCCCAAGCGCCCGAGCGGGTCGTTCATCTTCCTGGGCCCGTCCGGCGTCGGCAAGACCGAGCTGGCCAAGACCCTCGCCGAGTTCCTCTTCGGCGACGAGAACTCCCTCATCGCCCTCGACATGTCCGAGTACATGGAGAAGCACACGGTCAGCCGCCTGGTGGGTTCGCCCCCCGGCTACGTGGGCTACGAGGAGGGTGGCCAGCTCACCGAGGCCGTGCGGCGCAAGCCGTTCTCGGTGGTGCTGTTCGACGAGATCGAAAAGGCCCACCCCGACGTGTTCAACACCCTGCTGCAGATCCTCGAGGAGGGCCGGCTGACCGACAGCCAGGGCCGCTCGGTGGACTTCCGCAACACCGTGTTGATCATGACCTCGAACCTCGGCACCGCCGACCTGCGCAAGGCCAACGTCGGCTTCGGCAAGAACGACGAGGCCATCAGCTACGAGAAGATGAAGGAGAAGGTGAACGAGGCGCTGAAGCAGCACTTCCGCCCCGAGTTCCTGAACCGCATCGACGACACCATCGTCTTCCACGAGCTGTCCAAGCCCGAGGTCACCACGATCGTCGACCTCATGATCAAGCGGGTCACCGCCCAGCTGCAGAGCCAGGGCATCGGCCTCGAGCTGACCGAGGCGGCCAAGATCCTCCTGGCCGACAAGGGATACGACCCCACCCTCGGCGCCCGTCCGCTGCGTCGGGCCATCCAGCGCCTGGTCGAGGATCCGCTGTCCGAGCGCCTGCTCTGGAAGGAGTTCCGCGCCGGGGAGAACATCCTCGTCGACGCCGAGCCCGACCCGGAGACCGGCGAGCGGGTCATCGTGTTCCACGCCACCGAGGGCTTCGAGCCCCCGCCGATGGAGCTGGCCGAGGCCGGCCCCACCGACTGAGCAGAACACCCGTCCGTCCACGAGCCCGGGCTTCGGCCCGGGCTCGTGCGCGTCGCCCACGCTGGTAGCGTCCGGCGCCGTGCTCGCCCGCTTCCGCCGTCATCTGCGCGCCCTGGCGCTGGCCGGCGTGGTCGTGGTCGTGGCCGCCGGGTGCCAGGTCGAGCTGGCGACCACGATCGTGGTCGAGGGCAACGGGAGTGGGACGATCACCCAGGCGGTGGGCTTCGACGCCGCCGCCCTGGCCCGGGTGGGAGACCTCGACCGCCAGCTCCGGGTCGAGGACCTACGCCAGGCCGGGTGGACGGTGGACGCTCCGGTGGAGGAGGACGGCACGACCTGGGTGCGGGCCCACCACGACTTCGACGACCCGGCTGAGGCCAACGACCTGTTGGCCCAGCTGAGCGGTCCCGACGGCCCCTACCGGGACCTGACCGTCACCCGGGACGCCGGTCTCCTGTCGACCACGACCAAGGTCACCGGCACGCTCGACGCCAGTGGGGGAGCGGCCATCTTCGGCGACCCCGACCTCACCGCCACCCTGGGGGGCGACCCGTCGGGGGGCCTGGTGGGGCGCATCGAGGCCGAGGAGGGCAAGCCCGTCGGGGAGATGGTCGACCTGTCGGTCACCGTCGACCTGCCCGGCGCCGAGGAGACGGTGAGCGGTCCCCTCGGTGGCCCGGCCCAGCCCGTCGACGTGAGCTCGTCGGAGGGCCATCTGCTCACCCGCCTCGGGCAGGTGGTCCTCTTCGTCCTGGTGCTGCTCACCGCCGCCGTGGTCGCACTGCGGTTCCGCGTGCGGTACCTACGGCGCAAGCGCATGATGCGCTCCAACCTGCCCCGTCGCTGAGCGGCCGGACGGAGCGACGGCCCCACCAGTTCACCCGTCGGTGTCGGAGGGGATGCGTAGGGTTGGGTCATGGCCAAGGTCCGAGCGGTCTTCCGCTGCAGCGAGTGCGGCACCAGCGCGCCCAAGTGGGTGGGCCGCTGCCCGGGCTGCGAGGAGTGGAACACCCTCGTCGAGGAGCTCGAGATCCCTGCTTCGGCCTCGGCGGCCGAGCGCCTGGGTCCCCGTGACCACCCGGTCCCCATCTCCGAGGTCGACGTCGACGAGTGGCAGGCCCGAGCCACCGGCATCTCCGAGCTCGATCGGGTGCTCAGCGGTGGCCTGGTTCCCGGTTCGGTCACCCTGGTGGGCGGCGAGCCGGGCATCGGGAAGTCCACGCTGTTGCTCCAGGCCGTGGCGTCCATCGCCGCCGACGGGGCCAAGGTGCTCTACGTGTCGGCCGAGGAGTCCAAGCAGCAGGTCCGCATCCGGGCCGAGCGCCTGGGCTCGTTGCGCCCCAGCCTGTGGTTGGCGTCGGAGACGTCCCTGCCCCATGTCATCGACTTCATCGAGGAGGTCGAGCCCACCGTCGTGGTGATCGACTCGATCCAGACGATGCACCACCCTGACATCGGGTCGGCCTCCGGTTCGGTGTCCCAGGTGCGGGAGTGCGCGGCGCGCCTCGTCCAGGTCGCCAAGTCGCGCGACCTGGCCGTCATCCTGGTGGGCCACGTCACCAAGGAGGGCGGTCTGGCCGGCCCTCGCGTCCTCGAGCACGTGGTCGACACCGTCCTGGCCTTCGAGGGCGACCGCCACCACGCCCTGCGCCTGCTGCGGGCGGTCAAGCACCGCTTCGGCGCCACCGACCAGCTGGGCCTGTTCGAGATGACGGAGCGGGGACTGATCGGTGTGCCCGATCCGAGCCGGCTCTTCCTGGCCGACCGACGCAAGGGAGTCTCGGGGTCGGTGGTCGTGCCCACCATGGAGGGCCACCGCCCGCTCCTCGTCGAGCTCCAGGCCCTGGTGACGCCCAGTCGGCTGCCGACACCCCGCCGCTCGGCCCAGGGCCTCGATTCGGGTCGTCTGGCCCTTCTCCTGGCCGTGCTCGGGGAACGGGCCGGCTTCTCCTTCGCCGAGGCCGACGTGTACGCCCTGGCCGTCGGCGGGGTGAAGATCACCGAGCCGGCCGCCGATCTCGGAGTGGCCCTGGCCCTGGCGTCGGCCCTCGTCGGTCGGGCCCTCCCGCCCGATCTCGTCGTGTGTGGCGAGGTCGGGCTCGGAGGCGAGTTGCGGCAGGTGTCCCAGTGCGATCGACGCCTGGCCGAGGCCGCCCGCCTGGGGTTCCGTCGGGCTCTGCTGCCCCGGCTCGGTCCCGAACCCCCCGCCGGCATGGTCGCCGTGCGGGTCGGGACGCTCGCCGAGGCGGTCGAGTCCACCGGCCTCACCACCAGCCGAGACCATCCGGCGGCGGGGCGTTCCGGCGCCGATCGGCGCCCCGCCCCCGAACGCGACGACGTCGGGGACGGATGGCCGTCGCCGCACCTGCGGGCCGTCGACCCGTCCGAGATCCCCGACACCGTCCCCGACGACATCCTCGACGACCCCTTCTGATCGGCGCCGTACCGGTCACCCGGCCGCCACGGGCGGCGACGACCGAGTCGGTTCCCCCGGGGCCGGTCGGACCGCCCGCACTACACTCGCCCGATGCCCCGCCGGCGCAGTGAGGCGATGCTCGACGGTCTGGCTGTGGTCGCGCCCGGGAAGCCGTTGCGAGAGGGCCTCGATCGCATCCTGCAGTCCGGCATGGGTGCCCTCATCGTGGTGGGCGACGGGCCCGACGTGTTGAACATCTGCTCGGGTGGCTTCCTGCTCGACGCCGCCTTCAGCCCCCAGCGGCTCTCCGAGCTGGCCAAGATGGACGGGGCCATCGTCCTCGCCGCCGATGCCAGCCGCATCGCTCGGGCCAACGTGCACCTCGTGCCCAACCCCAACGTGCCCACGTCGGAGACCGGCACCCGCCACCGCACCGCCGAACGCGTCGCCCGCTCCATCAACGTGCCCGTGATCTCGGTCTCCGAGGACATGTCGATCATCGCCGTGTACGTGGGGGACGAGAAGCACCAGCTGGTCCCGGTGGCCCGCCTCCTCGACCGGGCCAACCAGGCCCTGTCCACCCTCGAGCGCTACAAGGCCCGTCTGGTCGAGGTGTCCAACAGCCTCTCGGCCCTCGAGGTCGAGGACCTCGTCACCATCCGCGACGTGGTCATCCTCCTGCAGCGCACCGAGATGCTGCTGCGCATCGCCGACGAGATCGAGACCGACATCGTGGAGCTGGGCGTCGACGGACGCCTCGTCCGCCTGCAGCTGGAGGAGGTGCTCGCCGGGGTCGAGGACGAGCGCCGCCTGGTGGTCGTCGACTACCTCCACGAGGAGAACGACTGGCACCTCGAGGAGGCCATGACCGGGTTGGCCCGCCTCGACACCGAGACGCTGCTCGACCTCAAGGCGGTCGCCGAGTTCCTGCACCTGCCGGAGGGGGCCGCCGACCTGGACGCTCCGCTGCAGCCCAAGGGCCATCGGCTCCTCGCCCGCATCCCCCGCCTCCCCGAGCTCGTCATCGACCGGGTGGTGGAGCGCTTCGGCAGCCTGGCCAAGATCATGCGGGCCACCGAGAAGGACCTCGACGAGGTCGACGGCGTCGGAGACCACCGGGCCCGGGCCATCAAGGAGGGTCTGAGCCGGTTGGCCGAGTCGAGCATCCTCGACCACTACTCCTGAACCGAGGCCTGTCTCGCGGGCGCCGGGCGCCCCGGGATGCCAGGATCCCGGCATGCGCATCACCTTGCCCTCCGGCGCGCCGGCCGCCCTCGTCCGGCCCGAGGACCCCGAACGGGGCCTCGTCGTCATCCCCGACATCATGGGCCTGCGACCGTTGTTCGACGACATGGTCGAACGGCTCGCCGCGGAGACGGGCTGGGCCGTGTGCAGCCCCGAGCCCTTCGCCGGCCACGAGGACTGGCCGATCGAGCGCCGGATGAACGGCGGAGTGGCCGAGATCGGCGATGAGCGGCTGCTGGGCGATGTGGTGGCCGCGGCCGACGCCACCGGGTGCGAGGAGGTCGGGGTGATCGGCTTCTGCATGGGCGGGGCGATCACGTTCAAGGCGGCCGCCACCGGGCGGTTCCGTCGGGCGGTGGGCTTCTACGGGATGATCCGTCTGCCCGAGACGTGGCGCGGCCCTCGGTTGGCCGAGCCGATCGACGCCTTGTCGTCGCCCGACCGGTGCCCGACCATGGCGGTCGTCGGCACCGTCGACCCCTACACGCCCGAGGTCGACGTCGCCGACGCCGAGGCCGTCGGGGTGCACGTGGTGCGCTACGAGGGTGCCGATCACGGTTTCGTCCACGACGCCAGCCGCCCCGCCCACCGCCCCGACGATGCTGCTGACGCCTGGCGCCGGGCCCTGGAGTTCCTCGCCACCTGAGGGACCGCACCGGAGCGAGGAGTGTGTCCGATTCGTCCAAGACGGCTCCGCCGACGCCTCCTACGGTGGCGGCCATGACACCTCGTCTCGATGCCATCGGCCTCGTCGTCTCCGACATGGCCCGGTCCCTCGCCTTCTACCGCCGACTGGGCGTCGCCGTCCCGGTGGACGCCGACACCGACGGGCCCCACGTCGAGGCGGACCTCGGGGGCGGGATGCGCATCATGTGGGACACCGAGGACGTCATCGCCACGATGGACGCCGGCTGGACGAGACCCTCGGGTGGCCACGCCGTCGCCCTCGCCGTGTCCTGTGGCTCGGCCGCCGAGGTCGACGCCCTCCACGAGGAGTCGGTCGGCGCCGGTTCGACCAGCCACCGGGATCCGTTCGACGCCCCCTGGGGACAGCGCTACGCCCAGCTCGAGGACCCTGACGGCAACGTGGTCGACCTCTACGCCCCGCTCGGCTGATCGACCGCCACCGGCGGCGGGGCGACGAGTTGGGTCCAGGTGGTGTCGGCCAGGGCACGAAGATCCCGGGCCAGGTGCGGCTGGTCGGCGTACCCCGCCGTCGCCGCCGCCTCGGCGGCCGGGTGCCCACATCGCCCGAGGGCCACCGCGCGCTGCAACCTCAGCACGCGCATGAGGACCTTCGGGCCGTAGCCGAACGCATCCAGGCAGCGTCGGTGGAGCTGGCGAGTGCTGACGTCGAGGGCGGCGGCCATGGTCGCCACCGAGGTCCCGTGGTCGGCGTGGCCGGCGACGGCATCCGCGAAACCGGTGGCGGTGGCGGCGATGCCCAGCTGGTCCGCGAGGTCCTCGAGCGTGGACAGGTCGGGTTCGTCGACCCGGAGGGCGATCTCGGCTCGGCGCACCGCCTGCCTCGAGGCGGCGCCGACCAGCTCCGAGAGGGGGACACGGAGGTCGGTCACGGCCCGGGCCGGGAGCCCGAGGACGGCGGGCAGGTGTCCGGGGGCGAACCGGAGGCCGAGCCTCGTGCCGGGGGTCGGACGGACGGGACGGGAGCCGGTGTCGGGCCCACACACCACCAGCTCACCGTCGAACCACATGATGTCCATGCAGCCGTCGGGGAGCACGAGCACCGGCGCCGTGGGGGGCGACGACCGGTTCACCCAGCCGACGGCACCGCGGACGCGGCTGGGTGCTTCACGGTGCATGCCACCAGTCTCGCTGGTGGGGCGCCCCGTTCCTCCGGGGCGGTCGGTACGAAGGTGGTCAGCCCAGGGCGGGGGACGGGGTGTAGGTCACGGGCTGGTGCTTGATGGCATCGACCAGGTTCATCCGCAGACGGGCGGCCGGGCCGGCCAGCTCGATGTCGGGCACCCGCCGGGCCAGCTCCTCGAACATCACCTTGATCTCGAGCTTGGCCAGGTTGGCGCCGAGGCAGTAGTGCGGGCCGCCGGCGCCGAAGGCGACGTGGTGGTTGGGAGTGCGTCCGATGTCGAAGTCGTCGGCCGTCGGCCCGAACTCGGCCTCGTCGCGGTTGGCCGACGGGTACCAGAGCACGACCTTCTGACCGGCCGTGATCCGCTGTCCGCCCAGCTCGGTGTCGGCGGTGGCGGTGCGGCGGAAGAAGTTGACGGGGCTGGTGTAGCGCAGGATCTCGTCGACCATGGTGTCGGACAGCTCGGGGTGGGCGATCCAGCGGTCCCACTGGTCGCGGTGCTCCATGAAGGCCATGAGGCCCTTGGAGATGGCGTTGCGGGTGGTCTCGTTGCCGGCCACCACCAGCAGGGCCATGAACAGGTCGCGCTCGAGGTCGGTGAGCTCGGCGGTGGTGCCGTCCTCCATCGTCACCTGGGCGTCGGTGAGGCGGGTCCACACGTCGTCGGCCGGGTCGGCGCGCTTGTGGTCGGTGAGCTCGTGGGCGTAGATGGCCATCTCCATGACCACGTTGCCGTACTCCTCGCCCGCGTCCTTGTCGCTGGCGCCGTACTCCGAGTCCTGCCCGCCGATCATCCGGTTGCTCCAGTCGAAGAGCCGGGCCCGGTCCTCGGCCGGCACGCCGATGATCTCGGCGATGGCCAGCAGCGGCAGCTCGGCGGCCACGTCGACCACGAAGTCGCACTCACCGAGCGGCGTGATGCGATCGAGGATGGCGTTGGTCTTCTGGCGCAGCGCCTCTTCCAGACGGCGGATCATCCTCGGCGTGAAGCCGGTGTTGACCAGCTTCCGGTAGCGGGTGTGCTGAGGCGGGTCGGTGCTCACCATCATCAGTCCGGGGCCCAGCTCGGGGGGCTGGTCGGTGAGGGCGATGCCGCCGGCGCCGTCACGGCCCGGCCCGGTCTGGTGGCTGTAGAGCAGACCGGCTTTGTGGACCTCGGTGACGTGCTCGTAGGAGGTCACCAACCAGAAGTCCTCGCCGTCGCTGCCCTCGGAGCCGGGGTGGAGGTAGACGGGCGCCGCGGCGCGGAGCTGTTGGAACCACTCGGCCGGGTAGCGCTCGGCGAACACGTCGAGATCGGTGACGTCGATCTCGGCGAAGTCGTGGTCAGTGGTGGACGTTGTGGTCATCGAAGCCCCCGGGGAGTGTTCGTCGGATCATCATCACAGGTGATCGGCCGCCATGTCGGCCGCCGTGCTCGGTCACCTCGCCTGCCGGATCTCCGCAGCCAGGGTTCACTTCGGAACAATGAGGCCTTCACCTGAGTGGCGCCCGCGAACCGCGCCCCCGATGCCCGGATCGGTCCCGCGCCGGGCGACCGTCGCGCCGGAGGCCTGACGCGGGAGCATGGAGGGCGAGGAGGGCGCGTGTGGGCCGACTGAGTCGACTGGTGAGATCCCTGACCGGAGCGCTCGGGTCGAACGACCTGGTAGTGGAGCTCGAGGACCCCGAGGACCCCGTCGACCGGGCCCGAGTGTCCTTCGAGGCGCTGGAGCGGAGCTTCGCGGTGCGGGGCCAGCCGTCGCTCTACCGCGACGCGACACCATGGAGCGCCAACCGGTGTTCGTACCTCTGGCCGTTCTCCAGGGCTGCGGCCGCGGCCCTCGACCTGGTGGAGCTGGGCGTCGTCGAGCCGGCCCGGGCCGACCAGCTGCTCGGCGACGGCCTGGCCCGCTACCGGCGCGACAGCGGGACCATCCCGGCCTACGACTCCGCCGTTCGCCCGCCGCTCGGTGGTGGTGGCGACCGGTTCTACGACGACAACGCATGGATCGGTCTGGACCTCGTCCGCCAACACGAGGTGACGGGGGCGCCGGATGCCCTGGCGCGGGCGGTCGACGTCTTCGCCTTCCTCGTTTCGGGTTGGGACGCGGATTCCTCCCATCCGAGCCCGGGTGGGGTGTTCTGGGTGGAGTCGTCGACCAACGGTGATCGCAACACGGTGTCGACCGTCCCTGCCGCGCGGCTCGGCTTCCTCCTGCAGAGCCTCGGCGCGGGACCTCCGGACACGGGTGCCTGGGCGGAGCGGATGCTCCAGTGGACCCACACGACCCTCCGAGACCCGGCCGACGGCCTGTACTGGGACCACATCGCCCTGGACGGCGACATCGAGCGGACGAAGTGGAGCTACAACCAGGGCAACGTCATCGGCGCCGAACTGGCCCGGTCCGCCGACGCGGTCGCCGACGGGCCGCCTCCGCTCGCTCGGGCCGAGGCCATCGCGACGGCCGCCCTCGACCGCTACGCCGGGCCCGGAGGAGGTCTGGCCGGCCAGGGCCATCCCTTCAACGCCATCTTCTTCCGCAGCCTCATGGACCTGCGATCGGTCACGGCCGACGCCGCCTTGGCCGCCCGAATCCTCGACACCGTCACCGGGTACGCCGATGCCACATGGGTGTCGGGCCGCGGACGCGACGGGCTCTTCCGGGCCTCGAACGCCGGTCGGTCGGCCAACCTGATCGACCAGGCGGCCATGGTCGAGATCCTGGCGCTGACGGCCGGGGCGACGGGGCCTCGGGCCGGCCCCGTCGCCTCATCCTGATTCCGGTCCGGCGGTGCCCGGGCTCTGTTGCGGCTAGAAACGTCGGGTGCCCTCACCGGGGGGCGCCAGGAGGGAAGCGCACGTGAAGGTCGACATCTCGCTGGCCATGACCGGTCCCGAAGGCGCGGCGGAACGGGCGGCCGAGCTGGCCGAGACCGGCACCGACGGCTTGTTCACCTTCGAGAACTCCCACGACGTGTTCTTCCCGCTCGTCATGGCCGCGGCCAAGACGGCGGGCCGGGTCGACCTGATGACCAATGTGGCCATGGCCTTCCCCCGCAGCCCGTTGCACATGGCGTACGCGGCCAACGACCTGCAGCTGTTGAACCAGGGCGGCTTCCGGCTCGGCCTCGGCTCCCAGATCCGGCCCCACATCCAGAAGCGCTACGGCGCCCGCTGGGGGAAGCCGGCCGCCCAGATGCGGGAGATGGTGCAGGCGGTCAAGATGATCCTCGACCACTTCGCCGGTGAAGGTCCGTTCCACTTCCAGGGCGAGTACACGACCCACACGCTGATGACCCCCAACTTCAACCCGGGGCCGAACCCGTACGGCAAGGCGACGGTCCACGTGGGTGCGCTGGGTCCGAAGATGTGCGAGATGACCGCCGAGGTGGCCGATGGGATCCTGGTCATGCCCTTCAACTCCGAGCGCCACTACGAGGAGCGCACGCTGCCGGCGATCGACCGGGGTCTCGAGAAGGCGGGCCGCACACGCGACGACCTGGAGATCAACGTGGAGGTCATCTGCGGCATCGGGCGCACCGACGAGGAGATCGAGGCCGCCACCCGGGGCGTGAAAGGGCTGCTCTCGTTCTACGGCTCGACCCCCTCGTACAAGCCCGTGCTCGACGTCGAGGGGTGGGGCGAGCTCCAACCCGAGCTCAACGCCCGCTCGAAGCAGGGCGACTGGGTCGGTATGGCCGGCCTGATCACCGACGAGATGGCCCACACCATCTCGGTGGTGGGCACGCCCGAGCAGGTCGCCGCTGAGATCCACAGCCGGTACGGCAGCACCGCCGACCGGGTCTGCCTGTACTTCCCCGGCTACCCCATCTCCGACGAGGTCATCGCCGAGACCGTCGCCGCGGTGAAGGCGGCCGGGGAGTCGTGAGCACGCCGATCGAGACCGGCACCTCGGACCTGCGGGCCGAGCTCGGCGACGACGGGGTCCTCCTCGCCACCCTGAACCGACCCGAGACCCGCAACGCCTTCAGCGGGGCCATGGGCGCAGCTCTGTCCGAGGTGTACCGGCGGGCCGACACCGACGACGCGGTGCGGGTCGTGGTGCTCACCGGCACCCCGCCGGCGTTCTGCGCAGGAGCCGACTTCTCGGGTGGGTCCGCCGTGTTCGAACGCTCGGAGAGCCCGGCCTTCAGCGCCTGCCCCGTGTCGCCCACGGCCTGGCAGATCCGCAAGCCGGTGATCGCCGCGGTCAACGGCCACGCCATCGGCCTCGGGCTCACCCTGACGCTGCACTGCGATCTGCGGTTCATGGCCCTCGATGCCAAGTACGGCGTCGTGCAGGTCCGGCGGGGCGTGATGCCCGATGCCTTCAGCAACTGGACGCTCCCGCGCATCGCGGGCATGGCCAACGCCGCCGACATCCTGCTCACCGGCCGCACGTTCACCGGGGCCGAGGCCAAGGACCTGGGGATCGCCTCGCGGGTGCTGCCCAACGACGAGGTCCTGTCCCACGCCCTGGCGGTGGCTCACGACATGGCGGTCAACACCGCGCCGGTGTCGGTCGCCGTCACCAAGAAGCTCCTGTGGGGCTCGTTCGGGCTGAACCCCGGCGAGGTCGACCGACTGGAGACCGAGCTCCACCACCACCTCATGGGTGAGGCCGATGCGCGAGAGGGTGTGAACGCCTTCCTCGAGCGTCGCGATCCCGAGTGGAGCCTCACCGTCAACGACAACTGGCCGGCCGAGTGGCCGGGTCCGGAGGACGTTCTGTGACCGACGCTCCCACCACCACGACCGGAGACGTGCTCGAAGGGGTCGACCTGACGGGCCGCACCGTGTTGATCACGGGCGCGACCACCGGGATCGGCAAGGAGACGGCCCGGGCCATGGCCGGCGCCGGAGCGTCCGTCGTCATCACCGCCCGCACCGAGGAGAAGGGCCAGGCCGCGGTGGCCGAGCTGCGCGCCGCGGTTCCCGACGGCGACGTCAGCCACGAGGTCCTCGAGCTGGCGTCGCTCGAGAGCGTCCGCGCCTTCACCGACCGCTTCCTCGCCGCCCACGACCGTCTCGACGTGCTCATCGCCAATGCCGGGATCATGTTCGCGCCGCAGGGCCGTACCGGCGACGGCTTCGAGCTCCACTTCGGCACGAACCACGTGGGCCACTTCGCGCTCATCGGCCGGCTCGTCCCCCTGCTCGTGGCGAGTGCCCCCGCCCGGGTGGTGATCCTCTCGTCCGCCGGCCATCGCACGTCCGACGTCGTGTGGGACGACATCGGCTTCGACGACCGGCCCTTCTCCAAGATGGAGGCGTACGGACAGTCGAAGACAGCCAACGTGTTGACCGCGGTGGAGCTCGACCGGCGCCTCGCCCCGCTGGGTGTGCACGCCTACTCGGTCCATCCGGGCATGGTCAGGACCGATCTCGGGCGAACCATCACCCCGGAGGACATCGCCGACCTCCGGGCCCGGGCATCGGGCGGTGGCGGTCTCCCGCCGCAGGTGGGGGTCGACGTCGGCGCGGCCACGTCGGTCTGGGCCGCGGTGGCGCCCGAGCTCGACGACGAGGGCGGCGCCTATCTGGCCGACTGCGGCGTTGCGGAGGCCGCCGACTACGCCGTCGATCAGAAGGCCGCGGCCCGTCTCTGGGCCCTCAGCGAGGAGCTCGTCGGCGAGCGGTACCCCGTACCCCACGTCGCCCCGTGACCCGAAGGCGAGTACGAGCGCTGACCCCTCTCCGCCACCAGAGGGCGCCGGCGGTCAGCGGGCGCGCAGTGAGAGCTGGTCGCGGTTGGTGATGCGGTAGCGCCGGTCGGACTGTTCGATCCAGCCCAGACGCACGAAGCTGGCGATGGCCTTGTTGACCCGTTCCCGGGACGCACCGACCATGCCGGCGAGCTCCTCCTGGGTGATGGGGAGCGAGAACTCGTCGGCGCTGCCGGCCAGCTCGAGCAGGCGCTTGGCGGTACGTCCGGTGACGTCGAGGAAGACCGAGTCGGCCAGCTGCTCGTCGGTGTTGCGCAGGCGGTGCGAGAGCATCTCCACCACGTTCCACAGGAGGCTGGGGTTGGTCTCGTAGATGTCCCGGAGCGGTCCGTAGGGAACGGCGATGACGTCAGAGGTCTCGAGGGCTCTCGCCTCGGCCGAGCGGGGGAGGCCGTCGAACAGGGCCATGTCGCCGAACAGGTCGCCGCGCTCCATGAGGGCCACGACCGACTCCCGACCGTCGAGGGAGCGGTTGGCGATGGCGATCCGTCCAGAGGCCACCACGAACAGCTCGGTGGCCTGGTCGTCCTCGGTGAAGATGACGCCGCCACGGCTGAACGTGCGCCGCTCCGATGCCGCGACCAGGTCGGAGAAGGTCTGGCCCTCGAAGCCCTTGAAGAACTCGACGGTGCTGAGCAGCTCTGGATCCACCACGAGCTGGGAGCCTAGAGCACGTCGGCTCGCCGGGTCCGGTGGTCTGGAGCGTGTGCCTCGGGCATGTGTCGTTCGGTCCCCCCGGTCCCCTACCCTCTGGGAGCAAGTCGGTTCCTCGGCTCAGGAGCAGCATGTCGTACGACGTCGGTGACAAGGTCGTCTACCCGCACCACGGTGCGGCTGTGATCGAACGCAAGGAGACCAAAGAGGCGTTCGGCGAGCAGCGCGAGTACTACGTGCTCCGTCTCTCCTACGGAGACCTCATGCTGTCGGTCCCCGTCGACAACACCGACGAGGTGGGCCTTCGGGAGGTCATCGACGACGACGAGGTCGACGAGGTGTTCGACGTCCTCCGCAAGAAGGAGGCGCGCATGCCCACCAACTGGTCGCGCCGGTTCAAGAACCATGTCGAGAAGCTCAAGTCGGGCGACGTCTACCAGGTGGCCGAGGTCGTCCGGAACCTGACGTTGCGCGACAACGAGAAGGGTCTGTCGGCGGGGGAGAAGCGCATGCTCCAAAAGGCGCGCCAGATCCTCATCTCCGAGCTGATCTTCGCCCTCGACGTCCCCGAGGCCGAGGCCGAGGCCAAGCTCGACGAGGCCCTCAGCTGAGCAACGACCTGCCGTCGCCGACCGACGGACCGGTGTGGGCGGTGGTGCTGGCGGCCGGCGCCGGCCGGCGCTTCGGCCCGCAGCCCAAGCAGTACGAGCTCCTCGACGGAGAGCGGGTGCTCGACCGCTCCCTGGCCACGGCGCGCGCTGCCGCCGACCACGTGATCGTGGTGCTGGCCGCGGGTGAGGAGACCGAGGGGGAGTCGCTGGTGGCCAGCGGAGCAGCCGACGAGGCGGTCACCGGCGGCTCCGAGAGGGCCGACTCGGTGCGGGCCGCTCTGGCCGTGGTGGACGACGACGCGGCCGTTGTCGTCGTCCACGACGCGGCCCGTCCGCTGGCCTCGGCGGCCCTGCACCAGGCCGTCGTCGCCGCGGTGCACGCCGGGGCCGACGCCGCCATCCCGGGGGTCGAGGTCACCGACACCATCAAGCGGGTGGACACCCCGGGGCCGTGGGGCCGGATGCTCGTGGCCGAGACCCTCGACCGAAGGGACCTGGTCGCGGTGCAGACACCCCAGGCCTTCCGGCCCGACGTGCTGCGGCGCGCCCATGCCACCCGGGGCATGGCCACCGACGACGCCGGGCTGGTGGAGGCGGTCGGTGGCCGTGTCGTGGTGGTCGAGGGCGAGGCGACCAACATCAAGATCACCGGCCCTCACGACCTGGCCGTGGCGGCCGTGCTGCTGCGGACCCTCGGGTAGGTTGACGGCCCATGACGATCCGGGTCGGACAGGGCTTCGACGTCCACGCCTACTCCGACGATCCCGACCGTCGTCTCGTGCTCGGAGGAGTGATGTTCGATGGTGAACCGGGGCTGGTCGGGCACAGCGACGCCGACGTGATCGCCCACGCCTGTGCCGATGCCCTGCTCGGCGCCGCCGGCCTGGGGGACATCGGCCAGCACTTCCCCGACACCGACCCGACCTGGGCGGGAGCCGACAGCATCGGTCTCCTGCGAGAGGTGGCCACCCGGGTTCGCGACGCTGGCTGGGAGCCGGGGAACGTCGACTGCTCCGTGGTGTGCGAACGACCGAAGCTGGCCCCTCGTCGCTCGGCCATGGAGCAGCACCTCACCGGGGCGATCGGGGCTCCGGTCACCGTGAAGGGCAACCGGGCCGAGGGCCTCGGCGCTCTGGGCCGGGGTGAGGGCATCGCCTGTTTCGCGGTGGCCGTGGTGAGCGCGTCGTGAGCCCGGCCCGAGGAGGCGGTGCGCCCAAGAAGGGTTCGCAGCGCAGCGGCGCCAAGGGCGGCAAGAAGCCACCGTCGGCCGCGGCCAAGAAGGCCATCGAGGCCAAGAAGGTTCGTCACGCCGCCGCCTCGGTCCGCAAAGCCGACCGCCCCGGCGCCGCTCGGCGCCCCGGGCCCACTCGCGCCGCTGGCCCCGGTGGCTCCGGCGGGGGAGGGCGCGCCGGCCGTCCCCAGGGAGCGGCGCGGGGCCTGGGTGGCGATCAGGTCGAGGGCCGCCAGGCGGTGCGCGAGCTGTTGTTGAACGGCAATCGCCGCATCCGGGAGATCATCGTCGCCGAGGACCAGGACGACACCGAGGTGCTCCAGGACATCGTCGACCTGGCTCTCGATCTCAAGGTGTCGGTGCGGGAGGTGTCGCGGTCCCGGCTCTTCTCCCAGGCCCGGACCGAGTCGCCGCAGGGCGTGATCGCCCACGCCGCCGAGCTCCCCGAGCACGACCTCGACGAGTTGGCCCGCCGTCGCTCCCCGGCCGGGGAGCCGCCGTTCCTGCTCGCGGTGGACGGTGTGACCGACCCCGGCAACCTGGGTGCGCTGCTGCGGTCGGCGGAGTGCTCCGGCGTCACCGGCGTGGTCCTGCCCAAGCACCGGGCGGTGCACATCACCCCCACGGTCACCAAGGCGGCGGCGGGGGCGGTCGAGTACCTCCCCATGGCTCTCGTGGGTGGACTGCCCGAGCGCGCTGCTCCAGCTCCGCGACGCGGGTGTCTGGGTGATCGGGCTCGACGCCGGTGGCGACACCGATCTGTTCGACCTCGAGGTGGCCGACCAGGCCGTGTGCCTGGTGCTCGGGGCCGAGGGCAAGGGACTGTCGCGCCTCGTGCGCGAACGCTGTGACGCGGTGGCCGGCATCCCCCTGCGAGGCCAGCTCGGTTCGCTCAACGTGTCCGCCGCGGGGGCGCTCGCCTGTTACGAGGTCACCCGCCGCCGCCTCGCGGCCCGTCGGGAGTCATCGTGAGTCGCCGCCCCCGCCCCGGCCGGTCCCTCGTGTCGCGCCGGTGCTCCGCTCTGGTCGCCGTCCTCGCGCTGGGCGCCGGCCCCGCCCTCGGCGCCTGCTCCAGCGACTCCGGCGGCACCGCCGTCACCTCGATCCCCGAGACGACCCTCGTGCCGGCCGGCACCGGCGACTCGTGCACCGATCCCACCGGGGACCTCGACCTGCCCGCGGGGGTGCCGGCCGCCACGCCGGGCCTCGAGGGCATCGACATCGTCTCGGCCGAGGCCAGCGTGGAAGGCGATCAGCTGGTGGTCACCATGACGATGGCCGGTCCTCTCGACGCCACCCCGGTGGCCACCTACGTGGTCGCCCAGGGCGAGCCGCTCGGTGCGTTCAGCTTCGAGATCCGCCTGGCGCACGGCGAGCAGGGCTGGAGCACCCTCGTGGTGACCTGGCCCTCGGGCAAGGAGAAGCGCACCAGCGTCCCCGTGCTGCCCACGGTCGACGGTGCCACCCTCGCCGCGTCGGTGCCCCTCGACGAGCTGCCTCAGATCGGCCTGGCCATGCAGTTCGGCTCCTCGGTCACCGTCGGCGACCAGATCGTGATCGACGACTGCAACAGCCTCAGCCCCCAGAGCTGACCCCGCCCTTCCTCGCCCGCGCCCCACCACCCTCCCCCTCGGAGGCAGATTCCGCGGTTTCGGCCGGGGATCGGCCTGAGGGCGGTTGGCGTGGCCGTGGTCGGAGGCAGATTCCGGGGGTTCGGCCGGGGATCGGCCTGGAGAGGGAGGTCCGGAGCGCCGACCCGACTCAGCTGGCGGAGGAGCGGGCCAGGTCGGCCAGGAGGGCGTGGGTGCGAGCGAGGCTCGCGGTCCGCTCGGCAGCGTCGTCGCCGATGGGGAACGTCATGGCGGCCAGGTCGGTGACGCCCGCCGCCTCGTAGCGCTCGAGGCGCTCGGCCACCTGGGCCTCCGTTCCGATCACTGCGATCTGCTCGGGCGCGCCTGACTCGCCGCGCGCCAGCATGCGGGCGTAGGTCGGTATGTCGCGGTACATCCCGTAGCGGCGTCGGGCCACGGCGAGACCGGCTTCGAGGTCGTCGCACACCGCGAGGGGCAGCCCGGCGATGACCCTCGGCATCGGCCGACCAGCTGTCTCCGAGGCCTCTCGGAGACGAGGGACCACGTGGGTGCGGTGCGTGTGCTCGTCGGCCATCCAGGTGATGGTTCCCTCCGCGCGTTCCCCGGCCAGCTTCAACATGAGCGGCGCCAGCGCGGCGAGGTAGATCGGTACCGGCGTCGCCCCGGGGACGTCGAGGATGGCGTCGACCGGGTACTGCTCGCCCTCGTGCACCACGACGCCACCCATGCCGTGCGGGCCCCCACCGGTGGCGTTGGCTTCGGCCTGGGCGGCGGAGCAGGCGTCGAGCACGCCGACGTACTCGCGCATGTGGTGGATGACGCCCTCGTAGCTGGCTCCGTACCACTTCTCGGCCACGCTCTGGTGGGACGGGCCGATGCCGAGCAGCAGTCGCCCGCCGCAGGCGGCCTGGGTGGTGAGGGCGTGCTGGGCCAGGCCGTAGGGGTGATGGGACCAGGTCGGCACCACGGCGGTTCCGAGCTCGATCCGCTCCGTCTCACGCCCGGCGAGAGCCAGGGCGGTGAGGGCGTCCAGGCTCCACGGGACGTGGGGCACCCAGCCCGTGTGGATGCCGTTCTGGTCGGCCCAGCGGGCCTGCGCCACCAAGGCGTCGACCGTCGACCCCTGAGCTCCCGTCTCGGCGATGAACATCCCGATGCGCACGCGGTCTCCTGTTGGTTGGTCAGTCCTGTAGTGCTCGCCACACCCGCTCGGGCGTGACCGGCAGATCGAGATGGCGGACGCCGAGGTGGGCGAGGGCGTCGACCACGGCGTTCTGCACGGCGGGCGTGGATCCGATGGTGCCCGACTCGCCGATGCCCTTGGCGCCGAGTGGGTTGTTGGGCGTGGGGGTCTCCATCTCGACCCGTTCGAAGTCGGGCAGCTCGGCCGCCGAGGGCATGGCGTAGTCGATGAAGGTGGCGGTGAGGGGGTTGCCGTCGGTGTCGAAGCGGACCTCCTCGAACAGCGCCTGAGCCGCGCCCTGGGCCAGACCGCCGTGGACCTGGCCGTCGACGATGAGGGGGTTGAGGATGCGGCCGGCGTCGTCGCAGGCCACCAGACGGAGGAGGTCGACCTTGCCCGTCTCGCGGTCGACCTCGACGACGGCGACGTGGGCCCCGAACGGGAAGCTGGGCCCGGGGGCGTCGAAATCGGAGAGACCGACCAACGGTGAGTCGGTGACGGCACCGGCCAACTCGTCCCAGCCGACGGTGACGGCCGGGGTGCCGGCCACGTGGAACTGGCCGCGATCGGCGTCGAGCACCACGTCGGCCACGCTGGCCTCGAGCCGGTCGGCCGCTCGCCCCCGAGCCAGGTCGACGAGCTTGGCGCTGGCGTCGTCGACCGCCGCACCGGCCACCTGCAACGAGCGTGATCCGCCGGTCACCTCGCCGGACGGCACCACGTCGGTGTCGCCGTAGACGACCTCGATGCGGTCGAGCGGGAGCCCGGTGCGTTCGGCGACGAGCATCGCCCACGAGGTGACGTGGCCCTGGCCGTAGGGGTTCGAGCCGGTGACGACGAGGGCGGTGCCGTCGGGCCGCAGCTCCACCGAGCCGTACTCCTTGCCCCCGGTCATGGCCGTGACCTCGACGTAGCAGGCGATACCGATGCCGAGCATCCGGGTGGTGCCGTCGGTCCGACGCTTCTCCTGCTCAGCTCGGAGTTGGGCGTACCCGGCGGCGTCGAGCGCCCGTTCGAGGGCGCCCACGTAGTCGCCGCAGTCGTAGGTCGTTCCCACAGGGGTGACGAACGGCGTGGAGAACGGAGGGATGAAGTTCCGGCGGCGCACGTCGGCCGGGTCGAGGCCGGCCTCGGCGGCGAAGAGGTCGACGGCCCGTTCGAGGGCGGCGGCCGACTCCGGGCGGCCGGCCCCTCGATAGGCGCCGGTGGGGGTGGTGGTGGTGACCACGGAACGGGAGCTGAACTCGACCTGACGGGATCTCGTAGACACCGGTGGCCATGATCCGGGTGGCGAACGGGAGGATGGCGCCCATGTTCGGGTAGGCGCCGCTGTCCTGCACCAGGTGGATGCGGTAGGCCTGCAGGTCGCCGTCGGCACTTCCGCCGAGCGTGATGGTCTGGATCTGGCCTCGTCCGTGGTTCATGGCCACGAGGTTCTCCGAGCGGGTCTCGACCCAGCGCACGGGCCGACCGGTGCGGCGGGCGAGCTCCGGGAGCAGGAGCGACTCGGCCGGGGCCTGGGCCTTGGCTCCGAAGCCGCCGCCGACGTCGGGGCAGATCACCCGGACCTCCTCGGGCGCCAGCCCGTAGAGCTCGGCCACCGCCGTGCGGATGGGGTGGGGTCCCTGGCAGCCGATCTCCAACACCAGACGACCGTCGGCCCACCACGCCATCGCGCTGCGGGGTTCGATGGGAGCGGGGGCCAGGCGCTGGTTGACGATCTCGGCGGTGACCACCACGTCGCAGTCGTCGAAGGAGATGGGTTCGCCGTGGTGGTCGATGGCCATGGCCACGTTGGTGCCGGCCGACGGGTGCAACACGATGGCGTCGTCGAGTGAGGCCCACGGGTCGACCAGCGCGTCGAGCGGGTCGATCTCGACGATGACCGATTCGGCGGCGTCGATGGCGGCCACCCGGGTCTCGGCCACGACGGCCACGATCGGTTCGCCGACGAAGCGAACGGTGTCGGTGGCGAGCAGCGGCCGGGACATGTTCTGGTCGACGATCACCAACGGGAAGATGTGAGGGAGGTCGATGTCGGCGGCGGTCACCACCGCCACCACGCCGGGCCGGGTGCGGGCCTCGTCCACGTCGATGGCGACGACGCGCCCGTGGGCCACGGTGGACCGCACGTACACCGCGTGCAGGGCGCCGGGGGAGGGCACGTCCTCCACGTAGGTGCCCCCCTCGGTGAGCAATGCGGGGTCTTCGCGACGTACGACTCGATGGCCGAGGATGCTCATCCGTCGGAAGCTACCGGGTGGCCGATGTCACTGCACTGAGTGAGCGCTCACTCAGGTATGGTTCTCGTGTGCCTGCCGCCGCCACGACCGAGAGCAGGGGTGGGACCCGTCGGGCCGCCGCCCTACCACCCGACGAACGCCGGGCCGCCATCATCCGGGCCACGGTGAAGCTCGTGCTCGAGCACGGGCCGGCCATCACCACCCGGCAGATCGCCGAGGCCGCGGGCATCGCCGAGGGCACGATCTTCCGGGTCTTCCCCGACAAGGAGACGGTCCTGCGGTCCTCGGTCGAGGCCGTCTTCGACCCGATCCACACCGAGGCGGAGCTGGCCGCCATCGACGCTGACCTCTCGCTCGAGAAGCGCCTGTTGGCCGCGGTCGCCATCCTCCAGCGCCGCTTCTCCGTGATCTGGCGCCTCATCCCCGCGGCCAAGGACCTGGGCGTGCTCCAGGAGGGCCGCCACCGGGCGCCCAACGAAGCCGCCCTGGCCGCTCTGCTCGAGCCGTTCGTCTCCGAGCTCAGGCTGGACACCGCGGCCTGCGCCCACCAGCTCCGGGTGCTCACCTTGGCCGCCAGCCACCCCGTGTTCAACGAGGACGGTCCCCTCGCTCCCGAGGACGTCGTCGCCCTGTTCCTCGACGGTGTTCGTTCCCATCCCCCGGCCCCTCCGGAGCCCTCGTGCTGATCCGTCTCTTCCGCACCCACCTGATCGGTGGCTACCGGACCCTGCTCATCTTGTTGGTCGCACTCCAGTTCGTGCAGGCCTCGTGCACGTTGTTGTTGCCGGCCATCAACGCCGCTGTCATCGACGACGGCGTGCTCACGGGTGACACCGCCGTCATCTGGCGCCTCGGTGGCGTGATGGTCGGGGTCGCCGGCGTGCAGATGGTCTTCGCCGTGGCCGCCATGTGGGTGGCGGCCCGGGCCGCCATGGGCTTCGGCCGCGACCTGCGCAGCGACCTGTTCCACCGGGTCACCTCGTTCTCCCAGCGGGAGGTGAACCTGCTCGGCGCCCCTTCCCTCATCACCCGCGTCACCAACGACGTGCAGCAGGTCCAGCTGCTCGGGGTGATGATGTGCTCGATGGCCATCACCGCGCCCCTCATGGCCATCGGTGGGGTCATCATGGCCCTGCGCGAGGACGTGGGCCTCTCGGCCATCCTGCTCGTCAGCCTTCCGGTCCTGGTCGTGATCCTCTTCGCCATGATCGGGAGGATGGTGCCCACCTTCCGGCTCATGCAGGAGCGCATCGACGGCATCAACCGGGTGATGCGCGAGCAGCTCGTCGGCATCCGCGTGGTCCGCGCCTTCGTTCGCGAGCCCGAGGAGACGGCCCGCTTCGACGGGGTCAACGTCCCGCTCACCGAGACCTCGCTCAAGGCCGGTCGCCTGATGGCGCTGATGTTCCCGGTCGTGATGTTCGTGGTGAACGCCTCGAGCGTGGCCGTGATCTGGTTCGGTGCGGGTCGCATCCAGAGCGGCAGCATGACCATCGGTGCCATGGTCGCCTTCCTGAGCTACTTCACCATGATCCTCATGTCGATCATGATGGCGTCGTTCGTCCTGCTGATGGCCCCCCGGGCCTCGGTGAGCGCCGAGCGCATCGTCGAGGTGCTCGAGACCGACACGAGCGTCCACCTCTCCCCGAATCCGGCCAGCGGGGTGAACGGCACGGGCACCCTCGAGTTGCGCAACGTCAGCTTCGGGTACCCGGGAGCCGACGAACCGGTCCTCGACCACATCTCGTTCACCTCCCGCCCGGGAGAGATGACCGCCATCATCGGCAGCACCGGGGCGGGCAAGTCGACCCTGGTCGACCTGATCCCCCGCCTCGTCGACGTCACCGCCGGAGCGGTCCTCGTCGACGGTGTCGACGTACGCGACCTGGACCCGGAGATGTTGTGGCGTCGGGTCGGCGTCGTCCCCCAGAAGCCGTACCTGTTCACGGGCACGGTGGCCAGCAACCTGCGCTACGGGCACGAGGAGGCCACCGAGGACGAGATGTGGGCCGCCCTGGACGTGGCTCAGGCCTCCGACTTCGTCCGCCAGATGGGTGGCCTCGACGCACCCATCGCCCAAGGCGGGTCGAACGTGTCCGGCGGGCAGCGCCAACGTCTCTCGATCGCCCGGGCCATCATCGGCAAGCCCGAGATCTACGTGTTCGACGACTCGTTCTCGGCCCTCGACCTGGCTACCGACGCCCGCCTCCGGGCGGCTCTCGCCCCCTGGACCGTCGGCGCCACCGTGGTGGTGGTCGCCCAGCGCGTCTCCACCATCATCAACGCCGACCAGATCATCGTCCTCGAGAACGGCGAGATGGTGGGGATCGGTCCCCACGCCGACCTCCTCGAGCGTTGTCCGACCTACGCCGAGATCGTGGCGTCCCAGACCAAGCAGCAGGAGGCGGCGGCGTGAGCGACACGACCACCGAACGCCCCGCCGACGACCTCGGCGACGACGATCGGCCCTCGACCCCGGCGCCCATCATCACCGGCCCCCGCATGTCGAACATCCCGGGCGAGCAGTCCCGCGACTTCGGCCATGCCGTGCGCCGCACGCTCTGGCGCCTCCGCCAGGAGCGGATCCACGTCTCCGGTGTGGTGGTGTTGGCCGCGATCGCCGTGGGCATGCAGGTGGTGGGCCCGAAGATCCTCGGGCACGCCACCAACATCATCGTGGCCGGCCTGCAGACCGGCAGCTGGGACTTCACCGCCATCCACCTCACGCTGCTGCTCGCCGCCGCGCTCTACGCCGGGGCCGGAGCGCTCACCTATCTGCAGGCGTGGTTGCTGGCCGGCATCGTGCAGGGCGCCATGTCGCGCCTGCGCTCCGACGTCGAGGCCAAGATCAACCGCCTGCCCCTGTCCTACGTCGATCGTCAGGCCCGGGGCGACATGCTCAGCCGGGTCACCAACGACATCGACAACATGGCTCAGAGCCTGCAGCAGACGCTCAGCAACATGCTCACCGCGGCACTCACCATCATCGGCGTGGTCATCATGATGCTCACGATCTCGCCGGTGCTGGCTTGCGTCTCCCTGGTGGTGATCCCCTTCTCGCTGCTGCTCACGCGCATCGTGGCGGCCCGCTCCCGCACCCGGTTCAACTCGCAGTGGCGCCACACCGGCGAGCTCAACGCCCTGGTCGAGGAGTCGATCACCGGTCACGCCATCGTGAAGGCGTTCGGCCGCCAGCAGGAGGTCGAGGCCCGCTTCCGCGAGACCAACGAGATGATGTACGAGGCCAGCGCGTCGGCGCAGTTCTTCTCCGGGTCGATGCAGCCGATCATGATGTTCGTCGGCAACCTCAACTTCATCATCGTCGCCGTCTTCGGCGGTCTCCGGGTGGCCAGCGGCCAGCTCAGCATCGGCGACGTGCAGGCGTTCATCCAGTACTCCCGCCAGCTGCAGATGCCGCTCAGCCAGGTCGCCTCGATGTTCAACGTCTTCCAGTCGGGCATCGCCTCGGCCGAGCGGGTCTTCGACTTCCTCGACGCCGAGGAGGAGGAGCCCGACACCGACGCCGCCCCCCTCGAAGGCGCTCCGATCGGCCGGGTGGCCTTCGAGAACGTGGTGTTCTCCTACACCCCCGATCGTCCTCTCATCGACGGTCTGTCCTTCACGGCCGAGCCGGGTCAGACCGTGGCCATCGTGGGGCCCACCGGCGCGGGCAAGACCACGCTGGTGAACCTGCTGATGCGCTTCTACGACGTCGGCGAGGGCCGCATCACCGTGGACGGCCGCGACATCCGGGAGCTGCGACGGGCCGACCTGCGCTCGATGATGGGCATGGTCCTCCAGGACACCTGGCTGTTCGGCGGCACCGTCCGCGAGAACATCGCCTACGGCAACCCGACGGCCGGGGAGCACAAGCTGATGGAAGCGGCGAGGGCCACCTACGTGGACCGCTTCGTGCACTCGCTCCCCGACGGCTACGACACGATCCTCGACGAGGAGCACGGCACGGTGAGCGCCGGCGAGATGCAGCTGCTCACCATCGCCCGGGCCTTCCTGGCCGATCCGGCGATCCTCATCCTGGACGAGGCCACCAGCTCGGTGGACACCCGCACCGAGGTCCTCATCCAGCACGCCATGGCGGCGCTGCGCTCGAACCGCACGAGCTTCGTGATCGCCCACCGCCTGTCCACCATCCGCGATGCCGACATCATCCTCGTGATGCAGGACGGCAACATCGTGGAGCAGGGCAACCACGACGAGCTGCTCGATCGGGAAGGTGCCTACGCCGAGCTCTACAACGCCCAGTTCGCCGGCGCCGCCACCGACGTCACCTGATCGCTCGAGCCCTCCCTCCACCACCCCCGCTGGTTCAGCACGTCACCCCAGACGGGACGTACTGAACCAACCGATCAGGGCGGTTGGCTGACCGACCTCGGCGTCGGGCGAACCGGCGGTGTTCGCGGTCGAGAGACCTGGATCCTCGGTATGGTCGCCTTGCCCTCGATGGCCTTCAGCGAGTCCAATCGGGTGAGGCTCTCCTCAGTGGTGGGAGCACCGACGGAGGGCGGCACTCGCCTTCACACGACACACGGGGAGCAGACATGCAGCGGTTCGAGGAGAAGGTCGTCCTGGTCACGGGCGCGGCGTCGGGGATCGGCCGGGCCACGGTCGAGCGTCTGGCCGAGGAGGGGGCCACCCTGGCCTGCCTCGACGTGCAGGCCGACGCCGTCGAGGAGGTCGCCGAGCTCGCTCGCAAGGCCGGAGTCGACGCTCGGGCCTGGGTGTGCGACGTGGCCGACGAGGCCGCCGTCGATCGGGTCGTGGCCGAGGTCGTCGGCGCCTTCGGGCGCCTCGACGTGCTCTGCAACATCGCCGGGATCATGCGCTGCGCCCACAGCCACGAAGTGCCGACCGAGCAGTGGGACCAGGTGATCGGCATCAACCTCACCGGCACGTTCTTCGTGACTCGTGCGTGCCTGCCTCACCTGCTCGAGACCAAGGGCAACATCGTGATGGCCGCCTCGACCTCGAGTCTCTCGGGGCACCCGTACATGCTCGCCTACGCCGCCTCGAAGGGCGCCATCATGGCCATGACGTACACGCTGGCCGTCGAGTACGCCAAGCGGGGCCTGCGGGTGAACGCGGTGGCCCCGGGCGGCATCGAGACGCCCCTCAGCTCGGCGACCGGCGGCATGCTCCCGCCGGACTCGGACTGGGAGCTGTTCGGCCGGATCTCGCCGGTCGACCAGTTCCGTGGGCCCGAGACGGTGGCCGGGACGATTGCCTTCCTCGCCTCCGACGACGCCGTCCACGTCAACGGCGAATACGTGCGCGTCGACGGCGCCACCCTGGCCTGACCCGCCAGCCCCACGAGCCCGATGGTTCAGTTCGTGACCCTGCGTGTGACGTGCTGAACCACCGGGGGTGGTGGTTCTCGGGGTGAGCGGACCCCGTCAGGTCGGGGCTGGGGGCCAGGCCTTCGGGAAGTGCTCGTCATCGAGGGGGGCGCCCGTCGCGAGACCCTCGTGGTGGGGCTTCCCAGGTGCGCCGGGCACCGGGACGAAGGTTGTGCCGTCGCCGGCATAGCGCACGCTGATCGCCCGGCGCCGGAGGGTGGCGCTGCCGTTGGCGTGAGCGCCGTGGATGGTGCGGGCGTGGTGCACGACGATGTCACCGGGCTCGGTGTCGAAGCTGACGATGCGGGCCGCCCCGACCTGGTCGTCCCGGGCCGGGTCGTCGAAGTCGGGCACGTCGGCTCCCTCCGTGTCGGGCAGCGCCATCGTCGTCACGAACAGGTTGGGCCGGTACCGCGTCCGATCGAGGTGCGACCCCACCACGTAGCGGACGGCGCCGTTCTCGGCGGAGACGGGATCGAGAGGAACCCAGCTGGTGCACACCCGCGGCCCGTCGAGGTGGAAGTAGGCCATGTCCTGGTGGAACGCGGTGCGCTCCTCGGTCCCGGGCTCCTTCACCAAGACGCTGTCCTCGTAGAGCCAGACGTTCTCGCTTCGCAGCAGCGTCGCCACGATGGCGCCCAACGGTGAGTCGGTGGCGAACTCGAGGAACTCTCCCTGGAGGCACCAGTGGTCGGTGCCCGCCTTGAAGTGGCCTCGGGCCACACCCGACCGGTGGACCTGCTCGTCGACCGTGCGGACCGCTCCGGTGGCCCCGGCGATGTCGTCGCCCATGTCCGAGAGATCGACGGTGGCCTCGGTGCTCAGGGCCCGCTCCAACGGGTCGTCCATGCGGGCCAGCCACTCGATGGGCATGATCTGGCGAAGGCACACGACGCCGTCCCGCCAGAAGGCGTCGACCTCGTCCTCGGTCACCGGGCGCAGCGGCGGTGTGGGGTCCATGACACGAGTCTTGCCCGTCGCTCCCGGCTCCGCTCGGGTGAGGCCGCAGCACCCGACCACAGCGATCGCTACGCTGCGCGGGCCGCCGGGGGGCGTGCGCCGCGAAGGGGGAGCCATGCCGGACAAGGCCGAGGTGCGGGCGCTGCTCGAGCGCTACTGCGCCGCCATGAGCGAGCGGCGCCGGGAGGACTGGCTCGACTGCTTCGCCGACGACGCGGTGCAGGAGGACCCGGTGGGGGAGCCGGTGAACGTCGGTCGGGAGGCGCTGGCCCGCTTCTTCGACGCCAACGAGGTCGAGCTCACGCTGTCACTCACCGACGACCCGCTGGTGGTGGGGAACGAGGCCATCGCCTTCATGAAGGTCGTGGCCGACATGGACGGCCAGATGATGACCATCCCCCGCATCGTCGATCACCTCGTGCTCACCGACGACGGCGCGCGCATCATGGCGCTGCGTGCGTTCTTCGACTACTCGGAGATGGTTCCCTTCGAGGGCTGATGGTCGGGTCCGACGGGCGGGGCGACGGTGGCCGGTGGCCTAAGGTCGATCACCCGCCCGAGTAGCTCAGTTGGTCAGAGCGCCTGTCTTGTAAACAGGGGGTCCAGGGTTCGAATCCCTGCTCGGGCTCCACGCCGCGTGAGGCCCGGTGAGCGAGCGCTCTCGGTCAGTCGTCGGCCGGGATCGACACGGCCGTCCCGACGATCTCAGATCGTTCGGGTGGGGGCGCGAAAGGAGCCACCGGCCAGGCCGGTGGCTCCTCACATGTCTGTTGCCGGTCTGCGAGCTAGATGGCTCGGACGTTCTGGGCTTCTTCGCCCTTCCTGCCCGGAGCGACGTCGAACTCGACGGCCTGGCCTTCGTCGAGGCTCTTGTAGCCCTCGCCCTGGATGTTGGAGAAGTGGACGAACACGTCGTCCCCACCCTCACGCGAAATGAAGCCGAAGCCCTTCTCGGCGTTGAAGAACTTCACGGTACCTGTCGTCAAGAGATTGCTCTTCCCGTTCATTGCGACGATCGAAGTGACCGAACGCACTCAGGACGGTAGCGGCTCACCGGGCGCGATCGGGCCTTCGTCGTTTTCCGAGGGCTGATCGTCGGCGAGGTGAGGACGGTCTCGGCCGTCGTGAACGGGCCGGGCGGCACCCGCCGACCGACGATCTCGTCACGTCGATCGTCGGGCCCGCCACACGAGGAGGGCGGCGCCGCCGGTCAAGACGCTGGTCACCAACATGATCCCCAGGGCCACGTCGCCGGTGCCCTCGGTCGTGGCCACCCAGGCCACGAGGTAGGCGGTGGGGTAGACGACCCCGCCCACGGTGAACAGCACCGGGACCATGGCCCAGGACCGACCCCGCCACAGCGCCCATGCGGCGAGGGCCGAGGCGGCGATCACGACCACGTCGGCGGGGAGGAACGCATCGGTCACCTGGGGCCGATCGGGGACGAGCTCCAGCCACGAGCGAACCACATCCGAGGAGCCGGCGGCGACCCACAACACCACCCCCATGGCGGCCTGCAGCGCGAAGTACCCGGCGGCGGCGGCCTCGACGGGCAGTACCGGCGAGGCCGTCGGTCGCTCGGTCCCGGTCGTCGTCACCGGCACAGCTTGCCCCCTCGCTGGTCGGATCCGGGGACAGCGGGACGCTGCGGACCTACTCTCGGGCCATGGCCACTGATCTCCGCTCGGTGACGGACTGCGAGATTCCGCAGCCGCTGCTCACCCCCATGACCGATTTCGACCCCGACACCGCCGCCCGCATCGAAGCGAGTGGAATGGGCACGTTCTACGGCCAGTTCGGGCACGCTCCCGGCCTCATCGACCGATGGCTCGCCTTCTACCAGCCGATCGTGCAGGACTCCACGAACCTGCCACTGCGGACCAAGGAGCTGTGCCGCCTTCGCATCGCCGCCCGCAACGGCTGCATGTTCTGCCTCGGAGGCCGCTTCCGCGACGGCGACGGCGTGCCCGTCGTCGATGACGACGACGTCGACGCGGTGCTGGGCGGGAGGTTCGACGACCCTCGTTTCACCTCGTTCGAGACCGCCGCCCTCCGCTTCACCGAGCAGTACCGGCTCGACCACAGCAAGGTCGACAAGGTGCTCGTCGACGAGACGCTGGAGGAGCTGTCCGAGGCACAGTTCATCGAGCTCGGTCTCTGCATCGCCCAGTTCACGGGCATGGGCCAACTGTTCGCCACCCTCGGCCTGCCCAGCATGTGAACGACGCGTCGCCGGCGACGTGGCGGCGACGGTGGCGTGGGCCACGCCCGACTACGACCGCTCCCAGAACAGGGCGAGGGCGACCCCGTCGGGGTCCTTGAAGTTCAAGATCGCTCCGCTCGGGATCTCGATGACGCCGGAGTGGGTGACACCGGCGGTGCTGAACCGGTCGACCCACGTCTCCATCTCACCGACCGTGCCGACGGTGAAGGCGACGTGGTCGAGACCGGAGTGGGTCGGGTCGAAGGGCTCGAAGGGAACCATCGGGTACTGCACGAGGCCGACGCCGTAGTTCCCGTCCGGGAACGTCATGACACACGCCCGCCGCTCGGGCGCCTCCTCCCGGAAGAGCTCCCGGAAGCCGAGCACCTCCCCGTACCAGTCCACGCTGACGTCCAGATCTCGGATCGTGATGCCGACGTGGTGGAACCCGAGGAGATCGCTCATGGCGCGAGCCTCACACAGCGCCGGACGATCCGACCGGGATCCGAGGGTTTGACACCGGGAGGATCGCGCGACGATCGAGTGTGGTCACGACCCCCGACGAGGCACTGCGCGCTCGACATCCGCCGGCTGGGCGAGCAGCTGGGCGACACGCTCATCCGCCAAGAGGGCCGCCCGTTCTACGACCGGGTGGAAGAGGTGCGGGCCCCGTCCAAACAGGCCCGGGCGGGCGGTGTCCGTGACGCTCTGCGCCGCCGCTTGGCCGACCTGGACGACGTCGATTCGATCCACGTGCTCCAGGTCGAGCTGCTCGACCGCTCGCGCCGAGCCGACGGTGGTGGGTCCCCCCCACTGCTCCGAGCCCTGCTGCTCTCCATCAACGGCATCGCCACCGGCCTGCGCAACACCGGCTGACAGCGCCACCTTCGAGACGGTCCCGGCGGCGGCCGCCTACCAGGCGACGGTTCCGTCGGCGGCCAGGGCCGCGATCTCCGACTCGCCGAAGCCGAACTCACCCAGCACCACCTCGGTGTCGGCGCCCGGGTAGGCGTAGGTGGGGCCCGCCTCGCCGGGAGTGCCGCTCAGGCGGGGAGCGGGAGCGAGCTGGGGGGCCGAGCCCTCGACGGGCACGAAGGAGCGGCGGGCCACGTTGTGCGGGTGCTCCTCGGCCTCGGCGAACGACAACACCGGCGCATAGCAGACGTCGGTCCCCTCGAGCTGGGCCGTCCACTCGTCCCGGGTCTTGGTGCGCACCACCTCGGCGATCCGCTCGCGGAGCTCGGGCCAGCGGGACTGGTCGTACTGCTCGGGGAGGTCGGCCGGGTCGAGGCCGAGCTGGTCGAGGAGCTGGGCGTAGAACCGCGGCTCGATCGGCGCCAGGGTCACGTAGCGGCCGTCGGCCGTCTCGTAGACGTTGTAGAAGGGCGCGCCGCCGTCGAAGAGGTTGGTGCCGACCGGACCGTCGTGGAAGCCCGAGCGGGTCATCCCGTAGAAGACGGTGAACAGCGACATCACCCCGTCGACCATGGCGGTGTCGACGACCTGCCCCTTGCCCGATCGCTGGGCCTCGAACAGGGCGCACACCACGCCGAAAGCGAGGTGGAGGCCCCCGCCACCGAAGTCGCCGAGGACCTGGAGCAGCGGGACCGGGGGCCCGCCGGCCGGCCCGATCGAGCCGATCGCTCCGGTGATGGCCTCGTAGTTCAGTGAGTGGCCGGCCGAATGGGCGAGGGGGCCGTCCTGGCCCCAACCGGTGAGGCGCCCGTACACGAGTCGCGGGTTTCTCTCCAACGCCACGTCGGGGCCGAGGCCGAGGCGTTCGGTGACACCGGGCCGGAAGGCTTCGAGCAGGGCGTCGGCCTGATCGACCATCCGGAGCAGGACCTCGACCCCGGTCGGGCTCTTGAGATCGACGGTGATCGAGCGGCGACCACGGTCGAACTCGCTGTCACGATGGGTGGGCTTCTCGGTCGGGACCTCGGTCGGAGGGTGCACCCGGATGACGTCGGCGCCCATGTCGGCGAGCTTCAGCGTGCCGAACGGGAGCGCTCCCAGCCCAGCCAGCTCGATGATCTTGACGCCCGTCAGTGGCCCCATGTGTCCCCCTTCGTCGAACGGTGGCCGACCCTACCCGGCCGCGCCCGGAGCCCGGCCCGACGCCCGGTCCTCGCCGGTGTCAGAGCCGAGGGTCCTTGCTTCGCGCCCTCGGGCCGACGAACATCGCCCTCAATGGAACTCACCGAGCGGGACAGGGCGATCCTCGACTTCGAGCGAGCCTGGTGGCACGAGACCGGGCCCAAGGAGGCGCTCATCCAGGAGCGCTTCGAGCTCTCGGCGACCCGCTATTACGAGATCCTCAGCGAGCTGCTCGAGAGCCCCGACGCCTACGTCTACGACCCGCTCGGCGTCCGGCGGCTGCGTCGGATGCGCGACCGCCGCCGGCGCGCCCGCCAGGACAACCTCCAGAACCAGGCGAGCGAGCCTCCCGGCTCCTGACATGGCCCCCGACGCCTCCGGTCCGGCCCGTGGCGGCCGTGACGACCTCGTCGGCATCGTGCTGATCGTCGTCGCCGTCCTCATCGGCATCCTGTTGCTGGTGAAGGGCTACGACGAGGAGGGCGGGGTCGTGGCGACCAGCGAGCCGTCGGGTGAGGTCTCCTCCACCACCACCACCGAGCCGGTCCTGCCCACCACCCTGCCGTCGAACGCCCCCGCCGAGGTCTCGGTCCTGATCGCCAACGCCTCCGGGATCGGCGGAGCGGCCGGGGCCACCCAGGAGAAGCTGAGCGCCGCCGGGTACACCACGACCCGAACCGCCAACGCGCCGTCGGTCGTGCCCTCGACCCAGGTCCTGTTCGTCGCGGGGTCCCAGGGCGACGCCCAAGCGGTGGCGACCGCCCTCGAGCTCGACGCCACCGTCGTGCAGCCCATGCCCGAACCGGTGCCGCTCGCTCTGGAGGGCGCCACCGTCCTCGTGCTCGTCGGTCCCGACCTCTCCTAGCCACCGCTTCCGATGGGTTCCGCGCTGCCAGCCGTTCTCCGCCCCTTCGCCGAGCGCCCGGCCGCGGCCGGGGTGTTCACCGACTTCGACGGCACCCTCGCTCCGATCGTCGAGTCGCCCGACGCCGCCGTGCCTCTCCCGGGGGTGGTCCCGGCCCTGGAGGCGCTGGCCGAGCGGTTGGCTCGCGTCGCCGTGGTGTCGGGCCGGCCGGTGTCGTTCCTCGAGCGCTTCGTCCCCTCACCCTCGGCGGTCGTGCTCTCGGGGCTGTACGGGCTGGAGTCGGTGGTGCGAGGCGAGCGGTCCGACGACCCCCTGTCCGGCGTGTGGCGGGAGGCGGTGGCCGACGTGGCCGGGGCCGGCGTGAAGGGCCCGGGGGGGATGCTGGTCGAGAACAAGGGGCTGTCGGTCACCCTGCACTTCCGCGAGCACCCCGAGGCGGCCGACGACGTGCGTCGGTGGGCGGTCGAGCAGGCCCGGCGGTCGGGGCTCGTGGTGCGCGAGGCGAAGATGTCGTTGGAGCTGCACCCGCCGGTGGAGACCGACAAGGGCGTCGTCGTCGAGCGTCTGGCGGTGGGCCTTGACTCGGTGGCGTTCTTCGGCGACGACGTCGGCGACCTCGCCGCCTTCGCCGCCCTCGACCGGTTGGCCGCGAAGGGCACCCACGTGGCCCGGATCGTCGTGCGCTCCGCGGAGATGCCGGCCGAGCTGGAATCGGTGGGCGACCTGATGGTGGACGGGCCGGCGCAGGCCCTCGACCTCCTCCAACGCCTCGGCCGTGCCGTCGCCTGACCTGGCCGTCGACTGAACGTCAGCCGGCGGCGCGGGAGCTGGTCGTCGAGCCAGTCCCGGGGGGTGCGGGCGCTCGCCCGCCGGCGGAGCTCGGCGGCCTCGACGGCGCGTTGCTCGGGCGAGGCGGCGAGGGCGTCGGCCAGGGCGTCGGCGGTGCCGCTGATGTCGTAGGGGTGCACGGGACGGGCGACGCCGGCGAGCTGGTCCCAGACCCCGGCCTCCGGTGACAGGAGGAGCACGGCGTCGCGGTCGTTCACGAGCGCGCCCTCCTCGGCCACGAGGTTGAGGCCGTCACGGATCGGGTTGACCAGCAGCACGTCGGCTCGGCGCAGGGCGGCGACGGAACGGGGGAAGTCGTCCGAGGGGTCGAGCATCACCGGTGTCCATCCGGGCGTGGCCCAGCGCTGGTTGATGCGGCGAACGGTGGCCTCCACCTCTTGGCGGTAGGCGAGGTACTCGGGCAGGCCCTCGCGCGACGGGTAGACGAACGCACCGAACACCGCCCGTTCGCGCCACTCCGGGTAGCGCTCCAGCAGGTCCTCGAAGGCGATGAACCCCCGCAGGATGTTCTTGGACAGCTCGATGCGGTCGACGCGGACGATGAAGGCCCGGTCGCCGAGGGCCGCGTCGAGGTCGGTCAGGGCGACGCCGCAGGCGGCCCCCGCGGCCACGGCCCCGATGTCGGCGGCGTCGGGGGCGAGCGGGGCCACGAAGGTGGTGGGCGTCCGACCGAGCTGCTCCTCGCAGCAGGCCTCGAACGCGGCGGCCCAGCGTCGGCTGTGGAACCCGCAGGCGTGGTGACCGGCCATGCCGGCCAGCAGCTCGGCACCGAGGTCGGTGGGGAGGACCCGCCAGAGGTCCGGCGAGGCGAAGGGGGTGTGGCTGAAGTGCACGGTGCGAAGATCGGGCCGGCTGTCGGCGAGCAGGGATCCCACCAGGGCCAGGTGGTAGTCCTGCACCAGCACCGCGGCGCCGTCGGGGGCGCTGGCGGCGACGGCGTCGGCGAAGGCCCGGTTCACCTCGCGGTAGCTCGCCCACGCCTCGCGGAACCGGGTGTCGAAGCGCGGTCGACGGGCCAGCTCGTAGAGGCCGTGGTGGAGGAACCAGAGGGTGGCGTTGCAGACGACGTCGTAGGCCTGACGGAACGTCTCGGGGTCGATGTCGAGCATCCCCACCCGGAAGCCCTCGGCCTCGACCACCCCGCCGTCGGCAGCGGTGCGATCGCCGTCGGTCATGGCCGCCGCGATCCAGGTCGCGTCGGTACCGGTGACGAGCGGAGCGATGCCCGACACCAGGCCGCCGGCGCCTCTGGTGGCGACCAGATCGCCGCCCTCCCCGGTCCGGAAGGACAAGGGGCCCCGGTTGGAGACGATCACGACCGGGCGTTGCTCCATCACCTCGTTCTACACCGGGAGCGAGCGCCGTCGGGTCGTCGCCGGGCGGTCGCTGCTTCACTGGAGCGATGCGCGTGGTCGTCGCTCCCGACAAGTTCAAGGGCACCGTGGGTGCGCGCACCCTGGCCGACGCCCTCGCCGGCGCGTTGGCCGACGCCGGCCACGACGCCGTCGCCATTCCGATGGCCGACGGCGGTGAGGGGTTCCTCGACGTCCTCGGAGGGGCCAACCGCACCGACGAGGTGACCGGGCCGCTCGGCGATCCGGTGGCTGCCTCGTGGCGCCTGTCGCGCCGGGTGGCGGTCATCGAGATGGCCGAGGCGTCGGGTCTGACCCTGGTGGGTGGCGCCGACCAGAACGATCCCGTCGCCGCCTCGACCACCGGTACGGGCGAGCTGATCTCCCTGGCCGTCGAGTCCGGGGCCCAGCGCATCCTGGTCGGGGTGGGCGGTTCGGCCACGACCGACGGTGGGCTGGGTGCGTTGCGGGCCCTCTATCCGTCGCAGAGGCTCCGCGGCGTCGAGGTCGTGGTGGCGTGCGACGTCCGGACCCGCTTCGTCGACGCCGCCCCGGTGTTCGCCCCTCAGAAGGGGGCCACGCCGGCGCAGGTCGAGCTGCTCCGCCGACGCCTGGAACGACTGGCGCAGGTGTTCCTCACCGAGTCCGGGGTCGACGTGGCGGCCATCGCCGGGTCGGGTGCCGCCGGCGGTCTGGCCGGCGGTCTGGCCACCGTGGGGGCCGAGCTGGTGCCCGGCTTCGACCTGGTGGCCGAGGAGGTGGCGCTCGACGAGGTGATCGAGGGCGCCGACCTGGTGGTCACGGGCGAGGGCTTCCTGGACGACGAGTCCTTCGACGGGAAGGTCGTGGGCGGGGTGGCGACCCTCGCCGCCCAGCTGGGAGTTCCGTGCCTCGCCGTCGTGGGCGAGGTGGTGGAGCCTCTCCCCGCGTTGCCCGACGGCCTCACCGTCGTGTCGCTGAGCGCCCGCTTCGGTGCCGATCGCTCCCACCAGGAGCCCTGCGCCGGCGCGGTCACCGTCGTCCTCGACCATCTCGCCACCCTGTGACCCCTCCCCCCATCCGAACTGGTGGGTGAAACGTGCCCGATGGCGCCCGTTTCACCCACCAGTTCGCCAGATGGGCCCGTGAAGTGGGTCCGGTCGACGGGTCCGGCGATCAGGCGCGGCCGGTCCGGAGCCCGGCGATCGGCGGTCGCTCGCGGTAGACGATGTCGATCGGATCGAGCTCGGGCGGACACAGCGTGACGAGATCGGCGACGAGGCCGGGGCGGGCCCGGCGCAGAGCGGCCTGCATGACCTGGGCGGCCATGGGTGACAGCTCGTACAACGGGCGGTTGCGATGGATGCGCTGCCCCAGGTCGACCTGGGCCAGCGACTCGGTGCCGAACGTGGCGGCGATGTCGATCAACAGGGCGATGTCGACCCCGTAGTTCTCGACGAACGGCACCCGCTCGAGAACGTCGCGACGGCCGCCGTACTCGCCGGAGAGGGGCTGGACGACGTCGGCGAGGTGCGGGAACAGCAGGGTGAGCAGGGGCCGGGCCACCAGCTCGGTCACCCGGCCGCCGCCGCGTGCCTGGCCGTCCACGGGCCGGTTGTAGAACCCCTTCACGAAGCCGATCGTCGGGTCGGTGAGCAGCGGTCCGAGCAGGCCGGTGACGAAGGTGGGGTCGAAGTCGCGCACGTCGGCGTCGCACCACACCACCACGTCGCCCGAGGAAGCCCACAGCGACTTCCACAGAGCGGCGCCCTTGCCCGGGCCGGCGCCGTGCTCCAGCAGCACCTCGTCGGCCCGCACGACGACGGCACCGGCCGTCGTCGCCTTCGCGGCGGTGGCGTCGTCGGAGTGGTCGTCGATCACGACGATCTCGTCGACCAGCCCGGGCTCGACGAGGACGTCTCTGATGGTGTCGACGATGGCCCCGACCGTCGTCTCCTCGTTGCGGGCCGGGATGCACACCGACACGGACGTGGGCCCTTTGGCCTCGAGCAGGGCGCCGAGAGGGAACTCGGCCGCCTCGTGAGTGCGGATGGGGGAGGCCGTCACCCACCCATGGTCGCGCTCCCGGCCGTGGTGGATAGCATCCGGTCTGCCCGCCCCCGAGCCCGAGGATCCCTGCCATGAGCGTCACCGTCCGAGTCCCGCCCGTGTTCCGCACCATGACTGCCGGTCAGTCCACGGTGGCGGTCGAGGGCGGCACGGTCTCCGAGGTGCTCGGCAACCTCGACGCCGCTCACCCGGGGTTCTCGGCCAAGCTCCTCGACGATTCGGGCACGCTCGTCCGCTACGTCAACGTGTTCGTCGACGACGACGACGTGCGGTTCCTCCAGGGCCTCGACACGCCGGTTCCCGATGGCGTCACCGTCTCGATCATGCAGGCCGTGGCCGGCGGCGCCTGACCCACCCCGAAGGCTGATCCCGGTTGGCGATTCGCGTCACATGGGAAGCAGTTCGCCGACCAGTTCGAAGAGGGCCCCGGCCGCCAGGTTGCGATCCGGCGTCGTCGGTGGTTTCCTGGTTAGCAGTCTCCGACCGAGAGTGCTAACCCAACGGAGGGAACGCCGATGCCCAAGATGATCGAGTTCGACGAGGACGCACGCCGTGCCCTCGAGCGGGGAATGAACCAGCTCGCCGACGCCGTACGCGTCACCCTCGGCCCGAAGGGCCGCAACGTGGTGCTCGACAAGAAGTGGGGCGCCCCGACGATCACCAACGATGGTGTCTCCATCGCCAAGGAGATCGAGCTCGAGGATCCCTACGAGCGGATCGGCGCCGAGCTGGTCAAAGAGGTCGCGAAGAAGACCGACGACGTCGCCGGCGACGGCACCACCACCGCCACGGTCCTCGCCTGGTCGATGGTCCGTGAAGGCCTGCGCAACGTGGCCGCCGGCGCCAACCCCATGTCGCTGAAGAAGGGCATCGAGGCCGCCGTCGAGGCCGCCGTCGAGGCCATTCGCGACGTCGCCGTCGACGTCGACGACAAGAGCCAGATCGCCCAGGTGGCCGGCATCTCCGCCGCCGACCCGGAGATCGGCTCGATGATCGCCGAGGCCATCGACAAGGTGGGCAAGGACGGCGTCATCACCGTCGAGGAGTCGAACACCTTCGGCATGGAGATGGATCTCGTCGAGGGCATGCGCTTCGACAAGGGCTACATCTCCCCGTACTTCGTCACCGATCCCGAGCGCATGGAAGCCGTGCTCGACGATCCGTACATCCTCCTCGTCGGCTCGAAGATCACCGCCGTACGCGATCTCGTGCCCGTGCTCGAGAAGGTCATGCAGACCGGCAAGCCCCTGGTGATCATCGCCGAGGACGTCGAGGGCGAGGCCCTCGCCACGCTCGTGGTGAACAAGATCCGCGGCACGTTCAACGCCGTGGCCCTCAAGGCTCCCGGCTTCGGTGACCGCCGCAAGGCGATGCTGCAGGACATGGCCATCCTCACCGGTGGCCAGGTCATCACCGAGGACGTCGGACTCAAGATCGAGAACACCACGCTCGACCTGCTCGGCCAGGCCCGCAAGATCGTCGTCACCAAGGACGAGACCACCGTCATCGAGGGTGCCGGCGACAGCAACGACGTGAACGGCCGGGTCGCCCAGATCAAGGCCGAGATCGAGAACACCGACTCCGACTACGACCGGGAGAAGCTCCAGGAGCGCCTGGCCAAGCTCTCCGGCGGTGTCGCCGTGCTGAAGATCGGTGCGGCCACCGAGGTGGAGCTCAAGGAGAAGAAGCACCGGATCGAGGACGCGGTCAGCACCACCAAGGCCGCCATCGAGGAGGGTGTGGTCGCCGGCGGCGGCGTCACCCTGCTCCGGGCTCAGGCTCGCGTGCTCGACGCCGCCCGGGATCTCTCGGCCGACGAGGCCACGGGTGCCCGCATCGTGGCGCACGCCCTCGAGGAGCCGCTGAAGCAGATCGCCACCAACGGCGGTCTCGAGGGTGGCGTCGTGGTCGATCGGGTGCGTCACCTCGACACCCCGAGTGAGGGCCTCAACGCCGCCACCGGCGAGTACGAGGACCTGGTCAAGGCCGGCATCATCGATGCCGCCAAGGTCACACGCTCGGCCCTGCAGAACGCGGCGTCCATCGCCGCCCTGTTCCTCACCACCGAGGCCGTGATCGTCGACAAGCCGGAAGACTCGGCTGGCGGCATGCCCGGAGGCATGGAGGACTACTAGTCCTCGCCGCCCGGAGCCCGCTCCGGGATCGTGCGACCAGCACCCACGAAGTCGACGAGAGGCGCCCTCCGGGGCGCCTCTCTCGCGTCCGTACCCCCCCCGTGTGGTTGCCGACCTCACGGAAACGATGCGCATCTCGTGTGCCAGGGCACGCGTGGAGCGCATCGTTTGCAGCCTCGGGGGAATCGATGCGCATTTCGCGTGCCAGAGCACGCGGGGAGCGCATCGTTTGGGGGGGAGGGGCCGCGGGGTGGCGGGGGATCGGTCGAGACTCAGGTGGGTGTGACCCGGGCGAGCTCGGATCGGAGGTGGAAGGTCAGGGGTTGGCCCACCGCCGCCATGTGGAACTCGACGACGAGGGTGTCGCCGTCACGTCGGAAGCGGCGGGTCGTGGCCTCGACCGACTTGGCCGTGGGTGTGAGGGCCACCGTGGTGCTGCGGAGCTCGACCTCGTGGTCGACGACGTGGCCGGCCAGGACCTCGGCCACGCCCGTCGGCTGGGCGATCACCATCTCGACCCCGGAGCCTTCGCCCTCGGTTTGCGCCCCTGTGACCCGCACATACCCGGTCTCGGTGTGCATCGGAGTGCCGTCGGCCGCCCGCGTGCGTTGGAGGTAGGTGAGGAACGGCTTCGGGCCCGGAGCGAAGGTGAGTCGCTCGACGAACGCGAAGTCGTCGATCGTGGGGTACTCGCCGGCGCCGGGCCCTTCCCACTCACCGACCAGGAATGCGACGGGGGCCAGAGCGGGGTCGAGGGAGGAAGGGGCCATGCGCCGGACGGTAGACCACCGGGCCGGGTCGAGATCCGCTGGTCGTCGGTAGCGTGTCGGGATGGCTCGACGTCGGAGTGAGACGGTGCTCGCCCGTCGCATCGCCGACGGGGGCTCGACCGACGGCGGGCGGCGGCCCGACGAGGTCATCATCGAGGAACCGCTCGAGGTCCGCCTCGACGGCCACACCGTGGCCACCACCATGCGCACGCCGGGGAACGACTTCGAGCTGGCCGTGGGGCTCTGCTTCACCGACGGCCTGCTCGCCGGTGCGCCCGTGGTGTCGTGCCGGTACTGCGCCACCGGTTCGGCGGTCGAGACCGAGTTCAACGTCGTCAGCGTCGACACCGCAGGGCTGGCCCCCGAGCCCACTGCCCGGCTGACCACGACCTCGTCGTCGTGCGGGATCTGCGGCACCACCCAGATCGACGACCTCACCGATCGCCTCGACCCGTTGGCGCCCTACGAGCCCTGGGAGCCGAAGGTCCTGCTCGACGTGGTCGAGCACGTGCGCGACCAACAGGAGCTGTTCTCCCGGACGGGCGCAGTGCATGCCGCGGCCTCGTTCGATCGGGTCGGCGTGATCGACCTGGTGCGCGAGGACATCGGCCGCCACAACGCCGTCGACAAGGTCGTGGGGCGCCTGCTCCTCGACGATCGTCTCCCGGCGTCCGGGCAGGGGCTGTTCGTGAGCGGGCGGGCCTCGTTCGAGATGGTCCAGAAGGCGTGGGCGGCCGGCTTCGAGACGGTGATCGCGGTGTCGGCCCCGTCGGCCCTGGCCGTGCGCACCGCCGAGGCCGCGGGCCTGACCCTCGGCGGGTTCGTGCGCGGCGACGCCTTCAACCTCTACACCTGAGCATGGCGCCCGCCTGAACCGTCGGGCCGTGCTGGTCGAGGCGCCGGGATCCCCTGAGGGAACCGGGTGCCTCTCCTACCCTTGCCGGGTGACGAGAGCTCGCTGGGCGGCGATCGCCGGCTCCATCGTCCTGATCCTGGGCATCGTGGGGTGGGCGGCGGTTCCGTCCAGCGCGAGCGACGACACCGCGGCCATCGTCTTCCGGGTCCCGGCGGGCTCGTCCACGACCGAACCGGCGACGGCTGTGGCCCCGCCGGTGTCGGCGGCGCCGACCTCCTCGACCGCTGCTCCGCGCGGTCCCCTGGGCAGCGGGCTGCCCGTCACCATCGGGTTCGGCGGTGACAGCCACTTCGAGGCCGGTCTCCGGAGCCGACTGGCGGGCGAGGGCGGAGCCATGTTGGAACCCCTGGTCCCGCTCTTCGCCGGCGCCGACCTCACGATCCTCAACCTCGAGACGGCGATCACCGAGCGAGGTTCGCCCCAGCCCAAGGAGTACACGTTTCGCACGACCCCGGCGGCGTTCGATGCGCTGGCGGCGGTGGGCGTCGATGCCGTGTCCATGGCCAACAACCACGGTCTGGACTTCGGCCCCGAGGGCCTCGAGGACTCGCTGGCCGCTCGGGACGCGTCGCCCATCCCGGTGATCGGCATCGGTCGCACCGATGCCGACGCCTACCGCCCCTTCCGGGCCACCGTGAACGGCCAACGCGTCGCCGTCATCGCCGCCACCCAGGTGCTCGACAGCGAGCTCATCACCGCCTGGACGGCCACGCCCTTCCAGGCGGGCCTGGCTTCGGCCAAGCGGGTCGAGGCACTGACCGCAGCGGTGGCTGCGGCCCGGACCGAGGCCGACACCGTCGTCGTTTTCCTCCACTGGGGCACCGAGCGCCAGGAATGCCCGAACGCCGCCCAGACCGACCTCGCCCCGACCCTGTTGGCCGCCGGTGCCGACATCGTCGTCGGGAGCCACGCCCACCGCCTGCTCGGTGCCGGACGGATGGGCGACGGGTTCGTCGCCTACGGGCTCGGGAACTTCATCTGGTTCAACGAGAGCGGCCCCAACGGCGACACCGGCGCCCTGCTCGTGACGGCCACCGGACGCCGCATCGACGACTACCAGTGGCGCCCGGCCCACATCCACAACGGCGTGCCCACGATGCTCGATGGTGCCGCCGCCGTGGAGGCCTCCACCCGGTGGGACTGGCTCCGTGCGTGCACCGGGCTCACCCCCTGAGGTGTCGTCTCCGCTCCGACCGTGGCAGAGTCGGCCCGATGAAGCGCTGGCATCCGGACCTGTGGGTGAGCCTCCGACCGAACGGGATCGGGCTCCAGAAGCCCGACCACTACGGCGACATGGCCAAGGTGGCGTGGGCGAACCGAAAGAACGCCCGCTACGCCGTCAAGGTGCTGACCAAAGGGGTCTGTGACGGCTGCGCCCTGGGGGTTGCCGGCCTGCACGACTGGACCATCGAGGGCACCCACCTGTGCATGACGCGGTTGCGTCTGCTCGAGGTGAACTGCGCGCCGCCGATGGACCACGGCGTGTTGGCCGACGCCGACATGCTGCGCAGCCACTCCGGCTCCGAGCTGCGCGAGCTCGGGCGCCTGGCCCATCCGATGCGGCGCCGAGCCGGCGATGCCGGCTTCCACCAGATCACCTGGGAGGAGGCGCTCACCGCTCTCGCTGACGGCCTGCGGGCGGCCGGACCCGATCGCAGCGCCCTGTTCCTCACCAGCCGGGGCATCACCAACGAGACGTACTACGTCGCCGGCAAGGCGGCGCGTGCCCTCGGCATCGCCAACGTCGACTCCGCGGCGCGCATCTGCCACGCCCCGTCGACCACGGCGCTGAAGGCCACCGTCGGCGTGGCGGCCACCACCTGCTCGCTCACCGACGTCCTCGAGACCGACCTCGTCGTCATCTGGGGGGCCAACCCGGCCAACAACCAGCCGGTGTTCATGAAGTACCTCTACGAGGCCCGATCCAAGGGCGCCCGCGTCGTCGTGGTGAACCCCTACCTGGAGCCGGGGCTCGACCGCTACTGGGTGCCGTCCAGCCCGGAGTCGGCCCTGTTCGGCACCAAGATGTGCGATCTGCACGTGCCCGTTCGGCCGGGCGGCGACGTGGCTCTGGCCGATGCCGTGTTGAAGCGGCTCATCGCCCGTGACGCCGTCGACGAGGCCTTCGTGGCCGAGCACACCGACGGCTGGGACGAGCTCGTCGCCCACCTCGACGGCCTCGACCTCGACGACCTCCTGGCCGAGTGCGGTCTCACCGCCGCCCAGCTGGAGGCCTTCGTCGACGAGTACGCCGGCGCATCGGCCGCCATCCTCCTCTGGTCGATGGGCATCACCCAGCACCGCCACGCCGGCGAGGGGGTGCGGGGCATCGTGAACCTGGCGCTGGCCCGCGGCAACGTGGGTCGCGACGGGGCCGGCCTGATGCCCCTCCGGGGCCATTCGGGCGTGCAGGGTGGCGCCGAGATGGGGGCCTACGCCACCGCCCTTCCCGGTGGTCTGGAGCCCAACGCCGACAACGCCGCCGCCCTGGCCGAGGCCTGGGGATTCCCGGTGCCGGGCCACGCCGGGCTCACCGCGGCCGAGATGCCCGAGGCGGCCGAGCGGGGTGAGCTCGACGTGCTGTGGATGTCGGGCGGCAACTTCCTCGACGTTCTGCCCGATCCGCCTCGCGTGGAGGCTGCTCTGGCCCGGGTGCCCCTGCGGGTCCACCAGGACATCGTGGTCAGCTCGCAGATGCTGGTGCCCGGCGACGACGTGATCCTGCTCCCGGTGCACACCCGCTACGAGCAGGAGGGTGGCGGCACCGAGACCACCACCGAGCGCCGGGTCGTGTTCTCCCCGGAGATCCCACGAGAGCTGGGCGAGGCCCGCAGCGAGTGGCGGTTGTTCGCCGAGGTCGCAGCCCGCGTGGCGCCCGAGCTCGTCGACCACTTCGCCTGGGCCGACAACCAGGCCCTGAGGGCCGAGATCGGCGAGGTCGTGCCGTCCTACGCCGGCATCGAGACCCTGGCCGACACCGGCGACAACGTGCAGTGGGGTGGTCGGCACCTCTGCGCCGACGGCGTCTTCCCGACCGGCGACGGTCGAGGCCGGTTCTCGGTCATGGAGCGTCCGTCGCTCGACCTGCCCCCTGGTGCCTTCACCGTCGCCACCCGTCGGGGCAAGCAGTTCAACTCGATGGTCTACGGCGAGGTCGATCCGCTCACCGGTGCTGTCCGTGACGCCGTCTACATCGACGCCGCCGAGGCCGCCGGGCTGGGCTTCTCCGAGGGCGACGCCGTCACCCTCCGCTCCGACACCGGGTCGATGGAGGGGCACCTCCAGTTCGCCCAGCTTCCCCGGCGGTCGCTGCAGGTCCACTGGCCCGAGGGCAACGTGCTCATCCCCGCCGGGCCCGAGCATCGCGAAGCGGCATCGCGCGTGCCCGACTACAACGCCGTGGTGACCCTGGAGGCGACGGCATCGGTGGTCGGTGGGTCGGGTGGCTGAGCTCGGACGACCGGCCCGGCTGGGGTTCCTCTACCCCGGCTACGCCGCCGAGGACGACTATCCGGCGATGGCGGCCCGGCTCTCCCCGCCGCCGGTGGTGCAGGTGGTGCACACGTCGGTGGGGGAAGAGGCCCATCGGGTGGATGCCCTGCTCGATCTCGGGGGTCCCGACCGTCTGGCCGACGGGGCGGCCGAGCTCGACCCCGTGGACGCGGTCATCTGGGCGTGCACGTCGGGCAGCTTCGTGTTCGGCCTGGACGGGGCCCGCCAGCAGGTCGAGCCGCTCAGTCGGCAGCTCGGCGTGCCGTCGTCGTCCACCTCGTTCGCCTTCGTGCACGCCGTCGAGGCGCTCGGGGTCCGACGCGTGGCCGTGGCCGCCACCTACCCGCCCGACGTGACCGACGCCTTCGTCTCGTTCCTCGGTGAGGCCGGCGTGACGGTCGTGGCCACGGGCGCCGAGGACGTCATGACGGCCACCGAGGTCGGTACGTTCGGCGCCGAGCGGGTCCTGGACTTCGTCATCTCGGGTGACCATCCCGAGGCCGAGGCGGTCCTCGTCCCCGACACCGCGCTGCACTCCGCCGCGGTGGTGACCGCCCTGGAGGAGCGGCTGGCCAAGCCCGTCCTCACCGCCAACGTCGTCACCATGTGGGAAGGCCTGCGCCTGGCCGGTGCCCTCGAGACCACCTCGGCCGCCGGCCTCGGTCGGCTGTTCGCCGCCTGACCCGGTTCAGTCCCGGCGGCGGAACTCGAGGCTCTCGCCCACCGATCCCCGCCGCCACACGTCGTTGCCGGCTTCGGCCAGCTCGGCCAGGCCCTCGGTGACGGTGCCGAACACGTTGCCGGGCACCCAGCCCACGTCGCCGTTGATCAGCAGGTTGTTGCGGCCGTAGAACAGCGCCAGATCGATCACCGACTCACCGCCGGCTGCGCCCTCGTCTTCGGCGTAGCCGTAGGAGGCGGAGGGAAGCATCCCCGCCGCGAACTCGAAGTAGACGAGGTCGCCGGGGATGGGCGTGATGGTGGGGTTCTCCTGCCCGATCGGCGCAGGAGCGAACGGCGGCACGAAGGTGTAGAGCTCGTTGCGGGCGTACTTGGCGTGGTAGACGTCGCCGCCGAGAGGGAGGGCGTCCCACACGGCGCCGGCGGTGCGGGGCGCCTCGTCGTCGAGCAGTCGGGCCACGGCCACCACCCCCCGGCTGGGGAGCACCACCTCGATCTCGCGTGCCATGTCCACTCCTCGTCGCTGGCGGTGATCCCACCAGCCGGGCCGACCGGACGGCGCCCCTCGTCTGGTAGATTGTCAACAATCTACCAGGAGGGATGACGTCATGACCACGCGTTCGCCGCTGCTGCTCCAGGCCACGACGGTCGAGGCCGTTTCCGGCGAAGGCTGCTGGCTCGTCGACGCCGACGGTCGCCGCTACCTCGACTTCACCGCCGGCATCGGCGTCACCAGCACCGGGCACTGTCATCCCCGCGTGGTGGAGGCCATCCGCGACCAGGCCGGGCGGCTCATCCACGGCCAGGTCACCACCGTGATGCACCCCCGGCTCGACGAGCTCTCCGACGCCTTGTGCGCGGCCCTGCCCGGCTACGGCTCGGTCTTCGTCTCCAACTCGGGCAGCGAGGCCGTCGAGGCCGCGCTGCGCCTGGCCCGTCACGCCACCGGCCGACCCAACCTCATCGCCTTCCAGGGCGGGTTCCACGGGCGCACCATGGGTGCGGCGTCGCTCACCACCTCGAAGCTCTCGGTGCGCGCTCGGACTGCAGCCGCTGATGGGCGGGGTCGTGCTCGCCCCCTTCCCCTACGCCCACCGCTACGGCTGGTCCGAGGAGGAGGCGGTGGCGTTCTGCCTCCGCGAGCTCGACCACGTCTTCGCCACCACCTCCGCACCGAGCGAGACGGCGGCGATCATCATCGAGCCGGTGCTCGGTGAGGGCGGCTACGTGCCCACGCCCGACGCCTTCCTCGTCGGTCTCCGCGAACGCTGCGACCGCCATGGCGTCCTGTTGATCGCCGACGAGGTCCAGACCGGCGTCGGGCGCACCGGGAGGATGTGGGGGATGGATCACTCGGGCGTGCGGCCCGACGTGGTGGTGGTGGCCAAGGGCCTGGCCAGCGGCATGCCGCTGTCGGCCATCGTGGCCACGCCCGCGCTCATGCAGGCCGGTGCCCCCGGATCACAGGGCGGCACCTACGGCGGCAACCCGGTGGCCTGCGCCGCCGCGGTGGCCACGCTGGCCGTGGTGGAGTCCGAGGGACTGGTGGCCAACTCGGCCGCCCGGGGTGAGCGGCTCGTCGCCGGCGTGCAGGAGTTGGCGGCCCGACATTCGTTCATCGCCGACATCAGGGGCCGGGGGCTGATGGTGGGCGTCGAGCTGCGCGGGGACGGCGCTCGAACCGCCGGCCAACTGGTGGAGGCGGTGCGGGCCACGGCCGCCGCCGAGGGGTTGCTCACCCTCGCCTGTGGGGTGACGGGCCAGGTGCTGCGGCTCATCCCGCCGCTGGTCGTCGACGCCGACGAGATCGACGAAGGGCTGGCCCGCCTCGATGCCGCCCTCGAAAGGGCGTCGGCGTGATCCGCCGTGCCGCCGGGCGTCAGGGCTGGAGGCTGACGAACCGCAGGGTGGTCATCTCCTCGACGGCGTAGGCCGGGCCCTCCCGCGTGTTGCCGGCATCGCGGACCCCTCCGTAGGGCTGCTGGTCGGCCCGGAAGGTCGGGACCTCGTTGACCAGCACACCGCCGAAGTCGAGCTCCTTCACGGCGCGCAGCGCGGTGCGCAGGCTCTGGGTGAAGACACCGACGTGCAGACCGAAGTCGCTGTCGTTGGCCAGGGCGACCGCCTCGTCGAAGGTGTCGTAGGCCCGCACCGCCACGAGCGGGCCGAACACCTCGCGGCGCCAGAGGTCGGAGGAGGGATCGACGCCGGTCACCACCGCCGGGCGCAGGAGACCCTCGTCGCGCTGGCCGCCGGTCACGACGGTGGCGCCGCCGGCGACGGCCGCATCGATCCACGACCGGACCCGCTCGGCCTCGTGAGGAGCGATGAGAGGCCCGACGTCGGTGGCCTCCTCGAGAGGGTCACCGACCACCAGCGCGTCGGCGGCGGCGGCGAGGTCGGCCACCACCTGGTCGTGGAGCGAGCGGTGCACGAGGAGGCGCTGCACCGAGATGCAGCTCTGGCCGGCGAAGCCGAACGCCGCCGGCGTGCAGCGAGCGGCCAGGCCGGTCAGATCGGCGTCGGGCTCGACGATGAGCGGAGCGTTCGACCCCAGCTCCAACAGAACGCGCTTCCGGGGCGCGGCGGCCGAGATTCCCCAGCCCACCGGCACCGATCCGGTGAAGGTGACCACCGCCGGGACGGGGTGCTCGACGAGCGGGCCGCCGGCCTCGGCCCGGCTGTCGGTCACGATCGAGATCCAGTCGTCGGGCAGCCCGGCATCGACGAGAAGCTGGACGAGGGCCAGTGCGGTGAGCGGCGTCTGGGGCGCGGGCTTGAGCACGACGGGGCAGCCGGCGGCGATGGCCGGGGCGAGCTTGTGGGCCACGAGGTTGAGCGGGAAGTTGAACGGCGAGATCGCCGCCACCACCCCGGCGGGAAGGCGCAGGGCGAGGCCGAGCTTGCCCGCTCCGCTGATCGACGCCTCCATGGGGAGGAGCTCGCCGGAGAGGCGGCGGGCCTCGGAGGACGCGAAGGCGAAGGTGTCGACGGCCCGACTCACCTCACCTCGGGCCGTGCGCAACGGCTTGCCCGACTCGACGGCGATCGTGCGGGCGAGCTGGTCGGCCCGTTCGCCGACGAGGTGGGACGCGGCGTCGAGCACCTCGGCCCGACGGTGCTGAGGGAAGTCGTCACGCCGGAGCACGTCGTGGGCGTGGCGGCAGGCCCGGTCGACCTCATCGGGCCCGCACAACGGGACCTCGGCGACGACCGCCCCGGTGTAGGGGTTGGTCACCTCCACCGACCGCTCGGTGGTCACGGGCTTCCCGGCGACGGGAACGGGGGTCTGGTCCACGGCACACATCTCCAGTCGGTGAACGTTCAGGGGGGCGGGGCCCCGGGGGGCGAGATCGTCAGGCGACGGGTGGTCGGCGGTGATCGACGGGGCGAGCGCCCTCGTAGGCGTGGGCGGCCCGCAGCACGAGGGCGTCGGCGCCGCGAGCGCCCACGATCTGCAGTCCCACCGGCAGGCCGGTGGCGGTGAAGCCGCACGGGACCGACACCGCCGGCTGCTGGGTGAGGTTGAACGGATAGGTGAACGGCGTCCACGACGTCCACCGGCGATGGGGTGAACCCTCGGGGACCTCGAGGCCGGCGGCGAAGGCCGGGATGGGCATGGTGGGGGTGACGAGCAGGTCGTGGTCCCGATGGAAGGCGGCCATGTGCACGGCGAGCCGGCTCCGGCCGTTCAGCGCGGTGATGAACTCGACGGCAGAGTGCCGGCGCCCCTCGGCGCAGATCTCCTGGAGGCCTGGGTCGCGCTCGGCGTGCTCGGCCGGCGTGTCGGCCATCGTGGCCTGGGCCGCGCCCGAGCTCCACAGGACCCAGAACATCTCGAGGGGGTCTTCGAAGCCGGGGTCGACCGCCTCCACGTGAGCACCGAGGTCGGCCAGGATCGTCACCGCCTCGTCGACCCGGGCCGCGACCTCGGGGTCGACGTCGACGTGGCCGAGCGTCGGGCTGTAGGCGATGCGGAGCCCGGCCACCCCTCCGGCGAGGGCGCCGAGGTGGTCGACGCCGTCCGGGAGGAGGGCCCCGGCGTCGCGGTGGTCTGGTTCGGCCAGCACGTCGAGCATCAGCGCGGTGTCGGCCACCGAACGGGCCATGGGCCCGGCGTGGGCGAGGGCGCCGAAAGGGCTCACCGGCCAGTGCGGGACCCGGCCCCACGTGGGCTTGATGCCGGTCACTCCGGCGAAGGCGGCCGGAATCCGGATCGAGCCGCCGCCGTCGGTGCCGAGGGCGAGGGGGACCATGCCGGCGGCCAGGGCGGCCGAGCTCCCGCCGCTCGAGCCGCCCGGCGTCTTCGTGGTGTCCCAGGGGTTGCGGGTCACCCCGGCAGCCGGGGAGTCGGTCACGCCCTTCCAGCCGATCTCGGGGGTGGTGGTCTTGCCGAGGAGGACGGCGCCGTGGCGGCGTAGGGCGGCCACGCTCGGGGAGTCGTCGGGCCACGGGCCGGCGGGATCGATGGTGACCGAGCCCTTCACCGTCGGCCAGCTCTCGGTCAGGAACACGTCCTTCACCGCGACGGGGACGCCGTCGAGGCGGCCCTGCGGCGTCCCGGCGGCCCAGCGCTCGGCGGACCGGGCGGCCTGGTCGAGGGCCCGCTCGGGGTCGACCAGGCACCATGCGCCGAGGGCGCCGTCGAGGCGGTCGATGCGCTCGAGCAGGTGGCGGGTGAGCTCGACGGGGGACAGCGAACGGTCGCGGTACGCGTCGAGGAGGGCGGTGGCGTCGCTCCACTCGAGGTCGGTCACGGGGCCACTCCCGTCAGTGCGTGCTTGTCGACGACGTGGTGCAGGGGCTCGCCGGCGCGCCACCGGGCGACGTTCTCGGTGAACTGGGCGCCGAGGGCCGCCACCCAGCCGGTGACGTCGCCGCTCATGTGGGGGGAGACCAGCACCTGTTCCATGGCCCAGAAGGGGTGTTCGGGATCGAGCGGTTCGTCGGTGAACACGTCGAGGGCAGCGGCCGCCACCCGGCCGTCGGCCAGCGCGGCGAGCAGGGCGTCGTCGTCGACCACACCCCCGCGCCCGACGTTGACCAGCCGGCACCCGGGGCGAACGGCGGCGAAGGCGGCGGCGTCGAGCAGGCCGGCGGTGGCCTCGGTGAGCGGGGCGGTGATCACGATGTCGTCGGCCTCGGCCAGTTCGTCGAGCAGCGCGTCGGCCCCGACGACGGCGTCGAAGTCGGGGTCGTCGGGCCGTGCCGTGCGGGCCACGCCGCGAACCTGCAGGCCGGCGGCTCGGCCCAGTCGGGCCACGGCGCCGCCGATCGACCCGGCGCCCACGACGAGGACCCGCCGGCCGGCCAGCCGATCGGACTCACGGTGACGCCAGGTGCGCGTCCGTTGCAGATCGATGGTGGTGCGCAGGTCCTTGGCGAAGAGCAACAGCACGGCCAGGACCCATTCGGCGATGGGCTGGTCGAACACCCCCTGAGCGTTGGTGACCACCGTGGCGCCGGCCACCACCGCCGGCGTGAGCACGGCGTCGACCCCGGCACTGGCGGCGTGGATCCACCCCAGCTCGCCGGCCCTCGGCCCGAGGTCGGCGATCAGCCGGGTGCCGAAGTCGTACACGGCGAGCACGTCGCACCCGTCGAGGGCGGTGGCGAGCTCGCCCGATGCTCGAACGATGCGCACCTCGGCGACGGTGGCCAGCCCCTCCAGCCCGGGAGGGTCGGGGTGGGCCGGAGCCACCACCACGGCGACGACGGGTCGGGTCCGGCTCACCGCGGGGATCCTACCTCGTGGTAGGATTGTTGACAATCGACATTCAGCCGAGGGGTGCCATGACCTTCTCCGACCTGCCCCCCGTCGATCGGCGGGCCACGGCCACCATCATCGCCGAGACGATCCGCGAGCGGATCATGGACGGGGCCTTCGCTCCGGGCACGCAGCTCACCGAGTCGCTCCTGGCCGAAGCCCTCGGCGTCTCCCGGGGCCCGGTGCGCGAGGCCTTCCAGCGCCTGGTGCAGGAGGGACTGCTGCGGGCCGAGCCCCACCGAGGCGTGTTCGTGGCCGAGTTGGGTCCGGACGACGCCGCCGATGTGGCCGTGGCCCGTCACGCCATCGAGCGGGAGGCGGCCGAACGGGTGGCCCGCCTCGCCGACCCCGAAGTCATGCAGCGGCTGGCCGCCATGGTCGACGCTCTGTCGGCGGCGGCGACCGAGGGGCGGTGGGCCGATGTGGCCGAAGCCGACCTGCGCTTCCACGAGGCCCTGGTGGACAGCGCCGGCAGCGCCCGGCTCAGCCGCATGTACGCCACGTTGTTGGTGGAGACCCGGCTGTGCCTGCGGGCGCTTCCCGAACACCATGCCGACCCGACCGAACTGGTCACCGAGCACCGCGAACTGCTCGCCGCCCTGGCCTCGGGCGACGCCGTCGAAGCGGCGGCGCGCCTGGCCGTCCACCTGGCGTTCCCCACCGTCCCCCCGCTCGAACCCAGCGCCTGAGACGCCCGCGGGTCAGGCGGCGCGAGGACGGGACGCCGCAGCGCCCAGCAGGATCCGGGTCGAACGGGCGACGGGGTCGCCGTCGCCCAGCAGCCAGGGGCCGCCGTCGCTGGCCCGGCGACCGTCCAGCGCACCGGCGGCGTCGAGGGCCGCCCACAACGACACCTGGTTCGAGGTGAACACCGGGATGCCGAGCTCGGCCTCGAGCTGGGCCACGACGCCGAAGGTGCGCAGCGAGGTGCAGCTGACGAACACCGCGTCGGCACCGGAGTCGGCGGTGAGACGGACGAGGTCGACGACGGTCGACATGCTCACCTGGGCGATGCCCCGCTGGAGCCCGAGGTAGTGAGCCGACGTGACCTCGAAGCCGGAGTCCTCCACGAACTGCACCAGGCCCCGCGTCGAGCGCGCCCGAGTAGGGGGTGGTGACGGCGACGCGCCGGGCGCCGGCGAGGCGGAGAGCAGCCATGGCCGCCCCTGAGCTCGTCACCGGGTTGGCGCAACCGGCCTCCACCATGGCGTGGCGCAACTCGGCCTCGCCCGCCACGCCCCGCACGAAGCTGCCCGAGGTGCAGGCGTACAGCGTCGAGTGGGGGGCCACGCTCAGCAGCGAGCGGGCGCTGCGGGCCACCACGCTGGGTTTGCCGCACGAGCGGGCCAGGTACATGCCCTCGTCGCGGCGCAGGTGCGGCGTGCGGGTGAAGTGCAGCTCCACGCCTTCGGGCAGGTAGCGCCAGTACTCCCAGTCGAGGGCGAAGTCGAAGGGGACGACCACGCCCACCCGCCGCTGGTCGGGCGGTGTGTCGAACTGCACCGGGGCCGAGTAACGGACCATGTTTCGTCCAACCGGCATCGGGCTGTCCGTGCAACCAGCGGTGGCGAGGGTGGTGTCCGTGGACGAAGTATGACCGACGGAGTGTTTCCGCAGGATGACCAGCACGGAACGTGTCGGAGACGCGCGCATGAGTGGTCTGTGGGTGGCGATGGGGTCGGGCACGAGGGTCGGCGGGAACTGCGTCTTCGGGGTCTGGCGCCGTAGGCTCGGAGCCGTGATCGACGCCGTCTCCCCTTCCGTCGGGCTCGGGGTGGTGCACCTGTTCTGTCGGGTGACACCGCTGGCCGACGCCTCGGCCCTCTCCGCTGCCGTCCAGAAGGCCGAGGCCGAGGGCGACCAGGTCGTCACCGTCGCCGTGCTCGGTCACAAGGCCGACCTCGCCTTCATGCTCGTGGGGCCGGACCTGTGGCGCCTCCGTCGGTTCCAGGCCGCCGTCCAGGCGGGCGGCCTCGAGGTGGCCGACTCCTACATCTCGCTCACCGAGCTGTCCGAGTACGCCCAGGGCGTTCCCGAGGCCATGAAGCAGGCCCGTCTGCATCCGCAGCTCCCGCCCGAGGGCAAGCCGGCCTGGTGCTTCTACCCGATGTCGAAGCAGCGGGGCGACGTGAACAACTGGTTCACCGTGCCCTACGAGGACCGCAAGGAGATGATGTACGAGCACGGCGCGTCGGGCCGCGCCTTCGCCGGCCGCATCCTCCAGGTCGTCACCGGATCGGCCGGGCTCGACGACTACGAGTGGGGCGTCACCCTCTTCGCCACCGCGCCCGACGACCTCAAGGAGGTCGTCTACACGATGCGCTTCGACCGGGCCTCGGCCCTGTACGCCGAGTTCGGCCCCTTCTACACGGGCATGGTCGGACCGGTCGACGAGGTCCTGGCCCAGCTGGGCATCGAGTGACGGCGTGGCCCTGACGGTCGAGCCCGAGGTGGCTCGGGCCCTCGACGAGCTGCGGGCCGCGCTGGCCGACCTGGACTCGGTGGTCGTCGCGTTCAGCGGCGGGGCCGACTCGGCCCTGCTGGCTCACGTCGCGCACGACACCCTCGGTCCCGAACGCTGCCTGGTGGCCACCGCGGTGTCGCCCTCCCTCGCCGGCGCCGAGCACGACGACTGCGCCGCCCTCGCCGCCGAGTGGGACCTGAGGTGGGTGGAGGTCGAGACCGACGAGCTCGAGCAGGCCGCCTACCGGGTCAACGACGGCGACCGCTGCTTCCACTGCAAGAGCGCCCTGATGGACGTCCTCGCCCCGCTGGCCGAGTCCGAGCGGGCGACGGTCGTGCTCGGCGTCAACCTCGACGACCTGGGTGACCACCGGCCCGGTCAACGGGCAGCGGCGGAAGCCGGCGCAGTGTTCCCGCTCGTGGCCGCCGGGTTCACCAAGGCCATGGTGCGCACCGCGTCCCGGGCCCTGGGCCTGCGGACCTGGGACAAGCCGGCGGCGGCGTGCCTGGCCTCCCGGGTTCCCTACGGCACCGCCGTCACGGTGGCCGTGCTGTCCCGGGTCGAGCGGGCCGAAGCCGCGCTCCGCTCGCTCGGGTTCGTCGAGCTCCGGGTCCGCCATTACGACGACACGGCCCGCATCGAGGTGCCCGTCTCCGCCATCGCCGCCCTCATCGAGCGGCGCAACGAGGTCGTGGCCGCGGTGCGGGGCGTCGGCTACCGCTACGTCACCCTCGACCTCGAGGGCCTGCGCTCGGGCAACCTCAACCAGGCCCTCGCCGACTGACCCCGGGATTCCCCCCTCCGCGAAACGATGCGCATCTCGCGTGCCGGAGCACGCGGGCGGCGCATCAGATCCCCTCCTTTGGGAAACGATGCGCTTCTCGCGTGCTGGAGCACGCGGGGAGCGCATCAGATCCGGTGTGGGTCGGGGTGGATCGGGGGGTCGGGGTGGATCGGGGGGTCGGGGGAGGAAGGTCCGGGGTCACCAGCCCCAGGAGCCGGGGCTGCCCTTGAAGGGGCCGACCACCTTCGAGGTGATCCAGCCGCCGTAGAAGTCGCCGTCGTTGGCCTCGACCAGCTCGTCGTCGACCCGGCAGGAGTCGACGTGTTGGGGATAGAAGGCGATGTGTCCGGCCACGGCCTCGAAGCCGGGCCGCGGATCCGGGTAGCTCCAGGCGCCGTCGGGCACGACCAATCCGCCCGAGCGGAGGGAGAAGTAGGTCGCCACCCCCTTCCACTCGCACGCCGAGCGCCGGGCTGACGCGACCAGCGCACCCATGTCGACGTCGTCGCGTGGCAGGTAGTACCCGGGCGCCTGGCTGGTCTCGAGCACCCGCACCGGCCGGCGGGTGTCGGCGATCACCCGGCCGCCCAGCTCGACGACCACGTGGCTGTCGGTGGGGTCGACCCGGGGCGGGCGGGGGTAGTCCCAGACCGACTCCTGGCCGGGTGCGGGCTCGATGCGTCGAGGCTTGGCCATCTGGGCCAGCATGGTCGGCGATGGAGCCCGATGCCGAGCCGGGCGGGCCGACGGCCGAGGATCTGGCCGCCCTGGCCCGCTACGCCCACACCCTCGCCGACGGCGTCGTCGTCGCCCTTCCCGCCTGGGTGGTGCGCAGCGTGGAGCGGGTGCACGTCGCCCAGACGGCGCGCCGACCGCCGATGGAGGTCCGGGCCGCGGCCGAGGCGGCCGGTCGCGACGCCGCCGCCGAAGTCGGCCCTCAGGTGCGGGCCCTGCTCGACCTCGACGTGGACGACCAGCGGACCGGCCCACTGGCCCTGGTGCGACGAGCCGTCATCCATCCCACCCGGGTGCTGCGTGAGGCCGGGGTCGCCCCGGTGGCGCGTGACGACTTCGCCGCCCGACAGTTCCCCGACGACGTCTACGACCTGGCGCCCGTCACCTTCGCCGAGCTCGATCCCGACCTTCAGGAGGCCGGTCTGGCCTGGGGTGCGGCCAAGGCCCACGTGCACCTCTCGCGGCGTCGAGCCGAGGGCCGGAGATGAGCGGTCGCCACCTGTCGGTCGGTGCCGTCGGCGCCGGCCGATTACGTTCGAACCCGTGACCGACCGGCTCGTGGTGATCGGAGGCGATGCCGGCGGCATGGCCGCGGCGTCCGGGGTGCGGCGCCGACGGCCCGACGTCGAGATCGTGGTCCTCGAACGGGGTGGGCGTACGAGCTACGCCGCCTGTGGGATCCCGTACCACGTGTCCGGCGACGTGTCCGCCGTCGATGCCCTCGTCGCCCGCACCCCGGCCGAGTTCGCCGAGATGGGCATCGAGGTCAGGCTCGGTCACGAGGTGAGGGGGATCGACCTGGACGCCCGCACCGTCGACGTCCTCGACCTCGAGGGGGGCACCACCGACACCCTCGGATTCGACCAGCTCATGATCGGCACCGGCGCCCGGGCCCGGCGTCCGGACTGGGACGGTGTCGACCTCCCGCACGTGTCGGTGGTGCACGACCTGCCCGACGGCGAACGGGTGGCCGCCCTGGCCGAGTCGGCCGGCGGCGAGCCGGTCGTGATCGTGGGGGCGGGCTACATCGGCATCGAGATGGCCGAGGCCTTCCTGGCCCGCGGCGCCTCGGTCACCCTCGTCGACCGAGGCACCCAGCTGCTCGGCAACCTCGATCCGCCGATGGCCGCCCGGGTGGCCGACGCGGCGCGGGGCCACGGGGTCCAGCTGACGTTCGGCACGGCGGTGGAAGGCATCTGCGGCGAGGGCGTGGTCGTCCCCGGCGGGGTGATCCCCGCCAAGGTGGTCATCCTGGCGCTGGGTGTCGAACCGAACACGGAGGTGGCCGCCGCGGCCGGGCTGGCCACCGGCGTGGCCGGGGCGCTGGTCGTCGACGACCACCAGCGCACCGCCGTCGACGGCGTCTACGCCGCCGGTGACTGCTGTGAGTCCTTCCATCGGATCACCCGACGGCCGACGTGGTTGCCGCTCGGGACCGTCGCCAACCGCCAGTCGCGCGTGGCGGGGGTGAACCTCGGTGGTGGCGACGCCCGGTTCCACGGTGTCCTCGGCACCGTGATCACCAAGCTGTGCGACACCGAGATCTCCCGCACCGGTCTGACCGTGGGCGAAGCGATGGAGGCCGGCTTCGACCCGGTGGCCAGCACCATCGAGTCCCAGACCAGGGCGTCGTATTACCCGGGGGCGGCCCCGATCGCGGTCCAGTTGGTGCACGAGCGCGCCTCGGGTCGTCTGCTGGGGGGCCAGATCGTGGGCGGGACCGGAGCGGCCAAGCGCATCGACACCATCGCCACCGCGCTGTGGGGCGGGCTCACCGTGGAGGAGATGGTCGATCTCGACCTCGCCTACGCCCCACCGTTCTCCCCGGTGTGGGATCCGGTGGCCACCGCGGCGAGGGTGGCGGCCCCGAGCGAACGCATCTGACGCCGGTCGCCGGGGGGCCGGTGCTCCGGCCGGGGCAAGTGGACAAGGCGGTCACCTGTCGACATCCTTTCAGCGATCTTGCGTCGGTCTGACGTGGGGAGATGAGAGGGGATCTCGTGATCGACGCAGGCGACACCGCATGGATGTTGACGGCGACCGGGCTGGTGCTGTTCATGACGCCCGGCCTGGCCTTCTTCTACGGCGGCATGGTGCGGGCCAAGAACGTGCTCGGGATGCTGATGCAGAACGTCTTCGCCATGGGCCTGATGGCCATCGTCTGGGTCCTCATCGCCTTCTCGCTGGCCTTCGGCAACTTCGGGAACGGCGGGTTCATCGGCAACCTCGACTTCGCCTGGATGCGGGGGGTGAACGCCGGCGTCGGCCCCGCGGCGATGGGGTTGTCCATCCCCTTCGTGCTCTTCTGCGCCTACCAGATGACCTTCGCCGTCATCACCCCGGCGCTCATCACCGGCGCCACCGCCGACCGCTTCAAGTTCAAGTCCTACGCCGTGTTCATCGCCCTGTGGTTGGTGCTGGTCTACGCGCCGGTCGCGCACTGGGTGTTCGGTGGAGGATGGCTGGCCGAGCTCGGAGCCCTCGACTTCGCCGGCGGGGCCGTGGTGCACATCAACGCCGGCGCCGCCGCCCTCGCCGTCATCATCGTGCTCGGTCGCCGCCGAGGGTGGCCGAAGGAGGGCATGCACCCTCACTCGCTGCCCCTCACCATCCTGGGGACCGGGATTCTCTGGTTCGGGTGGTTCGGGTTCAACGCCGGCTCGGCCCTCGCCGCCAACGGGGTCGCGGCCCAGGCCCTCATGAACACGTTCCTCGCCGCCTCGGCGGGCATGATCGCGTGGCTCGTCGTCGAGCAGGTGAAGGACGGGACGCCCACCACCCTGGGCGCGGCGTCGGGCGCCGTCGCCGGACTGGTGGCCATCACACCGTGCGCCGGGTTCGTGGGCGGGATGTCACCCGTGTTCATCGGGGCCGCCGCCGGCGTGCTGTGCGTCCTCGCCATCGGTCTCAAGTACCGGATCGGCTACGACGACAGCCTCGACGTCATCGGCGTCCACCTCGTGGGCGGGCTGGTGGGGGCATTGCTCCTCGGCTTCTTCGCCGACTCGGCGGTCAACGATGCGGTGGTGCACGAGGGGATCTTCCTCGGCGGCGGAGCCGAGCTGCTGTGGTTCCAGGTGGTGGCTTCGGTGGCGACCCTCGCCTTCAGCTTCGTGGTGTCGTTCCTGCTGGCCACGGCCATCGACAAGACGATGGGTCTGCGTGTGCGCCCCGAGGACGAGGACGAAGGTCTCGATCTCAGCCAGCACGCCGAGACGGCGTACAGCTTCGGGAGCACGGGCTCGATGGACCGGCTCCGCTGACCGGCGGAGACGTTCCCGAGGGGTGACCGCCACGTCGACCCCGGGAACCGGATCGGTATCTGGCCCGCGAGGAGCAGATACCGTGCCTGCCATGAAGCTCGTGACCGCGATCATCAAGCCCCACAAGCTCGACCAGGTGAAGGACGCCCTCAAGGCGGCGGGGCTGACGGGGATGACGGTCGACGAGGTGAAGGGCTTCGGGCGCCAGGGCGGCAAGACGGAGATCTACCGAGGGGCCGAGTACGTCGTCGACCTGCTCCCCAAGGTCCGTGTCGAGACGGTGGTCCCCGACGAGCTGGCCGACCAGGTGGCGGAGATGGTCGCCGTGGCCGCTCGCACCGGGAACATCGGCGACGGCAAGGTCTGGATCACCACGGTCGACAAGATCATCAGGATCCGCACCGGCGAGCTGGGCAACGACGCGCTCTGAGCACCTGGCCCCCCGACCGCCTCCCTCGACGAGACGAGCTCCGATGACACCGCAGCTCGACCGGCGAACCCTGCTGGACGACTCCACGATCCGTGGTGCCGCCTTCTGTCGGGCGCTCGCCGACGAGACCGACGACTGGCTCGTCGAGCTGTGGAACGCCGCCGGCGGTCCCGAGAGCGGTGTGGCCCTGGCCGCCGTGGGCGGGTACGGGCGGGCCGAGCTCTCCCCGGGAAGCGACATCGACCTCTACCTCCTGCACACCTCGGGGGCCGACGTCCGGGACCTGGCCGAGAAGCTCTGGTACCCGATCTGGGACCAGGGCCTGAAGCTCGGGCATGCGGTGCGCACCGTCAAAGACACGCTCTCCCTCGCCGCCGACGACCTCGACACCGCCACGTCGATCCTCTCGACCCGCCACATCGTGGGCGACGACTCGCTCTCCGACGAGCTGGCCCAGAAGGGTCTGGCCCTGTGGCGCAAGCGGTCGAAGCGGTGGCTGGGCGAGATGGCCGGCAGCGTCGACCGTCGCCATGCCGCGTCCGGCGAGGTGGCGTTCCTGCTCGAGCCCGACCTCAAGGACGGCCGGGGCGGCATGCGCGACGCCCACGCCATCCGCTGGGCCGAGCTGGCCGAGGTGCCCCTGCTCCCCGGAGACGACGGCGACATCCGCCAGGCCTACGAGGTCGTGCCTCTCCGTTCGGGTCGAGCTCCAGCGCCGGACCGGCCGGGCCGGGGACCGCCTCCTGCTCGAAGAGCAGGACGGCGTGGCCGAGCAACTGGGGTACACCGACGCCGACGACCTCATGCGGGCCCTGTCCACCGCAGCGCGCACGATCGCCTGGGTCAGTGACGAGCTGTGGGCCCGGGTCCGCTCGTCGTTGGAGGGTCCGCTGCGCCGCCGGCTGTGGAAGGACCGCGACGTCGCCCCCGGCGTGATCATGCGCGAGGGGGTGGTGCAGCTGGCCCCGGGGGCGGATCCGAGAGCGGACTCGACGCTCGTGCTGCGGGTCGCGGTCGCCGCGGCGCGCGCCGACGCCCGCATCGACCGCAGCACCCTCGACCGGCTGACCGAGTCGGCGCCCCTCCCGATCCCCTGGCCGCGGGCCGTGCGCGACCTCTTCGCCGAGCTGTTCCTGGCCGGTCGTCCGGCGGTGCGGGCGGTGGAGACCCTCGACCAGAAGGGTCTCTGGGAACCCATCGTCCCCGAGTGGGACGTCATCCGGTGCCGTCCGCAGCGCAACGCCTACCACCGCTTCACCGTCGACCGGCACCTGTGCGAGGCGGCGGCCAACGCCGCGGCCTACGTCGACCGGGTGGACCGGGCCGACCTGCTGGTGGTGGGGACGCTCCTGCACGACATCGGCAAGGGCCGACCGGGGGACCACACCGAGGTGGGCATCGACCTCGTCGGCAAGATCGGCCCCCGGATGGGGTTCGATCCCATCGACACGGCGATCCTGCAACAGATGGTGCGCCACCACCTCTTGTTGCCCGACGTGGCCACCCGTCGGGATCTCTCCGACGACGGCACCATCGCCCACGTGGCCGAGTCGGTCGGCACGCTCGAGTGCCTCCGACTCCTCGACGCCCTCACGGAGGCCGACTCCATCGCCACCGGGACCGCCGCCTGGGGGACCTGGAAGAAGGAGCTCGTGGGGCTGCTCGTCGACCGGGTCACCCACGTGCTCTCGGGGGGGTCGATCGAGGAGGCCACCGAGAGCAACTTCCCGACGGCTCACCAGCTGTCCCTTCTGGGCCAGCGCCGGCGAATCATCGAAGGGGCCGACAACACGCTCGTCGTCGTCTCGCCCGACCGGCCCGGCCTGTTCGCCCGCGTCGCCGGGGTCATGTCGATCAACGGCCTGGCGGTGAGCGAGGCGGCCGCCTACTCCGACAGCGATGGCATGGCCGTCGAGCGCTTCCGGGTCGGGAGTCCGTTCGGGAACGAGATCCGTTGGACAAACGTGATCCGTGACCTGGAGAAGGCCCTCGACGGGCGACTGGCCCTCGAGGCCCGCCTGGCCGAACGCCACAAGGTGTACGCCCCGACCCGCCGGCTACCGGGCCTGGTGACCCACGGAGAGGTGATCTTCGACAACGATCTGTCCCACATCGCCACCGTCGTCGAGGTGCGCGCCCCGACTCCATCGGTGTCCTGTGGCGCATCACCCGGGCCATGCACGACCTCGACCTGGACATCGTGTCGGCCAAGATCCAGACCCTCGCCACCGACGCCGTCGACTCGTTCTACGTGCGCAACTCCGACGGCGCCAAGATCACCGATCCGGAGTATCTCGACGAGATCGAGCGAGCGCTGCTGTTCGCGCTCGTGGGGCCCGACAACTCCTGATCAGCCCCACTCCCGGGCAGCTGAGCAGGGACCGGGCGGGTAGCGTCGGGCGGGATGAGCGACCCGGCCACCCCCCAGGACCTCGTCCGGTGGAGCGAGGCCCTCGCCGGTATCGCCCGCACCGGCCTCGGTTTCACCGAGAGCCTCTACGAGCGGGAGCGCTTCGAGGAGGTGCTGGCGGTGGCGGCCGACATGCGGGTAGCGGCGGGCAGCACCTACGACGCCGAGGACCTCGTCCACGAGTGGATGCAGATGGTCGGCAAGGGCGTACCCGGCTACCAGACCCCGAAGGTGGCGGTGGGGGCGGTCGTCGGCAACGACCAGGGTGAGATCCTCCTGGTGCAGCGGTCCGACTCCGGCGTGTGGCTGTACCCGACGGGCTGGGCCGACATCGGCTACTCGGCGTCGGAGGTGGCGGTGAAGGAGGTCGGTGAGGAGACCGGGATCGAGTGCGAGGTGGTCCAGCTCCTGGCCGTGCTCGACGGCCTGCGGCAGCGCTTCACCCGCATCCCGCTGTACTCGCTGGTGTTCCACTGTCGGGCCACCGGCGGCGAGCTCAAGGCTCATCCGTTGGAGACGCGTGACGTCGGCTGGTTCTCCCTCGACGAACTGCCGCCCATGACCGTCGGCGTCGACCAGTGGGGGGACCTGGCTCGCCAGGCGCTGTCCGGCGGCCCCGTCGAGGTGCACTACGACCGGCCCCGTGACCCCACGTGGCGCTCCGTCCACGACCTCTGACCCACCCGCCCCTCCCCGAGAAGGGCCCCCTCCCCACCGAAGGCCCCCCTCCCCACCAAACGATGCGCTACTCGCGTGCTCGGGCACGCGAGATGCGCATCGTTTCGGTCGGGGAGGGCGCTACTCGCGTGCTGGGGCACGCGAGATGCGCATCGTTTCGGTCGGGGAGGGCGCGCCGGGCGGGGCACGCGGGATGCGCATCGTTTCGGTCGGTGAGGGCGCGCCGGGCGCGGCGGGGCGGGACGGGCGAGGGGAACGGCTAGTCCTGGTCGCGGAGGAAGCGCTCCACCTCGTCGACCAGGGACTCGCCGTCGGTGAAGGCGTCGGGCTCCTCGTCGTAGCGCTGCTCGAGGTGGGCCACGTAGTCGGTGGTCTCCTCGTCCTCGGCCACCAGCTCCGACACCTGGTGCTCGTAGGTGTCGGTGGCGAACCGCAGCTCGGTGGTGTCGACCACGACGTCGAGGAGCCGGGCGGTGCGCTGCACGAGAGCGAGCGCTGCCTTGGGCGACGGGGCCGACGGCACGTAGGTGGGTACCGCGGCCCACAACGCCGAGGACCGGAGCCCGACCTCGAGGCAGGCGGCGTGGAGGACGCCGGTGATGCCGGTGGGACCCTCGTAGCGCGAGGGCCGGACCTCCATGGCGTCGACGGTGGCGTCGTCGTAGGCGGTGCCGAACACCGAGACCGGCCGCGAGTGGGGGACCTCGGCCAGCAGGGCGCCGAGGGTCACGACCATCGACGCCTCGACGGCCGAGGCCACGCCGATGATGTGCTCACTGAACGTCCGCCACCGCAGCTGGGGCTCGATCCCCGAGAGCAGGACGACGTCCCGCTCGGAGCCGGGAACCCGTCCGGCATGGAAGATGTTCTCCGGCCACTCGATCCGGCGGATGCCCTCCGAGTCCACCCGGACGTCGGGCCGGGTGGAGGTGAAGTCGTAGAAGACCTCGGGGTCGAGGTTGGCGATGGGCTGGGCCTGCCACTGCTCGGTCATGAACTCGATGGCGGTGGTGGCGGCGTCGCCGGCGTCGTTCCAGCCACCGAAGGCCGCCAGCAGGATCGGTCCCTTCAGGTCCGACTCAGCGGTCCACCGCAGGTAGGGGAGCGGTTCTCGCGAAGGGCCCGACATGGCTCCGAGGCTACCGGCGCCCCGCAGTCGCTCCGTGCCCAGCGCTCCCGGGTCGGTCCGGGAGCCGGCGCCCGCCCCGCTGCCTACGCTGGCGCCATGTCGAACGTGGAGATCGTGGAGGCCACCGAGGTCACGCCGACGCTGGTCGCAGCGTTCGAGCGCCTCGTGCCCCAGTTGTCGAAGTCGAACCCGCCGCCGACGATCGACGAGTTGGGCCTCATGGTCGATTCGCCGGCGAGCATCGTGTTGCTCGCCGTCGACGGCGACGACGGGTCCGTCCTGGGCACTCTCACCCTGGCCTGGTTCCGCATCCCCACCGGGGTACGGGCGTGGATCGAGGACGTCGTCGTCGACGAGGCCGCCCGCGGTCGGGGCGTGGGCGAGGCGCTCAACCACCATGCCCTGGACCGGGCCCGTCAGCTCGGGGCGAAGACCGTCGACCTGACCTCTCGCCCCAGTCGGGAGGCGGCCAACCGCCTCTACCGACGGATCGGCTTCGTGGCCCGAGAGACCAACGTGTACCGATTCGATCTCGACACCCCGGAGCCATGACGATGCTGACCCCTTTGACGACTACCCGATCCACCCGTCGGCTGACCCCATCGCCCACCCGGCGACCGGCGACCCGAACCACTACGACCGGTACTGGTTCAACGGGCACCATCGCGACGGCGACTTCTACTTCGGCGCGGCGATGGGCCACTACCCCGTCCGTGGGGTGGTCGACGCCGCCTTCAGCCTGGTGATCGACGGTGTGGAGCACTCGGTGTTCGCCTCGGGCGTCATGCCGTCCGATCGGTCGACCGAGATCGGCCCGATCAGACTCGAGGTGCTCGAGCCCCTGCGCTCGATTCGCTACGTGGTCGAACCGAACGAGCACGGCATCGAGGTGGACCTGACCTTCCGGGCCACCACCGTGGCCATCGAGGAGCCCCGTCAGCGTCGGTTGTCGGACGAAGGCGTCCTCATCATGGACAACACCCGCCTCACGCAGTGGGGCACGTGGGAAGGCACGATCACCGTCGACGACCGCACGCTGCGGATCGATCCCGACCAGGTTCCGGGAACTCGCGACCGGTCGTGGGGAACCCGGCCCGTGGGGGCACGGATCGAGACCAACCGGCCACCGAGGATGCCGACCGCGTTCTGGTTGTGGGCGCCCCTTCACTTCGGGGACCGCTTCACCCACCTGGCCATGCACGAGAACCCCGACGGGTCGCGGTGGCTCGAGACCGCTCTCGTGCTCGACCCGCTGGGCTCGCCCGAGGCGCCGACGACCGGAACCGAGGGGGTGCGCGAGGCGAGCGACATCCGCTACGAGCTCGAGATCCAACCGGGCACGCGGGTCGTGCGCCGGGCCGTGTTGACCTTCACCGATCCCCTCGAGGGCGAGGTGCGCATCGAGCTCGAGACGCTGTTCACGTTCCGGATGCGCGGCATCGGCTACATGCACCCCTACTGGGCCCACGGCACCAACCACGGGGCCCTCGAGACCGGCCGGGAGGACGTTCGCCTCGAGGACTTCGACGGCACCGAGATCTCCTCGATGCACATCCAGAACGTCGTGCGAGCGCGCATGGGGGACCGGGTCGGCATCGGTGTCCTCGAGCAGGCGACGATGGGCCCGCACGAGCCGACGGGCCTGACCGGCTTCCTCGACGGCCTCGGGAGCTGAGACACCCGACCGCGAGCAACACCGAGCCCCGAGGAATGGTGAGGGCCCCACCGCGGTTCGTCCGGGTGTGACCTCGCCCGCCCCCGACACCCGCGGCGCCGCGGTCGGACCGCCACTGGAGCGACCGGTGGTGATGAGCCAGCGGTGGAGCTCGATCGTGTGGTGCCACTGGCCGGTCCCGGCCGAAGTCGTGGCCCGCCGCCTGCCCCCTCGGGTCGAGCCGGACCTGTTCGACGGGGAGGCCTGGGTGGGTCTGGTGCCGTTCGAGATGCAGCGGTTGCGCCTCGTCGCCGCCGGCCGGGTGCTCCCGGCCATCCCGACGACCGAGACCTTCAGCGAGGTGAACGTCCGGACCTACGTCACCGGGCCCCGCGGCCCGGGTGTGTGGTTCGACACCCTCGACGCCTCGTCCCGCCTCGGCTCGGCGGTGGCCCGAGCGGCCTGGTCGCTTCCCTACCTGCCGTCCCGGATCACGGCCGCGACCGCGGACGGTCCCGGACGGAGGGCCTGGAGCATCCGACGGACCGACGGCACCACTGGACGGGTGCAGGTGGACGTGGGGGCGGTGGACCCGGAGCACCGAGCGCTCGACGGGTTCCTCACCGAGCGCTACGCGCTGTACGCACGGACGTGGTGGTCACGCCGGCGGGCCCTGTGGGCGCCGGTGACCCACGCCCGCTGGGACCTGCGAGCATGCTCGGGGATCGAGGTCGACGCCGGTCTCGTCCGCGACGCCGGTTATCCCGTCGGCGACGTGCCCGCCCATGTTGTGGCGGGCGACGCCGTGGATGTCCGGGTGGGTCTGCCCCGCCTCCTCTGAGGGTGGCGACCCCGAAGCTCCGGGACAGCCGAGGTCGTCGGCCAGTCGGCTGGCGGTCTCCACCAGGAGCACCTGGTCGGGATCGAGGGCGGCGTCCATGGGTACCTCTCCGTCAGGTCCGGTCGCCGCCGGATTGGCGACGCTCATGACCGCGTCGCGGCTCGGCAATCCTTCGGGTGGCGGCGTACTCGCGCAGCGCGGGCACCACGTCGCCGAAGAGGCGCTCGGTCACCGGGCGGGGATCGCCCCCGGCGGTCGCGGGCAGGAAGACGAAGTGCCGGGCGCCGGCGTCGAAGAAGGCCTGGACCTTGGCGATCACCTCGGCACCGGTCCCCGCCGCGGCCACGTTGTCGAGCATCTGGTGGAAGTCCTGGTCGTAGGTGCCGCCCAGGGTGCGAGCGCACTCGTCCCGGGCGACGTCGCCGTCGGGGTTGACGTTGACGAAGACCCACACGCACCACTCGAAGCCGGCCAGGTCGCGACCGGCCTCCTCGGCCAGGCCGCGGATGGTGGCCACCGAGTCGGCATAGCGGCGCGGCGAGTACAGGTAGGGGAACCAACCGTCGCCCATCGTCGCCGCCCGCTGCATCGCCGGGGTCTTGCGCCCGGCGACGATGATCGGAACCCCACCCCGTTGGAGGGGAGGGGGGTGGATCCTCACGTCGGCCATCGGGTAGTAGCGACCGTCGTGGGTGATCGGTTCGGCCGTCCAGAGCCTCCGCAGCAGGGGGATGATCTCGTTGGTCCGCCGGCCCCGTTCCTCGACGGGCACCTGCACGGCCCGGAACTCCTGCGGGTACTCGCCGCCGATGCCCACTCCGAGCACGACGCGGCCGCCGGTGGTGTTGTCCAGATCGGCGATCTGCTTGGCCACCAGGGCCGGCGGGTACAGGGGCAGCAGCAGGATCGACGTGCCGACGGTGACCCGCTCGGTCAGCGTGGCCAGTCGGGCCAGCCCCATCATGGCCTCGGGGCTCGGGTTCCGGGAGGCGATGTGGCCCCCGGTCCACATCGAGTCGATCGCCTCGGCCTCGAGGTCACGCACGAACTGGTCGTCCCCGGTCGCCACGATGCCGATCCGGAGGTCGCTCGTCGCCGGCACCGACCCGTCGCCCCCGGCCACCGAGCTCATGTCGGCTCGGTGGTGTAGACGACGGCGCCACCGAAGTGGGGTGAGGAGTGGCACGCGACCCCGACCGCGGCACCGGCCCGTTGGCGCTCGCCGGCCCGTCCGGACAGCTGCAGGTAGCACTCGAGCATCTGGGGGATCCCGTGCATGCGGCCGTTGCCGAGGGCGCCGCCACCGGACAGGACCGGGAGACCGCCGGGAGTGTCGCTGTCGATGCCACCGTCGAGGACGAACCGGTGGGCTTCGCCGACGGGGCAGAAGCCGAGGGTCTCGAGCCAGATGTAGACGAACGGTGAGAAGCCGTCGTAGAGCTGGGGGAGATCGACGTCGGCCGGGCCGATCCCCGCGGACTCCCACAGTCGCCGGGCGGTCTCGGCGCCGGTGGTCATCATGTCCTCGAGAGGCCAGTGGGTGGCCACCCGGTGGGCGGTCGGGTGCCCGTTGGCGAAGCCGGCCACGTGGACCGGCTTGTGGGGCAGGTCCTTGGCCCGCTCGGCCGAGGTCAGCACGAACACGGCGGCGCCGTCGACGGGGATGTCGCAGTCGTAGCGACAGATCGGATCGTCGAGCATCGGCGCGTCGAGGTACTCGTCGACGGTGAGGGGCTTGTCGTACCAGTACGACCACGGGATGCGGGCCCCGTTCTTGCGGGCCTCGACCACCACGGCGGCCATGGATTCCCGGGTGGCCCCGTAGCGCTGCGTGTACTCCATGTACGGCAGGGCGATCATGGCCAGCGGGCCGAAGTAGCCCTGGGGAACGAACCACTGCGCCGCCCCGCGGGCCTCGCGCATCGGGTTGGCGTGGTACCGGGCCTGCGGGTTGTGCAGGGCCCGGTGCAACACCACGTAGTCGGCCGCACCGCTGGCGATGGCGTTCACCGCCAAGGCCACCGACCCGGGGATCTGGCCGAAGCCCTGGAACCCGGCGGCCCACCGAGGGTTCACCCCGAGGTGCTGGGCGAGCCAGTTGGAGCTCACCATGCTCACGCCGTCCTCGACGGCGTGGGCTCCGGCCGTGGGGAACAGGGCCCCGGTGGTGAACCCGTCGATCTGCTCGGGCACGAGCCCCGCGTCGGCGATCGCCTGCTTGGCGGTCTCGAGGGTGACCGCCCCCAACGGGCGCGGCAGGTGCCGCGCCACCGGGCTGTGGGCGTATCCGACGATGGCGACCTGCTCGTGAGCGGCGAACCGTGGGCTCATGGCTGCGCCGCCAACACGAAGGCCGGCACCGAGATGCCCTCGGCGATGTCCTCGAAGGCAACGGTGACGGCCGCGCCGAGGCGAAGCGGGGCGTCGGGGCCGTCGAGCAGCCGACCGATCATCCGGAGCCCGGACTGCTCCTCGAGCTCGACGTCGACGAGCACGAAGGGCACGTCGTCGTCGAAGCCGGGGAGGAACGACTGGCGTACCACCGTCCACGTGCGAAGGGTGCCCCGACCGCTCACCGCCTCGAACCGGAACTCCGGGTCGGGGCTGGCGCACGCCGAGCAGGCGATGTCGGGCGGGATGGCGAAGGTGGCGCAGTTCGAGCAGCGGGCGACGGTGAGCACGTGGCGGGCCGCCGCCTCCCAGAACGGTGCCGAGCGCTCGTCGGGCACCGGCACCGGCCGGCGGACCTCGCTCACCGGTGTGTCATCAGTGGTCATTCATCGTCCCCTCGGTCGTGATCCGCCGACGTCGTTCGTCGCCCGGTTGGCGGCGGCCCCCACCTTGTGGCCCATGGCCTCGATCTCGGCGGCCGAGACGTCGTGGTTCCGGCCGAGCAGGAGGATCGAGGCCGACACCCGTCCGCCGGAGTCGAACACCGGTGCCGACAGCTGGGCGACCCGGACGGGCGCGTCCGGGTCGATCTCGGCGGCCAGGTACTCGCTGTGGGCGGCGTCGCGTACTGGCGCGGTCGCGAGCCTCGAGCGACTCGCCGTCGTCGGGGTCGCGTGCGTAGCGCTCGATGGCGGCGGCGAGCAACGTCTGTTGGTCCGAGATGACCGTGACGCTGTAACCCTGGCGGCGGACCGCGGCGAGCGCGGAGTGGTAGTGGGCCTGCTCGGTCGCGGTGAGGGGCGGGTCGGTGCGATCGAGCCAGGTCTGGATGCCCGACTCGTCGTCCCAGGCCACGAAGGACGCGCCGAACGGCGGCACCAGGTCGATGGCGTCGCCGGCGCGTGGTCTGACTCCGAGCGGAGGGCCGAAGTCGAAGACGCTCGCCACCCGGGTCTCGTCGTTCTCGCGCATCGAGACCGCCACCACGGCGCCCTCGGCCCGGGCCAGGGCCTCGGCGTGCACGGCTGCGGCCCGCAGCGCGGTGTTGGCCGTCCGGGCGGCGTCGCCGAGCGCGATGCAGCCGGCGCCGAGCAGGTAGCGACGCTGGTCGTCGCGTACGACGAGTCCACCGTCCCCGAGGGCCAGGAGCACCGCATCGGCGGTGGCCCTCGAGACGTCGGCCCGCCGGGCCAGCTCGGAGACCGACAAGGCCTGGTTCGGGGTGGAGGAGAGCACCGTCAGGATGTCGCACGCTCGGCGAACGGCGGGAGAGGGTCGGATGGGCACGGCACTCCTCGCGACGGGAGCGGAGGGTGGGACGAGACAGACGTCACGTCGGGTTGCTAGCATACCAGAGCAGTTGCTGATATTTCAGCAGGACAGGGCGGGGAGGAGCTCTCGTTGACATCTCGTCTCACCATCGCCATCGACCCGGATCGGTGTCTGGCCTCGGGCTCGTGCACCTTCCACGCTCCCGACACGTTCGACCTCGACGACGACACGATGAAGGTCGTGCTGATCGACGGGGGCGACGGCGACAGCGACGACGCCGTGCGGGCCGCGGCGGAGTCGTGTCCGAACCGTGTGATCACCCTCACCGAAGCGGCCTCTGGAGGCGCATCGTGAAGCTCGAAGGCAAGACCGTGGTCATCACCGGTTCGGGTTCCGGGGTGGGGAGGGCCTCGGCCCTGCTCTTCTCGGCCGAGGGCGCCAACATCGTGGTCGCCGACGTGGTCGACGACTGGGCGGCCGAGACCGTCCGCCTCGTCACCGAAGGCGGCGGCCACGCCGTGGCCCGGCACTGCGACGTGGCGTCGGAGGCCGATGTGGAGGCGACCGTGGCCGCCGCCGTGTCCACCTTCGGGCGTCTCGACGTCATGTTCAACAACGCCGGCGTCACCGGCAACGTTCCCGGGCAGAAGTTCGAGGACTCCGACGCCGCCGCCTTCACCCGTCTGAGCGAGATCAACTTCCGCGGCGTGTTCAACGGCTGCAAGTTCGCGGTGAAGCAGTTCAAGGCCCAGGGCGACGGGGGCACGATCGTCAACACCGGGTCGATCGCCGGGATGGTCGGGTTCGGGAGCGTGGTCTACGGGGCCACCAAGGGGGCCGTGAACCAGCTCACCAAGGGCGTGGCCATCGAGTGCGCGGCCGACGGGATCCGCTGCAACGCGATCTGCCCGGGGGCGATGCCTCTCACCAACTTCACCGTGATGGATCGTGAGGCCTTCGAGACCCCCACCGACGAGTACCTCGACTTCGTCAGGACGTTCCAGCCCAACGGTTCGTTCCTCACCGCCGAGGACTGCGCCCGGGCCGCGCTCTTCCTGGCCTCGGACGACGCCGTCAACATCACCGGGATCCTGCTCCCGGTCGATGGTGGCTACACCGCACGCTGAACCGGAGAGAAGGAACGAGCCATGCCCGATGAACTGAAGCCCGTCACCAGCGGCCTCGACCTCTCGGTGTTCGGCGACGAGCACGTCCGGCGCTACGAGGAGACCGACGGAGAGGAGGGGTACCTGTGGAACGGGGCCACCTGCCTGGTCCTGACCACGACGGGCCGCCGCTCCGGCGAAGCGCGCAAGTCGGCGCTCATCTGTGCCTTCGACGGCGACGACTGCGTCGTCATCGCCTCCCAGGGTGGCGCCCCCACCCATCCGGCGTGGTACCACAACCTGACTGCCGATCCGAAGGTCAGCGTGCAGGTGAAGGGCGACCGATTCGCGGCGGTGGCCCACACCGCGGAAGGCCCGGAGCGAGAGCGGCTGTGGGCCCTGGTCAACGAGCAGTGGCCCTCCTACGACGTCTACCAGTCGCGCACCGACCGGGTGATCCCGGTCGTGGTGCTGGCGAAGGCGACGTCATGACCGGCGACAAGGGGACGCTGTTCCGGCGGTACCTCGACCCCGAACGCCTCACCGAGCTGTTCAACCTCCAGGGCCCCGTGTACGCCACCCGGGGCGGTGGCTTCGACGGTGACATCTGGGGTCGGTTCGCCGAGCTGCGCGAGTCCGGTCCCGTGCACGAGGGGGTCCCCGGCCCGCTGGTGGGGTTCCACGATCCCGCCTTCTTCCAGGGCATCCCCGAAGCCGATCGCCCCCACTACTCGGCCTTCGACTACGAGACCGTCGAGACCATCGTCCGCAACCCCGAGATCTACTCCTCGTCGGTCCACCTGGATGGTTCGAGCGCGGCGCTGCACGAGAGCTCGATGCTGCAGATGGACGGTCAACGCCACCACCGCTACCGGGCCCTCGTCCAGCCCTCGTTCGTCCCCAAGCGGGCCCAGTGGTGGTTGCAGAACTGGATCCAGAGCACCGTCGACGCGCTGATCGACAACGTGGTCGAGAGCGGTCGGGCCGACCTCAACATCCAGGTCTTCGCCCCGATCCCCATGCTCACGATCTGCGACAGCTTCGGGATGTCGATCCCGGAGGCCCTCGAGATCCGAGCCGCCGTCACCACCGACGGTCTCGGCCTCGGGAAGTTCATCGATCTGGTGACCCCGATCATCCCCCAGCGGCGGGCCGAGCCGACCGACGACCTCATCAGCGTCCTGGTCCAGGCCGAGATCACCGACGACGACGGCGAACGTCATGTCCTCACCGACGACGAGATCCTCAGCTTCGCCTTCCTCCTCCTCGCCGCGGGTTCGGGCACCACCTGGAAGCAGATGGGGATCGTCGCCCTCATGCTCCTCGAGCGTCCGGAGTTCCTCGAGCAGGTCCGAGCGGACCGCACGCTGCTGCGACCGGCGATCGAAGAGGTGATGCGGGTCAGCCCCACCGATCCGGTGTTCTCGCGATGGACCAGGGTGGACACGACGCTCGGAGGAGTCGACATCCCCGCCGGCGCCGTCGTGCACATGGTGTTCGGCGCGGCCAACCGCGACCCGAAGCGCTGGGAGAACCCCGACGACTTCGACCCGAGCCGACCGGTCCAGAGCCATTTCGGCTTCGGCGGCGGCCACCACATCTGCCTCGGCATGCACGTCGCCCGGGCCGAGATCACCTGTGTTCTCGACGCCCTCCTCGACCGCCTGCCCAACCTGCGCCTCGACCCCGATGCGCCCCCCGCGAAGGTGACCGGCATGTACGAACGAGGACCGACCGCCGTACCCGTCGTCTGGGACGCTCCCGACACCGAGGCTGTCCGATGACCGACCTCGTCGCTGCTCGTCAGCTGTTCATCGACGGGGAGTGGGTCTCGGGGGCCGGACCCCAGATGGCGGTGGAGTCGCCCGCGACCGGTGAGTCCGTCGCCGCGGTGGACACGGCGTCGCCTGACCAGGTGAGCGCGGCGATCGCCGCGGCACGACGGGCCTTCGACGAGGGCCCGTGGCCGACGATGGAACCGGCCGAGCGGGTGGCCGCGGTGCGTCGCCTGGGTGAGGCGCTGGGTACCCGGCGCGCCGTCCTCACCGACACCGTGATGGCCGAGACCGGCTGTCCGCGCATGGTGACCGAATGGGCACAGGTCGGCATGGCCCTCACCAGCATCCAGGAGCTGGCCGACCTGTACGAGCGCATGCCGCTGTGGGAGCACAACGAGGTGCCGCTCGGCGAGCACGTCGCCGGCTCCACCGTGCGCCTCTCGATCCGCCGCTACGAGCCGACCGGCGTGGTGGCCGCCATCACGCCGTACAACTTCCCGTTCATCACCAACATCTGGAAGGTCGTTCCTGCGCTGCTGGCCGGCTGCACGGTCGTGCTGCGCCCGAGCCCCCTGACGCCGCTCGAGGCCACCGTGCTCGGTGAGGTCGCCCTGGAGGCGGGCCTGCCGCCGGGTGTGCTCAACGTCGTGGTCGAGGCCGGCAACGAAGGGGCCATCTCGTTGAGCACCGATCGGCGCGTCGATGCGGTGTCGTTCACCGGTTCCACCTCGGTGGGACGGGCCGTCGCCACGCAGGCGGCCTCCAGCCTGAAGCGGGTCATCCTCGAGCTCGGAGGCAAGAGCGCCGCCCTGCACCTGCCCGACATCTTCGACGACCCGGCTGGCATCAACGGCGTGGTGGCAGCGGCGGCGACCGTGTTCGTCTCCCACGCCGGCCAGGGCTGCGCCCTCCAGACCCGGGTGCTCGTGCCCGACGAGCACCGCGCCGCCGCGGTCGAGGCCATCGCCGCCGCCGCGGCGGGTCTCACCGTCGGAGCTCCCGAGGACCCGGCGACGGTGGTCGGTCCGCTCATCAGCGAGGCACAGCGCTCGCGCGTCGACGACCTCGTGCAGCGCGGGATCGGCGCGGGCGCGGTCTGCGCCACCGGCGGTCGGGCACCGGCCCACCTCGATCGGGGGTGGTTCTACGAGCCCACGGTGCTCGACGCCCCCGATCCGATGAACCCGGCCAACCAGCAGGAGTTCTTCGGCCCGGTCGTGTCGGTCCTCGGGTACCGAGACCTCGACGACGCGGTGCGCATCGCCAACGCCACCGACTACGGCCTGTCGGGCGGCATCTACACCGGCGACCTCCCGTTGGGCCTGGAGCTGGCCGGGCGCATCCGCAGTGGCACCGTCCAGGTCAACACCGGCCTGGCCACCGGCTACACGCCGATGGGCGGGTACAAGCAGAGCGGCTACGGCCGCGAACGCGGGTCGGCCGGCATCCGGGCCTTCCAGGAGCTGAAGCACGTCGTGGTGGGGAGTCGATGATGGAGAACCCGACGATCCCCCGGACGCTCGACGAGGCCCTGACGCCCGAATGGCTCACCGCCGCCCTGGGCACCCGCTACCCGGGCATCGAGGTCACCTCGGTCACGCCCGGGCCGGTCATCAGCCGGGTGGCCACCAACGCCCGCTTCCACATCGAGTGCGCCGGCGGCGTCCCCGAGGGGCTCTCGGCGGACCTGTGCCTGAAGGGTTACTTCTCCGAGTTCGGCTGGCCGTACCGCCACGCCGGGGTCCCCGAGGCGGGCTTCTACCGCGACCTGGCCGAGCCGCTCGGGCTGCACACCCTGCGCAGCGTCTACGCCCACCTCGACCCCGAGACGATGGCCTCGGCCATCATCACCGAGGACGTGGTCGCCGAGGGAGCCACCTTCCTCGACGCTCTCAGCGACTACTCGCCGGACCAGGTGGCCCAGAGCCTGGAGGACCTGGCCGAGTTGCACGCGGCCACCTGGGCCGCCCCCCGCTGGGCGGCGGCCAGCTGGCTCGACTCCCGTCTCGGCTTCTACACGCAGAACCGCGGGGTGGACGAGATCCGGGGCAACTTCGAGGGCCCGGTCGGCGCCGATGTGCCCGAGGAGGTCCGCGACGCCCAGCTGCTGTACGACACGTACTCCCGGTTGGCCGCCCAGGTGGCCGACGAGTTCCCGTGGAGCGTCATCCACGGTGACTCCCACGTGGGCAACGTCTTCCTCGACGGCTCCGGGCGGCCCACCTTCGTCGACTGGCAGCTCGTGCAGCGCGGGCCCTGGTACCTCGACGTCGGGTACCACCTCTCGTCCGCTCTCACCGTGGAGGATCGCCGGAACAACGAACAGGCCCTGGTGGCCCACTACCTCGACCGTTTGGCCGCCGGCGGCGTCGACGGGCCATCGACCGACGAGGCGTGGCGGGGCGTCCGGCGGGGCATCGTCCACGGCTTCTACCTGTGGGGCATCACCGTCAAGGTCGACCCAGCCATCACCAGTCGGCTCCAGATGCGCCTGGGCACGGCGGCGGCCGACCACGAGTCGTTCGCGGCGATCGCCGCCGAGGACGCCCGGCGATGACGGTCGTCGTCCGGTGAGCGATGACCAGCGGGAGCAGGCCACAGCGGCGTGGCAGGGGTTTCTGTCGGGCCCTCGAAGCGACCGGCACCGAGGCCCTGGCCCGGACCCTGACCGACGACGAGGTCGACCTGGCCGAAGGACTGCGCCACCTCGGCCGCATGGCCCGCATCGCCCTCCTGGGCTCGCTCGAGAACAAGGACAGCCTCCACCCCTACCTGTGGCCGGCTCTCGACCCGCACCGCAAGATGGGCGGCGACAACCCACAGGGGCTCTACCTGTCGGGCCCGATCAACGGCACCGACACCTTCGTCCTGCGGGGCGTCCGGGGCTCGGCCCGCTGGGTCTCGATCATCGTGGGCCAGGACGGGCCGCCCCCCTACGGCCATGCTCTCTTCCTGCCCGACATCGAGGTGGCGGACGACGGCAGCTTCGAGGTTCGCGTCTCGCCCGACGCCCAGCCCGGGAACTGGCTGCCCACGACCCCCTCGAGCACCGGTCTGCTCGTCCGACAGTTCTTCGCGACCCCCGACGACGTCGAGCCCATGGCCCTCTCCCTCGAGAACCTCACGAGCGGCGACGGGCTCCCGTCGCCGCTCTCCCTCACCTCGGCCGTCGCCGGGCTGGAGCGGGCCACCGCCCTGTTCTCCTTCCTCCTGCCGATGATGCAGGGCGAGCTGCTCGACAAGGGCGTGGCCCTCAACGTCTTCGCCACCGACATCGGCGATCCGACCTCCACCAGTGGAGGGGTGCCGGGCGGCAACGCCGTCACCGCCCGCTGGGCGCTCGAACCCGACGAGGCCCTCGTCGTCAGGGTCATGCCGCCCACACCGTGCGCCTACTGGGACGTGCAGGTCGGCAACGGTTGGTACGAGTCGTTCGACTACCGCCACCGCTTCTCCGGTCTGACGTGCGAGGGCGTCCATCTCGAAGCCGACGGCTCGGTGATCCTCGTCGTGGCCGGACGGGACCCGGGTGTGGCCAACTGGCTGGAGACGGCCGACCATCGCCAGGGGCACCTGGCCATCCGCTGGCAGCTCACCGACGGGAACCTGCCCATCCCCGAGACGAGTGTGGTGGCGATCGACGACGTCGCCGCCGTCACCGGGTTGGCGCCGGTGACCCCGTCCGAGCGAGCCGGGCAGCGGGCGTTGCTCGCCGAGTCGTTCGCCGCCCGGTTCCGGCCGTAGACCACGGTCCGGTTCCCTAGTCTGGTCGCCGGCCAGGATCGGAGGACGGCGTGACCGCGGAGTTCACCTTCGAGAGCGAGCTGTGGCTCTGGGAGGCCCGCCGCGACGCCTGGACCTTCGTCAGCCTGCCCCCGGACCTCTCCGACGTGATCGAGGAGATCCACGGGGAGCACGCACGCGGGTTCGGCTCGATCCGTGTCGAGGTGGCGGTCGGCGAGGTCGTCTGGCGCACCTCGATCTTCCCCGACGCCTCGCGTGAGGCCTACGTGCTCCCGGTGAAGAAGGACGTCCGTCGCCGGGCCGGCCTCGATGTCGGCGACGTGGTGAGCGTCGACCTCACGGTCCTCTGAGCCGTTGACACCATCGCACCGGCACCGCTCGGTCAGGCGGCCGGACGGATCTCGTAGGTGCAGGAGTGGCCGCCCGAAGCCATGTGGGTCGCCCGTTCGACGGTCGGCGTCGGGAAGCGAACGGCGGATGAACTCGATCTCGCTGCGAGCAGGCGTGCGGGTGGGCCTGGGCGACCGAGAGGATGGCGCAGTTGTGCTCGGTGACGAGGAACAGGTCGTCGTCGGCCTGTTCGAAGGAGGCCAGGTAGCCGTCCTCGTCGAGGATGGCGGCCATCTCCGCGACCCGACCGGCGAAGGAGCGGTGACCGGCGAGGCGGGCCCGGGCGGCCGCGATGCGGTCGTCGCGGCGTCGATCGAAGACGGCGTCGACCGCGTCGTCCGGCGAGGTAGCCGAGCAGCTGGTTGGTGAGCTCGCCGTAGGCCTTCGGGAAGAGCGGCTCGGCCAGCGGGGTGAGGCGGTACCCGAGCTCGGTGCGGCCGCGCTGGCCGGGCCGGCGGGGGGTGTCGGTGGCTTCGACCAGGCCGTGGTCGCACGAGGGCGGCGAGGTGTTGGCGGGCCCCGGAGACGGTCATGCCCAGCGCGTCGGCCAGCTGGTCCACGGTGATCTCGCCCCGTCGACGCAGCGGCGTAGAGCACGGTGCGCTGGGCCGTGGAGATCGGCGGGGGCGACGGTGACGCCGCGCTCGGGGTGGTCAGCGGGGGGCATGCGGTCACGGTCGTCTCCGGACGGGCAGGAGCAGGTGGCTGTCGCCGAACTCGTGCCAGAGGTAGCTGGTGCTCGAGCGCCTCGCGGTAGGCCAGCTCGAGCGCCGGTCGCCCGGCCACCGCCTCGAGCATCTGGAGGTGGGTGGCCTCGGGTTCGTGCCATCCGGTGAGCAGCCCGTCGACGGCGCGCACGCCCCGTTCGGGGGTGATGACGACGTCGGTCCAGCCCTCGCCGGGGTGGGTCGTCCCCTCGGCGTCGGTGACCGTCTCGAGGGCCCGCACCACCGTGGTGCCGATGGCCACCACCCGGTGGCCGGCGGCGTGGGTCTCGTTGACCGCGCGGGCCGTCTCGATGGGCACCCGGTAGCGCTCCGGGTAGGGCGACTCGTGGCCTTCGAGCGAGGCGACGCCGGTGTGCAGCACCAGCGGCATCACGCCCACGCCTCGGGCGACGAGCGAGGTGAGCACCCGTCCGGTGACCGGACGACCGGCCGACGGCATCTCCGCCGAGCCGGGCTCGACGGCGTAGACGTTGCGGTAGGCGTCGATCGGCCAGGTGGCGGGCACGTAGCGGTAGCGGATGGGTCGGCCCCAGCCCTCCAGGTAGTCGACCACCGGCTCGGCCGAGGACGAGCTCGGCCACCCACAGTCGGCGGGATCCGGGCATGCGCCCGAGGAGATGGGCCCGGGCCCGGTCCGGGAGGGCGAGGTCGGCGCCGGCGAAGTCGCCGGGGTGGGGCTCGGTGGCGGCCCCGTCGACGGGATGGCGCACCTCGACCAGCCAGAGCCCGGTCGGCAGCTCGGTGGAGAGGTGCACGACGACGTACTCGCCGCCCGGGGGCGGTGGCGTCGACGGCGGCGGGGACGGTCGCCGACGTGTTGATCACGACCAGGTCGCCGGGGTCGAGGAACGACGCCAGATCGGCGGCGGTGGCGTGGCGGGGCGCCTCGGTCCCGACGGAGACCATCAGGCGAACGGCGTCCCGGCGTCCTCGGGTGAGTTCGGGGGGCTGGGTGGCCTCGAGCGCCGGCGGCAGGACGAAGCTCGAGCGGGCTCGACGACGTCGTCGTCGGCTCGGCCGGCCCGCCCGGATCGCGGGGGGTGGAGGAGGTCGAGGAGGGGGTACGGGCGGCGGACGTCGGGGTGAAGGTGGTCGGTCATGTCGGGTTCACGTCCTCGGCCCGGTAGCGGCCCGACCGCGGGGACCGGCGATCAGGGCCAGGATCGCCGGGACGGCTGGCGTCGGGTTCGGGCCGGTCGGAGATGTCCTCACCGGGAAAGGCGTCCTGGTGCATCTGGGTGCGCATGTCGCCGGGGTCGACGCTCAGCACCCGCACCTCGGGGTGCTCGGCGGCCAGCACGGCCGCCGATGTGGTCGAGGGCGGCCTTGGTCGCGCCGTAGCCACCCCAGCCCTCGATAGGCGTTCGACCGAGGCGTCGGAGGTGACGTCGACCACGGTGCCGTGGCGGGCGGCGAGGCACGGGCAGGGCCTCCTGGATCAAGCCGAGAGGAGCGACGACGTTGGTGTCGAAAGAGCGACTCCAGATCGTCCAGGGGGTACCGGGCCAGGTCGGGCAGGGGGGACGGGCCGAGCCCACCGGCGTTGTTGACGACCAGGGTCGAGTCCGTCGCCGGCGGCGGTGACGAGGGCCCGGCGGTGGGCGGGATCGGTGATGTCGCCGGGCACGGCCACGACGGCGTCCCCCAGCACGGCGGTGGCGCGGGTGAGTTCGTCGGCGTGGCGGGCGTCGACCACGACCTTCCAGCCGTCCTCCACGAGGGCGGTGGCGAGGGCGAGGCCGAGGCCCCTCGAGGCGCCGGTGACGATGGCGGTCTGCTGTTCCATGGGCTTCTCCTTCAGGAGGTCTGCCATTAGAAACAGCGATCACTTATTTATATTCCACCGACGCGACTCCGAGGAGCGGTGACGACGGAGCCGCCGGGCCCGTCGCCCGCCGGTGGGCCGTCAGCTCGCGGTGCCCACGCGGGTCCGCCCGAGGGTCACCGCCGCCTCCCGGTGGAGCCGTCCGAAGTTGTAGTAGGCCGCGCAGGCCCCCTCGGAGGAGACCATGCACGTGCCGATGGGCGTCTCGGGGGTGCAGGCGGTGCCGAAGACCTTGCACTCCCAGGGCTTGATGACGCCCTTGAGGACCTCACCGCACTGGCACGCCTTCGGGTCGGCGACACGGATGTTGGGCAGGTCGTGGTGGCGTTCGACGTCGAAGGCGGCGAACTCGGGACGGAGGCGCAGTGCGCTCTGGGCGATGAACCCGAGACCGCGCCACTCGAAATGGGGTCGTAGCTCGAACACCTCGGCCATGGCCCGCAGCGCCACGGGGTTGCCCTCGTCGCGGACGATGCGGGTGTACTGGTTCTCGACCTGGCAGCGACCCTCGCGGAGCTGGGTGAGGAGCATGGCCACGCCCTCGAGGATGTCGAGAGGTTCGAAGCCCGTGGTGACCAGGGGCTTTCCGTAGTCGGCGGGGACGAAGCGATAGGGGTGGTTGCCCACGACGGTCGAGACGTGCCCCGGTCCCAGGAAGCCGTCGAGGCGCAGGTCGGGTGAGTCGAGGATCGCCTTGATGGGCGGGACGATCGTGACGTGGTTGCAGAAGACGCGGAAGTTGGTGGTCCCGTTGGCCCGGGCCCGCAGGAGCGTGACCGCGGTGGACGGCGCGGTCGTCTCGAAGCCCACGGCGAAGAACACGACCTCCCGATCGGGGTTCTCCTCGGCCAGGCGCAGGGCGTCGAGGGGCGAGTACACGAAGCGCACATCGGCCCCGCGCGCCTTGGCCTCCAGCAGGTTGCCGTTGCTGCCGGGGACGCGCATCATGTCGCCGAACGAGGTGAAGATCACTCCCGGTGCGTCGGCGACGGAGATGGCGTCGTCGACCCGCCCCATGGGGATCACGCAGACCGGGCAGCCGGGACCGTGGACCAGCTCGACGTTGGCCGGGAGGATGTGCTCTATGCCGTGGCGGTAGATCGTGTGGGTGTGCCCGCCGCACACCTCCATGAACTTGACGTGGTCGTCGCCGGCCAGCTCGGTTATGCGCCGGACCAGGTGACGGGCGGCGACCGGGTCGCGGTACTCGTCGACGAAGCGCATCAGTTCTCCCAGGCCTTCACGGCGGCGGGGACCTCGTCGGCCGCGGCCCCCGACCCCATCAACTGCTCGACCTCGTCGTCGAAGATCTCGCCCATCATCTTCAGCGACGCGAGGGCGAGGGCAGCTTCCTGCTCGTCGATCTTGGACATGGCGAAGCCGACGTGGATGAGGACCCAGTCACCCCTGCCCAGGGCTTCGTCCTCGAGGAGACCCACGTTGATCACCCGGCCGACGCCGCTGACCTCGACGCGGGCGAGGTGCTCGTGGGAGTCGAGCATCTCCATGATCTGGCCGGGGATACCGAGGCACATGGGTCACATCCTGGGCAGGCGGCGGTAGCGGTTGGTGTCGGCGATCGAGCGCAGCACCCAGAACAGGGCGTAGAGCCCGACGAGCAGGATCACCAGGGCGATCCAGCCGGGGACGGCCATGTCACATGGCCCGCATCTTGAGGTAGCGCTGGAGGTCGGGCCACACGAGGACGCCCACATAGGCGACCCCGGCGGCGACGCTCAGGAGGAACAGACGACGGATCATGGCGTGTACTCCGATCGTTCGGTTCGGGAGGAGAGGTCGACCAGGAGTCGGTCGACGGTGTCCACGGCGACGGCCACCGCAGCCGCCACCGTCGGGGAGAGGCCCATGCCGCTGGCGCAGGTCTCGGGCTGGCACCCCACCACGAGCACCCGGTCGATCGAACCGCCGAGGTGGCCCAGGGCACCCAGCACCACCTCGGGGCTGATCGAGTGGGCATCGAGCGCGGGCGGGGTGTCGACGAGCCCGTCGGGCCGCGCTCCGGGTTCCGACCGTTCGCCGATCTCGACCAGAGCCACGGTGCCCGGCGCGTCGTCGAGGGCCATGACGTCGACGAGGACGAGGACGTCGTAGCCGTCGAGCAGCTCGTGGGCGAGGTGCAGCCCGCGGATGCCGAAGTCGACGACCTTCACGCCGGCGGGCACGGGTCGCCGCAGGAGTCGGTCGACGACCTCCACGCCGAAGGCGTCGTCGCTGAAGAAGATGTTCCCGATGCCGGCGACGAGCACGCTCGGAACGGATCGTGGGCTCCCGGACGCGACTCGCGGGTCCTGGGTCGACAGGTCGATGCCGGTCACGACGCGGGCTCGATCTCGTCGGGGAAGAAGAAGAGGTAGCGCCCCTGCCAGGACAGTGCCTCCGTGGCGGGGTCGTCGTCGACGGTGACCGCCACCTGTTGGGTGCCGTCGACATCGTGGAAGATGCCGGCGACGGTGGCCGAGAGACCGTCGAGGAACAGGTCCTGGGCGTCCGACCGGCGGTTGGGTCGCAGCACCACGGCGGACCCCTTGGCGACCAGTGTCCCCGCTATGCGGATGCTGTCGCTCCAGGGGTCGACCTCGGCATCGACGGCCGGGTCCCACCACGGCGCATCGCCGCCGGAGGGCTCGACCCTCTCCGTCGCCCGGACGTCGCGCATGGTGCCGTGCAACTGGGCCCACCCGTCCTCGGTCATGTCGTCGCAGCGGTCGACGATGGCGGCCGAACGGGCGTCGGTGCCGCGAGCTTCGGCCTTCTCGTCATCGGTGAGGGTGAGGACCCGTAGGGCGAGGATCTCGTCGATCTCCGTCGAGTCGTACAGGTCGCCCTGGCTCTCCGGCGCCACCTCGGGATGGTCGTAGAGGGTTATGGGCGACGAGAGGACCACGTCGGGCCCTCCGGACGGATCGGCGACGAGCACCGGGAACGTGCCGACGTTGTGGCACTCGGCGGCGGCCTCCTCTGTCCCCTCCGGGGGGTCGAGCAGCGACACGAACCCCCCGTCGTCGAGGCCGAGCAGCGTATGGACGCCGATGAGCGAACGAGCCAGGGCCTCGTCTCGCGTCGCCCCCCGTCCGGCCCATCGGGCGTCGTTCTCGACGGCGACCGCCACCCGGGCCAGGGGGAGGGGCCCACGGGCGGCGGTCGCATCGACGAGCACGGTGCCGGTCAGGGTCTCCCACCGCCGCACGACGCGGCCGGCCACGTCGCCGTCCGGGGTGACGATGGTCTCGAACGACGCTCCTGCCTCGAAGGTGAACGGCTGCCGGTGGCCGACGTCCCCGACGGGGGCCAGGGCCACCGGGGCCACGTCGACGACGCGCTCGACGGCTTCGTCCCACGGCACCCACCGCGTGGTGCCCACCTCGAGGCCGGTGACGGGGGCGAAGCCGCCCCCTTCGGTCGCCGCCTCGATGGTCCGGTGCAGGATCTGCAGGAACCGCACCCGCACGGTGAGTCGCGGTGCCGCGCCGGCGACGACCAGGCACTCCGTCCGCGAGGTCCAGCGTTCCGAGCCGTCAGCCTCGGCCCACGCCCGAGGGGCCAGGACGCCGAACTGCCAGCGCATCTGGTTCTTCACCGCCGACGCCCGGTAGGGGTAGAGCACGTAGCCCTCGTAGAGGGTGGCGTCGGCCACGGCCTTGGCCGCCGCGAACCGGTCCGCCCGCTCGGTGGCGCCGGCCACCTCGGTGACGTGGGTCACGACTCGCCCACCTCCTTCAGGAGGCGCTCGACGGTCTGGTCCCAGGTGGCGAGGGCCCGTGCCGTCTTGAAGCGGGCCAGGCCGTCGAGGTTCTCGTGGCTGAGGCGCAGCCAGCCGGCGTTCGGGAAGTAGAGATCCATGGCTTCGCGCCACACACGCTGGGGGAGGCGGTAGGAGGCTTCGTCGCTCCACGAGATCGGGCGGGCGGCGAAGGCACCGGCCGAGGTGCCCGCTCCGAACGCGGTCCCGGAGAACAGCAACAGCAGCGGGATCTCGCCGTCGCCGAGACCGTGGAGGTACCGGGCCCCCGCGACCTCCATGTCGTAGGTGCACGGGACGAGCAGGTCGATCTCGGTGGCTCCGGTGAACCGGGTGATCATCGTCGAGACGTTGGTCCACAGGAACGGCCGCAGGGACTGACCCCACTGGGGCGTGTCACCGAACAGGTCGTACAGCCGCTCCTCCTCGGCCGGCGTGTAGGTGCGACGTTGGGGCTCGATGCGGATCTGGCAGCTGAGGGCCACCGCGTGCACCGGCTCCTCACCGGGGGCGGTGACCCTCAGCCGCAGGGCGATGGTTGGCGCCGCGGCGTGCGGTTCGGCCCGGGCACCGACGACATCGAAGCCGAGCCCGGCGCTCATCGTCGAGCCTGCTGTCGCACGCGGTCGAAGAAGCGGTCGAGCGCCTGGTGGGCCTCCTGGCCGCCGTCGAAGCCCCGCCAGGAGGTTCGCAGCTCGCCGACCAGCTCGTAGCACCAGTCGATGGGGACGAGATAGCACTCGGGGGGTGCCGACCGGCGAGTGTCGGCCCGCACGAGGAAGGCCTCGACGTCAGGCTCGATGTCGCCGAGGACCGGGTTGGCCTCGGCGATCGCCGCCCAGGTCTCGAGCGGGAGGAGCGACTCGGTGGCGCCCGCCGGGCCCGGGTAGAAGCCGCAGACACGGTCGAGGCTCGAGTTCAGGAAGAAGAAGGCCACGCTCACGGGGATCTGCATGGCGGTCCACTCGGCGGGCCCGAACGTGAGCTCGTCGAAGGCCACGCACCGGGTCGGCACCGCCCGGAAGTGGCCCCCGCCGGCACCGCTGCTGGTGAAGAGGAGGTAGCAGCCCCGGCACGAGCACATGAGACGGCGGGTCTCCACGTCCACCACATGGCCGTGCTCGTCCCCGATGGGCACGTTGCACATCTCGCAGGTCTCGCCGAGCTGGGTCGTCGGCGCGGTGGCGACCGACCGCCGGATGCGGGAGAGCACGGCGAGCGAGTCGGCCGGCGAGGTCACGACAGGCCGACCTCGGCCGGACACGTCTCGTAGACGGGCTTGGTGCCGAGCGTGATGGGGACCGCGTTGCCGGTCAGCGACGCGGGGTCGAGCTGCTCCGGGAGGCCGTCGTCGACGTCGATGACGACGATCTCGGGAGCGGTGGCGAGGATCGCCGCCTCCACTGCGAACTGCAGGGTTGATGCCGACGACGGGCACCCGTCGCAGCTCCCGAGCAGCCGCAGGCGCACGGCGGGAAGGTCGCGATCGACATCGAGCAGCTCGACGTCTCCGCCGTGGGCGGCCAGCAGCGGCCGTACCGAGTCGAGCGCTCGCTCGACCCGGTCGGCCAGGTCGTCGGGATGCAGCCCGTGGACGCCGAGCAGGCTCCCGACGATCTCGTCGGCCAGGAGTCGGTCCATCACCGCGGGCGAGTCGTCGCCGACCAGCTCCACGATGCGGGCCAGGCCGATCCCGTAGAGGTCGGTGAGAAGGCTGATCAGCTCCTCGGCCCGATCGCCGGCGCGTGGATCGGGTGAGGCGCGAGCGACGTCGACCAGGGTGGCGATGCGGTCACCGACGGCGACGATGTCGGTCATGCCAGCTCGGTGTGGGCCGCTTGGGCCGGTGAGTGGGTCTTCTCCAGCACCTTGCCCTTCCCGAGGTACATGTGCACGCCGCATGGCAGGCAGGGGTCGAAGCTGCGGACGGTCCGCATGATGTCGATGCCCTTGAACTTGTCGGGACCGTTCTCCTCGAAGATCGGGGTGTTCATCACCGCGTCCTCGTAGGGCCCGGGGGTGCCGTAGCTGTCGCGCGGGTTGGCGTTCCACGGCGTCGGCGGGTACGGGTGGTAGTTGGCGATCTTCCCCTCCTTGATCACCATGTGGTGCGAGAGGACGCCGCGGACCGCCTCCGTGAACCCGCAGCCGATGCCCTCGTCGGGGACCTCGAAGGGCTCCCATGTCTTGGTGTGCCCGGCTCGCACCTCGGCCAGGGCCATCTCGATGGAGTCCAACGCCGCCGCCGCGGCGTAGGCCTGGAAGTAGCTGCGGGCCCGGTTCCGCTCGATGGTGTTCGACCACTGCGGGACCTTCCACTCGAGGGTCATCTCGGGCTTGAGGATCGTCTTGGGGAGGTGGATCTCCACGCTGGTCCCGGTGGCCTTCAGGTGGTCGGTGTTCACCAGCCCCGACAGCGCCGTCGACCACAGCCGGGCCAGTGGCCCCCCGCCGGTGTCGAGGGCGAGGTGGTCGGTGCCGTCGAACCAGCGGGGCGACATCACCCAGCTGTAGTTGCTGTCGAAGTCACGCTTCTGGGGCTTGGGGTTCGTGTGCTGGTTCCACGGGTGGCGGCGGTCGACGGGGTTGCCGAGCGGGTCGCGGGTGACGAACATCGGCTGGTCCTCCCAATCGTCGTAGAACGACGAGCCGAGGAGGATGCGGAGGCCGAGGTTGATCTCGACCAGGTCGTTGGTGACGAGCTTCCCGTCGACCACGACGCCGGGGGTGACGCCCATGGCCCGGCCCCAGCGGGTCATGTCCTTGTACTGGAAGTTGCAGACGTCGGGATCCTGGAAGGCGCCCCAACAACCGAGCAGGGTGCGGCGCCGACCGACTTCCTCGTAGCCCGGCAGGGCCTCGTAGAAGAAGTCGAAGAGGTCGTCGTGCATGGGCACGACCCGCTTCATGAACTCCACGTAGCGCATGAGCCGGACGTAGTAGTCCGTGAAGAGCTGGATGGTGGCGGTGGTGCCGACGCCCCCCGGGTAGAGGGTCGACGGGTGGACGTGGCGCCCCTCCATCAGGCAGAACATCTCCCGCGTGTAGCGGCTCACCTGGAGCGCCTCGCGGTAGAACTCGCCGCTGAACGGGTTGAGCGACCGCATGATGTCGCCGATGGTGCGGTACCCGTGGTGCTCGGCGCCGGGAGCCTCGGTGCGGTTGGCCTGCTCGAGCACGCCGGGATTCGTCTCGGCGACCATCTTCTCGCAGAAGTCCACCCCGACGAGGTTCTCCTGGAAGATGTTGTGGTCGAACATGAACTCGGCCGCCTCGCCCAGGTTCACGATGTGCTCGCCGAGCGCCGGTGGTGCGACGCCGTAGGCCATGTTCTGGGCGTAGCACGAGCAGGTGGCGTGGTTGTCGCCGCAGATGCCGCAGATGCGGCTGGTGATGAAGTGGGCGTCGCGAGGGTCCTTGCCCTTCATGAACACGCTGTAGCCGCGGAAGATCGACGAGGTGCTGTGGCAGTCGGCCACGACTCCCTTGCCGAAGTCGATCTTGGTGTAGATGCCGAGGCTGCCGACGATGCGGGTGATCGGGTCCCACGCCATCTCGACGAGGTTGGCGTCGCCGCTGCCGTTGTTGGTGGTCGACGTCGTCGTCGTTGTCATGGCTTGTTACCCCCGGGTCGACTGGTAGCCGGTCTTGAGTTCCGTGCCTTTCACGCGCCACTTGGGCTCTTCGTTCAGGGTGTGCTGGGTGATGCCCCGCAGCTTGCGGATGACCGATCCGTACACACCGCTGGCCGTGGTCGAGACCTTGCCGCCGGGGGGTTCGTCCATGAACGGCATGAACTTGTCAGGGAAGCCGGGCATCGTGCAGCCGATGCAGATCCCGCCCACGTTGGGGCAGCCCCCCACCCCGTTGATCCAGCCCCGCTTCGGAACGTTGCAGTTCACGACGGGGCCCCAACAGCCGAGCTTCACGATGCACTTGGGGGAGCCGTACTCCGTGGCGAAGTCGCCCTGCTCGTAGTAGCCGGCTCGGTCGCAACCGTCGTGCACCGTCTGACCGAAGAGCCACTGCGGCCGCAGCTGGTCGTCGAGCGGGATCATGGGGGCCTGACCGGTGGCCTGGTAGAGCAGGTACAGGATGGTCTCGGAGAGGTTGTCGGGATGGGTCGGGCATCCGGGCACGCACACGATGGGCAGGCCCGCCTTCGACTTCCAGTCCCAGCCCAGGTAGTCGGGCACGCCCATGGCGCCCGTGGGGTTGCCGGCCATGGCGTGGATCCCGCCGTAGGCGGCGCACGTGCCGGCGGCCAGCACGGCGAGGGCCTTGGGAGCCAGACGGTCGAGCCACTCGCTGGTCGTCATGGGCTGGCCGGTGGCGGGGTTGTTGCCGAACCCGCACCAGTAGCCCTCGGACTTGATCGCCTCGTTGGGGATCGACCCCTCGACGACCAGCACGAACGGATCGAGCTCGCCACGATCGGCTTTGAAGAACCACTCGATGAAGTCGTCGGCCCCGCCGACCGGACCACACTCGAAGTCGATCAGCGGCCAGTGCACGGCGATCCTCGGGAGCCCGGGGAGCGCGCCCAGGGCGATCTCCTCGATGCTCGGTTGGGTCGCGGCGGTGAGCGCCACCGAGTCGCCGTCACAGCTGAGCCCGGCGTTGATCCACAAGACGTGGATGAGTGGGTCCTCGGCGTCGGTCGGCGTCCCGGCACCGGAGGTCTCGGTGGTGGCCATGGATCCTCCCCTTCTCCTGATCACCGGACGATCACGGCTGGTCGTCCTGGGGTTCGATCAGGATCACCGCAGGGCTGTCGGCGGTTCCGGGCGTGGACCTCTGGTACCGATCGACCGACTGCGCACCTCAAGAGGTAGACCCATCGCCCGCCACGGGCAATGGATGCGTTTCGCACCCATCGCCACCGGGGCCGCACCCGGGTACAACGGGTGAGGTGCACGAGATGGCGATCACCCAGAGCGTGATGCAGGCCGTCGCCGACCGGTGTGAGGGCCGCGACGTCGAGCAGATCACCCTCGTCGTCGGAACCCTGTCCGGTGTGGTGCCCGATTCGATTCGCTTCTGTTTCGATCTCGCCACCATGGGCACCTCGTTGGAGGGCGCCACCCTCGAGATCGTCGACGTCCCGGGGCAGGCGTACTGCCGCAGCTGCGGCGACTCCGTGCTGCTCATGGACTTCATCGCCCTGTGCCCGTGCGGCAGCGCCGATCTCGAGATCGTGGCCGGTGAGGAGCTGGCCATCCAGAGCGTGGAGGTCAAGGTCTGATGTGTGCCACCTGCGGATGCTCGGCGGGCGACGTGGTCGTCCGCGGCCCCGCCCACGATCACGATCACGATCACGATCACGATCACGATCACGATCGGCATGACCATCCGCACCCGCACCCGCATCCGCACCCGCATCCGCAGGACGAGGTCGCCCCTCGATCGCCGGCGGTCACCGAGACGATCACCCTCGAGCAGCAGGTGCTGGCCCGCAACGACCTCGGTGCCGCCCGCAACCGGGGCTGGTTCGAGGGCCGGGGGATCCTGGCCCTCAACCTGATGAGCTCTCCGGGCGCGGGCAAGACCACCCTGCTCGTGCGCACCATCGTCGACCTGTCCGGGACGAGGGAGGTATCGGTGATCGAGGGCGATCAGGAGACCTCGTTCGACGCCGAGCGCATACGGGCCACCGGCGCCGAGGTGGTGCAGATCAACACCGGTACCGGGTGCCACCTCGATGCCGACATGCTCGCCCGCGGCCTCACCGCCCTCGACCCGCCCGCAGGGTCGGTCGTGCTGATCGAGAACGTGGGCAACCTGGTGTGTCCCGCCCTGTTCGACCTGGGGGAGTCGGCGCGGGTCGTGATCATGTCGGTGACCGAGGGCGACGACAAGCCCCTCAAGTACCCCCACATGTTCCGCACCGCCGACCTGCTCGTCCTGAACAAGGTCGATCTGCTTCCCCACGTGGAGTTCGACGTCGACCGGTGCACCGCCGACGCCCGCCGACTGAAGCCCGACCTCGAGGTCGTCGCCGTCTCGGCCACCCGGGGCGACGGTCTCGGCGAGTGGTTCGACTGGCTGCGGGTCAGAGGCGCGTAGCGGCGATCGCGGCCTGGCCGACGCTGATCCCTCCGTCGTTCGGAGGGACGTGGCGGTGGAGGAGGACCTCGAGGCCGGCGCGGGTGAGCGTGTCGACCACGATCTCGGTCAGTCGGGCGTTCTGGAAGGCCCCGCCGGTGAGGGCGACCGTGCCCAGGTCCGCTTTGGTGGCCGCGGCCACGGCCATCGCCGCCGCCGCCCGGCCGATCGTCTCGTGGGTCCGGGCCGCCACGATCTCCGCAGGGGTCCCGCGCTCGAGAGCGCCCACCACCGCCGTCACGAGAGGTCGCGGGTCGAACTGGACGCGGTCGCCGATCGGGTCGAGCGTCGTCGCTCCGGGCCACGCCGGTGCCTGTCGGCGCTCGACCCGACGGGCGAGGGCTTCCAGCTCGATGGCGGCCTGGGCCTCGTAGGTGGCGATCGCCCGGCCCGTGACGATGGAGCCGATGGCATCGAACAGCCGGCCGATGCTGGTGGTGGTGGGTCCCTGCGCCATCGCCACCAGCTGGTCGACATCGGCGCGGCGCCGCTCGTCGACCAGCGGGGTCGGTGCCTGGTCCTGACAGCCGGCGGCGATGAGCCATGCCCTCGCCATGCGCCACGGTTCGCGGATGGCGGCCCCGCCTCCCGGCATGGCGATCGGCCGCAGGTGGCCGACCCGCTCGTAGCTCTCGAGGTCGGCGACGAGCACCTCGCCACCCCAGAGCGAGCCGTCGTCTCCGTAGCCGATGCCGTCGAAGGCCAGCCCGACCACGGTGTCGGCCCGACCGTTGTCCACCAGACAGGCGGCGACGTGGGCGTGGTGGTGCTGCACCGCCACGGTGGGCAGGTCGAGGTCGGTGGCGACCTTGGTCGACAGGTACTCAGGGTGCAGGTCGTGGACCACGGCCGCCGGTTCGATGTCGTAGAGGTGGCAGAGGTGGTCGATCGCCTGGAGGAACATCCCGTAGCTGGCGAGGTGCTCCAGGTCACCGATGTGGTGGCTCACCACGACGGATCGGTCGCGGGCGACGGCCACCGTGTTCTTGAGCTCGGCGCCCACGGCCAGGAGGGGAACGGGTGTCGGCCGGAGGAGGGCGATCGGCGCCGGGGCGAAGCCGCGGGACCGGCGCAGGGTCTGGGTCCCGGTCCCCGTCGCCCGCACCACCGAGTCGTCGCAGCGGATGTGGATGGGCCGGTCGTGGGTGAGCAGGCCGTCGACCAGCGGTCCCAGGCGGCGGACCGCGTCGTCGTCGAGGTGGGCGATGGGCTCGTCGCTGAGGTTGCCGCTGGTCATCACGAGAGGACGGTCGACGTCGCTCAGGAGCAGGTGGTGGAGCGGGCTGTAGGGAAGGACCAGCCCGACCTCGGCCAGGCCGGGGGCCACCGCGCCGGAGAGGCCGCTCCCGTGCCGGGGCACCAACACGATGGGCCGGGCTGGGCTGCGCAGCGCCTCTGATGCCTCGTCGCTGACGTGGGCCACACCCCGAGCGGCATCCTCGTCGGCCACCATCACCGCGAACGGCTTGTCGTCGCGGTGCTTGCGGCGGCGCAGCTCGCACACGGCCGGGTCCGATCGGGCATCGGCCGCCAGGTGGTAGCCGCCGACCCCCTTCACGGCCACGATCCCGTCGGCTCGCAGCGTCCGGGCGGCGGCGTCGAGCGCGTCGGGGCCGACGGCGAGAGGCCGGCCGTCGGGCGCCCGCCACGTGACGACGGGGCCGCAGTCGGGACAGGCGTTGGGCTGGGCGTGGAACCGGCGGTCACCGGGGTCGTCGTACTCCGCCTGGCAGGCGGCGCACATCGTGAACCCCGCCATGGTGGTGGTCGGCCGGTCGTAAGGGATCGCTCGCACGATGGTGTATCGGGGTCCACAGTCGGTGCAGTTCGTGAACGGATGGCGGTGCCGCCGGTCGCCGGGATCGAAGACCTCGGCCAGGCAGGCCGGGCAGGGGGCCGTGTCGACGCTCACCGGGGCGGTGGCGACACCGTGCGCCTCGGTCGCCGCGATCCGGAAGCTCTCTGCCCCTGTCGGGAGGAGGGTGTCGTCGATCACGACGGCCCCGACCCTGGCCAGCGGCGGCGGTGAGCGGCGGAGGAGCGCAGTGAGCGTGTCGAGGTCGACGAGGTCGCCTTCGACGTCGATGAGGACCCCTGCGCTGTCGTTGACGACCCAACCACCCAGCCCGAGGCGCACGGCGTGGCGATACACGAACGGTCGGAAGCCCACGCCCTGCACCGTCCCGGTGACCCGGATCCGCCATCGTCGCCGGTGGCTGGGCTCGGGGACGGCGATCTCGGCCACGGTGGTCAGCAGATGCGGGGGAGAGGGTCGCCGACCAGCATGTCGACGATGCGGGTCCCGCCGAAGGCGGTGCGCAACACGACGATCCCGGGTGGATCGGCCGCCACCTCGCCGATGACCGCCGCCTCGGCTCCGAGCGGGTGGTTCCGCATGGCGGCCAGAGCGGCGGCGGCCTCGTCGGGGGCGACGACGGCCAGGACCTTGCCCTCGTTGGCCACGTAGAGCGGATCGATGCCGAGGAGGTCGCACGCCCCCGTCACCGATGCGTGGACGGGCAGATCGGCCTCGTCGATCACGATGGCCAGGTCGGTGTCGTGGGCCAGCTCGTTGGCCACGGTGGCCACCCCGCCCCTCGTGGGGTCGCGCAACCATCGCGTGGAGGGAGCGGCGGCCAGCAGGTCCTGGACGAGTCCGCCGAGCGCGGCCGAGTCGGATCGGATGTCGGCGTCGAGGGCGAGATCGCCCCGGGCCAGCATCACCGCCATGCCGTGGTCGCCGATGGAGCCCGACACGAGCACGACGTCGCCGGCGCGGACGAGCTCGGGACCCAGCATCCGGCCGGCGGGGATGACCCCCACCCCTGTCGTCGTGAGGTACAGCCCGTCGGCCGCACCGCGCTCCACCACCTTGGTGTCGCCGGTGACGATGACGACACCGGCCTCGATCGCGGCTCGGGCCATGTCGGCGACGATCGCACGCAACTGGTCGATGGGGAAGCCCTCCTCCAGCACCACGGCGCACGCCAGCCACTGGGGAACGGCTCCGGCGACGGCCAGGTCGTTGACGGTGCCGTTGACGGCCAGGTCCCCGATCGATCCGCCAGGGAACACCCGGGGCTGGACCACGAAGGAGTCGGTGGTGAAGGCGAGTCGTTCGCCCGAGGCGAGGGTCAGGGTGGCGGCGTCGGGGGGTGGGTCATGGGCGGACCCGAACGCCTCGAGGAAGACGCTGTCGATGAGGGCGGCCGAGGCCTTGCCTCCGGCACCGTGGGCCGAGGTGATCACCTCGTCGCGCAACCGGGGCCGCCGGCGGCGGAACGTCTCGATGCGGTCGATCACCCGGCCTTCGCGCCCGTCGGAGCCCGTGTCCACGTGTCCTTCAGCCATTGACGGACTTCCTCTCGGGCTGGGTGCGGACGGCCAGCTCGGCGTGGACGGCCTGCCACAGAGCGAAGCCCAGGGCGGCCTGGGTCTCCTGGATGCGATGCACGCTGTCGGATGCGACCACCAGGCAGTGGTCGAGGCCGGCGGCCTTCATGGCCCCGCCGCCGTAGCCGGCCAGCCCGACGGTCAGGACGCCAGCCCGCCGGGCGGCGGCGAACGCGGCGATCAGGTTCTCCGAGTTGCCGCTGGTGGAGAAGCCCACGGCGATGTCGTCGGGGCCGGCGAAGGCCATCAGCGGGCGGGCGAAGACGAGCGAGAAGCCCACGTCGTTGGCCAGAGCGGTGAGCACCGCGCTGTCGGCGACGAGGCTGCGGGCCGGGAGGGGAGACCCCGCCGGCGGGGTGGCGAAGAGCGTGGCCAGCGTGGCCGCGTCGGTCGAGCTACCGCCGTTCCCGAAGGTGAACAGCTGACCGCCGCGCGCGAACCGCGAGGCCATCGCCCGCCCGACGGCACTGATCTCGTCGTCGAGGTCCCGAAGGGTCATCGTCGCCAGCGATGCACTCATCTGGGACTTCTGGCGGGCGGAGATCGTGAGATCGGCGAGCAGGGCGTCGAGGTCGTCCTCGTCACCGTCGATGAACGGGTAGAGGAAGTCGGTCACGGTGCCGTCACCCTGGCGATGATCGAACCGGCGTGGATGAGCACGAGGTCGTCGGCCACGAGGCCTTCGACGAGCGAGCCGTCGACCTGTTCGCGTCCCTCGGCGGTGCGCACCTCGACGTCGGAGCCGCCCCGATCGGTCGTCACGACCTCGCCCAGCCGGCCCTCGTCGGAGCAGGTGACGCACCCGTCGGCGCAGACCACCGGGGCGGGGGTCAGGAGCCCGGGGTGCTCGAAGCACACGTGGGTCAGCTCCCACAGCAGGTGGTAGCGGAGGACGAGTCGGCCGTCGTGGGGCGCAGTGCCGTCGGGGTCGTCGATGCGGATCGTCACGTCGGACCGGGTGTCCTCGCCCCCCGAGCCGGTGGCCAGCCAAATGGTGGTCGCCCCCCATGTCGATGCTCGGCGCAACAGGTCGCCCACGTCCGGATCATCGGCCGGGCTCAGTGCCACCACCACGTCACCGGGACGGACCACAACTCGTAAGGCGGCTATCGGAGACGGCGAATCGACCGCGACGGCGGGGAGGGCCCGAGTGCCCATGATCACGGGGTGGACGAACTCGACCGCGAGGTGGTGCCCGTGCTCGGGCCACCGGGGGGAGACGCACCACATCGTGGCGTTGGCGGCGAAGCACCGGGCGATGACGAGAGCGGCCGACGGGATCATGTCGTCGAGAAACGTGTCGAGTCCGCTCACGTCAGCCTCCCCGGGGGCACGAGTGCCCTCGTCGGGAGGGTACGCCCGTTCCTCCCGCTGCGCTCGGTCGCTCTTCGCGCTCGGCAGGGAGTCTCCCGCCGCCGACCGGGCGCCGGTCACCGAGCTGGAGATCAAAGCCCGCGAGGTGCGCCTGGCGGCCTCAGCCGAGACCGAGCAGCAGCGCCACACCCGTCTGCACCGCGACCGCTACCTGCGCACCTGGATCGACCCCGACGACGGCGCCGGGTGCGGCCAGTGGAAACTCCCCCCGGCCGAGCACGCCCGCCTCGTGGCGTCGATCGACGCCGACAAGCAGCGCATCTTCCGCCGCGCCCGCGCCGGGCGTGCACGACCTCGGCTCGTTCGCCCCGAGGGGCCTGACCGAGCACCGCCGCCGGAGCTGTGTCACCACGGCGTGAGGCACGAGCATCGCCGTAGGGGTACCGTCCCGATGTCGGGGTGTTCCGCCGGAGCTCCGGCCCGAGGAGCCGCCGTGGGGTGTTCCTCGAGGGGGTCTCATGGCGGCTTCCACGTCTGATCCGCAGCCCGCGCCGCGACCGGAGCCTCACCTGCCGGCCGCCGACGGCGACGCGCCGAGGTGCCGCTTCGAGGTGGCCCCGCCCCGCCACTTCATCTACCCGGCGCTCCTGCTCCTGTTGGCCGAGCAACCCCGCCACGGGTACCAGCTGGTGGACAGTTGGCTCCGGTTGGGGTTCGGTCCGGTGAGCCGACCGAGTGTCTATCGGGCCCTCGGGGAACTGGAGGCGGACGGCCTCCTCGACTCGTGGTACGCAGAGCCCACCGCCGGTTCTGCCCGCCACGTGTACGCCCTGAGCGGCGCCGGCCGGGAACGCCTGGACGAGTGGGCCGGGATCATCATGTCGGAGCGCGACGCGCTGGTGAACTTCGTCAAGCGGTTCGACGCCGTCTGGGACGACGCGACGACGCATACGGAGAGGGTCGGCCCCGAGGACCGTTGACTTGGCACCTCGAGTCTTCGGGGGGGGGGTCGGAGCTGTCTGCCGGTCGTCGTGATTGGGAAGGTGCCCCCGGACCCGGGAGGAAACCGTGAACGACAGACCAGGTGTCCTGTTCGACCTCGACGGCACGCTCGTCGACACCAACTACCTGCACACGGTGGCGTGGGCCCGCGCCTTGGCCGACGCGGGGGAGTGGGCGCCGATGAACGCCATCCACCGCCTCATCGGCATGGGCGGCGACCAGTTGGTGGTCGAGCTGCTGGGTCACCCGTGCCCCGCGGCGTCCGACGCCCGGGCTGAGCGCTACGAGGAGCTCAAGGCCGAGGTGCGACCCTTCCCGGGGGCCGTCGACCTGTTGCGGAAGGTCCGCGAGCAGGGCCTCGCCGTGGTCATCGCGTCCTCCGCCCCTCGTGACGAGCTGGACGAGATGCTCGACCTGCTGGATGTCCGCGACGCCATCGACGCGACGACCAGCGCCGGTGACGTCGCCGCCTCGAAGCCGGAGCCGGATGTGTTCGACGCGGCCCTCGAGGCCGGCGGTATCGACCGGACCCGGTGCGTGGTGGTCGGCGACAGCATCTGGGACGTGCAGGCGGCGCGCGCCGCGTCCCTTCCCTGCATCGGGGTGGAGACCGGCGGGTTCAGTGCCCACGAGCTGCGTGAGGAGGGGGCGTTGCACGTCTACCGCGCCGTGGACGAGATCGTGGGCCAGTTCCACCTCAGCGCCCTCGGACTGCTCGCTCGTGCGGCCGATGCCTGACCGTGGCCCGGCGGGGGTGCAGGACCGGTGTACTCCGCATCACCCATCTCGTTGCCGTTCCACGAGCGTGGGACCTCCTGGTGTGGGCTCGAACCCCGGGTCGGGGCCCGTGACCTGGCGTCACTACCCGGCGTCGACCGCTCCCAGGCGGCCCGGAGTCCGCCGCTCGGCCCGAGCGACCTCGAGGGAGCTCAGCGCGTCGGCGAACCCGCCCGCGGCGCGGGCTGAACGCCGAGCCGAGGTGGTGACCCAGAGGCGCCGGGTGGAGAGCGTGGCCCGGCCGCCATCGCGGATGGCGTTCCAGAGCGCATGGTCCTCGCTGCAGGCCAGGTCGGGGAATCCACCGGCGGCCAGGTAGGCGTCGCCTCGCATGCCGAGGTTCGCGCCGTGAACGTGGAGGTGCGAGCCGTCCGGGATCTCCTCGCCGTGGCCGTCGCGCTGGTAACTCCTGGAGAAGGCCTCCTGGGTGCCGGGCTCCCGGTCCGACCAGTCCTCCACCCGGACCACCCCGGCGATGGCGTCGGTGGTGCTCGCGTACCGCAGCTGGCGGGTGATCCACCACGGCGGCACCACCGAGTCGGCATCGGTGTGTCCGAGCCAGCACGCCTCGGCCCGTGCCCCCTGTCGGCGCAGGTGCTCGAGGGCGAACGTGCTGCCGGCGGCGCGAGCGATCCCGACGTTGCGGGAGGAGATGTCGAGCAGAACGTCGCCCGGTCGGGTGTGGCGCTCGGCCGTGGATCGGCTGCGGTCGGAGCACTGGTCGAGCACCACCACCACGAGCGACGTCATGTGCTCGACCCAGCGATGGTCGAGCGCCCGGTGCACGCTGTCGAGGCACGCGCCGAGCAGGTCTTCTTCGTTGTGGGCGGGGACGATGACCGCCACCCCCGCGATCGACGGGTCGTGACCGACGGTCACGTCGCGCGCCGAGCCAGGACGTCGAGCCGGAACGCCGCCTCTCGGTAGGCGGCCACACCGATGAACCTGTGGTCATCGAGCCACCGGTGGTGCGCCTCGTCGCCCGTCTGCGGATAGTCGGTCTCGCCCCGCCAGTGGACGAGGACCACCTCGCCGTCGTCGGCGATCGAATCGACGACCTTGTCGACGAGCCGGTGGTGGCGGGCCGGCTCGAGGTAGTACGCCACCTCGCTGATCACGACCAGGTCAAAGGTCCCGTCCGGCCACTGCCCTGGCACCTGGAGTTGGGCGAGGCGCACATGAGGTCGGGTGGCCACGCGCTGACGGGCCCGCTCGAGGGCTCCTCGGTGGAGGTCGATGGCCAGGAGCCGGTTGCATCGATCGGCGAGCTGGTCGGTGAGCACCCCGATCGAGCAGCCGATCTCCAGGGCATGCCGGTATCGATCCCGGGAGAGGGCGGCCAGGGTGAGGGCGTACTTGCGCTGCTCGTACCAACTCGACTCGTAGCCCCAGGGGTCGGGGTCCCTGTACATCTCGTCGAAGTAGGCGATCGGGGTGTCGGGCATCACCAGTCTCCGTCAGGCGTCTCGAAGAAGACCTCGAAGGGACGTCGGAAGCGGGCCAGGACGGGAGCGGGCAGCACGACCCGGCCGTTGGGGTCGTCGCCGAGAGGTGCGATCTGACTGGCGAAGGCGTCGATGGCGCGCCCCTTGGCCCGCTGCACCGCGAGCGGCAGGTCCTGGCGCCGGCCCCCGGCCCATGGCAGGTCCCGGGCGGGGTCTCCGGCCGGGACGGCCCAGTGCCAGGCCCACACCGGGTACTCCAGGAGCCGGGCTCCCCGACGCCGGGCGGCCACCGCCGAGGCCCGGCCGGTTGCATCGTGATCGGGGTGGCCGTCGTGTCGCCACGGGGTGACGCAGATCGCATCCTCGTCGAGGACGTCGAGAAGGGCTCTCGCCACGGCCTCCTCGTGCCGGGCCACACCCCCGTCGGGAAGCCCGAGGTGCACCACCGGTGCGGCCAGGCCCAATTGGCGCTGGGCCTCGGCCGCCTCACGGCGGCGCACCCGGGCCAGGTCGCCCCTCGCCACCGGAGAACCAGGGTGGGACGCCTCGCCGTCGGTGACGGCCACGACGGTGACGGAGGCGCCGGCATCGACCAGCACCCGCATCGACCCTCCGGCGGCGAGGACCTCGTCGTCGGGGTGCGGAGCGACGACGACGATCCGGGAGCAGGCCCAGTCGACCGGCGGGAGATCGTCGAGGCGCCCCGAGCTCCGCCACACCGGTTCGGGGGTACCGAGAGCGGTCGGGCCGACGGTCAGCACGGCGTCGCGCCGGCTCGCTCGAGATGCGACCGGCCGAGCTCCTCCAGGTCACGCCCGCCGTGGTGCTGGCGGATGTACACCTGCAGGTCGGCGACCTGCTGGCTCACGACGGGGTCCAGGGCCAGGGCGGCGGGGCCGAGGGCCAACACCGTGTGTTCGAGCACCGCCCGGCACCCCCGTTCCACCACGGCCCGAACCAGCAGGGCCCGGTGGTGCGCAGTCCGGGCGTCGTTCGGGGTCCGGTCGATCTCGGCCGCCGCGACGGTCAGGGTCGACGCCATGGCGGTCACCTCGGCCGCCGCCTGGCCGAGGTGCGCCAGTGCATGGGGGTCGTCGCCGACGCCGACGGTGATGGCGTCGAGGAGGGCCTGGGCCCCACCGAACCAGGACGCGGCCACGCTCACGGCGCCGTGCCAGAAGCCCGGGCGGGCGAGGTACCAGCCGGGGTCGCCCACCACGGCGTTGACCGGCGTACGGTCGAACCGCACCGATCGGGTGTCGGCGGCGCGCATCCCGGCCCCCACCCACTCGGGCTCCTGCACGGTGATGCCGGCCGCGGACAGGTCCACGAGGGCGAGGCTGACGGTCCCCTCGTGGCGAGCGGTCACGAGCGCCCACGAGACCAGCGACGCCCCCGAGCAGAACGGCTTGACGCCGTCGAGCACCCAGCCGTCGGCCCCCGAGCGGGCGAGGGTCACCGGGGGGAGGACGTGCTCGCTGGCCCAGACCGCGGCGCATGCGCTCGGCGGGGTGACCCCGGCATCGCGGGCGATGGTGACGCCGTCGACGTGACCTTCGAAGAGTCGCCCGAGCACGAGGGAACGTCGACTCACCTCGCTCAGCAGGTCGAAGCGGGCACGAGTGGAGGGGTCGTCGGAGCGGACCGCCTCCCAGCGGTGGGCCAAGGCCTCCAGCTCCGAGCAGAGCCACTCGGAGCAGGGGCCCGCCGGGTGAGCGGTGAACGCTCGTGTGGGTTGGCTGTCCGGCGCCATGACGACTCCCCTTCGTGTCCGTCGCGCTCCTGTCGGCTGGCGCAGCCATCCACTACCCACCCTCGACGACGCCCATTCCGCGTCGAGGTTCCGGTCCGGGTCGTCGAGGGGCCCCTACGACTACCGGACCGCGTCACGGGGTAGGGCGGGATCAGCCAGAACCCGACTCGACGAGGAGGCCGACGATGGCGACGACCTACGGATTCACGCTGATGTGCGAGCTCCGGGATCCCAAGGAGCTGGTTCGCCAGGCCGTGGCCGCCGAAGAGGCGGGCTTCGACTTCCTGGTCATCTCCGATCACTTCCACCCCTGGTTGGGGGAGCACGAGCACAGCCCGTTCGCCTGGGCCGTGCTGGGTGGCGTGGCGACCCAGACGTCGCGCATCGGCCTGGCGACCATGGTCACCTGCCCCTTCCTCCGCTACCACCCCGCCGTGGTGGCGCAGGCGGCGGCCACGATCGGCGTGATGAGCGACGGTCGCTTCACGCTGGGCTTGGGGGCGGGCGAGCGGCTGAACGAGCACGTGGTCGGGCAGGGCTGGCCGGCGGTCGATGTCCGCCACGAGATGCTCGCCGAGTCGGTGGCGATCATCACCGAGCTCTGGGGAGGGGACTACGTCACCCGCCGAGGCCAGCACCTCACGGTCGAGGACGCCCGCCTCTTCGACCTCCCGCCGTCGCCCCCCGACTTCTTCCTCGCCGCCAGCGGCGACGAGTCCGCCGCGCTGGCGGCGTCGAGTGGTGGCGGCATCTGCGCCACCGAACCGGACCGGGACGTGGTGGACGCCTACGTCGCGGCCGGCGGCCGGCCCGACGCCGTGTGGGGCCAGCAGCCCCTCGTGTGGGGCGTCGACGAGCCGGAGGCACGACGGGTGGCTCACGAGCGGTTCCGTTTCGGGGTGCCGGGCTGGAAGGTGCAGGCCGAGTTGCCGAACCCCGTGAACTTCGACGCGGCCACGGCGACCGTCACCATCGACGACGTGGCGGGGAGCGTCGTCGCCGGGTCGTCGGCCGACGCCGTCGTGGAGAGCCTCCAGGCCTGGGCGGACGCCGGCTTCTCTCGGATCGCAGTGGTCCAGGCGGGCGACGACGTCGACGGATTCCTGAAGGCGTGGTCGGACGAGATCCGCCCCCGCCTCCCGTGAGCGGCGAGCCATGAGCGCGACGATGTCGGCTCCCGTCGACGACGACGACCACGACGACAACTGGGCGGCCGCCGAGGACGCCGGGCTCCGCTACGTCTGCGACGCCGAGAGCGGCATCCGGCGGATTCGCTGCGGGCGGGGGTTCCGCTACGTCGATGCCGACGGTGCACCGGTGACCGGCCCCCGGATCCGCCAGCGGATCGACGACCTCGTGATCCCTCCGGCCTGGACCGACGTGTGGATATGCGAGCACCCCCGGGGCCATCTCCAGGCGACGGGGCGAGACGCTCGAGGGCGCAAGCAGTACCGCTACCACGACCGCTGGCGAACGGTGCGCGACGAGAAGAAGTTCGACCGGCTGCCGCACTTCGGCGAGGTCATCGGCCCGCTGAGGGAGTCGATCGACTCCGAGCTGCGGCGTCGGGGTGAGCTCGACCGCGACAAGGTGCTGGCCCTGGTGGTCCGCCTGCTCGACGAGACGCTCATCCGGGTCGGGAGCGCCGAGTACGCCCGCGACAACGAGTCCTACGGTCTGACCACGATCGGGCCCGAGCACGTCGACGTGCAGCGAGCCCACGTGCAGTTCCACTTCACCGGCAAGGGCGGGGTCGACCACGAGGTCGCCGTCGACGATCGTCGTCTGGCCCGACTGGTCAAGCAGTGCCACGAGCTCGGCGGCCAGGAGCTGTTCGCGTGGGTAGGACCAGGCGGCGAGCTGGTCGACGTCGGTTCGTCCGACGTCAACGACTGGCTGCGGGAGCGGACAGGCCAGTCGATCTCGGCCAAGGACTTCCGCACCTGGGGTGGCACCGTCGTCGCCGCCGAGGTGCTCGCCGCCTTCGGACCGCCCGACGACGATGCCGAGGCCGACGCCCAGATCATCGAGGCCGTCGATGCCGCCGCCGCCCAGCTGGGCAACACCCGGGCCGTGTGCCGGGCCAGCTACGTCCATCCGCACGTCCTCGAGGCGCACCGGGACGGCGAGCTGCACGACAGCTGGGCCCACTCCCGCCGCACCGCCCAGCTCAGTCGGGCCGAGCGCACCGTCCTCCACCTCCTCGATCGGTAGCGGCGTCGCTTCGGGGTGGGAAGGGCGATGACTGGGTAGTTGACGGAGATGACCTCGCCCATCCTGCCCAGCCCGGACCCGTCGCCCATCCTCCCGGAGAAGGACCCTCCGTCGCCGGTGGTGCCTCCCCCGCCGGGCCCGAGCCCGGACCCCGTCGTCCCGCCCGAGGAGCCCACCCCCATCGACCCCCATCCCGACCCCGAACCGCTCGTCCCCTGAACCGCGGGACTCCCCGGGGTGTCGATGAATCGGCTGACTATCATCGGGCCCGGTGGAGACCACGCGCCGCCCTGACGCACTCGCATCCGGCCGCTGAGCGCTGATGGTTCCGCTGCTCGTCTTCTCGCTCCTCCTGCTCGCCGCCGTGCTCGTGTCGAGCCTGGCCAACCGTACGGTCCTGTCCACCGCCGCGCTGTTCCTGGTGGGCGGCATCGTTCTCGGCAAGGAGTCCCTCGGCGTCCTCGACATCACCCCCGGTGACCCGTTGGTCGCCGAGCTGGCCGAGTTGGCGTTGTTCAGCGTGTTGTTCACCGACGGCATGCGGGTCGGACTGCCCGAGCTGCGTTCCGCGTGGCGACTCCCGGGCCGGGCCCTCGTCTTCGGGCTACCCCTGACCCTGATCATCACCGCCGGTTTCGCCCACTGGGTGGCCGGGGTGCCGTGGCTGGAGGCGCTGCTGCTGGGCGCGGTGCTCAGCCCGACCGATCCGGTGTTCGCAGCAGCCATCGTCGGCCGGGACGAGATCCCGTACCGTCTGCGTCATCTCCTCAACGTGGAGAGCGGTCTCAACGACGGGCTGGCCCTTCCCGTGGTTGTTGTTCTCCTCGCCGCGGCCGGATCCTCGTCGGTCGGCTGGTTCTCGCTCGGCACCGAGCTCGTCGGGGGCGTGGCCCTCGGTGTCGGGGTGCCGTGGGTGGCCATCAAGCTGGAGCGCACCCGCTACTTCTCGGCCACGGCGGCCTACGAACCCCTCAACGCCCTGGCCATCGGGCTCGTCGTGTTGTCCCTGGCCCTGCTCACCCACGCCAACGTGTTCCTCGCCGGCTTCGCCGGCGGCGTCACCGTGGCGACCATGAGCCCGGCCATCCGAGCCGCGTTCCACCAGTTCGGCGAGCTGCTGGCCGAGCTCCTGAAGCTCGCCGCCCTCCTGGTCTTCGGCGCCCTCATCTCGCCCGCCTTCCTCGGTGACATCGGGGTCAGCGGCTACGTGTTCGCCGTGCTGGCCCTCGTCGTGGCCCGGCCCATCGCCATCGGGGTGGCCCTGCTCGGCACCCGGTTGCCCCGCAAGGAGCAGGCGGCGGCGGCCTGGTTCGGGCCCAAGGGCTTCGCGTCGGTGGTCTACGCGCTGTTGATCCTCGAGGCCGGGCTGGCCCTGAGCGACGAGCTCTTCCACCTCGCCGCACTGGTCGTCACCGCCTCGATCCTGGCCCACTCCTCCACCGACGTCCTGGTGGCCCGGTGGTTCGAGGAACCAGCCGGGGAGGGGACGGATCTGGCGCCCCCCGACCAGCTCCCGGTGGGCGACGAGGTGGGCGAGGTGGGGCCGCCCGACCCGTTGCCCGGCGCCGACTGATGCGCCGGTGGCCGAACAGCTCAGCGCCGAGGATGGCCGGCCGGAGGCCCTGACCACCGCGACCGAGCGCCGGTTCGTGCGGGGGACCTCAGCGCGCCTTCGGGGTCGAGGGATACGGGATCCTCCTGAGGTCGGTCACCAGGCGATCGACGAGCGCGGCCAGCTCGGCGCGGTCGGCCGACGGCCAGTCGGCCAGGACGTGCTCCATGTGATCGGTGCGGACCTCGACGAGGCGCCGGAACACCTCTCGCCCCTCGTCGGTGAGGCGCACCACGGTCACCCGCCCGTCGGCGCCGTCGGGCCCCCGCTGCACGAGCCCGTCGTCCTCCAGGGCCCGCACCTGTCGGCCCGCTGCCGCGGGATCCATGGCGCACTGTCGGGCCAGCTCACCCATGGTGATCTCGCCGGCCTCGTCGACGCTGCGCAGCACGGCATACCCGGCCCGGGTGACGACGGCCCCGACCGCCGCTGACTGGCGGGTGTGCATCCGCCGGTTGACGGAGAGGCGGAACAGGCGCTCGAGCGCTTCCTCCGCCGCCGCCGCGTCCGTGCGCTTGTCGGCCATCGCCGCCACGTTAGGCGGTGGCCGCCGCGCGCCTCTCCCGCACTCGGCGGTGGGGGACGAGCCCGAGCGGTGGGGGGCCACCGCGTCGAGCGCGAGAGGCCGCCGCCGCCGGTCGGGCCCAGGCGCGGTGTTCGATTTCCGTCCCCGGGGTGGGAAACCGACCGTCATCGTGTAACAATGGCGGCCATTACAACGATCTGGGGGCGTGACGCCATGACCGACGATCAAGGACCGAGCTCGGTGTCGCTCGACGAGGCGCGGGAGAAGTACCGCATCGAGCGGGAGAAGCGTCTCCGTGCCGATGCCAACGACCAGTACGTGGAGCTGAAGGGCGACTACGAACAGTTCGACCACGACCCGTACTCACCCCCGATCGAGCGCGAGCCGGTCGTGGCCGAGACCGAGGTCGTCGTCGTGGGTGGGGGCTTCGGCGGGATGCTCGCCGCCGCCAACCTCACCAAGCGGGGCATCACCGAGTTCACCATCATCGAGAAGGGCGGCGACTTCGGCGGCACCTGGTACTGGAACCGGTACCCGGGCTGCATGTGCGACGTGGAGTCCTACGTCTACCTCCCGATGCTGGAGGAGACGGGCTACATGCCCACCGAGAAGTACGCCCACACGCCCGAGATCTTCGCCTACTGCCAGCTCTTCGGTCGCCACTTCGACCTCTACCGCGCCGCCCTCTTCCAGACGGAGGTCGAGGGCATGGTGTGGGACGAGCAGACGGCCCGTTGGACCGTCACGACGTCGCGAGGAGATCGCCTGACGGCCCGGTTCGTGGTCATCGCCGGCGGGGTGTTGAGCAAGCCCAAGCTCCCGGGCATCCCGGGCATCGAGAACTTCCAGGGGGCGGAGTTCCACACCAGCCGCTGGGACTACGCCCAGACCGGCGGTGGACCCACCGAGCCCCTGACGGAGCTGGCCGACAAGCGGGTCGGCGTCATCGGCACGGGCGCCACCGCGGTGCAGGTCGTTCCCGCCCTGGCCGAGACCGCACAGGAGCTCTTCGTCTTCCAGCGCACCCCGGCCGCTGTGGGTGTGAGGGGCAACGGTCCCACCGACGTGGAGTGGTTCAAGAGCCTGGAGCCGGGTTGGCAGCAGGATCGCATCGTCAACTTCACCCAGTGCGTCACCGGCGCCCAGCCGGCCGAGAACAAGGTCGGCGACGCCTGGACCGACATCTACTGGGTGGACACGAAGTCCGTGCCGAGCAACGAGTCCGAAGCGGCCGCGTTGGAGGCCGAGGACTTCGCCCAGATGGAGGGCATACGCCACCGGGTCGCCTCCATCGTCGAGGACCCCGACACCGCGGCGAGGCTCCAGCCCTGGTACGGCAAGGGCTGCAAGCGCCCGTGCTTCCACGACGAGTACCTGCCCGCTTTCAACCGGCCCAACGTGCACCTCGTGGACACCGACGGGCGGGGCGTCGAGCGCATCAACACCCACGGGGTCGTGGTCGACGGGGTCGAGTACCCGCTCGACGTGTTGATCTACGCGTCCGGCTTCGAGGTCACGACCGACTACCACCACCGCCTCGGTTTCGATCCCCTCGGTCGCGGCGGGCGCTCGCTCAGCGACGCCTGGGCCGACGGCGCCCACACCCTGCACGGGGTGGTGGCGCGGGACTTCCCGAACATGTTGATGATCAGCACCGTTCAGGGCGGGTACGGCACCAACTTCGTGCACTACCTCACCGAGACCTCCCGCCACGTGGTGGCGCTGATCGAGACCTGCCGGGAGTCCGGCATCCGCTCGATCGAACCCACCGAGGCGGCCCAGGAGGAGTGGTTCGGTGTGCTGCTGGGCCGCATCGGCGGTCTCGGTGAGTACAACGCCTCGTGCACGCCCGGGTACCTGAACAACGAGCAGGCCGCGGGCGACATGAAGGCGGCCCGCAACACCCCCTTCATGGGCAGCGTGGTCGACTACGCCGAGTACCTCGCGCGCTGGCGCGACGCCGGCGACATGGCCGGCCTGGTGGTCACCCGCGAGTCGAGCTGACCGCGGACCTCGGTCACGGGGTGGTGCTCAGGGTGCGGCTCTCGATCGCGGCGTCCCACGCCGCCACCCGCTCGGTGTCCTCGTAGTCCTCCCAGTGGAGGAGGCGCCCCCACCGGATGGTGAGGAAGGCGACGGCGCGGTTGTTGTAGTCGACGCCGTCGTCGCCCTCGAGGTGGTCGTGGACGCGCAGGGCGACGCGCGTGTTCCACGGGGGACCGTTCACGAGGATGTCCTCGATCTCGAACCGGATCCCTTCGTCGACGAACCTCTCGGCGAACGCGGTGCACTCCTCGAGGCCTCGGTGCGTGTCGTGCACGGTGCGCCCCTTGACGACGGGGCGGAACATCGACGCCCACGAGTTGTCACCGGGAAAGGCGATCGCCGCGTCGGGAGCGGCCATCTTCAGCACGACGGAGGGATCACCGTCGTTGAGGTGCCGGATGGCCCGACGGAGGAGGAACCGGACGGAGGTCTTGTACATGGACGATCGACTCCCTTCCTAGAACGGACGCTCTAGGGCCTAGAACGGTCACTCTAGTAGCCTCGCTCCATGGCGACCACCCGGGACCGCATCGTGACGGCGACCACGGAGCTCTTTCGTCGCCGGGGCCTCAACGGGACGTCGGTGAAGCAGATCACCGAGGCCGCCGACGTCACCGTCGGCTCCCTGTACCACTTCTTCCCCGACGGCAAGGAGCAGCTGGCGGCCGAGGTGCTGGCGGTGTCGGGGGAGGCCTACCGGGAGCTGTTCGAGGTGATCGCCGACGCGGCGGCGGACCCGGTCGCCGCCGTGCTCGACTTCTTCGACGGCGCGGCGGCCGTCCTCGAGGAGACCGACTTCATCGATCCGTGCCCGATCGGCACGGTCGCCCGCGAGGTGGCCAGCACCGACGACACCCTGCGACTCGTCTCGGACCGGGTCTTCTCCAGTTGGATCAGTGCCGCCTCGACCCGTTTCCGAGCCTCGGGCATGGCCGACTCGGACGCCGACGAGTTGGCCTGGTGCCTCGTTGCCACCATCGAGGGAGGCTTCGTGCTCGCCCGCTCGGCGCGCGACGCCGACGGCTTGCGGACGGCCGGTCGACGGATGGCCCGGTTGGTCGAGCTCCACCTCGTCGCGGCCGTCGAGCCGTCGGCCCACGCGGTCGCTCCGGCCCCCCGGGGCACCGGGGGCAGGGCTCAGGCGTCGAGCGGCGACCAGGTCCGCTCCGGGTAGAGCGACACCGCCGGCTCGTACAGCCACTCGTCCCGATAGGCCCGGCGCGTGAGGTACGTGATGACCGCGTCGTCGTCGAGGGCGTCGCCGGTGATCGCCTCGTTGAGGGCCTGCATCCCTGCGACGCGGCTCCGCGGGCGGGTGCCGAGGAGCTGGCCCAGCTCGTCGCACTCGATGGCGTCGAGCACTGCGCCGTATCGTCGTCGACGATCCATGATGCGGATGAGCAGCTCGGCGTCCTTGGCCCGGGAGGCGGCGAAGGGCTCGGTGACCCGAGGGCGCACGTCGTGCTCGAGGGAGTACACCGCGGCCTCGGCCACGATGTCGCGCTCACCCTCGTCCACCGGCACGGCGGGCCGCTCCACCATGAGGCCGGCGGCGTCGGCCAGCGACTCACACGTGGCGCGGTCGCCCACATAGCGGTAGCAGAGGTACCAGGCCAGCGACTCCCGGGGATGGGCCATCACCGTGACGGCGTGGATCGGGATCATGCCCCGGACGTTCTGCTGCACCCGGTAGTACTGGGCCGCGAAGCGCGTGTAGGGGATGCCGGACTCCCGTTCGTAGAGGTGGAACAGGCCGTCGAGGCCACCCGACGGGTTCCAGAACTCGCGGACGCAGATGTTGCCGATGTCCTCGAGCGGGTCACCGAAGTGGGCCCATTCGAGATCGATGATGGCGTTGACCCGGTTCCCGTCGAACATGAAGTTCACCGGCCCGGTGTCGCCCTGGACGAGCGACAGGCGGTGCAGGGTCTCCGGCACGTTGCGGCGCAGCCAGCTCACCCCGTAGGTGATCAGGGGCTCCTGGTAGCCGGCGAGGAAGTCGGCCCACTGCGACAGGGCGAGGTCGACGTCGTTGAGGGCGGCCTCGGCCGGGGTGGTGGGCACGTAGGGCATGTGTCGGGCCAGGTCGAGCTCGTCCAGGTCGAGCTGGTGCATCCGGGCGACGACGCGGATGAAGTCCTCCATGACCGCGCGCTGCTGCTCGGGATCGTCGACCTTGTCGATGTCGGATCGACCGCGAACCCGCTCGAAGAGGGTGCACCGCAGCTCGTCGTTGCGTCCGTGCACCTCAGGGACCGGGATGTCGGTTCGGGCCAGGGCCTCGATGACCTTCGTCTCCCGGGCCAGCGAGGTCGACGAGTCAGGAGCCACGTCGTGGCGCTCGAGGCGGAGGAATCCCTCGAGGACCGTCCCGTCGGGCCGGGTCACGTCGACGACCCAGGCCTCCCTGCGAGCGACGTGGCGTTCCAGGCGCGAGACCTCGCCTCCGCCCGTCTCGGCCACCCACTCCACCATTCCGTCCGGAAGATCGTGCTCGAGCTCCATGACCACCCCCTCCGAGCAAGCTAGCCAGTCGGCGGATCCGGGACCGGCGCCGCCCGGTCGTCGACGCGCCAGACTCGGGGGTGGCCGAGGGGGGCAGGCCGCATCAGGCAGGTCGCCGAGAGCCCCGCGAGAGATGGAGCCAGTCGGATGAGCGTGACCCACACCATCGACGAGGACGGCATCGCTGTCGTCACCATGGACAACCCTCCGGTCAACGCCGTCACCGTGGCTGACACCTGGGCGATCCGGGACGTCTTCGAAGCCCTCGGGGGCGACGACCGCGTTCGAGCCGTGATCCTCACCGCCCGAGGGCGGGGATTCAACGCCGGGATCGACATCAAGGAGATGCAATCGGTCGAGGGGTTCGACCACCTGCTCGGCTCCGGGGCGGCCTGCTACGCCGCCTTCGAACAGATCTACCGCACCCCGTTGCCCGTGATCGCTGCGGTGAACGACTTCTGCATGGGCCTCGGGGTCGGGCTGGTGGGGAGCTGCGACATCATCGTGGCCTCGACCAAGGCCCGCTTCGCTCTGCCCGAGGTCGACAACGGCGCGCTCGGGTGTGCGTCGCACCTGGCCAAGTTCGTGCCGCCGTTCAAGCTGCGACAGATGGTGATGACGTGCGAGCCGGTGTCGGCCCAGCAGCTCCACGACTGGGGGACCATCTACCGGCTCACCGAGCCCGACGACCTGATGGACGTGGCCCTCGACGTGGCCCGTCGACTCGTCCAGAAGCAGCGCCGAGTGCTCGCCGCGGCCAAGCACGCCCTCAACGCCATCGACCAGTACGACCTGGCCAACAACTACCGCCTCGAGCAGGGCTTCACCTACGAGCTGAACCTGGTCGGCGACGGCGACCAGGCCCGCGATGCGTTCGTGCAGGGCAATCGCATCGTCACCCGATGAGCGGCACCGTCGGATCGCCGAACCTGGCCGGTCGGGTGGCCGTCGTGACCGGCGCGGCGCGTGGCATCGGTGAGGCGACGGCGCGGGCGCTGGCCGCCGAAGGGGCCCGGGTCGTCGTCGCCGACCGGCGGACCGAGCTCGGTGCGCAGGTCGCGGCGTCCATCGAGGCCGAACGTCCCGGAGCGGCCCGCTTCGTCGAGCTGGACGTGACCGACGAGGACGCCTGGGAGCGGGTGGTGGCGGAGGCCGTCGATCTGGGCGGTGTCGACGTGCTCGTGAACTCGGCCGGCATCATCCGGGTGGCAGCGCTGGAGCAGCTCGACCAGGCCACTTTCCGCAAGGTGGTGGACACCAACCTGGTCGGCACCTTCCTGGGGATCAAGGCGGTGATCGATCCCATGCGGGCCAAGGGGGGTGGATCGATCGTGAACCTGGCCTCGCCGCAGGGGCTCGAGGGTCGGGACGGCTTCGCCGCCTACGCGTCGTCGAAGTTCGCGGTACGCGGCCTGACCAAGTGCGCCGCCATCGAGCTCGGGCCGATGGGCATACGCGTCAACACCGTGGTGCCGGGGCCGACCCGCACGGCCATGACCGAGCGCAAGGGCTGGACCGACGAGGACTACGACGCGGTCTACGGGGGCTACCCGTTGGGCCGCATGGCCCGACCCGAGGAGATCGCCGCCATGTGCGTCTTCCTCGCCGGTGACGCGTCGTCGTTCTGCACCGGGTCGGACTTCCTCGTCGACGGCGGCATCACCGCAGGCAAGCCCCGGGACATCTCGTGAGCGGTCCGGCCGGTGTGGAGCAGTTCCCTCTCGCCGGACGGGTGGCGATCGTCACCGGGGGAGGTCGGGGGATCGGACGGGCCCTCTCGCTCGGCCTCGCCGCCGCCGGTGCCCGGGTCGTCGTGTCGGCCCGCTCCGGCGACGCCTGCTCCGCCGTGGTGGCCGAGATCGAGGCCGCCGGTGGGGAAGCGGTGGCCGTGCCCGCCGACGTGGGTGACCCGAGCGATCGGGAGCGCCTGGTGCACGCCACCCTCGCCGCCTTCGACCGCATCGACGTGCTGGTCAACAACGCCGGTGTCCTCCGTCCCCATCACGTCGTGAAGGTGTCCGAGGACGAGTTCGACGAGATCTTCCGGACCAACGTCAAGGGGCCGGTCTTCCTCGCCCAACAGGCCTACCCGCACCTCGCGTCGAGCGGCTCCGGGTCGATCGTGAACGTCTCCGCCCTCGGCGCGTTCCAGCCGATGGCCGGCATCGGCGCCTACTCCGCGGCCAAAGCGGCCATGGTCAACTGGACGATGACGATGTCGAAGGAGTGGGCGCCGCAGGGGGTGCGGGTCAACCTCCTGGTACCGGGTCCGGTGGCCACGGAGATGATCCTGCCCCGCGACCCGCAGCGTCGGGCCGACTTCGTCGAGGAGATGGCGGCGGAGACGCTCGTCGGACGCATCGCCGAACCCGAGGACCTGGTCGGCGCGGCCGTCTTCCTGGCCGGCGACGCGTCGAGGTTCATGACCGGGCGCTCGCTCTTCGTCGACGGCGGGATGCTGGCGTGACGGTGGCTGACGTCGTGCTGCCGGTGGAGGCCGGGCTGGTGGCGCTGTTCGCCCGGGCCATCGGGGATCCGAACCCCGTCTACCGGGCGGGGAGCACCGAGGCCGAGCGGATCGGTGGGGCGGTGGCCCCACCGACGTTCGCCATGGTCGCCGACGCCTTCGATCCGGCGTTCGACCGACGCCCTCCCGCCGACGCCGCCGCCCCCGACGATCGGCCGGAGAAGCACGAGGCGCTGCTCCACGTGAGCCAGCACTTCGCCTTCGCCCGCCCGGTCAGGGTCGGTGAACAGCTCGTCGTGCGCCGGACTCCCGTACGCGCGTGGACGAAGGCCGGTCGGCGGGGCGGCGAGCTCCACTTCCTGGAGACCGTCACCGAGCTGGTCGCCGCCGACGGGGCGGTGGTCGTGTCGTCGGCGTGGACCGACGTGCGTCCCGAGCGGGGGCACCGCGAGATCTCGGTCGGTGGCGGGCCCGAGGCCTCGGCCGAACCACAGCCGGCGCCGACGGGCCGGATCGTGGCCGACCCCGTCACCCGCACCCGGATCGTGATGTACGTGGGCGTGGCCGGCGACTTCCACCCGCTCCACCACGACGAGGCCTATGCCATCGCTCACGGATACCCGAGCGTCTTCGCCCCGGGCATGCTCACCATGGCTCTCACCGGGCGGGCCGTCACCGACGTGGTCGGACCCGAGAACCTCCGGACCTTCGGCGGTCGACTGACCGGTCAGGTGTGGCCGGGCGACGTGCTGCGCACCGCCGTGGGCCCCGAGGAGCCGGGTCGACGCGCTGCGGAGGGACCCGACGGTACGGTCGCCTACGTGGTCAGGACCGTGAACCAGGACGGCCGGACGGTCTTCTCCGGCCGAGCCGACGCGATCGGAGTCGAGCGATGACCGCCGAGCTGACCCCCGCCGCCGAGGCGCTCCTCGACGCAGCGAACTTCGCCCACCTCTCGACGTTGATGGCCGACGGCGCCCCCAAGGTCGAGCCGGTGTGGGTGCTGCGGGAGGGAGGCGACGTCCTCGTCACCACCGACGCCAAGTCGCTGAAGGTCGCGAACGTGGCGGCCGACGCCCGTGTCGCCCTCTCCGTCGTCGCCTTCGACAATCCCTACGAGCAGCTCCTGATCCGGGGAAAGGTGCACGAGGTGCGGCCCGACCCCGAGCTCGAGACGCTCGACGTGTTCTCCGAGAAGTACCTCGGTGTCCCCTTTCCCCGCCGGTCGTGGTCGGAGCGGGTGGTCCTGGTGGTCAGGCCGACGCTGGCCCGTCACTACCGCTCCGGTCTCCGCGACCCACGCGCCGCGGGCGCCTGAGGCCGGCCGGTGGAGCACACCATCCTCGGCCGCACCGGCGTGTCGGTCAGTCGCCTCGCCCTCGGCGCCATGTCCTTCGGCGCTCTCGGGAACCGGGATCACGACGAGTGCGTGGCCATGATCCACTCCGCCCTCGAGGCCGGAGTCAACGTCATCGACACCGCCGACGTCTACTCCCAGGGTGAGTCCGAGGTGATCGTGGGTCGGGCGCTCGAGGGGCGACGGGACGATGTCGTGCTCGCCTCCAAGTGCTTCTGGCCCATGGGCGACGACCGCAACCGGCGGGGTGGTTCCCGTCGCTGGATCGCCCGCGCCGTCGACGAGAGCCTGCTCCGGCTCCGGACCGACCACATCGACGTGTACTACCTCCACAAGCCGGACGAGACGACCGACCTCGAGGAGTCCCTGACCGCTCTCGACGACCTCGTGCAGGCGGGCAAGATCCTGTACGTCGGCGTGTCGACGTTCCCGCCCTCGTGGGTGGTGGAGTCCCATGCCGTCGCCGACCGTCGCCGCATCGTGCGTCCGCTGGTCGAGCAGCCGCCGTACTCGATCTTCGCCCGGGGGATCGAGCGCGAGGTCCTGCCCACCACCGAGCGACTGGGCATGGGCGTGCTCACGTGGGGGCCGCTGGACAGCGGGTGGCTCACCGGCAAGTACCGGGGCGCGGCCGTACCCGAGGGGTCACGGGCCGAGCGCTGGGTGCGCAGCGCGGGACAGTTCGATCCCGACCGCGAGGTGGTGCGCCGGAAGCAGGACATCGTCGAGGGTCTGCACGCGTTGGCCGCCGAGGCGGGGATCGGCCTGGCCGAGATGGCGGTGGCGTTCTGTGCCGAGCACCCCGCGGTCTCGTCGGTCATCCTCGGGCCTCGGACCCCCGAACAGCTGCACTCGCTGCTCGGAGCCGCCGATCTCCGCCTCGATGCGGACACGCTGGACGGCATCGACGCGCTCGTCCCTCCGGGCCATGACGTGGACCCCGTCTTCGGGCCGGGGTGGACGCCGCCCTGGTTGGCCGATCCGGCTCGGCGGCGCCGCCCCCGCCCGGCGGCTCCCTGAGAGCTGAACGATCTCAGGGGTGCTGGGCGCCGACCGACAGCACTTCGCCGGTGAGGTAGCTCGCCTCGTCACTGGCGAGGAAGACGATGACGTCGGCCACCTCGTCGGGGTCGGCGGCTCGCCCCTGGGGCTGTACACCGATCCAGTGGGCCAGGACCTCGGGGTCGGCGACCTTCTCGATGAAGCGGTGCAGGGCGAGGGTGGGGGCCACGGCGTTCACCCGCACCCCCCGGCGTGCACCCTCGACGGCTGCGGTGCGGGTGAGAGCCATCACCCCGGCCTTGGCTGCGGCGTAGTGGGCCTGGCCTGCTTCGGCCCTCCACCCCGTCACCGACGCCAGGTTCACGATGGCGCCCCGGCCCCGGGGGAGCATGCGGCCCAAGGCGGCCCGCGTGCCTCGAAAGGTGCCGGTGAGCGAGACGTCGAGAACCGTGGACCACTGCTCGTCGGACATGGTGTGCACCAGCGCGTGGCCGCCCAGACCGGCGTTGTTGACCATGACGTCGACCGGTCCGAGCTCGCTCTCGACGGTGTCGAGCAGGTGGTCGATGTCGGGCTGGTGGGTGACGTCGCAAGGCACGGCGAGGACAGGCCCGAGTGAGCCGAGCTCGGCGGCGGACTCGCGCAGGCGTCCTTCGTGGCGGTCGCTCACGGCCACGGCGGCCCCTTCCTCGAGCGCTCGCCGGGCGGTGGCGTACCCGATGCCGGCGCCGGCGGCCGCCGTCACCACGACGATCCGACCCGCCAGCCGCCCTGATCGGCCACGAGCCGCGGTGGTTCGCGGGGCGGACGGCTCGTCGCCGGTCACGGTGTCGGGCCGGTCTACTGCTCGTAGCCCTCGACGACGGAGGCGCTGCGCAGGCCGGTGCCGGCGTCGCTCTGACCCATCTCCCGGCGGGCGCGGTGCTGGCGCAGCAGGTCCCAGCAGCGGTCCAGCTCGACCTCGAGCTTCCGGCGGCGGGCTCGGTCACCGTCGGACACGTCCCCCTTGGCCTCGCGCTTCCACAGGGCGTGCTCCTCGTCGGCCAGCTCGTTCAGGTGGTTCAGGATCTCGCTGTCGTCCACGGGCTCGCTCCTCGTTCGGCGTCGCCCCTGACGCTAGTGATCTCGTGACGCCGATCCTCGTCCCGCCTGGGCCCGTCGTGGCGGGGGTCTCGACCGCTCCGGGAGGAGGGGGTCACCCGGAGCGGTCGGCGAGCGTGGGTCAGGCCCACTCCATCGGCCCGTGAGCCGGGTCTCACCCGACCCGGCGGTCGGGCCCGAGCCCGGCCTGGTCGACGAACTCACCGGTGACCGGTTGGACATTGCCGGCATCGCAGTCGAAGGTGCCGCCCTCGGTGGGGTCGGCCTGGACCCAGCTGGTCCCGTCCAGCTTGACGACGAGCGAGCACTCCGAGGGCAGGTTCGCCCCGACGTCGGCCGGACCGGAGAGCCCGCCTCCGTCCCAGGCGTCGGTGGTGGAGAGCTCCGCGAGCACGCACGACCGGGTCAACGTGCTCCCGCAGCTCTGTGCCGCCGTGGCCCACAGGAGGAACGCCGACGCGGCGTTGACCCCGAGGCCGCTGATGTCGCCCCCACTGTCCCCGACGATGGCCATGTAGTCCTGCATGGCCTGGGACTGCGAGGCGTACTCGAACGGCACGTTGTTGTACCGGACGTACACGTTGTCGGCCCACCCGTTGGTGTTCCAGGCGGCGAAGGGCGCCTCGTAGAAGTTGCCCTCCTGCAACCAGTCGGGGTGGTAGTCGAGCTGGTTGGCGGCCTCGAGGAAGTTCTCGAGGGACGGGTTCGCCGTCCCGATGAAGCTCACGGCCTCGGCGCCACAGTCCTTGAGCCGCTGCACGAAGGGCTTCCAGTCGGCCTCTCCCGAGATGTTGTAGGTCTGGTCGCAGTCGAGGAAGGTGACCCCGACCTTCGGCCAGGCCGACTTCTGCTTGGCCAGAGTGTCGGTCGAGGCGGCCAGGTTGGCCGAGACGGCGGCGACCTTGGAAGCCCTCTCGGGGTACGTCTTGGCGTACCAGGCGGCCAGGGTCGTCTGGGTGTAGTCGATGGGGTTCGGCTCGGGCTGATAGGTGAGGGTTCCGTTGGCGAAGGCAGGGCTGGTGCCGTACGCCGGCACGGCCGGGAGTCCACAACCCAGTCGGGCTTCCTCCTGGCCGGTGTCGAACACGAAGCCCTCGCCGACGAGCATGAAGGTCTCGGCCTCGCACGCCGCGGTGATGACGTTCACCACCTCGGTGATCTTGGCGTCGTAGTAGGTGCCCACGACCTGGCGCCCGTTGATCCCGCCCTGGTCGTTGCACCAGCCGATGAGGGCTTCGACGGCGTCGCTCATCTCGTGGCCGGCGCCGGGCAGGCCCACGTAGCCGGCGTCGTCGCCGTAGCCGATGGTGATGTCGGTGTCGGTCACGCCGCGATCGGTGGCCCCGGACGCCTCACCCGGTCCGCACGGCGACGACAGGGTGCCGAAGGTCGAACCGCTCGGCCCCGTTTCCGTGGTGGTGTCGCTCTGCGGTTCGGCGTCGCTGCGCCCGCTGCTGCACCCCGAGGCGACGCTCAGGAGCGCCAGTACGGCGACCGTCGCGCTGGCCGTGAGCCGGATCGGCCCCCGTCGGCTTCCGGTGCGTCGCCGTGGTGATCCGGTCCCGCCGGTGCCCGCGACGTCGGTGCGCGACGCGCGCTTCCAGTCCCCCATGTGACGTGCTCACTTTCCGGCGCCCCCGGCACCAATTGTGTAGAATGTACGCAATAAGCAACGCAAATACAAGGAGCCGCATGTCGCCTGCACTGGCTGTGTCGGTCGGACCTCGGGTCAGGAGCGCGTCCGGCCCCGGCGGTAGGGTTCGGACATGACCGCCCCACAGGCCGGCGCGGGCGCCACCGGGAAGCGGCGGGGCCGCAAGCCGAGAGCCAGCCAGGGCGAGATCGTGCAGGCCTCGATCGACCTCCTCGAGCGCGAGCCCCTCGAGCCGCTCACCATCGCCCGCGTGGCCGAGGCAGCGGGGCTCGCCCCGATGACCCTCTACCGGTACTTCGACGATCGCGACGCCCTCATGGTCGCCATCATGCGGGCCGTGCGCGCCGCCCGGGAGCCCATCGCCGTCGCCGAGGACGGCTCCTGGCAGGACCAGGTCCGCTCGTGGATGTTCAGCGTGCGCAACCAGGTCGGGCGCTATCCGCAGCTGTTGCAGTTCACGGCCGCGGGGGGCCACCAGGCGTGGCTGCTCGACGGTGCCGAGCTGGTGGGCATCCTCGAGCCGCTCGGGTCGTGGGACGACGACGACCTGTCCCGGGCCACCTACTGGGTGGCCGGCAACACGTTGGCCCACGCCATGTTGGAGGCCACGCGCCCCGCCGAATCCCAGACCGGCGCCATGTACGCCGAACTGGCCCATCTGCCCCAGGATGCCGCCGACCGCATGGCCCGGGTCATCCCTGGTCTGGTCCGGCTGCACGACCAGTCCTTCGCGCTCGTCGTCGATCGCACGCTCGTCGCCCTCGAGACCATGGTGCCCGAGCCCGGCAACTCCTGAAGCCAGCCGAGTATTGCTTTTGCGTATTGCATACGCGAATGTGATCGGGGCGGCGCCGGCCGCAGGATCGGGGGAGTCAGTTGTCGAAGCCATTGGACGGCCAGGTTGCGCTCGTCACCGGGGCCAGCAAGAACATCGGCAAGGGCATCGCCCTCGAGGTGGGGGCCCAGGGCGCCGTCACCTACGTGACGGCGCGGTCTCTCGGGGATGTCCCCGGCCAGCTGGCCAGCCTCGAGCGCACCGTCGCCGAGATCGAGGCGGCGGGCGGACGTGCCGTGCCCGTGGCGTGCGACCACACCGACGACGAGCAGGTCCGCGAGGTGTTCCGCCGCATCGCCGCCGAGCAGGGCCGCCTCGATCTGGTCGTGAACGTGGCCTCCCCCGAGTTCGGGGCGATGGTCGGGGTTCCCTTCTGGGAGATCCCCTTCGACGAGATCACCCGCTGCCTCGAGGTGGGGCCACGGTCCGACTACGTGGTGACCGCGCTGGCCGCCCCGATGATGATCGCCCAGGGCTCCGGACTGGTCGTCAACATCTCCTCCCACGGGGCGGTGAGCTACCTGCTCTCGGTGCCCTACGGGGTGGGCAAGGCGGCGATCGACAAGGTCACCGCCGACACCGCGCTCGAGTTGAAGCCCCACGGGGTGTCCGTCGTGTCGCTGTGGCCCGGCCTCGTCCTCACCGAGGGTCTGTTGGCCAACACCGTCGTCGACGCCGACGGCAAGCGGACGCTGCACGGCCTCGACATCTCCTTCGGCGAGTCGCCCAAGTTCAACGGCAAGGGCGTCGTCGCCCTCGCCTCGGACCCCGACATCCTCGAGCGCACCGGTGGGTCGTACTTCACCGGCGCCCTCGCCCGCGACTACGGCTTCACCGAGGACGACGGCTCGCTGCCCCCGCTGACCGAGCACGGACTCATGACGCTCATGGACGACGCCGACATCCCCGACTACTGGCGGGGCGTGAACCGCTTCACCGAGACCACCGCGTGATCGTCGCCTGATCCCAGCGGTACGACCACCATCCGGTGGCCGACGTTCGAAGAGCCCAGGGGGAACACGATGGATGAACGACTGATGCTGGTGTCCGCCGACGGGCACGCCGGTCCGCCGGTCGCCGAGTACCGGCCCTACGTGGAGAGCTCGCTGCGCGACGAGTTCGACGACTTCGTGGTCGCTCGCGAGGAGTGGCGGCGCGAGCGCAACCGCACGACCGGGCTGGCCGACGACGACGAGCTCGTGCACGCTCTGTTCGGTCCCGAGATGGTCGACATCTACCTGGGCCAGGAGGCGGTGAGGACCGGCGGGTGCTCGGGGGTGTGGGACTCCGAGCGTCGCAACCTCGAGCTCGAGGGCGAGGGCATCGTGGCCGAGGTCCTCTTCCCCGACTTCCAGAACAGCAACGAGCCCCCATGGGGAGCGGCTTTCCCCTATCCCGACACCGACGCCCGCCTCCGCCTGGCCGGGGCCCGGATCTTCAACCGATGGTTGGCCGACTTCTGTTCCCGGCTCCCGGGCCGACGAGCCGGCGTGGCCATCGTGCAACCCCACGACATCGACGTCGCGGTGGCCGAGATGCGCTGGGCCAAGGACGCCGGGCTGGCCAGCGTCATGCTCCCCACGGGCGACAGCGAGCTGCCCTCGTACCACGACCGCTACTACGACCCCCTCTGGGCGGCCGCCGTCGACCTCGACATCCCGGTCACCTACCACTCGGGGGGCGTGCCGTGGATGGGCTACGGGTCACACGCCATGTGGGTGACCAAGTTCGAGCTCATGTGGTGGGGTCGGCGGCCGCTGCACCAACTCGTCTTCGGTGGCGTGTTCGAACGCTTCCCCGACCTGCGGGTGGCGTTCACCGAGCTCGGCGCGGACTGGATCCCGTCGATGCTGGAGCGGCTCGACGAGCAGTATCAGTCGCCCTTCGAGCGGGGCATCACCGACATCCTCACCAAGTCGCCGACCGAGTACTGGCACTCGAACTGCTACGTCGGGGCTTCGTTCATGAGCCGGGCCGAGTGCGAGATCCGCGACGGTCTCGGGGTGGACCGGATGATGTGGGGCGCCGACTACCCCCACATCGAAGGGACCTGGCCGTACTCGCTCGTGGCCCTCAAGGACGCGGTCAACGGCTGCACCGCCGAGGAGGTGCGCATGATCGTGGGAGAGACGGCGGCCGCGGTCTACCACTTCGACGTGGGCCTGCTGCGTCCCATCGCCGATCGGGTCGGCCCGCGGGTGGACGAGGTGGTGAGTCCCCGCACCCCGCCGCCGGCCACCTATCCCGAGGTCGACTACGCCCTCGGGAAGGTGAGCGGCAAGGAGACGGGACGTCGGTTGATGTCGACCATGCTCGGAGGCGGGAGCTGAGGTCCCGGCGGTGATCGACCCGACGGTCCGGGCGGCGCCGGCCGTCGCCCCCGACCCTGTCAGCCCATCTCCTCCAGGGTGTCGGGCAGGTCCATGCGCCACGGGACGCCGTTGACGTGGGTGCCGCCACCGACCATCAGGGTGTTGCCGTTGACGTAGGCGGCCAGATCGCTGGCCAGGAGCACAGCGGCACCACCGATGTCCTCCTCGGGGTCGCCGAAGCGCCGCATCGGGTTGGCCTCGACCATGGTGGCGAACATCTCCGGGTTCTCGGCCTCCATGCGCTTCGAGGCCTCGGTGGCGGCACCGGGGCAGATCACGTTGGCCCGGATGTTGTGGCGACCCCACTCGACGGCCGCCGTACGGGTGAGGGTGCGCAGCGCCTCCTTCGACGCGTTGTACTCCGCGGTGTACATGTGGGCGTTGACGCCGTTGAGCGAACAGATGTTGATGAACGACCCCCCACCCTGTTCCTTCATGTGAGGGAAGGCGGCCTGCATGGTCCAGAGGGCGGCGACGGTGTTCAGGTCGAAGTCGCGGCGCATGTCCTCGGCCAGCTTCCACTCGAGGCGCAGGCGCTTGCCGGCCCGTCCGGTGTAGGCGTTGTTCACGACCACGTCGACTCGGCCGAAGGCCTCGACCGCGGCGGTGACGCAGCCGCGGGCCTGGTCCTCGTCGGTGACGTCGGTGGCGACGAACAGGCCCTCGGTGCCGAGCTCGTCGATCTCGGCGGCCACCGCGGGACCGGTCGCCCGGTCGAACTCGGCGATCACGATCCGGGCGCCCTCGCGGGCCATGCGCCGAGCGATGCCTCGTCCGATGCCCTGACCTGCCCCGGTGATGACGGCCACACGACCGTCGAGGAGTCCCATCTAGACCGCCACGACGGGCGTCGGGCGGCGAGGCGAGGGGTTCAGGAGGGTGGGGACGGGTTGCTCGTGCATCCCGCTCTTGTACCAGGGGTGGCTCGACCGCGCCTCACATCCTCGTGCTCGCCGGGCTGACGCCCGGGCCCCGCTACCGGGCGACGGCGTACCCGCCGTCGGCGACGAGGAGCTGGCCGGTCACGTAGCTGGCGGCGTCGGACACGAGGAACAGGGCCGGTCCCACCATCTCGCGGGCGTCGGCGATGCGCTTCTGGAAGCTGATCTGGCTCATGCGGGCCACCGCCTCCGGGCCGTTGTTGCGCACCATGTCGGTGTCGACGGTGCCGGGGGCCAGGGCGTTCACCCGGATCCCGTCGGGCGCCCACTCGGCGGCCATGTTGCGGGTGAAGGCGAGGAGGGCGGCCTTGGCCCCGGCGTACATGGACGTCCCGGGTGCGTGGGTGATGGCCCCGACCGAGATCACGTTGACGAGGGCGGCGTGGGCGCTGGCGCGCAGGTGCGGATACGCCGCCTTGGCGAGGAACACCGGGCCCTGGAGGTTGACGGAGTACGACTTCTCCCAGGCCTGCTCGGTCAGGTCGGCCACCGGCATCTGCAGGCCGTTGGCCGCGTTGTTGACCACGATGTCGAGACCGCCGAACCGGTCGACCGTGGCATCGACCAGGGACGCGATGGCGTCGAGGTCCCCCATGTGGGTCGGGACGCCGAGGGCCTGGCCGCCCGCCGCGACGAGGGCCGCCTCGGTCTCGGCGCACGCCTCGGGCTTCCGCGACGCCACCACCACGTTGGCGCCGGCGGCGACGAAGCCCTCGGCCACGGCTCGTCCGATGCCGCGCGTTCCGCCGGTGACGATGGCGGTGCGACCGGTGAGGTCGAGTAGCCCGTTGATGTCGTCGCGGTTCACGCCCTGCTCCTGTCGGTGGTGCGGACGGGCGCCAGACATGTCGTCGGTGCGGTCGTCCCCTCGATGGCGGCCCTCGGTCGGTCCGCCCCGCCGATCGTAGGGGGCGGGCGGGGGCCGTCTGACCGCTGTGGCCGCGTAACATGCGACCCTCATCGCCGAACCAGGGGGCCACCACCGATGATCCGAGTCAGCGTCTTCTACCCGACCACCGAAGGGGCGACCTTCGACCACGACTACTACGCCAACAGCCACGTTCCGCTGGCCGTGAAGACGTGGGGCCTCGAGGGGGCCGACATCGACAAGGGCGTGAGCGGTCCCTACGAGGCCGCCGTGCACTTCACCTTCGAGTCGATGGACGCCATGGCCGCGGCCATGGGCGCTCCGGGTACGGCCGACGTGATGGCCGACGTGGCCAACTACACGACCATCACCCCGGTCATGCAGACCAGCGAGATCGTCGGCTGACGAACAGCCCGGGCGAGCCGACCTGGGCCCGAACGGCTCAGGTCGGCTTCCAGACCATCAACACGATGATCACCACGAGGGCCAGGTCGAGGAGCATCGAGAGTCCGCCGACCTGAGCGCCCAGCGCGCCCATCACACCGACCCGCGGGTCCTCGGCGCCCGACGGCGGCGTGGTGACCAGCTCGCGTTGGGTGGCGAGCAGACGTTTCACTCGGGGGACGAGCAGACCGTGGGACACCCCCAGCGCGACGATGAAGATCACCAGTGACAGCCAGACCCACAGATCGCTCATCGACCACGCCTCGTCGCTCAGCCCGACGGCCGCCAGCCCGAAGATCGGCGTGAGGTACACGAAGATCTCGGCGACCTTCAGGGACACGAAGGTGTTGGTCTCCATGACGGCGAGCGCCTGATCGGGTGGGAGCTTCGCGGCCCGGGTGGCGTAGACGCCGTTGAGCACCACGCCCCCGAAGCCCACGATCACGCAGACGATGTGGATCACCACGATGGTGATGTAGCCGGCTGAGCCGATTCCCATGCTGCCTCCCCGGTCCGCTGGGCCGTGATCGTAGGCACGGGACCGCGAGCCGCGAGACCATGAGTCGACGAACAGGACGGGTTTGGTGGTCGTCACCAGGACACGAGTCGACTCCGGCCCGGTTCGGGCATGATCTGACCCATGGCCACCACCAGCACCGAGACCATCGTCGTCGACACACCCGATGGGCCGATGGACGTCTTCGTCGCCACCCCGGAGGTCGAGCCGCGTGGCGGCGTGGTGGTGATCCAGGAGGCATTCGGCCTCACCGACCACATCCTCCGGGTCACCGAGTCCCTCGCCGCCGAGGGCTGGTTGGCGGTGGCGCCGGCGCTGTTCCATCGGTCCGAACAGCAGATCTTCGGCTACGGGGACTACGACCAGCTCGGCCCGGTGATCATGCAGCTCACCGGTGAGGGGGTCGCGTCCGACGTGGATCTGGCTCTGGCCGAGCTCACGCGGCGCGGCGTGCCCGTCGCGCGCCAGGGCATCGTGGGCTTCTGCATGGGCGGATCGGTCACCCTCGCCACCGCCGCCCGGCTCGCCCTCGGGGCGGCGGTGACCTTCTACGGCGGCGGGCTGGCGGAGGGCCGGTTCGGCCTCCCCTCCGGGATCGAGGCCGCCGGCGCCCTGGCCACGCCCTGGCTCGGCCTCTACGGCGACCTGGACACGGGCATCCCCGTCGACGACGTGGAGAGGGTTCGTGGGGCGGCGGCGGGATCGGGCGTCGAGACCGAGGTGGTGCGCTACCCCGATGCGGAGCACGGCTTCAACTGCGACGACCGCCCCTCGTTCAACGCCGAGGCGTCCTCCGACGCCTGGGCCCGCACCCTCGCCTTCTTCGGCGAGCACCTGGTCTGACCGGACCCGCCATGACCGGTGCGAGGCGAACCGGATCCGTCTCGGGCTCGGCTGACGCGGGTACATGACCTCTGCCATGCGACTGTTCCCCGCCGCCGACTCCGCTCCGGCCCTTCCGCCCGCTGATCTCTTCGCCGACTACGAGATGGAGCGCGCCGGCCGCGACGGGCGGCCGTGGGTGGTGGCCAACATGGTGGCGGGCCTGGACGGGTCGCTCTCCTGGCACGGCCGGGTCGGCTCGCTGTCCAGTCCGGCCGACCGGGCGCTCTTCGTGCGCCTCCGCGGCTTGGCCGATGCGGTCCTCGTCGGGGCGGCGACCGTCCGGGCCGAGGGCTACGGGCCGGTCGAGCTGCCGGCCGAGGTCAGACGACGCCGAGAGGGCGACGGTCGCAGCCCGGTGCCCCCGCTGGTGATCGTGAGTCGGAGCCTCGAGCTCGGTTGGGACCGGCCGTTGTGGGCCGGTACCGACGGTCCCCGCCCGATCGTGGTCACCGGGGCGGGCGCCCCGCCGGCCGCGCTGGCCACCGCCCGGCGCCACGCCGACGTCATCGTGGCCGGGGAGGAGGGGGTGGTCATGGCCTTGGCCCTGGACGCCCTGGCCGAGCGGGGGATGGACGTGGTGCTCACCGAGGGCGGGCCGACCCTGCTCGACGAGCTGGTCGACGCCGCGGCGCTCGACGAGCTGTGCCTGACCCTGGCCCCGGTGTTCGGCGGCGATCCGCTGACGATGGCCCACCGGGCCCTGCCCTCCCCGGCCCTCACCCCCTTCGCCCTCGAGGGGGTCATCCACCACGAGGGCGAGCTGTTCCTGCGCTACACCGCGGCGACCGACGAGGAGAGGCGATGACCGACGGGGAGGAGGGGTCGGTGGCGGCCCGGTTCGACGAGCTCATGGGCCGTCTCGATCACCCGATGGCCGTGGTCACCACGGTGTCGGGCGACGAGCAGGCCGGCTGCCTGGTCGGCTTCCACGCCCAGTGCGGCATGGAGCCGCCGTACTACGCGCTGTGGATCTCGAAGGCCAACCACACCTACCGGGTCGGTGCCCTGGCCGATGTCTTCGCCGTGCACTTCCTGGGGGCCGACCAGCACGCGCTGGCCGAGCTGTTCGGGGCCACGACCGGTGACGACGTCGACAAGTTCGCTCGCTGCTCGTGGTCGGCCGGGCCCGACGGGGTCCCGGTCCTCGACCAGGTCGCCGACCGGTTCGTGGGTCGGCGCGTGGCCTTCGTCGACGCGGGCACCGACCACGTCTGCCTGGTGCTGTCACCCGTCGACGCCCGCTCGTCGGCGGGCGAGCTGCTCTGGTTCGGGTCGACCGGCGACATCACGCCGGGCCACGAGGCCGGCGAGCGCCAACGGGGCTCGGAGAAGGCGCCGGAAAAGCGCTGACGCCCCCGGCCAGGGGGGTGGCGGGGGGCGTCGCGTGGGCCGTCAGGAGGGGGGTCCTGATCTGGCCAGTGGCTTCACGGGAGGGGGGATCCCGGTGCCAACGACCAGAACGATACGGACTCGGGACCGACTTCGTCTACCGAAAAGCCCAGGTCAGCCGTCACAAGTGACCCAGGTCACCAGCCTTCGTCCAACGGGCGTCCCTCGGCGTAGCCCGATGCGGTCTGGACCCCCACCACCGCCCGCTCGTGGAGCTCCTCGAGGTCGTGGGCCCCGGCGTAGGTGCAGGCGCTGCGCACACCGGCCACGATCGTGTCGATGAGGTCCTCCACGCCGGGGCGGCCGGCGTCGAGGTACATGCGGCCCGTGGAGATGCCCTCCTCGAACAGCGCTCGGCGGGCGGAGTCGATCGGCGCCTCGTCCCGGCCGGTGCGGTCGGCCACCGCCCGTGCCGACGCCATGCCGAAGCTCTCCTTGTAGGGCCGACCACTGGCGTCGCGATGGAGGTCACCGGGGGACTCGTGGGTGCCGGCGAACCAGGATCCGACCATCACGTTGCTGGCGCCGGCGGCCAGGGCCAGAGCGACGTCTCGCGGGTGGCGCACGCCGCCGTCGGCCCACACGTGGCGACCCAGGCGCCGAGCCTCCTCGGCGCACTCGACCACGGCCGAGAACTGGGGTCGACCCACGCCCGTCATCATCCGTGTGGTGCACATGGCGCCCGGTCCGACGCCCACCTTGACGATGTCGGCCCCGGCGCCGGCCAGATCCCGCACGCCCCCGGCCGACACCACGTTGCCGGCGCAGAGGGGCACGGCCAGGTCCAGGGCCTTCACGCGACGGATCGCCTCGATCATCCTCTCCTGGTGGCCGTGGGCGGTGTCGAGGACGAGCACGTCGACCCCGGCCGCGGCCAGGCCCTCGGCCTTGGCGGCGACGTCGCCGTTGACGCCGATGGCGGCAGCCACGCGCAGTCGACCGGACGCGTCGGTGGCCGGGCGGTACAGGGTGGAGCGCAGGGCGCCGGTTCGGGTGAGGATCCCGACGAGCCGGCCGTCGCCGTCGACCACCGGAGCGAGACGGCGGCGACGGTCGTGGAGGAGCTCGAAGGCGGCCGTCGGGTCGATGTCGTCGGGCACGGTCAACAGATCGGTGGACATGACCCGCTCGACGCCGGTGAAGCGGTCGACCCCGGCGCAGTCGCCCTCGGTGACCACGCCGACGGGTCGATCGCCGTCGATGACGATGGCGGCGTTGTGCGCCCGCTTGGCGATGAGGTTCATGGCCTCGCCGACCGTGTCGGTGCGGGCGAGGGTGATCGGCGTGTCGTGCACCAGGTGACGGGCCTTCACCCAGTCGACGACCTCGCTGACCACCTCGATGGGGATGTCCTGGGGGATCACCGCCAGACCCCCGCGCCGGGCGATGGTCTCGGCCATCCGCCGGCCGGCCACGGCGGTCATGTTGGCCACGACGAGCGGGATGGTGGTGCCCGAGCCGTCGACGGTGGCCAGGTCGACGTCGAGGCGGGAGGTCACATCCGACCGGGCGGGCACCATGAACACGTCGTCGAAGGTGAGGTCGGCCTCGGGTCGCCGATCGTGGAGGAAGCGCACGAGGCGTGCAGGATAGGTGATGGGCGTCCCCGTGGGAGCAGGGCCGACCGCCGGTAGCGTCCTCAGCCGTGACCGACGGCCAGATCCCCACCCGCAACCCCGACGACCGGCCCGAGCTGATGCTGGCTCTCGGCGCCCAGCCGGTGCGGCTCTCGGTGCTCGACCTCGTGCCCGTGCCCCGGGGGACGACCCCGGGCGAGGCGCTGCGCCACTCGGCTCGCCTGGCCCGTCGGGCCGAGGAGCTCGGCTACGTCCGCTACTGGGTGGCCGAGCACCACAGCATGCCCGGCATCGCCAGCTCGTCCCCGGCGGTGCTGCTCGCTCACCTGGCCTCGGCCACCGACCACATCCGCCTCGGATCAGGGGGCGTCATGCTCCCCAACCACACCCCCCTCGTGATCGCCGAGCAGTTCGGGATGTTGGAGTCCCTGCATCCGGGCCGGATCGACCTCGGCCTGGGCCGGGCCCCCGGGACCGATCAGGCCACCGCTCGCGCCCTGCGGGGAACGGACCGGCTCTCCGACGGCGAGGACTTCCCCCAACAGCTGGCCGAGCTGGTCGCCTTCCTCGCCGGGACGTTCCCCGAGGGCCACCCCTACCGCAACGTCCGGGCCGTCCCTCACGCCGCCGAGCTCCCGGCGATCTGGCTGCTCGGTTCCAGTGGTTACAGCGCCCAGCTCGCCGGGCAGCTCGGCCTCCCGTTCTCCTTCGCCCACCACTTCAGCGCCCACAACACCGAGCCCGCCCTCGACCTGTACCGGCGCAGCTTCCGGCCGAGCGAGGTGCTCGACGAGCCCTACGCCTCGATCGGGGTCTCGGTCGTCTGCGCCGACACCGACGAGCGCGCCCGGTGGCTGGCCGGGCCCATGGGGCTGTCGATGCTGCGCCTGCGCACGGGCACACCGGGGCCGCTGCCCACACCGGAGGAAGCGGCCGAGTACACGTTCACGCCGTCGGAGAAGGAGTTGGTGCGCTCCATCACCGGCTCGCACGTGGTCGGCGACCCGGACCGGGTCGGGGCCGAGCTGCAGGAGCTGGCGGCGCGTACCGGCGTCGACGAGTTGATGGTCACCACCAACGTCGGCGATGCCGACGAGCGGCGCCACTCCTACGAGCTGGTCGCCGCCCTCGCCTCCCGCACCCCGGCCTGACCCCACCCCAGGGCAAACGATGCGCATCTCGCGTGCTGTGGCACGCGCTCGGCGCATCAGATCGCGTCGGTGGGGCAAACGATGCGCATCTCGCGTGCTGTGGCACGCGCTCAGCGCATCAGATCGGGGGCGGGGGTGGGGTGGGGGATCTCAGTCGGAGAGGTCGTCGTCGAGGCCGGCGGCGGTGGCCACGCCCGTGGCCAGCTGGGCGGCCTTGCGGTAGACGAGGGTGAAGGTGGCCTGGGCGGCGCGGTCGTTGCCCCGCAGGGGCGGCTCGCCCAGCGACAGGACCATGGCCGCGGGATCCTCGGACATCCGCACCGGAGGAGGATCTTCGGTGAGGGCCTCGCCCCAGAACGTGCGGGTGGCGGCGCGGTCGGCGCTCTGCTTCTTGGTCGAGCTGCCGGTGCGGCGGCGGGATCGGCTCATGCCGCGTTCTCCTCGCTGGCCTCGGTCTCGCTCTGCTCGGTGAGCACCTCGTCGGTGCGCAACCCGAGAGCGGTCTGCAACTGGGTGGGGTCGAGATCGCCGAGCGAGCTCGACTTGGGCAGGACGAGATCGGCGATGTGGCGCTTGCCCGAGACGACCTCCTCGACCCGCTCGTCGACCGTGCCCGGGCACACCAGGCGGTGGGCGATGACGGTCTTGGTCTGGCCGATGCGCCAGGCCCGATCCCGGGCCTGATCCTCGACCGCCGGGTTCCACCAGCGGTCGTAGAGCACGACGTGGTTGGCGTTGGTGAGGTTGAGGCCGGTCCCGCCGGCCTTGAGCGACAGGACCAGGGCGCCGGGCCCCTCCAGCGCCTGGAACTCGGTGACCAGCTTGTCGCGGACACCACGCGAGAGTCCGCCGTGGTAGCAGCCGACCGGGATGCCGAAGCGCTCGGTGAGGTGGGCCGACAGCTTCTGGCCCCATTCGGCGAAGTGGGTGAACACGAGGGCCCGTTCGCCCGACGCGTACACCTGCTCGATGATCTCCTCGAGACGGGCCAGCTTGCCCGACCGGCCGGCGAGGGGTCCTTCGCCGTCGCGGTAGGCGACGGGGTGGTTGCAGATCTGCTTGAGGGCGGTGATGGCGGCCAGCACCTGACCCTTGCGGGCGTCGGCGCCCGGCTCGGTGGCCGCGCCGGTGACGAGGTTGTCGAGCACCGCCTGGTAGAGCCCGATCTGCTCCGGCGTCATGGCGCAGTGGTCGAGCTCGTCGATGCGGTCGGGCAGCTCGGCGGCGATGGCCGGCTCGTTCTTGGTGCGGCGGAAAACGAGGATCCCGTTGAGGGCCCGCAGCGCCCGCTCGCCCTGGTCCCGCCCGCCCTCGCCGCTGCCGGACAGCTGGGCGATGAACTGGGGGCGGGGGCCGACCAGGCCGGGGTTGGTGAAGTCGAGGATGGCCCAGAGGTCACCGAGCCCGTTCTCGATCGGGGTGCCGGTGAGGGCGAGGCGGGACCCGGCCTTGAGACGCCGCAGCTGCTGGGCGGTGTCGTTGGCCGGGTTCTTGATGGCCTGGGCCTCGTCGAGGACGACGCGACCCCAGTCGATGCGCTCCAGCGCCTCGATGTCGCGCACCGCGGTGGCGTAGGTGGTGATGACGACGTCGGCCCCCTCGGTGGCAGCCTCCAGCTCGTGCTCGTCGGCCCGGGCCGCGCCGTGGTGCACGACCACGTTGAGATCAGGCGTGAACCGGGCCGCTTCGGCCGCCCAGTTGCCGACCACCGCCGGGGGTGCGATCACCAGGGCCGGGTGGGAGTCGTCGGCCTGGGTCAGGTGGGCGAGGATCGTCGGCGTCTTGCCCAGGCCCATGTCGAGGGCCAGACAGCCGCCCAGTCCGGTCGTGTCCAGGAACTGGAGCCAGGCCAGCGCCTCGGCCTGGTAGCTGCGCAGCTCACCGTTGAAGCCCTCGGGATCGGGGGCCGGGGCGAGCGACGCGCTGGAGGCCTTGTCGAGCAGGTCGGCCGCCCAGCCCGAACCCTCGATGCTGATTCCACCGGCGAGAGGGGAACCGTCGAGGCCGAGGGCCTGGCGCAGCATCTCGGCGCCGGTCATCTGGGGCTTGGTGGCCCGCTCGGCCAGCGCCTCGGCGGCGGCGGCCAGATCGGCGTGGTCGAGGGCGACCCAACGACCGCCGGAGCGGACGAGGGGCCGGGCCTCCTTGGCCAGGCGGGCGATGTCAGCGGCGGTGAGCTCGATGTCGTCGAAGACCGCCGTCCAGCTCACGTTGGCCAGCTGGTGGGCGCCGACGACGCTGTCGCTGCCGGCCTCGGCGAACAGGCGCAGCGAGGGGCTGGGCTTCTTCCGGGAGAGCGCGGGGACCCGCACGTCGAACCCGGCGTCGGCCAGCACCATTCCGATCTCGGTCATGAGCTCCCAGGCCTCGACCTGGCTGAGCACGACCTCGCCTCGGCGGAGGCTGCCGGGACGCTGGAGGGGCGGGAAGAGCCGCTCGAGGCGCACGAGGTTGCCCTCGAGCTCGCGTCGCTGGTTGCCGGCGTTGACGAGGGCCACCTCCACCGGGACGAGCTGGTGGCCCTTGCCCGGGGCGAACACGGCGAGGTGCCAGGCGTCGCCCGAGTCGGGCGGGTCGAGCTGGACGATGAGAGGCCGGTAGGTCTTGGCCGTGACCGGCGCCGCCCACCGCTCCATGGCGTTGGTGAGCTCGCCGGCGACGCCGGCGGGGACGTCGAACGGGGTTCCGTCGAGGCGGGCGAGGAAGGCCTCGGCGGCGGCGGCCGGCGTGCGCGGGTCGTCGGGGACGGCCGGGACCTCGACGCGACGGGCGGCATCGCGGCAGATGACGTCGACGACCTCGGCCAGCACGGCACGGGTCATGGCCGGCCCGTCCATCGACGGTGACAGGGCGGAGACCGCACCGGGCATGGATTCGGCGATGGCCTTGAGTCGTTCCGAGTCGATGAGGGCCGGGTTCCAGGTGACGGCGAACGCGGTGCGGTTCTGGTTCCGGCGCCCGGAACGGGCCCGCCTCAGGGTGGGCACCATCGCGCCGTGGGCGGCGAGCTCGACGGCCCAGGCCGCCACCACGGCCAGCCAGGTGGCGCTCGGCCCCAGCTCCTCCTCGGGTGGATCGGCGCCGAGGGCGAGCAGCCAGCCGAGCACGTCGGCGGTGGCGGCCTCGAGGGCGATCGCCTTGTCGCCGTTGGGCAGCGGGACCGGTGCCCGGGAGGTCCAGTCGTCGGGGGCGCTGGTGGCCTCGAGGACGACACGGAGCTGCTCGACGGCGGCGGGAGGGGCGTCGGGCCCGCCCAGCCAGGCCACGAGACGGCCACTGACCCAGGAGAGCTGGAGCACGTTGAGGCCCGGGGCCGGGGTGCCCGGTTCGGGCTCGATGCCGAGGAGCTTGTCGAGGGCGACCTCGAGGATGCGCTGCTCGTGCTCGAGGTCGGTGATGACCTGGGCGTCGTCGGCCCGGCGTTGGCCGCGGAGGCGCTCGAGGGCCTCGTCGGTGTCCGAGAGCCGTTCGACGAGGGACCGGTGCCAGGCGACCTGATGGGCCTCCAACGTGGCCAGCTCCGCCGGTGACGCCTCGTTCCAGGCCGCCGCCTCGACGAGCGCGGCGAACAGGGGGCCGTCGACGTCGATGGTGGGAGCGGCCACCGCGGCGGCCTGCTCGGGGGCGGGGAGCGCCGCGCCGTTCGGCGTCTCGGAGCTCGTGGTGTCGTGATCGGGCACGTGGGTCCTCTTGGTGCACTGCAGGTCGGACGGGCGTCGGTGCGCAGCGTGCGAACGTCGATGGTGCGGGGCCGGTCCCCTCACCGGCGCTCTGGTGTCCCCGACACCGCCTCACCCCGGATGGGGGGTGGTCGGCCGGGTCGGGCCGCACGGCTCCCGGGCGGGGTGGGGGCCGCCGCCCGGAGCGATGATCCGGCCGTTGGACCGGTTCACCCGCGTCTGAGACATCGTCAGATGTCCCCGACGAGTTGAGCCTACCGCCCCGTTCACCCCTCGACGCAACACCTCGACGGCGGCCGACCGGGCCGGTCAGTCCGGCGGCGCGTTGCTGGACGGGGCGTTGCCGATCCCGTCGGGGTCCACGACGACCTCGCTGGCCTTCACCGACGCCCACACGTCGTCACCGGGGCCGACGGCGAGGGCGCCCAGCCCGGCCAGGGTCAGCTCGGCGACGAGCGGCACCGACCCGGCGAGCCGGACCCGTACGCGGTCCTCGCGCCGGTCGACGTCGACCAGGGTGAGGAGCCAGGCGTTGCGGGCGCTGCCTTCCGGGTGCCCCCGGTGCAGGGTGACGGCGCTGGGGCGGATCGACGCGAAGGCGGTCCCGGGCGTGGTGGCGTCGGGCACCACCACCGATCCGCCTCCGGCCAGTCGCAGCACGCCACCGGCGACGGTGCCCCGGAAGAGGTTGGTGCCCACCAACTCGGCCACGTAGCGAGAACGGGGATGGGCGGTCACCTGGGCGAGGTCGCCCTCCTGCACGACCTGTCCGTCCTCCAGCACCACGACGCGGTCGGCGAGGGCGTAGGCGTCGACCGGATCGTGGGTGACGATGACGGTGGACGCCCCCGTCCGGGACAGGTGGTGGCGGAGGTCCCGGCGCACGTCGGCCCGGGTGGCGGCGTCGAGGGCGGCGAGCGGCTCGTCGAGCAACACCAGTTGCGGCTCGGTGGCGAGGGCTCGGGCGAGGGCGACCCGCTGGGCCTGGCCCCCCGACAGCTCGGCCGGACGGGCGCCCCCTCGATCGGCGACACCCAGGCGATCGAGCCAGCCGGAGGCGGTGCGTCGGGCGTCTCCCCTGGGCGTTCCGCGGGCCCGGAGGCCGAACGCCACGTTCTCGAGGGCGCTCATCGACTGGAAGAGCAGGTAGTCCTGGAAGACGACGCCGACGGCCCGGTGCTCGGGCAGGACGAAGGTTCCGGTCGAGGGGTCGTCGACGACGGTGCCGGCCACCTCGACCCGTCCGATGTCCACCGGGAGCAACCCGGCGAGCACCCTCAGCAGGGTGGTCTTGCCGGCCCCGTTGGGGCCGACCACGGCGACCACCTCGCCGTCGTCGACGCGGAGGGCGACGGCGAGGTCGAGGGCGCCGATCCGCACGGCGACGTCGGCCCGGACGCTCATTGCGGACGTCGCTCCGGCACGCCGCCGAGCCACCTGTCGCGGAGGGCGAGCAGCACCCCGAAGGAGATGACGATCAGCACCAGGGAGAGCACGAGGGCCTGGCCGGTGTCGGACTGGAGCGCGAGGTACACGGCCAGGGGCATGGTCTGGGTGGTGCCCGGGAGGTTGCCGGCGAAGGTGATGGTGGCGCCGAACTCGCCGAGGGCCCGGGCCCACGCCAGCACTGCTCCGGCGATGACCGCCGGTCGCACGGCGGGCAGCGTCACCCGTCGGAACGCGTACCACCGACCGGCGCCGAGGGTGCGCGCCGCTTCTTCCGGGCGGCGGTCGAGACCCCGCAGGGCCGCCTCCACGCTCAGGACCAGGAACGGCATCGACACGAACGTCTCGGCCAGCACCACCCCGGCGGTGCTGAAGGGCAGGCGGATCCCGAACCAGTCGAACAGCGACTCGCCGAGGAGGCCCCGCCGCCCGTACGCCGCGAACAACGCCACACCGCCGACGACCGGAGGGAGGACCATCGACAGCAGGCACAGCGCGCGGACGAAGCCGCGACCGGGGAACCCCACGCGGGCGAGGACCCAGGCGAGGGGTACTCCGAGGACGATCGACACCGCGGTGGCCGAGAGCGAGCAGATCAACGAGAGGCGCAGGGCCTGGAGCGACGACTCCTCGGTGAGCAGGCTCCAGGCGTCGCTCCAGGGGACCCGGGCGAGCAGGCCGAGGAAGGGAAGGGCGAAGAAGGCCACGGCCACGACCGACAGCAGGATCACCGGCCACGGTGGTCGGTCGGGGACCGCTCGTCGGCGCCCGGGGCGGGGACCGAGGGGCGTTGCCGTCGGGGGGATGTCGGTCGGGGTCACGGCGGCCCGAAGCCGTACCCGGCCAGGATCCGCTGGCCGTCGACCCCGGTGACGAAGGTGATCCACGCTCGCGAACCCGCCTCGTTGTCGGTGTCGGTGACGACGCCGATCGGGTAGCTCGCCCGGATGTCGACTTCGGCGGGCACGGCGACGCCCCCGGCGGCGGTCCCGGCGGCGGCCACGTCGGTGGCGTAGACGATCCCGACGTCGGCCTCGCCCGAGGTCACCTTGGTGACGATGGCCTTCACGTCGGTCTCGTAGCTGCTGGGGTCAGCCGTGGCCCCCGCCTTCTCGAGCATCCGGGCGGCGTAGGCCCCCACCGGCACCTCCTCGGCCGCGGTCACGTAGACGAGGTCCGGGCGGGCCAGGTCGGCGAGGGTGCGGATGCCCTTCGGGTTGCCCGGCGCCACGATCATCTCGAGCCCGTTGGTGGCGAAGACGGTGGGGGCCCCGACCAGGGCGCCGGCATCGGCGACCTTGGCCATGTTGGCCTCGTCGGCCGAGGCGAAGACGTCGGCGGGAGCGCCTTCGACGATCTGACCGGCGAGGATCGACGAACCGGCGAAGTTCAGCTCGACGGTCGTCGCCGGGTTGGCCGCCTCGAAGCTCCGGGCCATGTCGGTGAACGCCTCCTTCAGCGAGGCGGCGGCGAAGACCGTGATCGTGCCCGAGACGGTGTCGCTCGCCCCCCGTTCCGACCCGGTCGACCCGGTCGAGGCGCACGACGTGATGACCATGGCCAGTCCGAGCAGGGCGACGACGCCGATCCTGATCCGGTTCCGATGGGGGGACACCTGCGCCATGGTAGTCAGGTCCTGAGTACTAGTCGTCGAGTCCTGACGACCTGGTGGTCGGCGGTCGGTAGGATCCGACGATGGCCCGCAACGAGCCGGCGTTGGCCGAGAGCGTCTGCCTGGCCCTGGTGTGCGAGGGCCGGACCCACGGCTGGGCCCTGGCTCAGCTGTTGGCCCCCGACGGCGACATCGGTCGGGTGTGGCGTCTGAGCCGGCCGCTCACGTACCGGGCTCTCGACCAGCTCGTGGCCCGGGGGGCCATCGCCCGCAGCGGCAGTGAGCCGGGCCGCGGCCGCGCCCGCACCGTCCTCGCCGCCACCGCCGCCGGCCGTCGGGCCAACCGCCGCTGGCTCGACCAGCCCGTCGGCCATCTCCGTGACGTGCGCACCGAACTGCTCGTGAAGCTCGAGCTGCGGCGCCGAGCGGGGATGGACCGGGTCGCGCTCATCGAGGCCCAGCAGGCGGTCTTCGGTCCGTTGGTGGACAGCCTGGTCGAGGGCCCGGACGACGACCTGGCTGCGGTGTGGCGCCAGGAGAGCGCCCGATCCGTCTCCCGGTTCCTCGAACGGGCTCGGGCGGCGAGCTCGTGACGGTGAACTCATGGTGGTCGCTATGGTGAATCCATGGTGAACGGGGGGTGTGAGACGCTGCGCATCGCGTCGAACCCGTTCCGGTGAGCGCCCTCGACCGGAGTGGCTTCGCATCGCTCCGCCACCGCAACTTCCGGATGTACCTCGCCGGCCAGACCATCTCCCAGGCCGGCACCTGGATGCAGACCATCGCCCTGGGGTGGCTGGTCCTCAAGCTCACCGGCAGCGGCAGCCTCCTCGGTCTCGTGACCGCCGCCCAGTTCGTCCCCACCCTCTTGTTCGGGCCCTTCGCCGGCGCCCTCTCCGATCGGCGCAGCCGCTGGCACATGCTCCAGACCACCCAGGTCCTGGCCGGGCTGCTCGCCGTGCTGCTCGGTGTGCTCGTGGTCACCGACGTGATCGCCGTGTGGAGCCTCTTCGTCCTGGCCGGCCTCATCGGCACGGTCAACGCCTTCGACGTTCCGGTCCGGTCGTCGTTCATGTACGAGATGGTCGGTCCCGACGACATCACCGGCGCCGTCGGCGTGAACTCGACGTCGTCCAACGTGGCCCGCATCGTGGGGCCCGCCGTGGCCGGCGCACTGATCGCCACCGTGGGCCTGGCGCCCTGCTTCTTCCTGAACGGCGCCAGCTACGTCGTGTGCTTCGGTGCCTTCCTCCTCATGCGGCGCAGCGAGTTCCAGCCCAAGCCGGCCCCCGGGTCGTCCAAGGGCCAGGTCCGCCAGGGCCTGCTGGTGGTCTGGAGAGACCCCCGCCTGCGCACCCCCATGCTCATGACCGTGGCCATCGGGACCCTGGCTTATGAGAACCAGATCTCGATCCCGCTGTTGGCCAAGTTCGCCTTCGGGGGCGACGCCGGAAGCTACGGCCTGCTCTCCTCGGCGATGGGTCTGGGGTCGGTGCTGGGCGGGCTCCTGGTGGCCCGCAGCGGTCGGGCCACCCACAAGCGCCTCGGCTACGCCGCCGCGTTCCTCGGCGTGGCCATGCTCGTCGTGAGCGCCATGCCCTCCATGGGCCCTGCCCTCGTCGCCCTCGTGGTGGTGGGGGCCGGAAGCGTGGCCTTCATCACCATGACCTCGGCCACGATCCAGCTCACCGCGCCGCCCGAGATGCGGGGACGGGTGCTGGCGCTGTACGTCACGGCCATCATCGGCACCACCCCGGTGGGTGGACCGCTCATCGGTTGGATCGGCGAGGTGGTCGGCCCCCGGGCCACCTACCTGACCGGCGGCGTGGCCTGCCTGGTGACGGTGGCGGTGGCGTGGCGCTCGCTGGCCCGCTCCACCGAGGCGACGGTCTCCGCCCCCGAGGTCCGGCGCATCGAACGGCTGGCGGTGCAGGAGGCCGAGGGGGTCGAGGCCGACGCCGCCAGCTCCATGCCGGTGGGCCTGTCAGCGCCGGAGTGAACGGTCCGGGGCGGCCTCCGTCGCCGGCGGTGACCGACCGTCAGCCGGGCGAAGCCATCGAGATCTGGTCCAGCTTCTCCTGGAGGTGGTCGCCGGCGCGGAACGGGACGAAGGCCCCGGCCTCGTCGAGGCCGGGGAGCGGAGCGATCTCCACGTCGGAAGCGGCCTCGCAGAAGTAGATGAGCGACACCAGCGACTCGTCGGGGGCGGCGTCGGCCGGAGGGAGCACGCGGTGCGGAGCCGAGCGCCATCGGCTGTTGCTCCAGGCGGCGAGGAGGTCGCCGCAGTTCACCACCAGCGATCCCTCCACCCATGGCGCGTCCACCCACGATCCGTCCTGGAGCTGCACCTGGAGTCCACCGAGACCCGGTTGGCGGTCGAGCACCGTGATGGTGCCGAAGTCCGAGTGCGGACCGATGCGCCACTGCCCGGGCAGGGGCGGGCCCACCCGGCGCCGTGGCGGGTACCAGTTGACGTTCATGGCGCTGCCGTGCCCGGCCCGGTCGGCGAAGTATCCGTGGTCGTCGAGCCCCAGCGCCTCGCCGGCCAGGACGAGCAGCTCCAGGTGCAGGGCGTCGACGGCGGAGAGGTACTCGTTCGCCGCGGTGCGCAGCGACGGCACCTCCTCGGGCCACAGTGCGGCCAGAGCGTCGCCGTGGCCGGGGAGCTCCGAGGTGGTGCACACGTAGGACTCCTTGAGATCGGGCGGTGTCTCCTCGCCCGAGGCGTAGGCGTTGGCCTCGGCGCCGAACGGGATCCACCCCCGGGTCCCCAGCGCCGCCGCCCGGTACGGCTCCTTCACGGTCGGGTCGAGCTCGAAGAACTCCAGCGCGGCGTGGCGCACACGTGCCGGGATCGATCTGTCGATGCCGTGGCCCACGACGACCACGAACCCGGCGTCGGTCAGGGACGCGTCGACGGCGGCCACGACGGCGTCGTGAGCCTCGGGCGGCCCGTGGCGCCACTCCTCGAGATCGACGGTCCGGACGGGACTGGTGGGGGACATGGTTCGCTCCGTGGGGGGTAGGGCGGTCGGCGGGGTCAGGTCGTCGAAGGGGCGAGGCGGGCGCCGGGGAGCCGGCGGGACAGGACGCCGGCCAGCAGGGCAGCCAGCGCGGTGGTCACGAAGCTGAGTCCGATGGCGAGGGCGAGGCGGCTCTCGAGGTGGGCGATGACGATGGCGGTGGCGCTGGTGCCCACCGCGGCGCCGAGGAGGTTGGCGAGCTGCACGCCGGCGGTGGACTCACCCTCCTGGCCGGGTGGGGCGAACTCCACGGCGACCGTCTGGCAGATCGTGAAGGTGAGGCCGCAGCCGAACGATCCGATCGCGGTGGCGGGATAGGCCAGCCAGAAGGGCACGGCGTCGAGCACCAGGGAGGCGGCGAGGAGCAGGCCCACCGCGCTGATGGCGCCGCCGAACGACGCCGCCCGGGGCCGCCGGTCGGGCGCCAGGCGCGACTGGTACCAGGCCCCCGCCGTCCAGCAGAAGGCGGCGGCGGTGAGGGGCAGGCCGGCGAGGATCAGCGGTAGGTCCTTGAGATCGCGCAGGAGCAGCGGGAGGAAGGACTCCATGGTGAGGTAGGCGAAGGCCACGGCCAGGGCGACGGCCACCGTGGCCGGGATCCCGGGACGGGCGTGCCACGTGCCGGCGGGCATCGTGGCGCGGGCTCCGAGCACCCCGACGGCGGCACCGACCACGGCCACGGGTATCCAGCGGAGGTCGGCGGCGCTGCCGGCGAGCACGGTGGCGCCCAGTCCGGCGGCGAGGGCCAGCGGACCCCAGAGCGGGGCGGAGGCGACGGCGGGGGCCTCGCCGTCCTCCAGCCGGGGCCGGCGGGCGATCTCGGGCACGAGCAGCACTGCGCACAGGGCGACCACCGGAATGATGCCCCCGAAGATCCACCGCCATCCGATGGAGGTGGCCACGGTGGCCGAGATGAGGGGCCCGACCAGGCCGGGGATGATGAACACGGCGGAGATGGCGCCGAGCATGAGGGGCCGGAGGCGCAGGGGCACGTAGCGGGCGATGATCACCAGCTGCAGGCTCATGGACCCGCCCGCGCCGAGCCCCTGGAGGAAGCGGCCCAGGGCCACGGTCTCCATCGTGGGCGCGAGAGCGGCGGCGGCCAGGCCCACGGCGAACAGGACCAGCGTGAGGACGAGCGGCCTGAGCGTTCCCCACCGGTCAGCCATGCGCCCGCCGAAGGGCGCGGCCAGCACGGCGGCGACGAGAGGGGCGGCGATCGCCCACCCGTAGCTCGAGACACCGCCGAGGTCGTCGAGCACGGCGGGCATCGCCGTGGCCGACCCCACGATCTCGAAGGCGTTCGAGCCGAGGAGCAGGAACAGCCCGACGGTGAGGGTGCGCAGACCTGGCCCGAACAGCTCCCCCAGGCGGGGGCGGCCCGCGGGCGTCTCCGGCTCGATCGCCGGTGCCGGGTCAGGTCGAGCCGGTGCGGGCGCGTCAGCGGTCACCCTCACCTCCAGCGCAGTTGCTCCCCCGTCCGTACGGGGCTCAGCGTTCAACAAAATGTTGCAGGAGGGAGTCAACGGCGCGGTGCGAACGTGTGTCGACCGTGTGAAATCGCCGCCAGGTGGTTCACTGGAGGGGTGGCCACGAATCGTCGTGCCTGCCGGTTCGCCGGCGCCGCATCGAGAAGGGAACGACCGTGATCGCAGTGATCGTCGTCATCGTCCTCATCGTCCTGGTCGTCGGCCTGGTGGTGTTGTCGTACAACGGCATCGTCCGCCTGCGGAACCAGGTCGACAACGGCTGGTCCCAGATCGACGTCCAGCTGAAGCGCCGTGCCGACCTGATCCCCAACCTGGTCGAGACCGTCAAGGGCTACGCCGCCCACGAGAGCGGCACCCTCGAGGCCGTCGTCCAGGCCCGCAACGCCGGCGTGGCCGCCAACACCCCGGCCGAGGCGGCCGCCGCCGAGGGGCCCATCACGGAGGCCCTGGGCCGCTTGTTCGCGCTGTCCGAGAGCTATCCCGACCTCAAGGCCGATGCCAACTTCCGGCAGCTCCAGCAGGAGATCACCTCGACCGAGGACCGCATCTCCTACGCCCGCCAGTTCTACAACGACTCGGTGACGAGCTACCACAACAAGATCGACGCCTTCCCCGGCAACGTCGTCTCCAAGATCGGCAGCTTCCCCCACCGCGAGCTGTTCGAGGGCCAGGAGGCCGACCGGGTCGTCCCGAAGGTGCAGTTCTGATCCGACCGGCCGCCACCCCCGACGCTGATCCGGACCTCCGATGAGCGACGCCACCGGCTTCATCTCCGAGCAGCGGCACAACCGCCGGGCCAGCGTCGTCATCCTGGCCGGCACCTTCGCCCTGCTGTTCCTGGTGGCCAACCTGGTGGCCGGGGTGTTCGGCGCCTACACCCGACAGGGCGAGTGCACCACGGTTCGGGGTCCGTCGGGATTGGCCGAGCAGTCCTGCACCACCGAGTTCCGATTCAACGGCGTGGTCCTGCTGGTGGTGGCCCTCGTCGTGCTGGGCTATCTGCTCTTCGCCTGGTTGGCCTCGTCGCAGGCGGCGCTCACCCTGGTGCAGGCCCATCCGGCCGACGGCCCGGAGTACGCCGAGCTGCGGGCCTTGGTCGAGCAGATGGCGATCGCCTCGGGCATCCCGCTACCGAAGACCTATGTGGTGGAAGACCCCGCCCCCAACGCCTTCGCCACCGGGCGCAACCCGAACCACGCCGCCATCACCGTGACCACCGGGCTGCTCACGATCATGTCGCGGCGCGAGCTGCGGGGCGTGTTGGCCCACGAGATGGCGCACATCAAGAATCGCGACATCGCCGTCACCACCCTCGCCGTGCTGGCCGTGGGCGCCATCGCCGTCATCGGTGACATCGCCCTGCGCATGGGGATCTTCGGCGGTATGGGCCGCCGCCGGGACGACAACGGCGGCGCCGGGATGCTCCTCCTGCTCTCCCTGGCGATCTACCTGATCGCCGTGCCCGCCGGCCTGCTGCTGAAGGCGGCTCTGTCCCGGAAACGGGAGAGCCTGGCCGACGCCAGCGCCGTCGAGCTCACCCGGGAGCCCGGTGGCATCCGCAGTGCGCTGGAGAAGCTCGAGGCCGATACGACGGTGGTCGCCCATCCCTCGGCCGCCACCGCCCACCTCTGGATCGAGTCGCCGCTGGAGCGGGGACAGGCCACCGGTATGCGGGGTTCGTTCGGTCGGCTGTTCGACACCCACCCGCCACTGGCCGAGCGCATCGCCATCCTGCGCGGCATCGAAGGCCTCGACCCCGAGGCTCGCGGCCCCAACGACCCGATCCCCACCCACCCGGTCTGACGGTCCCGGCGCCCCGACAGTGACGCCACCGGACCCGAGCGGGCCGATGTCGTTGCCGCCCGGGGTGTCAGCGGTAGCGGCCGCGGCGCCAGAGGGCCACACGGGGACGCGGCGCCGGTACCGAGCGGCCGAGAGCGACGCCCACGGCGATGCCGGCGGCGATGGCGGCGGCGACCCGTAGGGCGTCGACGAGGTTCATGGCGGCGGTCTCGTTGTTGCCCACGGCGAAGGCGCTCATGGCGGCGTAGATCGCCGTTCCGGGCACGAGCACGTAGACGGCGCTCGTCGTGTAGATCGTGCCCGGCATCTTCTGGAGCCGGGCGAAGAGCTGCCCGCCGAGGCCGATGATGCCGGCGGCGAGGAAGATGGCGACGATGACGGTGATGCCCTTGCCGGGCGCGACCTGGGGGGTGAGCCAGGCCACCACCGCGATGGCGGTGGTGGCGGTCAGGGCCCGCACGGGCATCCCCCGAGCCACGGCGAGGGTGGCGATGGCCACACCGGCAGCGATCGTCTGGGCCCAGAAGGGGATGGCCACCTCCGACGTGTCGCCGGTGATCCCGAGGCCGTCGACGATCATCTGGGCCACGGCGACGCCGAGACCCAGGACGAGGGCCACGATGGCGGCCTGGAGGCCCTTGGCCAGGCTCGACAGCGGGGCCCCGCTCAGGCCGTCGGTGACGCTGGCCACCAGCGCCCCACCGGGCAGGAGCGGGTACAGGCCGCCGACCACGGCGGCGATGAGGGCGATGGGCGCGCCCGTCGCCAGGATCAGGTTGGGCACGATCACCACCACCATGGCGGCCAGGAACGTCCCGGTGAGCACGGGCATGCGGGACCGGGCGACGCGGTGGGTGAGCGGTTCGATCAGCACGGCGCCGAGGACGCCGGCGAGCGCGGCCACGAAGCCCCCGCCGGCGAAGACCACCCACGCCGCCACCGAGAGCAGGCTGGCCGCGAAGGTCATCCACCGGGGATAGGGGACGGGCGCCTCGTCGATCTCCTCGAGGCGGTGGTACGTCTCCTCCAGCCCGACCTCGTCGCGCTCGACCTCGAGGGTCAGGGCGTCGATGTCAGCCAGGCGGTCCAGTCTCGGCTCGCCGATGTCCACGACCCTGACCATGGTGACCGGGTCCGCCCCGCCCGTGGCCAGGTTGCACATGGTGATGGTGTTCAAGGTGATGCTGACCTCGCACCGGTCCAGCTCGAAGGCCCTGGTCAGACGGGTCATGGCGTCGGTCACCTCGGACACCGAGACGCTCGACTCGAGCATGATCTCGCCGGCGCGCAGGCTGCACGTCATCGCCTTGAGGACGTCGTCGTGAGCCATGGGGTCCGGGCTACGCGGTGGCGCCGGCGGGTGCAAGCCGGGCGGGCGCCGGCCGCTCAGCCCTGCTCCTCCGTGCCGTTGCGCCGCAGCCACACGACCTGCTGGGGGAAGGCGATCTCGATGCCGACCTGATCGAGGTCCTGCTTGATGGCCACGGCGACCGAGTCGCGGGTGCGCCACATGTTGCGGATCGTGGGCTCGTGCCAGAAGCGGGCGGCGATCACGATGGCGTTGTCGCCGAACTCCGACACCAGGGCCTCGGGGGCCGGAGCCTCGAGGACCAGCTCGGAGCGCCGCATGACGTCGACCATCACCGTCCGGGCCTGGACCAGGTCGGTGTCGTAGGCCACCCCGATCTCGAGGGTGGTGCGCCGGGCGCCGCTGCCGGTGAGGTTCACGATCGGTCGGGTGATGAGGGTCGAGCTGGGCACCACCACCCGGGTGCCGTCGGGTTGGTCGATCACGACCGAGCGCGAGTTGACCTCCACGACCCTGCCCTCGTGGTCCCCGGTGACGATCTGGTCGCCCTTGCGGAAGGGCCGACGGATCTGGAGGATGATCCCGGCCACGAAGTTCTCGAGGATGTCCTTGAGGGCGAAGGCAAGAGCGATGCCGACGATGCCCAGAGCGCCGAGGAGCGGGCCGACTCGTACCCCGAGCGCCGACAGCGAGTAGACGAGCCCGGCGGTGACGATGAAGTAGGCGGCCAGCCGGCCGAGCAGGTCAGCGGCGAAGCCGGCGCCGTCCCGCCGACGGACGCTGCGGGCCACCAAGCGGCGTACGGCGAAGGCCAGCACGAAGGCGACGGCGAGGATGATCCCGGCCCGACCCCAGTCCCAGGCGTCGATGCCGTCCGTCTGGAAGGCGGAGTCGAGGTTGTCGACGTTCACTTCCTGGGCGAAGAGGGGGAGCATGATCAGATGTGGACCCTGCGGACACGCTGCCGAAGGACCGATCCGGGACGGATCGGAACGCGCCGCCCTGCATACCTAACCAGGCGCGCCTCCGGAAAGACCGAGGCGGGATCGCTCGGATCCCGAGACGATCCGGCGCCCCGGGATCGGCTTCGTCGGGGGCCCCGGTCTCGCCCGTGCCCGCTCTGGGTCGACGTCATCAGTGGCGTCCTCCGCCTGGCGTGAACCCACCCAGCCGGCGCTCCGGAGGCCCCGGGATTCGGGGCCGGTGGCGGTCGTGCGCCACTCCAGGTGTGAGCCGGCGCGTCTTTGGCCATACTTACGGGCTGTTCGTCGTGGAAGGAACACATGGAATTCGCTGTCGGCTCCAAGGTCATCTACCCCGCACACGGGACCGCCGAGGTCGTGGGCCGCTCGGTGCGCACGGTGGACGGTGAGAAGGTCAACTACCTGGAGCTCTCCGTGGCGGCGGGGGACGAGTCCTGGCGGGGTGGCGCCCTGAAGGTGTCCGTGCCCGAGGACCGGGCCGAGGACCTGGGCGTGCGCCCGGCCATCTCCCTCGAGGAGGTCGACGACGTGCTGGCCGTGCTGGCCGTGCGTTCGGTACGGGTGCCCACCAACTGGTCCCGGCGGTTCAAGAACCACCAGGAGAAGATGAAGTCCGGCGACATCTACGAGTGCGCCGAGGTGGTCCGCAACCTGGCCCTTCGCGACCGGGCGTCGTCGTTGTCGAGCGCCGAGAAGGCGATGCAGATCCGGGCCCGGCGCATCCTCGTGTCCGAGCTCGCCGTCTCGTGGGACGTCACCGTCGAAGAGGCGGGCGAGCGGGTCGACGCCGCCCTCGCCGAGGACTGATTTCTCCCCCACCCCCCATCTGATCCTCCCCACGCCCGATCTGATGCGCTGAGCGCGTGCTGGAGCGCGCGGTCTGCGCATGGTTTCGGCGTCGTCGGGCTTCTGATGCGCTGAGCGCGTGCTGGAGCGCGCGGTCTGCGCATCGTTTCGGCGTCGTCGGGCTTCTGATGCGCTGAGCGCGTGCTGGAGCGCGCGGTCTGCGCATCGTTTCGGGGGAGGAGTTCGTGTCAAGGTGTCGGGCATGGGGGAGACGTACTGGGAACTGATCGACGGGGTGGCGTCCCAGGCGCCGGAACGGGTGCTGGTCGCCGACGACCACGGTCGGACGCTCACCACCGCCGAGTTCCGCGATGCGGCCGAGCAGGTGGCCGCAGCCCTGCTCCAAGCGGGCGTGGAACCTGGTGGCGTCGTGTCGTGGCAGTTGCCGACGACCCTGGAGGCGGCCGTGCTCATGGGCGCCTGCGCCCGGGCCGGCGTCGTGCAGAACCCGGTCATCCCCGTGCTTCGTCACCGGGAGGTGGGCCACATCAGCGGCCAGGTCGGCACGACCCTGTTCGTCACCGCGACCACGTGGCGCGGGTTCGATCACCGGGCGATGGCCGACGACCTGGGCCTCACCACCTGGGCGCTCGACCTCGAGACCGACCTCGGGGCCGGTCTGCTCCTGCCCACGGCCGACCCCTCCGACCTGCCCCCGCCCCCCACGAACGCAGACGAGTGCCGGTGGATCTACTACTCCTCGGGCACCACCGCCGACCCCAAGGGGGTCCGCCACACCGACGCCTCGGTGATCGCCTCGCCGGCAGGGATGGTCGAGCGCCTGGGGTTCGGGGAGAGCGACGTCTACCCGGTGGCGTGGCCGTTCTCCCACATCGGCGGGGTGGGCATGCTCACCAGTGCGCTGCGCACCGGCATGCGCCTCGTCCTGTTCGACACGTTCGACCCGATGACCTCCCCCGAGCGGATGGCCGCGCACGGCGTCACCATGTTGAACTCAGCCACCCCGTTCTTCCGCGCCTTCCTCGACGCCGAGGCCCGCCACGGATCCGAGCCGTTGTTCACCGCCGTCCGAGGCTGTGTGGGCGGCGGGGCGACCATCCCCGGAGCCGTGAACCAAGAGCTCGTCGAGACGTTCGGTGTGGCCGGGGTCGTCGGTGCCTACGGGTTGACCGAGCTCCCGAACGCCACGTGCGAATGGCCCGACGATCCGCTCATCGGCACCACCGTCGGCCCTCCCGCCCCGGGGGTCGAGGCCCGCATCGTGGACGGCGAGCTCCAGCTGCGGGGTCCGCAGTGCTTCCTCGGCTACGTCGACACCTCTCTCGACGCCGCCGCCTTCGCCGGCGACGGCTGGTTCCGCACCGGCGATCTGGCCTCCGTCGACGAGAGCGGACGGATCACCATCGTGGGTCGCCTCAAGGACGTGATCATCCGCAACGCCGAGAACATCTCGGCCACCGAGGTGGAGGAGGCGGTGCTCCACCACCCGGCGGTGCTCGACGTGGCCGTGGTCGGTCTGCCCGACGACCGCACCGGCGAACGGGTCTGTGCCGCCGTGGTGCTGGCCCCTGGAGCGGACCTCGACGTGGCCACCCTCGGTGCGCACTGTGCCGCGTTGGGCCTGGCCCGCTACAAGTGCCCGGAGCAGATCGTCCCGGTGGAGGCGATCGAGCGGAACCCGATGGGCAAGGTCGCCAAGGTGCCGCTCCGGGAGAAGCTGCTCGGCGCGACCCGGGCGGGATGACCCGCCGCCGGACCTGACCGCGCCCTCTTCACCTCGTTAGGATATTTCATCCAGAGTGACTTCGAGGGGACGAGCCATGAACGTCGACGACATGATCTTCATCAGCGTGGACGACCACGTGGTGGAACCACCGGACATGTTCGACGGACGGATGCCGGCGGCCTACGCCGATCGGGCGCCCCGCATCATCCGCACCGACAAGGGCGATGACGTGTGGGCCTTCGAGGGGGCCCGGATCCCGAACATCGGGCTCAACGCCGTGGCCGGTCGGCCCAAGGAGGAGTACGGAGTCGATCCCACCTCCTACGAGGAGATGCGGCCCGGCTGCTTCGACGTCCACGAGCGGGTGAAGGACATGAGCGCGGGCGGCGTCCTGGCCTCCATGAACTTCCCGTCGTTCCCGTCGTTCTCGGGACGGCTGTTCCTCACCACCGAGGACAAAGGCCTGGCTCAGGCTGTGGTTCGGGCCTACAACGACTGGCACATCGACGGCTGGTGCGGGGCCTATCCCGAGCGCTTCATCCCGATGGCCATCCCCATGCTCTGGGACCCGGAGCTCACCGCGGCCGAGATCCGCCGGGTGGCCGACAAGGGTTGCCGCTCCCTCACCTTCACCGAGAACCCGTCCACCCTCGGGCTCCCGAGCTTCCACAGCGAGCACTGGGATCCGATGTGGAAGGCGATCGTCGACACCGACACCATCCTCAACGTGCACCTCGGCTCGTCGGGCCAGCTGGCCATCACCGCGCCCGACGCCCCGATCGACGTCATGATCACCCTCCAGCCGCTCAACATCTGCCAGGCGGCGGCCGACCTGCTGTGGTCGCGGGTGTTCAAGGAGTACCCCACCATCAAGGTCGCGCTGTCCGAGGGAGGCACGGGTTGGATCCCGTACTTCCTCGACCGCCTCGACCGCACCTATGACATGCACCACCTCTGGACCGGCCAGGACTTCGGCTCCAAGGTGCCGAGCGAGGTGTTCCTCGAACACTTCATGACCTGCTTCATCGCCGACCCCATCGGCCTCCAGCTGCGCAACGAGATCGGCGTCGACAACATCTGCTGGGAGATGGACTACCCGCATTCCGACTCCTCGTGGCCCGAGGCCCCCGAGGAGTTCGCCACGGCCTGCTCCAAGTACGGCGTCACCGACGGCGAGATCGCCAAGATGACCCACGAGAACGCCATGAAGTGGTACCAGTTCGACCCCTTCTCGATCCGGCCGAAGGAGCAGTGCACCGTGAAGGCACTGCGCGACGAGGTGGCGGGGCACGACGTGTCGGTGCGGTCCTACGACGCCGGCCGTTACGAGAAGACGAAGGTCGACCTGGGCGAGCTCCAGGCTCGGGCCACCGCCTGATGGAGCTCACGGGCCAGGCCGTCCTCGTCACCGGCGGTGCCTCCGGCCTCGGCGAAGCCACCGTGCGCTACTTCGTGGAGCACGGCTCCAGGGTCGTGCTCTTCGACCGCGACGGTGATCGGGGCCGAGCCATCCAGTCGGAGCTGGGTGCCGACGTCGTGTTCGCCGAGGGCAGCGTCCTCGACGACGACGACGTGCAGGCGGCGGTGACCGCCGCCACCGCCCTCGGCGGTCTCCGGGCCGTGGTGGCCTGCGCCGGAGGTGCACGGGCCAGCCAGCGCACGATCGGCCGCGACGGCACGCCCCACGACCGTCAGCTCTTCACCGACACCGTCGACCTCAACCTGGTGGGCACCTTCAACACCCTGCGCCTGGCCGCCTCGGCCATGTCGGCGCTGGAGCCCCTCGACGAGGACGGACAGCGCGGCGCCGTGGTCAACGTGGCGTCGATCGCCGGCTACGAGGGCCAGATCGGCCAGCTCGCCTACGGCGCGGCCAAGGCCGGGATCATCGGCATGACGATCGTCGCAGCCCGCGACCTCGCCTCGGCCGGCATCCGGGTCAACGCCATCGCTCCCGGCACGATTCACACCCGGGCATGGGAGCAGGCGTCGCCGGAGATGCGCACGTCGTTCGAGGACAAGGTCCCGTTCCCGAAGCGCTTCGGCAAGCCCGAGGAGTTCGCCCGGTTGGCCGAGCACCTGCTGACCAACGACTACCTCAACGGTCACGTGGCCCGCCTCGACGGGGCCATCCGCTTCGACCCGAAGTAGCCGGCCCACCGGCGCCGACGGGATCGGCGATGCGGAGACGGCTGGGCTCAGAGGCGCCCGTCGGTGCGCAGGTCCTCCGGGACCCATGTGGGGTTGCGCCGCTCCTTGAAGGCGTGGAACCCCTCGAGGGCCTCGTCGCCGTAGAGCGATTCGTCCATCGACATGCGGTCCATGCGCTCGTACTGCCGGTTCAGCTCCCGTTTCACGACCCGACGGGCGCGGGGCGCACCCTTTGCGATCTGGGCGGCGACGTCCATGGCCTCGGGCACCTCCTGCCCGGGTGCGACCGAGCGGGTGACCAGGCCCCAGTCGAGGGCGGTGGCGGCGTCGATGGTGCGTCCGGTGAGGAGCATGTCCCGGGCGCGGGGGATGCCGATCTGGCCGGGCAGGACGGCGGCGTAGCCGGTGTCGGCGATGCCTCGCAGGATCTCGGGTGCTCGGAAGGTGGCGGCGGTGGAGGCCACCGTCACGTCCGAGAGCATGGCGATGAGCAGGCCACCGCCCTGGCAGATGCCGTTCACCGCCGACACCACCGGCTTGGCCGAGTTGCGCAATGCCTCGAAGGGCACGTTGTCCAGGTGCAGGAGGGTGGCCAGGTCCGCCCAGCTGTCCTCCTGGTCACCGCCGAGGTCGCCGCCCGGGATGAAGACGTCCTCCACGCCGGTGATGACGAGGGCGGCCAGCTCCGGCGTGCGGTTCACGTGGTCGACGGCGTAGCGGACGCCGAAGTACATGGCCGGCGTCATGGCGTTGCGCCGATGGGGCCGGTCCACGGTGACGAGGGCGATCGAGTCCTTGCGCTCGAACCGCAGGAACGGGGTGCCCAGCCAGTCCCCTTCGGGGGCCCGGGGTGCGTCGGTCATGGTGATCTCGGTCCGGTCGGGGTGGTGGCGGTCGTGTGGCGGCGCACGCGGTGGAGGGGCGTGTCGCCGGGAGTGCACACCGTAGGCAATCGGTGCGGACAGGGCGGGCGAGGTGGTTCAGCTGCCGTCGCGAAACCGCTGCTGGGCGCCTTGCTTCGTGAGTCCGTACAGCCGACCGATCTCCGTCCAGGTCGCTCCAGCCGTGCGGGCCGCCTTCACCTGGTCGCGCTCCAGGCGAGCGGTCGCCTCGCGCGCCCGGCGGGCCGCGTCGAGGCGACGGAGCGGGTCCTGCTCGCCCTCGAACTCCGAGAGCGCGTCGACGGCCCGCCTGATGCGGGAGTCCTCGGCCACCCGCCCGATCCTAGGCACGTCGAGCGGCGTCAATGCTACGTTGACCAGCGCCGGTCGGGGGCCGGTCACGCGCCGCGGGGGAGGTGACCATGGCCAAGAAGAAGGGCAAGAAGAAGGACAAGAAGAAGAACAAGAAGAAGGGCAAGAAGAGCAAGAAGAAGTAGCTCGGCCGTTCGCGTCGGCGGGGCGGGGGGAGTGGTGCGAGGCTGGGTCCATGAGCCCGCGGATCGCCACCACCGTCCCCGTCGAGCGCGACGAGATGCTCGAGTTCGCCCGTCCCCGGCACCGCATGGTGCTCGTCACCCGTCGTGGCGACGGCGCACCGCAGCTGTCGCCGGTGGCCGCCGGCGTGCACGACGGTCGCATCGTCGTGGCGACGTACCCCGATCGGGCCAAGGCGGTCAACGCCCGGCGCCACCCCGCGGTGAGCGTGCTCGTGCTGTCCGACGACTGGAACGACCCGTGGCTCCAGATCGACGGGACCGCCGAGGTCCTGGACATGCCCGCGGCGCTCGAGCCGCTGGTGGACTACTTCCGGTCGATCTCGGGGGAGCACCCCGACTGGGACGAGTACCGCCAGGCCATGCAGCGCCAGGACAAGTCCCTCATCCGCATCGAGCCCACCCGTTGGGGGCCGATCGCCACCGGAGGGTTCCCCGCCCGGTTGGCCGACTGACCGCGATCGCCGCCATCGGTCGAAGATCGCCGGGACACCGTTGGGGTGTCCCGATCGATCTCCGTGGTGCGCGAGGGGGGACTTGAACCCCCACATCCTTTCGGACACAGGAACCTGAATCCTGCGCGTCTGCCAATTCCGCCACTCGCGCGTGTGGAACCCGGAAAGGTTACCGCCGCCGATGCAGGCCCACGAATCGGATGCCCGCCGAGGGTCTGGGGCACGGGGGCACGGCATCTCCGGCCCCAGCGGCACCGGTAACCTCTCGATCCGTGGGACTCAAGGGCTTCGAACGTCGCTTGGAGCACGCTGTCGAAGGGGTCTTCTCGCGCGTCTTCAAGAGCGGCGTGCGGCCCATCGAGATCGGCCGACGGCTCACGCGGGAGATGGACGACCAGCGCACCGTCGACGTACGGGGCCGCACGGTGGCGCCCAACTCCTTCGAGGTCCACATCTCGCCGGACGACCACGACGCCTTCGTCGACATCGCCGACACCCTCGCCCGGGAGCTGTGCGACGCCGCCCGGGAGCACGCTCGCGACGAGGGCTACGCCTTCCTGGGCCCCGTGGACGTGGACCTGGCCATCGAACCCGTCCAGCGGACCGGTACCTTCGCCATCGAGGCCCGCTTCCGGGAGGGTCCCGGCGGCAGCGGTGCCGGCTCCCTGCTGCTGCCCAACGGCGAGCGCTTCGTCCTGCGGGAGAAGACGGTGTCGATCGGCCGGCTGCCCGAGTGCGAGATCACCCTCGTGGACTCGAACGTGAGTCGCCGCCACGCCGAGATCCAACCTCGGGGCGACGGCTTCGTGCTCGTCGACCTCGGCTCCACCAACGGCAGTCGGGTGAACGGAATACGCGTCACCGACCGCGAGCTGCACGACGGCGACGAGCTCGGCTTCGGGAACATCCGCCTCACGTTCCAGGCATCCTGAGTGGCGGAGCGCTAGCGACTCGTGTCCGACCAGCTGCTCTTCGTCTTGAAGCTGTGCCTCCTCGCGCTGCTCTACCTGTTCTTCTTCCGGGTGGTGCGGGCGGTGTGGGCCGAGCTGCGGACCCCGAGCCCGGCCGCGGGTGTCCCCGCCGCAGTGGCGCCGTCGACGCCCCGCCGGCGCGACCGTCGGGCCCAGGCCAAAGCGGCCAAGGCCCAGCGCCAGCTGGTCGTGGTCGAGCCCCTGGCCCAGGCCGGACGCAGCTACGCCCTCGACAACGAGGCGTCGATCGGCCGGGCGGCCGGATGCCAGATCACCCTCGACGACACCTACTCCTCGCAGATCCACGCCCGCGTCTTCACCCGTGACGACCAGTGGCTGGTCGAGGATCTCGGTTCCACCAACGGCACCTGGCTGAACCGCCACAAGGTCTCGGGTCCGATGGTGCTGCAGCGAGGTGACCGCCTCCAGATCGGCAACACCGTGATGGAGCTGCGGTGACCCGCTTCGCGTGGGGCGCCGTCACCGAGACGGGACGGGTCCGTCAGGCCAACGAGGACTCGATCCTCGCCGTCGACGGTCTCTTCGCGGTGGCTGACGGGATGGGCGGGCACAAGGCCGGAGAGGTGGCGAGCCACCTGGCCATCGAGACCCTCCAGGACGAGTTCGCCTCGGCCGGCACCGAGGTGCTGGTGGGCGCCGTGCAGGACGCCAACCGGGTGCTGGTCGAGCGCTCGTCGGCCGATGTGGACCTGGCCGGGATGGGCACCACGATCTGCGCCATGGCGCTGGTCGACGTCGAAGGCAGCGATGCCATCGCCGTGGTCAACGTGGGCGACTCCCGCCTCTACCTGATGTCGGAGGGCGAGCTCACCCAGATCACCGAGGACCACAGCCTCGTCGCCACCCTCGAGCGCCAGGGCCGGTTGAGTCGGGCCGAGGCCGCCGTTCATCCCCAGCGCAACATCGTGACCCGGGCCCTCGGCATCGACTCCAATGTGATGGTCGACTCCTGGGAGATCCTCCCCGTGGTCGGCGACCGGTACCTCATCTGCTCCGACGGGCTCTACAACGAGGTCGACGACAACCGGGTGTCGGCCACCCTTCGCCGCCTGGCCGACCCCGAGGAAGCGGCCCGGGAGCTGGTCCGGCTGGCCAACGAAGCGGGTGGACGGGACAACATCTCCTGCGTGGTGGTCGACGTGGTCGACGACGCCGGGCGTGACCCGGCGGTCGCCTCCACCGCCGAGCGGGTCACCTCGTCTGTCACCGCTGGTGACGCCGCGGTGATGGCCGGCGTCGACGGCGAGCAGGCCGATGACCCGGACGCGGGGGACGAGACGTCGTCGCGTCGGCGTCGTCGGAAGCGGGCCCGACCCGACGACGACGGGGTGGAGGCCGGCGTCGTCGTCGCCGTCGAGAAGCGGCGCATCTTCACCTGGCGCGTCGGGCTGTTCCTCGTGGCCTTCGTGGCCATCATCGCCGTGGCCTTCGGCTTCGTGGTCTACAGCGGCCGCAGCACCTACTACGTCGGCATCGACGGCGAGCAGGTCGCGATCTACCGAGGCAAGCCCGGTGGCGTGCTCTGGATCCAACCCGAGCTGGCCGAGACGACCGAGCTCTCGATCGACGACGTCCCCGCCGCCCAGCTCGACGCCGTGCACGCGGGAGTGGAGGAGCCCACCCTGGCCGACGCCCAGGAGTACGTGGCCAACCTCGCCGAGGTGGCCCGGCGGGCCACCACCACGACCACCACCTCGACGACCACCACCCTCCCCCTCGATCCGACGGCGCCGACCGCACCCACGGACCCCGCGCCGGGTGGGGGGTAGAGCGCCTCGTGCACTACCGGCGCAACACCGAGCTGGGCCTGATGCTGTTGGTGGTCGTCATCACCGCCGGTGCCTACGTGCTGGCCAGCCTCGGCTCGGCCGCCCAGCTCCCGGCCAACATCATCCCGTTCCTCGTCATCGTGCTCGGTCTGCTCCTCGGCGGTCACGTCGCCCTGCGGCGGCTGGCGCCCGAGGCCGATCCGATCCTGTTCCCGATGGCGGCACTGCTCAACGGCATCGGCTACGTCGTCATCGCCGGTCTCCCCGACGGCCCGAGCTCCCCGTCGGGTGAGGTGCTCGCCCGGCAACAGTCGGTGTGGACCGCCATCGGGATCGCCGCCTTCGTGGCCACTCTCTGGTTCGTGCGCCGCCCGCAGTCCCTCCTGCGTTACCGCTACACCTTCGCCGCCCTCGGTCTCGGCCTGCTGCTCCTACCTCTCGTGCCCGGCCTGGGCACCGACCGGGGAAGCGGGAGCCGGATCTGGGTGTCCCTCGGTCCGATCAACTTCCAGCCCGGCGAGGTGGCCAAGGTCCTCCTCGCCATCTTCTTCGCCGCCTACCTCGCCGACCAGCGCGAGGTCATCGCCACCAGCGTCTGGAAGGTGGGACCGCTTCGTCTGCCCGACCCCAAGTACCTCGGTCCGGTCCTGGTGGCGTGGGCCGTCACCGTGCTGGTCATGGTGTACCAGAAGGACCTCGGGTCCTCGCTGCTGTTCTTCGCCCTGTTCGTGGTGATGATCTGGGTCGCCACCGGGCGAGCGTCGTTCCTCGTCATCGGCGGGGGACTCTTCGCCACCGGCGCGTACCTGGCGTGGCGGGCGTTCGGGCACGTGCAGGAGCGCGTCGACATCTGGATCGATCCGTGGAAGGACCCGCAGGGGAGCGGCTACCAGCTCGTCCAGGGTCTGTTCGCCATGGCCTTCGGCGGGATCACCGGCACCGGCCTGGGTCTCGGTAGTGACGTCTACATCCCGGCCAGCGAGAGCGACTTCATCTTCGCGGTCGTGTCCGAACAGCTCGGCCTCCTCGGCGGGGCTCTCGTGATCATGGCCTTCCTGCTCATGGTCGGCTCCGGCCTGCGCATCGCCGCCCGGGCCGACCACGCCTTCGACAAGCTCCTCGCCACCGGGCTCACCCTCCTGCTCGGCCTGCAGGCGTTCATCATCATCGCCGGTGTGACCCGACTTCTGCCGCTCACCGGGGTCACCCTCCCGTTCATGTCCTACGGGGGGTCCTCCCTCGTCGTGAACTACGTGCTCATCGCCCTCCTGTTGCGCATCAGCGACCAGAACGCCCGAGGGCGGGCCGGTCGCCGGGTCCAGGCGGCGACGGCGTGAACCGCAGCATCCGCCGCCTCGGCATCGGCATGGTCGTGCTCTATCTCGCCGTGTTCGCCAAGCTCAACTGGATCCAGGTCGTCGACAAGCCGAGTCTCGACTCGGATCCGCTCAACACCGCCCAGGTCCGCCGTGACTTCAACCGGCCCCGGGGCTCGATCAGCACCGCCGACGGCGTGCTGATCGCCCAGAGCGTGCCCAACTCCGACGTGGAGTCGGAGTTCGGACGGGTGCGGCAGTACCCCGAGGGTGACCTGTTCGCCCAGTCCACGGGCTTCTTCTCGTTCCGCTACGGCGCCACGGGGCTCGAGCGGCAGTACTCGGCCGAGCTCCAGGGCACCACCTTCAACCAGCAGGTGCGGGGTTTCACCGACCTGCTCGTGGCGCGCGAGAACGTCGGCAACGTCACCGTCTCGCTCCGCAAGGACGTCCAGCAGGTGGCCCGGGACGAGCTCGGCGACCGCGAGGGCTCGGTGGTCGCCATCGATCCCCGCAGTGGCGAGCTGCTGGCCTTCTGGAGCTTCCCCTCCTATGACCCGAACCTGGTCAGCTCGGTCAACAGCGACATCTCCGAAGCGGCGTGGACGCTCTACAACCAGGCGCCCGGGGCCCCGATGCGGGCCCACCAGTACCAGGACCGCTACTTCCCCGGGTCCACCTTCAAGGTGGTCACCGCCGGCATCGGCCTGCAGACCGGCAAGGTCACCAACGACGAGCCCCGCTACCCCTTCGCCACCAGCTACACCCCGCCCCAGACGAACCTGGCCATCAGCAACTTCGGTGGCGAGGTGTGCGGCGGAACGCTCCCCGACATCCTGCGGGTGTCGTGCAACTCGGCCTTCGCCGAGATGGGCCAGGCGACCATCGGTCCCGCCGACATGCTGTCGGGCGCCGGGTCGTGGGGCTTCAACGCCGCCCCGCCGATCGACCTGCCGGATCCGGCCAAGTCGGTGTTCCCCACCGACGTGGGCAACAACCCGCCCAAGCTGGCCCAGGCCTCGATCGGGCAGAGCGACAACCAGGCCACCCCACTGCAGATGGCTCTCGTCGCCGCCGGGGTGGCCAACGGGGGCACCATCATGAAGCCCCACCTGATGACCGAGATCCGCAACTCCCAGGGTCAGGTCATCGACGAGTACTCCAAGTCGGCGTGGCTGACGCCGATGAGCGCGGACATGGCCGAGATCCTGCGTCAGGACATGTTGGGCGTGGCCGCCCGGGGCACGGCCACCGGGCTGCAGATCCCCGGGTACGAGATCGGGGGCAAGACCGGCACCGCCCAGCTCGGCACCGAACCGCCCCGCAGCCACACCTGGATCATCGGTTTCGCCGGCCCTCCGGGCCAGCCGGCCACCGTGGCCGTGGCCGTGGTGGTCCTCGACCAGTCGGGCGGGAGCGAGGCCACCGGCGGCCGGGTGGCGGCCCCGATCGCCCGGGCCGTCATGCAGGCCGCCCTCACTGCGCAGGGGAACTGAGCCCGGGCGGTGCTACGGGCGGGGCCCGGGCCCTCGGTAGTGTGGCCGCAGTATGACCGACACCCCCGCCGGCCCGACCGTCTTCAACGATCGCTACGAGCTGCACCGCAAGCTCGCTCGCGGGGGAATGGCCGACGTGTACCTGGCCCGGGACCTCCTGCTCGACCGGCCGGTGGCGGTGAAGGTGCTCTTCGCCGAGCACGCCCGTGACGACGCCTTCGTGCAGCGCTTCCGTCGGGAGGCCCAGGCCGCCGCCAACCTCAACCACCCCAACATCGTGGCCGTCTACGACTGGGGTCAGCAGTACGACACGTACTTCATCGTCATGGAGTACGTGGAGGGTCGGCCGCTCTCCGACATCATCCGCAGCGAGGGCCCGCTGCACCCGGACCGGGCCGCCGAGGTCACCGCCGACGTGGCCGCCGCCCTCGCCTTCGCCCATCGCAACGGCGTCGTGCACCGCGACGTCAAGCCCGGCAACATCCTGATCACCCCCACCGGCCAGGTGAAGGTGGCCGACTTCGGGATCGCCCAGGCGTCCTCGGCCAGCGACGCCACCCTCAACCTCACCCAGGCTGGCGCGGTGATGGGGACGGCCACCTACTTCTCGCCCGAACAGGCCCAAGGGCACAACGTCGACCCCCGCTCCGACCTGTACTCGCTCGGCTGCGTGCTCTACGAGATGATCGCGTCGCGTCCCCCGTTCGCCGGCGACACGCCGCTGGCCATCGCCTACAAGCACGTGCAGGAGGCGCCGGTCTCACCCCGAGAGGTGAACCCCAACGTGCCCCCGGCGCTGGCGGCCATCGACATGAAGCTGCTGGAGAAGGACCCGGCCGACCGCTACCCGTCGGCCGAGGACCTCCGGGGCGACCTGCGGCGGTTCCTCGAAGGCGGCCCCGTCCTGGCCCTCGGGGGTGCCGGCGTGGCCGCCGCGGGTCTGGTGGCCGGAGCCGCGGTCGCCGACGCCACCACCGCCGTCCCCGCGGCCGCCGTCGCCGGTGGCGTGGGCGGTCCGACCGGTCCTGTCGATCCCGTCACCGGCGGGGTCCCCTACATCCCTCCGCCGGAGGACAAGAAGCGGACCGGTCTCTACGTGGGCCTCCTCGTCCTCCTGCTGGTGTTGGTCGGCGCCATCTTGTTCATCCTGGGCGCCAACATCGGCAAGGCCACCCCCCAGGTGGCCGTGCCCGACGTCCAGAACCGCCCCGTCGCCGAGGCCACCGCCATGTTGGAGAGCAGCGGCTTCAAGGTCAACGCCACCTACCGGGTGAACGACAGCATCCCGGCCGACGAGGTCTTCGACCAGAACCCGAAGCCCCAGACCAAGGTCGACGAGGGCTCCACCGTCGAGCTCATCGTCAGCCAGGGCAAGGGGGACGGCACCGTCCCGAACGTGGTGGGCAAGAGCCAGGCCGCGGCCGAGTCGCTGTTGCGCACCAACGGCTTCATCCCGGACCCGATCCAAGTGGAGAACGACATCGTCCCGAGCGGCATCGTGTTCTCCCAGGAGCCGGTGGGCGACACCCAGCTGGCCAAGGACTCGTCCGTCCGGATCACCGTCTCCAGTGGACCGACGCAGGTGACCGTCCCGAGCGTGGTCGGCCAGAGCGCCACGTCGGCGTCCAACCAGCTCGGCCAGCTCGGCTTCACCGTGCGGACGGTGCAGCAGTCGTCGACGACCGTGCCCGTGGGTGATGTCATCAGCACCGACCCCGGAGCGGGGACCCCGCTGCCGAAGGGCGCCACCGTCCAGATCGCGGTCTCCACCGGTCCGCCCCCGACGACGACGAGCACCACCACCACGACGACGCCGACCACCACGACGTCCTCGTCGAGCACGACGACCACGACCAAGGTGCCCTGAGCCCACCCTCCCACCCGTTCTGGCCGACCTCGCTGACGTACGTACGTCGCCGATGTCAGCCAGAAGCGCAGGGGCGACGGTCCGGACTCAGTGTCCGCAGCGCTCCAGGAAGTTGCCCACCAACTGGTGTCCACTGGCGGTGAGGATGGACTCGGGGTGGAACTGCACACCCTCGACGTCGAGCTCGCGGTGGCGAAGGCCCATGACCAGCCCATCGTCGGTGTGGGCCGTGATCTCGAGCACCTCGGGGACCGATTCCCGGTCGACCACCAGCGAGTGGTAGCGGGTGGCCTCGAACGGCTCCGGGAGCCCGGTGAAGACACCGGCGCCCCCGTGGTGGATGAGGGAGGTCTTGCCGTGCATGATCTGCGGGGCCCGCACCACGTCGCCGCCGTAGACCTGGCCGATGCACTGGTGGCCCAGGCACACGCCGAACACCGGCACCTGACCCCCGAGGCGGGTGATCACCGCGTTGGAGAGCCCGGCATCTTCGGGGCGCCCCGGGCCCGGGCTGATGAGCACGCCGTCGGGCTCGAGCTCGACGATCTGGTCGACGGTGAGGGCGTCGCTGCGGTGCACGATCGGGTCGGCCCCCAACTCGCCCAGGTACTGGACCAGGTTGAACACGAACGAGTCGTAGTTGTCGAGCACGAGGATCCGGGCGGCCATGGAGGGTCGACGTTACCGCCCGGGGGGCGCGCCGCCGCCCGGGGTTTGCCCCCGGGCCGCTACTCTCGGCGGCGATGGCTTCGAGCAAACGCCCCGCCTCCACCCGCCGCACCGGCGGGCGGGTCACGCCCAAGGGCGGCCCCACGCCGCGCAAGGACGACCCCGATCACCGCCCCCCCGGCGCCTCAACCCGGTACACGCCGCCAGTGCCCCGATCGGCCAAGGTCAGCCCTCCGTGGCTCCCTGCGGTCATCCTCGGGCTGTTCCTGCTCGGTGTGGTCGTGATCTTCCTGCACTACGTCGACGTACTGCTCCCCGGTGCGGCCAGCAACTGGTGGCTGCTCGGTGGCCTCGGGTTCATCTTGGGCGGCATCGTCGCCGCCACCCAGTACCGCTGACCCGCTCCCGAGGCCGCGCCCCGCTCAGGCCGACGTGAGCCAGGGCTCGCGCAGATCCAACCACCGGTCGACAGCCATGGTCCGTTGGAACCGCTCGAAGTCGGCCCGGAGCTCGTCGGGCATCTCGGACTGCTCGGCCCGCCGGGCCTCCTCCATCGACGTGAAGTAGGCGACCTCGGCGAAGCGGTCGTCGTCGAAGAAGGCGGTGATCGTCTCGATGAGGTCGGGGCGGGCGGTGCGCAGCACCTCGTCGGCGTCCTGTTGCAGCCGTCGGGCCTCGACCATGTCGGTCACGTGACCCTCCATGACCTGCACGAACCGGGCGCGGTCGGCGTCGCCGTGGCGCATCACCATCACTTCGGTGCTCTCGTGGAAGCGCACCGGTCCGTCGAAGCAGGCCTCGGTGTCGTCCCACCAGGCCCCCTGCTCGGGTCGGTCGCTGTTGCGGCGGGCGTCGGCCTCGGTGGCGAAGCGGGCGACCAGGATGCAGTCACCGGCGTCGGTGACACCCCCGGTAGAGCCCAGGTAGCCCACCGCACCGGGCTTGAGCTCCTCGTCCCAGCGGTCCATCTGACGGCGCAGACCGGCTCGATCGGCGACCTTCCCCTCCATGACCTGGACGAACATGGCCTTCCCCTCTCGTCGGTGGCGGGTTGGGTCCACCGTGCGCCTCCCGGCGGCGCTCGTCAACGACGGTGCGACCGGCGTTCGCGAGGGGTCTGGATCGTGGACGCCGGGTGGACCGCGAGTTACAGCCACGTAACTCTCCCCAACGCTGTCCCCAGCCTGTGGACGACCGGTTCAGAGGTCGGGGAGCGTCACCAGCGTCATCTCGTCCTGGCAGTGCCGAGGGGCCTCCGGGTCGGCGTCCGGCGCGATCGTCATGCGTAGCTCGGCACCGCAGATCTCGCAGCGGTAGCCGATCTTCACCTTGCGCAGCTCGCCTGCGGGGGAGGCTCGGGGACGGGCCGGGCCAGGCCGCCGAGCATCATGATGCCTAGGCGCAGGATCACCCAGGCGGCGGCGGCGGCGACCACGACCGACACGACTCCGTAGCCGGCGATCAGGGCGATGGCCGCCCCCAGCACGACGAGCCCGTCCATGACGGGGTGCTTCACGATGCCGTCTCGGCTGCGCTTCATCGCCCGCCAGCGTAGAGCGCCGAGGGTGGCTCTCCCACCGCGAACCGGGGGTTCAGCCGAGGCGTTCGACGATGGTGGCGTTGGCCGTCCCGCCCTCCTCGGCCGTGGTCTGCAGTCCCCACCGGCCGCCCGTGCGCTCGAGCTCGTTCACCAGCGTGGCCAGCATGCGAGCGCCGGACGCGCCGCCGGGGTGACCGAGAGCGATGGCGCCCCCGTTCACGTTCACCTTGGCCATGTCGGGGTGCAGGGAGCGCTCCCATGCCAGCACCGCCGACGCGAACCCCTCGTGGATCTCGATCAGGTCGATGTCGTCGAGGTCGAGCCCGGCCCGTTCCAGCACCCGTCGGGTGGCCGGGACGGTGGCGGCGGGAGCCTCCCGGGGGTCGACCCCGGCCAGGGCGAAGGCGTGGAACCGAGCCCGCGGCCGCAATCCGAGGTGCTCGGCGATGACGTCGCTGGTGACGAGGGCGGCCGCCGCACCGTCGGCGATGGGCGCCGCGTTTCCTGCCGTCACCACGCCGTCGGGGGTGAGGGCCGGCCGGAGCCCGGCCAGGTCGGCTGCCGTGACGCCCTCACGGATCGCCTCGTCGTGCTGGAGCTCTCCGGCCGCCCGCCGGCCTCCTTGGCCCTCTGCGGCGCGCCGGATCACCGGGAGGGTCTCACCGGCGAAGCGTCCTTCGTCCCGGGCCCGGGCCGCCCGCTGCTGGGAACGGGCGGCGTAGGCGTCCAGGTCGTCACGAGTCAGCTCCCACCGCTCGGCGACCCTTTCCGCGGCGATGCCCAGTGGTATCAGTCCCCCGAGGGCGGCGAAGCGGGCCTCGACGCGCGGCCCGAAAGGAGTTCCCACCCCCTGTCCGAAGGTGGCGCCCTGGGGCACGACGCTCATGACCTCGACCCCGGCGGCGATGACGATGTCGTGGACTCCGGCCATGATCGCCTGGGCGGCGAAGGCGGCAGCCTGCTGAGACGATCCGCAGCGGCGGTCGATCGAGGTGGCCGGCACCGTGTCGGGGAAGCCGGCGGCGAGCACGGCGTTGCGGCCGACGTTGAAGCCCTGCGCCCCCACCTGGCTCTCGCACCCCATGACGACGTCGTCGACCAGGGCGGGGTCCACGTCGCTGCGCTCCACCAGCGCCCGCAGCACCTCACCGGCCAGGTCGACGGGGTGCCACCCGGAGAGCGAACCGTTCCCGCCACCGCACGGCGTGCGGATCACGTCGACGATCACAGCTTGGGGCACAGGGATCTCCGGCAGTCGTCGGTCGGCGCGACCGGGCGTTCAGCCCAGGTCGCGGCGACGGCTCTGGGAGGCGAAGCCGATCACGCTGTGGGCCAGGAGCGCCACTCCGGGCAACAGGAGCGGCCAACCGACCGCCACCCCGGCGCCGGTGAGTGCCGCCCCCAAACCCATACCGAGTGGCCAGATGCTGGTGATCGGGAGGTAGAGCTCGGCGTCGTCGTCGCCGACCTCACCGTCCCCGACCTGGCTCTCGATCTCCTCGACGTCGCGCTGCACGGGGCCGAGGCCACCGATGAACCACAGCCCGGCCATCCCGGCGAACACGGCGGCGAAGAACAACAGGGCCACCCCGGCCCACTCGCCGTCGGAGACGATGGCGTAGATCGTGCCGATGACGATGTAGAACAGGGCGAAGCTGAGGAACACCCGAGACTCGGTGGGTATCCCGCTCTGAGGCTCGACGAGCCGGCTGCCCGTGGGCACCACGGTGTCGGTGTCGGTGGCGGGCACCGCGTCGGTGATCGCTTCCTCGTCCGGGCCGGTCACGGTTCACCCCCGCTGGGGTCCGAGAGCGTCTCGTCGGAGACCGAGGGACGGCCGCTCGGGGCGAGCGCCTCGGCGGGGAGGACCTCGCGTCGCCGACGCGGTTCGTGGCGGACGGACTGCCACTCGGGATGGTTGGCGTCCCACACCGGGCGCTCCGAGCGGATGGGAGGCAGCGGCCCCACGAAGTTGCCGGGAGGCGGGGGCGACGGCGTCGCCCATTCGAGCGTCTGCCCGTCCCACGGGTTGTCACCGACGGGCGGGAGGTCGGTGCGGCGCCACGTGCGGAGCACGTTCCAGAGGAAGGGCAGGGTCGACAACCCGAGGATGGCCGCCCCGATGGAGGACACGGTGTTCAAGGTGGTGAAGCCGTCGGCCTCGGTGTAGCTCGCCACCCGACGAGGCATGCCCTCGAGGCCCAGGATGTGCTGCACGAAGAAGGTCATGTTGAACCCGACGAACATCATCCAGAAGTGGACGTGGCCCCACCCCTCCGAGAGGCGCTTCCCGGTGAACTTCGGGAACCAGTAGTAGATCGCCGCGAACACGGCGAAGACCGACCCCCCGAACAACACGTAGTGGAAGTGGGCGACCACGAAGTAGCTGTCGGTGACGTGGAAGTCGAACGCCGGTGACGCCAGCATCACGCCGGTGACGCCACCGAGGACGAACATCAACAAGAAGCCCAGGGAGAACAACATGGGCGTGGCCAGCCACAGCTGTCCGTTCCACATCGTGCCGATCCAGTTGAAGAACTTCACGCCGGTCGGCACGGCGATGAGCATGGTCATGGCTGAGAAGAACGGGAGCAGCACCACGCCGGTGGCGAACATGTGGTGGGCCCACACGCCCACCGACAACGCTCCGATGGACAAGGTGGCGAAGATGAGGCCCCGGTAGCCGAACACGGGCTTGCGGGAGAACACGGCGAAGATCTCGGTGACCACCCCGAAGTAGGGGAGGATCAGGATGTACACCTCGGGGTGGCCGAAGAACCAGAAGAGGTGCTGCCACAGCACGGGTACGCCGCCTCCGCCGGCATCGAAGATGTGGCCGCCGAAGTGGCGGTCGGCGAACAGCATCACGCCGGCGGCGGTGAGCACAGGGAAGCAGATGAGCACCAAGACGCTGGTGACGATCATGTTCCACGTGAAGATCGGGAGCCGGAACATGGTCATGCCCGGTGCCCGCATGGTGGCGATGGTGGTGAGGATGTTGACGGCGGTGAGGATGCCCGAGAGGCCGGTGAGGGCGACACCGACGATCCACAGGTCGCCACCCAGTCCCGGGGAGCGGACGCTGTCGGAGAGCGGGGTGTAGGCGAACCACCCGAAGTTGGCGGCGCCGTCGGAGGTGAGGAAGCCCGACAGCATCACCACGCCGCCGGTGGCGTAGACCCAGTAGGACAGCTGGTTGAGTCGGGGGAAGGCCATGTCCCGGGCGCCGGCCTGGATGGGGACGAGGTAGTTGCCGAGGCCGAAGGCGAAGGGCCCGGCGAACAAGAAGAGCATCACGCTGCCGTGCATCGTGAACAGCTCGTTGTAGGTGTTGGTGTCGATGAGCTGCTGGTCGGGCCGGGCGAGCTGGGCCCGGATGCCCATCGCCATCATCCCGCCGATGAGGTAGAAGACGAAGGCCGTGACCATGTAGGCAGGCCGATCGTCTTGTGATCGGTGCTGGTGAACCACCGCAGCAGCCCGGTGGGCTCGCGTCCGTGCGCCGGCGGGTGGCTCGGGGCCGGCTCGGGCGCCGCCGCCGGACGGTCGTCGACGACGGTCATGGCGTCGCTCCGGCCAGGGCCACGTCGCCGCCGGGCGTGCCGGCGACGAGGGGCTGGGTCTCGGCCGCCGCCCGGGCGACCCAGGCGTCGAACTCGTCGGCCGGCACCGCCCGCACGTCGAAGGTCATCTGCCAGTGGTTGAACCCGCAGTACTCGGCGCAGCGCCCGGTCCACTCACCGGGCTCGGTGATGTCGACGTCGATGTGGTTGTCGACCCCGGGGATGAGGTCGCGCTTCTCGAGGAACTCGGGCACCCAGAACGAGTGGATGACGTCGTCGGCGTGCAACTCGAACCGGATGGTGCGCCCCACGGGGAGCACGAGGGTCGGCCGGGCGTCGGGGGTGCCGCTGACCACGACCCCCTGCTCGGGATAAGTGAACTGCCACTGCCACTGGAAGCCGTCGACCTGGACCGTGAGCTCCGGGTCGCGGTTGGAGTCGACCTGTTGGGTGGCCCAGGCCGCCAACCCGAAGAGGAAGGCCACGATCAGGATCGGCGTGACGGTGTAGACGACCTCCATCGGGATGTTGTACTGCCGCTGGGGTGGGTTGGCCGGCTGGTCGGGACGGCGGCGGTACCGCACCACCGACCAGATGACGAGGAACCAGATGAGGGCGGCGACCAGCGCCGCCCCGATGAACAGGACGCGCCACAACACGAGGGTGGAGCGGCCCTGCTCGGTGACCGCGTCGGGGGCACCGTAGGTGGCGCTGCAGCCACCCAGGACGAGGGCGGCCACGAGGGCGGCGCCGAGCTGCGCCGGCCGACTCCCGAGGACGCGGCTGCGGATCCGCACGCCGACACCATAGGGCAGCCGGGGCACGCGGCCGGGTGGTCTCCGCCGGCGGTCAGGAGTCGCCGGTGCCGGCTCCGGCCCGGGCGGCGGCGCTGCGCTCCTCGCCGCGCCGGGCCCGTCGGTCGGCGCGATCCTGGTGGGCCATCCACTGCACGAGCACCACGGCGCCGGCCGCCAGTCCGGCGACGTCGCCGATGCCCCACATGATCGCCCCACCGGCGCGCTGGTCGGCCATGGGCGAGGCGCCCCAGTCGCGAGCTGCCGCGTACCAGTCGCCGGCGATCGGCGTGGACCCCTGCAGGAGGGCGATGCCGACGAAGGCATGGAAGGGGATGGTGAGCAGGATGAGCCCGAGGCGGGCGCCGTACGGGATGCGGCGGGCCACGGGGTCGAGTCCGATCACCACCCAGAAGAACACGGACCCGGCGAAGAGGAAGTGGAGATGGACGAGCGAGTGCACCCACGAGTTGTGGAGGGAGAGCTCGTAGAGCGGCGTGAAGTACAGGCCGTAGAGGGTGAGGCTGAACAACAAGAAGGCCGCCACCGGGTGGGTGAGCAGGCGAGCCGGAGCGCTGCGGACGACGCGGAGCAGGGTGACCTGAGTGGTCCGGTCGGTCGCCTGCAGGGCCAGGGTGACGGGTGCGCCCAGCGCGAGCAGGAACGGCGCCACCATCCCGAGCAGGACGTGTTGCACCACGTGCACGCTGAACAGCGTCGTGTCGTAGGCGCCGAGGCCGGACTGGGTGGCCACCACGATGACCACGAGCCCGGCGCCGAACGAGGCCGTGCGGGCGCGGCTCCAGGACCGTCCCCGGCTGTTCAGTCGACGGAGTCCCCAGACGTACGCGCCGGCGCCCACCGCTGCGCCGATGGCCGGTCCGGGGTCGAGGACCCACTGGGTTGCCGCGGGCCCGAGGCCGAACGGCGGGAGCGCAGCCATGAGCGGACGGTACCGCTGGAGAGCCTCCACGGCCCGCGCCTCTGACAAGATGGCGCAGATGAGCGACGTCGGGGCTCTCGAGGTGCGCGGTGAGAGGACGGCCCCGCTCGCCGTCGGCGTCATCATCTGGCTGGCCTCGGAGGTCATGTTCTTCGCCGGGCTGTTCGCCGCCTACTTCGTGCTGAAGGCGGAGAACGCCGGGAACTGGCCGATGGACGGGGCCGAGCTCGACATGCCGCGCGCCGCCGTGGCCACCGCCGTGCTGATCCTCTCGAGCGTCACGATCCACTACTCGGTGAAGGCGGCCGAGCAGGGGCGCCTCCAGCAGTCCTACCGCCTGCTGGTCGTCACCATCGCCCTCGGGACGCTCTTCATCGCCAACCTGGTGTCGGAGTACGCAGGTCTCTCCTTCGCCTTCGACGACAACGCCTTCAGCACGATCTTCTACCTCCTCACCGGCTTCCACGGCGCCCACGTCGTCGGTGGCCTCATCGCCATGGCGGTGGTCGGATGGGTGATCTTCAGTCCGGGGAGCCGCACCCCACCGGGCCAGACGTTGCGGGTCATGTCCTTCTACTGGCACTTCGTCGACGTCGTCTGGATCGGCCTGTTCCTCGTCATCTACGTGGTGCAGTGACATGACCACGAACGGGACCCGTCGCCTCCTGACCGTGTTCGGCGCCGTGTTCCTGGCCGCCGGTGCTCTGTTCGGCGTCACCAACGCCCTGGCCGCCGACGCCCCGGCGGCCACCACCGCCACCGCGGCGGCGACGGGTACGACCCGGGGCACCCTCCCCGACGGCAGCGACGACGCCGCCCTGGTCGCCGAGGGCCAGGCCTTGTTCCTCAACTCGTGCGTGTCGTGCCACGGGCCCGACGGCTCAGGCACCGAGAACGGGCCGAGCCTGGCCGCGGCGGGAGCGGCGGCGGCCGACTTCCAGCTGCGCACCGGGCGCATGCCGCTCGCCGGGCCGGCGGTGCAGGCCCCGGTGAAGCCGGTCGCCTACGACGACGCCGACATCCGGGCGCTGGTCGCCTACGTGGCCACCCTGGGCGAGGGGCCGGGCATCCCCGATGTGCAACCCGACCAGGGAGACCTGGCCGAGGGGGGCGAGCTGTACCGGGCGAACTGCGCGGCCTGCCACAACGCCTCGGGCATCGGCGGCGCCCTCTCCTACGGCAACCACGCGCCGTCGCTCCTGTCGGTGGAGCCCACCCAGATCGGCGAGGCCATGCGCACCGGTCCCGGGCAGATGCCCGTGTTCGGGCGCGACACCATCACCGACGACCAGCTGGACTCCATCGTCCGCTACGTGCAGTACCTCCAGTCGCCGGAGAACCCGGGAGGACTGAAGCTCGGTTCGGCCGGTCCCGTGCCCGAGGGCTTCGTGGCGTGGTTGGTGGGGCTGGGCGTGTTGTTGTTGTTCATCCGGTGGATCACGAGGAACCATGCCTGACGTCCCCCCTCCGCCCCGTCTCCCGCAGCGCCATCCCGAGCGCGGACCGGCCATCGCCTTCGGTCTGAGCACCGTCTCGGGCCTCGCCCTGGCCGTGGTGTACTGGCAGGGCGGCCAGTCCCAGCTCGAGGGGATCTTCCTGGCCGTGGCCCTGGGCGGCATCGGTGTGGGCATGGTCATGTGGGCCAAGCGCTTCCTTCCTGCCGGGCCCGAGGTCGAGCCCCGGGGCCGGCTGGGTTCGAGCGAGGCCGAGATCGACGCCTTCCGCGACGACTTCGAGTCGGGGGAGCACACGCTCGAGCGCCGGGGACTGCTGGTGAAGCTCCTGGTCGGAGCCGGGGGAGCGCTCGGCCTGGCCGCCCTGTTCCCGATCCGGTCCCTGGGTCCGCGTCCCGCGTCGTTCCTCGTCGACTCGCCCTTCCAGGCCGGGACCCGTCTCGTGCGCGACGACGGCACACCCATCCGCCCCGCCGACCTCGAGACCAACGGCGTCCTCACCGTCTTCCCCGAGGGCGACCTCACCGACGAGTTCGCCCAGACGCTGCTGATCCGCATGCAGCCGGGTCGCAACGTCCCTCGTTCGGGCCGGGAGGGCTGGACCCCGCGCGACCTGGCCGCGTACTCCAAGATCTGCACCCACGCCGGCTGCCCGGTCGGGCTCTACGAGGCTCAGCTGGGCGAGCTGCTGTGCCCGTGCCACCAGTCGACGTTCGACGTCTACGACGGTTGCCGGCCCATCTTCGGCCCCGCCTCCACGTCGCTCCCGCAGCTGCCGCTCGACGTCGACGACCAGGGCTACGTGATCGCCGCCGGACCGTTCTCGGGGCCGATCGGCCCGGGCTTCTGGGACCAGCAGCGCCTCTGGGACAGGCGCAACCCGACCACCACCGAGGGAGGCGGCTCGTGACCGACGAGGCGACACCGATGGTCGTGGACGATGCCCAGGGTCCGCCCGAGGTCCTCCACGAGGGCCATCGCAAGGCGCGCAGCCGGGTGGGCCGGTTGGGGCGCTGGGTCGACCAGCGGACCGGGGCCGCCCGCGCCGGCAAGGGGGCGTTGTCCAAGATCTTCCCGAACCACTGGTCGTTCCTGTTGGGCGAGATCGCCCTCTACTCCTTCGTGGTCCTCGTGGTCACCGGCATCTTCCTCACGTTCTTCTTCCGGGCCAGCACCGAGACGGTCACCTACGACGGCAGCTACGCACCGCTTCGGGGAGTCGAGGTGTCCCAGGCCTACGCCTCGGCCATGGACCTCAGCTTCGACGTCCGCGCCGGGCTGGTCATGCGCCAGATCCACCACTGGGCGGCGCTGGTGTTCGTCGCCGCCATCGTCATCCACCTCTGCCGGGTGTTCTTCACCGGGGCGTTCCGCCGCCCCCGCGAGATCAACTGGGTGGTCGGGTGCACGCTGTTCGTGCTGGCCATCGTCAACGGCTTCGCCGGCTACTCGCTGCTCGACGACCAGCTGTCGGGCACGGGGGTGCGGGTCAGCTACTCGATCATCTTGTCCATACCGGTGATCGGGCCGTGGATCGCCTCCCTGCTGTTCGGGGGCGACTTCCCCGGTGCCGACTTCATCCCCCGCTTGTTCATCATCCACGTGCTGTTGGTGCCGTTGGTGATCATGGCGTTGCTCGGCGTCCACCTGGCCATCCTCGTACGGCACAAGCACACCCACTTCGCCGGTGAGGGCGCCACCGACGACAACGTGGTGGGGGAGCGGCTCTGGCCCACCTACGTGTTCAAGGCCGGCGGGCTCTTCTTCCTGGTGGCCGCGGTGCTCGCCCTGCTCGGCGGGTTGGCCCAGATCAACCCGGTGTGGATGTACGGACCGTTCCGAATAGAGAACGTCAGCTCGGCGTCACAGCCCGACTGGTACATGGGCTGGGCCGACGGCGCGCTTCGCCTCATGCCCAACTGGGAGTTCCGGGGAGGCGGCTTCTCCATCCCGAACCCGTTCTGGGGCGGGGTGCTGATGCCGTCGATCACCTTCGGCCTGCTCTACGCCTGGCCGTGGTTGGAGGCGCGCGTCACCGGCGACCGACGGGAGCACCACGTGCTCGACCGGCCCCGTGACCATCCGGTGCGCACCGCGCTCGGGGTGTCGACGCTGACCTTCTACACGATCCTCGGTGTGGCGGCCTCCAACGACCTCATCGCCACCACCTTCGGCCTGTCGGTCAACGCCGTGCTCATCTCCTTGCGCGTCGCGGTGATCGTCGTGCCTCCGATCGCCGCCGTCCTCACCTACCGGGTGTGCAAGGAGCTGGCCGCCCGCAGCGGGCCCTTCGTGGACCCGTTGCTGGCCGGCTCGCCGGCCCCGGGCCCGTCCGACGACGGCGCCGCCGGTCCGCCGGTCATCGAGGGGTCGCCCGTCGGGCAGGACGCACCCGTCGGGACGGCTCGAGCCCGATCCTCGTGAGTGGCCGCTACAGCGTGCCGGCGGCGCGCTGAGCGGCCACCGGGTCGTCGGCGTCCCACAGGCGCTCGATCTGCTCCAGCGTCTGCCCCTTGGTCTCGGGCACCTTCTTCCAGATCCACACGTAGGCGATGGCGGCGAAGGCGGCGAAGAGCCAGAACGTGGCCGAGTTGCCGATGTGGTCGATGAGGGTGAGGAAGAACTCGCTCACCAGGAACGCCGACCCCCAGTTCACCGCGGTGGCGGTGGCCACCGCTCGACCCCTGATCCGGCCCGGGAAGATCTCGTTGATCACCGTCCACGTGATGGGCCCGAGGGAGAAGGCGAAGGAGATGATGAACACCACGAGGGCGACCAGGGTGATGATGCCGGCCGTGGTCGGTCCCCCGGCGCCGGCCCCGCTGGTGTCGGCCCCGTCCATGAACGAAAAGGCGATGCCCACCGTCGTGAGGCTGACCGCCATGCCCACGAGCCCGGCGAACAGGAGCGGGCGTCGACCGAAGCGGTCGACGTAGACCACCGCGATCAACGTGGCCAGCACGTTCACGCCACCGATGGCCCAGGTGGTGGCGGCCGCCTGGTCGGCGGGGGTGGAGAACCCGGCCTCGGCGAAGATCTTGTCGGCGTAGTAGATGATGGCGTTGATCCCGGTGATCTGTTGGAACACGGCCAGTCCGACGGCGACCTTCATGGGCTTGCGCACCGCCCGGGAGAAGACCTCGGGCCACCGGGCCCGGTCGGCTTCTTCGGCGGCCACCGTCTCTTCGAGGCGGTCGAGCTCGACGTCGACGTCGATGTGGGGGAGGACCTTCGTCAGGGAGCGGGCCGCGTCGTCGCGCCGCCCGGCGCGCACGAGCCAACGGGTGGACTCGGGCATCGGGAGCATGGCGAGCAGCAACAGCACGCCGGGCACGGCCGAGACGCCGAGCATGACCCGCCAGCGGTCGTCGTTGGTGAGGGCCTGGTCGACGAGGTAGGCGATGAAGATGCCGATGGTGATGGCGAGCTGGTAGGTGGACACGAACCGGCCTCGCAGGTGCGAGGGAGCCTGCTCGGCGGCGTACAGAGGGGCGGCGACCGACGCCACGCCGACACCGAAGCCGACGATCAGGCGCCCGATGACCAAGATCGCGGTGCCGGGGGCGAAGGCCTCGACCGCGGCCCCGGCAGTGAACAGCGCGGCGGCCAACAAGATGGTGATGCGTCGGCCGTAGCGGTCGGCCATCCCACCGGCGATGAGGGCGCCGACCAGAGCGCCGAGCGTCACCCAGCTGGTGATCACCTCGGTCATCGTCGTGCCGACGTGGAAGTCCTTCTGGATCCCCTCGATGGCTCCGGAGATGACGCCCTGGTCGTAGCCGAACAGCAGGCCGGCCAACATGATGACCACGCCGACCATGACCAGCCACGGCCCGACCCGATGGGCGGCGCGCCCTTGTCCGCGCGCTTCGACTGCAGTCTCAGTGGCCACGCTGCCCCCCGGCTTCGACGAGTACGTCAGGCGGACGTTATGTCGCGCTCGTCGTCGTGGCGGGGACGCTGAGGCCGTCGGCTCAGGTCGCGTTCCAGCGCAGGACGCCGGGGGCGTCGTGCTCCCAGCTCAGCTGGTTCAGCGTCCCGGTCTGGAGCACGAAGCGGCGTCCCTCGGTCGGGTCGAGCTGGCACCAGCGGGCGGTGAGCACCCGCAGGATGTGCCCGTGGGCGAAGACGGCGACGTCGCCGTCGGCGGCCCTCGCCCGGGCGATCACCCGGTCGGCCCGAGCGGCCACCTGGGCGATGGTCTCGCCGCCGGGGCACTCGCCGTCCCAGACGGTCCAGCCGGGAACGGTCTCGCGGATCTCCGCGGTGGTGATGCCCTCGTAGTCGCCGTAGTCCCACTCGAGCAGGTCGTCGTCGACCTCGGCCTGCTCCCCGTAGCCGACGAGCTCGCAGGTGTGGCGGGCCCGCTTCAGCGGGCTGGTGAGGACCAGGGCGAACGGCCGCCCGTCGAGCAGTCGGCCCGTGGCCCGGGCCTGGTCCTCGCCCTCCGGGAGCAGCGGGATGTCGGTGCGGCCGGTGTGGCGCCCGTTGACGCTCCACTCGGTGGCGCCGTGGCGGATGACGAAGAGATCAGGTTCCACGGCGTCAGCCCCCCGGAGGTTCGCCCGGCCAGCCGCCGTGGCCGCGCACCAGCTTGCTGGAACCCGTCGGTCCCCACGAACCCTGCCGGTAGGTCTCGACCGGCGGGTACTCGGTGAGGATGCGGTCGACGATCCGCCACGACTCCTCGATCGAGTCCTCCCGGGCGAAGAGGGTGGGGTCGCCGATCATGGCCTCCTGGATGAGCAGTTCGTAGGGCTCGGGCCCGACGTCGCCCCGCTGGTCGGCAGGCGGGGCCAGGGTGATGGCCTCGGGGATCATGAAGTCGCCCGCCTCCTTGTGCAGCCAGGTGAGGGCGGTGAAGTTCTCCGGCTTGATCTCGATGCGGAAGGAGTTGGGCGGCAGGTGGGCGTGGTCGGGCATCCACAGCGGCCGGGGCGGCGGAGCGAACTGGATCGTGATCTCGGTGACCGTCTTGGTCAGGGCCTTGCCCGCCCGGAGGAAGAAGGGCACTCCGCTCCAGCGGGGAGAGTCGATCTCCAGGCGGAACGCCCCGAACGTCTCGGTGTCGGAGCCCGCCTTCACGCCGGGGACGTCGAGGAAGCCGTCGTACTGGCCCCGCACGAAGTGAGCCGGGTCGACGGTGCGGCACGCCTGGAGCACCTTGCCCTTCTCGTCGCGCAGCGCCTTCGAGTGCTCGTTCACCGGCTGCTCCATGGCGAACAGAGCCACGGTCTGGAGCAGGTGGTTCTGCATCACGTCGCGCATGGCGCCGACCGAGTCGTAGAAGGCGCCTCGGTCCTCCACCCCGAACTCCTCGGCCATGGTGATCTTCACCGCCGCCACATGGGTCCGGTTCCAGAGGGGCTCGATGATGGCGTTGGTGAAGCGGGCGATGAGCAGGTTCCGCATCGCCTCCTTCCCGAGGAAGTGGTCGATCCGGAAGATCGCCGCCTCCGGGAAGTGGGCGTGGAGCGTCTCGTTGAGATCCTTGGCCGACTGCAGATCGCGCCCGAACGGCTTCTCGACGATGAGGCGGGCGCCGTCGGCCAGGCCCGCCCCGGCGATCCCCTCGGCCACCGTGGCGAACATCGACGGCGGGATGGCCAGGTGGAAGATCGGGTGGGACGGCGCGCCCGCCGCCGCCTTCACCCGGGCGAAGGTGTCGGGGTCGGCGTAGTCACCCGATACGTAGTGGAGCTTGGCCGCCAGCGCCTCGAAGGTCCCTTCGTCCCAATCCTCGTCGGCTCCGACGATCGCCTCCTTCGCTCTCGCCCGCAGGTCGTCGTCGGTCCAGTCGTCGAGGGCGACGCCCACGACGGGGACGTCGAGCAGGCCCCGGCCCTGGAGGCGGTAGACCGCGGGGAAGAGCTTCTTCAGGGCGAGGTCCCCGCTGGCGCCGAACATCACCAGGAGGTCGGACCGGGGACGGGAGGACGGTTGGGGCTGAAGGGGCACGACGCTCACTCCCTGAGGACGACGGAGACGTCGGCCAAGCTAGTGCTCCACCCGGGGAGCTTCGTGGGTGGATGATCGCCGCCGGGCTTTCTCGTGTCGCCTCCGCGGTCGTAGGATCGCTCGCCGTGCCCACCTCGGGCGCGAGGAGGTGGTGACGTCAGTGCACGTCGTCGTTGTTGGTTGTGGTCGCGTCGGCTCAGGCCTCGCCGCGACCCTCGAGAGCCAGGGCCACACCGTGGCGGTGATCGATCGCAAGCCTCAGGCCTTTCGCCGCCTCCCTGACGACTTCCGGGGCGAGACCATCGTCGGTGTCGGCTTCGACCGCACCCGCTTGGTGGCCGCCGGGATCGAGCGGGCCGACGCCTTGGCCGCGGTCACGAACGGGGACAACTCGAACATCCTCGTGGCCCGGACCGCTCGTGAGTTCTTCGGCATCGAGCGGGTCGTGGCCCGCATCTACGACCAGCGTCGGGCGGCGATCTACGAGCGCCTCGGGATCTCCACCGTGGCCACGGTCGGTTGGGCGATCGAACGGGTGCTCCGCCGCATCCAGACCGACACCGCCGGCGTGGAGTGGATCGACCCCAGCGCCAAGGTCTGCCTCGTCGAGCGGCTCGTGCCCCCGGCGTGGGCCGGCCAACCGCTCGTCGGGATCGAGGGCGACGGCGTCGCTCGTGTCGCGGCGCTCACCCGCCTCGGCGTCGCTCAGATCGTGTCCCCCGCCGTGCTCGCCCAGGAGGGTGACGTGGTGTGGGTCGCGGTGGCCGGCGACCGCATCGACGAGCTCGATCGACGACTGGCGGCGGCACCAGCCGTCCACGGAGGGGGTCACTGATGCGCGTCGTGATCGCAGGCGGCGGCAACGTCGGCACGTACATCGCCACCGAGCTGCAGAAGGCGGGCCACGAGGTCCTCATCGTCGAGGTCGACCAGGACCGGGTGGCCCGGGCCCAGGCCTCCGGCGAGCCCGCCGGCGTGACCTGGCTGAACGCCGACGGCTGCGAGGTCTCCGAGCTGGCCAAGGCCGATCCGGCCCGCGCTGACGTCGTCGTCGCCGTCACCGGCGACGACGAGGACAACCTCGTGATCTCGCTCCTCTCCAAGCAGGAGTTCGGGGTCCCCCGTGTCGTCGCCCGCGTCAACAACCCGTCCAACGAGTGGATGTTCAACGCCAGCTGGGGCGTCGACGTGTCGGTGTCCACCCCGCACCTGCTCACCGCCCTGGTGGAGGAAGCGGTGTCGGTGGGCTCGCTCGTGCGGCTCCTGTCGTTCGAGAACGACCGGGCCCGGCTGTCGGAGGTGACCCTCGCCCCCAACTCGCCCGCCGAGGGCAAGGAGATCAAGGCCCTCGGTCTGCCCCGAGACTCCACGGTGGTGGCAGTCCTGCGCCGCGACCACCTGGTGGTACCTCGCGGCGACACCGTCCTCGGCGCCGGCGACGAGGTCCTGGTGCTCGTCACCGTCGACTCCGAGGACGAGGTGCGCCGGCTCCTGGTGGGCTGACCCTCGTCGTTTCGCGGTGCAGGGTTGGAGACACCGCACCACCGCGCCATACTTGGCGCCAGTGAGGGGAGTACCCCGTCACAGCGGTGTCGTCATCACGGCGGTCCGACCTGCGGGTCGTCCCTCCCGGTGCCGCTGGCTCTCACGGGTGGGGGAGACCTCCGGTCGGACCGCGACGTCTTCGGGCCTCGTCGTCCTTCAGTCGTCCCTTCGACCTGACCGGAGCGCTCGTGGTCCCCCCGCCCCAACAGTCCACCCCGCCGATCCCGAGCTCCGTGCCCGATCGCACCCCATGGCACACGTGGACGGTCGATGACGTCGTCGCCCGCCTCGCCGTCGACCCGTCCCGGGGACTGAGCCGCGCTGAGGTGGCCGAACGCCGGGCCGAGCACGGCCCCAACCGCTTGGCCGAGCCGCCCCGCCGGCCCCGCTGGAAGCTCTTCGTGGACCAGTTCCGGAGCGGGATCGTCTACGTGTTGGCCGGCGCGGCAGTCCTGGCCGGAGCCTTCGGTGACGTCAAGGACCCGATCGTGATCGCCGCCGTCCTCCTGATCAACGCGGTGTTCGGCTACGCCCAGGAGGCGAAGGCGTCCGACGCCCTGGCCGCCCTGGAACGGATGCTGGTGGCTCGTGTCCGGGTCCGGCGCGACGGCCGCACGGTCGAGGTGGCCACCGACGAGGTGGTGCCGGGTGACATCGTGCTGCTCGAACCAGGCGACCGGGTGCCGGCCGACGGAACCCTCGTGCTGGCGGCCAACCTCTCGGTCGACGAGTCCTCGCTCACCGGTGAGTCGGTGGCGGTGGACAAGGTGGTCGGTGCGCCGGTGGCCGAGGAGGCCCCCCTCGGGGATCGTCACGGCGTCGTGTTCATGAACACCACCGTCGTGCGAGGCCGGGCCGAAGTCGTCGTGACCGGCATCGGCATGGGCACCGAGATGGGCCGGGTGGCCGAGCTGCTCAACGCGGCCGAGCCCGGTCCGACACCCCTGCAGCGCCAGCTCGACGGGCTGAGCAAGCGGCTGGCGGCCATCGCCGCCGTCGCCGTCGGCGTGGTGTTCGTGCTGCAGATGGCCCAGGGCGCGGAGTTCTCCGATGCCGCCCTCGGGGCCGTCGCCCTCGCCGTGGCCGCCATCCCCGAGGGCCTGCCGGCGGTGGTCACGGTGACCCTGGCCATCGGCATCTCCCGGATGGCCAAGCAGCACGCCATCGTGAAGCGGCTCCACTCGGTGGAGACGCTCGGATCGACGTCGGTCATCTGCTCGGACAAGACCGGCACCCTGACCCTCAACCAGATGACCGCCCGCCAGGTCGTCCGGGGCGGAGCGGCCTGGACCGTGACCGGTGAGGGCTACGCCGTCGAGGGGTCCTTCGCCGACCCGGACGGAGCGGCCATCGCCGCCGGCGCTCTCACGTCGGCCCTCCTCCCGGCGGCCCTGTGCGCCGACGCCGTCGTGTCCGACGGCCCGGACGGTCCCGAGGTGGTCGGGGATCCCACCGAGGCGGCTCTGGTCGTGGTGGCGGCCAAGGCCGGGATCGACGCGGTCGAGGCGCGCGAGCGGCGCCCCCGTCTCGGCGAGGTGCCGTTCGACTCGGCGACCAAGTTCATGGCGACCTTCCACCGGGCCGATCCGGACGCCGACGGCGGCGACGTCCTCGTCTGCGTGAAGGGTGCGCCCGACGTGCTGATCGACCAGGTCACCCACTACGTCGACGGCGACGGCGAGGTCCGGCCCCTCACCGACGAGGCCCGCAGCGCCCGACGGGCCGACAACGACCGTCTGGCGTCGGAGGGAATGCGGGTGCTCGCCCTGGCCACCCGTCGCATACCGGCGGAGGAGGCGCTGGTCGACGGGGCCGTGGTCGACCCCGACTCGTGGATCGCCGAGCTGGTCCTCGAGGCGCTGGTCGCCATCGTGGATCCGCCCCGTACCGAGGTCCGCGACTCCATCCGCCTCTGCCGTACCGCTGGCATCGAGGTGAAGATGATCACCGGCGACCACGCCACCACCGCCGGGGCCATCGCCGCCGAGTTGGGGATCGACGGTCGCGTCGTCACCGGCGACGAGCTCTCGGCCATGTCCGACGAGGAGCTCTCCGATGCCATCGACGGGATCGGTGTCTGTGCCCGCGTGTCTCCCGAGCACAAGGTGCGGGTGGTCGAGGCGCTCCAGGCGCGGGGCCACATCGTGGCCATGACCGGTGACGGGGTGAACGACGCCGCCGCCCTCCGGCGGGCCGACATCGGGGTGGCCATGGGCATCACCGGTACCGAGGTCACCAAGGAAGCCGGGGACATGGTGCTCACCGACGACAACTTCGCCACCATCGTCGGAGCCGTCGAACGCGGACGCACCATCTACGACAACATCGTCAAGTTCGTGCGCTTCCAGGTGGCCACCAACCTCGGCGCCATCACCACCATCCTGGGCGCGTCGTTGATCGGGTTGCCCGTCCCCTTCACCCCGATCCAGGTGCTCTGGGTGAACCTCATCGCCGACGGTCCGCCGGCCATGACGCTCGGCGTCGACCAGCCCGCCCCGGGGGTGATGGACCGCCCGCCGGTGTCGACGAGTGCGTCGATCCTGAGCCTGCGGCGCATCTCCCGGCTGGTGTTCATCGGACTGGTGATGGCGGGGTGCACGCTCGGGCTCTTCGTGTGGGGCCGCGACACCTACACCGAGGACATCGCCCTCACCATGGCCTTCACCACGTTCGTGCTCCAGCAGATGTTCAACGTCTTCAACGCCCGGACCGAGACGGAGTCGGTGTTCTCCCGGTACTCGTTGACCAACTGGCGTCTGTGGGCGGTGGTGGCGGGGGTGATCGTGCTGCAGGTGCTGGCCAGCTCGTGGAGCCTGATGCAGTCGTTGTTCGGGACCGAGCACCTCACCTGGGCCCAATGGGCCGCCTGCGCCGCCGTGGCCTCGCTGGTCCTGTGGCTGGAGGAGCTGCGCAAGCTCGGGGCCCGGCTGATCGCTCGCCGATCTTCCGCGGTCTCCGCGCCGCCAGGGGTGCGGGTGACCGGCGTACCGGCATCGACCGACGGGACCCACTGATGGCCGAGGACCGCCGCGAGCGCTTCAGCGAGGCCTTCGAGGGGTTCGAACGCGACGCCGTCGCCGCCGAGATGGAGACCGGTGAGCGGGAGGAGACCGAGGAACAGGCCAAGCGCCACCTGCTGTTCCGGGCCGGCCGCGTCGTCGTGGGCACGATGGTGACCATCGCCGGGCTCTTCCTGCTCGTGCTCCCCGGCCCGGGACTGGTGGTCGTGGCCGCGGGGCTGGCGATCCTGGCCCAGGACGTCCCCTTCGCCCGCCGTCTGCTCGACAAGGTCCGGGCCCGCATCCCGTCCGACGCAGAGGGGAACATCTCCAAGCCGATCCTGTTCGGCGGGCTGGCTCTGACCGTGGTCACCGTCTCGGCCAGCGTCTGGTGGACCTTCCTGCGGGGTTGACGTCGGCCGGGATCAGAGGCCGATGGCGGCCCACGCGTCGAGGAGGCTCTCGTCGCCGAAGGCCTGGAGCTCTCCGTCACCGATGGGACGGCGGTTCCAGGCCCAGAGGTAGACGCTGGCCGCCGGCCCCCGTACGGCCAGGTCGCCCTTGGCGTGCTCGCGGATCGTGGTGGCCCGGCCGTTCTCGAAGGTCACGAGCCACTCACCCTCGTGGTCGGTGCAGTGCAGGTGGACCGTGGCGTTGAGCGTCGGGGCCTGGGTGTGTGACTGCATGGGCAACAAGACGGTGAGCATCTCGTCGATGCCGTCGACGGCGAGCCCGGCGAGGATGGGGTCGGCCCGGCCCGACACCGTCTGGGCGTCCCAACGGTGGACGGTGGTCTCGTTGGCCATGCGGCGCAGCCAGAAGGCCACGGTGAGGTCCCGGCCGGTGAAGTTCCAGGCCGGGTCCGTCGGGTCGGCCAGCTGGAGGGTGTCGGCCAGTCACCTCGAGCTGGGCCCGGAACTGGTCGAAGAGGCGTTCGTCCCGGGCGAAGTCGGTGAAGGAGTCCCGGGCCGGAGGGCGGCCATGAGGTTGCCCCGGACCACCGCCTCGGTGCGCTGGTGCACCCGTGCCAGGTGCCGGACGAGGCGACGTACGTCCCACTCGGGACACGAGGGTACGGCGGCATCGAGGCCTGCGGCCTCGGCGGCAGCGGCGAAGGCGGAGCCCTCGCGGCGAAGGTCAGCGACGTGGTCCATGGCCTGGTTCTACACCGCCGTCGGCCGGGGCCCCAGCCGACGGGCTTCAGTAGGCGGGACGCAGCGGGAGGCCGCTCACGCCGTCGGTGCTCTTGACCGCGAGGACCTGCTGCACCTGCACGCCCCCCATGGAGAAGGTGATGGCCGATGCCACCATGTAGAGGCGCCACACCCGGGCCCGGGCCTCACCGACCTGCTCGACCGCGGCGTCCCAGTGCGATTCCAGGTTGTTCACCCAGTTGCGCAGGGTCAGGGCGTAGTGCTCGCGGAGCGACTCGAGGTGACGAACCTCGAAGCCGTTCTCCTGGAGCATCGACACGACCACGCCGACCTCGTGGAGCTCGCCGTCGGGGAAGACGTAGCGACGCATGAGGTCGCTGTCGATCTTCGAGGTGTGGTCGGACCCGACCGCGGTGGCCAGCCGACGGGTGAGGGCCCGGGCCCGGCCCATCGCCGAGTCGCCCTGCGGGTAGCCGGGCCGGCTGATGGCGTGGTTCAGGAGGCGCCCCTGCGGAGGGAGCAGGTCGTAGAGGTCCCGGATGTACTCGTCCATCCGCTTGCGGCCCACGTGCTCGAACATGCCGATGGAGCTGATGGCGTCGAAGGGGCCGTCGGAGACGTCGCGATAGTCCTGCAGGCGGATCTCGACTCGATCCGACAGCCCGGCCGCCTCGACCCGGCGCGTGGCGAGGTCCGCCTGCTCGCGCGAGAGCGTGATCCCGACGGCGTCCACCCCGTAGTTCTCCGCGGCGTGGATGACCATGCCGCCCCATCCGCAGCCGACGTCGAGCAGGCGCATGCCCGGCTCGAGCGCGAGCTTGCGGCACACCAGGTCGAGCTTCGCCGCCTGGGCTTCCTCCAGGGTGTCGGTCTCGTCGTCCCAGACGGCGCACGAGTAGACCATCGACGGTCCGAGGACGAGACGGTAGAAATCGTTGGAGACGTCGTAGTGGTGGGAGATGGCCTCGCGGTCGCGATTGCGGGTGTGGAGCCCGCCCGACAGTCGGGCCTCCTCGGGGGGCGGCGGGGGTGAGCGCAGCACGCTGATGCCGGTGGCCCGCAGGAGGCGCACGACGGCGACGGGGTCAATGGTGCGCAGCCCGATGTCGATGCTGGCCGCTTCTTCCAGGAGGGCGAACAGGTCACCCTGGAGATCCACGTCGCCCGAGACGTAGGCCCGGACGATGCCGAGCTCGCCCGGACGACTGATGAAGCGGGCCAGCCCGTCGCGGGACTTGACCACCAGGCGTGCCTTGGCGTCGGGGGGACCAGCCGTGCTGCCGTCGTACAACTCGAGACGAATCGGGAGCGATCCGCCCAGGGCGTCATAGAGAAGCTGCGCCAACCCCATTCCCCGACCTCCTTCGCGCTTGGGCAAGATTGCAGCGCACTTGTAGCGATTTCGCAATGCTTTCCGTCCCGAGGCGTTCCGGGGGAGGATCGGGTGTGCCCACGACCGTGCTCTCGGACCCCGCCGATGCGCGCCTGGCCGGCTACCGCGACCTGCGCGATCCCGATCTGAGGAAAGCGGCGGAGGACAGCCTCGGCATGTTCGTCGCCGAGGGGCTGGCCGTCGTGGGGCGGCTTCTCGAGTCGCCCTATCCAGTGGTCTCGGTGGCGGTCACGCCCGAGCGCCTCGAGGCCCTCGAGGAGGCCGTCGGTGCCCCCGCCCTGGTGGGTCTGTCCGTGCTGGTGGTCGCTCGGCCGGTGCTGGATGCCGTGGTGGGCTTTCCGGTGCACCGTGGCGTCCTCGCCCTGGGGCGGCGGCTCCCGGTGGTCGACGTGGACGCCATCGACGCCGACGTGCGCACCGTCTTGGTGCTGGAGGACGGCAACGACCACGAGAACCTGGGGGCCATGGCCCGCAGTGCCCGGGCCCTCGGCGTCGACGCGCTGGTGCTGTCGCCTCGGTGCGCCGATCCTCTCTACCGGCGCTCGGTGCGGGTCTCCATGGGTGAGGTCCTGCGGCTCCGGGTGCACCGGGCGTCGACGTGGCCGGCGGGACTGGCCGTTCTCCAGGCGTCGGGCTTTCGGGTCCTGGCCCTGACGCCGGGGTCGGGTTCGGTGTCCCTCGACGAGGTGGTGGTGGGTGCCGCCGATCGGGTGGCGGTGGTGGTGGGCGCCGAGGGCCCGGGGCTGTCCGCCGGTGCGCTGGGTGTGGCCGACCAGCAGGTGCGGATCCCGATCACGCCGGGCGTCGACTCGTTGAACGTGGGCCATGCCGCGGCCATCGCCCTCCACCACGTGGCCTCGTCGCGCCGGGCCGACCCGCCGGCCAAGTAGCGCTTGACAAAGTAACTTTCACCAAAGGTAGAATGCGGATCCGCATCCAGGAGGACTCCCATGGCGAACGACGTGACCCCGGCCGAGGCCGATCTGCCCCTCATGATCTCGGTCGACGACCACGTGATGGAGCCCAAGGACCTGTGGCAGCGAGAGCTCCCGGCGTCGCTGCGGGACCGGGGGCCCCGCACGGTGAGGGAGAAGGTCCGGCTCGAGTTCAAGGGCGGCCACTACGGGTTCGAGCGCAACGTCGAGGACGGCCACTGGTGCGACATCTGGCTCTTCGACGACCTCGTCGTCCCCACCGGGCTGCTCCATGCTCCGGCGGGGATCCCCCGTGAGGAGCAGAAGAACATCCCGGCCACCTACGAGGACTTCCGGCCCGGCACCTACGACCGGGCCGCCCGGCTGGCCGACATGACCGCCAACCACGTGCAGGCCGCCATCAACTACCCGAACATCTTCCCGCGCTTCGCCGGTCAGGGGTTCCTCGAGCGCTCCGACAAGGAGCTCGCCCTCACCTGCCTGCGCATCTACAACGACTGGATGATCGACGAGTGGTGCGCCGGCGAGGGCGCCGGGCGCCTCATCCCCCTCACCCTCGTCCCGCTGTGGGATCCCCAGCTGGCGGCCGAGGAGGTGCGCCGCTGCGCCGGCAAGGGGAGCCACGCCATCGCTTTCACCGAGAACCCGTCCAAGCTCGGTTGCCCGTCGCTCTACAGCGGCGAGTGGGACGTGTTGTGGGAGGCCTGCGAGGAGACCGACACCACGGTGTCGATGCACATCGGGTCGTCGTCGTCGATGCCCTCGACCTCGCCCGACGCGCCGCTGGCCACCTCCATGTCCCTGTACGCCCAGAACGCGCAGGGCTCGCTGTGCGACTGGGTCTTCTCGGGCACCCTGTCGAAGTTCGGCCAGCTCAAGATCGCCTTCGCCGAGAGCCAGGTCGGCTGGATGCCGTTCCAGCTCGAGCGGATGGACTCGGTGTGGCGCGAGGGTCGCGGCGACATCGAGCACATCAAGGTGGCCCCGAGCGAGCAGGCGCGAGGTCGGGTCTTCGGCTGCGTCTTCGACGACCTGCACGGACTCAAGTGCCGTGACGACGTGGGGGTCGACCAGATCCTCTTCGAGACCGACTACCCGCACTCCGACGGCACCTTCCCGCACTCCCGCAAGGTCGCCCACGACCTGTTCGCGGCGGCCGGGATGAACGCCGAGGACTGCTACAAGGTCCTGCGGGGCAACGCCATCGCCGCCTACGGCCTCGGTCGCTTCGGCATCGATCGCTGATGGCGGAGGTCTCGCCGGTGGGCGACACCGAGGGGCTGCTCGGCCACGTCGTGCGTCTGAACGTGGCCGTCGACCGCGTGCTCGGTGCCATCACCGGCGCAGCCGGGATCAGCGTGGCCGACTACCTGGTGCTCGGAGTGGTTCGGCGATCGCCTCACCATCGGAGCGCGCCGACGGCCATCTGCGACGTGCTCGGCCGCACCACCGGTGGCATGTCGCTCACCCTCGACCGGCTGGAGCGCGCCGGTCTGGTGCGGAGGCTGCCCGATCCGTCGGACCGGCGCCGGGTCGTGGTCGAGGCCACGCCCGAGGGCGTGGCGCTGGCCACCAGCGTCAATCGGGCGCTGCACGACTGGGAGGAGTCCCTCGGTGCCACGTCGGGCGAACACCGGTCGATCACCGACGCGCTCGGGCGCCTGACCGAGATGATCGACGGCGGCCCCGCCGAGGCCCACGAGCTCACCGCCTGAGCCCACCCCCTCCTCCATCAAACGATGCGCATCTCGCGTGCCATGGCACGCGTCGGGCGCATCGTTTTTGGAGGAGGGCCGAAACGATGCGCATCTCGCGTGCCAGAGCACGCGAGATCCGCATCAGATTGGCGGAGCGGGAAGCGGGAAGCGGGAAGCGGGAAGCGGGAAGCGGGAAGCGGGAAGCGGGTGGGGGTCAGCGGGCCACGTGGGCGGCGACGAGCTCGGCGGCGTCGTCGGGGGAGCCGAACTGCGTCTCCAGCACCCATGCCCGCTTGAGGTAGAGGTGGGCGACGACCTCCCAGGTGAAGCCCATGCCGCCATGGACCTGGATCCCGGTCTTGGCGTTCTCGGTGGCCGCCCGGGCGGCCATGAGCCGGGCCGAGGCCACCGACCGGTCGACATCGCCGACCTCGGGCTCGTCCAGGGTGACCCCGGCGCTCCACACCGCAGAGCGAGCCACCTCGGTACGCATGAAGCAGTCGGCGAGCAGGTGCTTGAGGCCCTGGAACGTTCCGATGGGCTTGCCGAACTGCTGGCGCTCCTTGGCGTACTCCACCGCCACTCGCGTCGAGGCCTCGGCCAGGCCCACCATCTGCGCCGACGCCAGCACCGAGCCGGTGCGACGCCAGGCGTCGGCGACCTCGGGTCCGGCGATGCGCCGGCCCTCGGGGACGCGATCGAGGAGCGTCACCGGAGTGATGGGATCGGTGGGGTGCGACAGCAGGGTTCCGCTCACCGACGAGGCCTCCACCGAAGCAACCCCACCCTCGTCGATGACCAGGAGCACGTCGGCGTCCCGGAGGTGCTCGACGACGATGGGTCCGTGGGCCGGGCGCTCGAGGACGGCGGGCACCACCCTCCCGTCGACCACGCCGTCGACGAGGCCGGCGGCGAGGGTGGCGGCGACGAGGGGACCGGGCACGAGCCCGGCGCCCAGCGACTCGTGCACGAGCACGGCGTCGATGGTGCCGAGGCCCACGCCACCTTGATCCTCGGGAAGGGCGATGCCGAAGGTTCCGAGCTCGGCCATCTCGGTCCAGGCGGCCCGGTCGAAGCCGCCGGGTTCGGCGAAGGCCCGGACCGAGTCGATGTCGAAGCGGTCGGCGGCGAAGCGGGAGATCATCTCCTGAAGGGCCTGCTGGTCGTCGTCGAGATCGAGGTCCACTAGCGCTCCCTGGGGAGGCCGAGCACGCGCTCGGCGATGATGTTCTGCTGGATCTGGGACGTTCCGCCACCGAGCGAGATGGCGAACGCGTGCAGGCGGCTGTGCACCTGGGCGGCGGTGGGCAGCCCGTCGAGGTCGTCCATGGCCAGCGAGGCCCGGTCGAGGATGCGCAGCGCCAGGTCACCCAGGCGGTGCACCACGCCCGCGTAGGAGAGCTTGAAGGCCGAGCCCGCCCCCATCGGCAGACCGCCCTTGGCGCCGGCTGAGACGTTGCGCTTGGTGTAGGCCCACAGGGCGTCGAGCTCGGCCGCGATCTGCCCGAGATCGCGGCGGATGCCGGGGTCGTCCCATGCCGTGCCCGAGCCCCGAGGTGTGCGCTGGGCGATGGTCACGAGGTCGCGCATCACGTTGGTGGTGTCGAGCATCTCGCCCACGAAGCCGGTGCCCCGCTCGAAGCTGAGCGTGACGTTGGCGACCCGCCAGCCGTCGTTCTCGTCGCCGACCCGGTTGCTCACCGGCACCCTGACCTCGTCGAGGAACAGCTCGGCGAACTCGGCCGAGCCGTGCACGGTGACGAGCGGTCGCACGTCGATCCCGGGCAGGTCCATGGGCATGATGAGCCAGGTGATGCCCTTGTGCTTCGGCGAGTCGGGGTTGGTGCGGACGAGCAGCTCGCAGTAGTCGGCCACCGATGCGTTGGAGGTCCAGATCTTCTGGCCGCTCACCACGTAGTGGTCGCCGTCACGTACCGCCCGGGTGCGGAGGCTGGCCAGGTCGCTGCCCGCTCCGGGCTCGGAGAAGCCCTGGCACCACACGTGCTCGCCGGTGAGGATCCCGCGCAGGTGGTGGGACTGCTGCTCGGGTGAGCCCTCGGCGATGAGGGTGGGGCCGGCGTGCATCTGACCGACGAAGCCGACGCTCACCTCGGGGGCGTGGGCGGCCGAGGCCTCCTCCAGGTAGATGAGGTGCTCGCTCGGGCTGGCCCCCTTGCCTCCGCCCTCGACGGGCCAGTTGATGCCCGCGTACCCGGCGTCGAACAAGAGGCGCTGCCAGTGGGCCTCGTGGGCGCGACGGGCCGGCCAGTCGTGGTCGTCGGGCTCGGGCGGGAGCGTCGGGACGGTCGCGGCGAGCCAGGCTCGCAGGGCCGACCGGAACTCGGCGTCGGAAGGTGAATCTCGCAGCTGCACCCGGGACCTCCTGTCGTGGGCCCTGCTGTTGTACCTCGGACCCGGCGACCCCGGGACGATCAGAGGTCGGACCAACCCTCGTGGCGGTCGGAGCGGGCGGGTTGGCGACCGAGCTTGAGTGGCGCCGTCGGCGCGTCGCACATCAAGAAGCGCTCGAAGGAACGGGCCCCCCACTGGCGGTCTCGCCAGGCCTTGAGCGCCGGGTCGGCGTAGACGGCCTTTTCGAACTCGGCCCAGTGCGGCCACGTCGGGATCGCCCAGATCACGATGCACTCGTCGTCGCCGTGCATGGAGGACTTGAAGGCGCCGACCAGCTCCCATCCGAAGGGTCGGTGGGCTTCGATGCCCTCGTCGCGGACGGCGGAGAGGTGGTCGTCGGCGCCGCCGGGCTCGACCCGGATCGTCTCGTGGGCGTAGACCGCGCCGGCGACCCCGTCGGCGCACAGCTCGTCGATGGTGCGGGTCCACGGCGCAGGGACGAGCACCCGGTCGAAGCCGCCGCGGCGGTAGTTCGCGGCCTCGTTCCACCACTTCTCGAGCTTCTCGTCCTGGAGGCTGGGCCGTCCGAGCTCGTGGCCGAGGCCGGCGGCCAGACCGTCGAAGCCGTCTTCCTCCCACATGTTCACGACCTGGGGCCACCGACCGGTGGTGCCGACCGTGCCCCACACGCCGAAGCACAGCTGGTGGCGCTCGTCCTGGGCGATGGGGCTCCAGTTGGCGGTCATGTGGTGCATGTAGTTGGGACGGTTGGGTCCGATGATGTCGATGAGCTCGTGCGTGTAGACCTTGTCGTTCACTGCGGCACTCCCCTCGGCGGTTCTCCCGCCGGCTCCGATCAGGGCCTCGGTCGCGCCGACCCCGAGGGGTGGGGTGCGGCCACCGGAGCTTCCGGGGCGAGATGTATACAGTATCTACCATGTCGTCCTACGAGAGCGTGCCTGGCCTGGTGGTCGCGCTCGACTCCGGTGTGCTCCGGTTGACGTTCGACCGGGCCGACAAGCGCAACGCGCTCGACGACGACATGGTGGCCGCCATGATCGCCTCGGTCGAGCAGGCCGGAAAGGACGAGGCCGTCCGGGCCATCGTGATCGCCGGCAACGGCGACCACTTCTGCTCCGGGTTCGACATCGTGGCCCGCAATGCTCCCGGGGGCACCCGGCCCCGGGTCGGCAGCATCCAACGCCGGCTGCCGTCGCAGGCCAACCGCCTCGTGCCCCTGCTCCTCGACACCCAGGTTCCCGTGGTGTGCGTGGTGCAGGGTTGGGCCGCCGGCATCGGGCTCAACCTCGCGCTGGCCGCCGACGTGGCCGTCGTCGCGACCGACGCACGCTTCTGGGCCCCGTTCGTCGAGCGGGGCTTCACGCCCGACAGCGGCACGAGCTGGATGCTGCCCCGCCGCATCGGTGAGGTGCGGGCCCGGGACATGGTGCTGCTGGGCCGGGTCGTGTCCGGCGCCGAGGCGGCCGACTGGGGTCTGGTGCACGAGGCGGTGGAGCCGGCCGAGCTGAGCGCCACCGCCGAGGAGGTCGTGGGCCGGCTGGCCGGCTCGGCCACCGTGGCTCTCGGGCTGGCCAAGTGGCTCCTCGCCAGCGGGCGCACCGCACCACTCGAGGCCCACCTCCAGGACGAGGCGATGGCCATGGAGCTGGCCTCGCGCTCGGAGGACTTCAAGGAGGGTCTGGCCTCGTTCCGCGACAAGCGCCGGCCCGAGTACAAGGGACGTTGACATGACCGATGGGCACCCCGCCGAGGTCGCCGCCGACCTGGCCATGGACCCCGGTGTCGGGGTGGAGGACGCCGTGGACGCCACCACCGCATGGGTGGAGGCCAACGTGCCCAAGGTGTGGCGCGACGCCGCGGCCCGGGGCGGCCCGGCCGCCATCCGGGCGGTCCGTCCCTTCGCCGCCTATGAGGCCTGGTACCCGACCTTCGCCTGCTCGGGCCTGGCCGTGTCCACCTGGCCCACCGCCTACGGAGGCCTCGATCTGGCCCCGGCGGTGGCCCGGGCCGTCGAGGGGGTCCTGGCCCCGTACAACCTGGGTCGCCTGAACCCGCTCGGGCTCAACCTGGCCGCTCCCGCGCTGTTCGCCCACGGCACCGAGGAGCAACGCCTCCGGTTCCTCCCGCCCATGGTCCGCAACGAGGAGATCTGGTGCCAGCTGTTCAGCGAGCCCGGTGCCGGTTCCGACCTCGCCTCCCTGGCCACGCGAGCCGAGCGCGACGGTGACGACTGGCGCATCACCGGTCAGAAGGTCTGGAGCACCTGGGCCCACAACGCCGACTTCGGCGTGCTGCTGGCCCGCACCGACCCCGACCTGCCCAAACGGCAGGGCATCACCTACTTCCTCGTGGGCCTGCACGAACCGGGCGTCGAGGTTCGAGCGCTGCGCCACATCACCGGCGAGGTCGACTTCAACGAGACCTTCCTCGACCAGGTGCGGGTGCCCGACTCCCAGCGCGTGGGCGAGATCGGTGGCGGCTGGAAGGTGGCCAACGCCACGCTGTCCGGCGAGCGCCAGATGGTGTCGGGATCGGGCTCCGGTGGCGTCGACCGCATCGGCGGCTCCGGCACCGAGCGCCTGATCGAGCTGGCCCGGGCCAACCGCGCCGCCGGGCGGGAGGGAAGCTGGGACGACCCCGTGGTGCGCCAGGAGGTGATGCGGCTCTACAGCGAGGAACGCATCCGGGGCTGGACCAACCAGCGGGTGAGGGCCGGGCTGAAGGCCGGTCGTTCGCCCGGTCCGGAGAGCTCGATCGGCAAGGTCCACCAGGGCTCGCTCAACCAGCGCATCCAGGCCCTGGCCACCGACCTGCTGGGTGCCGGCGCGCTGGCGTGGGCCGAGCCCGACCCGTCCCTCGACGACCCGGCCGAGAACTACGCCGCCGGACTGCCCCGCGAGGTGAAGGGGATGCTGCGCAGCCGGGCCAACACGATCGAGGGGGGCACGTCCGAGGTGAACAAGAACATCGTCGGGGAACGGGTCCTCGGCCTGCCTCGGGAGCCCGATGCGTGGCAGGGCCAGCCCTGGCGCGACGTGCCCCGGAGCTGACGTGAGCGACGCCCCTCCCCTCCAGATCGAGCGGCACGGCCCCGTCGGCTGGCTGATCTTCGACCGGCCCACCGCCGGGAACGCCATGGACGCCCGCATGCTCGACGAGCTCCCGGCGGCATGGCGCGCCCTCGACGACGATCCCGAGGTGCGGGTCATCGTCAACACGGGGAACGGGAGCAACTTCCAGACCGGCCTCGACGTCGTCCAGCTCAGCCGCGATCCGGAGGCCCTCCGGGAGCAGTCACGGCGCACCAAGCGGGCCGAGCTGTTGATCAGCGCCTGGCACAACCAGGTGGCCACCCCGGTGATCGCCGCCGTCAACGGCACGTGCGCCGGTGGCGGCCTGCACTTCGTGGCCGACGCCGACATCGTCATCGCCGCGTCCGACGCCACCTTCCTCGATCCCCACGTGTCGGTCGGGCAGGTCACCGCCTACGAGGGCATCGCCCTGGCCCGCAAGATGCCGTTCGAGGCGATGATGCGCATGGCGTTGGTGGGTCGCCACGAGCGGATGGGGGCACCGCGGGCCTTGGAGCTGGGCATGATCAGCCAGATCGTGGACCCGCCCGAGGACCTGCGTGACGAGGCGCAGGCGCTGGCCGAGAAGATCGCCCAGAACTCGCCGGCGGCCATGGCCGCCTCCAAGCGGGCGCTGTGGCGGGCGCTGGAGCTGGGCCTCACCGACGCCTGCCGGGCGGGGGCCATGGACCTCGTCTCGATGTGGGGTCACCCCGACCAGGCCGAGGGCCCGCAGGCCTTCGCCGAGAAGCGCCCGCCCCGCTGGGCGACCACTCCGGCTCCCGAGCGACCCGACCCGAACCCTGTCCCCGACAACCCGAGAGACCAACGATGAGCGACGGCTACCGCGACTACACCTGCTTGAAGCTGGAGAGGCACGGCCCGGTGGGTTGGCTGATCAACGACCGCCCCGAGCAGCTGAACGCCATGAACAACACGATGCGCGACGAGTTCGCCGACGCCTGGCTCGAGCTCGACGCCGACCCGGCGGTGCGGGTGATCGTGCACACCGGCAACGGCCGCGCCTTCCAGACCGGCGTGGACGTCTCCGAGATCGCCTCGGACGGCGTGGGCATGCAGCGCTACCAGCAGTCGATGGAGGAGTGGGACGTCCACTTCACCGCGTGGCACCAGGGCGTCGAGAAGCCGGTCATCACCGCAGTGAACGGGTTGTGCGCGGGTGGCGCGTTCCACTGGGTCGCCGACGCCGACATCGTGATCGCTGCGTCCGACGCCCAGTTCTTCGATCCCCACGTGTCGGTCGGCCAGGTCGTGGCCATCGAGGCCATCGGGCTCCTCCGCAAGATGCCGTTCGAGGCGGTGATGCGCATGGCGTTGGTGGGTCGCCACGAGCGGATGGGGGCACAGCGGGCGCTGGAGCTGGGCATGATCAGCCAGATCGTGGACCCGCCCGAGGACCTGCGTGACGAGGCGCAGGCGCTGGCCGAGAAGATCGCCAAGAACTCGCCGGCGGCCATGGCCGCCTCCAAGCGGGCGCTGTGGCGGGCGCTGGAGCTGGGCCTCACCGACGCCTGCCGGGCGGGGGCCATGGACCTCGTCTCGATGTGGGGTCACCCCGACCAGGCCGAGGGCCCGCAGGCCTTCGCCGAGAAGCGCGAAGCTCAGTGGGCCGATCCGACGCCGACCGCGTCCAACGACGGCCACCGCGCCGCCCCCGAAGGGAACCGATCATGACCGATGCCGTCATCGTCTCCGCCGCCCGCACCCCGATCGGTCGGGCCCGCAAGGGCTCCCTCGTCGGCGTCGACGCCTTCCAGCTGGCCCAGGTCGCCGTGGGTGCCGCCATCGAGCGCAGCGGCGTACCCACCGCCGACATCGACGACATCGTCGTGGCCGAGTCCCTGCAGGGGGGCGGCGACATCGCCCGCTACGTGGCCATCGAGCTCGGCCTGTCCGACGTGCCCGGCCTGGCCGACAACCGCCACTGTGCGGCCGGCCTCTCGGCGGTGCAGATCGGGGCGGCCTCCATCATGGCGGGCATGTCCGACGTCATCGTTGCCGGCGGCACCGAGAGCCTCAGCACGTCGCCGACCGCCACCAAGCGCCTCGCCCTCGGCGAGGATCCCCAGCCGTGGATGTCGCCGAGCCACCGCGAGACTCCCGACGCCCCGGCGTTCGACATGACGATCACCGTCGGCGACAACGCCGCCCAGGAGATGGGGCTGACCCGCCGCGACGTCGACGAGTGGGCCGCCTACACCCACGGCCAGGCCATCGAGTCCATCGACAACGGCTGGTTCGAGAGCCAGATCGTCCCGGTCGAGGCGCCACTGCTCGACGGGTCCACCATCACCTTCTCGGTCGACGAGCACCCGCGTCGCGGCGTCACCGTCGAGAGCCTGGGCGAGCTCAAGCCGCTCCACCCCGAGATCGAGGGGTTCACCGTCACCGCCGGCAACGCCGCCGGGCTCAACGACGCCGCCGCCGCCGTCACCATCGTCTCCTCGGACTACGCCAAGGCGCACGGTCTCACGCCGCTGGCTCGGATCGTGTCGTGGGGCAACGCCGGTGTCGAGCCGGCCCGCACGGGCATGGGCCCCACTGTCGCCATCCCCAAGGCGCTGGCCAAGGCCGGCCTGGCGGTGGGGGACATCGAGCTGTGGGAGGTCAACGAGGCCTTCTGCTCGGTCCCCATCGCCACCCATCGCACCCTGGGCATCGACCCGACGATCATGAACGTGAACGGCAGCGGCTGCAGCCTCGGCCACCCCATCGCGGCCACTGGGGCTCGCATGGTCGTCACCATGATCCACGAGCTGCAGCGCCGGGGTCTGCAGACCGGCGTGGTGTCGATGTGCGCCGGTGGCGGTATGGGCTCGGCCATGGTGCTCGAGGTCCTGTAGCGCCCCCACCCGGTGGCGGGACCCGGGTGGGACGACAGCTCGACGAGAACAGGGGGATCCGCGTGAGTGTCCATCGATTCGATCCGGAGTTGGCCGAGGTGGTCGCCTCGTTGCCCGTTCCGGGGCCGGCCTCGCCCACGAGTGGCGTGGCCGAGGCGGAGGCGTCGAGAGAGCAGTCTCTCTCCGTCATGGCGATGCTGGGGGAGCCCGACCTCACCGGTCTGGTGGTCGAGGAGGTCCGGATCCCGGGTCTCCGCGACGCGCCCGAGGTCCCTGCCCTCGTGTACCGGCCCGAGGGACTGGTGGGCACGGGCCCGGGGATCGTGCAGATCCACGGTGGTGGTTTCTCCACCGGCTCGATCTTCGGGGACATGGAGGGCGCGTCGACCCTGGCCAAGAACCTCGGTGTCGTCGTCGTCACCCCTGAGTACCGCCTGGCGCCCGAACATCCGGCGCCGGCCGGTGTCGAGGACTGCTACGCCACCCTCGGTTGGCTGCACGACAACGCCGAACGACTCGGGGTGGAGACCGACCGCATCGCCGTCGGTGGAGGCAGCGCCGGCGGCGGTCTCGCCGCCGGCGTGGCCCTCATGGCTCGTGATCTCGGCGGCCCCGCCCTGTGCTTCCAGTTCCTGATGATCCCGGAGCTCGATCACCGGCTCGACACACCGAGCATGCGGGCCTTCGTGGACACGCCGTTGTGGAACCGCCACGCCGCCGAGCAGAGCTGGCGCTGGTATCTCGGCCCTGACCACACCGGTGACGTCTCGCCCTACGCCTCCCCCTCGGTGGCCTCGGACCTGTCCGGTCTGCCGCCGGCCTACATCTCGGCCATGGAGTTCGATCCCCTGCGCGACGAGGCCATCCACTACGCCCTTCGCCTCCTCGAGGCGGGCATCTCGGTCGAGCTGCACACCTTCCCGGGGACCTTCCACGGTTCGTCTCTGGTGACCGGCGCCGCCGTCTCCAAGCGCGAGGCGGCCGAACGCCTCTTGGTGTGGCGCCGGGCCCTCGGCCTCGACGGCGTGGGTGAACCGTCCTAGCGGCTGAGGTCGGTGATCACCGCACGACCCAGGTAGCGGGCCCCGGCCAGCTCGTCGAAGATGGCGTCGAGCTCGGAGAGCGGCCCGGTGCGGCTCACGTGGCTGTGCACCTCGCCGCGAGCAGCCAGGTCGACCAGCTCCCGCATGTCCTGCACGGTGCCGACGGCGGAGAAGATGATCGTGGGGTCACGCAGCAGCAGTTCGAAGGGGTTGAGCTGCATGTTCCCGTCGCTGCTCGCCGGCAGGCCCACGGCCACGAAGAGCCCTCCCTTGCGTAGTAGCTCGAGGCCGAGCTGGTAACCGGCGATCCGTGCCGAGAAGACGAGGCTGGCGTGCACGCCACCGAACGAGTCGGCCATGGCGGCGGCATCGTCGGGGGTGGTGGCGACCTCGGCTCCGAGAGAGCGGATGAACTCCAGCCGCTCGTCGCCGATGTCGACGCCGACGACCCGGTAGCCGAAGGCATGGAGCAGTTGGACGGCGTAGTGGCCGAGCCCACCGGCGGCCCCCACCACGGCCACCGTGCTGCCCGGCTGGACCCCGTGAGCCGTCAGCTTCTTCACCGCGCCGTAGGCGGTGAGTCCGCCACAGGCCAGCGGAGCCTCGAGGTCGGAGAGTGACTCGGGAACGATGACCAGACCAGGTGCATAGACGACGAACTGTTCGGCGAAGACACCCATGATGCCAGTCGACTGCGCGCAGTGACGGGGGCGGCCCGACAGGCAGTACTCGCAGGCCCCACACCAGAACCCGCCCCCCGTGCCACCGAGCCCGAGGATCACGCGATCGCCGACCGAGACCCAGCGCTCGGCCCCGTGACCCAGGGCCTCGACGACGCCGATCGCCTCGTGGCCGAGGGGTCGTTCGCCGTCGACGCCCACGCCGGCCCAGTCCCCCCGGGCCAGGTGCAGGTCGGAGTGGCAGACGCCGGCGGCGGAGATCCGGATCAGGGCCTGGTCCTCGCCCGGGTCATGCACGGTGCGGTCGACGACCGTGACCCGGCCGTCGATGAGTCGTGCCGTCTTCACGTTCCCCCCCGGACGACCCCGGTGCGCCCGGCGCGGTACCGGGTGGCGCGGCGATCGACTCCATGGTGCCACCGCGACCGCCCCGACCGCCGCTGTGGGCGGCGACCGGGGACGGTCGTCCTGGTGGTCAGACCCGGCGGACGTCCTTGCCGTGGGCCACCAGTGCGTAGATCACGAAGATGGAGATCACCACCACCGTGATGGACCAGATGGGGTACACGGGGATGAACATGAAGTTCACGATGGCGGCGATGCCGGCGAGGACGATGGCGATGGCGCGGGCGAGGATGTTGCCGCTCAGGACGCCGAGCCCGGCCAGGATCATGACCACGCCCCAGATGAGGTGCACCCAGCCCCACTGGGTGATGTCGAGGTACACGGCCCCCGAGTTGCCCCACACGACCCACTGGTCGTTGAAGAGCGCCACCAGGCCGTAGAAGCCCTGCAGGGCACCGCCGATGATCATCAGGATGCCGGCGAAGGCGATCCACCCCACCCAGCGGTCACCTTCAACCGCGTCGTAGCTCTGTTCCATGTCGACCTCCCGGTCAGTCGGAAACGACGGCCGGGCCCCCCCGGTCGTTGTCAAGCTAACCAACTGGCGCCGAGCTGTCGGGGATCTGACGCGTGGTGGCGAGCCGTCAGCGAGGCTCGCCGGCGCCCCGCTCGTCGTCCCGATGGTCAGGACGAGCCGCGCAGCAACGCCCGGAGCCGATCGGCCACGATGGCGGGCCGGTCCGTGGTCATGCCGTGGTTCGACCCGGGAACGAGGACGACCTCGGCCGCCGGGAGCCGCTCACGCGCCCGTCGGGCCGCCATGGGCCCGTCGTTGAGGGTCTCCTCCTCGCCGATCATGACCAGCGTCGGCATCGTCAGGGAGGCGAGGGCATCGGCCTTGTAGACCTTGGGGGGTGCGTCCCAGATCGAGGACCGGAAGCCCGGGACCCCCACGAGGTACTGGTCGATGACGAGGTGCTGGGGATCATCGGGGAGACCGGCGACGGTCGCCGGCATCAACGTCGACTCGATGAACCGCTTGGCCACGTCCCGGCGGGGCCGGACCACGTGGGCGTAGAGCGCCTTCGCCATCCACGCCGGTCGTACCGGGGAGAAGATGGCGGGAGGGCTGAGGACGGCCAGTCGCTCGACCCGTTGAGGACGAGCCATGGCGTAGGCGGTGGCGATCCAGGCCCCGTAGGAGAGGCCGACCAGGGCGCCACGCTCGATAGCCAGGGAGTCGAGCGTGGCGTCGAGCCACTCGACGACGTCCTCGGCGGTCCGCATGGTGACGGTGGAGCGGCTCTTGTTCATGTCGCCGACGATGTCGACGAGGTGCACCCGGTGGTCACCCAGGAAGGGTGGGACCGTGTCGACCCACATCGTCGAGCTCATGGCCTTGCCGTGGAGGAACACGATCGGTGCGCCGCCCGGCGCCCCGGCCTGGAGCACGTGGGTGCGACCGAACCGGGAGTCGAGGTCGAGCTCCTCGAACGAGACGATGCTCGCGGCCAGGACGGCGTCGTAGGCCGCCACGTACGCGGCACGGGCATGCTCCGATCGGAACCCGGCCGCTCGTGCCATGGCGGGATGTTAGCCGGGTGTCCATCCGTCAGCCTGCGGGCGCCGACCAGCCGGGACGCGAGTCCGGGACCTCGGAACTCCCCCTAGGCGGGTGCTCAGACGCCGAGCGACTTGCCGATGATCTCCTTCATGATCTCGTTGGTGCCTCCGTAGATGCGGGTGACGCGGGCGTCGGTGAAGGCCCGGGCGACGGGATACTCGGCCATGTAGCCGTAGCCGCCGTGCAGCTGGACGCAGGCGTCGACCACCCGACCCTGGAGATCGGTGGCCCACCACTTGGCCATGGCCGCCTCCTCGGCGGTGAGCTCCCCGGCGTTGAGGGCCATCACGCAGCGGTCGACGAAGGTCTGGCCGATCTCGATCTCGGTGGCCATCTCGGCCAGCTTGAACCGGCTGTTCTGGAACGAGCCGATGGGCTGACCGAACGCCTGGCGCTCCTTGCTGTAGGCCAGGGTCCCCTCGAAGGCGGCCCGAGCGGCCGCCACCGCGGCCATGGCGATGTTGAGCCGCTCCTGCGGAAGGTTGCGGACGAGCCAGGTGAAGCCCTCGCCCTCGTTGCCCAGCAGGTTCTCGACAGGGACGTGCACGTCGTTGAAGAACAGCTCGGCGGTGTCCTGGGCGTGCATGCCGATCTTGTCGAGGTTCCGGCCCCGCTCGAAGCCCTCCATCCCCCGCTCGAGCACGAGGAGCGACATGCCCTTGTGCCGCAACGACGGGTCGGTCTTGACCGCGGTGACCACGAGGTCGGCGTGGATGCCGTTGGTGATGAAGGTCTTGGATCCGTTGACGACGTAGTGGTCGCCGTCGCGGATGGCCGAGGTGCTCATTCCGGCCAGGTCGCTGCCGATGCCCGGTTCGGTCATGGCGATGGCGGTGACGTGGGTGCCGGCGCAGATGCCAGGGATCCATCGCGCCTTCTGCTCGTCGTTGCACGCGTGCAGGAAGTAGGGGAGGCAGACGTCGTTGTGCAGGCCGATGCCCATGCCGGACGCGCAGACGCCGGCCATCTGGATCTCCTCGGCGGTGATGAGGTTGTAGCGGAAGTCGTCGACGCCGCCGCCACCGAGCTCCTCGGGGGCGTTCATGCCGAGGAACCCGGCCTCCCCGGCGCGGAGGTAGAGGGCCCGGTCGGTGATGCCGTCGCGCTCCCAGTCGTCGACGTGGGGCACCAGCTCCTTGTCGAGGAACTGCCGGAAGGCGGCCCGGAACAGCTCGTGCTCGTCGTCGAAGATCTCTCTGCGCACGTCAGGTCCTCTCGTCGCCCGATCGGGCGAGGCCAGTCGTCAGTCGTCGGGGAAGATGCAGCCCGGGTTCAGGATGCCAGCCGGATCGAAGGCGTACTTGATCCGCCGTTGCAGGGCCATCTTGGTGGGGTCCTCGAGGGCGGCGTAGTAGCTGCGTTTGGTGCGGCCGATGCCGTGTTCTCCCGAGACCGCTCCTCCCATGGCGTGGCCCGCGGCGAAGATGTCGGTCATGAGCGCCGAGCGCCGGACGCCGTCGGGTTCGTACACGGAGAAGTGGATGTTGCCGTCACCGGCGTGCCCGCAGCCGAAGATGGTGGAGTCGTGTTCGACCGCCAGAGCCTCCACCTTCCGGAGGTACTCCGGGATGCGACTGCGGGGCACCACCATGTCGATGATGTCGTCGGCGCCGGCCGCCTTGACCATCCAGAAGGCGTTCTCGCGGGCGGTGAGGAGCTCGGCGCCCTGCCCCGGCGGCAGCACGTAGACGTCGTGGGCTCCGGCCGACGCGAGCTGTTCGGCGACCGCGGCCACGTCGGTGTCGAGGCGCTCCTCGTCCCGTCCCTCCAGCACCACGATGAGATAGGCCTCGGTGTCGTCGGCGATCTCCCGGGGCACGCCGAGGGTGAGGTCGTTGGCCCGGACCAGGCCCTTCATGGTGTTGCGGTCGATGTACTCGAGGATCATCGGCTGCACGCCGGAGGCCACGATGAGGGGCACCACGTCGGCGACCTCGTCGATGGTGGCGAACGGCGCCAGGATCGACGCCGTGTGAGAGAGGCGGGGGTGGAGCTTGAGGGTGGCCTCGGTGACGAGGGCGAGGGTCCCCTCGGACCCGATGATGAGCTGGGTGAGGTCATAGCCGCTCGTGTTCTTCACGAACCGGCCACCGGCCCGGATGACCTCGCCGGTGCCGAGGACGGCCTCCAGCCCGAGCACCTGGTGGCGGGTGACGCCGTACTTCACCGCCCGCATGCCTCCGGCGTTGGTGGCCACGTTGCCGCCCAGGCTGCCGGCGAGGGTGCCGGGGAACACCGGGTAGACGAGGCCGACCTCGGCGGTGCGCTGGTCGAGCTCGGCGAGGGTGAGCCCGGGTTGCACGACGGCCATCTGGTCGGACTCGTCGATGTCGAGCAGCGCGGCCATGCGCTCGAAGGACACCACGATCCCACCGGGCCGCGGGATGCATGCTCCGGACAGCCCGGTGCCCGACCCCCGGGCGGTGACGGGAACGCCCAGTTCGGTGGCCACGGCCACTATGGCCGCCACCTGGCCGGTCTCGGCGGGGGCGACCACGACGGCCGGCCCGACGGGTGTCGGCTTGAGCGACTCGTCGATGGAGAAGTCCTCCGGGATGGCGTCCCCGACGCGCACCGCGTCCGCCCCGAGCTCGGCGCTCAGGCGCTCGGCGATGGCGGCCGCTGCGGTCGTGGTGTCGGTCACGACCGGACCTCGGCTCCAGCGATGGTGAAGGCCACCGCACACCGGAAGCCGCCGGTGACCTCGACGGGGGCCAAAGCCGTGTGCTCCTCGAACTCGGAGTCGAACAGGTCGAGCTCGGCCGGCCCCTGCCACACGTCGGCGCACTCGAAGCCACTCACCAGGTTGCGGGCCAGATCGTGGACGAGCGGTTCGCCGCCGGCCAGGTCCGGGACGTGGCGGGTGTGCCAGACCGGCAGCCGCAGGGCCCGAGGAACGAAGCCCTCGTCGGCCCGGGAGTCGAGGGTGACGGCGCCCTGCACGAGCTTCTGGCCCAGGCTGCTGGCGTGGCCGGCGAAACGGGCGCCGGGCTCCACCTTCGGGCCACCCCGGCCGACGCGCACGGCGCGGGTGATGTCCACCGTGCCCATCTTCTTGGGGAAGCCCTGGATGTGGCCCCGGGCGAAGGAGAGGTCGTTGTCGACCCAGATGTAGGGAACGCGGGCGACCTTCTTCTCGTCGAGGACCGCGTTCACCGACAGGTAGGCCTCGCGGTACTGACCTCGTGCCGGGTCGGCCATCACCCGGGGATCAGCGTCGGCGGCCGATGACCAGTCGCAGAAGACGAACGAGCACGATCCGTCACCGAGCGGTTCGAGGCCGTTGGGGAGCACGGCGGCCACCGCATCGGGATCGGCGCGGAAGTCGATGCCCAGGGCCTCACCCGAGAAGTGCCACGGCGGAGGCGGCACGAGCGAGGCGGTGCCGCCGGGGGAGAGGGGGAGGCTCCAGCCTTGGAGGGTCATCGTCGGCTCCATCAGATGCGGGTGTCGGGGCGTACGTGGCGGGTGCCCGGTCCGGCGTAGGACTTTCCGTACCCCGGCTCCTGGTCGTACCCGAGCGCCGGTGGGTCGGCGGTCGCAGCCTTCCACCAATGCACCAGGAGATCCTCGGCGTCGTAGTCGAACGGGTCCTCCAGCGCCGTCTCCTCGTAGCCGCCGCGGGTCGGCGGATTGGCGACCAACCACCGCGTGGTGCGGCGCACGGCCTCCCGGGCGGGCACGACGTCTCGATACCCGAGCCGGTCACGCAGCTTCGACGTGTCCATCACCCGGTGCAGCGACCGGTAGCCCATCTGCAGGGGACGGGCGGGAACGGCGAGGTCGGCCGGCATCCCGATCAGCTCCCAGTCGTGGGCCAGCTCGTCGGTGATGATCTCGGCGACCTGACGGACGGTGAGGCGTTCGTCGTCGCCGCAGTTGAAGATCTCGCCCAACGAGGCCTCGGGCTGGTCGACGGCGAGGAGCAGGGCGTGGGCCAGGTTGTCGACGAACCCGAAGGTGATGAGGGTGAGTCCGTCGTCGGGCAGCACCAGGAACGGGCGTCCGTCGAGGATGCGTCGGACCACGCACCACTCCCGTGGCGCCAGCTGTCGCGGTCCGTACACGTAGGGGTAGCGGAAGTGGGTGGCGGTGGGGTGGGTGGCGAACAGCAGCTGCTCGGTGCGCCCGATCCGGTAGCTCTTGCCATCGGCGTCCTCGGTGGCCAGCGGCGCGTCCTCGCGGGTCGGGACGGGCAGGCCCGGGGGCCGGTGGACCGCCGGGTCGAAGAATCCCCGGTACACGGGGACACCACCCACGGAGAGGATGCGGCCGGTGCGCCCTACCATCACCTCGGCGATGGAACGGAGCCGTCCGTAGGTCGCGATGGTGACGTCGAAGGACTCCTCGCCGAGCACCTCGCGCAGCCCATCGTCGCTGAACACGTCGCCGTGCAGGTGGCGTAGGTGGGCCACCTCGGGAACCTCGTGGTTGCCGGAGTGCAGCACGGTGACGTCGTGCCCCCGGTCCTCCAGGCCCTTGGCGATGGCCGGTCCCGTCGGACCCGTGCCACCGATCAGCAGGACGGAAGTCATCCCCAGATCGTATATAGGATACGGAAGGTGAGCCTGGCTGCCCTCCTCCTCGAGCACCCGTTCGCCGACGACCAGGGCCTGCTCCACACCGTCGATCGCACGATGACGGCAGGAGAGGCCCGCGCCGAGGTGCACGCGCTGGTGCCGCAGCTCAGCGTCGAACCCGGCCAGGCGGTGGCCGTGATGCTCCCGAACGGTCCGGAGCTGGTGTGCACCATGACCGCCATCTGGGCCGCCGGCGGCGTCTACGTGCCGGTGAACCCCCGGCTGCCGGCCGCCGAGGTCGACCACGTGCTCAGCGACACCGGGCCGGCAATGCTCGTCCGCTCCGACGGTGTGTCGGTGGTCGAGGGTGAGCCCCGGACCTACCCCGACGACGTGGCCTTCGTGGTGTGGACCTCGGGCACGACCGGGCGTCCGAAGCCCATCCTCCACACCCACACCGCCTACCTGGAGCTGCTCGACCGCGTCCTCGGTCCGCTGCGGGGGTCCGGCTCCGGCTCGGCCAACCCGACGCCGAACCTGATCCCGGTGTCCATGGCCCTCAACGCCGGCATCTACAACGCCTTGTTCGGTCTGCGAGCGGGGGCCGCGCTGGTGATCATGGACCGCTTCGAGCCTCACGCCTTCGCCGAGCTCGTGCGCCGCTTCCAGATCCGCTCCACCGTGCTCCCGCCGGCGGCCATGGCCATGCTCACCGACTCCGACGTCACCGATGTGGGGCCCCTGAAGTACGTGCGATCGATCACCGCCCCGCTCTCCCCGCTGCAGGCCCAGCGCTTCGTGGCCAAGTTCGGGGCGGTGCACATCCTCAACAGCTACGGGCAGGCCGAGATGGGCGAGGTCGTCGGCTGGACCGCGGCCGACGCCAAGGCCCACCCCGAGAAGGTCGGGGCCGCCGGTCGTCCGCATCCCGGCGTCGAGATCCGCCTGTCCGACGACGGCCACCTCCTCGTCCGCCCGCCGAACGCCGCCGCCGGGATCGACGAGCGTCGCGACGTCGACGGCTTCATCGACACCGGCGACCTGGCCCGGATCGACGACGACGGCTTCGTCTGGATCGAAGGCCGGGTGAGCGACCTCATCAACAGGGGGGGCAACAAGGTGTACCCGGAGGCGGTGGAGGAGGTGCTCCGCCTGCTCCCGGCCGTCGAGGAGTGCTCGGTGGTGGGCGTCCCCGACGAGCGCCTCGGCGAGGTGCCGGTGGCGTTCCTCGTCGGTGCGGAGATCGACGACGCCGACCTGGTCGCCCACTGTCGCCAGCACCTCGTGCCCTACAAGGTGCCCGCCGCCTTCCGCTGGGTGGACGAGCTCCCCCGCAGCGAGGTGGGCAAGGTGCTGCGCCGTGAGCTGGTGGCGAGCTTCGCCAGCGCGTGAGCGGGCCCTGCGCCCGACCGCGGAGACGCCATCCGGGCGGTCTCCCCGACACGAGGAGGAACCGTGGATCTCGGATTGGAAGGCGCCACCGCGGTGGTGCAGGGCGGGACGCAAGGGATGGGACGGGCGGCCGCGGAGTGCTTCGCCACCGACGGCGCCTCCGTCGCCGTGCTGGCCCGCACCCAGGCTGATCTCGACTTCACGGTGGCCCGGCTGCTCGAGCTCGGGGCGGCCGACGCCTTCGGGCTGCGGGCCGACATCACCGACGCCGGCCAGGTCGAAGCGGCCTTCGCCCACGTCGGCGAACGGTGGGGTGGGCAGCTCAACATCCTGGTCAACGCCACCGGCTCAGGTGCGGGTGGGGGCTTCGAAGCCATGTCCGACGCCGAGTGGATGGAGCTGATCGACCTCGGGACCATGGGCATGGTGCGGTGCATCCGATCGGCCCTACCCCTGCTGCGGGCCGCCGACTGGGCCCGGATCGTCAACGTGTCGGCTCATTCGACCAAGCGTCAGACCCCGTCGCTCGTCGGCTACACCGCGGCCAAGTCGATGGTCACCAGCATCTCCAAGAACCTGGCGCAGACCCTCGCGCCGGAGGAGATCCTCGTGAACACGGTGTCGCCGGGCAGCTTCGCCACCGAGAACTTCAAGGGCTGGGCCCGCAGCGTGGGCATCGACGCCGACGACCTCTACGCCTGCATGCGAGGGATCGACGAGCACTTCGGTCACCCGGCGCACCTGCCTCGGGCGGGCGACCCCGACGAGATCGGCCCGGTGATCGCCTTCCTGGCGTCGAAGCGCAACAGCTACATGACCGGCGCCGACGTCAACGTCGACGGAGGCTCGGACTTCACCTGACCCGCCCGGAGCAGTTCGGGGTCACCCCCGGACGGCGGCGGCGAAGGCTCGGAGTTCGCGCTCGATGTCGGGCCCGGCGGGCACGTAGGCGAGTTCGGTGACCCCTGCCGCGGCCGCGGCGGCGGCGCGCTCGCCGACCTGTTCGGGTGAGCCCGTCCATCCTGCGCCCAGCAGGCCCTCGCCGGCGCGGTCGAGCAAGGGGAGGTCCCGGCCGGTGACCGTCACGAAATGGCCCTCGTGCACCGCCAGGTGGCGCTGACCCTCCGGCCGGTCTTCGGCGATCCGTTCGAGCCATTCGGCGCCACCGGGCAGGGTCGGCACGGCGTCGGGAGCGAACTCCCAGATGCCGTGGAACGTGGTGACGTAGAAGGGACCGACCGCGGCGCGCAGGCGCTCGGACGTGTGGTCCTCCCCGGGCTCGAGCACCGAGCCGTTGACCAGCATGGCGATCTCGCTCCACTGGCGCTGCTCGGGTGTGGGCAGGCCGGTGAGGATCACGGTGTCGGCCAGCTCCTCGGAGACGGCGAACCCCTTCGGTCCCATCGGCGCCATCCCGAGGCGCACGTCGATCGGTCGCGCCGGGCCGAACCCGGGCGAGTACAGGAGCTGGCAGGCGGCGCCGTCGACCTCGACGACCTCGCCGGCCAGCAGGCCGCGAACCTGTTGCACGTACACGGCGAGGTCGGACCAGCGCAGCCCTCGCTGGCCCATGGTGTTGCGAGCCGTGAACCCGGTGCCGAAGTAGGCCCGGAGCCGCCCCGGGGCGAGGTCCTCGATGGTGGCGATGGCGGACGCCGTGACCACCGGGTGGCGCATCCCGGTGACCGCCACCCCGGTGGCCAGGCCGATGTCAGGGACCGCTTCGGCGATGCGGGCCAGGGCCACCCAGATGTCGCCGTACAGGGCGGGGGAGTCGAAGACGTAGACCCGCTCGTAGCCGAGGGCGGCGGCGGCCCGAGCGTGGTCGACGATGTCGCGGCTCGGGGCCAGGGCGACGGAGACGAGGGGTCGGTCGGGCATGCGGGGCCCCTTCGGGGTCAGGCCCCACCCTGGTGGGCGAAGCGTTCGGCCAGGGCGTCGAGCGTCTCCTGGCAGGTGGTGGCGCCGCCCGGCACCTCGGGGAGGCGCACCGGTCCGTGCTCGTGGGAGGGCAGCAGGATCGTGGCGTGGCCGGGCGTGGTGACGTCGCCCCGCTGGTTCTCGCCCCGGATCTCGAGATCGACGGCCGGCCGGTCGCCCTCGGCCAGGTACTTGCGGGTGACCGTTCCCTTCATCCAGTGGGTGTCGCCGACGTAGTTGAACTTGCGGAACTGGCAGTCGAGCTTCCAGAGCCAGGCGTCGTCGCCCATCCAGTCGGTGCAGAGGTGGACGAGCCAGACCTCGCGCATGCGCCCGTAGTCGTACGACGTCGGGTTCCCGGCCCGCTTGGCCCAGTCGTCGTCCCAGTGCAGGCGCTGTTGCACGTCGGGGATGTTGAGGTGGTCCCGCTTGAAGAACTTGGGCATGCGCCGGTGGTGGTCGACGTTCTGGCGCAGGGCGGACACGCCGTAGAGCCCCATGCCCACGCCGGCGTGCCACACGATCATGTCGGTGACTCGCAGTGGGCCCTTCACCAGCTCGGGGAGATCGTCACCCTCCTCGACGTCCTCCCACCATCGGGGCTCGGCCCCCTGGCGCCGGTCGCGCTCGCCGGCCACCGCCGCCTCGATGGCCTCGATCTGGTCGTCGGTGTAGGGCTCGATCTCGATGGCGGCGTTGGCCTTCCGCTCGCGCGCCTTCTCGCGTTCGGTGCGGATCATGAGCCGGTACTGGCCGGAGAGCATCGGCCCGTCGGCGGCCCCGAAGACCTCGCCGAACCACTCGTGGATCGCCGTCCCCGCGAACTGCCCCTCCTTCTCGATGACACCCACCAGGGCGTTGCGGCGGGCCACGCGGGTGTCGGCGTAGAGCGGGTTCCACCACTCCCGGTGGGAGCCCGAATAGAAGGCGTGCACCCCTCCGAGCGGGTCGCCCTTCATGAGGGCGCGCTCCTCACCTTCGAGCCGCGTGACCTCGTCCTCGCCGATGAGGGTGTCGCCTCCGACGAGGTGGGGGGAGGCGATGGCCGCTCCCCACCGGGTGCTCGCTCCGTAGGCGGGGTCGCACCACAGCGGGTTGTCGTCGCCGTAGGCGAGGGCCACGTGGCGGAAGGCGTCCTCGTTGGGACGCAGATAGCGGGGCGGAGCGGAGTGGGGGCGGGCGACGCCGATGCGCTGGCGGAGGCGGGCAACCCCTTCGTCGGTGATCATCGGGTCGATCTTCGCATATTTGATGCAATCCGAGGGCGAGCGGGTTGCTCACTCGCGACGCAGGGCGTCCTCCAGGTCGATGAGCTGCTGGTCGACGGTGCGGGGGTCGGCGCCGAACACGACGCGGTGCAGGGTGCCGGTCCACGGGAAGGGGGGCTGGTAGTCCTCGCTGACCGGGAACCCGGCGTCGTGGCCGACGCGCAGGCCGCCTCCGCCGATCTGACCGCCGCTCATCCCGACCCCGGAGGGCAGCTCCCCGGTCGCCACCTCGGCGCCGTCGACCGACACGGTGCCCGTGCCGCCGCCGGTGCCGTCGGGGAGGAACTGGAAGCCCACGACGTGCGGGCCGGCTGTGAGCGGGTCAGTGGCGGCCACCTGGAACGGCGTGCTCACCACGTTGAGCAGGAAGGTGGGTCGTCCGGCGAGCACCACCAGGGCCCACCCGTTGGACCAGTCGCCCATGGCGGCCAGCACCCCCTCGCCACCGCCCTCGGGCGCGTCGACCTCGGCCACCAGGAGGCCGCCACCCCCGAGGGAGGGCACGACCTCGTCGGCGATGGGTCCGAAGCCGGGCAGGATCTCGAGGCGGCGGGGCACGGGCCACACCGGGGGCTCCATCATCATGATGCGTTCCTGCATGCCGCTCGAGAGCGGCAGGACGTGGTTCGCCTCGGCCTGCTCCCACCAGAGGGCCTCGAGCTCGGCCAGCTTCTCGGGCTCGTCGGCCGCGAGATCGTGGGCCTCGGAGAAGTCCTCGGCGAGGTGGAACAGCGACCAGTTCGGGTTCTCCAGGTCACGGCTGCCCTCGAGGAAGAGGGCCTCGTCGATGACCCCTTCGGACACGTGGTCGGTGACCGCCTTCCACCCGCGGTGGTAGATCGAGCGCGACCCCATCATCTCGAAGTACTGGGTGGTGCGGACCTCCTCGGCGTCGCCGTCGGTGAAGGTGGACCGCAGGCTGGTGCCGTCGACGCGTTGCTGGGGAACCCCGTCGACCTCGTCGGGCGTGTCCACCCCGCAGGCGTCGAGGATCGTGGGGAACAGGTCGACGGCGTGGCAGAACTGGGTGCGGACCGAGCCGCCCTGGGTGATCTCGCGCGGGTAGCGGATGATGAGCGGGGTGCGGCTGCCGCCCAGCCACGTGTAGCGCTTCCAGAGTCGGAACGGGGCGTTGCCGGCCCACGCCCATCCCCAGGGATAGTGGTTGTAGGTCTTGAACCCGCCGAGGTCGTCGATGGCGGCCAGGTTCTCCTCGAACAGGTCGGTGAACCCGTAGCCGAAGCGGTGTTCGTTGAGCGAGCCGATGCGGCCCCCCTCGGCGCTGGCCCCGTTGTCGGAGGCGAGGATCACGATGGTGTCGTCGAGGGTGCCGAGGCGCTCGAGGCCGTCGAGCAGCCGTCCGAGTTGCGCATCGAAGTGGGTGAGGAAGCCGGCGAAGACCTCCTGGAAGCGGCTGTACAGGCGTCGTTCGTCGGCGGAGAGGTCGGACCAGGGCTCGATCCACGGTGGCCGGTCGGGCAGCGTCGTCCCCTCGGGCACCACGCCCGACGCCAGCTGGCGGGCGAAGGCCTCGTCGCGCCACTGCTCCCAGCCGGCGTCGAAGCGACCCCGGTAGGGCTCGGTCCACTCGGGGGCCACGTGGTGGGGCGCGTGCATGGCTCCGGAGGCGAAGTACAAGAAGAACGGCTTGCCTGGTGCGGCGTGCTTCTGGTCGACCACCATGCGCAGGGCCTGGTCGGCCAGGTCCTCGCTGAGGTGGTAGCCCTCCTCGGGTCGCCGCGGCGCCTCGATGTAGTGGTTGTCCGAGACGAGGGTCGGCGTCCAGTGGTTGGCGTCGCCGTGCAGGAAGCCGTAGTAGCGCTCGAACCCGAACCCGAGCGGCCAGGTGTCGAACGGGCCGGCCGCGCTGCGGTCGTTGCGGGGGTTGAGGTGCCACTTGCCCACCGCCATGGTGTTGTAGCCCGCGTCCTTCAGCACCCGGGGGAGAGGTGCGGCTGATCGCGGGATCCGGGCGCTGTAGCCGGGGAACCCGAGTGGGATGTCGGTGAGCCATCCCATGCCCACGGCGTGGTGGTTGCGCCCGGTGAGGACGCTGGCGCGGGTGGGCGAGCAGATGGCGGTGACGTGGAAGCGGTTGTAGCGGAGCCCCTCGGCAGCGAGGCGGTCCATGGCCGGGGTGGCCACGTCGGATCCGAACGGTCCGAGCTGGGCGAACCCGACGTCGTCGAGCAGCACGACGACCACGTTGGGGGCGCCCTGCGGCTTGGGCCGGTCCGGGAACCATGGCGTCGAGTCGGCGACCGTGCGGCCGATGACCGCTCGGTGCCCGTTGCGATCGTCGGTGTTCTGCGCGACCGGATCGTTCATGTGCCCCCCTGATCGTTAACCTAAGTTAAGGTTCTCACGTGGTCGACGAGGTGTCCAGCAGCAACGACGACTTCGGTCTCCTGCTCACGCTCGCGTCCGTCACGTTCATGGACGAGCTCGAGTCCGTCATGGAGGAGGCCGGACATCCGGCGTCGCAGGGCTGGTTCGGGTTCGTGCTGAGGGCCCTCGAGGAGCGCCCTCTCAGCCTGCGGGAGCTGGCCGACCGCCTGGAGATGAGCAGCCCCGGGGCGTTGAAGGTCGTCGACCCCCTGGTGGAGGCGGGCTACCTCCAACGGCGGGAGAGCCCGACCGACCGGAGGGTGCGCACGATCGGTCTCACCGGCCGGGGGCAGGAAGCGTTGGGACTGGCCCGGTCCTTCCATCGCCGGTTCGAAGCCGAGCTCGTCGACCAGCTCGGCCCCGACGTGGCGGCGTCGGCCCGGGCCGCGCTCGTGGCGATCGTCGATCGGGGCTCGGGGCGGGTCCCTCGGTTGTTCCGCGGCCCCTGAGTCGGCTCAGGGGCGCGTGGTCAGGCCGTGGCTTCGGCGTAGGCCTTCTGCTCGAGGTACTCCTCGAAGCCGGCGACACCCATCTCCCGGCCGATGCCCGACTGCTTGTAGCCGCCGAAGGGCACGTCGGCGCCGTACCAGACGCCGTTGTTGATCGACATCGTGCCGGTGCGGATGCGACGAGCGACGGCGTGGGCCCGGTCCCGGTCGGCGGAGGCGACCCCGCCGGAGAGCCCGAAGATGGAGTCGTTGGCGATGGCCACCGCGTCGTCGTCGTCGTCGTAGGGGATGACCACGAGCACGGGCCCGAAGATCTCGTCACGGGCGATGGCCATGTCGTTGGTGACGTCGGCCAGCAGCGTGGGCTGGAACCAGTAGCCGGTGTCGAACTGGGTGGCGATGCCCCCGCCCATCACCACGCGGGCCCCGTCGGCCACGGCCTGTTTGACCATGCCGTCGATCTTGGCGAGCTGGGCCCGGTTGACGATGGGGCCGGTCATGTTGCCCGGGTCCTGGGGGTCGCCGTAGGGGAGCATGCCCATGAGGGTGGCGGCGGCGTCGACGCCCTCGTCGTAGCGGGAGCGGGGGAGCAGCAGTCGGGTGCTGGTGGCGCAGCCCTGGCCGCCGTGGGTGCAGCACCCGAAGGCGGCGCTGCCGACGGCGGCCCCCATGTCCTCGACGTCGTCGAGCACTATGTGGGCCGACTTGCCGCCCAGCTCCAGGAACACCCGCTTGATGGTGTCGGCCCCGGCCGCCATGATCCGCCGGCCGGTGGCGGTGGAGCCGGTGAAGCTGACCAGGTCGACGTCGGGCGAGGTGGTGAGGATCTCGCCGATGGTCTTGTCCGACGAGGTGATGACGTTGACCACGCCGGCGGGGATGTCGGTCTGCTCGGAGATGAGACGGCCGAGGGCCAGGCCGGTCCAGGGCGTGTCGGGAGCCGGCTTCAGCACGACTGTGCAGCCCGCGGCCAGCGCGGGGACGATCTTGGCCAGGTTGATCTGGTTCGGGTAGTTCCAGGGTGTGATGGCGGCGACCACACCGACGGGCTCGCGCTCGACCCAGCGGTTGGCGGGGCCACCCATCGTGTCGGCCTCGCCGAGCTCGGTGGTCCACTCGTAGGTCTCGGCCAGGTCGGCGTAGTAGGGCAGGTAGGCGAGCGGCGCATCGAGCTGGGGTCCGCCGATGAGCATGCGGGGCGCGCCGACCTCGGCGATGGTGATCTCGGCGAGGTCGTCGTGGTGCTCGTCGAGGGCGGCGGCGAGCTGGCGCAGGCTGCGAACCCGGAGCTCGAGGTTGGTCGACCAGTCGGTCTCGTCGAACGCCCGGCGGGCGGCGGCGATGGCCCGGATCATGTCGTCGGCGGAGGCGTCGGCGGCGACACCGATGACCTCGTCGGTGGCCGGGTTGACGTTGTCGTAGACCTTGCCGCCCTCGGCCTCGACCAGCTCGCCGTCGATGAACAGACGCTCTTCGTGCCACATGCCCATGTGTGATTCCCCTCCTCGGCACAGCCCCGGTACGGCGTGCGCAGCGGTGGGATACTGTATACGGCACACCGGAACAGTGTGTCGCCGGCGCCCGCGACGGCTGGTGCGACGAACCGAGGCGGAGGCCGATGGGCCCCGCGTGCTGATGGGGGCCTGATGGCGACTGCGACCGACCTCTACTGGGACCCGCTCGACGAGGAGCTCGACGACGACCCGCACCCGGTGTGGCGCCGCATGCGCGACGACGCACCGCTCTACCGCAACGACCGCTACGACTTCTGGGCCCTCAGCCGCTTCGCCGATGTTGAAGCTGCCCACCGCGACCCCGCCACCTTCAGCTCGGCGTACGGCACCGTTCTGGAGATGATGGGCGGCGACATGACCACGACGGGCCTGATCATCTTCATGGACCCGCCCGACCACACGGTCATGCGGGCGCTGGTGTCACGGGCGTTCACCCCCCGTCGCATGGCGGCCCTCGAGGACGACATCCGTGCCATCTGCGCCGAGCTGCTCGATCCGCTGGTCGGCGCCGACGACTTCGACTTCGTCCAGGACTTCGCCGCCCAGGTCCCGTCGCGGGTGATCGCCCGTCTCGTCGGGGTTCCCGAGGAGGATCGGGAGGAGCAGCGCCACAACATCGACGGCGTCTTCCACATCGAGCCCGGGGTCGGCATGGTCAACGACGTCTCGCTCAACGCCCAGATCGCGTTGAACGCCTACCTCGCCGAGCTGATCGAACGGAAGAAGGCCGAACCGGGCGACGATCTGATCAGCATCCTCTGCGGGTCGTCGATCGTCGACGAGCACGGCGCCGAGCGCGTGCTCACCGATCGGGAGCTGGCCGACTTCGGCAACATCCTCTTCAGCGCCGGAACCGAGACGGTGATGCGCCTGCTGGGCAACGCCGCCGTGCTCCTGGCCGAGCACCCCGACCAGCGGGCCGACCTGGTCGAGCACCCGGATGTCATCGGCAACGCCGTGGACGAGCTCCTTCGCTACGAGGCGCCGTCGCCGGTCCAGGGCCGCACCACGATGCGCGACGTCGAGCTCCACGGCTCCGTGGTTCCCGCCGGCTCCAAGGTGTTGCTGCTCACCGGCAGCGCCGGCCGTGACGAGCGCGAGTACCCCGACGCCGACCGCTTCGACGTGCGGCGTCAGTTCCGCCAGCACGTGTCGTTCGGCTACGGCATCCACTACTGCGTGGGGGCCAACCTGGCCCGGGTCGAGGGTCAGATCGCCATCGAGGAGGCGCTCAAGCGCTTCCCGCAGTGGGAGCTGGATCCTGCGGGCGTCGTGCGCCAGCACACCAGCACGGTGCGGGGGTATTCCAACGTGCGGGTGCGGCCCGGCCGCTGATCGAACCAGACCCTTCCGCCTTCGGGCGGCGACGAGAGGACTGATGACGGACATGCCGACGATGGATGGACGGCGGATCCTGGTGGTCGGCGCTTCGGCGGGGATCGGCCGCGCCTTCGCGGTCAGCGCGGCCCGCACCGGCGGCGAGGTGTGCGTGAGCGCCCGGCGCCACGACAAGCTCACCGAGGTGTGTGCCGAGATGGGCGGCGGCCACGCGGTGGCCGGCGACGTCTCCACCACCGCGGGCTGCCAGGCGTTGGTGGCAGAGGCCGCGACCCTCCTCGGTGGCCTCGATCTCCTCTTGTACTCGGCCGGAACGGCGCGCCTGGCCCCGCTGGCCCTGGCCGACGAGGAGGCGTGGCGGGTGTCCTACGAGGTCAACGTGGTGGGGCCGGCCATGGTCTGCCAGGCCGCCCTCGACCACCTGTCGCCCGATGGTCTCGTCGGCTTCCTGTCGTCGGAGGCGGCCCACGAGACGAGGTGGGGCATGGGAACCTACGCAGCCTCCAAGGCGGCGCTCGACACCGCCGTGCGCCACTGGCGCCACGAGCATCCGGATCGGCGCTTCTCCCGGATCATCATGGGTGCCACCATGCCCACCGAGTTCGGCACCAACTTCACCGACGTCGACCTGCTCACCACGGCACTGGGGCGCTGGGAGCAGTCCGGCCTCGCCCCCACGGTGATGGAGACGAGCGACGTGGGCCAGCACCTGGCCGAGCTGTTGGCCGTCGTGCTGGCCCATCCCGAGATCGACGTCCCCGACCTGTACCTCGACGCCCGTGGCCAGCCCTGGGCGTGAGCGGCGAGGCCTCGAACCCTGCGGCCCTTTCGTATATATGATCAACTCATGCAGTCGGGGGCCATGGGCGCCTCGAACACCGATCTCCTGGGGGACGATGTGACCGAAGATCAGCAGGGCGACGCCAGCGGCGCGGGCGGCGAGTTCGTCGACCGGATGTTCCCACCGCCAGCGGATCCCGGCATCGCTCGCGAGGACCGGGCGGCCAGCACCGTCGACCACGGCACCGACACGGCACCTGAGCAGTCGGGCAACACCAACTGGTACGAGGGCGGCGGCCGCATCGGCGAGCGAGCCCGCAAGGACATCGTGATCTATCCGCCGACCCGCGGTCTGCAGACCCAGGGCGACCCCTTCGAGCCGGTCAAGATCGGGATCCTCGTCGACATGGACATCGGCCAGTTGCTGGCCGACTGGATCGACCCCACCATCCTCGCCATCGAGGACGCCCTGAACGAGGGCGTGTACGACCGGCCGGTGCAGATCGTGGTGGCCGACGCCCGGGGACTGCCCCGCGAGAACTACCTCAAGTGCCGACAGGGCTACGAGTGGCTGGTCGACCAGGGTTGCGTCGTGGTCCTCGGCCCGATGATCTCCGACAACTGCCTCCAGCTGCAGGACCTCATCAACGAGCGGAAGTGCTCGGCCATCGGTTGGACGGGTGCCTGGAGGTTCGCCTCCGAGTACTGCTTCACCATCGCCAACGGCGACGTGCCCACCGAGGGAGTGATGTGCGCCCAGTGGCTCGCCGGTCAGGGCCACGAGAAGGTCGGGCTGTTCTGGGAGCAGGGCTCCTCGGGACGGCGACTACGCGGACTTCTTCCGTGAGGAGGCGCAGCGGCTGGGCATGACCGTCACCCGTGACGTGAAGCTCGGCCCGAACCCTCGTGGCCTCACCGAGCATCTACGGGCCATGCGCGACCAGGGCACCGAGGCGATCTACTACGGCGGCTACGGGTACGCGACGTTCCACTTCGCCCGAGCCTTCAAGGAGCTCGCCTGGGATCCGCCCCGCGTCATGGGCACCGCCTTCATGTTCTATTCGAACACCAACGAGTGGGCCGAAGGTCTCGAGGGCTGGCACGGTGTCGATCAGCTGGGTGAGGACGGCACCAACCCGAACTACGAGGCCATGATCGACCGCTTCCAGAAGCGGTTCGGTCGCACCTCCAAGAACGTGGTCGTCGCGCTCTCCTACGACACGGCCCGCGTGGCCATCCACGGCATCGCCAACGCGGCCATGGCCACCCCCGAGGAGGTCAAGCTCGGGATCGAGCGCATCCGCTGGATGCCGGCCACCAACGGCGGGCCCGCCACGTACGTGCAGTTCGGCCCCTATGACCACAAGGGCTACAAGGGCGACTTCCTCACCATCCGCGAGCTGCGCGGCGGCGAGCTGCGGTTCGACGGCTACCACCGACCCGAGTTCCCCTCGAACCGGGACTGACCATCCGGACCCTGACCCGGGTCCGCGAACTCGACGCCCCCGTGCGGGGCCGGGGAGGCAGTGATGAAGGCTGATGCATTCCGCTTCGACGGCAAGCGGGCCCTCGTGGTCGGCGGCGCCACCGGCATGGGCGCGGCCACGGCCGAGCTCGTCCAGGATCTGGGCGGCGAGGTCGTCGTGATGGACTTCGCCCCTGTCACCCTCGACGGGGTGAAGGCCATCTCCCTCGACCTCCGCGACAAGGCCGGCATCGACGCCGCCGTCGATGAGTGTGGCGGTCCGATCCATGCCCTGTTCTCGTGCGCCGGCGCGGCGGACGGCACACCGGGGATCGAGAAGATCAACTTCATCGGTCACCGCCACCTCATCGACCGGTGCATCGAGCAGGGGTTCCTCGGGGCCGGCTCGGCCATCGGGATGATCTCGTCCACCGCTGGTCTGGCCTGGGAGAAGAACCTCGAGAAGGTGCTCGACTACCTCGCCACCCCCGACTTCGACTCGGCGGCGGCCTGGATCGAGGCCCACCCCGACACGGCCGACTACATGTGGAGCAAGCAGGCCGTGTGCGGCTACGTGGCCAGTCGGGCGGGCGAGATGCTGCAGCGCGGCATCCGCCTCAACGCCATCATGCCGGGGCCCACCGACACGCCCCTGGCCCGTTCCCAGGAGGACCTGTGGTTGGGCTTCGGCACCGACTACCGCGACGAGGTCGGGGTGAAGGCGTCCACACCCGACGAGCAGGCTGGGCCGCTCGTCTTCCTGTGCAGTGACGCTGCGGTGTACGTCAACGGCGTCACCATGATCACCGACGCCGGCTACGTCAGCGCCGGCGTCACCGGCTCCTTCCCGGCGGCCACGCCGGTGGTCGACTTCCTCCGCGGCAACTACTGACGACCGGCGCGCACCGTCTCCAGGCGATCGGGTCGACGGCCTCCGACAGGCTCTTCCCGATTCGGCTCCCGAGGTCCACGATGGGTGGATGAGCCGTCTCTCTGTTCGCGTGGTCGTCGGGGTGTCGGCGCTGCTGGTGATCCTGGCATCGTGCGGATCGGGAGGATCCACGTCGACGAGCGCGTCCAGCACCCCTGAGACGTCGACGGCCCAGTCCGCTTCGCCGGCCGCCCAGCCCGAGACAGCGGTGTGGCCGTTTGCCGCCTCATCGCCGGGCTTCACGGATCCCGTTGCCGCGGCGCGGTCTTTCGCCGTGGACTACGTGGGTTTCGTCGATCCGTTGGTCGGTGCCTTCCAGGGTGGAGACAGCCAGTCCGGTGAGGTGCCGGTACAGGCGCGCGCCGGTGGGTCGGTCACGACGGTCTTCGTTCGGAAGCTCACGTCCGCTCAGACCTGGTGGGTGCTGGGCGCGTCGAACCCGAGCATCCAGATCACCTCACCGGCCGCGCTGGCCGCCATCTCGTCGCCGGTGATGCTGTCTGGTCAGAGCACGGCCTTCGAGGCGACCGTGAACGTCGAGATACGCCAGGACGACACCCTCGTGCCGCTCGGTGAGGATTTCGTGATGGGTGGGTCCATGGGTGATCTGGGCCCGTTCTCGAAGGCCGTGTCGTTCAACGTGCCGAGCGCGGCAGGCGGCGCAGTCGTGCTCGAGACGCGGTCGCCCGAGGACGGGAACGTGTCGGAGGCCAGCGTCGTCCGTGTGGCCTTCGCCGGCGTGGCACCTCGGGCCACCGGCTAGCAGTCGGGGCAGCGTCGGCCCTCGGCCTGCGGCGCGGGGCCAGACGAGCAACAAAAGGTTGCGTTAGCGACCACTCCGGGGTATCTTCATGTGCAACCAAACGTTGCGGAAAGAGGAGGACCCATGGAGTACGGATCCATCGAACGCGAGATCCACATCGACGCCTCGCCCGAGATCGTGTTCGACGTCGTCAGCACCGCCGAGCACGTCCGGGAGTGGTGGCCCGACGACGCCACCTTCGAGACGGCCCCCGGAGCGGTGGGTCAACTCGTCTTCGGCGAGAAGGACGACCCGGCCAAGGGGGTGGCGCTGCTGACGGTGGTCGAGGTCGACCGCCCGCGGCTGTTCTCGTTCCGCTGGATCCACGGCCCCGAGGAGGTCGCCGCCCCGGGGAACTCGCTGCTCGTGACCTTCGAGCTGACGCCGTCTGGCGGCGGCACCACCCTGCGGATGACCGAGGTCGGTTTCCGGGAGATGGGCTGGGAGGTGGCCGTGCTCGAGGAGGCCTACGCCGAGCACGTCCAGGGTTGGGACCACTTCATCCCGCGGCTGGGCGAGTACGTCACCCGCCTCGTGTCCACGCCATGAGCATCGTCGTCGACGACGACCTCTGGTCGGCGATCGGCGAGCCGACGCGCCGGCGCATGCTGGACCTGCTGCTGAACGACGGGCCGGGAACGGCCACGTCGCTCAGCGAGCAGCTGCCGGTCACCCGCCAGGCCGTGGCCAAGCACCTGGGCGTGCTCGACCGCGTGGGCCTGGTCCACGTGACGCCGACGGGTCGGGAGATGCGGTACCGGGTCGATCCGAGCCAGCTCGCTCGGGCCGTGGAGCAGCTCGCCGCGGTGGGGTCGACCTGGGATCGCCGGCTGGAACGGATCAAGCGCATCGCCGAGGCGATCGAGCGCGAACAGAAGACGAAGGGGAAGACGTGATGGTGGACATCCTGCACAAGGTGGGCGTGAGCTCGGCCTCAGCCGACGAGGTGTACGCCGCCCTGACCACGCTCGAGGGCCTCTCGGGCTGGTGGGCGACCGACACGACCGGGGACCCCGGCATCGGTGGCGTGCTGAAGTTCCAGTTCGATGCCGGGAGCATCGACATGGAGGTCGCGCGAGCTCGATCGGGGCAAGCGGGTGCGCTGGGCGGTCTCCGACGGGCCGCCGGAGTGGATCGGCACCACGGTGACGTGGGAGCTCCGCGAGGACGGCGACTGGACGACCGTCCTCTTCGCCCACGAGGGCTGGAAGGAGCCGGTGGAGTTCATGCGCCACTGCAGCACCAAGTGGGGTGTGTTCCTCATGAGCCTCAAGGCGCTCGTCGAGACGGGCGAGGGTGCCCCCGACCCTCGTGACGTGAAGGTCGACAGCTGGAACTGAGCGCCCTGCGGTCGGCGGTCATCGGGGGGCCAGCGGCGCTGGCCCCCCGACCGCCCCGATCCGGCTTGAGCGCTCCACTTGATGCGACGGATCGAGATCTTCACTGTCATACCCCCTGGGTACTTTTGAGACCATGAGTTCGCAGGGTCAAAACGGGGCCACGAGGCCTGTGGGGGACGGCACGGGGCGAGCTTCGTCGCTCGCCGACGACCTGTGCGACGTGGTCGGAGGCTTCGATCCCGACCTCGTCCTGGCCCGAGACGCGTCTGCCCTCGTCGGCGTCTTCGACCGCATCGAGCGGCTGGGCGCGGCGGGCAAGGCACTGGCGGCCCGGCGGGTCGCGGCCACCGATCTGTGGAAGCGCGGCGGGCACCGGTCTCCCGCCCACTGGCTCGCCACCACTACCGGCATGTCGGTGTCGGACGCGGTCCGGCTCCTCCAGGTGGCCGAGGCCACCGAGTCGGCACCGACCACCCTCGAGGCCTTCAGGGGAGGCGAGGTCTCACCCAAGCAGGCCCACGCCGCGGCGACGGCCGAGAAGGTCGCTCCTGAGCAGGGCGTCGCCATCCTCGACAAGGCCCGCTCCGGGCGGGCGTCGGTCAAGGAGCTACAGGACGAATCCACCCGGATCGTCCACGCCGCATCCGGTGAGACCGATGCCGAGAAGACGGCACGCCTGTACCGGCAGCGATCGGTGCGTTTCGGTGCCAACGCCGACGGTTCGGGCTGGGGCCACTGGAACCTCCCGCCGGCCGACCATCAGCGGTTGGTCTCCCTGCTGACCGAGCGCCGAACGAACATCTTCACCACTGCTCGTCGCGCCGGGCGGCGTGAACCCGACGACGCCTACCTGGCCGACGCCCTCGTCGAGCTGGCCGAGGACGTCGCCGACGGCGCGCGCAGGTCGTCACCGCACCGCCCGCGCACGGATGCCCCCGACTCCGGTGGCGAGTGGTCCTTCGCCAAGGTGATCGTCCGGGCCGACCTCACCGCGCTCGATCGGGGAGACGTCGCTCCTGGCGAGGTCTGCGAGATCGCCGGCCATGGCCCGACCACGGTCGAGTCGGTGTGGCGGATGATCGACGGCGGCGCCTTCGTCGCCGGGATCACCACCGCGGCACCGAGATCGAACACGTCGTCCACCTCGGTCGCCAGCCGACAGTGCTCCAGCGCACCGCCCTCGACTGGTTGGGAGGGGGTACGTGCGTGATCGAGGGCTGTACCAGCACCCTGCGCCAGGAGATCGACCACGTCGACGAGTGGTCGAGCACCAAGCGCACGACGCTGAGCAAGTTGGCGGCGCCGTGCGGCTTCCACCACGACCTCAAGACCCATCGTGGCTACCGCTTCGGTGAGCGCCTGGCCAACGGCAAGCGTCGGCTCATCGCACCGGCGGATCCCTCCCCACCGAGCGGGTCGGCCGACGGGGTGCACCAGTTGGCAGGGGCGGGTGACGGCGCTCTCGTCGAACAGGGCGACCTGTTCGACACCGGCTGATTCGTCGCCGCCGACGGCCGAGGCGGAAGGTCACCGACCGATCGGGTCAGGACTCCTGGAGCGAGGCGAGGCCCTCGTCGCGCAGCTCGAACTTGAGCACCTTGTTGCTGGCGTTGAGCGGCAGCGCGTCGACGATCCGCACGTGGCGCGGCACCTTGTAGTTGGCCATCTGCTCGCGGCACCACGCGATCAGCTCGGCCTCGTCGAGCGTGGTGCCCGGACGCAGCACGACGAAGGCCATGCCCACCTCGCCCATGCGGTGGTCGGGCACGCCGACGACGGCGACCTGGCTCACTGCCGGGTGGCGCAGGATCACGTTCTCGATCTCGGCCGGGTAGGCGTTGAACCCGCCGACGATGAACATGTCCTTGATGCGGTCGGTGATCGTGACGTTGCCGTCGTCGTCCATCACCGCCGATGTCGCCGGTGTGCAGCCAGCCGTCGGCGTCGATGGTCTCGGCGGTGGCCTCCGGGTCGTCGAAGTAGCCCTTCATCACGTTGTAGCCCCGCACGACCACCTCGCCCGGCTCGCCCCGGGGCACCTCGGCGCCGTCGCTCGTCGACGACCTGCACCTCGACGTCGGGGATGGCGCGCCCGGCGGTGTGGGAGATGGTCTCGGGGTCGTCGTCGTGGCGGCACATGGTGGCGATGCCGGTGGCCTCGGTGAGCCCGTAGCCGGTGACGATGGTCTTGAAGGTCAGCTCCTCGCGCATGCGGCGGATCATCTCGACGGGGACGGCGGCGGCGCCGGTGACCGACAGCCGCAGCGTCGAGAGGTCGAACGTGTCGAGGTCGGGATGGTCGAGGATCGTCTGGTAGATCGCCGGCGGCCCGGGGAGCATCGTGACCTTCTCCTCCTCGACCCGCTTCATCACCGCCGGCACGTCGAACACGGCGTGGGGGATGATCGTGGCGCCCTTGAGGAGCAGGCCAGGATCCCGGCCTTGAGCCCGAAGGCGTGGAAGAACGGGTTGACGATCAGGTAGCGGTCGCCCTCCTCGAGCCCGACCACCGTCGGACCAGGCGCGTAGGCCCGCACGCGAGCGCCGTGGCGCGAGCATGGCGCCCTTCGGCGCGCCGGTGGTGCCCGAGGTGAACAAGATGTCGGCGAGGTCGTCGGGGCCGATGGCGGCGGCCCGTGCCGGCGGCGGCTCGGCGTCGACCTGCGTCGGCGCCGGCCGAGGAAGTCGGTCCAGGCGACGGTGTCGTCCGCTGGCCGGGCCCCGCAGCACCACGATCTGCTCGAGGTGGGGACGCTCGCCGCGGTCGCCGAGCAGCTCGACGTAGTCGGTGTCGAGGAAGTCGGTGACCGTGAACAGCATGCGGGCCCGGCGAGCTGTTGAGCACGTAGGCGGCCTCGGGGCCCTTGAAGCGGGTGTTGAGGGGGACGAGCACGCGCCCCGGCCCGGTGGATCGCCGAGCGCGGCGACGACCCACTCGGCGAAGTTCGGGCGCCCAGATGGCGACCCGGTCGCCGGGCTCGATGCCGCTGGCGACCAGCGGCCCGGGCCGCCTCGTCGACGGCGGCGAGCAGCTCGGAGAAGTCGAGGCGGAGATCGCCGTCGACGAGAGCCTCGAGGGATCCGAACAGCCGGGCGGCGCGGTCGAGGCGCCGGCCGCCGTGGTCGGAAGGTCGTCGGGCTCTGTGATCTCGTCACTCACGCTCGTGGTTCCCCCTACGTCATCGTGGGCCTCGTCGCGGCGGACGGCCGTCGCGAGATCGGATATTTGATCGACTGTAGCGATGCGACCTGGGTGGCGACGACGGAGGTCGGCGCCGGGAGAGGCGCAACGGTCAGGCCGGATGCTAGGCGCCCGCCGGGCCCCGATCCCACGGTGCGGGGATGGCGCGGGTGAGCGGCCGACGGGTGCGGCCGCGGGTCAGCGGCCCTCGGCCAGACGGCGCTGCAGAGCGGCGACGCGCTCGGACAGCTCGGGCCGGGCCAGCGACCACGCCTGAGCCTCGAGCTCGAGGGCGACGGACTCGTCGGCGTCGGTGACGGCGAGGGATGCGTCGAGCGATGCCTTGGCCCGGACCATGACCTCCTGCGGGCGCCCGGCGGCCCGCCGTCCGAGCTTCACGGCGGTGGCCAGGAGCTCGTCGGACGGCACGCAGCGCCAGGCCAGGCCCTTGGCCTCGGCCTCGATGCCGTCGAGTACGTCCCCGCAGAGCGAGAGCGCCGCCGCCCCCTGGCGCCCGACCCGCTGCTCCAGACGCCACAGCTGTCCACCGCCGGGATGGATCCCCAGGTCGAGGAGGCGAGGATCGAACCGGGCCCGGGGCGTGGCCAGGATGACGTCGCAGGCCAGGGGCAGGTTCACGCCGGCCCCCAATGCGGGGCCGTCCACGGCGGCGATGGTGACGACCGGTGCACGGGCGAGGGCGAGGACGC
>CAWBYL010000003.1:0-157789 GCA_963793025.1 uncultured Actinomycetes bacterium
TGATTCAAGCCCGATCCAGCCAACTGCGGCTGGCTTATGAGTCACGCAGCGCCGCGAGCATCTCGTCGGGAATAGCACTGGTCAGTGAAGCCAAGCCTTTAAGGAACAGCTGCCGGTGCACCGGCCGCGACAACATCGCGTGCCTTCGCCAGTGACACCTGGGCTCGCTCCAGGAGCGCAGGCGCATCGCCTCCAGCACCGGGAGCGCCTCACCATCCGGCAGGTGACCAGCCGCTGAGGCCGCCAACAACAGTTCGCGAACCGCCAGCCTGATCGGCGCCAGGGCCGTTGAGGTCGAAATGATCCAGCCAGCCTCGACCTCGTCCGGAGTTCACTCCACTCCGTTTCGACGGCCGGCTCAACGAGCCGCATCAACTTCTGCACGCCAAGGTCGGCAGATTCCAGCCGCCATGCCTTCGTGAAGTTGGCGATCACTGGCAGAAGGATGTCGGCGTGCACGGCTCGGACGCCGCCAGCAGCACCCCTGGACTCACCGAAGTTCAGCCGGACACGTCGATCCAACTCAGGGACTCCTTGGACGCGACCCTCGAGCACGGAACTCCAACGCTTCGATCTCGGGCGGTATCCCCCGGCGAATCCGATGCGGGCGGTCCAGGTGGGGCCTGGAAGATTCGGCCGAGTATCACCGCCGGATCGTCACCGATCTGCACGTTGCCTGCGAGTACCGCGGACACCACCAGCCCTTCGACTACTGCCACCAACGAGCCGTCGGTCTGCTGCTCAGCCAGGTGAGCCGTGACCGCAGCTACCCACCTCTCCGTGGCCCAGGCGGCATACGGCCGGAACCGGGTAGTGCGCTCGTCGACGATTCCTTCTTTGAGCAGGATCAGACCCTGAGCGCGGTCGCCAGGCTCGGCCTGACGGCTCGAGCCGGACCACGCCGCCGTCGTTGGTCTGCACGGTGTCCGACCGTTCAACGAGCACATCGTTCGGCACCCTGGAAGTGCTCCTTCTCGAAGAAACGCGGCCAGGTTTACCGGAGCCGCACCATCGTCCAGATTGCGGGTGACCGTCGTATGAACCAGCGCCCGGACCAACCGCGTAGTCGCAACGGAGAGGGTCTCGTTTCCCGGCCCAGGCGGTGAGCGCGACGTACGCCTTTCGCTCTGCGGCGGCGAGGCCGTGCTGACTCTACGGTCCAGGCCCAGGGCCGGGACCTGGGCCTGGGCCTGGGCCTGGGCCTGGGCCTGGGCCGGGCCTGGGCCTGGGCCTAATCCGGGGCCTGTCGCGAGACCTGGTTCGATTCCAGCGCCGGTATCTGAATGCCGATAGCACGTCGTCGTTCACCAATGGTGGCCAGCGCCCAGTACCTCGCGAAGGTTGGCGACCGGTTCTTGGTCGCCCCCACGATCGGCATCGAGACGGGCGACGACGATCGGCTTTAGTGGCGCAGTCGTTCGGTCGAACGGCTCCATGAGCGCTGAGGAGGGGAACTCGTGTTGTTGGATCTCAGGGCGTGCCTGCAGAAGGAAGCGGCCCACCAACGAGCGCACAACCGCACGCGGGTCGAAGTGGTCGGGGGCGGCTGCCGCTAACGAATCGGTCAATCACCGGACGGTTGTAGGGGCACAGTCCAGCTCCGTCGCTTCTCCGAAATGTTGCATGGCACTCGGGTTGATGAAATCCGAACAAGCGTTGACCACGGACGTGCCGCTTGGCGAGAACTGGATTCGAGCCGGGCGACATTGAGGTATCGGCCGAGGAACGGAGGCGACCTCGTCGCTCGACATACCCCCATCGCCCACGGTCGCGTCGAGCCAATACGTGTCCTCGCATCGCTGGCTGACCGTGTCGAGATTGTCGAAGTGGTGCTCCGTGACGGCGAACAGTACGCGGAGGTCGCAGAGGCGGCCCGCTGCTGGGTCCTCCAAGAGACCGCCGGCTCGACCATCGCATCGAGGAACTCCTCCTCGACACCATGCAGCACGGTGAGATCTTCGATGAACAGCACCAGTTGGCGGCCCGCCTCGTGAAGCGACCGTCGAAGATCACGGAGGACCTCGATGAGATCGATCTGGCCTGGACACGAAGATCTGCTTCACCGCTATGGGAAGCGCCTCGTTCATCATGTTGACCGCAGCAGTGCGCAGGCTTGCGAGGCTGCTGAGCTTGACAAGCAGATCCTTGGCTCCCTTGCTCGGCATACCGCCAGTTCCTCGAATGCCAGGGGCAGATCCTCAGCACTGATCCGCATGGCATCGTCGTCGAGGCCGTCCCCGTCGCGTCGTCCCTCCTGGGCCAGACCAACTAGCCGCTGCACTACCCCTCCGTTGGCTACGAGTCGTCGGCGCACCACAGGGTCGCGCAGGACATCGGGCAGTTCCTTCGACAGCTTGTCCACCAACTGCCGCTGGCGGGCGTCGACCTCGTCGGAATGCTGAACAGACTCGGCCACGATGAGGGCCAACTCGTCGAGCAGTCGCTCGGCCAGCGTGTCGGCCCGTTCGTACTGGGCCGGCGCCGTCTCGAGCGCGTCGCGCCGATTGAACGCTTCACCCTCCTGGCCCTCGATGACGAGTTGGATCACTTTGCGGATGCTGGTGCGGTTCTTTGCGAGGTAGCGCACTCCCATTCCGCGGTGCCGATCGTTCTGTCGTGCACCCAGCGGACCAGGTGCGACTTGCCAGTTCCAGCACCGCCCACCACCGGGATCAGCAGGTAGCCGTCGGCACGGAAAAGGCCACCAAGAACCTTCACCAGGCCCTCTTCGGTAGTCCACCGACCGCCGGTACGTGTCCCGAGCGGGCGCTTCAGCATGCGTAGTGGGTGGTGGACCGCCTGGAAGAGCGCCGGCGAGAGAGCCGCTGCGTCCCGGGCGTCGCGGCGACGACAGCCTCATCGTTCCAGCAAACGAACCGCTCGAAATCCGCCATCACCGCGTCTTCCGCACATGGGAGAACGTGGTGCCGTTTGCGAAGTTGAGCCGCGGCGCGTCGGCTCGATCCTCCAAGACGAGTGCCTTCTCGATCCGCAGTCGAGCGATCCCGTCCGACAGGGGCACCGTGAGGCGGTCATCCGAGGCCGCCGCTGCATTATCGTCGCTTGGACACCAGGCGGTAGGTCCCCCCATCGAGAACAGGCACCAGCCGTCCGACTTCGTCAACGAACCGCGAAGCTGTCAGCACCTTCTCCTTGCCGAACACCTGCGGCAGGACGTCGCGAAGCGCAGGCGTCGGGTCGGGTACGAGAGCGCCACCAGGCGCTCGCCAGGCAAACCCGAGCGAGCATGCCCACCGTATGAAGGTGGCCCAGCGCGATTCGTTCCCGATCGGCCATCCTCCGTCATCGTCGGCGTTCGCCTCGACACGAGCCCCAAAGTCGATCTCCCTGCAAGGTACGAGCACTGGGTTCGGCGCCGTCGATCCGCTGCGGAGCGCGCTCGGCCGGGAAACGCGAGAAACCAGGCCAGAAGAGTCCGCGAGGCTCACGGGCCCCAGTCTCGCTTGCCCCACGGTGCATCGTTCGCGGCTCGGCGCGAGCACCAGTTCACGAAGGTGCGAGCAGAACGCGATCCGGCCAGCCTTAACGTGACCGCCGATCCTGCACCAAGGCTGACTTCATCGCCGTCGCGTTCTTACAAGGCCGATCGTGACGCCGGCGACGATGTTCAGCCTCACGTCCCGGCTGCAGTGCGTCCCGATCGAGGTTCTTGGCCGCACCGATAGATGGGGGAGCAACTGCGTCAGCAAGCGCTCGGCGGTCGTGATCCCCGCGGCCAGATGCAAGGTAGGCCGGGCGAGAGCGCCATCACGCTGACGCGGAGTTCCGGAAGGTCAGCAGGGCCATGTAGTCGATTCTCCGAGAGCAATCGTTCGAGGTCGCGGCGACGGTAGAAGCCGTCTTGATCGGCGAACGTGGCGGAGCCAGAGCCGACGACGGTTGACGCCTGGCCGACCACGACCGTCAGTGGGGTGCGGGGATTCCCAGCGAGCCAGGGCGCGAAGGATCTGAGCCCGGCTCGAGCAGCACGAGCGTGGGGACGCTGATCGACGCGATCGGATCGTGGTCATCGGCCCGGTCGACCATCAGGGGCGACGAGTATTCGCCGATGCCCGGGAGCGCCGTGACCACCGGTTCAAGCAGGCAGGCCGGTACTACGACCATCCCATCCGGCCAGCGCCGATCAGCGTCGACAGCAGCCGCTTCAGCTTCCGGCCGCTCTCGAGATCGGCCAACTCGATGCCGACCGCGATGCGACGACCGTACGTCCCGGGTGCGCTCAGAGCCTCAAGCCGGCTGGGCAGCCCGCCCAGGTCGGTGATCGCGGCCGGGCGATGGCGACGCCGAGGACCAGCGCTCCCGACCTTCTCGTCGGCAGCACGCGGACCCGCCGCACGAGGGCTGGCACAGCGTCTCCTCTTCGACCGGTTCATCGATCGTGTAGCCTCGGCCACCGTCTTTCCCGTGCAGCGCAGACCGTCCAAGGCCTGGCGGAGGTGCTGGAGGCTCGAGCCGGACCGTTCGACCATCTGCCTCCGGGCCTCTTCGACGGTCGTAGCCCAGAACGCATCGGACTTGTGGTTCGCCTGGGCGATTCGGACGGTGAGCCAGCTGCTGTCATCGAGTTGCTCGTCGTCATCCTCGGGGATCTCGTCGAGCGAGAAGTCCCACGTCAACGCCCCCGCCCGAGCGAGGAGGCTCACGGTAAACAGGTTCCATCGCTCGTTGTAGTCGCTGTTCTGCTTGAGCTCTCCGTGCACTGCGGTCAACGGGAGCCCACCAGCCCCCCGCCAAGCTCCCGGCGGGCGGCGAACATCGCGTCCCACCTGGCACGCGCCAACTCCGAGGTGACGTACTTCGGAGCGGCCAGTCCGTCGGCCACGTCCTCGTCGGCCTTCGTGGCCAGCACGACGGAGATGGCGGCCTTCCCGTCACGCCCTCCTCGGCCCACCTCCTGGTAGTACCGGTCAAGGCTCTCGGGCATGCACGCATGGATCACGGTGCGAATGTCAGGGACGTCGATGCCGAGGCCGAACGTGGACGTGGCGAATACCAGGTCGTACTGCGCCGGCGCGCCAGGTCGATCCTGCAGGCCATTGACGACCCGCTCCCGGTGGGCGGTAGATGAGCCACCGTCAACGACGGCATGCCGAATGAACCCGGCTTCGGTGGCCAAGCCCTGCACCTTCGCAGGGGTGAGCGTTCCCCGACGCTGTTCGTTGCGGAGCGCGGCGTAGATGATCGCCTGGTCGGGGCAGGCGGCAAGCGTCTCGATCAGGTAGCTATCGCGCCGGTCGGGCACGCTCCTCGCTCACTCCAGAACGTCGGTCTGGCCGGACGACCGGTGCTGCGACCTGGAGGAAGGGACCCGGCCCGCCGAAGAGCACCCGTAGGAGGCGGAGAGTGTCTTCGGTGACCGTGGCGCTGGCGAGGACCGTCCGAAAGGCCCGGTGGCCGTTATCCGTCGCAGTCCTCAACAGGTGGGTGCGGAACCCGGCCAGGCTGTGGAAGTGCGGGCGGAACGTGTCGCCCCAGGAACTGATGACGTGCGCCTCGTCCACGGCAAGCAACTCAAGCCGACCGCCAGAGGCGACCCGGGTCACCGCCCGAGCCAATGACGACACGAGGGCCTCGGGGCTCGTGAATACAACCGGCTGCAGGCCTTCGTAGAGCCGCTGGCGGAACGCTCGTCCTCGGCTGGGGCCAGGCCTCCGTGGTACGCCGTGCGCGGGCCGGCGGGATTCAAGCCGGCGTGGCGACGCTCGTGGTCCATCGCCAGAGCGACAGTCGGGACCACGATGATCGAAGTCGATCCCGGCGGTGCCGTCAGGGCAGGCGCCAGCATCGCCAGCGTCTTCCCGGCGCCGGTGGGGAGGTTCACCAGGAGCGTGCCACCGGGCGGCAGCACCATTGCGCTGCGCACCGCCGCCCGCTGACCAGGGGTGCGGTAGCGGTCGATGTCAGGATCGACCCGGGGTAGGAAGGGGTCCCCGTCGACTGATTCCTCCCGCCGGCACTCGAGTTCAGCAGCCACGTCCCCGTCAACGGAGGCGGCGGACGGGTGTAGCCAGTCGGGACACCACGATGCCGCGTCACCTTGACGGTGCCGGGTGCCCGGCCTGGCAAAGCGGCGAGGCCGAAGCTGGCCCAGTCGAACGTCAGGGGGAACAACGACGTGACCGGCACCTCCACAGTGGCCGGCACCAGCGCACTCTCGTCGTCGACCACGACGCCGCGGCGCTCGTTGTTCGTCCGCAACGCCTGGCGAAGCAGGATCGCGTATGTCGGCTGCCCCACGGCTTCCAGAGGCGGGTGAGACGAGCAGGGCAGCACCGAGGCGGTCCGAGGCCTCTCTAAGCGTGCCGGCGGCCCACTCACGGAGCTGAGACTTGGCGGTGAAGAGGTCGATCATGAGGACGGGGGCGCCGCAGCGAGGTCAGCGTGGAGGATGGCCCCGCAGCCGAGGATCCTCACCTGATGCCCCAGGCGTTCGGGAACAGCCGCAGCGACGGATGCCCAGTCACGTCCTTCATCGACCTCAAGGCCCGCGGCTCGTCGCGGGTGCGTCTGCCGTGTGCGCCTCTCGACCTCGTGGGCAAGCCCAGCGGCGGCTGATGCGGGCACGTCGGCAACGCTCGGTCGAATAGCCACACGAGCGAGCGCTGTAGCCGCTGCGCCCTCGCATGTCGCCGCCCAATCGAGATGAGCCGTCAACTCCTCGAAGGCGGCGGGCCGCGACGTGAGGTTCCGGTCGCCCTTGTGCTTGTCGTAGCGACGAAACGCTTGGGGGTTGTGGACCTCAGCCCCGTTCAGGAGGTGGATCCGCTCAACGATTGGCGGCATGAGGACCTCGGCCTGCTGCTCGAGCCATCCCGCTAGCCCGGCTTGTTCGGCCGCCGCCAACAGGTCCTCGTCGAGCAGGGGCCGAACGAGAAGATCGACTCGGAACAATGGGGTAGGCGGCCAGTGGCCAGCAGTCGGCCGGAGGAAGGCGAAGGCCACACCTCGGTCGTCCATCTGAAGGTGGGGGACGCGATCGTGTCGGCCAGGCTGTTCCCGCCGGCGGAAGATGGGAAGTCGGTGCTCGACGGCCGCTGCTCGAGACAGCGCGACGGGCTGTCCAACCCAGCGCGCCATCGCCAGTTCGACGTCGAAAGGCACCTGGGGACGGGGCTTGGGCGCCAGTTCAATGACCTGGGGCCTAGGGTGCCGGACCTTGCTACCGACTCCGGCGAGCCACATCGAGACGGCGGCGCCGAAGGTGGGGTCGGCGTCGGCGAGAAGAAGCCGTTCGTTGATCTCCCGGTGGCCTTCGCTGACAGCGTCGAGCGCGTCCTGGGCAGCGATGCGCTGCGCTTCCGCCGTTAACTCGTCACGGCGTTCGTCGAACTGCTGGTCGATGACGACCGGACCGCCTGACAGGACATCAGCGGCGAGGGTGCTGACGGCGTCGGCCAACACGTGCTGAAGGACGACACGGATCGGTCGAAGACCCCGCATACGTCAGCCGCAAAGGCGAACCACCCCGGGCGTACTGCTGTTCCCCGTAGATGACGATCTGGGACTCGACCGGATCGCGCAGCTTCGCTGAACCGATCAGAGCGGCCGATCCGCTGCTCGAGCCGGAACACATCCCACGGGAGTTCGAGGTGGATCATCACGTCGGCCACCTGCAGGTTGATGCCCTCCTCGGCGCTGGCGTCGCAGACCAGCAGCGCGCAGGCAGGATCCGCAAGCCAACGCTCGACTGCTTCGGCATTCTCGTCACGCGTCTGCGTCGCGAGGTGCCGGGCGACCCGGTGCTCGCCTCGTGCAGCGCTCACGGCATCGGCGGACGCGATGGCCGAGGCCGGAAGGCGCTCACGACGACGACCTTGCCGACCGACTTCGCCAAGGCGCGGTCCACTAGCAGCGAACCGACGCGGGCCCCGATCGTGTCGGCCACGGCAGCGAACGGACGGGACCATGCGTCCCTGCTCGGCCAGCCAATCCGCCAGCGGCCCATCGGCTCCTCGGTCGCGCTCGAGCAAGGCATGCGGGAGCGAACCGCACCGGGTCACCAGGTCGATGAACGCATCAGCGGCCTGCGCGGGGTGCAGGTCGCCCACTTCGACCAGCGCCGCTAGGTGGCCCCGGAACTCGTCGAGCAACTCACTGCGCTTGTCGGCCGATTCGTCGTCGACCTCGAGCATGAACGGTCGTCCGCGCCGTCGACCCCGAACGCCGAAGGAAGCGTGGATGTCGTCGGTCCGCCGGGTGCGCACGAGCCGGTGGTGGAGTCGGTACGTCTCCGACAGGTGTTCGCGGAACTGGCCGATGCGGTCGCGGCCGATCGTCATGCAGCCGCGACCGCCCGGCGACCAACTCATGAAGCTGCGTGTCGGTCGGGAACATCTCCTCGAGTTCCTCGCCGAACAGCGACACGTCGAACGCGTCGAGGTCGGGAAGCAGCGACTGGAAGGTGAGGGCGAGCCGATCGCGCAGTTCGACGCGTCTGCGTGAAGGCGTCAAGATCGTCGCGCCGGTAGTTGGCAGGATCGAGGAGGTGCAGGAGGTCCAGGAACCCCGCCTCGTTCGACCGCACCGGCGTGGCCGAAAGAGCAGGACCTCCCTCGCCCCGTGCGCCAGTGCGCGAGCTGTTCGAGCAGTCGACGGGTCGGCGGCACCCGCTCGGGTGAGGTGATGGGCCTCATCGACCACGAGCAGATCGACCGACTCGGTCGGCCACGAGCGGGATCGCCATGGGCCCGCACCCGCAGCCAGCTATCGGCGAACTCATCGACCCGGAAGCGCTCGGTGAGCTCGGCCGCCCACTGTCGACGGAGGTGGTCAGGCGCAAGGATGACGATCCGCGCATCGGGCTGGTCGTGGAGGCACTGCCAGATCAACGCGCCTGCCTCGATGGTCTTCCCGAGACCTACCTCGTCTGCCAGGAGATAACGGCGGGTCGCATCCTCGGCGACCTTGCGCACGACGGTGAGTTGATGGTCGTGCAACTCGACGGAGCCAAGCAGCAGGCCATCTGCACCGACGCCGGAACCTCGTTGCCGGAACCACTCGGAGATCACGCCGAGGCGCGGCTCGTACACCGCAGCGCTGTCACCACCCAGCACGGCGAGGATCTCGAAGGGATCGTCGATGGGTTCTGACCAGCGGACCTCGAAGTCGTCGTGGGAGAGGACGCGGCCTTCGCTGTTGGGGAACGCGACGAGATAGGCGCCTGCCTCTTCCGGATGTGCGCCGTCGATCCGACCGATCAGCCAGCGCCCACCTTCGCGCAGATAGACCCGGGTGTGCGCAGATAAGGCGACCAACTGAAGGTCCGCTGCGGGGACACAGTGCTCGACGTACGGATCACGAGCCGGGCACCGGAAGTACCGCACTGTCGCCCCGCCGTCTGGATCGAGTGACGCAAGCCGCCCTATTCCGCGCCCGTCACCGGACGTGACGAACCAACCGAGGTGGCCTGACGTCAACCCGCTCCCCACACCCACTCCCTCGCCAACATCGCAGCGCTTCCCGGGGAGCGTATCGGCCACCCGAGCCGCGCTCGACGAAGACACCGATGGTGGCGGGCCCTGCCCAGGCACCCTGATGTTCAGACCTTGCGCGGGAGGCCGACGTTCGTAGGCGCGCTCAGCGACGGAACGAGTCGATCCCACAACCACACGGCGGGCACCTCACTTGGCAGGTTCTCGTGCTCACCGCCTACGCCAAGAAGTGCACGATCTGCCACCTCCGCCACACGGAGCTGCTCGACGCCGCCCACATCCTCAGCGACCGCCACCCCCGTGGTGAACCGGTCGTGCCCAACGGTCTGGCGCTGTGCAAGATCCACCACGCCGCGTTCGACTCGAACATCCTCGGCATCCGGCCCGACCACGTCGTCGAGATCCGTCACGACATCCTCGACGAGATCGACGGCCCGATGCTCCGCCACGGCCTCCAGGATCTCCACGGCAACGTCATCGTGCTGCCATCGAAGGCCGCCGACCGCCCCGACTCCGACCGTCTCGAGGAGCGCTACGACGAGTTCCGCTCCGCCGGGTGATGCAGACGCGACACCGACCTCGCCCTCGAGCTGACGGGCGAGGCCGGGGTCGGTGCTGCGGGTCAGGCGACGGCGGTGGCCAGCTCGTCCGTCGAGCTCGGGAACCGTCGGGGCGGTGAGCCGGGCCAGGGCGGCGGCGTTGAAGCCCTTGACGGTCAGCCACACACCGAGGGAGAACTCCCAGGCGGCGATCGGGACGGTCAGCAGGAACGAGATGCCCGACACCTGGTCGATCCAGCCGAACAGGACGGCGATGAAGGCGGCGAACAGCATGGGCGCTCCGATGAGGCCGATCGTGGGGATGATCCGGGGCACCAGCCGGGAGCGGTACAGCACGTAGCCCAGGCACACCGCGTTGATGGCGGGCATGAGCCCCGGGCCGAGCAGGAAGGTCCAGTCGTGGATGGCCACCAGCACCCGGGCGCCGGCCAGCGACGACGCGTCGGCCCCTCCCTGGTGCAGGGTCACCAGCGACAGCACGCTGAGGACGCCCACGAAGATCATGGCCGCCTCGACGGTGCGGGAGGCCACGAAGCCCAGCCCCGCGGTCTCGCTCTGGCGCCTCGTCACCCGGTACAGCACGACGGCGGTACCGATGCCGGCCAGGGCGCAGATGATCTCGCCCAGCGCCCCCCACAGCACGCCGGTGTCGCTGGCGTTGCCGAGGATGTAGGCGGGGTCCTTCAACAGGTCGTGGTAGAGCCCCAGGGCGGGGATCGAGGTCACGAAGGTGATCAGGTAGAGCACGCCGGCGGCCATGGCCGTCTTGCGCATCGGGTCCATCGGGGGGCGCTTGTCTCGGGTGGCGACTGCGTGTGTGGTCATGTCGGGTTCCTTCGGGGTTCGGGGCCATCGGGGTTCGGTGGCGGTGCGCGGTCAGCGGTCGGCGTCGAGCGGGGTCAGCGAGATCAGCGGGATGCCGATGTCGCGGAGCTTGTGCAGCACGGCGTGCAGGGCGGCCTGGTCGACGACCGGGCCGCGGATGGCGGTGGTGCCGTCGGCGGCGGTGGTGAGGGTCATCCCCTCGAACGAGCTGGCCCACCGGGCATCGAGGTGGCCCTTGACGCAGATCTCGTACTGCGGACCGCTCTGCTCACCGCTGCGTGCGTCCATCGGACCATCTCTCGCTCGTCGTCCTTGTCGTTGGAGCGAAGGTACGAAGCGAGGTGGTGAGCGCACATCACCACATGTGGTGAGCGACCTGGTGGTTCTCCCGGGAGCGGGGCCCTAGCAGACCGAGCTCGTCGGCCCGGCGGACGGCCGCCCGCCGGCTGTTCACGCCGAGCTTGGCGTAGATGCTCTTGGTGTGGGTCCGCATGGTGTTGAGCGACACCATCAGCTCCCGGGCGATGTCGGGCCCGTCCAGATCGGAGCGCAGCAGGCGGAGCACGTCGAGCTCCCGCTCGCTGAGGGGCACCACCAGACCGGCCTGGCTCGGCGTCGTCGGGGCGGGGCTCGGCTCCGGGGTGACGGAGTCGAGGAGGCGTCGGGCCTGAGCCTGGGCCCGGCCCTCCTGGGTGACGGCCGTCAGCAGCGTGGTCATGGGCGGGCCCTCGTCGAGGAACACCCGCACCTGGCCCTCGGGCTCGGCCAGCAGCAGGGCCTCGTCGACGGCCGCCATCGCGCTGCGCCGATCGCCCCTGGCCTGGCGGGCCATGGCCTGGAGCACGAGCACCTCGATGACGCTGCCGGTGCGCTGGCCCTCCTGGGCGGCGGCGAGGAGCCGGTCGAGCAGCCGCTCGGCGTCGGGTCCGGCGTCGGGCTCACCGTCGGCCGCCGCTGGCCAGCAGCGCCCGGGCCAGGGTGATGTGCTCGTACTCGCTGACGTAGGTCAGCTCGTCGTCGGGCGACAGCCCCCGCTCGCGGGCCCAGGCCATGGCCTCGGCGACCCGGCCCTCGGCCACCAGGACCCGGGCCCGCACCGCCGACGGACGGCGCACCTCGGGCGAGAAGTCGGTGTCGTACACCCGCTCGGCCTGGTCGAGCAGCTCGACGGCCGTGGCCAGGTCGCCGTCGATCCGAGCCAGCAGCGCGGTGGCCACCCGCCACCGGTAGGGGTGCTGGGGGAAGCCGGCCTGCTCCCCCAGCTCCATGGCGACGGCGAGGTGCCGGCGGGCGCCGTCGAGGTCGTTGCGCTCCCGGAGCACCTCGCTGATGCCCACGTTCATGTCGGCCACGCCCCGCACGATGGGCGGGTCCGCCGCGGCGGCCAGGCGCAGCGCCCGCTCGTAGTGGTCCATGGCGTCGCTCAGCCGGCCCTGGGCGATGCGGATGTCGGCCAGCGTGTTGGTGCCGGCGATCACGTCGGCCTCGTGGCCGGCCTTCTCCACGCTGGCCATGCCCTGGGCGAACCAGCGGTGGGCCTCCTCCAGGTCCCCCTCCGACCAGTAGGTCAGGCCCAGCAGCGAGGCCGCCGCCCCCCACTGGAGGTGGTCGTCCTCGCCGGCCAGCTCGAGCACCCGCCGGGCGTGGACCCGGGTCGCCGGCAGGTCGCCCATGAGCCGGGCCTGGGCGGCTCGGAACATGGCGATGGAGGCGGGGAGGGTGCCGAAGCCGGCCTCGTCGACCACGACCATCTCGGCCGAGCCGCCTTCGGATCCGGTGGCAGGATCGGCGTCGAGCCACTGCTCGGCGGCGGCCAGGCGCTCCTCCACTCCGGCGAGGTCGCCGGTGGCCATCAGGGCCCCCACCGACTGGACGGCGAGCACCGGCCGCACCGAGAACACCTCGGCCGGCAGCTGCTCCAGCCACTCCCGCAGCACGCCCTCCTGGCGGCGCTGGCGCATGGCCGGGATGGCGGCCTCGATGAGGTCGGCGGCGCGGTCGAAGTCCCGGCCGGCCAGGGCGTGGCCGATGGCCTCGGACCGTTCGCCGTTGGCCTCGCACCAGTCCGCGGCCCGGCCGTGGAGCTCCCCGACGAGCTCGGGCTGCTCGTCGATCAGGCGGGCCCGCAGGACGTCGGCGAACAGGTGGTGGTAGCGGTACCAGTGGCGGCGGTCGTCGAGGGCGACCACGAACAGGTTCCCCCGGTCGAGGGTCTCCAACATGGCCTGCCCGCCGCCGTGGCCGGTGGTGGCGTCGCACACCGAACCATTGAGCCGGCTCAGTATCGAGGTCTGGAGCAGGAAGTCCCGCACCGCTTCGGGCTGGCGTTCCAGCACCTCGCCCACCAGGTAGTCCACGACGTAGCGGTCGTCGCCGGCGAAACCGGCGATGAACCCGGCGACGTCGTCGCGGCCCTGCATCGAGAGGGCGGCCAGCTGGAGGGCGGCGATCCAGCCCTCGGTGCGGCCCTCGAGCGGCGGCCACGTCGGGCTCGGCCAGCTCCAGGCCCATGACCTCGTTGAGGTAGGTCGCCGCCTCGCCGGCGGTGAAGCGCAGATCGGCGGCCCGGATCTCGACCAGCTCGCCTCGCGCCCGCAGACGGGCCAGCGGCAGGTCGGGGTCGGCCCGGCTGGTGATCACCAGGTGCACGTGGGCCGGGAGGTGCTCGAGCAGGAAGGCCATGCCCTCGCGCACGTCGGGCGCCTCGATCACGTGGAAGTCGTCGAGCACCACCACCACGTCGTCGGCCACCGCGTCGAGGTCGTTCAACAGCGTGGCCAGCACCGACTCCATGGCCTGGCCCGCCTCCAGCAGCGCGAGCGCCGAGTCGCCGACGTCGGGGGCGGCGGTCTGCAGGGCGGCGATGCAGGTAGGTCCAGAAGCGGCCGGCATCGTTGTCGCGCTCGTCGAGCGACAGCCACGCCGTGGTGCCCCCGGCGGCGGCGTCGGACGCCACCCAGTCGGTGACCAGCGTCGACTTGCCGAACCCGGCCGGGGCCGAGACCAGGGTCAACCGCGGACAGGCGGATCCGGCGCAGCCGGTCGGTCAGCCGAGGCCGGTCCACCAGCCCGCCCCGACGCCGAGGGACGTGGAACTTCGTCTCCAGCAGCGGCCCGGTCATCGTCACCGCCGGGCGATCAGCGGCGGTCCGCCACGCCGTGCGCAGCCGACGCCGCTCCTGATCATCGGCCCAGTGTCCTACATCGAGCCGCCCGGGGGGTGTGGCGGTCGTCGGTCCTGCCGAACCTCGCGGCCTACCGCTGCGAGCTGGCGGCGGCGGCCGCCACCGTGGCGCGGTCGGCCGGCTGCGGGCCCTTGGACCAGTCGGACAGATCGGCGGCGTACATCACCCCGTAGGCCGCCGTGTCGGGCTGCACCCGCCACCCCTCGGCGAGGGGACCGAGGTCGACGGCGTCGTAGCCGATCTCGTCCAGCAGTCCGGTGACGGTGGCCTTGGCGTCGGGGTCGTTCCCGGCGATGGTGAGGGCGCTGCGCTCGGAGTCCCCCGACGGCCGGGCCAGGGCGGCCAGGTGCTCGAAGTAGATGTTGTTGAACGCCTTCACCACCTTCGACTCGGGGAGGTGGGCCTGGAGCAGCTCCGAGCTGGTCGTCACCCCGTCGTCGAGGCCCTCGAACCGGCCGTCCCGGTCCGGGTAGTAGTTCATGGTGTCGATCACGACCTTGCCGCGCAGCTCCTCCACGGGCACGTCGCGGTAGTTCTTCAGCGGGATCGTCACCACCACGACATCCGCAGCCGAGGCCGCCTCCGCCGACGTTGCCGCTGAAGCATGCGGGCCGAGCTCGCTCACCAGGTCGGTGAGGGTCTCCGGACCCCGGCTGTTGCTCATCACGACGTCGTGGCCGGCATCGACGGCCAGCTTGGCCACCGTGCTGCCGATGTTGCCGCTACCGATGAATCCCCATGTGGTCATGACCGCTCCCAACCACCTGGCGCCGCCAGCCATTCCACGGTTGGTGAAGTCGTGAGTGGAAGGTCAGGCCTTCAAGTCGGAGCGCGGCGCTCCTCAGCCCCGTCGGCCGAACGACACCGGCAGGAACGGGACCGACGCTGCCGAAGGTCCGATCGACGACCACACCCTCACCGAGCACCGGTCGGTCCCACCGGGCCAGCTGTCGCTCCAGGATGACCCGCAGCTCCATACGGGCCAGATTCGCGCCCAGGCAGAAGTGCCGGCCGATGCCGAAGCTCAACTGCCCCTTCTCGCCTTGGCGGGTGATGTCGAACCGTGCCGGCTCCTCGAACACCGCCGGGTCGCGGTGAGCGGCGGTGAGCACCAGCCAGGAGATCGAACCGGCCGGGAGCATGAGCCCCCGGTAGTCGCAATCCTCGGTGTTGAGCACCGGCGTGGCCCCCACCGTCGTCTCGAAACGGCCACACTCCTCCACCGCCGCCGCCACCAGTGTGGGGTCAGCGCGCAGCTGGTCCCATTGCTCGGGGTACGCCGCCAACAGCCACGTGACGATGGCCGCCGAGCGCATCGTGTTGTCGGCCGATGCCGAGAGCATCTCGTGGAGCAGGGTGCGCACGTCGGCACCGGTGATGCGGCCCTCGGACTCAGCCGCCAACAGCATGGACGTGAGGTCGTCGCCAGACTGTGACTGCTTGGCCTCGATGAGGTGCTCGACGTAGCCCTTGAGCTCGGCGTTGGCGGCCATGATCTCGGGACCGTCGGCGGGGTCGGCCCGAAACGACTTCAACAAGGTGTCGGACCAGACCGTGAGCTTCTCGCCGTCGGCCTCCGGAGCTCCGACCATCCAGCAGAACACGGCACCGGGGACGACCCGGGCCACGTCGGCCACGAACTCACACGACCCGTCCGGCTCGACGGCATCGAGCAGACGATCCACCAGGTCGACCGTGGCGTCGCGGAGCAGGTTGATTCGCTTGGGGGTGAACCAGGGAGAGAGGACGCCCCGCAACGCACGGTGCTCGGCGCCCTCGCTGCCGAGCACGGTGCGACCCTCCCCGACGAGCATGGCGATGGCGTCGGGCCCGAGGTAGTCCATGAGCTTGAGTGCTCCCGACCGGAAGCGGTCGTCCAGCAGCGCCGCCTCACACGCCTCGTAGGAGAGGATCTCGACGCCCCGGTACGTGCGTATCGCCCACGTCTCGGCGAGGAGAGACCCGTAGGCGCGGTCGGGGTCGGCCAGGAACTCCGGAGCGAACGTGTCGATCTCGGGGAGGTCGTCGACCTCCATCGGCGCGCTCACGTGCCGATCACCGTGGTCGCGCGCCTGGTAGGCGTCGTCGAGCACCGTGAGATCGATGTACGTGGTCGGATCGGGGAGATCGGTGAGACCGAGCGTGGCCATTCCGGCGTACACCGGGCCGGCCACCTCCGAGGGATCGAGGTAGAAGAGCCCCTTGGTCTCGGTCAGAGGGCTCTCCATGAGGCCGATGTTCGCCTCGAGGACCAACTGCTCCTTCTCCGGGTCGAGCCCGAGGTCGGCGCCGTAGTCCTCGACGGTCGCCTGCACCCCCTCGCTCGGATCGGCGATCACGGTCTCCCACCCGGCGATCGTCGCTCGCATGAACCGCACGACCGCGTCGCGGTTGGCATCCAGATAGCTGCGAGTGGTGGTGACCACACCGGCATAGCCGGGGAAGCCGATCTCGCCGAACATGACCACGACCGGGTCGATGCCCTGCATCTCGAGGTCGATGGGCTGGTTGGTGATGAACCCGACGAGCACGTCGCAGTCCCCGGCGAGCAGGGCCGAGGCATCCGAGCCCACCGGAACGACCTCGATGTCGGGCTCCACGCCGGCGCCCGCCATCAACCCCTTGAGCAGCGCCTCGTACGACGGGTCGGTACCGACCTTCTTCCCGACCATCTCGCTCAGGGAACCGACCGGGTTGTCCGGCAGAGACACGAGGCAGGCCGGGTTCTCCTGGGTCTGGGCGCCGATCACGACGAGATCGGTCCCCGCCTTCACCGCGGTGGCCACGAAGGTGAAGCCCGACGCACTGCCGATCTCGGCGCCACCACCGGCCAGCACCTGCTCGGGGTAGGGGCCCTGGGGCCCGCTCCCCAGGAAGTCCATCCCGATGCCGGCGTCGGAGTACATGCCGTCGGCATCGGCCACGTAGTAGCCGGCATAGGCCGAGTCCTTCACCCAGCTCAGTTGGAACCGGATGTCGGTCGGAGCTCCGCCGAAGGTGGTCCCGGTCGAGGCCGACCCGTCACTCCCCGGCGAGGACCCGGTGGACGAATCGGAGCTTCCGCAGCCCGCAAGCCACAGGCCTCCGCCCACCACGACGATCCCTGAACGGGCGAGGAAGGCCCGGCGCCCGAAGCCGGGGGGTGGGGTGGATGTTGGATTCACGTGAACCTCCGGCGAGCGGCACGCTCGAGTTGGTGGGTGGAGAGGAAGAGCACCGCCGACAGAGCCGAGGCGACCACGGCCACACCCCACGAGCGCGGGATCTGGGAGTAGTCGAGACGGGTGCGGGCGAACAGCGAGCCCAGGCCGTCGGTGCCGATCAGGTACTCGGCGGCCAAAGCGCCGAGCACCGCCGCTGCCGCGCCGAGCCGCACGGCTCCGGCGAGAGCGGGGACGGCGGACGGGAGGGCGACCTTGGTCAGCACGTTGTGGCGACGGCCGCCGTAGGCGTGGACGACGTCGATGGCCACCGGCGAGGCCGAGCGCAGGGCGGCTCCGACCAGCACATAGGCGAACGAGAAGGTGAGGAAGGCATCGACCGCCACGACGGTCACCGGGGTGTACCCGAGGATCCGGGCCAGAACCGGTATGAGCACGACGACGGGCATCAGCCGGACCAGCAGCAGCGAGGGCGCGCCGAACGCTCCGACAGGGGCAGCCACCACACCCCGACGGCGACCGCGGTGCCGGCCGTGGTGCCGATCAGCAGACCCAGCCCGGCCGTGCGCAGCGTGGCGGCGGTAGCTGCCACGTACTCACCCGGGTCGTCGACGATGTCGGCGAGGACCGAGCCCGGTGTCGGCACGACGATGGCGTCGACGTCACCGATGGTGACCCACGCCTGCCACAGGGCGACGATCGACCAGGACGAACACCAGCGTGCCGACGAGGGGCGTGAGCACGGAGAGGACGCGGCGACGGCGTCCCGGTCTCGCCCGGGATGTCCTCGATGGACGGCCCCACGAACTCGAGATCGCGGGGATCGACCGCGTCGGCGGTGTCGGCGAGAGTCATCGGCTCCTCGCCTTGGCCGCCGATTCCAGCACGCCCCCGATGCCGTAGGCGAGAGCGCTCAGACCGGTGACGAGCAGGCCGGTCGCCCACAGCTGCGGCACCCGCACGTTGCGCATCGACGTGACGAGGAGCGGACCGAGTCCACTGTCGGCGCCGAACCACTCTCCGAACACCGCACCCAGCACCGCGGCGGGGAAGGCCAGCCGCACGCCCGTGGCGAACCCGGGCAGGGCCGCGGGGAGGTGCAGCGACCGCACCAGTCGCCAGCGATGGGCCCCGTAGGCGACGAGGAGGTCGGTCTGAGCGGCGGTCACGGACCGCAAGGCGGCCGCCGCGGGCACGAACATGGCGAAGAACGCCCCCAGAGAGGCGATCACCACGGGCACCCGTTGGGCCGAGAACAGGGTGACGAGCACCGGGCCGAGCACGATGACGGGGAGGGCCTGAACAGTGGCGGCGACCCGCTCGGTCGTGCGATGGAGAGCAGGTACGAGCAAGGGGCACGACGGCCAGGACGATCGCTGCGATCCCACCGATCATCAGGCCCCGCGTCGCCTCGCCGGCGGTGATGGTCGTGGCTCGGGAGAAGAGCTTGCGGCGCAGTGGGTCGCTGAGCACGTCCCAGACGGCGGCCGGCGTCGGCACGGCCCCGTCGAACCATTGCTGTTGGCCGGCGATCGCCCAGACCGACAACGTGGCGGCCACGCCGACCGCCCCGGCGACCGCTCGGACCACAACCCGCCGGGCGCCGAGAGGCCGGCTGCCCCGCGAGATGCGGGTGCGGGGAGCGGCGGTGACCGAGGTCATGACGGGAGAGGTTCGTCCGGCAACGGTTTCGGTGAAGTTTCACAGGTGTGAAAGTGCTTGCACGACTGTGAAAGTCAGTCGCTGCGGATCGCTAGGCTCCAGACATGTCCACCGCCCGAGGGGTCGAAGTCGACGAGGCCACCCGCACCGACGCCCCTCACCTCGAGACGGGCACGACCGGCCCCTCGACCGCTGACCGCATCCTCGACGCCGCCATCACCGTGTTCGCCGAGCAGGGCATCGCCGGCACGGGCATGCGGGGACTGGCCGACGCCGCCGGGGTCAGCGTCCCGACCCTGTACAACCACTTCAGTCGAAGGGCGCACTGGTCAGCGCCAGTCTTCGCCCGGCAAGGCTCGTCGTCGACGTCCTGCGAGGACCTGCCCGTCCTGCCGCCCACATGGCCGAACGCCTCGACGCGGTCGTCCATGCCCAGTTCGCCTTCCTCGGCGAGCACTACGAGCTCTCGAAACTCATCAACCGCGAGGCGGTCAGCGGGACCGTCGAGGCGCTCGAACTGCAGGACGGGTTCGTCGCCACCTGGATCCGTACCTGGCGGGACACCATCGCCGAGGCGGCCGACCTTCGCCCCGGCACCGATCTCGACGCCGCCGCCGAGGCGGTGAAGTGCTGCGTGTGGGGGATCTTCTCCGTCTACCTGGCCGTCGACCCGGGAGACTTCGACGCCGAAGCATCGATGGCGGCCATGGTCACCACCATGACCGCCGCCCTCACGTGAGCTCGGCCCCCCGCTCCTGGCCCGGTTCTTCGTGATCGCGGTCGGGCTCGTGCCCGTCGCCTGGAACGTCTGACGTGCGCCGGCGCGACACGCCGCTGTGGTGGCGGCTCGGCTTCTCGATCCTGACGCTGCTCGTCGCCCTCGGGATCCTGGTCACGACCTGGAGCGCAACCATGGCGTCGCACCCCGCCTACCTCCTGACCCTCTGTGGTCGTGGCCGTCGCCGTTCGTGGCCGTCGCCTCGTGCTTCTTCGTCAGACGGGGCGCTCCCCTTGCCACCGATCCGCGGCGACGACTCTGGCTGCGACGGACCGCTCACGGGTTCGAGATCGTCGCTCTGCTGGCGTTGCTGGGCGGTCTCGTCTGGCTCCGTCCACTGGCCGCGTCGAGCGAGGCGATCGACGCCATGGCCGGAACTCCCGACGTCGCCGTCACCGACTCCGCCACCCGCATCGACCTGCGCCCGAGGGACCGCCCGCACCACCGGCCTGGTCTTCTATCCCGGCGCCAAGGTCGACCCCCGCGCCTACGTCCCCAACCTCACCCCGCTGGCCGCCGCCGGCTATCCGGTGATCATCCTCAAGCTCCCCTACAACATCGCCTTCTTCGATCCGAACGGCGCCTACCGGGTCATGGACGCCAACCCGCAGATCACCCGGTGGGCCGTCGGCGGGCACTCGCTGGGTGGGGTCGTCGCCTCGTCGGTCGCCGGGAGCGACGACCCCCGGGTCGGCGGCCTGCTGCTGTGGGCTTCGTATCCCAACAGCAGCATCGCGACCGGACGTCGCTGCAGGTCACGTCCATCTCCGGGTCGAACGACGGCCTGGCCACGCCCGCCAAGATCGACGACACCAAGGCCCGCCTGCCCCCGACACCCGGTACGTCGTGATCGACGGCGGCATCCACTCGTTCTTCGGCGACTACGGCCTGCAGTCCGGCGACGGAACCCCGTCGATCACCAGGGACAAGCCCAGAGGGAGATCCAGGCCGCCAGCCTCGACCTGATCCAACGCGTCGAGGCCACGGCCCGCTGAGGAGCCGGGGAATGGTCCTCGGGCGTGCCGGGTTGGGCGAGGAGTCCCAACCCGTGGACCGTCACGAATCGAGCAGCCATGCCCCTCGCCGCTGACCTGGACAACCTGCGAGCCCAGGCTCAAGAGCACCTGCCCGAAGATCTGTTCAAACGCATGCAGACCGCGACCGCTGACCTGGCGGCATCCGGGCTCGCCGAATCGGCCCTCGGTGTCGGCGACGACGCACCAGCGTTCTCGCTGCCCGATGCCACCGGCCGGACCGTCTCCCTCACCGAGAAGCTCGCCGACGGCCCGGTGGTGTTGTCCTTCTACCGCGGCGGTTGGTGCCCGTACTGCAACCTCGAGCTCCGAGCGCTGCAGGCGCAGCTGCAATCGATCACCGAGTCGGGCGCATCACTGGTCGCCATCAGCCCTCAGTCACCTGACGCCTCCCTCACCACGGTCGAGAAGGCGGAGCTCACCTTCGACGTGCTCTCCGACGTCGGCAACGTGGTCGCCGACCAGTTCGGCCTGGTGTTCCAGCTCCCCGACGACCTCAAGGAGCTCTACGGGCCCGACGCCTTGAACCTGGCGTCCTACAACGGCGACGACTCCTACACGTTGCCCGTCCCGGCCACCTACGTCATCCAGCCCGACCTCTCCATCCGATGGGCCTTCGTCGACGCCGACTACACCCGCCGGGCCGAACCGGCCGACGTCATCGCCGCCGTTTCGCACGCTGAGCTGAGCCGACCCGAGGCCGAGGAGCCCCGCCGCCGCCCCGTCGTCTCCACCGCTGCGCCGAGCGCCCTGAACGGGCGCCCCTTCCCGGAACTGACGCTTCGCCCAGAACGTCAACCGCTTTCGCTTGTGATTCAGGAGCGACTTCGCTAATCTCGCTTGCGAAACACAAGCGAGCTGGGTCTCCCGGCCGAACCGGCGCCCGTGGAGGCCCCCGTGAAGCGACTCGTCCACCTGAACCTGGCCGTCGTCGGTTCGCGCCATGTTCGCCGGGGTGATGCTCACCATCGGGCTGGCCCTCGGCCGCTACTGGATCGACCTCCCACCGCAGGACTTCGCCCGGTGGTTCGAGGCCAACTTCATCCTCCTGCTGCCCTGCGTGGTCGTGACGCTCGTGCCCGCGTTCGTCGGCGTCGGGTGGCTGCTCAAGCAGGACTGGAACCTGCCCCGGCTACGGCGAGGGTGGCTCGTCGCCCTCGCCGGCATCGGTGCGGCCTCGCTGATCACCGCCGTCTACCACCTGCCCGCCAACTTCCGGCTGTGGGGGCTCGACCAGACCGATGCCGAGGTCACCTCGGAGTTGCGGTGGTGGCTGATCCTGCACGCCGTGAGAACCCTCGCCGGAGTGGTGGGCGCCGTCGCCGCCCTGTGGACCGCCGTCGAGTCGGCCCGAGCGCTCCCCACCGATCCTGCGGTCGAGGCGCCGACGGTGGCTGCGGCCTGACGGACCCGCGTCGAGGGCGACACTGCTGGCGTGAACCACCTCGTGGTCAGTCGACCATCCGGGCGGTGGCCTGTTCGGTGAACTGGGCGACGAGCGCCTCACGGTGGGCCGAAGCGTCGGCCAGCTCGGGCGGCACCTCGACCGCGGTGTTCGCGCTCCCCCAGATCATCAGGTCGACGAGCACCGGGATCAGCTCGACGGCCGGGCGACGGGGCACGTAGATCCACCGGCGACCGTCGTCGGGATCGCGCACCCGGGCGATCAGGCCGGCGTCGCGGAGCCGTTGCAGGCGCTCGGCGAGCGTGTTGGTGGCGATCGACTCGTCGGCGGCCAGGTCGGCGAAGTGGGTCCGTCCGTCGAGGACGAGATCGCGCAGCACGACCAGCGTCCATCGATCACCGAGCACGTCGAGCGATGCCGCGACGGGGCACGACGAACGCAGTGCGGGGGCAGGTGACTCGGCCATTTTTTCCATCTTACTTGCGATTCAAGAGTGATCCTCGATACGTGAAGCGCACGTGAATGCCGAAGAGGGAGTGGTTCACTCTGGGAGAAACCGGGCCCCTGGCCAAGGACGACAGGGTGAGCGTTCAGCCGATGCCGGCGACGAACACCGGCACGGAGGAGGCCACGTTGGTGCCGTTGCCCAGCTCGCCGTGGACGTTCGTGCCCCAGCACCGAACCGTCCCACTGGCGACCAGCACACAGGAGAAACCCTCGCCCGCGCCCACCGACAGGGCCGTGGAGATGCCGGTGACGGGAACCGGCCTGGTCGATTGGACCCCGAGGCCGCTCCGGCCGTCGCCCAGCTGCCCGACGTCGTCGGATCCCCAGCACCGAACTCGGCCGGTGGAAAGACGGGCACAGCTGTGAGTGCCAGCCGCCGTGACGTCGGGTGCGCCGGTCAGTCCGGTATCGGCGAACGGCTTGGTCCCGGAGATCGTCGTCCCGTCACCGAGTTGGCCCGAGACGTTCGCACCCCAACAGATGACCGCTCCGGAGACGGGCACTGCGCAGGTGTGGCCACCCCCGGCGGCGATGGCCGACGCCGGGGCCAGGTCGAGCACCGGCACGGGGGCGTTGGCCGGGTCCTTCGTGCCGTCACCCAGCTGACCGAACAGGTTGGAGCCCCAGCACTGAACCGACCCGTCGGCGAGCAGCACACAGCTGTGTTGCCAACCGACGCTGAGGTGAGTGGCGGTCGCGACGCCCTGCACCGCCACGGGCACACTCGATTCCGCATACCCGCCGCCGCCATCGGTGCCGTTGCCGAGCTCCCCACCCGAGTTGTAGCCCCAGCACCGCACCGTGTGATCGGCGAGGAGAGCGCACGTGTGCACTGACCCGGCCGAGACCGCCACTGCCGTCGTGATGCCCTGGACCGCCACCGGGCGCCGAGAGTCGATGGTCGTGCCGTTGCCCAGTCGTCCGCTCCCGTTGCTGCCCCAACAGTGAACCGTGTGGTCGGCCAGCACTGCGCACGCATGGGCGTAGCCGACCGACACGCTGACCGCGTCGGTGAGCCCCTGGACCGTCACCGGGGTGTTCGAGTTCAGTGTCGTGCCGTCACCGAGGCCACCGACGAGGTTGGATCCCCAGCACCGGACGGTGCCGTCGACGAGCACCGCGCACGCCTCCTGGTAGCCGACGGCAAGGGCGGCCGCCGGCGACGGAAGCAGCCCGAGGACCGGCGAGGCCGTTCCCGAGTCGGTGGTGGTGCCGTGGCCGAGCTGGCCGTTCGTGTTCATCCCCCAGCACTCGAGGTCAGCGTCGTCGAGCAGAGCGCACACGTGGGCTCCACCCACACTCACCGCCCTGGCCGTGGCGACACCCTGAACCGCCACCGGGGTGGTGGCGTCGGTCAGGGTGCCATCACCCAGTTGGCCGTTGCTGTTGCTCCCCCAGCAGGTGATCGAGTGATCGGCCAGCACCGCGCAGGCCTGGCCGCTCCCGCGCTGATCGCCACAGCCGTGGTGATCCCCTGCACGGCGACCGGAATGGAGGAGCTCGTGGTCCCACCGTTGCCGAGGCGGCCGCTGGCGCCGAGGCCCCAGCAGCGGACGGTGTGGTCGAGCAGCAGCGCACACTGCTGCCCCGTCCCGCCGGCGACCGCCACCGCAGTATCGACGCCCTGCACCACAACCGCCGTGGACGAGCTGGTCGTCGTACCGTCCCCCAGACTGCCGAAGTAGTTGTCGCCCCAACAGCGCACTGTGCCGCCCTCGATCACGACGCACGTCTGCATGGAGGCGGCACTGACGGCGGTCGCGTCGGCGACGCCCTCAGCCAGGACCGGGACAGGAGAGCCGGAGGTGGATCCGTTTCCCAGCTGGCCCGAGACGTTGGCGCCCCAGCAGCGAACGGTGCCGTCGGCCAGGACAGCACAGGCATGGCTGGCGCCGGCACTGATGGCGATCGCGGTCGTGATCCCCGACACGGGGACGGGCACAGAGCGATCCGACGTCGTGCCGTCACCGACCTGGCCCTGATCGTTGTGACCCCAGCAGCGGACGGTGCCATCGGCCAGCAGTGCGCAGGAGAAGCCCGAGTCGCCGGACGCCACAGCAGTGGCCGTGGTGATGTCCTTCACCGTGACGGGCAGGTCGGCCTCAACCGCGGCGCCGTTGCCCAACGCGCCGTACTGGCCCTTCCCCCAGCACCGCAGCGTCCGATCGGCCACCAGCGAGCAGGTGTGCGAACCACCAGCGGCCACCGCCGTCGGTGAGGCCGTCGGGAACCAGCCGGCCACGTCGACGACCACGTGGGCCGAACCGGACGCGTTGAACAGGTCGACCGCGCCGTCACCCCCGACCTTGGCGAAGACGAGGTTCGGCACCGTGCGACCGGCCGGGAAGTTCACGTTGGACGCTGTCGGGCGCGGCTCACCGGACGGGAACACCGTCACATAGCCAGCGCTCGTGGGGTCGACCACTGTGACGTTCAGGACGACCGCCGACACGCCCGACGCCGGTACTCCCCCACGCCCCAGCACCGGCAGCGACCGGGTCGCTCCGGGGCCGACCGATCCACCGCCGGACTCCTGACCATCGACAGTCGGCGCGCCCGGACGCGTGTCGAGCAGCCGACGGGGCGCGAACGACGTGAAGGTCGCCCCCTCGGCGAACCACCCGGCGACATCAGCGATCACATGGGTCGTTCCGTACTTGACGCTGAGATCGACGGCTCCGTCGGTGCCGACCCCGACCACCACCAGATTCGGCACCGTCTGGCCCGCCGAGTAGTTGAGGTTGGATGCCAACGGCACCGCGTCGCCGTGGGGGAACGCCGTCAGGAACCCGGCGCTCACCGGGCCGGCGACCGTCACGTTCAACACCACCGCGGAAACCCCCGACGCCGGAACCCCACCCCGCCCCAACACCGGCAACGACCGCGTCGTACCCGCCCCGACCGCGCCACCGGCCACCTCCACGCCGTCGACCGTCGATCCGGTCGCCCGCGTATCGAGCACTCGGGCCGGCGACACCGACGTGAAGTCGGAGCTGGTCGGGAACCACCCGGCGACGTCGGCGATCACGTGGGTCGTTCCGTACTGCACGTCGAGATCGACGGCCCCGCCGGCACCGATCTTCACCACGACCAGGTTGGCCACCGTCTGGCCGATCGAGTAGTTGAGGTTCGACGTCACCGGCACCGCCTCGCCATGGGGGAACGCCGTCAGGAACCCGGCGCTCACCGGGCCGGCGACCGTCACGTTCAGCGCCACCGCCGACACCCCCGACGCCGGAACCCCACCCCGCCCCAACACCGGCAACGACCGAGTGGTACCGGCGACGACCGCGCCCCCACCCATCTCCGCGCCATCGACAGTCGAACCGGCACCCCGCGTGTCCAACAACCGAGCCGGCGACAGCACCTGGAAGGTGCCCACCGGCCCGAGCGCGGCCGGCGCGTTCGACGACAGTGCCGCCGAACCCGTCACAGGCCCGGTCTCCGCCTCCGCTGCGGGCGCCAGCACCGCTATCGCCGTCACCACGACGACGATCGACATCCACCGAACGAACCGCATCCTCGTCCTATCCGCCAGCTACCCCGCAGAACGCGGGCTCACCACCACTTTACGTGGTCCTGGCCCGAGTTCTGCCGGCCTCGGCGCGTCAATCTTCGTCACCGCTGGTGTGGTTTCAGCTGAGCCTCGGACGGTCGCCGTGAGGGGAACCAGGGGAGGTGTTGTCGAGGGTGAGACCCATGATCACCGAATCCCACAACTCACCGCTGGCCCGGCGATAGTGGCGCACCAGCCGCCCTTCCACGACGAATCCATGTGACCGGTAGAGGGCCAGCGCTCGTACGTTGTGCGGCCAGACCTGCAGCGCCACCTTGTGGGCACCAAGGGCTCGGGCCGAGCCGACCAGCTCGGCGAGCAGCTGGCCACCGACACCCCGCCCTCGCCAGCTCGCGGCCACCGCCATGCCGATCTCGGCCACGCCGTAGCCGGTGACGTCGAGCCCCGCGTTGCCAACGACGACGCCATCGTCGGTGACGGCTACGAGCGAGAGACGGGCCGGGACCTCGAACCCGGCAATCCATCGATCCCGACGCTGCTCGATGTCGAACCCGGCCTCGGCCCCGAGCCAGAGCCCTTCGGAGGCGACGGCCGCGAACATCGCGAGGGCGGCCTCGACATCCGCCAGCGTCATCGGCCGCACCGTGACGCTGAAGGCGTCTCCAGGCGCCGACCCGGCGAGCTGGTCCCCCTTCCCACTCCCCGACCCAGACGAAGCTCCCATGCCTCTCATGATCGCTCCATGCCAACCTCCCGCTGGGCTCCTTTTCCCCACCGCCGGCACCACCTCCGAACCGTTGGCCGATCTCGGTGAGACTCGCCGCTAGGTTGCGCCGATGCCCCAGGTCCTGTCCGTCAACCTCGGCCGGGCTCGACCGAACCCGTACAAGGAGTCGAGGTCGACCGGCATCGGGAAGGAGCCCCGCTCGGGTCCGTTCGAGGTCCGCGCCCCCGGCCCGAAGGAGGGCGGAGCGGGCAGCGGCGTCGTGGGGGACTTCCTGGGCGACCTTCGCCACCACGGGGGCGATCGCCAGGCGGTGTACGCGTTCCAGCGCGAGGACCTCGACAGCTGGGCCGCCGAGCTCGGCCGCGACCTGGCCAACGGCTGGTTCGGCGAGAACCTCACCACCGAGGGGATCGACGTGAACCAGGCCCGCATCGGCGAGCGCTGGCGCATCGGTGACGACGTGATCCTGCAGGTCACCGATCCCCGGATCCCGTGCTCGACCTTCCGGGGCTGGATCGGCGAGAAGGGCTGGCTCAAGACGTTCACGGCGAGGGCTCGACCGGGCGCCTACCTCGCGGTGGTGGAGCCCGGCCAGATCCGTGCCGGCGACGTCATCGAGGTCACCTCCCGGCCCGCCCACGACGTCACCGTGAGCGACGTGTTCCGCGCCCTCACCACCGAGCCGTCGATGCTGCCCGGCCTGCTGCCCGCTGGTGACGACCTGGGGGCGGAGACCCTGGCGGCGATCGAGGCCTGGCCCGGTTCTCCTGCCTGAGGGCCACGTCGGCGGGCGGCATCTTCGCGTCCTCCGGGCGGTCGGAGTCGCCGCCGGGTTCACTGTCATACCCCCTGAATAGCGTTGTCTCCATGTCCAGTTCGCAGGTGTCCGAGGCTCGATCGGTGGCCGACGCGGTGCGCGCCCTCGTCGCCCGCTTCGACCCTGACGTCACCCTGGCCCGCGATGCCATGGAGCTGGTCACCGTCTTCGGTGAGATCGAGAACCTGGGCGCGGCGGCCAAAGCCATCGCCGCCGACAAGGTCGCCGCCACCGAGCTGTGGCGCCGTAAAGGCTTCAAGAGCGCGGCGGGGTGGCTGGCCACCACCACGGGCACCGGCATGGGCGACGCCATCGCCACCCTCAAGACCGCCGAAGCCCTCCACAAGCTCGAGGCCACCACCGAGCAGTTCAAAGCGGGGAAGCTCTCGCCCCGCCAAGCCAAGGCCGTCGCCACGGCGGCGGCCGCCGCTCCGGAGTCGGAGCAGGAGCTGCTGACCACCGCCACCTCCGCCCCGGTCACCGACCTCGAGACCAAGGCCCGCCAGGTCCGCCTGGCCGCCTCCCCCGAGACGGTCGATGAGCGCCACGCCCGCCTCCACCGCGACCGCTACCTGCGCACCTGGATCGACCAGGAGGACGGCGCCGGCTGTGGCCAGTGGAAGCTCCCACCGGCCGAGCACGCCCGGCTCATGGCCGAGCTCGACCACACCAAATCCAAGATCTTCCGAACCGCCCGAGCCGAGGGTCGACGCGAACCCGACGAGGCCTACGCCGTCGATGCCCTCGTCGCCGCCGTCACCCACCACGCCGACATCATCGACCTCGCCGACACCCGCCCCCACGAAGACGGAGGTGGCGACACGGTTGGCGACGCAGACGCTGGCGGCGACGCCAATGCGGACGGCGACGGGTCGCGTACCGATGCGGATGGCGACACGGTTGCGGATGGTGACGGGTCACGGGCCGACCGGCCCGCCGATCCCCGACGAGGCCGCACGGGCGGCCGCCGGTCAGCACGCGACGTGAAGGTCATCGTCAGGGTCGAGGCTTCCGCTCTCGAGCGGGGCCACACCGTCGACGGTGAGCTCTGCGAGATCGCCGGCATCGGCCCCGTCCCCGTGTCGGTCGTGCAGGAATGGGTCGAAGGTGACGCCTTCAAAGCGGCGATCGTCACCGACGGCACCGACATCCGCTCGATCGTGCACCTCGGCCGCCGACCCATCGCCCTGCAACGCACCGCCCTCGAATGGCACGGCGCCAACCGATGCTCCATCCGGGGCTGCACCAGCAGCGCCCGCCTCGAGATCGACCACACCGCCGACTGGGCCGACACCTACCGCACCGTGGTCAACGACCTCGCCCCCGTGTGCGGCCACCACCACGATCTCAAGTCCTACGAGGGCTACACCTTCGGCCCCCTCGACCCCGACGGCCGCCGCCAGCTCATCCCTCCCGAGACCACCCAGTCCGAGCTCTTCGACACCGGCTGACCCCGATCGGGGCTCGTCCCCCGAGGAAGCGATCGCGGGCGACACCCAGCCCACGCGGCCACACTCTGTGGATGGCATCGAGAGCCGCACGGCCGCGCCGGAGCCAGGCCCGCCTGCCTCCGCCCGGCCCTGGTCCGAACCCTCGCCCCTGTCCTGGTCCTGGTCCTGGCCTCAGCCCGAGCGGATCTCCCGTATGACCTCCTTCGCGTCCCGCAAGGTCAAGGGCCTGGGCCGGCGGTCCGCCCACGCGATCAACCGGTGGGATCGGTGGACTCGATCGCCGATGGGCGTCACGCCGCCAGCCGACAGCCGCCGTTGGTGCCTGGTGTGTCGTTGGAGCGGGACCGAGTTCGGCGGGTACGAGCACTGCGAGAGCTCGGTCTGCCCCCGATGCGGGTCCATCGCCCGCGATCGGTTCCTCCTCTCCAGCTTCACGTCCCGACGACGAGACGACGGCCCGGGGAAGCTCGCCGTGCTCGAGACCAGTCCTCGGATGGGTCGCCGATACCGAGCCGCGATGGGGCGGTGGTTCGACTACCTGAGCAGCGACTTCGACGAGCGGGCCCACCAGGGGCAGATCAAGCTCGACCTGCAGGACATCGCCCTCCCCGACGCATCGCTCGACGTGATCCTCTCCTCCCACGTGCTCGAGCACGTCCCCGACACCGGGACCGCCCTGCGGGAGCTGCACCGGGTCCTGGTCGAGGGCGGGCACCTCTACCTCCAGATCCCGCTCCTCCAGGCCGAGACGGCCCCGCCGGTGACGCCGGAGTTCCACGGAGACGACACCCCCGTCCTGTGGCGCTTCGGCTGGGACCTCCTCGACCTGCTCGACGACGCCGGCTTCGCGGCCACGCCGCTCGTGGCGCCGGGCTTCTCGGCGTCGGCCGGCGAGGTCGGATCGACACGCGGCGAGTTCAACGTCGGCGAGATCGTCGACAACGCACCGCACGACGCCTTGGTCGAGCTCGGCGGGCCGAAGGTGGCCGAACAATCGGGTTGGCGACCCGCCTACATGTTCGTCACCTTCGAAGCGGTGAAGACGAAGCGGTGAAGACCCCGAGCTCGCCCTGACCCACGGCCCGACCGGCCGACGGGGCCGAGGCCGTAGCCTCCGGACGTGACCAGCGAGGAGAGCGACCCCACCAGCGAGTCCCTCCAGGACCTGTTGCCCATCGTCCGCCGCGCCCTCTCCGACGGGCAACCGCTCGCCGTGCTCGGGCTGGCCAGCGCCACCCTGGCCGTCATCCTCCATCCCGCCCCGCCCCTCGACGTCGAGCGGGAACTGATCCGCAACCGGGTCATCGAGGACCTCGTCGGGCGCTACGTGGACGTCGGCACCAGCGAATCGCTCGCCTACGCCGCCGCCCTCACCGGCCTGCTCACCGACGACTCGCTGCGGCGCACCCTGCGCGCCGCCCTCGACGGGGCCGAGTCCGAGATCCCCGGCTGGCTGGCCCATCTCGACGAGGCCCGCCTCGAGCAGACGACCGTCGTCCGCGACCTCTTCGACGGCGACGAGTGGCTCCTCGCCGGGGTGGCCCTGGCCGACGGCAGCCGGTTCGCCTTCCGCGTCGAGATCGACCACGACGCCGACAGCGCCCTCACCGACGCCGCCATGCTCCCCACCACGGTCGACGACGTCACCCAACGCCTGATGGCCACCGCCACCCAGGACGAGGTGACCGTCAGCGAGATCTCGGCCGACGAGTTCTGGGCCCGCTACACCGAGGCTCTCGCCGTGGCCGAGACCAACGGCGATCCGGCCCGCACCGAGACGTGGCCGAGTTGTCGCCCGCTGATCGAATGGGCCCTCGGCACGACTCCGACCGACCCCCGAAGCGACCGCCGCACCGGCCGCTGACCACCGACCGACCCGGCCGCCACACCTGGAGCAGGGCGCTCGGGCCGACGGTGGGCCTCAGAGGGTGTCGGCGATGCGCTGGGCCTCGGCGATGCGCCGGGTGACCTCGTCGCGAGCGTCCTGTTCGGCGGTGGCCTTGGCCACCTGGGCGGGCAGGACCTCGTTCTCGTAGTACTCGTTGGCCGCCGCGATTCGGGCGTCGACGTCGCCCACGTACTCCGCCATCCGGTCGTCCTGGACGTGGAGCGTCACCCTCGACCCGTTCACCTTGGGTGGGTACATCGAGGACGAGACGTCCAACCCCACCGGGTTCTCGAAGCGATGCGGCCATTCCTTCGGCGGGGCGGCGCTCAACTCGATGTAGGCATCGAGGAGGCCGGCTTCCTGGGCGTCGACGCCGGTGACCTTCACCGCAACCCGCTTGATTGGTTCCCACGTGTCCGGCATGAGGGGAACCCTAGAGGCGCAACGTCGCCGTTCCCCTTTGCGCCGACCCATTCTTCGAAACACCGTCCCCCGGGGCCAGGAAACCCACGACGTCCGCGGTGATCGGTGGCTACGACGCGGTGAGCCACTCGCTGGCGTCGGCCTCCTCGGCCACCGGGAAGACCTTCACCTTGCCGGGCATGAGGTAGCCGAACAGGTTGACGCTGTGGCGGATCCAGTCCTTGTCGGTCACCACGGCGATCATCTCGAAGTGGGTGACGTGCTTCATCCCCAGCTCGCCGTCCTCCCACGCCGCCCCGCTGGAGAACCCCTCGAAGTCCGCGCCCAGCACGTACAGGAGGCGGATCTTGTCGTGGCTCTTCAGCGCCTCGTCCACCGCTGGGATGATCTGGGTCTCGTAGTCGCTGCGGTTCACCTCGCCCTTGGCGATGAACCCGACGACGTTGTCCGGCAGGGCCGGCACCATCTGGATGGGCATGGCGTCCTCGTCTCGTCTCGTCCCGTCGTAGATCGTCTGCAATCCGACGGGTCCGACCCTAGCGACGAGCCCCGCGCGCTCGCCCGGCCGCGCCTAAAGCGACTCCGGCCCGTCGCCGATCCCTCTACGGAGACAACGGCCACCGACGGCCGGGAAGGCAGAGGCAGGCGGACGATGAGCGACTCCTGGCCGGGCCCCCGCGGCCAACAGGAACCCGACAGCACCAGGCCTCCCGCCCCCGGCGGCGGCCAGGTCCCGCCCGCCCCGCCACCACCGTTCGCCCCACCCGGACCGGCGGCCTCGGCGCCGCCCCCTCTCCCGCCTCCGAACCCGACGGCGAGCGACCTCTGGTCTGCGCCGCCACCGCCTCCCCCGTCCTCGCCCGCCTCCCACCCCGCCGCCCCACCACCCGGCTACGTCACCACCTCCGCGGCGGGACCCAAGCCGGTGGGCCTGGCTCTGTCAGGGTGGGTGCAGCTCCTCTTCTACGCCGTCGCCGCCTTCTCGCTGCTCGCCGCCGGGATGGCCTTCTCGGCCCGCAGCTCGTTCGACGCCCTCATCGACGGGAGCGGCGGCTTCAACCAGGCCCAGAGCTGGATCGACGCCGACGACCTGTTCTCCACGACCAGCCGTCTCTACAGCCTGGCCGCCATCCCGCTGGCCGTCGTGATGATCGTGTGGATGTGGCGGGCCCACAAGGCCGCTGAGTGGCTGGCCCCCGGACCTCGGAAGTGGTCGTCGGGCTGGGCCATCGGCGCCTGGTTCGTGCCCTTCGCCAGCCTCATCCTCCCGAAGCTGGTCATCGACGAGACCGAGCGCATCGCCGTCGCCCCCCGGGTCAACGGCCGGGCCGTGGACTGGAAGGCGTCGAAGACGTCGCCCATCGGCTGGGGGTGGTGGGTCCTCTGGGTCCTGACCAACCTCACCCTGGTGCGGGCCAACTTCTCGAACGTGGACGCGACCACCAGCACGAGCGGTGAGATCAGCGCCTACTACCTCACCTACATCGTCGGCTTCACCCTCGCCGCGGCCAGCGCCGTGTGCGGAGCGCTGTTCGTGCGCAAGGTCTCCCGCCCGCTGTCCCCCCACGGGCTTCTCGACATGGGAACGGTCACCGAGGCCGGGACGGGCGCCACCTCGGGGTTCGCCGCCGCCGGTTTCGCCACCGCCGCCTCCGAGCCGGTCGTCACCGACTGGTCGGCGTCGGCCACCGACCTCTGGGCCCAGCCCACCGCCGGCGGCCCGACCCGGTGTGCGATCTGCAAGACGATGCTCACCCCCGACGTCACCCGCTGCCCCCGCTGCGGCAAGGAACGCGCCCCCGTGGCCACCACGGCCCCCGATCCCCGCCACGCCCCTCCGCCTCCCGCGCCCGGGGCTCCGGCCGCCGGACCCGCGGCGACAGCGGCGACGGGCTGGGCCGCGCCCCCGCCCCCCGCGCCGGTGCAGGAGAACAAGACGCGTCCCGTGGTGGTGGCCGTCGTCGGCGGCGTCCTGGTGCTGGTCGTGGTCCTGGTGGCGGCGGTGACGTTGCTGGGCACGAGCTCCACCGACAGCGACACCGCCGGAGCCACCGCGACCGGCGGTGTCTACACCCCGGCGACCGAGAAGCTCTTCGTCTCCGGGTGTACGCAATCAGGCGCCTCCACCAGCCAGTGCCAGTGCGTCTTCGACACCGTCGAGCAGCTGTACACGTTCGACGAGTTCGTCACCCTCACCGAGCAGATCGACCGCACCGGGCAGTACCCCGTGGAGCTCACCAACGCCATCCAGCGCCGCTGCGCCTGACCCCACCCACAGACCCGTTCTGGCTGACATCGGCGACGTACGTTCGTCGTGGATGTCAGCCAGAACGAGGTGGTGGAGCGGGCGATCGCCCAGGGACGACCGACTCAGGCGGCCAGGCCGCCCTGGTCGACCTTGTCGACGGCTGCGGTGACGAGCTGCTGGAACTCGGCCAGGTCGGGCGTGTTCAGACCGCCGTAGAGCACGGTCATCTCCACGCCCCCGACGCGCACGATGGCTGCGTCGAAGTCGACGGTCACGCCGTTTCCGGTGAGCACCATCGAGTAGGCCGCGCTGTCGTCGCCCACGGCCTCGAACCCGTCGAGGGGCTTGATCTCACCGGTCAGGCGGGTGCCGTTGGACGTGAAGCTGAGGTCGGTACAGCCGTCGAGGGCAGCCTTGGCCTTGTCGAAGTTGGCGTCGGCCTCGCCGCCGGCCGAGACCAGCTCCTCACCGAAGAAGGTGTCCTCGCCCATCGTGAACTGCGATTCAGCTTTCGACGTCTCGCCGGCGCCGGAGTCCACGTCCTGCAGGCAGCTCGGCTTGCCCCCGGAGCTGTCAGGGCTCGGCGGGTCGACCACCCACCCGGTGCCGAGATCGGCCGCGGTGAGCAGGCCGGCTTGCAACTCCGCCTGGCTGAGCTGAGCGGGCTCGCTCGTCGTGGTCGTCGACTCCGCACTCGAACCCGAGTCCGAGGAGCCGCAACCCACCATGAGCAGACCCGCCACCGTCACCGCTCCGGCCACCGCCATCACACGCCGCATGTCGCCCTCCATCCCGGCTCCCGCCAGGGGTTCGTGGTCGGCGGAGCCCGTTGCATCCGCCGCGTCCCCGTGCGATCTCCCGATCCCACGGTTCGTCATGTACCCGACCGCGTCGCGGTCAGGACCTCGTTCCTTCGACTCGTCGCGCCCGCTTCTGAAACGGCAACCGGGGCTCTTCCTCGTCCGGTCGACTAGCAATGGCAGGGCACATCGCCGTCCCGGGGGGGAAGACACGATGACGTCACCGATGAGACGACTGGCGCTGGTGGTGACGGTGACCGTCGTGCTGTTCGCCGGGTGCTCGAGCGCCGGCGACGACAGCGGCGGCCAGTCGCCCGGGACGACCACCGAACAGATCGGCTCACCCCGGACCTACGGCGTGGGACGGACGGTGGAGACCTTCGTCGATCCCAGCCGCCCCACCCCGGCCAGCGGAGACGACCCCGGTACCGACTCGCGGACGCTCACGACCACCATCTGGTACCCGAGCACCGGCAGCACCGACGCCGGCGTGGTGGCCGACGCCCCCGCCGCCACCGCCGACGGGCCGTACCCGCTGCTCGTCTTCTCCCACGGCCTCGGCGCCAACCCCGAGTTCTACGAGAGCTACATCCGCGGCTTCGCCTCCGCCGGATACGTGGTGGTGGCCCCCCGCTTCCCGCTGACCAACGACCAGCACCCGGGCGGGCCCGACGCCGGCGACACCGCCAACCAGCCCGGTGACGTCAGCTTCCTCATCGACGTGGCCACCGGCCAGACCGACCTCGACACGGGGATCCTCGACGGCCTCGTCGACCCCGACACCGTCGGCACCTTCGGCCACTCCAACGGCGGGATCACGACCTTCGGGGTCGCCGCCAACAGCTGCTGTGCGGACCCGCGCATCGACGCCGCCATCGTGTTGGCCGGCACCCCCACCGTGTTCCGGGGCGGCGAGTACGACTGGGCCGACGCGCCGCCGATGCTCATCATCCACGCCACCGGCGACCCCCTCGTCGCCTACTCCGGCGCCCAGTCGGCGTTCAACAGCCTCGACGGCCCCAAGGGCCTGCTCACCATCGACAGCCCGAGCCACACCACGTGGCTGTCCGACACCGCGCCCACCTTCGACTCGTTCTTCGCCCTCAGCCTCGACTTCTTCGATGCCTACCTCCTCGACGACCAGGCTGCCCTGGCCCGCCTCGCCGCCCCGACGTTGGCCGACGGGCTCACCTTCGCCTTCACCGCCGAGCGGGGCACGGGCATGACGGTGGTGACCGAGCCACCTCTCACCGGCCGCACCGCCTCGGCCGACCCCACCACCGGGCTGACCAACGGTCAGACGGTCACTGTCACCTGGAGCGGGTTCAGCCCTGGCAAGGTCGTGAACGTCGTGCAGTGCTCCAACGGCGGCAGCGGGGGCAGCGACATCTGCGACCTGACCAACGGCAAGATCCTCCAGCCCGACCCCACCGGGGAGGGCAGCCTGCAGCTGGAGATCATCGTGGGCGCCGTCGGCGTGGGCACGTGCGACGCCACCACCGACGACTGCGTCATCGTCGTCAACGACGGCGGCCTCCAAGAGCCCGACGCCACGATCCGCATCCCCCTCACGTTCGCCGGCTGAACGACCCCGACCCGAGCCCGGCCCGCTGCACGAGCGACGGGCTACTACCGGCGGCCGGACCGCAAGTGGTCAGCCTGATCGGGCGGACCGCTTCTCGGCTTCGGTGATGGCGTGGGCGGCGTTGACGAGGCCGATGTGGGACAGGGCCTGAGGGAAGTTGCCGAGCAGATCGCCCGTGCCGCCGTCGACCTCCTCCGAGAGCAGACCGACGTCGTTGGCCAGATCGGTGATGGCCTCGAAGTGGTGACGGGCCCCCTCCACGTCGCCGGCCAGCGCCAGGGCGTGAGCCAGCCAGTAGGTGCAGATGCCGAAGGTCGCCTCGGTCCCCGACAGCCCGTCCTCGGCGCGGTAGCGGAAGACGAGGCCGTGGTCGTCGGTCAGCTTCGTGCGCACGGCGTCGACGGTGGCCCGCACCCGCTCGTCGTCGGGCGGCAGGAAGCCGACGATGGAGATCATCAGGGCGGCGGCGTCGAGCTCGTCGCTGTCGAAGGCCTGGGTGAAGGCCGAGGCCGAATCGCTCCACCCCCGCTCGCAGATGGCGTCGTGGATGGCGGCCCGACCCTGCGTCCAACCGTCGATCCGCTCGGCGTCGGCGTCGAGGGCATCGGCGAGGATGATCGCCCGATCGAGGGCCACCCAGCACATGAGCTTGGAGTACACGAAGTGCTGGGGATCGCCCCGCACCTCCCAGATGCCCCGATCGGTCTCCTCCCACCGGGCCAGGGCGTTGTCGGCCAGCTCGACGAGGAAGGCCGAGGTGGCGTCGTCGAAGTCGTCCACCCGATCGGCGAACAGCGCGGCGGCGTCGAGGATCTCGCCGTAGACGTCGAGCTGGGTCTGGCGCCACGCCCCGTTGCCCACCCGCACCGGTCGGCTGCCGTGGTACCCGTCGAGGTGGTCGATCTCGTGCTCGAAGATCTGACGCTCGCCGCCGACCCCGTAGAGGATGCTGACCGCGTCGTCAGCACCGGACGTCGACCCCGCCGCGGTCACGAAGAAGCCGAAGGTGTCGGCCACCTCGTCGGGGCAGGCCGCCACCCACAGGGCCAGGAGGGTCAGGCTCGTGTCGCGCACCCACGCGTAGCGGTAGTCCCAGTTGCGGTCACCACCGATCGCCTCGGGCAGCGACGTGGTGGGCGCGGCCACGATGGCCCCGGTGGGGGCGAAGGTGAGCCCCTGCAACACACGGCCGCTGTGGTGCACGAGCTCGGAGTACGCCCCTTCGTAGCTCTGGTGCTGCGCGGCCCACGACCGCCAGCCCTCGATGGTTCCGTGGAGCCAGGCCCGCACCTGGTCGGTCGACCACGTGACCGGCGGCTGGGCCCACGGGTCGCACGTCCGCAGGGCCAGACCCACCCGTTGGCCGGCCTTCACCGAGAAGCGGGCGCGGGCGGTGCCGCCGTCGATCTCCAGTGGGAACGGACAGGACACGACGTTGGCCGAGGGCCCGCCCCGGCTGACGGCCCCACCGTCGATGGGCGTCCACCGCGGCGTGGTCAGCCCGTACTCGGGGCGAGGCGCCCACTCCGAGCCCAGCTCCACCGTGCCCTCGACCCCTTCGACGAGGCGGACGACGGCGTGGGGCGAGTCGTGCCCGATCTGGTGCCCGCGGGCGTTGTGGGCGAAGGGCATGGCATCGGTGATGGTCGCCGTGCCCGACGCCGTGCGCACCGTGGTGCACAACACGAGCGTGCCCTCCAGGTAGGACCGCTCCACCTCGGCATCGTCGGTGGCGGTGAGCTCCCAGTGCCCCGCGCCGGTGCCGATGAGGCGACCGAACGTGGACGGCGAGTCGAAGCGGGGCAGGCAGGCCCAGTCGATGGAGCCGCCCTTGCTCACCAGAGCCGAGCCCTGGCAGTCCGACAGCAGGGCGTAGTCCCGGATCGGCGGCCGGGCCCCGGCCGTCATCGCCGCGACAACCACCGGTGGGCCACACCGGTCGCCACCGCATAGACCACGTGGTGACCGAGATCGATCGCGGTCTCGGTCGTTTCGGTCTCCGACAACGGCGCCGCGGCCCCCGTCGACGGCACCACGATCTGCTCACCCGACCACACGACGACGAGGTGGGCGGCGGTGCCGGCCACGTCGCCCAGACCGGCGACCGTCAGCACCCCGCGCACCGCCCCCCACGCCGTGCCGTAACCCCAGTGGGCCATGGCGTTGAACCGGCGCTCCCCTGCCCCGTCGACGGGGGCCACACCGAGCACATGGCTGGCCGCCCGCACCGGGGTGGTGTCGGGCTCGCGGTGGCGGAGACGGGCCTCGATCCGCTGGCTGACGGTCATGGCCGCGGTGCCGACCAGGCCGGCCGCCATGCCCACACCCACAGCCTCGGCCAGGGTCCCGATGCGGCGGGCCGCTCGGGACCGAGGCGGGCGGCGGGACAGGAGCTTCGTCATCGAGGACCTCCGAGAGCCACGGCGCCGGCGGACGACGGGAACCGGGATCCGGTGCTGAGCACGGCGTCGACGATAGGCGGACCGCGTCCCGGCCACGGGGTCGGGCGTAACCCGAGCCCGGTCGTGCCGCACTCGTCTCCCGATCCCGCCGACCGCACCTCGGACACGCTCGTCCTCATGGTGCGCACGTGGCGGTACCCACCGAGACCCACGCCGATGGCTCCACTACTTGCTTGGTCCCAACTGCTGTCTCGAACCCACCACGCGACGGGACGCTCCTTCCCCGGACCCGGCGGCATCCGTCGGTGCAGGGGCAGCGCAGTGGAGGTGGGCGGACCGTTGACACCCCAGAGAGGCGGGTGTAGCACCGGGTGTTCGGGGGCTGACGCAAGCGTGGACCAAGAAGCGTTCGTGGCCGCCCGAGGATGGGGGAGTACAGCATGCGCAAACTCACAAACCGGTTCGGCGCGCTTTTCCTGGTCATCGGTCTGGTGGCCGCTGGCTCGGTCGTCTTCGCCGGTAGTGACGGCGGGTCGCGGGCATCCGCCGCTCCTCGAGACAGGTTGTGCAACGGCAACAACGCCCAGTGCATGATCGCCGCAGCGAGCAGCTACATCGATGCGCTGGTGAGTCATGACCCGAGCAACGTTCCCTTTGCTCCGAACGTTCGACGAGTGGAGAACGGAACAGTCTCGGGGACCAGCGCCGACGAGATCCGCCTGCAACTCTCTCCGCCCACGGCGGACGGCGTCATCATCGGGGCGCGAGACATCAGGTGGTTCGTCGATGGTGACGAAGTGATCGCCTACTACCTCCTCGACGTCAGCGGCACGATCCCACCAACGACACAGGTTGCGACCGTGCACCTCTCGGAACGCTTCAAGGTCGTACACGGCCTCATCTATGAGATCGAGGCCATCTTCTCGGTCACGCCGGGCACGACTCCCGGGACTTCCGGCTTCTGACGCGCCGGTAGCGAGCCCACCACGCCTCGATCGTGTGGCAACCCTCCTCGACCGAGCGATGTGGACCATCGAAGTCGTCACATCGCTCAGCTCGAGGAGGCGCGACCGAGGTGAGGGCCCGAGACGGACAGCCGCGAGGCGGACCGAGCGTCGCTGCGGTGAGGACGCTGCGAACGCTCGGGTGAACTCCGTGAGTCGGCTGTCCGTTGACGGTCCACCGGCGCGCTGGTAGTCATGCCGAGCCGTGCGACAGTGCTCGGTTTCAGCTCGGGGGGGCCATCATGGAGTTGCCACACCGGAAGAGGGCGCTCAGCGTGTGCGCCGGCGTCGTGCTGCTGGCGTTGATCGCGTCGCCCGGTTTCGCTTCGGCCGCAGCGTCGTCCCCTGCGGTGCAGCCAGCGACCGGCGTTCCCTCGGCCGCATCGGCTCCGTCGAGCACGACGTTCGATCTCGCCGAGGTCGGGTACCAGGCCAGTGAGGCCTTCGTATCCGGCACCGCTCAGTCCTACCACCCGATGCTGGCGTCGCCGTTCACAGCTGACGGCGTCTGGTCGGTCGAGCCCGATGCCACAGCGGCCGCGTACAAGACCCGTGTGCAGGTCTACCGGCCGTCGGATCCTTCCCGTTTCAACGGCACGGTGTTCGTCGAGTGGCTCAACGTCACCAACCAGGCCGACTCGGCGCCGGACTGGCTGGCGGCTCACACCGAGATGATTCGTGAAGGAGCCGCCTACGTCGGGGTGACCGCGCAGCAGGTCGGGGTGAACGCCGCCGTGGCCCTCGAGCCGTCGCGCTACGGCCCGAGCGGCGCCGGTCTCGTGCACCCGGGCGACAGCTACTCCTACGACATCTTTTCCCAGGCCGGCCAGGCCGTGCGTGACTCGGCCCTCGCTCTGCTCGGTGGGCTGGTGCCCCAGGACGTGATCGCTATGGGCGAGTCGCAGTCCGCGTCACGCATGGTCACCTACATCGACGCCGTGCACCCGCTGGTGCACGTCTACGACGGGTTCATGGTCCACAGTCGTGGCACCACCGGCTCGCCTCTGCGCAACAACCCGCCGGGAACGATCACGGTGCCTGGGCCGACTCTGATCCGCAGCGACCTCGACGTCCCCGTGTTCGTCGTCCAGACCGAGACCGACACACGCGCAACCCGTCAACCCGACACCCCGGTGTTCCGCCAGTGGGAGATTGCCGGCACGGCCCACGCCGACCTGTACACCCTCGGGATCGGTCAGGTCGACACGGGCAAGGGCAACGCTGCCGCCGTCGCCCTACTCGATGGCATGCTCAGCCCTGTCTCCGACCCGCTCCCCGGGATCCTTCCCCCGTGCTCGCTCGGCGTCAACGCCGGCCCGCACCACTGGGTCTTCAGCGCAGCCGTGCACTGGCTCGAGCTGTGGGTCTCCGAGGGCACCCCGCCCCCGAGCGGCGGACCCGGTCTCACCACCACCGGCGGTCCCACCGGCCCGCTCGTCCTCGACGCTCAGGGCAACGTTCGAGGCGGGGTGCGCAGCCCGCACGTGGACGTGCCGGTGGCCACAATTCGGGGCACGGGGAACTCGGCGCCCGGCCCTGTCAACTTCTGCGGCCTGTTCGGCACGACCACCGCCTTCAGCTCCACCCAGATGCGATCCCTCTATCGCAACCACGGTGCCTACGTCTCGGCCTGGAACGCCTCGGTCCGGGACGGGGTGGCCGCCGGCTTCATCCTGCCCGACGACGCAGCGGCGCTGCGGACGGCGTCCGCCCAGTCCGACGTCGGCAAGCGCTGACTGGAGGCCGTCCAGCGTGTGCCCGCTGGACGGCCTTGCCCTCACCGTGCCGGTAGACGGCCAACCACCCGGCCCGTCCACCCATCGGCCGATCGGTCGTACTCCACCAGGCCACGCCGTGCATCGTCGAAGCGTCATCGCTTCTAGCCGTAGAAGAGGGTCAGTGACATCGGAGCGAACGAGCCCTGCGTGTTGCCGATGACCATCACCATGAGGAGCAGACAGAGCGCGCCGGTGGCCGAGCCACCGACGAGCAGCGCTCTGTCCGCTCGTGTCGGTCGGGCCTGACGAACTCGCGACCGCCTGATGAGCGTCCGCCAGATGCGGGCGCTGAGGAGTACGAACACGACGAGCAGAGCGCTGCAGATGATCGCTTTCGGCCGTTGCCAGGCCAACCGTTCGTCGATCCTGGTGTCGATCAGGGACGGCGTGGCCGTGCCGCCCGACTGCAGCCAACTCGTGAACGACTGGTGCAGCTCGGCGTCTCGCGTGCCCGGCGGCGCGGTGAGGACCATGCCGATCGCTCCGGAGAACCCGTGCCGGGAGTCGACGACGTTGCTGATGTTGGCCACCACGATCACCGCCAGCATCAGCGCGAGAACGACGCTCGACGCGCCGAAGAAGAGGTAGGTCCTTCTCTCGAACGACCATCGGCGGTCGCCGGACCTTGGGGTCGTCCTGAACCGCCTCCAGCAGAAGGCGGCCAACACCACGAAGACGACCACGAACAGACCGCCGACCGCGATGAACACCACGTGGTACTTCGCGTAGTCGCGGAGAAGGGCGTTCAGAGCCGGATTGGAATCCGAACCCGAGCGGAGGAGCTCATCGAGCGTGTCGCGAAGGGTGTCGTTCATGGGATCGGCACCTCGAGACGAGGCCGGAATCGAGGACCGGGGATCGAAGTCATTCCGTTGACAGTGGGCATGGGAACAGGATCGACACCGCCGGCCGCACCCGCATCGGCGTCACGGCCGAACCTGGATCCGATCGGCCGGTCTTGGGCGACGCGCGAACCGGCCGATCGGCCGATACGGGGGACGAGGGTGGCTCGTAGCATCGAACGGTGATGCCACGCTCTGTCGCCGACGAATCCTCCGCCCGTCGGACCGACGAGACCTCCGCGCATCCGGCCGACGGTTCCCGCCCGGTGCCGCTGGCTCCGACCTCTCTCGATCGGATGCTCGACCGAGCGCAGCGCGTGACGCCGCAGCTGACCCGTGTCTCGGACCTGCTGCTGGTCGGCGTCGCCGCGCTCCTCACGCTGGTCGACATCGCGATATGGGTCACCGACCCCGTCGTCGACACCGGTCGGCTGTCGGTGTCGATCGCGTTCCTCGTTCCGATCCTCGGCGCGCTCGCCACCGTCGCCCTCGCCCTTCGACGACGACATCTGGGACTCGCGCTCGTGACGCTGGCCGTCGCGAGCGTGGCGCTGACGGTCGCCGGCTGGACCGTGGGCACGGGCCTCCCACCGTCCTTCGCCGCGCTGTTCGCCCTGGCGCTGCTGACGAGCAGTGCGTTGCGGCGCGAGCCCGGCGGACACGCCGTCGTGCTTGCCACGCTGGCAGCGATCGCGGTGGCGGCGGAGTCTGTGCGCCCCAGGGTCAGCACGGCCGCCTACCTCCTGGTCCTCTGCGAGGGAGCCTTCGTCATCGCAGTGGGCCTGGGCGTCTACCTGCGGTGGTCCGACTGGCGCCGCGTGGCGGCTGAGGACGCGGCCCGCGCCGACGAACGGCTCGAGATCGCCCGAGAGGTGCACGACATGGTCGGGCACTACGTCACCGCCATGGTCGTGCAGGCTCAGGCCGCCCGACACATCGCCGAGCACCAACCCCACGCCGCCGCCGCCGCCCTCGAGAGCATCGAGAGCGCCGGCATCGACGCGATGGTGGCCATGCGTCGGATGGTCGGGGGCCTGCGCCAGGACGCGCCCACCACGCCGACCGGTACGTGGGACGACATCGACCATCTCGTCGCCGACGCCGTCGCTCAGGGTGAAGCGGTGCGGGCGACCATCGAAGCCGATGTCCGTGACCTCGCGCCGACCCTCGCCCCCTCGGTGCACCGCATCATCGCCGAGTCACTGACCAACGTGCGGCGCCACGCAACGGAGGTCACCCTGGTCGACGTCAGCGTCGTTCGTCGCCGCGATCAGCTGGTCGTGTCGGTACGCGACGACGGTCGGGCCCTGGTTCCCACGAGGCACGACACGTTCGGCCTCGTCGGCATGAGCGAGCGCGCCGCGTCGCTCGGTGGCTCGTTGTCCGCCGGACCGGCGCCGGGCGGCGGCTGGGTCGTTCACGCCGAGCTACCGATCACGCCCCCTCGATGACCATCAGGGTGCTTCTGGCCGATGACCAGGAGATGGTGCGGGCCGGATTCCGCATGATCCTCGACGATGCCGCCGACATGGAGGTCGTCGCCGAGGCGGCCGACGGCATCACCGCGGTCACCCTCGCCCGCGATCTGCGACCCGATGTGACCCTCATGGACGTTCGCATGCCGCGCATGGACGGCCTCGAGGCCACGCGACGCCTGGCCGGCGCGGACGTGCCCGACCCACTCCGCGTGGTGGTCGTGACCACATTCGACCAGGACGACTACGTGCACGCCGCGCTGCGCAACGGCGCTGCTGGATTCCTGCTCAAGGATGCCGGTCCGGTGTTGTTGCTCGAGGCGGTCCGGGCCGCACACCGCGGCGACGTCCTGGTGTCGCCGTCGATCACGGTCCGCCTCCTCGCCCACTTCGCCGCCGCGTCCCCGGTGACCGACGTCGCGCCGCTCTTCGCCCCGCTGACCGGCCGGGAGGAAGAGGTGCTGCGCGCCGCGGCGCGCGGGCGCAGCAACGCCGAGATCGCCGAGGAGCTCTTCATCTCGCTCGGGACCGTCAAGACCCACCTGTCGAGCCTGCAGGACAAGATCGGTGCTCGGAACCGCGTCGAGCTGGCGGCGTTCGCGTGGCAGAGCGGTCGCATGCGCGACTGAAGCGTCAGCCGTGCAGCTGCTCGCGCACCTCGGCGGGGGTGGCCGGCCGCCGGCCGAGACGCTGCAGCTCGGCGACCACCGCCGTCACCACGTCGGCGTTGGTCGGGGAGCCCAGCTCGGAATAGGAGAAGTCGCCCAGCCCGAAGGCCAGGCCGGCGCCGAGCGTCACCGCCGGCTCCACCATGGGGAGGATGGACCCGATGGCACACATCACCGTCCAGTTCGCCGGCCCCGACGGCAGGTACGGCGTCAGTCCGGCCAGGCCCTGGGCGGTGGCCGGATGGGCCACCAGCAGCCGGTCCGACACCACCAGATCGCCGAAGACGGGCGTCGGCCACGCCCCCTGGTCGAGAAGAGCGTCGAGCAGCCGGAGCGAGCCGACCGTCCATGCCACCGCCGCCGGCGTGACCCCCGCGGCCACGATCCCGTCGACGAGGTGGCGCACGGTGCCGACGGTGTTGACGTAGAGCCCCTCCTCGGTGGCGAAGGCCTTCGCCTCCCGGTCGTAGGGGTCGAGGTTGAACGACCCCAGGTCGACCGGGGCCACCTCGGGCTTGGTGGCGGCCTCGGTGAGGGGGGCCAGTCGGGTGACCCGGTCGGCTCCGGTGCCGGCCCCGAGGGTGCAGTAGGTCACCGCGTCGCACGCCTCACCGATGAGCTCGACGGTGCGAGCCAGCGTGGCGGCACTCGGGTCGGGGGCGCCGGTCTCGGGGTCGCGGCCGTGGAAGTGGACCACCGACGCGCCCGCGGCCACGCAGGCCGCGGCGTCGGCGGCGATCTCCTCCGGCGTCCACGGCACGTTCGGGTTGGCGGCGCGCGCCGAGTACTCGTTCATGCGCACCGTGATGGTGACCCCCTGCATGGCGCTCACCCTAGAACGCGCCCGGCCCCCCGGCCGGACCCACCCCCGAGGACGGTTCACGAGATCACCCCACGACCCCGGGAAGAGTCCACCCTCGCGGTAAGTTCGCCGACATGCTGGCCGGGGCCGAGGTGAAGCGGGCGAAGGTCCGCTTCGGTCTCCTTTCCGGTGCGGTAGGCCTCTTGGTCTTCCTCATCCTGTTCCAGCAGGCGTTGCTCGGCTCGCTGCTGTTGAGCTTCACCGGTGCGCTCGAGAACCAGTCCGGAACCGTCCTCGTCTACAGCGAGGCCGCCCGCAAGAACATCTCGGGCAGCGTGATCCTCCCCGACCAGCAGGCCCGGATCGAGGCCGTCGACGGTGTCGGGGCCGCGGCACCACTGGGCGAATCGACCTTCACCATCGAGGCCGACGGAGACGACACCGACGCCTCGGTGTTCGGGTTCCAGCCGGGCGGCCCGGGAGAACCCACCCGGCTCGTGGAAGGGAGCCTCCCGACGACCGCCACCGAGGCGGTGGCCAGCAAGGAGGACACCAGCGCCGGCTTCGACATCGGCGACACCGTCACCAGCGTCGACGGCGGCATCGCCTTGACCATCGTCGGCCTGACGGAACGCAGCCGCTTCTCGGTGGCCCCCACGCTGTGGGTGACCTTCGATGGGTTCACCGCGCTGCGCCGGGCCGCCAACCCCGACGCCACCGCGGTGGTGCCCTCCGCCATCGCCATCGTCCCCGCCGACGGCGTCAGCCCCTCGGAGCTGGCGGCCCGCGTCAACGACCAGGTCGAAGGCGTGGAGGCCCTCACCGTCACCCAGGCGGTCGACGAGGCCCCCGGGGTGTCGTCGGTGAACACCTCGTTTCGGCTGATCCTGGCGCTGGCCTTCCTCGTCGTCGCCGTCGTGATCGGCTTCTTCTTCCTGATCCTCACCGTCCAGAAGCAGTCGACCCTCACCGTCCTGCGGGCGGTGGGCGCGCCCACGAGCTTTCTCGTGCGGGCGCTGCTCACCCAGATCGCGATCGTCGTCGGCATCGGCCTGGTCATCGGCGGGCTCTTGACCTTCCTCGCCGTGAAGGGCGCGTCCGCCGGGCTCCCCATCTCCGTCGACCCGGGCACCCTGGCCGTCACCGCCGTGGGCGTGGTGCTGTTGTCGCTCGTCGGCTCGGTGTTCACCCTGCTCCGGGTGAGCCGCATCGACCCCGCCGACGTGATGAACCGTCAGAACGCGGGGGGAACGGCGTGAAGCTGGGCCTCGTCGAGCTGCGCCGCGAGCCCCTCAGGTTCGCCATCGCCGGTTCCGCACTGGTCCTGCTGTCGGTGCTGTTGTTGTTCCTCGGCGGCCTGCTCGACGGCTTGTTCATCGGATCCACCGGCCTGCTGCGGGCCCAGCCCGGCGAGCTGATCGTCTTCTCCTCGGACGCCAAGGACTCGCTGATCCGCTCCCGCATCGACCCCGACGTGCGGACCGAGGTGGAGGGCGCCGACGGGGTGGCGGCCACCGGTGGGATCGGCGTGGCCCTGGTGGGGGGCGAAGTGCCCGACGAGAGCGATCTCGTGAACCTGTCGGTCACGGCCTTCCAGCTCCCCGTCGACTCGATGCCGTCCGATGAGTCCCTCGCCGCCGACCAGGCCTTGGCCGACCGGAGCCTGGAGGCCTACGGCGTCCACGTGGGCGACACCATCCTCGTCGGTTCGGCCAAGACGCCCATCGAGGTGGTCGGCTGGGTCGAGGACACCAACTACCTCCAGCAGGGGGGCTTCTTCGTCGTCCCCGACACGTGGCGTCGGGTGCTGGCCGATTCCCGGCCCGACTCCAACCTCCCTCCCGGGACCTTCCAGGCCCTGGTGGTCGAGGTGGCCGACGGAGCCGATCCGGCGTCGGTCGCCCAGGCCATCGACGCCGCCACCGGCGGCACCACGAGCACCTTGACCCGCGACGAGGCTGTGCAGGCTCTTCCCGGCATCCAGGAACAGAACTCCACCTTCTCGGCCATCATCTACGTGACCTTGTTCGTGGCCGGGCTGGTCGTGGCCCTGTTCTTCGCCCTGCTCACCCTCGAGCGCATCGGCCTGTACAGCGTGTTGAAGGCACTGGGCGCGTCCAGTCGCCAGATCTTCGCCGGGGTGGCTCTCCAGGCCGTCATCGTCGCGACCATCTCGTTCCTGGTGGGCGGGCTGCTCATGTACCTGGCCACCTTCGTGCTGCCAGCCGAGATCCCGGTCGCCCTCCTCCCCTCGCGAGCCGTGCAGATCGCTGTCGGTCTCGTCGTCATGTCCGCGCTGGGCGCCGCCGTCTCGTTCCGCCGTGTCCTGCGCGTCGATCCCGCCTCGGCCATCGGTTAGCCGACCATCTTTCCTAGGAGGAACCCACTCGTGGCCGCTCTGGAGCTCACCGCCGTCCGCAAGACCTACACCTCAGGAGACGACGAGGTCATCGCCCTCGACCACGCCACCCTCGAAGTCGGCGACGACGAGATCCTGGCTCTGATCGGCCCGTCCGGTTCCGGCAAGACCACGCTGCTCTCCATCGCCGGTGGTCTGCTCACCCCGAGCGAGGGATCCGTGGTCGTCGGCGGGAAGGACATCTCCACCTACTCGGCCAAACAGCTCACCGAGTTCCGCCGCACCTCGGTGGGCTTCGTGTTCCAGGCCGTGAACCTCGTGCCCTTCCTGACCGCACAGGAGAACCTGGTGATCGTCAACGACTTCGGGAGCTCCCGCTCCAAGAAGGACGCCCGGGACCGGGCCCGGCAGCTGCTCGACGAGCTCGGCCTGTCCAAGCGCATGGACAACCTCCCGAACCAGCTCTCCGGGGGCGAGCGTCAGCGGGTCGCCATCGGTCGGGCCCTCATGAACGAGCCCGACCTCGTGCTCATCGACGAACCGACCTCGGCCCTCGACACCAAGCTGGGCGAGCAGGTGATGGAGCTCATCGCGTCCGAGGTCAAGAGCCGCTCCACCGCCGCCGTCATCGTCACCCACGACCAGCGCATGACCCACTACGCCGACCGCACCGTGACCATCACCGACGGGCGCCTCGCCGCCTGAGTCGGCCAGCGTCGGCCGTGCTCGGCCCGAGCGTCGACCGGACCCGTGACCTCCCGGGCGGCGGACGTGTCCGACGGGCCGGCGCTCAGACCTCGAGGCCCTGGGAGAGGCCCTCGACCGTCTCGATGTACTCCTCGACGAGCTGGAACATGACGTCGCGCACCGGACGGACGTCGTTCATCGAACCGACGATCTGCCCGACCGGGGCGAAGGCCAGATCGGCCCGACCGGACCGGGCGATGCGGGCGTTGGCCTCCGAGGTGAGGATGTTCTGCAGGGGCATGCCGAGCGGACCCGGACCGTCGGGGTCGACCCAGGCGTCGGTCCACTGGTTGCGCAGCATGCGAGCCGGCTTGCCCGTGTAGCAGCGGGACCGCACGGTGTCGGCCGAGGTGGCCTTGAGGTAGGCCTCGAGCACGGCCGGGCCCGAACCGCTCTCGGCGGTGGTGAGCCACAACGAGCCCAGCCACACGCCCTGGGCGCCGAGGGACAGGGCGGCGGCGATCTGGCGACCGGTGCCGATGCCACCGGCGGCGAGGACCGGCGTCGGGGCCACCGCGTCGACGACCTCGGGCACCAACACCATGGTGGCGATCTCGCCGGTGTGGCCGCCGGCCTCGTACCCCTGGGCGATCACGACGTCGACCCCGTTCTGCACGTGGCGCTCGGCGTGCACGGCCTTGCCGGCCAGCGCCGCCACCTTCACCCCGGCGGCGTGGGCCTGGTCGATCACGTCCTTGGGCGGCGAGCCCAGGGCGTTGGCGATCAACTTGATGGGATGGGCCAGGGCGATCTCGACCTGGCGGTGGGCGACCTCGTCGGTCCAGCCCAGCACGCCGCCCGCCTTCTCCCCCTCGGGCAGGGGCGGGAGGTCGAAGCGGTCCATCAGCTCGTCGACGTAGCGCCAGTGGTTGGCGTCGATCATCGAGCGGATCTGCTCGAGCATCTGCTCGGGGTTGCCGCCCTCCACGTCGACCGACTTCTGGGGCATGACGGTGTCGACGCCGTAGGGCTTGCCGTCGACGTGCTCGTCGATCCAGTCGAGCTCGATCTCGAGCTGCTCGGGACTGAAGCCGACGGCCCCGAGCACGCCCATGCCACCGGCCTTGCTCACCGCGGCGACCACGTCACGGCAGTGCGTGAAGGCGAAGATCGGGTACTCGATGCCGAACATGTCGCACAGCGGCGTTTGCATCTCATCCTCCAGGGACGTCTCGGTCTGTCCCCAACCTAGGACCGAAGGCGCCGCCTTCGCTGAGCTGCCCTGAGGGTGGCGTCCGCCGTTGGTGAAACCTGTGGATGAGCGAGTACTTCGATGCCATACTAAATCGCGTCGTCCGGGGGACTCCGGCCGAGGACGCAGCTCTGGGGAATGACTGTGACTGATCTCGCCAACGCGAACTTCTTCCGCGACCCGACGGTCCAGGCCGATCCGTACCCCTACTTCGACGCCCTGCGAGACCGGGCTCCGGTGTGGCAGGAGCCGCACTTCGGGGTGTTCATGGTGACCGGCCACGACGAGGCCCTCACCGTCTACAACGACTCCGCCACCTTCTCGTCGTGCAACGTGGTGAGCGGCCCCTTCGTGAGGTTCCCCGAGCCCTTCGAGGGCGACGACGTCACCGACATCATCGAACGCCACCGCGACGAGCTGCCCTTCAGCGACCAGCTCCCGTCGTTCGACCCGCCCCGCCACACCGCCCACCGGGCGCTGATGATGCGGCTGCTGACCCCGGGCCGACTGCGGGCCAACGAGGAGTTCATGGAACGGCTCTCCGACGAGCTCCTCGAGAAGCTGGTCGAGCAAGGCGGCAGCGAGTTCATCAGCGCCTTCGCCGCGCCGTTCACCCTGCTGGTGATCGCCGACCTGGAAGGCGTCCCCGAAGCCGACCACGGCCTGTTCGCCGCCCGTCTCACCAAGCTGCCCGAGGACATGGAGCACAAGCCCCTCGAGTTCCTCTACGAGCAGTTCACGACCTACATCGAGGACCGTCGGCGCGAGCCGCGCGACGACATCATGACGGCGATGGCCACGGCCACGTTCCCCGACGGCACCACGCCCGAGGTCGAACGACGTCGCCCTGCTGGCCGCCAACCTCTTCTCCGGTGGCCAGGAGACCACCGTCCGGCTGCTCTCGTTCGCGCTGCGGATCATCGCCGAGCGCCCCGACATCCAGGAGCGGCTGCGCGACCGACCGGGAGCTCATCCCCAACTTCATCGAGGAGACGCTGCGCTACGAGAGCCCGCTGCGGGCCCAGTTCCGCATGGCCAAGGTGACGACGACGGTGGCCGGCGTCCACGTCCCCGCCGGGCAGCACGATGATGCTCCTGCCCGGCGCCGCCAACCGCGACCCGCGCCTGTTCGAGAACCCGGCCGAGTTCGACCTCGACCGGGCCAACGCCCGCTACCACGTGGCCTTCGGCCACGGCATCCACCACTGCGCCGGCGCTCACCTGGCCCGGGCCGAGGGTCGGGTCACCATCAACCGCCTGCTCGACCAGACCTCGGACATCGCCATCTCCGAGGACGCCCACGGCCCCGCCGACGCCCGCCGCTACGAGTACCTGCCCACGTACTTCCTGCGGGGTCTGGCCAGCCTCGAGCTCGAGCTCACCCCGGCCTAGGCAGGGCCGGTCGGCCTCAGCTGCCCTCTCGACCGGCGGCGCCCAGCATCAACTTGAGCTGGGAGGCCGGCGGGCCGGCGGTGGTGCCGCCGTCGACGGGCAGCACGATGCCGGTGATCTGGGCCGACAGGTCGCTGGCCAGGAACAGCGGCGGCCTCGGCCACGTCCTCGGCCGTGCCCTGGCGGGGCAGCGGCTGGGTGTACTTCAGCACCGCATCCATGTCGTAGGTGGTCATGGCCGTCTGGATCTGCCCGGGCACGAGGCAGTTCACCCGGATGCCGTACTGGGCCACGTCGAGGGCGATCGAGCGGCGAGGCGTGGATCACCGCCGCCTTGGTGGCCCGGTAGGTGATGAGGCCGGACCCGGCGTTGATGCCGGCGGTGGAGGACGTGTTGATGATCGACCCGCCCCCGTGGGCCTTCATGTGCCGGGCGGCGCGCTGGCACCCGAGCAGCACGCCGAGCACGTTGATGTCGACCACCCGCTGGAAGTCGCTGAGGTCGTCGTGCAGGAACCGCACCATGGCGCTGGCCACGCCGGCGTTGTTGGCCATCACGTGCAGGCCGCCGAAGCGCTCGACGGTCGAGTCGACCAGCGCCTGCACCTCGTCGGCATCGGTGATGTCGGTGCGGGTGAAGGCGGCGGCGTCGCCCAGGCGAGGCAGCGAGCGCCTCGCCGGCCTCGACGTCGACGTCGGCGACGACGACCCGGGCCCCTTCGGCGACGAAGCGCTCGACGATCGCCCGGCCGATGCCGCTGGCCCCGCCGGTGACGACGGCGACCTTCCCGGCGAGAACCTCGGACATCGGCTACTCCTGGGTCGTGGTGGGTTCGGGCGGCGTGACGGCAGCGAAGGCGTCGGCATCGGCGCCCGTGGCGTCGAGGGCCGCCAGGTAGCCGAAGACCATCGTGTTGGCGATGCTGGCACCGGGACCGAGGTAGTGGCGGCCCATCACCGTGGCGGTGATGTTGCCGGTGGCGTAGAGGCCGGCGATGGGCTGGCCCTGCTGGTCGAGGACCCGGGCGTGCTCGTCGGTCACCAGCCCGCCGCAGGTGCCGATGTCGCCGGGCAGGACCTCGACGGCGTAGTACGGCGCCTCGTCGATGGGCCCGAGGCACGGATGCACCTTGCGGTTGGGGTCACCGAGCGAGCGGTTGTACGCCGACTCGCCCCGGCCGAAGTCGGGATCGATCCCCTTCTCGGCGTTGGCGTTGAACCGCTCGACCGTCTCGGCCAGGCCAGCGGGGTCGATGCCGCACATGCGAGCGAGGTCGCCGAGGGTCCAGGCCTGCTTGAGCCGACCGCTCTCGAGCATCTGGCGGGGGAACCGGCCCGGGCTGGAGCGCACGTGGGCGTACCGCTTGCGGTAGCGGTCGTCGAAGATCAGCCAGCACGGCACCGCCGCGCTGGTCTTGTCGCGGGCGTACATGGCCTTGCCCACCTCCATGTACGAGTTCGACTCGTTCACGAAGCGCTGGCCGGCGGCGTCGACGTAGATCGTGCGGGGCCGCTGGCGGGCCTGGTCGAGGGTCGACTGCCCGAACCGCCCGGTGCGGGGGGCGGGCAGCCACCACGCCTCGTCCATCAGGTCGGTCCGGGCCCCGAGGTCCATGGCCGTGCGCATCGCCTCACCGGTGTCGCCCGGGTTGGCCATCGACCACTTGGCCCCGTTGGGCTGGTCGCCCCCGAACTCACCACGCATCTCGGGGTTGTGGGCGAAGCCTCCGGCGGCCAGCAGCACACCCTGTCGGGCCCGGATCAGCACCGGCTTCCCGTCCCGCACGGTGCGGACCCCGACGACCCGGCCGTCCTCGACGATCAGGTCCTCGAGCGGCGCCTCGGTCCACACGGGGATCCCGCGGTCGATGGCGACGGCCAGCATCTGGGCGATGAGCGAGGCGCCGTTGGTCAGCAACGCCTGGCCGCGGACCCGGGCCAGAGCGGTGCGGATGGCGACCCGGGCGGAGACGGCGAAGGCCCCGACGCTGCGGTTGTAGTTCGACAACGAGCGGGCTTCGTTGGTCATCACCGCCAGGCCGAGGCTCTGAGCCAGACCGGGCTGGAGCTTGTCGAGCCAGTCGCCCAGCACCCGACCGTCGAACGGGGTGGGCTCGACGGCCCGGCCCTCGTCGATGCCGCCGGGGGCGTCGGAGTAGTAGTCGCTGTAGCCGAGGCAGTGCACGAAGCCGACGCCGAGGCGTTGGAGGAACGAGATCATCTCGGGGCCGGCGGTGAGGAAGGCGTGGCGCCGTTCGGGCGAGGACGCCGGACCCACGTCACCGACGACGGCCTCGAAGTGGGCCATGGCCCGGTCGTAGGAGTCGGGGATCCCGTCGGCCCGCATGACCGGGTTGTCGGGCACCCAGACGACGCCGCCGGACATGGCGGTGGAGCCGCCGATGAGCTCCTGCTTCTCGAGCACCAGGGCGCGGGCCCCGGCCTGGTCGGCGGTCAGGGCGGCGACCAGGCCGCCACCACCCGATCCGACGATCACGAAGTCGACCGTGGTGTCCCATGCGGTCATGTCCCGTCGCTCCCCATCGCTCGCTTCCCCCCAGCAGGCCACAAAAGGACCCGTTGACAGATACTACGACATCAAAGTAAAACAGCAAGGGCTCACAGGGGACGGAGGTCGGATGACCGCTGACACAGGCACGCTCACCTATCCGCCGGGGGGATTCGGGGCGCCGAAGGACCGCACCGGCCACGCCGGCGGTGACACGGGGTTGCCGCCCGGCACCGAGGTGTTCTCCGCCGACGACCACATCTCGTTGGCCGAGGACATCTTCTACGAGCGGTTCCCCGCCTCGATGAAGGAGCAGGCCCCACGCGTCGTCCGGGAGGACGGGGCCTGGACGCTCGCCATCGGCGGGAAGACCTTCCTGCCCAAGGAGTTCACCGCGGTGCTCGAGCAGTACGACCCGTTGGTCGGCGCCGGCACCAACGACGTCGAGGCCCGCATCGGCCAACTCGAGTCGGACGGCGTCCACCGCGAGCTGGCCTTCCCCAACGCCCTGCTGGGCCTGATGGGCTGGCCCGACAAGGCCGTGCGGGAGCTGTGCTTCCGGGTCTACAACGAGCACATCGCCGACCTGCAGGACGCCTCGGAGGGCCGCTTCTACGGGGTCGGGATGATCAACTGGTGGGACGGCGACGGAGCCCGACGCACCCTCACCGAGCTGAAGGAGCTGGGCCTCACCACCTTCTGGATGCCGCTGAAGCCCGGAGCTCGCGACGACGGCAAGCCCATCGACTACAACCACCCGGCCATGTACCCGGTGTGGGAGGCCATCGAGGAGAGCGGCCTCCCCGTCGCCCACCACATCGGCGAAGCGCCGCTGGCCTCGCCGTGCCGCGACAACAGCGTGCTCGTCGGCATGGTCCACAACGTGGCGTCGTTCCGGGAGATGTTCGGCCGCTACGTGTTCGGCGGGATCCTCGACCGCCATCCCGGCATCAACGTGGGCTGGTTCGAGGGCGGCATCAACTGGGTGCCCGCCGCCATCCAGGACGCCGAGCACATGTACGCGTCGCTCCAGCACATGGCCGACCACGAGATCGAGCACGAGGTCGCCCACTACTGGACCGAGCACATGTACGCCTCGTTCATGGTCGATCCGCTCGGGCTCGAGCTGATCGACCGGATCGGCGTCGACCGGGTGATGTGGTCGTCGGACTACCCCCACAACGAGAGCACCTACGGGTACTCGGAGCAGTCGCTCGCCAGCGTCGTCGACCACCTCGGCCCCGACGCCGCCGTCAAGGTGGTCAGCACCAACGTGCGGACCTTCCTCGGGCTCGGGGACTCGTGAGCGATCTCCTCAGCTCCACTCCGAGCGGTCTCGACCTCCCGGCGGAGCCCGACCTCGGCCGGATGCAACGCGAGCGGGGCGCCCGGCTGCGTTCGCTGATGGCCGACAAGGGAATCGACGCCCTGGTGCTTCTGGCCAACGCCAACGTCTCCTACGCCACCGGGGCGACGTGGCCGCTGAGCGACGCCGGACGGGGCAACGTCGAGCGGCCGGTGGCCGTCGTGCTGGCCGACGACGACATGCCCCACCTGTTCACCCCGTTCCCGGACGGTGCCGCCGACCTGGGCCTCGACGCCGACCACCTCCACGGGCCGACGTACCTCGACCTGGGTGAGGGCGTCGCGGCGTTCGCCCGGGCGCTGCGCGAGCTGGCCCCGACCAGCGCGACCGTCGCCATCGACGAGCTCACCGGGGCCATGCACCACGACCGCGAGCAGCTCCTCGCCGACTGGCCCCCGCGTCCGGCCAGCGAGGTCATGGGCGCGGCCCGGGTCACCAAGACCCCCGACGAGCTGGCCTGCCTGCGCCACGCGCTCTGGATCAGCGAGCAGGCCATGGCCGAGGTGCAGGCCGGGCTCGTCCCCGGGGCCCGCCAGACCGATCTGACGGCGACGTACCTCCATCGGGTCTTCGAGCTGGGGGCGGAGGCCAACGTCCTCGACCCCATCTGGCAGGTCATGCCCGCCTCGCAGGCCGACCTGCCGTGGACCACCCATGGCGACATCGCCTGCCCGCTGTTGAGCACGCGAGCGCGAGCTGGCCGAGGGTGACGTGGTGTGGGTCGACTCGGGCATCGGCTACCGGGGATTCCACTCCGACTTCGGCCGCACGTGGGTCGTGGGCCGGGCGCCCACGGCCCGCCAGCAGGCCCAACACGACCGGTGGCAGGAGATCAACGGTGCCGTCCTGGAGGTGCTGCGGGCCGGCGTCACCGGCGCCGAGCTCACTGCCGCGGCCATCGAGGTGGGCGGCGACGGGCGGCCGTGGATGGACCACTTCTACCTGGGCCACGGCCTCGGCCTCGACAGCGCCGAGGCGCCCTACGTGGGCACCGACCTGGGCGACTCCTACGACCGACGCCTCGTCCTCGAGGCGGGCACGGTGATCGTCATCGAGCCCGTCGTCTGGGACGAGGGCCACAGCGGCTACCGCTCCGAGAACGTGCACGTGGTCACCGAAGAAGGCTCCATGAACCTCACCGACTACCCCTACTCCCCCTATGGCGACTGAGCCCCGTCCCGACGATCCCGCCCTCCGCCGGGGCCGGCGCGTCCGATTGTTCGACGCCATGGCGGCCGACGACCTCGACGTGCTCGTGCTCGGGCGGGTCGCCAACATCCGCTACGCCTCGGGCGTGCCCGTCCTGTGGAATGCCGGCACCCGCCCGTTCGGCCCCGGCTGCGTGGTCGTGCGGGCCACCGAGGAGATCTTCCTCCTCAGCACCTGGGACGAAGGGGTCCCCGAGGAGATCCCCCACGACCACCTCTTCGGGATCACCTGGAACCCGATGAACTACGTGACCCTCCTGAAGGGGATCGCCCGCGACGCCGCGCCCCGCCGGGTCGGCACCGACGCCATGTCGCCGCTGTTCGCCCAGCTGCTGCCCATGGCCTTCGGGGATGCCGCCATCGTCGACGGCGGGCCCGCGCTGCGGGCCGCCCGGCGCATCAAGACCACCGACGAGATCAAAGCCATCCGGGCGGCCGTCGAGGTGGCCGAGGAGGCCATGGCCAGCGCGGTCGACGCGCTGCGCCCCGGGGTCAGCGAGCGGGAGCTGACCGGTGTGTTCATGGACGCCATGGCCTCGCAGGGCGTCACCACACCGGCCACCCAGGACGTCGTGCGCATCAGCGGGGCGGGGGTGGCCGCACCGGCCACGAGGACCGCCGCGCCCAGGCCGGCGAGCTGGTGTCGTTCGACGCCGGGGTCGTGGCCGACGGCTACAACGGCGAGGTGGGCCGCACCTGGCCCGTCGACCTCGACGAGCGGTCGCCCTCCGTCCGCGACCTGTACCGTCGCTCCGACGAGCTGTGGGACCTACTGATCGACGCCTGCCAGCCCGGAGCATCCGCCGCCGGTCTGCTCGAGGCCTACCGACTGGCCGGCGAGCCCCTGCCCGGCGGTCCCGTGGCCCGAGGTGTCGGCCTCGGGTTCGACGAGCCGGTGATCACCGGCGACCTGCCCGAGACGGCCGCCCGCGAGATCCTCGACCCCGGCGTCGTGCTCGTCGTCACCGGCTGCGTGTCCGACGACGCCGTCGGCTCGATCGTCACCCACGAGGTGATCCTCATCACCGCCCTCGGGCCCGAGATGGTGACCTCCAGCCCGTTCTGGCACCGTGAGCACGTAGGAGCACTCCCATGACCGACCCCGAACCCGACGCCCGTCCCGAGGGGGCGGTCGATCCCGAGGCCGAGGTCGACGATCCCGACTGGATCCTCTACGAGAAGGACCGGGCCACCAAGATCGCCACCCTCACCCTGAACCGGCCCGACCACCTCAACGCGCCCACCATCGGGATGCGGCTCCGCTACGCCGACCTGCTCCACCAGGCCAACATCGACGACGACGTGAAGGTCCTCGTCATCCGCGGTTCCGGCGACGACTTCGGCACCGGGCAGGACCTGCCCGAGTTCATGGAGGCCGTGCGCACCGACGACGGCCTGCTGCGCGAGGTGCAGCTCGAGGACGCCGACGTCACCTATCCGCCGCGCCGCAACTTCCGCCACGGCGCCACCGCCACCCAGTGGTTCGCCGACCCCCGGGGGGGCTGCCGCACCCTCCAGGAGTTCAAGAAGATCAGCATCGTGGAGGCCAAGGGCTACTGCTACGGCTGGCACTTCTACCAAGCGGGTGACGCCGACCTGGTGATCTCGTCGGACGACGCCCTGTTCGGTCACGCCGCGTGGCGTTACGCCGGCGCCGCGCCGCGGATGTGGTGGTGGGCCATGTCGATGGGGATCCGCAAGTTCCAGGAGATGGTGTTCACCGGCCGGCCCTTCACCGCCGCCGAGATGGCCGAGGTCGGCTTCGTCAACAGCGTCGTGCCCCGCGACGAACTGGAGGCCGAGGTCCACAAGTACGCCCTGGCCTGCGCCCAGAACCGGTCGACCGACGTCATCTTCATGCAGAAGACCTTCTTCGAGATCATGAAGCAGTTCCAGGGTGAGTACATGGGGAGCCTGGTGAGCGGCGTCCTGGAGTCGCTGACCGGTTACGGCCGCCCCGACCAGAACGAGATGTCCACCGACGAGGCCATCGACCAGGGCCTGTCCAAGGCGGTCAAGGACTTCGACTCCCGGTTCCCCCCCGAGTGGCGGCTCAGCAAGAAGGGCCGTGAGGCGACCGAGTAGTCGACCCCGACGATGACCACGCCCCCTCTCTCCGACCATGTGGTCGTCGACCTGTCGACGGGGATCGCCGGCGCCTACTGCGCCAAGCTCCTCGCCGACGGGGGCGCCGAGGTCATCCGGGTCGAGCCCCCCGAGGGCCATCCGCTGCGGCGGTGGTCGGCCTCGGGTGCGACCATCCCCGACGGTGCCGACGGCGCCCTGTTCGCCTACCTGGCGTCGTCCACCCAGAGCGTCGTCGCCGATCCCGCCGACGCCGAGGCGCTGGCCCGGGTGCACGCGCTGCTGGCCCGGGCCGACGCCGTGGTGTGGTCGAAGGGCTGCCGCCTGGCCGAGGTCCCGTCGCTGGTGCCCGACGCCCTGCGCCGCTCGGCGCCCCACCTGACCGTCACCGCCATCACCCCGTTCGGCCTGGAAGGGCCGTGGTCGGACCGAGCCGCCACCGAGTTCACCCTGCAGGCGTGGTCGGGAGGGGTCGTCGGGCTCGGCCGGGGGGCGCCGGAGCGGCCGCCCGTCGCCGTGGGCGGCCAGATCGGCGAGTGGCTGACCGGCACCTACGCGGCCATCGGGACCCTCGCCTCGTGGGCCCGGGCCCGGCGCGACGGACCAGGGGAGCTGGTCGACGTGTCCATGCTCGAGGCCATCGCCCTGTGCCTCACCTACTACCCGGTGACCTACGCCGACATGGTGGGGCGTCCCTTCCGAACGGGCCGGTCCCTCATCACGCCGGGGGTGGAGACCACGAGCGACGGCCTGGTCGGGGTCGGCGTGGGCACCGGCCAGCAGTGGCTCGACTTCTGCGCCCTGGTCGAGCACCCGGAGTGGACCGAGGACCGCAAGCTCTTCGCCCAGCGGGCCCGGCTGCGCCCCGAGATCGAGGCGTGGATGGCGGAACGGACCACGGCCGAGGTCCTCGAGCTGACGGGTCTGTTCCGCATCCCCCACGCCCCCATCGGGAACGGGGCGACCATCCCCGTCACGGACCACTTCGAGGCGCGCCGCTCCGTCGTGACCAACCCCCGCGGCGACGTCGTCGAACCCGGTCGCCCGTACCGCTTCGACCCACCGCTGCTGCGCGAGCCCAGCGCCGCTCCTCGCCTCGGCGAGCACCGAGCGCTGTCCGACGGGGTCAGCGACGCCCCCCGCTCCCCGACGGGAGCTCCTCGCGGGGCCGGAGCGCTCCCCTTCGAGAGGCTGCGGGTCCTCGACCTGACCGCGTTCTGGGCCGGCCCGCTCTCCACCCATGTGCTGGCCATGCTCGGGGCCGAGGTGTTGCACGTGGAGTCGACGGCCCGGCCCGACGGCACCCGCCTCCTCGCGGGGCTGCGTTTCTCCGAACCGGACTGGTGGGAGAAGTCGGGGATCTTCGCCGGCCTCAACGTCGGCAAGAAGAGCGTGACGCTGGACCTGACCGACGATCGCGGGCGGGAGCTGCTGCGCCGGCTCCTCGCCACCTGCGACGTCCTGGTGGAGAACTACACCCCCCGGGTGCTCGAGCAGATCGGGCTCGACCTCGACACCGTGCGGGCCATCCGACCCGACCTGGTCGTGGTGCGGATGCCCGGCTTCGGGCTCGACGGGCCCTGGCGGGACAGCCCGGCCTTCGCCTTCGTGATCGAGGACGCCGCCGGCCTCACCTGGCTGACCGGGCACCCGGACCAGAACCCGGTCTCGCCCTACTGCGTGGGGGACTCCAACGCCGGCCTGCACGCACTGTGCGGGCTGCTCCTCGCCGTGGAGCACCGGGCTCGCACCGGTGAGGGAGTGGTGGTCGAGGCCGCCATGGTGGACGCCGCCCTGAGCGTGGCCGCCGAGCAGATCGTGGAGCATTCGGCCTACGGGGCCCTCCTCGAACGCGACGGCAACCGTGGGCCCACTGCCGCCCCGCAGAACCTGTACCTCACCGCCGACACCGACGAAGAGGGCGGACGGGACTCGTGGGTCGCCATCGCCGTGGCCAGCGACGACCAGTGGCGGGCCCTGGGTCGAGCGCTCGGCCGGCCGGAGTGGGCGACGGATCCGCGCCTGGCCACCGCCGACGGGCGCCGCCGACACCACGACGCCATCGACGGCCACCTCGCGCAGTGGTGCGGGGCGCGCGGCGGCGACGAGATCGTCGACCGGCTGTGGGGGGCGGGGGTGCCCGTGGCCAAGGTGATGCAACCGGGCGACCAGGCGAGCCTCCCGCCGTTGGTGCACCGCCGCTTCTTCGAGGAGGTCGATCGGGCCGTCACCGGGCCGGCCCGGCACAGCACCGTGCCCTTCCGCCTGTCACGTGGACCCGAGCGCTTCCACCGCCGGCCGGCGCCCCTGCTGGGCGAGCACACCGAGGAGGTGCTGGGCGATCTCGGGGTGACCGACGACGAGCTGGCCGAGCTGCGGACCCAGGGCGTGATCGGCACCGTGCCCGACGGCAGCCAGGCATCGGGACGGTGACGGCGGCCCGGTTACGGAATCAGCGCCGCTGAGAGTGCCCGGTAGAGTCCCGCAGATGCCCGAGCCGCTCGCGTACGACCCGGTCGAAGCGTCCCGGGAGCGCTGGGTCGAGCAGGGGTGGGACGACACCGCCGAGGGCATGGCCGCCGTGGTCTCGGTGATGCGCGCCGAACAGATCTTCCTCAACCGGGCGACGGCGATCCTGCGCCCACTGGGGTTGACGTTCGCCCGGTACCAGGTGCTCGGCATGCTGCGCTGGACGGGACCGCTGACCCACGGGGCCATCGCCCATGGCCTGTGGATCACGCCGGCCACGGTGACGAGCGGTGTCGACCGCCTCGAGCGGGCCGGTCTGTGTCGCCGGGCGGCTCACCCGACCGACGCCCGCGCCTCGCTGGTGGAGGTCACGGCCAAGGGCCGTCACCTGTTCGACCGCTCGGTCGCCGCCCTCAACGCCGAGCTGTTCGGATCGGTCGGCCTCTCCAGCGACGAGCTCGAGCTCCTGTCCGGGCTCATCGGCAAGATCCGGCTCGCCGAGGGCGACGTGGTGGGCCCCCGCTCCACTTCCGCCGCGCCCTGATCCCCTCCGCCGGCGGCGGCCACCGGGCCCGCGGCGCGCCCGCCGATGGGCGATCATGGGAGCGGCCGGTCGAGCGTGGTGAGGCGGTGCACGATGGCGAACAGCGTGTCGACGGAGACGGGGGGCGACCTGCGGACCCAGCTGCGCCTGGGTGTGGTGATGACGGGCGGCGTGAGCCTGGCCGTGTGGATGGGCGGCGTGACCCTCGAGCTCGACCGCCTCCGCCGGGAGGTGCCGGGGAGCGTGTACGCCGAGCTCAGCCGCCTGGCCGGCATCCGTCCGATCGTCGACATCGTCGCCGGCACCAGTGCCGGCGGCCTCAACGGCACCCTGCTCGCCGCCGCCGCCGCATGGGAGTCCGACCTGGAGGACCTGCGCAGCGTCTGGCTGAGCACGGCCGACTTCGGTTCGCTGCTGCGCCCCGCCGGTGCCCGCAAGCCACCCTCGTTGCTCGACGGCGACGGGTACTTCCTCGGCCAGGCACGCGACGCCATCGCCGCCATCCGGGCCAAGGGGCGCACCCCCGTGCTGACGGGAGCGGCCCGGCGCCGGGCCGGTCTTCCTCCACTGCACCTCACGGTGACGAGCACCCTGATGAAGGGCAACACGGTGGAGCTGAGCGACTCGCTCGGCTCGCCGGTGAGCAGCACGACCCACCTCGGCCTCTACCGGTTCTCGACTGACGGATCGGCCACCTTCGACCAGGCCGGGGCGGTGGCCCAGATGGCCCGCGCCGCCCGGTCCAGCGCGTCGTTCCCCGGCGCCTTCGAGGCCAGCCGCATCGACACCGGCGGCGGCGCCGTCGACATGGCGTCGGTGGCCGACTTCGTCTCCCCCGGTGACCCGCCCGCCACCCGCTACGTGCTCGACGGCGGCCTGCTGGCCAACGAACCCGTCGAGCAGGTGTTCGGGTTGATCCGCGACCAGCCGAGCCACGGCCCGGTGCGCCGGGTCATCTGCTACGTCAGCCCCCTGTCGGGGGGCAGCGACCACGCCGCCCCACCCGAGATGGGGCAGGCCCCGCCCGACCTGCTCGCCGTCATGAGCGGCACCCTGCTCATCCCTCGCGAGCAGAACATCGTGCGCCAGCTGCGGGCCATCCTCGACGAAGCCGACCAGCGGCGCACGCTGGGGAGGGCCCGTCGGGCCCTCGACGTCACCGCCGAGAACGCCCCCGAGCTGCTACGAGTGGCCGAGACGCTGATGCCGGTGGTCGACCAACAACGGGCCCGAGCGGTCGAGACCCAGGCGTCCGACCGGGCGGCCGAGGTCGGTGGGAACGCCGCCGTCGCGGGGCCCGACGCGGCCGCGTTGGCCGCCGAGGTCACACGCGTGGCCCGCCGCCAGGTGCTGCTCCTGCTCCAGGACCTCCTGCGTCGGGCGGTCACCCGGGCATCGGGCACCGACCTCATCGCGCTGGCCGACCAGCGCACCGCGGTGTCCACCCTGCTCGTCTCGCCCCTCGACGACGCCGCCGCCATCGACGCTGTCGTGTCGGGGGCCTACGAGGTGCTGGTGGTCACCGTCCCCCGGGTCACGGCCCGGGTGGTGGCGTCGGAGGCGCCCAGCCCACCCGCCCGCATCCTGCAGGGGGACCTCGAGGACCTCCGCCTCCTGACCGACGCCGCCACCGCCGACGCGGCCGCGACCCAGGGGGGCGACATCGGCGCCGAGGGACCGCGATGGCGGGCGTTGCGAGCCCTCGACGTGTTGATGACGGCCAGCTCGGGCTCGCTGGCCCCCGACCCGCAGCGGGTCGACCTGGTCCAGCTGAGCGGTAACGCCCCCAACTGCTTCGACGGGCGCAGCACCCCCGACCGCAAGCTCACCGGGGTGCAGCTCGCGCATTTCGGCGCCTTCTACCGGGGCGGCTGGCGAGCCAACGACTGGATGTGGGGTCGCCTCGACGGCGCCATGCGCATCGTCGAGATGCTCGTCGATCCCGACACCCTGCTCGCCACCGGCCAGCCCATCCCCGAACTGGCCGCTGCGTTGGTGGGCATCGCCTCGGGCCCGGCGCCGGGGGTCGACCACGACTGGCTCGTCGCCCAGCCGGCCATGGCCGAGGCGACCAGCCGCATCGAGGAGATGCTCACGGCGGCCGCCGATCCCGACAACCCGGACCGGGGGGCCGCCGTGGTCCACGCCCGCCGCCAGCTGGCCCGCATGGTCGGGGCGCGGGTGCAGCTGCAGATCCTCCGGGAGGAGCTGCTCCACGTCCGCACCCTCGTGGCCGCCGATCGGGCCGACGGAGCGGCCATCACCTACGAGGACGGCCTGTTCCTCGAGGCGGCCCGCCAGCTCGACCAGAACGCGCCACCCGAGCAGGTGGTGGAAGCGTTCCGCAGCTGCCTCGTCGGCCAGGACCGCCTGACGGGCGAGGTCGGGTCCGACCGGATGACCGCCCTGAGCACCCAGGCCCTGGCCGTGGGCACGGGGGCGGTGGACACGGTGGCCGCACCCCACGCCGTCGCCGCGCCCGTGCGCCCGGTGCTGGGCACGGTGCGCTGGACGTTCCGAGTGGCCAACGCCCTCAGCTCCGGCGGCTTCCGCGGTTCCCAGCTGATCCAGGTGGCGCTGCCCACGATGGCCGTTCTGGTCGCCACGGTGATGGCCCTGGCGGTGGCCGAGGACCGCAGCGGCGTGCTCCAGGTCGTGCTCGGCGTCGCCCTGGCCGGACTGGCCGTGGTGGCGGTGATCGCCAGCGCCGGCCGGGTCACCACGGTGGTGGGCGCCGTCGCCGCCACGGTGGTGATGGTGGCCGGGCTCGTCGTCGCCGGGACGTCGTGGAGCGCCGGGCCCTACGTGGGTGCGGTGCTGGCCGTGGTCTCGGCCGCCGTGCTGGCCGCGCTGATACTGCGCCGATCCGTCAGAGCCGCGGCCCCGAGCCCCCCGCCCCCCTGACCCCACCGCCCCACCCTTCCAAGCTGGCTCCGTTCGTAACGGATTCCGTTACGGACGGAGCCAGCTTGACGGGCGGGTGGGGGTTCGGTCAGGCGATGCGGACGCCGAGGAGGTCGAGCACCGACGTGGCCGCGTCCTCGGAGGACGCCGGGTTCTGGCCGGTCACGAGGTTGCCGTCCACCTCCACGTGGGGAGCCCAGGCGTCACCGGACGTGAAGGTCGCACCGGTCTGGCGGAGACGGTCCTCGAGGAGCCATGGCGCCTGCTCGGCCAGGCCGGCCTGGTTCTCCTCTTCGTCGGTGAACGCGGTCATCCGGCGGCCGGCGAACAACGGGCCGCCGTCGGCCGCCTTGGCGGCGAGGAAGCTGGCCGGGCCGTGGCAGACGGAGGCGACGATCTTGGACTCGTCGCCGAGCATGGTGGCGAGCAACTCACCCATGGGCTTGCTCACGGCCAGGTCCTCCATGGGACCGTGGCCGCCGGGCACGAACACGGCATCGAAGTCGGCGGCCTCGACGTACTCGAGCACGGCCGTGTTCTGCAGGGTCTCGCTCAGGTCGTCGAGCTGGCGGCGCAGCTCGGCCACCTTCTCCTCGTCGCCCCCGTTCATCTCCACCGAGAGGCTGTTGTCATCGGCGACGGGGGTGACGCCGCCCGGCGTGGCCACGGTGATGTCCAACCCGGCCTCGGCGAAGATCCGGTAGGGGGCGAGGAACTCCTCGGCCCAGAAGCCGGTGGGGTGGTCGGACCCGTCCTTGAGCGTCCAACTGCGGGCACCGGTCAGGACGATGAGCATCTTGGTCATGGGATTCTCCTCCACTCGAACGGCTCGTCCCTACCCACGAGCGGCCGTTCCGGACCGGCCCAGCCGAGATCGGTCCGCCGGCAAACCAGGGCTGACCGCCGGCCGATCCCGGCCGACGTGGCCTGAAGGCGCCCGAGCGCGGCAGGATGGCGCCCATGGGGAACAACGACAACGGGGGCGCGGCGCCGGCGAACGACGAACGTCGCATCGTCATCATCGGCGCCGGGCCGGGGGGCATCAGCTCGGGCTACTACCTGCGCCAGGCGGGCTACACGAACTTCACCATCTTCGAGCGGGCCGGCGAGGTGGGGGGCACCTGGCAGCGCAACCGCTACCCGGGCCTGGCGTGTGACGTGTGGAGCCACGTCTACTCGTTCACCTTCGCCCTCAACCCGGCGTGGACCCGTTCCTACGCGGCCCAGCCCGAGATCCTCGAGTACATGCGCAAGACGGTCACCGATCTCGACCTGTGGCCCCACATCCGCCTCAACACCGGCATCGCGTCGGCCGCGTGGGACGACGCCACCGGCACCTGGGTGGTCACCACCGACTCGGGTGAGGAGGTGGTGGCCGATGTGGTCATCAGCGGCCAAGGCATGTTCGGTGAGCTGAAGTACCCGACCATCGAGGGCCGTGACAGCTTCGAGGGCGTGGCCATGCACACCGGCGCGTGGGACGAGTCGGTCGAGCTCGAGGGCAAGCGGGTGGCCGTGATCGGCAGCGCCGCCAGTGCCGTGCAGTCCATCCCCGAGATCGCCAAGGTGGCCGGCCAGCTGACCGTGTTCCAGCGTTCGGCCAACTGGGTGCTGCCCAAGGAGGACGTGGAGCACACGCCCGAGCAGCTCGACGAGTTCCACGCCGACCCCGATGCCCTGCAGGACTACCACAACGGGATCATGGCCTTTGTCGGGCCGAGCACCCCGTTCTCCAACCCCACGATCAACGGTGCCGCCGAGTGGGTCGCGGCAGTGGCCATCGAGCAGGTCGAGGACCCCGAGGTGCGCGCCGCGCTCGACGCCCACCACCCCGTGGGGCTGCATGCGCCCGCTGTTCTCGAACCACTACTACCCGACCTTCAACCGGCCCAACGTGGAGCTGGTGACCGACCCGATCGAGCGCATCACCCCGACCGGCATCGTCACCGCCGACGGCACCGAGCGCGAGCTCGACGTGATCGTCTTCGCCACGGGCTACGAGGTCACCAAGTTCGCGTCGCGCATCCCGATCACCGGCCGCGACGGCCTGTCCCTCGATACGGCGTGGGCCGACGGCGCCCAGGCCCACCTGGGCATCACCACCTCGGGGTTCCCGAACCTGTTCATGCTCTACGGCCCCAACACGAACCAGGGTTCTCTCATCCCCATGATCGAGTGGGAGGCGCACTACGCGGTCAAGACGATCAAAGCCATGGACGCCGCCGGCATCGACTGGGTCGACGTCAAGCGAGAGGTCATGGACGCCTACAACGACGAGCTCCAAACGGCCATCGACGGCGTCGACGTCTGGAAGGCCGGCTGCAGCCACTACTACCTGAGCGAGTCGGGCCGCATGGTCACCCAGTACCCGTGGTCGATGTTCGACTTCCGCGAAGCGGTCTCGGAGCCGAGGCTCGAAGACTTCGAGGTCGGTACCCGGTAGTCGCGGCTCGCGCCTCGTCCCCAGGGCGCCGTCGAACCGAGCTGGCTACGCTCGCCGCAGCGCCTGGGAGTGGGGGAATGCCATGGTCGCGAAGCCCAGTTCCACCTTCGACGGTCTGGATCCCGTCGACGTCGACTTCGCCTTGGACCCGATGGCCGGGCCGGTTCTGCACGATCGACTCCGCCGGCTCCGCCAACAGCACGGGCCGGTGGCGCCGATCACGTTCTACGGCATGCCGGCCTTCGCCATCCTGAGCTACGACGCACTGCGGGCCTTCTTCGCCGCCCAGGAGGAGTTCCCCGGTGGTGAGGTGTACCGCCACCAGGTCGAGGCCTCGGTGGGGCGGACGTTCATCAGCATGGACGGAACCGACCACGACACCTACCGGCAGCTGGTGACGCCGGCGTTCCGGTCCCGCGCCGCCACCCGGTTCGTGGATCGGGAGCTCACGCCGCTCGCCCACGAGCTGCTCGACGAGCTGGCCGAGCGGGGCGGCGGCGACCTCGTCGCTGACTTCACCGATCGGCTCCCGTTCTGGGCCATCAGCCGCAAGCTCGGCTTGCCCGACGGCCACGAGGATCGCCAGCGGGGCTGGGCCCACGCCCTGCTCTCCCAGCCCTCGGACCCCGACGGGGCCGACGTGGCCGCCGCCGAGCTCACCGAGGTGATCGGCCCCGTCGTGGCCGAGCGGCGTCGCCACCCCGGCGACGACGTCATCTCCCAGCTCGTCACCGGCGAGTACCACGGGGTGCGGCTCACCGACGAGGAGGTGCAGAGCCACGTACGGCTCCTCTTCGCCGTCGGTGCCACCACCACCGCTGACGCCCTCAGCAACCTGCTCTGGACACTGCTGCACCGGCCGGCCGAGCTGGACCGGGTCACCGCCGACGCCGAGCTGCGGCCGGCGGCGGTGCGGGAGCTGTTGCGATGGGAGCCACCGGTGCCGATGCTGCCGCGGATGGCGCTGCACGGCGGCACCGTGGCCGGCGTCGAGCTCCCGCCCGGCGCCATGGTCCTCGGTGGTATCGCCGCCGCCAACCGCGACCCGGAGCGCTTCGACGAGCCCGACGCGTTCGACCTCGACCGGCCCGACGGCGATGTGCTCACGTTCGGTTTCGGCACCAAGTTCTGTCCGGGGTCCCACCTCGCCCGCCGCCAGATGCTCGCCGCCCTCGACGTGGTGCTCGACCGTCTCCCCGGCCTCCGGCTCGCCGAGGACGATCCCGGCGCCGAGCCGCAGGGCACCAACCTGCGCTCGGTGCCCACGCTGTGCTGCACCTGGACCCACGCCTGAGGGGCCGCAGGACGACGGTCGAACGGACGCGACGCGGGCTCAGTGCTCGATGCGTTGGTTCTCGACCACCAAGGTCACCAGCAGGACGATGTCGACCACGATCAGGATGACGATGCCGTTCAACGAGCCGGCGGCCAGGAGGACCACCGCCAGCACCGCCATGGCGAAGAGCCGTTCGATCGGCACCGCCCGGAACGCCCGCCAGACGCTGAGGGCCACGCCGAGGACGCCGAGCGCGAGCCCGCCGAGCAACATGACCCGGAAGGGCAGGTGCACATGGTCGGTCGGGTGCAGGGCGATCTCCTCGAGGGCGGCGGCCGCCAGCACCACACCGGCGACGATGGGGGCGTGGGCCCATGTGTAGACGTCGCGGACGTAGCGACCGCGTGCCATCGAACCCTCGATCGACTCGGCCCGATGCTCGAGGGCGGGCGACGGCCGGTCGAAGTAGCCCCACCAGAGCAGCCCGGCGAAGACCCCCGCCGCCACCAGCACGGCCACGGTGCTGCCCGGGACGCCACCCTCGACCTCGAGGGAGCTCACCACGGGCAGGCCCAGCGCGACGATCACCTCTCCGAGAGCGACGATCACGATGAGGCCGTGCCGTTCGGCGAAGTGGCCGGTGCGGATGATCCACTCGCCCCTGCCGGCGGCCACCATCGCCCCGAGGGTGATGAGCACGGCCACGATCCACAACACGGTGCGGGCGGAGCCGTCGACGAAGGCGCCGGTGAGGATGACGGCGAGGGCGACCAGGTTCGGCGTCGCCCACCGGAACGCTGCGGCGAACTCCTCGGTGTCCCGGTCGATGCCGAGGATCATCGTGCCCAGACCGATCAGCATGATGACACCAAGGGAGACGGCGAACACCGGGCCGCCCGGACCGAACACCGTCGAGACCGATGCGGCCATGGGGATGCTGGCCACTGTGGCGACGAGGAACAGGATGCGCACGGTGCGCCCGTTGCCGGAGACGGCGTTGGCCGACCAGGTGAACTGCTGCCACGGCAACCACAGCAGCAGGAAGATGAGCGTGACCCGGCCCACGCCCTTCCAGTCGGGCTCGGCGATCAGGCGACCGACGAGCTGAGAGAAGGCGAACACGTAGGCCAGGTCGAAGAAGAGCTCGACCGGGTCGGCGGTGAAGTCCTCGGTCCGCTCCGGGACCTCGATGCCTCGCATCGTCGAAATCCTAGGAGCCCTCATCGCCAGGACGCGGCGTCGGGACGAAGCTCGAGCTGGCCTCGTCGATCCGGGCGGCCCAAAATGCGGGAGTGAGGGCGGCCAACCGGGTCCCGCCCCGGGGGGGGGTTCACGTACTGGCAATGAGTGACTGGCGACTGGTCTACGGGGCCTTCGACTCTGAGGAAGAAGGGCTGCGCGAGGCGTTGTGCACCCTGGCCAACGGCTACCTGGCGACCCGTGGCGCCATGCCGGAGTCGAGCGCCGACGGTGTCCACTACCCCGGGACCTACCTCGCCGGGGTGTTCAACCGGCTGAACACCCGGGTGGACGGGCAGGAGGTCACCAACGAGAGCATCGTGAACGCTCCGAACTGGCTGCCGCTGGCCGTCCGCGGCCCGGCCGGCTGGTTCGACGACCGAGCGGCCCGGGTGGTCGAGCACCACGTGGAGCTGGACCCACGACGGGCGGTGCTGACCCGGCGCACCGTCTTCGAGGACCCGGACGGCCGGCGCCTGGCCCTGTCGCAGCGCCGGTTCGTGAGCCTGAGCGACCCGCATCTGGCCGCCCTCGAGTCCACGATCGTGGCCGAGAACTGGGACGGTCCGGTGGTCGTTCGCAGCGCCATCGACGGGAGCGTTCGCAACGAGGGCGTCACCCGGTACGCCGGCCTGGACAGCGTCCACCTCCGGGTGCTCGACGCGTTTCAGCACTCGGACGACGTGATCGAGCTGGTGGCCGAGACGACCCAGTCGCGCATCCGCATCGCGGTGGCGGCGCGCACGACGCTGAACCTGGGCGGAGACCGCCTGGATGTCCGACCGACGATCGACGTCGCTGACGGCGTCGTCGCCCAGGAGTTCCACCTGGACCTCGTAGCCGGAGAGGCCCTGACCGTGGAGAAGGTGGCCGCCATCTTCCATTCCGGCGACACCGCCATCAGCGAGCCCGCCGAACAGGCGGGCGAGTGGGCGTCGACCATCGCCGGCGACTTCGAGGAGCTGATCGCCCGCCACCAGGTCAGCTGGCAGCAGGTGTGGGAGTTCAACGACATCCACCTCGACGTCGACCACGACATCTCCCCCAAGGTCCACCTGCACCTGTTCCACCTGCTCCAGACCCTGTCGAACAACACCGTCGGTCTCGACGTCGGCGTGCCCGCCCGGGGCCTGCACGGCGAGGCCTACCGGGGGCACATCTTCTGGGACGAGCTCTTCGTCTTCCCGTTCCTGACGGTGCGGTTCCCTCAGGTGACCCGCTCGCTGCTGCTCTACCGGTACCGGCGACTGGACGCGGCGCGCCGCTCGGCCGCCGCCCGCGGCTTCGCCGGCGCCATGTTCCCCTGGCAGAGCGCGAGCAGCGGTGGGGAGGAGACCCAGCAGCTCCACCTCAACCCCGATTCCGGTCGCTGGCTGCCCGACGCCTCGCACCGGCAACGCCACGTGAACGCCGCGGTGGCGCTGAACGTCTGGCAGTACGTCCAGGCGACCGGCGACCTGGACTTCCTCCGCTTCCACGGCGCCGAGATGCTCCTCGAGATCGCCCGGTTCTGGGCCAGTGCCTCCACCTACGACCGGGCCCTCGACCGCTACGAGATCCTGGGCGTCGTCGGTCCCGACGAGTACCACGAGGGCTACCCCGACCCGGGCCGCCCGGGGATCGACAACAACTCCTACACGAACGTCATGGCCGTGTGGTGCCTGTGCCGGGCGCTGGACGTGCTCGAACAGTCGTCACCCGAGATCGTCCGGGACCTGCGCGAGCGCCTCTCGCTGTCGACGGCGGAGACCGAGCACTGGGACGAGATCAGTCGGAAGATGAAGGTCTGCTTCCACGACGGGGTCATCAGCCAGTTCGAGGGGTACGAGGCCCTGGAGGAACTCGACTGGGCCGACTACCGGCGCCGCTACCCGGATCTGCGGCGCCTCGACCGGATCCTCGAGGCCGAGGGCGACACCCCCAACCGCTACAAGCTCGCCAAGCAGGCCGACGCCACCATGCTCTTCTTCGTGCTGTCGGCCACCGAGCTGGCCGCCATCCTCGAGAGGCTCGGCTACCCCTACGAGCCCGATCTGATCCCCCGGACGATCGCCTACTACGACGAGCGGACGTCGCACGGTTCCACTCTCAGCCAGGTGGTGGACGCCTGGGTCCACGCTCGTCTCGACCGGGAGGAGTCCTGGAAGATCTTCCTCCACGTGCTCGACCTCGACCTGCACGATGCGCCCCGGGGCACGACGCGCGAAGGCATCCACCTCGGCGCCATGGTGGGATCGCTCGACCTGCTCCAACGGGCCTACGCAGGAGTGGAGACGCGCGACGAGGTGCTGCGCCTGCACCCGCGCATCCCCCGCGAGCTCGGCTCACTCGCCTTCCGGATCCGCTACCGACGCCACATCGTCGACATCGAGGTCACCACGGAGCGGGCCACGGTGCGGATCGGCCTCAGCGACGAAGCGCCTCTCGAGATCGAGATCGAGGGTACCTGCCACACCGTCGAGCCGGGCCACGTGCTCGAGGTGTCGCTGTCGGACTGAGCGATCTCGGCGGGTCACCTGCTGTTCGGGGCGGGGGAGACGTGGACGATGTCCCGCCACCAGTGCAGCGCGTCGGAGCGCCTGGCTGTCACCTCGGTGCGTCGGGGGTCGGTCGTGTCGGAGCCGCCACTCCCCCCGCCCGGTACGACAGCGACAAGCCCCGTGCGCCCATGCGCAGCGGGTTCCGGTCGAGCCCGTTGGTCAGGTAGACGAACGACAGCCCGGTCGCGGGGTCAGCCCATGCGACCTGTCCGCCGGCGCCCATGTGCCCGAACGTGGCCGGGGAGTTGGTCGAGGCGAAGCCCCGCAGCATCGCCGTGCCGGGGTCGCCGGCGAGCAGCAGCCCCAGGGTGCGGTTCGCCGGCGCCCCCGTCATCGGATCGATCAGGTCACAGCGCACCTCGGCGGTGCCGGCGGCCAACACCTCAGGGGACCAGATCCCTGCCGGGTCGGTCAGGAGCGCCTGGTACAACATGGCGAGGTCCGCGGCACGGCCCACTGCGCCGCCGCCCGGCTGACCGAGGGCTCTCATGTCGGGGTCGTTGTGCCGGAGGAGGTCTTCCTCGGAGGTGCCGATCGCCGACACGTCCAGGCCGATCGATCCCCCCAGCTCACTGAGCTCCCGCTCGTCGGGCACCTCGCCCACACCCACGACGTCGAGCACGTCCTGCTGCTCATCGGGGGCCGCTCCGAGGCGGAGCGTGTCGAGTCCCAGGGGACCGAGCACTTCGTCACGCACGACGTCTCGGAAGTCGGTTCCCGTCACCGTCTCGATGAGCTCGGCCAGCACCCAGTGCGCGGAGGCGCCGTGGTACACGAAGCGACTCCCGGGCTCCCACTCGAGGGACCAGGCCGCGAATCGGTCGGCCCGGCGCCGCCGGTCGACCCAGTCCCGGGCCGGCATCACGGCGCTCGGGAAGCCGGCGGTGTGGGTCAGCAGCTGCTCCACCGTGACCAGGCCCTTGCCGTGCCCGCCGAAGGGAGGAACCAGGTCCGCCACCCTGGTGCCGGGGGCGAGCAGGCCGTCGTCCATCAGCCGCCAGATCGCGCCGGCGGTGATGGCCTTCGTGCACGAGTAGATGACGAACTGGCTTGTGGCTGGGGCCCCGTAGGTGCGGCTGGCCAGCAGGCGGCCCCGGTACCCCACCGCGATCTGGCAGGCGGGCAGTAGCCCCTGCTCGACCTCACGACCGGCCCGCGCCAGAAGGCCGTCCAACGCGTCGGGATCCACCGGTGCGTCGAGGCTTGCAGTCACCTGATGTCGGCCGGGGTCGTCGACCCGCTCCACGGACACTCGCCGAGACTAGGTGTCCGCGACGGACCGTGCGGTCACGCGGCGAGCGGCTGCCGGAAGAGACCGTCGGGCACGGGTGCGCCACAGCGGACGAGCGCGAGGTGCCAAGCCGGAGAGGAACCGAGCGCCCACCGCAGCAGGCCGATGCTCATCCGTCCGACCTCCTCTGCGCGCCGGGGTGGTCTCAGGCCAGGCTGGCCGGTCAGGGCTGAGGGAAGGGTCGCCATCGCCGCAGTGAGCAGGAGCCGGTACCCCGCCTTCACGGGCAGGGGCAGCGGGGGGTCCCGGAGGAACTCGATCGATCGATCCTGGCTGCCGGATCGGTCGATGGCCGGATGGTCGTCGATCCAACGCCTGAGTCCCCCGGCGGTGGTCGGGAGCGGGGCCGCACCGAGCAGCGCCCCGATCCGGGTCTGCTCCTCGACGAACCGGTCGGCGTCCTCGACCGTCAGGGGGTGGGGCCCGTAGGCCTGGTAGGCGGCCAGGAAGGAGTCGGTCAACACGTTGTGCACCCAGGCCGCCATCTCCGGGTGCCCGGCGCTGTAGGCCTTGCCGCGCTCCGAGCGACCTCGTACGGGAGCGTGTGCAGAGCGGACCGCTTCAACGGCGGCGTCGATCTCGGGCATGGCGCCGTAGGTCGTCTCGGTCACGTAGGCGGCGGTCCGGGAGAGGCGCCCGAGCGGGTCGCTGCGGTAGCGGGAGTGCTGTTCGACGCCGGCGACCACCTCGGGGTGGGCGGTCTGCACCAGCAGCGCCCGAATGCCGCCGACGAAGACGGATGCGTCGCCGATGACCCGCCAGGAGACCGAGTCGGGTCCCAACAACCCCGGATCCCCCGGGTAGGAGAGGGTGTCATCGAGAGGCCGGGGCCCGTGGGCGAACAGGTCGCTGGTGGCGTCGACCACCCGGCGCCTCAGCGTTCGGGTCAGCGCACAGGGCTCGACGTCCAGTGCCGGCTGCACCAGGGACGCGTTCATCGGTCGTCCGTCATCGACGGGACTCGAGGCTCCGGGTCGCCTCGTCGTGCCCACCTTCGGCCAGGTCCTGCTCGGCGTCGGTCTCGGAGTCGGCCAGACGGCCCAGGGCGATCCCGCCGCCGACCACACTGCCGTAGACGGTGATGGCGAAGATGACCGACCCGATGATGAAGATGGCGAGCTCGCTCATGACGCCACCTCGGCGCGGCGGTCGCCGGCAGGCGATTCGGAGGCGCTGAGCAGCAGGGTCCCGAGCGAGTGGATCGAGGGAACCCACAGGCCAACGAAGATGCCCGCGGTCTTGTCGTCGGCGATGAAGTAGAGGTAGACGGAGAACAGGAATGACAGAAAGCCGGCTATCAGAAACGGCAGTCTGCGGCGGAGGGAGGGGGTGAGCGTCGGCAACGGAGCTCCTTTGGGCTTGCTGGGTGCGACACCCCTTCGAACGATAATTAGTGCTAATCCATTCCACCGCGCCATGCTTCCCTCGGCCGGCGCCATCCGGGACGCGTCTCCGTAGGGTTCTCAGTAGCCCGACGCGACGCACGACCGACCCGAGGAGGCCCCGTGGCCGACCCGACCGACGGGTGGACCTGGTCATGGCGTCGCCTTGCAGCCGGGTGGTGAACGTCTCGAGCGGCGTCTACGGCCCCGATGGACCATTCGAGGTCCGGGGCCTGCCCACCCAGGTCGACCCGAGCGGACGAGCGAAGGACGCCGCCGACGCCCGGGAGCTGTGGGACCGCTCCGAGGAGCTCACCGGGGTCCGCTTCGAGCTGCTGGACGCCGCGATCCGCTGATCGGCCCCCGCTCGCCGGCGGTGGTTCCCCCTTCGACGCCGCCCGTCGTCAGAGGCTCATGATCTGGGGATCACCGTGGGTTCCCGGCCGGTAACGACGTCCCCACGCTCGCGTCGGCGACCGACACCGCCGCTCCGGCTCGGCCGCCTCCGCCGGAGAGCACGACGACGTCGCGCACTGCGGCCAGACGGATCGGTGTCGACGCGTCCTTCCTCGGGTTCAGGACGAGCCGTGGGCTGGCCTCACCTCCGGACCCGACGGGGGCCTCCGAGGTGCGCAACCGATACCCGAGGGCGATCTCTCCCCGGTCGGCGGCGGCGCGAACGACGTCCCGGAAGCCGAACTCGTCGGCCAACCCGTACTCCCCGGGCGCCACCAGATCGATCTCGAAGGCGCCGTCACCGAAGAGCTGGTCGAACACCGAGGCCACGCCGGGGTTCACCGCGTACTGGGCCAGGGCGTCGGCGGTCAGGGCGCCGCCGGCGATGAGGTCGTCGGCCTCGTGACGAGCCACCAGGTGCTTGCTGCTCCGTTGGCGGAGCTCGGCCACCACGGTCTCCGGGTTGCCGTTGTATCCGGCCGGACGGAGGGCGAGGAAGGCGAGCAGCGTCTCGGTGTCGGCCACGTCCGGCGCCTTCGTCTCGTCAGTGAGGACGATGGCGTGGTGGTATCCGGCCCGGTTGGCCTCGTCGTCCAACCAGTGCTGGATGCCGCCCTCCGGCCGGATGTGGGCCACGACCGAGTCGGGCCCGAACCCGGCGGTCTCATCGGTGACGTCGGCCTCGGTGACCACCGTGACGTTGAGGGCGCCGTGGAGATCACGGCGGATGCTGTCGATCAGGTGAGGAGCCCCGGAGTTCCAACCGAGCACCAACACGGTGTCGGAGGCACGCGGTGGTCGTTCGAGCAGCGGCCCCCACGCCGCTGCCGGTTCCGACACGTCGACGTCCCCCGGCTCGTCGCTCTCGGAGAGCACCACCAGCCGGTCCCCGACGGAGAGAGGAGCATCGAAGTCCGGTGAGAGGTGCACCTCGTCGGCCCCTCGGTCGCCCCGCCGGGAGTCCGCTCCGGCCGGACCCCGCACCACCCCGATGGGGCAGGAGTGGGGCAGACGGGTGAGCGCCTCCCCGAACGTGGTGACGCCCCGGGGGACGTCGACGATGTGGAACTCGCTGCCCGTGAAGTCGAGGAGGTCGCCGTAGACGCCGGCCAGGCCCGGGCGCCGGGACACCTGGGCGGCCAGGTTGGCCCGCAGGGTCGAGGCATCGACGGTGAGGATGCGGGCTCGGCGTGCGCCCAACCTCCGCAGGAGGAGGGCGGCCTTGGCCGGGTCGTGGGCCACCTCGACCACGATGACCGGCTCGCCCCGGGCGGCTTCGGCGCTCTCGGCGACGAGCGCCCGCTCCTCCAGCTCGGCGTTGACCGCCAGCACGGTCTCGACCATGTGGCTCGTGCAGTGCTCGATCCGTCCGGCCCGATCGTCGCCCCGGTCCCCGTTCGTGTCGCCGTCCACGTCGGGTGAGAGGACGATGACCGCGCGCGCGTCGTGGAGACGAGCGATCCGTTCCAGGTCGCGCTTGTCGGTGGGGTTCCCGGTGCGCAGCCGGGGCCAGTTCCGCGACCACAGCGCTGTGCCCGCCGCGTGTTGAAGGGCCTTCTCGTGACGGACGTCGCGACGGCGCTCGTCGATCCGCTGCCGCATGAACGAGATGGGCGGGGCACCCATGACCACGGTGGGCGGGGGCGGACCCGGCGCCGCCGACTCGTAGAGCTGTTCGAGGACCTTGAGGGTGATCTCGCTCCACCCCAGGATCACGAAGTGGTCCTCCAGGGGCACCGGGGTGCGGCCCCGGTTGGCCTCCTCCACGCGCTGCTGGACCTTGTTGGTCATGAGGGCGATGAGCGAGCTCACCAGGACGAGCCCGATGAGGGCGACTCCGAGCATCACGAAGGCGCCGACCCCTCGATCGTCGGCCAGCTGGCCGGGATCCATGGTCCGCACCATCGTCTGCCACGCCGCCCGCCCGAAGCCCAGTCGGCCCCGGCCGAAGTCGATCCCGAGGAGGTCGATCACGGCGGCGGCGACCAACGCCACCGCGCACACGGCGAGGGCGAACAGCACCAGGAACCAGAGCTGGCCCCGCACGAGTGCGGCGTCGACCCGCTCCTCGAGGGCCCGCCACCACCGCTTCAGCAAAGCTCCTCCTCCTCGAGTGGGTTGGGGCGACCTTCACCCCGCGGTCGTTCCCGCGCGTGTCGTCCCCTGGTGATCGACCGATCAGCGACCGACCTCAAGGCCTGTCCCTCCATGACCAAGGCAACCGCCCGTGCCCGCCTTGCGTGGCCGAGATCCCCAGCCCGCCAGAAGCCACACCGCCGCGGGTGCCCGGGCGCGCAACCGGCTCGGCGGAGAGTGCCGAGCCGGTCGTCGCCCCGCCCTGTCGACCACGTGGTGGTGGTCGACCGCTCGCCCCGAGGTGCCCGGGTGCCCCGGGTACCGCCGACTCACTCGGCGAGCAGTTCCCGCAACGCAGTGGCTGCGTCTACAGCGGAATGTCGATGAAGGTGCTGGCCGTCCAGGAGGTCGCTCCCTCGGTCGACATCATCATGGCGATCATGTCCGGGTCGGCGAAGATGGCGTCCATGATCTTGCCCATGTCGGCGTGGGTGTCGGCCTCGAGTGTGGTCACCGCGGTGCCGGCGCCCATCGGCCCCGAGACGGGTACGAGCAGTCGGACGTTCTTGGCCCCGTGACGTTCGAGGATGGCCTTCGACTTGGTGACGTCCTCGACGAGCTTGTCCCAGCCCCCGGCGGTGAAGGTCAGCGTGGTGGTGTTCACAACAGTCATGGTGTTGCCTCCCAAGTGACGCGTCGGCTGCCTGCCATTGACGCTCACACAGGTAGGTGTACACCCGGAGAGCAAACCATGTAAGACGGCTACTGACGTGAATCTGCGCACACGCGGGCTCTCCAATTGCCACTGAATGCGTACCCCCGAGATCGAGCGGGATTGAGGCTCACGGCGGCCCGCACGGACCCGCTGTCGTACCCCCTTCGTACTGTTGTTCTCATGGAGAGCGAGCATCTGTCGAGACAACCGAGCGGGTCTGTGTCCACGCCTGCGGGCGAGGGCCGCCTTCGCCTCGTGAGGGGCGCACCGTCACCCGGCCCCGCCGGGCAGGAGCCGCGGAGTGCGCCATCGTCCCCGGTCCCCACCGACAGCTGGATCGACGACGACCCGGCCGCGCCCTGGCCCCACGAGCAGATGTGGGCTCTGCTGACCGCTCTGGCCGACTCGGCGTGGGGAGCGGGTCTGACAGCTGCGGCCCGCATGGGTCTCGATGCCATCCTCCTCCCGCCGGCGGCCCACTCGTTCCAGGGCACAGCAGGCATGCCCTTCCTCGCCGACTGCCTCAGCCCGAGCTCCCTCGAGGGCGACGACGACCGTCCGGTCGTCGCCCTCGAGGCCGTGCCGTCGGGGCTGCGGGCTCTCGTCCGCTTCGTCGACCGCCTGGGCACCGGCGTCGACCCGGCCGCCACCATCGCCAAACTCGAGTACATCGACCAGGTCGAACCGGCGTGGCAGGCCGCCGTCGCCCACCACGACCGCCGGCGGCGCTCGCTGCGCCCGCGCCTCCTCCACCTCCTGAGCGAACTGGCCGCCGACGTCGGCCACCACGAGGAGATCCACGACGACGAGGGCATCGTCCGGGTCAGCAACGTGCTGTGGGCGCTGTCGGTCGAGCCGCTTCCGGACGAGCCGCTCCAGCTCGAGGGCCTCGACCCGGATGCCGCCGTGCGGGTGCTCGAGATCGGCGATCGGTGCGACGCCTTCTTCCGCCACCAGACGTTCGTCGAACTTCGCACCGCGGCCCGACGCCTGCTTGTCCTCGTCGCCCGACGCGCACCGGAGGCCCTCACCCGGCCCAGTAGCCGGTCGCTGGCGGCCGGCATCTGCTACGCGGTGATCAGGGCCAACGTCGAGCGGTTCCCTCGTCACGGCTGGCTGCAGACCGTTTCGATCTCCGACGTACTCGGGGTGAGCGCCTCCGGCATCCCTGCTCGAGCCCGCACGCTGTTGGCCGCCGCCGGCATCGACCAGCCCCCGGTCGACGAGCATGCCTTGCCCGGCTTCCGCCGCAAGCCATTGCGGTTGAGCTCACCCGACCTGCTCATCAGCCATCGCCGTCATGACATCGCCGACCGAGCGGGGTACGTCATGTGCCGCCTCGCCGACTGCGACGACTGACCCTCGCACCTCTCGATCCGACACCCGGATCCACTGTCGTACCCCCTGCGTAAGGTCATCTCGATGGCGGAGAAGCACACCAAGGCCCAAGCAGTCCTGGCGTCGGTGAAGACGCTGGTGGCGGAGTTCGATCCGGCCACGATGCTGGCGCGCGACGCCGCCGAGCTGGTCTCGGTGTTCGGTGAGATCGAGCACCTGGGCGCCGCCGGCAAGGCCCTGGCGGCCAGAAAGGTGGCCGATACCGAGCTGTGGCGGCGCAAGGGCTTCAAGAGCGCGGCGGCGTGGCTGGCCTCCACCACCGGCACCGGCGTGGGTGACGCCGTCGGGGTGTTGAAGACAGCCGAAGCACTCGATGGCCTGGAGGCCACGACCGCCCAGTTCAAGGCGGGCAAGTTGTCGCCCCGCCAGGCCAAGGCGGTGGCCACCGCGGCGGCGGCTGCGCCCCAGGCCGAACAGGAACTGCTCACGACGGCGGACCGGGCGCCGGTCACCGAGCTGGAGACCAAGGCCCGTGACGTGCGCCGGGCGGCGTCACCCGAGACCGAACAGCAGCGTCACGCCCGCCTCCACCGCGACCGTTACCTGCGCACCTGGATCGACCAGGAGGACGGCGCCGGTTGCGGCCAGTGGAAGCTCCCTCCGGCCGAGCACGCCCGTCTCATGGCGTCGATCGACGCCGACAAGCAGCGCATCTTCCGCTGCGCCCGCGCCGAAGGCCGGCGCGAGCCCGACCAGGCCTACGCCGCCGACGCCCTCACCTCCCTCGCCGCCCACCAGGCCGGTCTCGTCGATGGCGACTCCCCCGACCGCGGCGGGGAGGGCGGCGAAGGGTCGAGCCGGGTCGAGCGCCGCTCGGCGCGGGACGTGAAGGTCATCGTCCGCGTCGACGACACCGCCCTACGCCGAGGTCATGCCGCCGACGGCGAGGTGTGCGAGATCGCCGGCATCGGCCCGGTGCCCGTCTCCCAGGTGATCGAGTGGATCGAGGGCGATGCTTTCAAGGCCGCCATCACCACCGAGGGCACCGACGTACGGGCCGTGGTCCACCTCGGTCGCCGCCCCATCGCCCTCCAGCGCACCGCCCTCGAATGGATGGGCATGGGGTGCTGCACCATCCGGGGGTGCACCAGCAGCGCCCGGCTCGAGATCGACCACACCGCCGACTGGGCGGACACCTACCGCACGGTGGTGAACGACCTCGCCCCGGTCTGTGGTCACCACCACGACCTCAAGACCCATCAGGGCTTCACCTTCAGCCCCGTGCAATCCGACGGTCAGCGGGTCCTGATCCCTCCCGACGGCGCCCAGCCCGAGCTCTTCGACACCGGCTGACCGACACGGCGGAGCCCCGGCGTGCCCACGACACCGGCGGGTCGCCGAACGCGCCCGTCCCGACGGCAGGTCCCCACGAGGTGGCTCTACCGTGGCGGGGCCTCGAACCCGCTGGCCGAGGCGCCCACCGACCGCGTCGGCGCGACCCGACCACTCCGACGAAGGAGCGTTCCGAAGTTGACCTACCTCGTCAAGGAGCTGTTCTTCACCCTGCAAGGCGAGGGGACCCACTCGGGCCGCGCCGCGGTGTTCTGCCGATTCACCGGCTGCAACCTGTGGACCGGTCGGGAAGAACACCGAGCGCAGGCGATCTGCCAGTTCTGCGACACCGACTTCGTCGGCACCGACGGCCCGGGCGGCGGCCGCTTCCCCGACGCGGCGGCGCTGGCCGACGCCGTGGTCAACGACGTGGCCCGACGTCTCCACCCCGCCCTTCGTCGTGTGCACGGGCGGTGAACCGCTGTTGCAGCTGGACGACGCACTGGTGGCCGCGCTCAAGTCCCGGGGGGTGGAGATCGCCATCGAGACCAACGGCACCCTCGAGCCCCCCACCGGGATCGACTGGATCTGCGTGAGCCCCAAGGCCGGCGCCGACTGGCGGCTGCGCCGAGGCGACGAGATCAAGGTCGTGTACCCCCAGGACGGGGCCCCGCCCGACGCCTTCGCCGACTGGGACTTCGAGCACTTCTACCTGAGCCCCATGGACGGCCCCGACCGGGTGGCCAACACCGAGAAGGCCGTCGCCTACTGCCTGGCCCACCCGAGGTGGAAGCTCAGCCTCCAGACCCACAAGTACCTGGGTATCCCGTGACCGAGATCTACCGAGACTTCACCTTCGAAGCGGCCCACCGCCTGCCCCACGTCCCCGAGGGCCACAAGTGCGCTCGCCTCCACGGCCACTCCTACGTCGTCCGCGTCGTCGTCGACGGCCCGGTCGGTGAGGACACCGGATGGGTCCAGGACTTCGACGACCTCAAGCGCGCCTTCCGACCCCTCCACGACTCCCTCGACCACAACTACCTCAACGAAGTCGACGGGCTCGACAACCCGACCAGCGAAGTCCTGGCCCGGTGGATCTGGACCCACCTCCGAGCGGAGCTTCCTCTGCTGGAACGCGTCGAGGTCAAAGAGACCTGCACCTCGGGCTGCGTCTACCGGGGGGAGGGCTCCTGACCCGGAGCACACCAGGACCTCCTGTCCGAGCGGAGCGGGCCGACCCTCCGGCGCCGCCACACTGGACGACGGAGCCCATCGTCGGAAGGAGCCGAACCGAGTCGTGAGCACCCATCAGATCGACCGCATCGACCTGCTGCGGGCCCGGTTCAGCCGTCACCAGCTCGACCGGCACGCCGACTCCGCGGCCGAGCCCGCCGACGTCGACCTCCTCGACTACGGCGTGCAGAACACCGGACCCGACGGGGCCTACTGGGCGTTGGCCGTGCGGGGCGCGCCGATCACCGGGCCCGATGACGCCGTCGCCAACGCCGAGCTGGCCCTGGCGTGGACGCTGCGGGGCGCCCCTCACGCCTACCGACGCTCGGACCTGGCCGAGGTGGCGGTGGCCACCGCGCCCTACAGCGAGGCCGATGCCGCCAGGCGCATCTTCGACGCCTCCAGACCGTTGGCCGCCGCTGGGCTCCCCGTGCTCGAGGCCCTGCACACGGTGTCGCAAGCCGAACGGGCGATCGTCACCCGGCCCACAGTGAAGGGCGACGTGTCCGGCGCCCTCAACCGACAGCTCGACGAGCCGTTCCTCCGCTACTGCCGGCCGTGTGATGCCATCCACATCTACGAGCAGCCCTTCCGCCTGGCCGCTCTGCAGGCCGGGCTGGTGCTGGACCCGGGCACGTCGCCGCCGGTGCTTCGACGCGTGGCCCGGATGAAGCCACCGCTGTTCACCCGGCTCGCCGACGGAGCCGAGCCCGACCTCGACGTCGTCCGCAACCACCTGCGCTTCTATCCGGGCGCCCGCATCAAGGACGTCTCGGAGTTCGTGGATTCGCCGGCCAAGGACATCAGAGCCCACTGGCCCGAGGACGCCGTGGCGATCGAGCTGGCCGACGAGGAACCGGGCACCGGCAACAGGGCCCGCTACGTGCTGGCCGACGACGAGGACATGATCGCCCGCCGGGTGACGACCGACGGCGAGCGAGCTGTTCGCCTGCTCGGCCCCTACGACCCCTACCTCCAGCTGCGCGACCGCGAGCTGCTCGTGCCCGACGCCGACCGCCGCAAGGAGCTGTGGCGCGCCCTGGGCCGACCGGGCGCCATCGTGGCCGACGGCGAGGTGCTGGGGACCTGGCGACCGAGGTCGGCGGACAAGAAGCTCACCGTCCGCACCGAGCTGTGGGACACCACGACGAGGGCCGACCGGCGCCGCATCGACACCGAGGCCGAGCGCCTGGCCGCCTTCCGGGGCGTCACCCTTGCCGGCATCGCCGAGGACTGAGCACCAGAATGATCCGATGATCGATCACCTCGGTATTCAGTGCAACGACGTGGCCGTGAGCGCGGCGTTCTACGACACCGTGCTCGCCCCGCTGGGCGCCCGCCGGCTGGCTGAGTTCCCCGGCGTCGTCGGATTCGGCGTCCCCCCGAAGCCTGACTTCTGGCTCGGGCCACTGTCGGAGAACGCCACCGGCTGGCGGGAGGACCACATCGGCTTCGAGGCCCCCGATCGGGCCACGGTCCGGGCCTTCTTCGACGCCGCCGTCGCTGCCGGGGCCGAGGTGCTCCACGAGCCCCAGGAGTGGCCGATCTACCACCCGGGCTACTACGGAGCCTTCGTGCGCGACCCCGACGGCAACAACGTCGAGGCCGTCTGCCACATCCCCGAGTAGCCATCGCCGAGGGGCTCGGGCCGACCGGTCCGCGACACCGACCCAGGATCAGGAGGGGCGTGTCGCGCCCGAGGTCTGGCGCAGCAGGTAGCGACCGGTCGCCCGCAGCCGATCGGAGCCGTCCGTCGGCGGGTCGAACCCGATGGTGGGGGTCTGACCGTGGTGGTGGACCTCGGGCGGACGGAAGGCGTACCCCCGGCCCCGAACGGTCTCCACGAAGCCGGCCCGACCACCGTGGGCGTCGAGCTTGCGGCGCAGGCGGTGGATGTGGACCGACACCGTCGTCACCGGGCCGGTGGTGTAGCCCCACACCAGCTCCAGCAGCTCCCGGCTGGTGAAGTACCGTCCGGGCTCGGCGCTGAGGACGGTGAGCAGCTTCCACTCGAGCGTGGTCAGGTTGGCCCGCACCATCCGGCTCCAGTTCGGATCGGCGAAGTCGCCGGGCTCCGGCACCGACGGCGCGTAGCCCTCGGGCCGGCCGGTCGACAGAGCCGAGGCCGAGGGCACCGTGGCGAGCGGGCGGCGGTACAGGCGCACGAGGGCGAGCAACTGGGACTCGAGATCGGGCACGAGAACGCCGCGGGGCAACGCGACGACGGCTCCGTGGTCGAAGGCCCGACGACGCTTGTCCGCTGATCCGCCGACGGTGACCACCGGAGCGGGCGTGGCCACCCCGAGGCGGGACACGTCCTCCAGGCCCTCGTCGCCGGTGCCCGAGATGTTCACGACCACGCCGTCGAGCTCGCGGCGGACGCACACGTCGAGGCTGCCGGCCGCGTCGGACCGGACCGAGATCTCGAAGCCGATCGCCGCCAGCTTGCGGTCGAGCCCGGCGGTGGCCGTGGCCCCACAACGCACGAGCAGGACATGGAGGCGTCGGTGGAGGGGAGACATGGGCATGGTTTCGGGGGGTTCGACTGCGGCGATCACCCGTCATCCGCTGCCGAGCCGCGCTTCGGATGAAGCCGCGCTCGGCTCGTCGCCTCCTCGCACCGACCGTTCGGCCGTCAGCCGCTCAGGCGATGCGGAACCGACGCAGGTCGGCGGCCACCGTCGTCACCCGCTCGGCGGGGACCTCGGCGGAGGCCGCGAACCGGGGCCAGTCGACGACCGTCGCCGCCACCTCGGCCACGATGCGCCTGGCCGCGGGAACGGCGAACTGGTCGGCCACGGCCAGCAGGTCGGCGGCGGTGACGTGCTCGAACCGGCCGTTCACACCCATCTGGTGGCGCTGGGTCCACTCTCCCACCGGGTTGTGGGCATGGTTGACGTCGTAGGCCGGAGCCAACGACCACACACCGTCCTCGTCGCAACAGAACGCCAGGTTCTTGGTGTGGTCGTCGCGGTTGGCGGCGGCCACGTTGAACACGACCCGTCGGAAGGCCTGGGCCAGGGCGTCACGTCCGAGCCCCAAACGATCGACGACGTCGAGGTACTGGCTGTAGCTGTGGGTGTCGGCCTGGTTGAAGTCGAGGTGGGCGAGGGCGCACAACGTCTGCACATGGACCTTGCCGCCGTGGGGAAGGCGGTCGAAGCGACGGGTCATGAAGTGGGCTCGGCCGTTCTCCTCGAGCAACCGGCACGGCGCCATGGTGACACCGGCCTCGGCGGCCATGAGGGCGTAGGCGTACTCGATGCGCCCGTAGCTCTGCGTTTCGGTGAGGCGGTCACCGTCGACGCCGTCGAGCTTCAACAGCCAGTGCTCGAACCCGGCCGGCGCCTCGAGCTGGCCGGAGCGGACCTGACCCGTGTCGGGGTTGAACGAGATCACCGCCTTGGCCCGGGCCCCACCGGCCGACGTGCCCACCTGGATCAGCTGGGTGAGCGCCTCCTGGGTGGTCTCGTCGGCGGTGAACTCACCGCGCAGGGCGAACCGCGCCGCGACCACCAGATCGGCGAGCTGCACCGCGGTGGTGTGGTCGGGACCGGCGGCCACCGGCGGGTGGTACTCGAGGGCCCCCATGGCCCGGTCACCGGCGTAGGCCAGGCGGTCGAGCGGCGTGATGGCGGCGGTCGCCACACCCTCCTCGGCCAGGCGGGCGTCGACGAGGGCGTTGCCGAAGCGATCGGGCAGCGAGTCGGCGAGCATGGCCGGCAGGCGTCGGTAGGTGAGCTCCGGTAGTTGGGGGAACACGAACACCCCGGGCCCGACGGGCATGTGCAACGGGGCCAGCTCGACGCCCCGGCGTGTCCATGCCGGGTCGTACTCGAAGGCGTAGTAGCCGCTCGTCGGATCGAGCGTGACGGCGCCCACCGTGGCTCCCCACGCCCGGACCTCGATGACCTCGGTGCGGACGTAGCTCATGACGGAGTCGTCGACCGGCGCACCCGCTGACGGGGCCGGGCTGCGGCTCGCTGGGCCCGCAGCATGGCCATCGGGCTCACCGTGGGGGCGGGCAGGGCCAGGGCCGCCAACCAGTCCTCGGCATCCAGCGCCCGCACCACCTTCACCAACGACGAGAGCTGGGCCCCCTTGCCCGACTCCAGGTTCTTCACCGTGCTCGAGCCGACGTCGGCGGCGTCGGCCAACTCGACCTGGGTCAGACCGGCCGCGACACGCCGAGCCCGCAGGCTGGCTCCCAGCTCCTCCAGCCAGTCGTCGGTGCTGCGCCGAGGAGACGAGGGCTTGGACGTGGTGGTGAGCATGTGAGCTCCTCTCTACGGGTGCAATTCTATCCAGATGGAGAGGAGGTGTGTCGATGACGGTTCGAGATTCGTTGGATATCCATCGATTAGAGGGCCGGGTAGGCATTATCGATGGGTTTGCAGCCGTTTGATCTCGCAGTCGTCAGCTCGTTGACTCAGACGCCAGCGCGGCCAACCCGAGGCCGGCGAACAGGGCGGCGCCCGCGGTGAAGGTGAGGAGGGTGATCTTCGGCGCGCCCCTACCCAGGGCCACGAGGCTGGCCACCAGGTCCACGGAGTCGATCACCACCCCGGTCTGCAGGGCCCGACGGCGCACGACGGGATCGGGGCTCTTGATGGCGACGGCCAGCGCGAGCTCGCGCACGCCGAAGAGCCGGGTGACCACGCCCACTCGCGGATCGGTCCCCACCGAGCCCAGGCCGAACACACGGCCCGCCGCCGTGGGTGAAGTCCACGAGAGGACGCCCACCGCGGCCCGTAGGCCGGAGAAGACCGAGCCCACGTCGAGCCCGTACGGCTGCAGGTACTGCCCCGTCACCTGGTCCGACACCGTCGTCGTCATCGTTCCTCCTGAGTTGTAGTGGTCACTGCGATACTGTATTCGCAGTGACCACTACGATCAACCCAATGGGCCACAGGCACACCCGGGAGCAGATCCTGGCCGGGGCGGTGGAGACTGCCTTGCAGGACGGGCTGAGCCAGATCACCTTCGGTCGGGTCGCCCGCCACCTCGGGGTCAACGACCGGATCGTCGTGTACTACTTCCCGACCAAGGACGACCTGATCACCGAGGTCCTCCTCCACATGGGGGCCCAGCTGCAGGAGGTCCTCGCTCGGGCCTTCACCACGCCCGCCGCCGACCACGTGGCCCTGGCCCGAGTGGCGTGGCCGGTGCTGGCCCGCCCCGAGGTCGACCCTGTCTTCGCCCTCTACTTCGAGACCAGCGGTCTGGCCGCCGCCGGGCGGGAACCGTTCGCCACGTTGGCCACCGAGCTCGTCGACGTGTGGATCACGTGGCTCTCCGAGTTCTTCACCGGGCCCGCCCGGCAGCGCCGCACGGAGGCCGAGGCCGCCCTCGCTCTCATCGACGGGCTCCTCCTGCTGCGCCAGATCGCCGGACCGGCCGCCGCCAACCGCGCCGCCGCCCGCCTCGGCGTGCGCTGAGCCGGGGACGACCGGACCAGCGGCGCTAGTCGACAGCCGGCACGACAGGGAGGTCGAGGGGAGCGGCGAGGGTGCGGTCGCGGGTGAGGCGGTAGCGGGTGCCGGCCACCACGGCAGTGGCACCGAGCGCGGCGGCGAGCACGGCGCAGGCCACGCTCACCGGCCCGATGTGGTCGCCGAACAACACGATGCCGCCGACGGCGGTCCCGAGGGCGGCGACCTGGGTGCTGGCCGCCACGGCGGGCACCCCGGCGGCGGGAAGCGCGGTCGTGCGCAGGACGCGACCCACAGTGCCGAGCACGGCCACCACGGCGGCAGCCACCCCCGACGCGACCAGGGTGGATGCCTCCACGCCGGCCTCGGACGTCACTGCGAACGGGAACATGGCGAGCGCGGCCACACCCATGGAGGCGGTCACGATCGCCGTGGGATCGGTGCCGTCCTCCACCGCCAACTGCGAGGTGCGCATGGATATCACCTCGATGGCCACGAATCCGACGGCCACGGCCACGGCGACCAGCCCCACGTCAGTGGCGGCATCGTCGACCGCAGCGGCCCACAGGATCCCGACTGCGGCCGCCGCCGAGGACCCGATGGCGGCCACCGCCGCCCGCCGGCCCACCCGGTCGCGGACGAGCATGGCCACCGCCGGGGTGCAGGCCAGGGCCAGGGCGGCCAAGGGACCGTCGAGGGTGCGAAAGAGCGTGCCGGCGGCGACCATGCTGGCACCGGAGGTGACGGCCGCGGCCACGGCGACCCGGCTACGGAAGGACTGGCGCCACGACGGCAGTCGGCGGCGGCGACCGATCGACCAGGCCAGAGCCAGCCCCAGCACGGCCCGCACGAAGACCATGGCGACGATGGACCCGTCGCCGTAGCGCCAGGCCACGTTGCAACCAGCGAAGAGCACCGAGGCGCCGAGGACGTCGATCGTGGCCCGTCGTTCGGCGCGCGCCAGCGGGGCGGCCTCGGCGGAGTCGGTCGTCGTGCTCACGTCCTCAGTATCGGCCACGTCGGCCGTTCGCCAGCAGTCGATTGATCGAGACGACGAGCATGACCATCCCGGTCGAGGACGAGGCTCCGGCGTCGGGCTTCAACCGGCGGGGCGGGTGTGGCGGCAGCTCGGATAGCCGGTGCAGCCGAAGAACGGCTGGCCGTCGGACCGGCGGCGACGCAGCACGAGGGTTCCCCCGCAGGCGCAGCGCCCGATGGCAGCCGGCATGTCGAGGTCGGTGGAACCCGAGGCCGAGCGCTGCGCGCCCGAGGGCATCCCGGCCCCGACCACCGGCCCGTCGAACAGCGCCGACGGAGGCTGCCAGGTCGACAGCTGGTCGGCCTTCACCACGATGTCGAGGGCCGCATCCCAGGTCAGGCGGGCCGGTTGGCTCTGGAACCAGCGCGGGATGGCCCGCAGCGGCGCCACCCAGACGCCGTCGGGGTGCTCTCGCACCGTCAGGCGACGCGCCTGGATGACGAGCAGGGGGTGGACCTCGACGTCGTCCCCTACGGCGTCGGAGAGCAGTCGGGACGCCCGATCCGCCTCCCGCCGGGCCTTCAGGAGGAAGTCGGTCTTGGCCCCGTTGACCACGAGGGCGCGCGAACCCACCCACACGTTCCCCGACAGGTTCTTGGTGTTCACGGTGAACACGCCGGCCGGGCCGATGACGACGTGGTCGATGTTGGCCCCCCGAGAACCGACGGGCACGTCGTGCATGGCGAACCACCCCGGGGGGAGGCCTCCGAGCCGGGAGGCGGCGGCGTACTCACCTCGTGCCCCTTGGGACCACGCCCGCTCCTCGGCCGATGCCGGGTGCAGCAGCCGCCGCAGGAAGCTCGTCCGCCCCGAGGACCGCCGCAGGTGATCGGCCATCTCCTGGGCGCTCTGCCCGGCCGGGCGGAACGACACGCTGTGGCCCAGCGCGTCGATCAGGAAGCGCTCGTCATCCGGGTTCTCGCCGTGTCTGCGCATCCGCTGTTCGCCCCCCGACCGGTCGACCGCCGGTACCGAGGTATCGGATCGTGCCGCGCCCCTCTTGAGCGACCCGGGGCCGACCTACCAGAGCTCGTCGACGTAGCGGTCGGTGCCGATCACGGTGGCGAGGAAGGGAGCGGCGAAAGCGACCGAGCCGAGACCGGACGCGGCCAGGTCGTCGGCCAACTGGTGCTCGGCGTCCCACACCTCGAGCGGGTCGGCCTCGACGAAGTGGACCTGGAGAGAACGGATCGCACCGTCGGGGTCGACGGGGGTGAAGTCGGGCTTGTCGTCACGGAGCGGGATCGTGGTCCAGTGAGCGACCGTGGCGATCCGTGAGCCGTCGAGCCAGCCCGGTAGATAGCCGTCAAACCAGTTGTCGAGCTGCTCCTCGCTGACCCCCTCGGCCCGATCGACGAACAAGGCGACCATCCCCGGATAGCGGTGGTCGAGGGCCAGCTCCAGGGGCACCGGGTCCGGGTCGCGATGGGCTCGCCAGGCGTGGCCGAAGGTGCCGGTGTTGTGGTGGGTCCGGGGCCCGAAGCCGCGGTCCTCGGCGTAGAGAGCGTGGACCTGCGGGGTGGCCCAGTCGATGGCGTCCTCGTGGTGGCCACCCAGGTACCAGTACAGGCAGGCGTAGGTGCCGGCATCGACGGGGAACGGCATGGGGCCCGGCTGGGGGAAGCGGACGTCGCGGTACCGGCGAGGGGCCACCCACCGGCTCCCGGCGAAGTGGTACGGACCGATCATGCATCCGCCGTAGTAGTGGTCCCGCTCGTACCAGCGGTTGTAGGCGAACTCCTGACCACGATCGGGATCGGTGAACACCCACAGCATCGATCCGGCCTGGATCGGCTCACCGGTGTCGCGGATGATGCGTCCCGGCTCCACGGCCAGCGGTTCGGCGTAGCGGTCCTCGGCAGGCATCGATCGATCTCCCCCTTCGGCGGCCTCGCCCCCGCGTACCGGGACCGCGATTCGACGGTCCGGTCGGCCGCCGGCGAGGGCACCGTACCGGAGTCCTCCGCTCCACCGCCTCGATGACGACGTCCCTAGGATCTCGTGGTGGTCGGCCGTCGGGGCCGTCCCTGGGGGTTCCCGCCGTGTCCATCACCGTCACACCGCTACCGCAGGCGCTGGGAGCCACCGTCACCGGCCTCGACCTCCGCGACGGCGTCACCGCCGACATGGCCGAGCAGCTGCGGGCCGCCTGGTTCGAGAACCTGGTGCTCTTCTTCCCCGGTCTCCGTCTCAGCCAGGTGCACCACATCGCGCTGGGTTCGGTCTTCGGGCGCCTGGCCGCCACCACCACGGCCGACGACGACCTCCGCCCGCAGGAGACCCTCGGGCCCAACGGCGAGATCCTCGTGCTCGACGGCTCCCGCCGCCAGGACCGAGCCGACACCTGGCACACCGACGTGACCTTCACCGCGACGCCACCCATCGGCTCGCTGCTGTCGATGCAGACCTGCCCGGACAAGGGCGGCGACACGCTCTGGTCCAACCAGTACGCGGCCTACGAGTCCCTCGCGCCCTCGATGCAGCGCTTCGTCGACGAGCTCGAGGCGGTCCACGGTCGCCCCGGCCTCACCGGCTCCACCACCCATCCAGTGGTGACGACCCACCCCGAGACCGGGCGCCGGGCCCTGTTCGTCAACCGAGGGTGGACGAGCCAGATCGTGGGGCTGTCCCAGATCGAGAGCCGTGGCGTGCTCGACCTGTTGTTCGCCCACGCCGAGAAGGCCGAGCACCAGGTGCGCTGGACCTGGCACGCCGGTGACGCCGCCCTGTGGGACAACCGCTGCACCATGCACTACGCCGTGAACGACTACGACGACTCGCCCCGCATCCTGCAGCGGGTCACCATCCACGCCGACGCCTGACTGCCGAGTGTTCCCGAGGCTCGGCCTCGACCGCTCGGGCCCGGATCAGATGGTGGCCAGGCGGCCCATGACGTCGGAGACCCGCGACCACACCATGTTGCCGGCCTCCAGGGCGTCGTCGACGGCCTGGTCGGCCGCCTCCGGGCTGGCCCCGGCCGGGGTGACCACGACCGCCGTGCCCGTGCCCGCCACCGGATCGGTGGTGATGAGCACCAGGAACTCGAACGAGGCCGGGACCTCCATGGTGTGAGGATCGGGGCTGGCCATCGACGGGAAGACCTGGAAGGGGCCCTTCTCGTTGCGGGCCACCACGCTGGTGGTGGCGAAGGGGTTGAAGGTGCGCTCGCGGCGCATCTCCAGCCCCAGCGGCAACGACCACCGCTTCCGGTTCCCCGTCAGGGCGAAGAAGTCGGTGTGGGCCAACCGCCGCTGGTGGGTGCGGTGGACCCGCCCGTCCATCGACGTGAGCGACACCCGGGCGACCTGGCGCCGGGTCGGATCGGGAAGTCGACGCTGGCGGTTCAGCAGGAACAACAAGATGCCGAGCGGCACCAGAGCCGAGACCAACACCAACACGGCGGTGATGACCGCCTCCTTCATCGGGTCGGCGACCCGGGTGAGGACGATGGTGGCGAACTGGGCCTGGCCCTCTCCGGCGATGGCCCGGGGGGCGTCGGCCCCCGCCGTGGTGTAGCTGGCCGTGAAGGGCATCGCGATGTCCGCGTTGGTGTTGCGCGAGCCCTCGACCACGATCTCGGCATCCAGGTTGAACGGGGCGGCGTCGCTGCCGCAAAGGACATCGCCTCCGGGCACGTTCACGGTGACACCGCCGGTGTCGACGTTGGCCGCTCCCACCGTGATGCACACCGAGCCCCCGGTGACCGCCGACGGGGTCACCCGCAACGCGCCGGCGAAGGTGCCGGGGCCCTCCAGGGTCGTGGGTCCGGCCCACACCACGGTGGGCAACGGCGGTTCGGCCCGTAGCTCGAGGACCTGCTCGACGCGGGCCAGCTCACCGCCCCACCCCGGGGCGGTGACGGCGACGATCAGGTCGGGCGGACCGGCGACGGGCCCGGTCACGATGACCTCCCAGGTCCGGGTGGTCTCGTCCCACGCCACCTGGGCCGGGGCACCGTTCGACCGTGGCCGTCAGAGCCACCGCCTCTGGCCCCTGGGGGCTGGCGTCGCCCTCGGGGCCACCGGCATACACGGTGAGCCGCAACAAGCTGGAGGTGGCGTCGGCGAAGATGCTGCCGTCGTCCACCAGGGCGGCCGTGGCCGACAGCGCGGCGTAGCAGCCCGACGGCGAACCGCCGGCGGTCGAGACCGACAAGCGGCCCCCGCGCGGTGGCCCGTCAGCGGGCGAGTAGGTGGCGAACCCGGCGCCGCTGGCCACCTCCTTGCCGTCGAGGGCGACGGAGACCTGCTCGTCGGGCGCCGAGTTGCGCACCGTCAGGCTCTGCACGATGGCGGCCGGGTAGCCACCGTCGAGGACGGCGCAGTCGAGGGGCTGGCGGCCGGCGGCGATCTGGCCCTGGGTGAAGAACTCGGCGGCCAGGTCGGCGGCCTGGCTGGCCAACACCCGGCCGCCCGGCACCCGGCACGGATCGCCGGGGGGACTGGCGAGGAGTCGGTCGATCACCGGCGTGGTGGCCGCCCGCTCGGCACGGTCCGTCGACGTCTCGACCCCCTCGACCCGGAAGTCGAGGAGTTGTACGACGAATCCCGCCGCCTGGATCTGCTGGCTGATGGGCACGGTGGTGACGGCGTCACCGGGCAGGGGACCGCACAGCTGACCCTCGAGCTGGCTCTCGATGACGCCCTTGGTGGTGGCCCGGGTGTAGCTGATGATTCCCGGAGCCGACGGGTCGTCGATGCTGTAGGCCCCGTCGGTGAACCACACCAGGCGCTTGCACGCCACCGGCACGTCGGGGAAGTTGGCGAAGTGGTTCGCCGCGTAACGAAGGGCCAGCACGTAGTCGGTGTTGGCATCGGTGTTGCGGTCGGCGAAGCCTCGCACCACCCCGATGGCCGATCCTCTGTCAGCCGGGAGGGTCACCCGACCGATGTCACCGGCGGCGGTCCCGAAGCCGGCGATGGTGAGGTTGACGGTGCCGTTCGACGCCTCCGCCGAGGCCGAGAGGCTGTCGACCAGGACCTCGGCGGCGGCAACCCGCTGGTCGTCGGGGTCGGTGGTGGCCAGGCTGGCCGACTCGTCCATGAGCAACAGGACCTCGAGGCGACCCGAACAGTCGGTCGGGCCCGATGCCTGGGCCAGGGCGGGACTGGCCGTCACCGTGGCCGTGGTGGTGGCCGCGGCGGCCACCCCGGCGAACACGGCGACGAGGACGAGTACGGCCCCGACGCGACGAGCGGAGCGGAGCGGCCCGGACCGCGACGGGCGTCCGGGGGTCGGATCGGTCATCGACGGGCCACCGCCTCCGCCACCAGGAACGCCCCCGCACAGCCGACCAGCCACCCGGTGACGGCGAGGACGCCGGCCACCAGACGGGGTCGCCACCAGGGCTCGGCGTAGGAGAGGCTGGCCCGCCGGTCGGCGTCGAGCGAACCGAACCAGGCGAAGAGCAACAGACCGAGGAACGACCCGAACGTCCAGCACAAGGCGGCGGCGGCGGAGATCTCGTCGGTGTCACCCGCCCCGGACACCCAGGCCTGGACCAGCATCACGATGGCCGTGGCCGTGGTGATCAACAAGGTGGCGACGGGGATGAACGGCGGGCGCACGACGTCGACCTCCGGGCCGGTGGCGGGCACGCCCGCGACTGGGCCCCGAGTGCCTCCGGTTGCATCGGCCGGGATGGACAGATCGCTCACGAGGGGCGCCGTCGGGACATTGGAAGTAACCACCTGCTCGGTGCGACGACGGTGCTCACCGCCGCGCTGTCGACCTCGCCGCCGTCACAGACTAGTGCTGCGGGCCGACGACCCTGCTGTCACCAGAGGTGGCCGGCCCGACCGCGCGCCGGGCCCTCAGTCCGCGGGCCAGAGGCGACGAGCGAGGCCGGAGGCCCGAACCACCCGACGCCCGATGGCGGCCCGCAACGCCTTCTCGCCACCGACGATCGTCACTCGCCGACGGGCCCGGGTCACGGCGGTGTAGAGGAGCTCGCGCGTGGCCAGGCGCGACTCGGCGGGAGGGAGGACGACGATCACCTCGTCGAACTCCGAGCCCTGGCTCTTGTGGATGGTCATGGCATGCACGGTCTCGACCGATTCCAGCCGGGCGGGGGCCACCAGGCGGACGCCGGCGGACACGGGGAAGGCCACCCGGACGAGTCGGCCCGGGCCGTCCGCCGGGGCGCCGGCCAGAGCCTCACCGGGATCGGCGGGCGGGACCACCACCACCCCGAGGTCGCCGTTGAACAGGCCGTTGGCCCGGTCGTTGGCGGTGACGAGCACGGGCCGCCCTGCGTAGAACCCACGGGTGACGACGTCGGCCTCGCCCAGCCACTGCTCGAACTGCCAGTTCCAGCGGGCCACGCCGTAGGGGCCCCGGCGGTGGGCGCACAACACCCGGACGCGACCCAGCGCGCCGAGGGCGGCGGCGGCGTCCCCCGCTCGGGCCCACTCGACGGTGGCGCGAGACGCGGGCTCGGCCGCCGCCCGGATGGCGTCGGCCCCGGCCGCCGACTCGCCGCCCGTCGGATGCCAGGCCAACGTGACCGCGCCGCTCACCGCGGCGCCCTCCGGCGTCTCCGCCGTCGCAGCCGTCACCGTGTCGGTGCCGATGTCGGCACCGGTCGGCGCCGGCGGAGGGTCCTGGAGCACGGCGATGGCGACGTCGGCGTCACCCCGACGCACGGCGGCGGCGAAACGCCCGACGCTCGAGGACCGAGGGAAGCGATAGCTCTCGGTGAGCACGGAGACGCACGAGGCCAGGGGACCGGCCGGAACCGGACGGCTCTCGGCGGCGGCGTCGAGGGCGGGCCCGGCGATGTCGCCGAGCACGGAGCCGGCCTCGACGCTGGCCAGCTGACCGGGGTCGCCGACGAGGACGACCCTGGCATCAGGCGCCACGGCGGCGAGCAGGCGGGCCATCAGCGGCAACGAGACCATGGACGTCTCGTCCACGATGACGACGTCGTGATCGAGGGGGCGGGCGGCGTCGTGCCGGAAGCCACCGCCGGGGCCCCGACTGCCGAGGAGGCGGTGGATCGTCGAGGCCTCGGCCGCCGCCATGCGGTCGGCCAGCCCGGCGGCGTCGGGAAGGCCGCTGCGGCGAACGTGCTCGGACAGCTCGACGATGCTCTCGCCCATGCGGGCCGCCGCCTTGCCGGTGGGCGCGGCCAGGGCGACCCGGCGGGGCGGCCCACCGGCAGTGGTCTCGGCGTCGAGGAGCAGCGCCAGGAGGGCGGCGACAGTACGGGTCTTGCCCGTCCCCGGTCCGCCCACCACCACGGCCAGGGAGCGCTCGGATCCGGCCTCGGCGGCGGCGCGCTGGCCGGCGGACGCCACGCCGGGCAGGAGCAGCTCGAGCAGGGCGGCGCGGCGCTCGGCCCCGAGCGTCGAGGCTGACGGGCCCTCGGCGGCCCGACGGAGGAGTTCGGTGGCGACCTGCCGCTCGTAGACGAGGTAGCGCTCGAGATAGACGAGTGGCCCGTTGACCACGAGGGGGGCGGGGCGGCTGGTGACCAACGGGGAAGCGGCCACGACCGCCTGCCAGCCGTCGACGTCGCTCGGCCACGGCAGGGCGTCGACCAGCTCGACGCCGTCGGCACCGCTGTCGCCCTCCAGCTCGGCCGGGAGCGAGTCGCGCACGGTGGCCAGGTCGAGGCACACGTGACCGTGACGGGGGGCCCGGGCGGCCAGTCCCGCGGCCAGGACGACGGCGAAGGCGTCAGGGCCGTCGACCAGCCCGCACACGCGGGCGAGGGTGGCGGCGATGTGGGTGTCGGCCGCCGTGAGCACCCCCGCGTCACGCCAGGGCTGCAACCGGCCGAGGACGTCGAGCCCAGAGTCGGAGGCCTCGCCGAGGGGGACGGGAGCGCCGAGGTCGACGCTCACGCCGCCACCTCCCCCGTGGCCAGGAGCCGGTCGAGCGCCTCGATGGCCGCAGTGGGGGGCCGCCACCAGAAGACACCCCTCGTGTCGTCGGCCGGCCGGTGCGGATCCATGCCTCGGAGGAACAGATAGGCGGCGCCGACGAGATCGCGGTCGGGCTGGTAGCCGGGCACCCGCCACCGCAGGTAGCGGTGCAGGGCGACGAGGTAGAGGGTGGCCTGGAGCGGGTAGTCGTGGTGGACCATGGCCTCGGCCAGGTCGGTGGCGCCGTAGTCACTCGAGTCGGGGAGGAAGTTGCTCTTGTAGTCGGCCAACCAGAACGGTCCGGTGGCCCCGGAACGGGCGACGAGGTCGATCGAGCCGGTGAGCATGCCGGCCACGTCGACGTCGAGGTCCCCTCCGGCGGCCGCTTCGGCCCAGGGCCGCAGGAGGTCGTCGGCAGAGAGGTGGGCCAGGAGCACCTCGGCGATGCGGGCAGCGGACAGGCCGGCCAGGGGGAGGTCGAAGTCGAGCTCGTCGAGGCGGTCGACCCTGGTGAGGTCGGTGAGCGAGCGGGCCCCGACAGGCCCACCCAACGGCGCCTGCAGGGCGGCGAGCAGCCCGTCGGTGAGGTCGTCGGGGGTGATGGGGAGGTTGCGGTGGTGGAGTGACTCGGCACACAGCTCCCGCAGCTCGGGGCGCAGGTCGGTGGCGGCGAAGTCGACTCGCTCCAGCACCGAGTGCACCAGCGTGCCGAATGCCGTACCACCCGGCGCCCCCTGGAGGGGCAGGGCGACCCTGCCCTCGGGGAGAACGGCGCCCGCCGGCGGCTCGGCGTCCTCGGCCGCCTCGGGCAGCGAGGGCTCGTCGGTCCCGCCCGTGACCGGTGCGTCCGAGACCACCACCGGCTCGCCGTGGCGGAGCGCGGCGGCGGCCTCGGCCGCCCCCTTGACCGCCGAGAACGACCAGATCCGCCAGGTGCGGTCGAGCTCCCGACTGGCCTCGGCCACGGCCAGCGCCCGATGCGAGTCGCGGGCGCCGGTCCACGGATTGGGGACGACGTGATCGGGGACAGCCACGTGGGCGATGCCGCCGTCGGAGTCGGCCGCCAGGGCGGGCAGGTCGAGGACGCCGCCGCCGGCGAAGGTGAGCAGGTCTCGGAGGGGGGCGGGGGCGGGGGCGGCGTCCGACCACCACACCACCAGACGGTGCTTGGCTCGGGTGAGGGCCACGTAGAGCAGCCGACGGTCCTCTCCGCTGCGCTCGGCGGCATCGGCGGCCCGGACCCCTCCCAGAGGGCCCTTGTCGTACTTGCCCCCCACGAGGGTGACCGTGTCGATGCGGCGGACCCCGTCGAGGAAGGCGTGGGGGAGGCCCTGGAGCCGGGCCCCACCCGTCCAGAGGGTGGGACACAGCACCACCGGGAACTCGAGGCCCTTGGCCTTGTGCACGGTGAGGACCTTGACCGTGTCGTCGTCACGGTCGATGCGGCGGGCCAACACGTCGGGCGCCATGACCTCGTCGGCGGGGACCGAGTCGTCTCGTCCGGCAGCGAGGTCGGCCAGAGCGGCGAGCAGCGCCGACGCTCCCACCGGGCGGGCGGCGGTGGCACTCTGGAGGAGTTCGGCCACATGACCGAGGTCGGTGAGGTCCCGATCGCCTCCGGGGCGGCTGAGCACCCGACGAGCCAGGCCGTGCTCGCGGGCGGCGGCCAGCAACGCCGGGATGCCCCCGTCCACCAGGGCCGAGGCCCAGGTGCGCAACAGGTCGGTGAGGTCGCCCATGCCGTCGTCGTCGAGGACGGCGAGCTCACCGGCCGACAGGCCCACGAACCAGCCGAGGGCGGCGGCCCGGGCCCGCACCACGGTGGTGGGACGCTCGAGGGCGGTGAGCAGGGTGCGCCACTGGTCGGCGGCCACGCTGTCGAGCACGCTGTCCGACGAGCTGCTCGCCGCCGGGACCCCCGCCGCGGCCAGGGCATGGGCGTAGGTGGTGGCGTCCTTGTTGGACCGCACGAGGACACCGATGTCGGAGGCCCGCAGCGGCCGCGCCTCGCCGTCGGAGCCCGGCACGCGGGCGTGGGCCAGCAGCTCGATCACCTGAGCGACGAGATCAGGGATGGCGGCGGCCCGCGCCGCCGGCACCGAGGTGTGCTCCGCCGGGAGCTCCCGGAGGTGGAGCGAGCACGGATCGAGGCCGGTGAGGCCCGGCTGGGCGTCCGGGCGGGCAGCGAGGACCGACTGGAAGGCCACCCGCTCGTCGCCGAACCGATAGCCGGCGAAGATCTCGTCGAGGGCATCGAGCAGGGCCCGGTCGGAGCGCCAGTTGGTGTCGAGGCCGGCCACCGTGCCCCCCGAGGCGGCGGCGTGGTCGAGGGCCAACAGGTACGCCGACAGCTCGGCCGACCGAAACCGGTAGATCGACTGCTTGGGGTCCCCGACCAGCACCACGTCGACCGGTTCGAGGGCGGCTACGGGGTCGAGGAAGGCGGTGCGGAAGATGTCCCACTGGAGCTGATCGGTGTCCTGGAACTCGTCGATGAGCACCAGGGCGAAGCGGTCGCGCAGTGCCCCCACGGCGGCGGGGCCCGTGGTGGGCGACGTGAGCACGCCACGGGCGTCGAGCAGGAGGTCGTCGAAGGTGCGGCGCCGGGACCGGCGGCGGCGCTGCCGGACGAGGGCGACGAGCTCCTCGACCAGCTCGGACGCCGGGGGGAACCGGTCGACACAGGCCTGTTGGCCCGAGGTGAGGGCCCGCCCCCCGGCGCCGGGGTCGTGCACCGAGAGCGCGGCGTCGGGGAGCTGGAGACGCAGCTCGACCGCCTGCACGAGGCGCTTGCGGGGCGCCGGGGCGCCCTCCGGATCGTGCCCGTAGCGGGCGAGCACCACGTCGTTGACGACCTCGGCCACGTCGGCGTCGGCCACGACCAGCCCCGCCTCGGTGCCGCCGGCGGCGACCACCCGCGCGCAGAAGCCGTGGATGGTGGAGATGGTGGCGGCGTCGAAGTCGGCCACCGCCCGCTGGAGGCGCTCGTGGCGCTCGACGCGATCGGCCTCGGTGCCCGACGACAGGCTGGTGAGGACGACATCGTCGGTGGCGGGGGCGCCGACGGCGAGGTGGGCGGCGGCTTCGGCCATCCGCTGGCGGATGCGGCCCCGGAGCTCGGCGGTGGCCGCCTCGGTGAAGCTCACGATGCACAGCTCGTCGGCCCGCAGGCCGCGTTCGGCCACGGCCCGGGTGGCGAGGGCGGCGAGAGCGAAGGTCTTGCCCGTACCGGCGCTGGCCTCCAGCACGGTGAGCCCCGTGGGGAGGGGGCCGTCGAGGGCGAACGAGGCGGGCCTGTTCACGCGCCCACCTCGGCGGAAGAGCCGGGGATGCCGCCGGGCACGGCCACGGTGGTGCGGTCGTAGGTGCCCCAGACGCGGTCGGTCCAGTAGGCGAGCCGCGACGGCGCCGGGCGACCGTCGAGGCGCTCGTCAGCCCGCACCGGGAGGGCCAGCAGGTCGTCGAAGTCGCGCCCGAAGGCGGTGGTGAGCCACCGGTCGGTGCCGTCGCTGAAGGGACGCTCCCACACGCTGCGCGCCCCTCCCAGGCCCTTCTCGTGGAGGGCGCACGTGGTGGTGGGCGGCGCGGGGACGGCGTCGCACATCGCCCGCCGGTGGAGGTCGACGACCACGGCCAGCACCTCGGCGGCGGCCTCGGGCGACGCGATGCCGATGCGCACGACGTCGGCTTCGGTCCAGGACCGACCTCGGCCGATCACCGCCGCCCGCCACGCCCGCTCAGGGTGCTGGACGGTGAGAGCGGCGAGCTGCACCCACGCCCGGAGACGGTCCTTCGGTTTGAGGCTCGACGCGGAGACGGTGAGGAGGAGGTCGCCGCAGAGGTCGGGAACGGTGCCCTCCACCACCACCGGACCGGCGGGACCCGCCACCTCGACCTCCACGTCCACCGGATCAGGGGCGTACGGATCGCCGCACAGCTCGCCCTCGAGCTCGGCCACCAGGGCGGCGACGAGCGTGCGGGCGCCGTCGATGGCGGCGTCGCCGAAGGCGAGAGGAGGCACGGCACCGCGGCGGCGCTCGACCTGCTCCCACCGGGCCTCGTCGGCGACGCCCGGCCCGGCCGGCCCGGCGGGGCCCGACGCCTCGTCACCGTCGGGCGGCACCAGGTCGACGGCGCCGGGGCCGAGGCGCACGGCGAGGAGGGCGTCGGCCACCCGCCAACGCTCGAGGCCGGCGAGGTCGAGGGGGATCTGGTCGTCGACCGGGTCGTCCTCGTCCGGAACGCTGACCTGCAGCCGGCGCCGTAGCAGCAGCTGGACCGGGTTGGCGCAGGCGTCGAGCAGCTCCGACAGCGGCACCCGCGCGGGGCCCTCCTCCGACGGTGCCGGCGGGGCGAGGGGCTCGGGGAGGAACAGGCTGGGGAGGCCCTGCGAGCGGCGGGCCTCGGCGGCGGCCAGGGCACCCCGGTCGAAGGTCCACGCCGGGGAGTACCCGAGCTCGTCGGGCACCAGGTTGCGCTCCGACCACGCCTGGCGGGGGTGGTCGACCGCCAGGAGCTCCCGCGCCGCGACGACACGGCCGCGAGCGTCCTCGGGCACGCGCACCAGGGCGTCGACCACGTCGAACAGCTCGGCCAGGGCCACCACCGGCGGGACCTCGGCGTTGGTGCGCACGTCGTGCCCGGTGCTGAACACCAGCAGGCGCTCGCCGGCCGCGAGCACGGCGTCGAGCAGCTGGGCCCGTTGCTCGCTGCGGGCGTCGCGGTCGCCCACGCACGGCTCGAGGGCGACCAGGTCGTCGGCCCCGGCGATGGCTCCCGCCCCGACGTCGGCGTCCAGGCCGAGCAGGCACACCACCGGGTGGGGGACGCCTCGCTGGGCGGTGAGCGAGGAGACCGTGACGGCGCCCGAGCCGAAGCGGGCCCGGCCCGGCGAGCCCGCCAGGCGGGCGCGCACCAGCACGGCCAGGTCGAGCGGGTCGACGATGGTGGACCGGGGCTCACCGTCGAGGGTGGCCTCGGCCCGGAGGTCCTCGATGGTGCGCTCGACCTGGCGCCACTGCCACGAGTCGGCGTCGGAGACCGAGCACAACGCCGCGATCGCCTCGGTGAGCGCCCGGCACCACCGATCGACCGGCGCCGGGGTGCGCAGCGCGGCCATGGCCCGCTCCAGGTGGTGGACGAGCTCGGCCAGGGCGCCGGCCACCTCGACGTCGTCGCCTTCGACCTCGCCGAAGGGGACGACGTCGCCCGGCGCCAGGCGCGGCCCGGCGGCGGCCATGGTGGCGCCGACGAGCAGTTGGTCGAGCCCCGCCATCCAGGTGTGGACATCGACCTCCGACGGGATGCCGAAGCGCTCGCGATCGGCCGGTCCCAGCCCCCACCGGACGTTGGTGGCCTCGGCCCACTCCCCGATGCGGGCGAGGGCGGAGGTGTCGAGGCCGAAGCGGTGACGCACCGGCGGGCGAGCGGCGAAGGCCAGAACCGAACTGGCCCGGAACCGACCGTCCAGGAGGTCGAGCAGGGCCCCGGCGGCGTCGAGAAGGGGGTTGTCCTGGCGGAGGCTGCGATCGGCGACCCGCACGGGGATGGCGGGGACCCCGTGGTCGGGATCCCCCGCGAACGCGGCATCGATCAGCGGCGCGAAGCGGGCGACGTCCGGGCACAGCACGGCGACGTGGCGCGGCTCGACGAGGGGCGCACCGTGCTCGTCGCTCTCCTCGAACAGGTGGAGCAGGGCGTCGCGCAGGACCTCCACCTGCCGGGCCGGGCCGTAGGCCCGGTGCCACCGGATGCTGGCGTCGTCCGGGGCGAGCAGCGGTCGTGGATCGGGGTGGAACAGCACCCCCTCACCGGAGTCCCGAGGTGGGCCGACGGGCGACTCGTCGGCCCGCAACCCGTGCTGCAGCCGGGCCAGCACCGTGGGGTGCTCAGGCAGCGACGAGACCGGGTCAGGTGCCCGGATCGTGGTCTCAGCGGCCCCGGCGGCGGCGTCGAGCAACAACACGTTGGCCTCGCGCGACGTGCGCCCCCAGGTGGTGACGAGGTCGTGGCCGCGACCGACCGGCACGTCGACCTCCGCCTCCCGGGTGCGCGAGACGGGAAGCCGCAGCGGGAGGTGCAGCTGGGCGCGGACGTCGGCCCACCGTTCGGCCGACGCCACCGGGGCGAGGACGTGGACCTCGCGGTGCCCGGCCAGCGCGGCCAGGACCTGGAGGTGAGGCGGCGGCAACGAGGCCAGGCCGAACACCACCACCCGGTCGGGCACCTCGGCCGGCACCGAACCGGCTCGCAGGGCGGCCACCAGCTCCCGGGTGCGTTCGGCATCGGATGCCGCGCCGAGGTGGGACCGCAGCGCCCGCCACAGCGCGGGCTGCCACCGGTGGTGGGGGGCGAGGGCCTGCCCGCCGGAGCCCACGTCGACCCCTTCACTCCAGCGCACCACCATGTCGGGCCGGTACAGCGTGTAGCGGTCGAACAGGTCGGCGATGGCCCGAGCCCGGACCGGGTCGGCGGACTGGCCGAGCTCGGAGCCCTGCTCCTGGAGGACGTGGTGGACCGCCCAGGTGAGGGGCCCGACCGCCCAGGAGCCCAGGCCGGCGTCCTGGCCCAGGACCCGGCCGACGAGATCGGCCGGGAAGGTGAAGTCGAGGTTGGCGGCGATGCCGTCGGAGCCGACGGCGGTGGCCCCCAGGCGGCGGGCCAGACGGGCCACCAGCCAGCTGCGAACGCCGTCACCGGGGACGACCACCACCTCACGGGTGAAGGGATCGGGGAGCGGGTGGGCCAGAACCTCGGCCAGGGTGTCGGCCAACGGCTCGAGCGACCCCGCCACGGTCAGCTGGAACGCCACGTCGGCGAGGCTACCCAGCACCTGCGACAGCGTCGGCGGGACGGACGACCCGCCGCTTCACCCGACGGATCAGTCGACCTGCACCAGGCTGAAGTGGGACCCGTTCACGTCGGTGACATTGGCCATGCGGCCGTAGGGCGAATCCACGGCCGGGGTCACGATCGTGCCTCCCAACTCGACGACCCTGGCCACCGCGGCATCGGTGTCGGCCGTGCCGAAGTAGATCGCCCAGTGCGACGGCGCCCCCTCGGGGAGCATGTCGGCGGCGTCCATCAACCCCGCGAACTCGCTCCCCTCGGCCTTGGAGTCCCCGCTGACGGTGCTGTAGCGGAACTCGGGCGTGTCGCTCATGGTGTCGATGCTCCAGCCGAAGACCTTCTCGTAGAAGGGAAGGGCGGCGGCGTACTGGGCCGAGCGCAGCTCGAACCAGCAGGGTGCCCCCACCTCGGCGATGCGGCCGAAGCCCTCGTGCTGGCCCGGCTTCCAGAACCCGATGGCGGCACCACCGGCGTCGATCACGAAACCCATGACGCCGAGGTCGCCGACGGGCATCGGGTTCACGACCACGGTGCCGCCGCTGGCGTTGGTGCCCTCGATGACAGCATCGGGATCGTCGACCCGGAGGTAGACGGACCAGGTGTCGCCCATGCCGTCGTCGTTCGCCGAGGACATCCCGCCGGCGATCATCTCGCCGTCGAGGTGGAAGTTGAAGTAGCCGCCGAACTCCTCGTTGGGGGCGTCGGCCGACCACCCGAAGAGCTCCGAGTAGAAGCGCTTGCTCGCCTCCGGATCCGAGGTCTGGAGGTCGACCCAGCAAGGGGCGCCGACGGGGGCGTCGTAGGGGGAGGTCATGACCGTGTCTCCTGTGCGATGGAAGATGATGGGCACCTGATCCGACCGGCGCCGGTCCGCGGACTCATCGGTGCCCACGCGAGCGTCGCGCGACGCTGGACGGTGTGCCCCGGCTGCTCATCGTCCACCACACCCCGTCACCCGCCATGCACACGCTCCTCGACGCCGTCCTGTCCGGGGCCGGCGACGACCAGATCGAGGGGGTCGACGTGGTGGCCCGCGCCGCCTTGGCCGCCACCGCCACCGACGTGCTCGAGGCCGACGGCTACCTGCTCGGAACGCCGGCCAACCTGGGCTACATGGCGGGGGCGCTGAAGCACTTCTTCGACCAGATCTACTACCCGTGCCTCACCGACACCGTGGGTCGTCCGTTCGGCCTCTGGGTCCACGGCAACGACGACACCGCCGGGGCGGTGCGGTCCGTCGAGACCGTGACGACCGGTCTCCAGTGGCGGCTCGCCCAGCCGGTGTTGGCGTCGGTGGGACCGCCGGACCGCGCCGCCGTCGACGCCGCCTGGGAGCTGGGGGCCTCCATGGCCGCCCTGCTGGCCGAGGGGCTGGCGTGAGCCCCCCCGACGAGCACGCCGACGGCCCCCGCGTGCGGGTGGTGGTGGGCGACATCACCCGCCTCCACGAACGAGGTGAGCACCCTGACGCCGTCGTCAACGCCGCCAACACCCGGCTGGCCGCCGGGAGCGGGGTCTGCGGAGCGATCTTCGCCGCCGCCGGGCCCTCCGAGCTGACTCGCGCCTGCGCGGCTGTCGGTGGGTGCCCGACGGGCGCCGCCGTGGCCACACCGGCCTTCGCCCTCGCCGAGCACGGGATCGGCCACATCATCCACGCCGTCGGACCCGTCTACGCCGCACAGGACCCAGAGTCCTCCGACGAGCTGCTCGCCGCGACCTACCGCTCGGTGCTGGCCGTGGCCGCCGAGGTCGGGGTGCGGTGCCTGGCCGTCCCCGCCATCTCCACGGGCGTGTACGGATTCCCGCCGGATCGAGCGGCGGCCGTCGCCATCGGAGCGATCACCTCCAGCCCGGTCGGAACCGAGGAGTTGCTCCTCGTCGCCTACGACGAGGCCGCCGCCGGGGTGCTGCGGGAGGCGGTGGCCGGGCGAGTGCGTTGAGCAGCCGCTCCCCCGATGGCGTGGGTCGGGCCCGGGACCGTCAGACTGCGGCGGTGATCGACTGGATGTTCCGCAACCGCCAGACGGGCGAGATCACCATCGCCCAACGCCCCAACCTGCCGGCCATCGTGTTCGTGGTCGCCGCCCTGCTGCGGTGGGTCCTCTCCCCCAGCGGCACTCGGGGCACCGTCCTCGACGTCGCCGCCACCGTCGCCCTGCTGTGGTGGGCGGGGGACGAGGTGGTGCGAGGGGTCAACCCGTTCCGCCGCATGCTCGGCGGTGTGGTGATCCTCGCCGAGATCGTCCTGCTGGTGCGCTGACGAGGCTCGACCCGCCCGTCAGTGCATGTTGGCGCTGGAGCCGAGGCTGGCCTCCATCACCTGGCCGGTCATGCCCGCCGACTCGTCGGCGCACAGGAACACCACGAGCCGGCTGATCTCCTCCGGTGACATCCAGGCGACCCTCATCCGGTTCATGGCCTCGTAGCGCGGGGTCACGTCCTCCCGGGACGGGGACTCGAGGTCGGGGCAGAACAACGAGTACATCGCCGGGTTGTGGACCATGGGCGTGTCGACGGCGGCCGGGGCCACGGCGTTGACGGTGATGCCGTGGCGGGCGACCTCCATGGCCAGCGTCTTCACCAGCCCGATCACGCCCCACTTGGCCGCCACGTAGTGGGCCAGATGGGGGTTGCCCTGGCGGCCGGCCATCGACGAGGTGGCGACGATCCGGCCCGCGCCCCGCTCGATCATGTGAGGGGTCACGGCCCGCATGGTCTTGAACGCCCCGGTCAGGTCGACCCCGATCATGTCGTCCCACATGGCGTCGTCGATCTCCCAGAACGCTCCGAAGCCGCACACGCCGGCGTTGGCCACGCAGATGTCGATCTGTCCGAACGACCCGATGGTCTCGGCCACCAGCGCGTCGAGGGCGTCGGTGTCGCGCACGTCGAGCACGGTGCCGAAGCTACGGCGCCCGAGGGCCTCGACGGCGGCGACCGTCTCGTCGAGCTCGGCCTTGGTGCCCAGCGGGTAGGGCACGGTGGCGATGTCGGCGGCCAGATCGCAGACCACCACGTCGGCGCCCTCGGCGGCCAGGGCCACGGCGTGGGCCCGCCCCTGGCCCCTCGCTCCGCCGGTGACGATGGCGACCTTGCCCTCGAGCGTTCCCATGTCCGTCCCCTTGCTTCCTCGTGACCGTGGACCGGTCGGCGACCCTACCGGCGTACCACCCGTCCCTCGCCGCCCACCTCTGTGCGTTCCACTCTCCGGCCCACCGGGCCTGATGGAGCGCGAAGCTGGACCCATCGGTGACGACGACGGATCTCGAGGCGTGGGCGGGGCTCGGATGGCGATCAGCCCTCGGACGGTCTCCCTCGCCGTCCTGGTGACCGGGCTGCTCTGGCTGCCGGTGCTGTGGCTTCCCTACGCCGGCGGGCCCGGCATCGGCGCCAAGTCCCTGATGTGGACGTTCCCCGGCACGAGTGACTCGCCACGCCTGATCGCCGTCGTCCCTCGCCTGGTGGGCATCGGCCTGGCCGTCGGTCTGGCCGGAACAGCCCTTCTCCTCCGCCGCCACGCCTCGGCGGCGACGGTGGCCTCGGTGCTCGCCCTCCTCGGCCTCGGCTCGTTCGCCGGCTACTGGCTCAGCTCCTACGCGGAAGCCGTCCCATTTCGCCGCGACCTCGGGGTTGGCTTCTTCGCCGAGATGGCGCTCTGTGCGGTCAGTCTGGTCGTCGCTCTGCTCGCGCTGGCGACCGGCGTCCGGACCCACCGAGCTGCGGTCGCGGACCCGTCGCCGGTACCGGCGGTGGCCGCGACAGCCGCGGTGGCCGGCATCATGGGTCTCGTCGTGGTCGCCCTCCTCAGCCGTCAGACCGGCTCCCCCTGGGCACGGCCTTCGGCAGTCCCCAGTTTCTCGCTGGCGTCCTGCCCATCGCCACCCGGGCCGTCGCCACGGCCATGGCGGCAGTGCTGGTGGTCGTTCCGTTGGCGGCGGTGCTCGTGCGCCGTCGGTCAGCGGGGATCGGGCTGGCGATCGGGTGGCTGGCCTTCCTCGCCGTCTCGTGGTCCGAGGTTCTCGCGGCCCACAACGTCGCCGAGGTCCCGATAGGTGTCGCCTTCTGGGTCGGTACCGCCCTCGCCCTGGGCACCGCCGCCGGCCTGGTGTGGTGGGTCGTCGTCTCCAGCCGGCCCCCGCCCTTCGGGAGCCCCACCCGGCCCCGACCCGATCCCGACGCCGAGGTCTGGGTTCGCTGACCGGTCAGTCGTCGAGGCGGGCGACGAGGGTCTTCGGCGCGACGCAGCGAAAGGCGTCGGTGCAGATCTCGGCCACCTCGGTCCAGTCCACGTCGACGTCGAGCCGGACCCCGACCCAGCCCCGATGCCCGACGTACGCCGGTCGATAGAAGCGTGTCGGGCTCGGCGCCGACCAGCTCCTCCTGCACGCCCGGGGCGGCCGCCACCCAGAGCCCGAGGATGCCGTCGCCGTGGTGATCGTCGTGGAACATCACGAAGGTCTTCTTCCCCCGCACGAAGAACGTCGGGGCGCTGTGGCTCAGCCGCTCGGTGACCTCGGGCAGGCCGAGGCAGATCGAGCGGACGCGCTCGAGGGCCTCGGCCGGATCGACCGCCATCAGCCCACGGCTCCGATCGGATCACCAGGTTCAGGTGCGGTTCCATCGGTCCAGCCTCGCGCCCCGCTGTCGGGGCCTGGGCTGCGATGCGTAGGATCGGTCCCCGCTTCTCGGAGCCTGGCGCTCGATCGGCGAGGAGCTGCGAACACACATGGGGGAACCGACATGCCGGTAGCCGGTCAGCGCGATCCAGCGCAGGTCAAGATCGTGATCGAGAAGTGGCTGGCCGAGCAGCTGCCCGAGGCCAGCGATGTCCGGGTCACCGAGCTGGTCGTCCCCCAGTCCTCCGGGTTCTCCAACGAGACGTTCCTGGTCGACGCCGCCTGGACCGAGGGTGACGGCACTCCCACCACCTCGGAGCTGGTGCTGCGGAGCCAGCCGACCAAGAGCCACCTGTTCCCCGAGATCGACCTCATCGCCCAGCAGTACACGACGATGCGCCAGCTGGGGCTCCACTCCGACGTGCCCGTGCCCCGCACCCGCTGGGCCGAGGCCGACCCCTCGGTGCTCGGCAACCCGTTCTTCGTCATGGACCGTCTGCACGGTCTGGTGCCCGGCGACGCTCCGCCGTACACGACCGAGGGCTTCGTGTTCGACATGGACGAGGCCACCCGCAACGAGTGGCACCGCAACGCCATCGCCGCCCTCGCCTCGGTGGGCCAGGTGGACTGGAAGGCCGCCGGACTCGACTACCTCGACCTGCAGCACCACGGATCGTTGGGGCCCGAGCAGCGCAGGAACTACCTGAAGACCTACCTCGACTGGGCCTGTCCCGGCGAGCGCCACCCCGTCGCCCATCCGACCTACGAGTGGCTGGTCGCCAACTGGCCCGACGACGGCGACCACATCGAGCTGTGCTGGGGCGACGCCCGCCCCGGCAACCAGATGTTCGACGGCACCGAGGTCATCGGCGTCTTCGACTGGGAGATGGTCTCGCTCGGCAACTCCGAGTCCGACCTGGGCTGGTGGCTGTTCCTCCAGCGCTACCACACCGACGGCACCGGAGTGCCGCTGCTCCCGGGGATGCTCGACCGGGCCGAGACCATCGCCTGGTGGGAGGAGCTGACGGGTCGCCCGGCGGCCGACGTCGACTTCTACGAGGTGGTGGCCGGCTTCCAGTTCACCCTGGTGATGGTCCGGCTCATGGACGTCATGGCCGCCGAGGTGGGCGAGGGCTTCGACACCAGCATCCGCGTCCACAACCCGGTCGCCGCCGCCACCGCCGCCCTCATCGGCATCGACATGCCACCCAAGCCGTAGGCCCCACCGCCACTGACGCCTGAGCGGCGGGCCCACCCGTCGCCCGGCGGCGAGAGGTCGGTGACAGAACGCGGCGTCGGTACGGTCCGACTCATGACGTCCGCGACCAGAGGGCTCGTCATCGACGCGCTCGAGAAGCAGTTCGGAGTGGTCCAGGCCCTCGACGGGATGGCCTTCGAGGTCGAGGAGGGGCAGCTCGTCGGCTTCCTCGGACCCAACGGATCGGGCAAGACGACCACCATGCGCTCGATCCTCGGGCTCGTCCGCCTCGACGCCGGCGAGGTCCGGTGGCGGGGCCGGCCGGTCGACGCCGAGGTCCGCTCCCGGTTCGGCTACATGCCCGAGGAGCGGGGCCTGTACCCGCGCATGGCGACCCTGGAACAGGTCGTCTACTTCGCCCGCCTCGGGGGGTTGGACCGCCGAGAGGCCGACGCCGCCGCCCGCCGGTGGCTCGAGGCACTGGGCCTGGCCGGCCGCCTGGGCGACGAGGTGGGCGGCCTCTCCCACGGGAACCAACAGCGCGTCCAGCTCGCCGTCGCCCTGGTCCATGACCCCGAGCTCCTGGTCCTCGACGAACCGCTCTCCGGTCTGGACCCCATCGCCGCCGACACGATGCAACGACTCCTGGCCGACCAGGCCGATCAGGGAACCTCCGTGCTGTTCTCCTCCCACCAGCTCGACATGGTCGAAGAGGTGTGCCGTGACGTCGTGATCGTCGATCGGGGACGCGTGCTCGCCGCCGGTCCGGTCGACCGCCTACGCGCCGCGGAACCGATCCGCACCCTCACCGTGACCTTCGCCAGCGCCGGGCCGGGACCCGGGTGGGCCGACGGCATCCCCGGATCGACACCGCTGTCGAACGACGACGACCACCACGTCCTCGAGGTCCCCGCCGACATCGACCTCGGCGCCGCCCTGGCGCGAGCTTCGAGCGAGGCCCCGATCGACCAGTTCAGCTTCGAGCCCCCCGACCTGTCCGTCGTCTTCCGCCACGCCGTGGCCCGGGCGGAGGAGGTTCTGGTGTGAACGACCTCGTCCACGTCGCTCTGGTGGCCCGCCGCGAGATGCGCGAGCGGTCGCGGTCCAAGGGTTTCCGCATCTCGTTCGTGGTGGTCCTGCTCGGGGTCGTGGGGCTCGCCGTGGCCCCCGCCTTCTTCGACAGCACCTCCACGTCCGAGGTCGGTGTCGTCGGCCCGGCCCCGTCCGGCTTCGGCGCCACCCTCGCCGCCATCCACGCCGACGACCGCGTCACCGTCACCTCGTACCCCGACGCGACGGCAGGCGAGAACGCCGTTCGCGACGGCGACGTCGATGTGCTGTGGGAACCCGGGGCCGGCCAGCTCGTGTGGAAGGAGAACGAGGATCCCACCCTGGGCGCCCAGGTGCGGGCGGCGGCCACACGAGCCCAGTTCGATGCCAACGCCGCCGGGCTCGGGCTGTCCGACGCCCAGCAACAGCAGCTCCTGAGCCCGCCGGGCACCGCCACCCGACTCCTCGAACCGGTCGACGACGACCAAGGCGCTCGCGTCGCCCTCGCCGTGGGCGGCACCATCCTCCTCTTCATCGCCATCCAGACGTTCGGTGGCTTCGTCATGACGAGCGTCATCACCGAGAAGACCAGCCGCATCGCCGAGATCCTGCTGGCCCAGGTGAAGGCGTCCAGCCTGCTCGCCGGGAAGGTCATCGGGGTCGGGGCCCTCGCTCTCATCGAGCTCGTCGCCATCGGTGTGGCGGTGCTCGTGGCCGGCCAGGCGGCGGGGACCGTCTCGGTACCCGCCGTGGGCGCCGGCGCCGTCGCCACCACCCTGGGCTTCTTCGTGCTGGGGTTCACGACCTACGCCACGCTCTACGCCGCCGCCGGGGCCCTCACCAACCGCCAGGAGGACGCCCAGGCCGTCACCTTCCCGGTGATGCTCCCTCTGCTGGCCGGCTACCTGGTCGCCCTCGTCACCATCGCCGATCCCGACAACCCGGTCTCGGTCGGGTTGTCGATGTTCCCGCTCACGGCGGCGGTGCAGATGCCGGTGCGGCTCCAGCTCGGCGAGGTTCCGGCGTGGCAGCTCGGCCTGTCGATCGCGCTGTGCCTGGGCTTCATCGGGCTCGTGCTGGAGCTCGGCGGACGCGTCTACGCCGGAGGCCTGCTCCGCACCGGGAGCCGGGTCAAGGTCCGCGACGCCTGGCGAGCCGCCGACGACCTCCCGCCCACAGGACAGCCGGCGGAACGGGCGGGCCCGACCGTCAGGACGCACTGAGCCCGAACGCGAACGACGGCCCGGCGGGGGGACCGGACCGTCGTTCGCTGCCTGTTCCCGAGGGAGAGTTCGGGACGGCGCTTGGGGGGATCTAGGACATCGACGGGGGCATCAGGACCGTGTCGATGATCTGCACGGTGCCGTTGCCGACCTTGACGTTGCCGCAGACGACGGCCGACTGGCCGTTGACCTCGATGGTGTCGCCGGACTCGGAGATCATGATGTCCTCACCCTGGACGCTGGTGACGCTGCCCGCATCGGCGAGCTCCATGGCGTTCATGCTCTCGCCGGAGACGACGTGGTAGGTGAGGATCGTGGTCAGGTCGCCGGTCGGATCGGCGAGGAGCGTGTTGAGCGTGGCCTCGGGGATCTTGGCGAAGGCGTCGTTGGTCGGGGCGAAGATGGTGAAGGGGCCGGGGCCGTTCAGCGTGTCGCCCAGGCCAGCCGCCGTGACGGCGGCGACGAGGGTGGACAGGGCGGGGTTGTTCGAGGCGGCGGTGGCGGCCGGGTCGGCGGCCATGCCCTCGAAGCTGCCGGCACCGCTGGTGGGCACGGCGGCGCAGCCGGGGCCGAAGTTGACCTTGGTGAGGTCAGCGGTGGCGGTGGAGCCACCGGCGGTGGTGGACGAGGTGGCCTCGGTGGTGGTGGGCGAGCTCGAGGTGCTGCTGTCGCTGCCGCAGGCCACGACACCGAGGGAGAGGGCGGCAGCGAGGCCGACCGAACCGGCGAGCTTGATCGGGGAAAGACGCATGTGAGGAACTCCTTGAAGAGGGAACTGTTGGGGGCAGACACCTCCACTCCGCAGCCGGCCCCGCGTCCGGATCACAAAAGATCGGATTTGGTGCAAATTTCTCCCGGGACGCGAAAGGAGCCCGGCGCGAACCGGGCTCCAGCTCAGACTTCGAGGCCACCCACCGGGTGGCGCCGCCCACCGGCCGAGGGCCGGGAACGAGGGTGGATCAGGTCAGCAGACCCGAGGCCAACGGCGTGGTGGTGGGGTCGGCGCTGCCACCGGCGGGCTCGGTGGTGATGGCCATGCGTTGGATGTCACCGTCCACCCCCACCACCGACAGCGTGGGATCGGCGAGCAGGCCCAACGAGACGGGCGTGCCGCCGTCGACGCCCCAGAGCTGATAGGTGAGCCCGGCGTCGAGAGCAGGGAGGCTCTGCGACATCACGAAGGCGTGGCCGGTGTTGTCGACGACCACGTTCACCGTCACCGTCCCGTCCTCACTGGTCAGCTCACCGGTGCGGGAGCCGGGCTGGCCAGCGGCCGCGTCGGCTGCGTCCTGGAGGGCGGTGATCGTGTCCACTGTGGTCGCATCACGCGTGGCGTTGATCGCCACCGCCCCGACGATCAACAACACCACGACGGCCGCGGCCGACAGCAGCCAGACTCCCCGAGGAGCGCGCCGGGCGGCCCGCTGCTCGCGACGGTCGGCCAGCGAGACGGGGGCGTCGGCGGTCGGTGGCGCCGCCGTGGGGGTGACCGGAGCGACGAGGCCGTCGAGCGGTGCGTCGCCCCTGTCGGTGGACGACGATGACGGGCCGGCGGCGGGATCGTCGAGCTGGGCGGCGATGCTGTCCCACAGTCCGGCGGGGGCCGGCGGACCGGAGGCGGCCAGCTCGGCCAGGAGATCGGCGGCACCAGACAGCCGATCGGCCTCGAGGCGGGCGCCGGCGTCCGAGGACAGCAGACGCTCGACCCGGGCGGCATCGGCCGAGTCCAGAGCATCGAGAGCATGGGCGCCCAGAAGATCACGCACGTCGTCGTCCGAACCTGCGGTCGGACCCGGATCACGACCGTCGTGGTCGTCGTTCGCTGATCGATCGTGGTCGGTCATGACCCAGCCCCCAACCCTGAGGCCTCGAGCCGGTCGGCCAGCTTGGCCAGGCCCAGGCGGATGCGGCTCTTGACGGTTCCTTCGGGGAGCTCGAGGCGGGCGGCCACGTCGCGGTAGCTCAGACCGCCGAAGTAGGCGAGGACGATGGCGTCGCGCTCGCCGTCGGAGAGTTCGGCCAGCGCCTCGGTGAGGTGCTCGGCCTGGACCCGCCGCATGGCGTCGGTCTCGACGTCGGGAGCACGCTCGACTGATTCCCGGTCGACCCTGTCCTCCCGCCGGCGGCGGGCCTCCTCGGACCGGACCCGCTCCACGGCCCGGCTGTGGGCCTGGCGCAGGAGGAAGGAGCGCGAGCGCGCCGCGGTCCGAATCGAAGCGGGTGGGTTCGTTCCAGAGTCGGAGGAAGACCTCCTGGGTGATCTCCTCGGCCATGGCCCGGTCGGTGAGGACCCGGTAGACCAGTCCGTGGACGCCGTCGCCGTGGCGGTTGTAGACCTCGGCCAGGGCGCGTTGATCCCTCTTCACGACGCCGACCATGAGGTCGGCGTCATCGAGGTCCTGCCACTTCGGATCCATGCACCTCGCCATCGGGAGAGCCGCGAGAGGAGTGCCCCCGGGCCGGAACGCCCCCACGTTAGGGGAGTGCCGACCTGAACAGGTCCGCGCTCGGGTCCCGACCACGGCGGTCACGACACGATCACCACGATGGAATGCCAGCCCGAAGCCCCGTCGGGGATCGGCTTGGCCCGGTCCTCGGTCTGGACCTCACCGCTGGAATCGGTCGAGCGGGCGGTGAGGGTGTGACGACCGGGGGTGGCGTCCCAGTCGTAGACCCACTGGACCCAGGTGTCGGCGTCGGGCACGGTGCCCAGGCGGGCGTCCTCCCACGGGCCGTCGTCCACCTGGACCTGGACGGACTCGATGCCGCGGTGGATGGCCCAGGCCACGCCGCCCACGGGGACGGATCCGGCGCTGGCCTTGCCCAGGCCCCGGGGGGTGTCGATGCGGGTCAGGGTCTTGATGGGAGCGACCTGGGCCCAGCCCCGCTGCACCCAGTAGGCGTCGTAGGCGTCGAAGGTGGTCAGCTCCATCTCGGTCAGCCACTTGGTGGCCGAGGTGTAGCCGTAGAGGCCCGGGACCACGAGACGGGCCGGAAACCCGTGCTCCACCGGCAGGGGCTCGCCGTTCATGCCGATGGCGATCATGGCGTCACGCCCGTCGGTCAGCAGGGCGGTCGGGGTGCCGGCGGTCCAGCTGTCGACCGAGCGGCTCACGAGCTGATCGGCGCCGGCCTGGACGCCGGCCTCCTCGAGCAGCGGCTTGAGGGGGACGCCCAACCAGCGGGCGGTGCCGGCGAGGGTGCCACCGACCTCGTTGGACACGCACACCATGGTGATGTCCCGCTCGATGAGCTCCCGGTTGACCAGGTCGTCGAAGGACAGCTCCAGCGGGTTGTCGACCATCCCGCCGATCTTCAGCTTCCAGCCCGACGGTGACACCTGGGGCACCACGAGGGCGGTGTCCACCCGGTAGAAGTCACGGTTGGCGGTGACGAAAGGGGTGATGCCGGAGACGCCGAGGTCGGTGCCGGCCGGGAGAGCGGCCGCGGGCGACGAGGGGGGCGGGAGCTCGAGGGCGTTGCGGGCCGCGCCCACGTCGAAGCGGCGCTGGAGGGCCCGACCGGTGCCACCGATGACGGCGGCGCCGGCGCCGACGACGGCGGCGCTGACGAGGAACCGGCGACGGTCGAAGCCGCTCGGTGCGGGAGCGGGACGGTCCTCGGTGTCGGGGCCGGGCACCAGGTCGGCCAGCGAGCCCCGGATGAGCCACACCATGACGAGGACGCCCACCAGGGAGCCGAGCACTGACGGCCACGCGGCCGACAGGCCGGCTCCCGGGCGGGTGAGGGCGCTCCAGGTACCCACCGCACCGAGCACGAGGGTGCCGGCCACGCCGATCCAGAGCCGGCGGGTGGCGGCGATGCCGAGGGCGATGGAGATGACGAACAAGATGATCGAGGTGCCGAGGATCAGGGCGTTCTTGTCGTTCTCCCCGAACGTCCGGATGGCGAACTCCTTGACGCTGTTGGGGACGTTCTCGACCACGACCTGACCCACCGAGACCACCGACGTGGACGCACCGCGGAGCAGCCCGGCGAGGAGCTCACCGACGGCGAGAGCGGCGGCCGCGGCCAACAGTCCGGCCAGAGCCCCTCTCCACCACGGCACGTGACCGGTCCGCTCGGGACTGGTCGGTGCCTCGGGAAGGGGGAGCGTTGCCGTCATGTCTCTTGTCCGCCACCGACGGGCGCCATGGATGACCACCTGGCCCGAGAACCGTCTGTGAACACCAGGGCCACACCGCTGGCCCCGTCGACGGCGATGGGCCACCCTGGGGCCATGGGCGATCTGTTCCCCGACCTCGACGCCAGCCTCCGACCGGTCCGCACCGACGATCCGCTCCGAGCCGCCTCGCTCATGGAGACCGAGGGGGCCTGCATCCTCACCGGTCTGCCGACGGGTGCCGAGTCGGCGGCGACCCTGGCCCGGCGGGTCCTGGGCGACCGGGTGATCGCCGATCCCGAGCCCATCGCCGTGCGTGAGGGAGGCGACCGCGACCCGAAGATCCGCAACGAGGCCGCCAACGAGGTCCCGCTCCCCATGCACACCGACGGCTTCACCTACGGCCACGACGCGCCCGACGCCATGTTCCTGTTGTGCGACCGCGACAGCGCCGTCGGCGGCGAGTCGGTGCTGATCGACACCCACGCGGTGCTCGACGCCCTGCAGACATCGCCACCGGGGAGCGACGGCGCCCGCCTGGCCGCCTTCGTCACGGCCACGGTGCTCGACCTGACCTCACCGGGCATGGTGGCCCGTCGGGGCACCATGGTCGTCCCCACGCCGGCGGGGTCGCCCATGTTCTGGCTGGGCGGCTTGCGGGACTGCGTCGGACCCCTCCCCGACGACCCCGATCCCGCCGGCACCGACGCCACCATCGACGAGGTCAACGCCTTGTTCGAGGCCCTGCGTCTCCGGGCCCACCGGTTCCGCGTCGGGCCCGGGGAGGCGGTGTGCGTGGACAACCTCCGAGTCGCCCACTCCCGTGACGCCTACGCCGACCTCGACCGCCTGTTCTGGCGGGTCTGGGCGTGGACCGACCGGGCCCTCGGCATCCCCACGGGTCAGCTGGCCTCCGACATCCGCTACGCCGCCGCGACGGCTGAGCCGCTGTGAACGAGCCGTGAACGGGGTTGACGAAATGTTGACGCGGGCCCGTCCGATCGCCAGAGTCGGCTCGTGAGCTCCACCGTTCCCGTCATCGACCTTCGACCGTGGTTCGCCGGCGACCCCGCCGGTCGGGCGTCCGTCGTCCACGCGGTGGAGCAGGCCTGCTCGACCTACGGCTTCTTCCAGATCGTCGGCCATGGCATCGACCCCGACCTCGTGGCCGCCATGCTCGACGCCAACGACGCCTTCTTCGCCCTCCCCGAGGCCGAGAAGATGGCTCTGGTCCGTCCGCCCGAGGTCAACCGCGGCTACTCGCCGATCTCAGCCGAGTCCCTCGCCTACAGCCTCGGCGTCGATGCCCCTCCCGACCTGTTCGAGGCGTTCAACGTCGGCCGCGATGTCGTCGACGAGACCGATCCGGCGGTGATCGCCGAGCGGCACCGCATCTTCGCCGACAACCCGTGGCCCGACCCGCCGGAGCCGTTCCGCACTGCTGTCGTCGCCTACTTCGACGCCGTCGCCGAGCTGGCCCGAGAGGTCACCCGCATCTTCGCCACCGCCCTCGACCAGCCCGCCGAGTTCTTCGTCGACCGGTGCACCCACCCCACCGAGGTCATGCGGCTGCTGCGCTACGAGCGCCAGCCCGGTTCGCCCGACCCCGTCGAGGGCCAGCAGCGCATCGGCGCCCACACCGACTACGGGATCGTGACCGTCCTCTACGCCGACCCGGTGCCGGGCCTCGAGATCGTCGGCCCCGACGGCGCCTGGTGGCCGGTCCTGCCCACCGACGGCGCCTTCGTCGTGAACATCGGCGACATGCTGGCCGAGTGGACCAACGACCGGTGGCGCTCGACGCTTCACCGGGTGGCGCCACCGCCGGTCGGCGTGGACGGGCCCGCCACCCGCCGCTCGACCGCCTTCTTCCTCGACGGCGACTACGACACGCTCATCGAGTGCCTCCCGTCATGCTGCTCGGAGTCCAACCCCGCCCGGTACGAGCCCATCCTCGCCGGTGAGCACCTCATCCAGAAGCTGAACGGCTCCCGTGGGGGCCTGCGACCCGACACGGTCGACACCGTCGGCGAGCGGATGGGCTCGGTCACCGCCCGCTGAGGGCGAGCGGAGGGTCGATACCCTCCGCAGGGATGGCACGAGCTGCTCTACGACACCGAGCGAACGTCGACGGCGCCTGGTTCGTCGACGAGCGGTGCATCGACTGCGGCACCTGTCGGGAGATCGCCCCCCAGCTGTTCGGGGTGGCCGGGGGCCAGTCGGTGGTCATCCGCCAACCCGACGAGGACGACATCCCGGCGTGGTTGGCCGCCCAGGCCTGCCCGACGTCGTCGATAGGCACCCTCGACCACCGGCCCCGGCCCGGCCGGCTCTACCCACGTGAGGTCGAGGGCGGGAGTGGGGTCTTCGACGTGGGCTACTGCGCCGAGAGCTCCTTCGGCGCCTCCGCCTGGTTCCTCACCCGATCCGAGGGCAACGTGCTGGTCGACTCCCCCCGGTTCACCGACGCCCTGGCCGGTCCCTTCGCCGAGGCCGGCGGCATCGCCCACGTGGTGCTGACCCACCGCGACGACGTGGCCGACGCCGACCGGTGGGCCGAGCGGTTCGGGGCCCGGGTGTGGATCCACGCCGACGACGCCGGAGCGGCGCCCTACGCCACCGACCTGATCACCGGCGGACCGGGCCAGACCACGCCGATCGCTCCGGGGTTGGTCGCCCATCCCGTCCCCGGGCACACCAAGGGGAGCGTGGTGTTCGTGGCCGACGACCGGGTGGCCTTCACGGGTGACTCCCTGGCCTGGAGCGACGAGCGCGAGGACCTCACCGCCTTCCGCGGGGCGTGCTGGTACTCCTGGACCGAGCAGACCCGCTCGTTGCAGGCCCTCGCCGACAACGCCACCTTCGCCTGGGTGCTCCCCGGCCACGGTGGCCGGGTGCGCCTCGAACCGGCCGACGCCCACCGCCGCCTGCTCGCCCTCGTCGCCCGCATGGCCTCCCGCTAGCCCCCTCCCCCCGCCCTGCTCCCTCCCCCCGAACTGCTCCCTCCCCCCGAACTGGTGGGCACCGCACATCACATGTGATGCGCAGCGCCCACCAGTTCGTAGGGGTGGGGGGACGGGGACGGGTCAGGAGCGGACGCCGCCGCCGGCGCGCTTGGCCTCGTAGAGCGCCTCGTCGGCCCGCCGCAGGGCGTCGATGGGATCCTCCCCGGCCCGCCGCACGGCGATCCCGGCGGACAAGCCGGCCCCGTGGGGCCCGAGCACGCCGCCGGCGGCGGCGACGAGCACCGCTACCTGGCTCTCCAGTACCGCGACCGGACGAGGGGGCATCATCGCCGCGAACTCGTCGCCGCCGACCCGGTAGAGCGCGGCTTCGGCAGGGAGGCAGCTCGCCACCGCCCGGGCGGTGGCGGCCAGCAGCTCGTCACCGAACAGATGGCCCCGGGTGTCGTTCACCAGCTTGAAGTCGTCGACGTCGAACATGGCCACGGCCACGACGTCATCGGGTTCGAGCCCCCGCAGAGCCTCGTGGAAGCAGGCGTGGTTGGCCAACCCGGTGAGCGGGTCGAACAGCGCCCGCCGCTCCACCGCTTGGAGGTGGGCGGCGTTCTCCAGACAGCTCCCGGCCAGCGTGGCCAGCAGCTCGGCCGGCTCGATCACGTCGGGGCCGAGCACCAGCGGCTGGCTGTGGGCGAGCAGGAGCAGCCCCGAGCGGCGGGGGCCGGCCTGCAACGGCAGCGCGACCACGGCGCAGGCCCCGGCGGCGCGCAGGTGGTCGCCGCCATCGAAGGCGAGGCCGGTGGCGTCACCACTCGAGTAGCACGAGGTGAGCGGATCGAGCAGCTCGACGAGGCGGACGGCGTCCTCGGTGGCGATCGAACCGAGCACGTCGGCCAGCGGACCACGGGCCGCCAACGGCTGGGCCTGTCCGGCCTCGAACATGATCACCGCTCCGCTGTCGGTCCCCACCAGCTCACAGGCCGCCGTCACCACGGTGAGGGCGGTGACCGCCGGCTCCGACGCCGCCACCAGCGTGGCCGCCGTGCGTCCGAGGCGACGGAGAGGCACGACCGGCTCGCCCGGCAGCTCGCCCAGGCGGTCCCCGAGCAGACGGGCGCACACGTCGACCTCGTGGAGGGTGTCGGCGTCGAGGGCGTCGCGTGACTCGACGTTGAGGACACCGACCACCGAGTCCCCGGCCTGGATCGGCGTGCAGTACTCCGAGACGACCCCGGGGATGGCTTCGAGGTAGGTGGGGTCGAGCTTCACGTCGGGGACGACGACCGACTCGCCGTACCGGAAGGTGCGGCCGGTGACTCCGGCACCGGGGTGCATCCCGTCCAGGACCTGCCACAGACCCCGCTGCGCCCGACAGCGCAGCCGCCCGGCGCTCTCCAGGTACACCGACGGCATGAGGCCACCGGAGTTGAACAACTCGTCGGCCACGACCTCGCAGGCCTCGCCGGCGGTGAAGGCGCTGGCGAGCCGGCGGGCCAGCGCCTCGGCGCCGTGGGCGCGGCGGTCGAGGTCCACCGCCGACTGGGGACGGTCCGGCCAGGGGGCGTCGGGTCGAGCGAAGTGGAAACCCTGGGCGAGGGGGACCCCTGCGTCGCGCAACCAGCGCAGCTCGGAATGGGTCTCGACCCCCTCGGCGATGATCGTCGTGCCGACCTGGCGTCCGAAACCCAACAGGGCCGCCACCAGAGCCTGTCGAGTGGTGTCGTGGTCGATGCCCTCGATGAGGGAGCGGTCGAGCTTCAGGAACTCGGGCTGCAGGTGCACGACCTGACGGAGCCCGGCGTAGCCGGATCCGACGTCGTCGAGGGCGACGCGAACGCCGTCGCCCGTCCACGCCGCGAGGTTGTGGCGAACGGTGTCGACGTCATCGAGAGCCTCCTGCTCGGTCAACTCGATCACGAGGCGGCCGGGAAGATGGGGTCGCACCGCCACCACATCGGGCGAGGCCAGATGGCGCGGCAGCACGTTGACGAAGAGGAGACGCTCGTCGGGCGGGTCGCCGAGGTCGATCACCGCCCGGAGGCACGCCGCCTCCAGTTCGCTCGACCACCCCTCCACCGCAGCGATGGCGAACCAGGTGTCAGGACTGCCGGGAACCTGGGGATCGACCGCCCGGGCCAGGGCCTCGTAGCCGATGGTCTGCCCGTCGGCGAGGCGGACGATGGGTTGCACGACGGCGCGCAGAGCACCCGGTGCGAGCAGGGCGCGTAGGCCTCCGGTGCCGACTCCGGTCGTCGCCGACCTCGTCGTGGTCATCGCCATGACTCATGGGATCGGCGTGATCCGGGCCGTCCTTGACCTGGCTCACCAATCCGTGGGGTGAACTCCGCCTGACCTCCACCTTGCCCACCGGCCGGCGCGGGTCAGGAACCGAGGACGGCGGCCGCTTCGGTCTCCACGCTGGTGCCGGCGAAGAAGGCCGGGTTGGCCCCGCCGTGCATGAGCACCGGGTTGGTGAAGGTGAAGTCCCGGAACTGGTCGGCGTCGATGACGCCGTGCTCGAGCAGCTCGTAGGCCTCGACCATGACCTCCCCCATCACCGGGGCGTCCCAGTGCGAGACATCCGAACCGAGCATCGGCCGCAGACGGGCCGGGCGGCCCTCGAGATCGATGGCGTAGGCCACACCGACCAGGGGATCGTCGGCCTCGCAACCGAAGAACATGCGGTCCTCGAAGGGGCGCAGGATGTCCTCCAGCGAGGTGATTCCGGCCTCGGCGAACTCGTCGAGCTGAGCGGGGCGGCCGGGAGGACGCGAGAAGTACTCCCCCAGCCGTTCGAGGTTGGCCCGCATCTGGTCGTCGCCGTAGCGCTCGACCAGGCCGAGCATGGCGCTGACGTCGAGGTGCGACGGATCGAGCTGGTCGATGGCGTGGCCGCCCCGCTTGCTCCAGTGGCCCACCACGTCGGCGAGCAGACTGGCGCCCCAGGCCACGCCGCCTTCGAGGAACCCGACCCGCAGGTCGGGGAAGCGCCGGAACACCCCGCCCAGGAACAGGGCCTTGGCCAGCACGGCATGGTTGCCGGCGATCCCCCCGATGTGGTTGAAGACGTAGCTCGACACCGAGCGGGCGGAGTGCGTGTACTGCAGTGACGAGTGGAAGGCCGGGGCCACGCCGAGCTCGACGCACGCCGCCCACACCGGGTCGTAGTCGTAGGCGCTGTCCAGGCCGAAGACGTCGAGGCGACTCCCCCCGGCGGGGACGGGACGGGCGGCGTTCCCGGCCAGCACCACCGAGCGGAAGCCCAGCTCCTGCACGGCGTGGCGCAGCGCGCCCACCGCCATGTCGGGTGTGTCCATGGGGATGACGGCGGCCGGCGCGAAGCGGTCCTGATAGCCGGCGAACAGTCGGCTGATGTATCGGTTGACCCCGCGGCACGCGTGGTCCCGCAGCTCGTTGTCACCCGTCTCGACCAGCCCGAGGGTCCAACTGGGGTAGATCGCCATGAAGTCGATGCCCAGCTCGTCGAGGCGCTCGTACATGAGGCTGGGCAGATGGGCGGTGGCCCGTTCCCGGGGATCGGCGACCGGGTTCCCCCACCACGACGGCATCGACGCCCACCGCTCGAGGACCTCCGGGGCCGAACGATCGGCCTGGAACACGGCCGTGTCGAACGGGCCCTGCACCTGGCGGGCGTAACGCTCGGCCAGCGCCGCGCCGCCGCTGTCGGCGAGATAGCTCATGATCTCGTCGTTCACGAGGGGCATGAACTCGAGGAAGTGGCCGTCGCCGTCGACGATGGGGTGACCGACCCTCCGCCGGACCTCGGCCGCGTCGACGTGGTGCTCGGTCATGGCCATGGCCAACCCCCTCGTGTCCCCCGGGACAGCTCGTTGGACGGACCTCCGTCCGGGAGCGAGAATACTTGCATCGCTCAAGTGATGCGACACCGGGGGGACGATGACCAGCACCGACGTGAAGCCCATCCGCAGCATCTTGTTCGTGGGCGGCGACGACCCCGACCAGGTGCGGGCCAGCCTCGACTTCGGCGCCGACGCCATCATCTGCGACCTGGAGGAGCCCCGGGAACCCTTCTCCGACGAGCAGCGCAGCGCCGCCGGGGCGGACGTCGGCGAATTCCTCCGGACCCTCGGTCCGGTGGCCGATCGACCTGCGTACTTCGTGCGGGTCCGGGGTCCACACACCGGGTTCATGTTCCGCGACCTGCGGCCCGTCGTCGGCCCCGAGCTCACTGGTGTCCTCGTCCCCAAGATCGACGGTCGCGACGACGTGATCGCGGCCGACGCCGTGCTCACCGCCGTCGAGGTCGAAGCGGGCGTCGAGCCGGGAACGACCCTGCTCTACCCGATCCTCGAGACACCCGACGCGCTCCGCAACGCCTACGAGATCGCCTGCGCCTCCCCCCGGGTGGCGTTCATGGGCGGCGCCATCTCCCGCTTCGGTGACATCCACCAGGCCGTCGGATACCGGTGGACGGCCGAGGGCACCGAGACCCTCTTCCTGCGCTCGAAGGTCCTGATCGATGCCAAGGCGGCCGGCATCGCCTACCCCATCAGCGGTATGTGGGGCGGCGCCACCGACGACGTCGAGGGCTTCCTGCGCTTCGCCAACGAGCTGCGCGACCTGGGTTACTTCGGGATGATGCTCGGCATGCGCGAGCACGTGGCCCTGGCCCACGAGGTGTTCACCCCCACCGCGGAGGAGATCGACTACTGGTCCGACCTCGACCGGTTGGCCACCGAGGCCGCCGCCACCCCTGGAGCCGGACCCATCACCTACGGCGATCCCAACGACGGTGAGGCCTACATCGTGCACGGAGCCCATGTGGCCTCGGCCCGCAAGAACCTGGCCTGGGCCCGCGCCCTGGGCGTCGTCGCCTGACGCACCGAGTCGCCGGACAACCGTCGGCTGACTATCCCTCGGGCCGCAGCAGGGCCACCAGCTCACGGCGGCTCCTCACCCCGGACTTGGCGAAGATCGACTTGAGGTGGTCCTGCACGGTGTGGGTCGAGATGAAGAGGCGACCGGCGATCTCCTTGCTCGAGCGGCCGGCCAGCACCTCGACGCACACGTCTCGTTCACGATCCGACAGCCCGTAGGCGGCCAGCAGGAGCCGCGACACCTCCGCGGCACCGGCCGCCTCGATCGAGACGGCTATGAGATCCGAGCTCGTCCGGTTGTGCATCGGCGAGGCGTGCAGCGCCACCCAACGGCCCTCGATGCGGCAGCGCGCCCGGGCCGACGCTCGACCCGAGACCACCGCCCCCACCACGCCCCGTAGCGCCATGCCCAGGCCCTCGAGACCGTCGGAGACGGCTCGGGCGAGCCAGTCCTCTGCCGCCGGAGTCACCGATTCGAGCGTGCCGTCCCCGCCGACGACGAGGAGCGCAGGTCCTTCCATGACCGCTTCAGGATCGGCGTCGACCGTCGGCTCCGCCGCCAGGGTGGCGACCCGCACCGCCGCTCCGAGCTGGTCGGCAGCGGCGCCGACGAAGGCGACCTCCCGGTCGTCGAAATCGAGGGAGCCGGGTGACCGGAAGAGCTCGGCCGAACCCCAGATCCGGCCGCCGGCCCGCAGTGGCGCGCGGAGGTCGTACCCGATGCCGAGGGGTCGGTAGAGGTCGTTCCAACGGGCGGTGGCGGCCCGCGTTGCTCCCAGGTCGGTGAGGCGCGCCGCCCCCGACCGACGAGCGGCGAGCACCGCGAAGGAGTCGGGCGTCGAGCTGCTCGCCTCGAGCTCCGCATACCGACCCTGCTGCTCCGGTGACGGGGCGAAGTCACGGGTCACCCCGCCGGTGACCATGTTGGTCTCCGGATCCATCCGGCCCCAGCAGGCGGCGTCGAAGGCCACGACGCTCGACACGACATCGATGGCCGCCCCGAAGAGCTCGTCGACCGGGAGCCGGGACCCGGCGAGCACATCCAGCTCCCGGCGAGCGGTGGCGGCCCGAGTGTCGCTCCACATGGCGCTCAGTGTGCCCGAGGTGTCGGCCGGCGGGAACCCCACGAATGTGGGGATCGCTGACCGGGCCACCCCCAGCTCTCCGGGATGGGCGGCGCTCCCGTTCCCGCCGATCGTGGGCGGTGCCTCGACCGAGGCGTCACCCCTCACCTGGAGGTTCCTCCCATGGCTCACCACACCCGCATGATCGATGCCGGCGCCGGCACCCGCCTCGACACGGTGGACAGCACCGCCACCGAGAAGGTCGCCTCCCGCGACACCTCGGCCACCTACGAGCTGTTCGAGATCGAGGCGGCCGCGGGGGGCGGCATCCCCCCGCACCGCCACGACTGGGCCGAGGCCTACTACGTCCTGGACGGCTCACTCCACGTCACCGTGGGTGCCCGGCAGTTCCGACTCGGGCCGGGCGACACCCTCACAGTTCCCCCGAACGCCGCCCACACCTTCACCGTCGTCAGTCCCACGTGCCGATTCCTCGCCTTCAGCCTCGGCGCGGCCATGGGTCGGCTCTTCACCGACCTCGACGCCGAGGTTCCCGACGGCCCCATGGACGAGATCGTCCCGGTGATGATCGAGGTGGCCACTCGCCACGGCGTGGCCTTCGTCGCCCCGGCCGGAGCGGGGGCCGCCTGACCACCACCCCCGGGCGGCGTCGGCCGGCGAGCGCCGTCGCCGGTGGCGGCGCCGGGCAACGAGCGAGGGGCGCATGCCGGTCGTGCGCCCCTCGCCGTTCGGCCCGGGTGGTCCGATGCCCTCGGGGCGGTGCCGCGTAGCGTTCCGCTCCGTGAGCGACGAAACCGTCCAGCTGCCCGGGCCGCTCGTCGCCGCCATGGCCCTCACCGCCGCCGCGGGGTTCGTGGACGCTCACCTGTTCCTGCACGTGGCCCAGGTGTTCGTGGCCAACATGAGCGGCAACCTCGTGCTGTTCGGAATGGCCTTCGGAGTCGGGAACTGGGACGAGGTCGGAGGGCACCTCGTCGCCATCGTCGCCTTCATTGCGGGCGTGGCCGGGGCCACTGCGTTCCACGACCGCCGCCGACGGGGGCACCGTCGCTTCCGCCCGGACCTGTTGCTCGGCGCCGAGACGCTGCTGCTGGTGGCCCTGCTCGCCGTACTGGTGGTCACCCACCCGGGCGACACCCCCGACGTGGTGCCCGGCGACTACCCCCTCCTCGTGCTCGGGGCCTTGGCCATGGGCGCGCAGACTGCGGTGATCGGCAAGGTCGGGGCGGTGGCCGTGGGCACCACCTTCCAGTCCGGGGCGGTGACCAGGATCGGCCAGTCAGCGGTGCTGGCCCGCACGACCGAGGGCCGCGCCCGGCGGCAGGCGCACCGCCACGTGATCGGCGTGCTCGGCGCCACGGTGGCGTCCTACGCCGCCGGCGCCGCGGTGGCGGCCGCTCTGGGCGCCGAGCCGGCGTGGCTGCTGCTCCCGACGACGGTGGTGGTCGCCTGTGCTCTCCACGCCCACCGTCACCAGGACGAACCCGCCCCGGACGCGGCGTGAGGGCCGACGGCACCGGCCGTCGACCCTCAGTTCCCTCCCGAGGACTGGATCAGTCCTCGGCGAGGATGCCGTACAGCTTGCGACGGGTGTCGGTGAGGATCTCCATCGCCCGACCTCGCTGCTCGGCCGAGGCGGCCGTCGAGATCTGGCGACAGGCCATGGCCAGCTGGCTGAAGGCGTCCCACAGCTCTCGCTGCCCGGGATCGACGCCCTCGGTGACGGCATCCCAGGGCGCGGTGTCGCCCTGATCCGCCTGGGCGGCGCGTCCCTCGTCGGTGAGGGAGAACCGGCGCTTGCCGTCCTGGTCGTCGCCGACCACCAGCCCTTCCTCCTCGAGCATCTGCAGGGTCGGGTAGACCGAACCAGGGCTCGGCTTCCACACTCCCTCGGTGCGCTGCTCGATCTCACGGATGATCTCGTAGCCGTGCATCGGACGCTCGGCCAGGAGGGCGATGACGGCGAGGCGGACATCACCCCGTCGGGCCCGGCCCCGACCCCGACCCCGGCCCCGACCCCGACCCGGGCCGCCGGCCCCGCCCCAGTCCGAGCCCCAGGGTCCCCAGCCCCGCCCACCGTCGAAGACGGGGCGACCGCGGCCGAAGCCTCTCGGGGAGCCGAATCGACCGCCGGGAGTGGGCCGTCCGGGGCCTGGTGTGGTGCTTCTCGTGTCGTTTTCCATGACACAGTCCTTTCGACAAGGTGACCGATCGCTTGCCAACCGGTTCCGTGCGATCACGATATATCGTTAGTTCTGATCTGACAACCCCCTCCCGATCGAGGAGATCGAAAGCCACGGGCTCCCCGGCCCCGGGCGCGAGACTCGCGACCATGGCCGACACGCCGGCGGGGGCGAGCCGACGCACCAGCGGCCCACGGGACGACCCGGCGGCCTGGGCGGACGCGAGGTGCAGGACGGGACCGACCCGGCGCCGTTCTCGATGAGCGTGCCCGACGATCCGGTCCCCGACGACGGCGACCCATCCGCACCGGCGCTGACCGCGGTGGCCGTCGTGGCCGCCCTCGCCGGCGTCGGGGTGGGCTTCGTCGGCGGCGGGTTCCGGTGGTGCCTCATCCGGGCCGCCGAGTGGCGGATCGACCTCACCCACTGGGCCCACGACGCCCCCGGTCCGGCCTGGCTCGTGCCCGTCGCCGTGGCCGCCGCCGGAGCGGCGTTCGCCCGCCTGGTGGTTCGTTGGCTGCCCCTGGCCGGCGGCAGCGGGATCCAACACGTCGAGGCGGTCTGGCACCGGGAGGTCGCGACCCCACCCCTGAGACTCTTGCCCGCCAAGTTCGTCGGTGGCCTGGCCGCCATCGGATCCGGCCTCGTTCTCGGCCGTGAGGGTCCCACCGTGCACATGGGGGCCGTGATCGGCGCCGAATCCGGCCGCCGGTTCCGATTGGCCGACACCGATGTCCGCCTCCTGCAGACCGCCCTCGCCGGGGCTGGGCTGGCGGTGGCCTTCAACGCCCCGATCGGCGGGGCCCTGTTCGTGTTCGAAGAGGTGACTCGTTCGTTCCGACCCCGCCTGGTCCTCGCCACCCTCATCGCCTGCGCCACCGCGGTGGCCTGCGCCCGTCTGGTCCTCGGCGACCGCCCCGACTTCGTCGTGGGCCCGATCGGGTCGCCGTCGGCCGGGATGCTCATCGTGTTCGTCGTGTTCGGGCTGCTCACCGGCGGGCTCGGCGTGATCTACAACCGTCTCGTCGTCGGCTCCCTCGTCCTCGCCGATCGGATCCGCGCCGTCGGGCCCGTCACCAAGGCTGGCGTGATCGGCGCCGCGGTGGGGACGGCTCTCGTCGTCGACCCGCTGGTCGCCGGTGGGGGCGACGGCCTCACCCAACTGGTCCTCGACGGCGACCGCTTCCTGCTCCCCGCCGTCACCGGCTACCTCGTCGTTCGCTTCTTCGCCGGTCCCATCTCCTACGCGGCGGGCACGCCCGGCGGCCTCTTCGCGCCCGTCCTCGCGGTGGGTGCCCTCTGGGGCACCCTCTTCCATGGCGTGCTCGAGGGCATCGTCCCCGGGATGGGCTCGTCGGGGGCGCCGCTCGCCATCGTCGGTATGGCCGCCCTGTTCGCCGCGGTGGTCCGGGCCCCGTTCACCGGGCTGGTGCTCATCGTGGAGATGACCGCGACCACGTCGCTCACCGTCCCTCTCCTCGCCGCCACGTTCGCGGCGACCCTCGCCACCACCCTGCTCCGGTCGCCCCCGATCTACGACAGCCTCCGTGAGCGCATGCTCGACGAGCCCCACTCGCGGGGTCGGCCCGAGGATCGCTGACCGACGGTGCCCAGGAGTCCGACCTCCTCACCCCTCGGCCGGACCGGCCACCACCCGAACCGAGCGATCACCGACGGCGACGACGTCGCCCGGGCGCAGCGTCCGCCCCCGTCGGGCCTCCGGCTCGCCCCCGACGCGCACCTCGCCCCCGGCGAGCAGGAACTTCGCATCGGAGCCGGAGTCGGCCAGGCCGGCGAGCTGGAGCAGCTGACCCAGCCGGATGGTGTCGGTGCTGATGGCGATGTCGTCCACGCTTCATCCTCGCCGGTGCCGAGATCGAAGACGGCGATCGTTGGGTAGGTCCCCTCCACGCACTCGACAGGAGGTTCCATGACCGACACCGAGACTCACGACGACGGCGCTCGACTGGCCGAGCTGGTGAAGGGCGTCCGCATCGCCATGCTCACCACGCCCGACGCGACGGGGGCCCTCGCCAGCCGCCCGCTCACCGTTCAACGAGTCGATGCCGAGGGAACCGTCTGGTTCCTGGTCGACGCCCAGGCGGACTGGGTGGCCGACCGCATCGACACCGCCAACGTGGCCTTCGTCGACGACGACACGTGGGTCTCGGTGACCGGCACGGCCACGCTCGTCCAGGACCCGGCGGTCATCGACGACCTCGGGGATCCGGTCAGCGATGCCTGGTTCGACGAGGACACTCCCCCCGGTGCCCTGCGTATCGACGTGGGCCACGCCGACTACTGGAGCGCGCCGGGCAAGCTGGCCCAGCTCTTCCAGCTCGGCAAGGCGGCCCTCACCCAGGACGCCCCCGACATGGGGGACCGGGGCACGGTCGCGCCCTAGCGGGGCGCCGGTCGCCTCGATCCGCGGCGGTCAGGCCGCATGCAGCGTCGAGCCCCGCCCGTCCTCCCGACGGATGGCCTCGATGCCGATGGGGAGCTGCTGCTTCATGGCCTCCACGTGGGTGATGACCCCGACCATCCGACCCGACGAGCGGATCTGGTGGAGGGCATCGACGGCCTGATCGAGGGCGTCGGGGTCGAGCGAACCGAACCCCTCGTCCACGAACAGGGCCTCGAAGCGACGCCCCGACCCCGATCCGCCCAGGCTCACGACGTCGGCCAGTCCCAGGGCCAGGGCGAGGGAGGCCTGGAACTGCTCCCCTCCCGACAGCGTGCCCGGGGACCGGCTGCGGCCGGTGTGGCTGTCGAAGACGGCCAGGTCGAGCCCAGCCGGTCGGTTCCGGGCCCCGGCGTCATCGGTGCGCTCCAGGCGGTAGCGGCCGCCGGTCATGCGGGCCAGGTGGACGTTGGCCGCCTCGGTGACCCGTTCGAGCTCGCCGGCCAGCACCCAGGTCTCGAGCCCGATGCGAGTGGGACCCTGTCCGTCGCAGGTGCGGGCGACCCGCTCGGCCCGCTCGCAGGCGTCGACCAACCCCACGGCCTCGTCGAGGACCGCTTGGGCCTCGGTCAGGGCGCCGACGGCCTGCCGGGCCCGCTCCCTGAGCTGGTTGGCCGTCACGGTGAGGCGCTGGGAGGTCGTGCGGGTGACCTCGGCCGCCGCCACCAGGTCGTCGACGGCGGGACGGACCTCGGGCAGCGAAGCCGACTCCAGAACCTCGAGGCCGGCCTGCACCGCGGTCAGACGCTGGTCGTGGGTGACGGTCAGGTGCTGGAGGCGCTCGCGCTCCTCGGCGGGGAGGACATCAGCCCGAGCGGCGGTGGCGTCGGAGAGGTCCGACTCGGCCAGCGTGGCGGCGAGCACCGACTCGGCCGAGTCGAACGCTCCTGCGGCCTGGTCGAGACGAGCGACGGCAGCGACCCAGACGTCGACGGCGGAACGGGCCCGCGTGATGAAGGCGGCCCGGGTCTCCAGCGCGTCCGGGTCGGGAACCGGGCCGGCGGCTCGCAACGCGGCCAGCGCCTCCTGGGCGGCGGCCAGCACCACCCGGGCGGCGGCGGCATCGGCGGTGGTGGCCGCCGAGCGTTCGGCCAGACGGGACCGGCGGACGGCGACGGCGGCCTCCTCGTCACCCAGCCGGTCGAGGGCGGCGGCGGCCGCCGCGCTGCGAGCGGCGGCCGCCCGCAGGACGTCGTGGGCGCCGGTCAGCTCATCCAGGGCCTGGGTGGCGACCGCACCGAGCTGCTCGGCGAGCTCACGGACCTCGGTGACCCGCTCGGTGAGGCGGCGACGCGCCGCCTGGTCGGCGGTCTGGGCAGCCTCGAGGGCGTCGACATCGACCATCTCGCCCTCGCCGTGGGCCACCGCCGGGGCCGGATGCTCGTCGCTGCCGCAGACGGGGCAGGCGTCGCCGTCCGCCAACGTGGCCGCCAAGCGCGGGGCGGCCCCGGCGACGAACGCTTCGGTTACGGCCTGCAGGTGCGCGGTGGCGGCCTTCCCCGCCGCCTGGAGCTCGGGCACCGCCGACTCGAGCTGGACCAGACGACGGCGAGCGGTCAGCTGGTCCCCGGACCGCTCGACGGCGGCGGCGAGCGTCACCGCCTCGGCCGCCACCGGTTCGAGCTCGGCCCGTCGAGCCGCCTGATGAGCCATCGTGTTGGCCACGGTGACGACCTCACCGGCCAGGGCGGTCCCTCGGGCGTCGATTCGGGCCAGGTCGGCCTCGGCGGCGGCCCGCTTCTCGTCGGCCCGACGAACGGCGTCGATGCGCTCGCGGTCGCCCTCGACCTCGTGGCCGGCCTGGGCCAGGGCCGCCGAGACGGCCCCCGCATCGGCGTCGGGGACGAGCTCGACGGTCGCGGCCGCCACCAGTGAGTCGACCTCGTCGCGAGCCGAGACGACGGCCCGTCGAGCGGCGGCTCGCCGAGCGGCGGCGGCGTCGAGCTGGTCGGCCGCCCTGGCGACGGGCTCGGCGGCCACCGCCGCCTCCAGCAGGGCCCGCCCTTCGGCGACCAGCGGGGCCCGCCGGACGAGCTCGGCGCGAGCCTCCTCGAGCTGGCGTCGGGAGTCCCACCGTTTGGCGTCGGCCACGGCGGCGGTGGCGGCCGACGCCGCATCCTCGGCCGTGGCGGCGGCGACCCGAGCCGCCTCCTCGAGATCCTCCAGATCGGGACGGACCTTGTCCAGACGAGCGGCGATGAGCTCCACGTCGTCGTCGACGTCGGCGACCACCGCCGGGTCTTCGGCCAGGCCCCGCACCACGGCCGAGACGTGCTCCTGGGCGTTGCGGCGATGACGATCGGCCTCGCTGTCGACCTTTTCGACCTGGCGGCGCAGGTCGGCCGCCCGACGCTTCAGCTCGTCGACCGCCTGGCTGTACAGGCGGGTGCCGAACAGCTGCTGGAGGAGCGGGCGGCGATCGGCGGTGCCGGCCAGGAGGAACCGCTGGAACTTGCCCTGGGGTAGCAGAACGACCCGCTCGAACTGGTGCACCGTGAGGCCCACCAGCGCCTCGCAGGCTTCGGTCACGGGGCGGACGCCGGACGCGAGCGGCTCCTCGGTGCCGTCGGCGTGGATTCGGGCGAGGGCCGCCGACGCCGCCTGCGGTGTGGTTCCCGAGCCGCGCTTCTTGGGTCGGGTCTGCTCGGGCGAGCGCCGCACGCGATAGCGCTCGCCCTCCACCTCGAAGGTCAGCTCGACCGCGCACTGCGCCGTCGGATCCGCATGGTGGGAGCGGATGTCGGTGGCCGTCCGATCACCGGGCAGCCCGCCGAACAGCGCGTAGGCCATGGCGTCGAACACGGTGGTCTTGCCCGCCCCGGTGGGCCCGGACACCACGAAGAGCCCCAGCGCGCCCAGGGCCGCGAAGTCGACTGTCTCCTCACCCGGATAGACCCCGAAGGCCTGGAGGTGCAGCTCGACCGGCCTCATGCGTCGACCTCGGCCGACGCCACGTGGGCCAGCGCGCTCTCCAACAGCGCCCGCTCGAGGGTGTCGGGCTCCTCGCCGGCGACCGAACGCCAGAAGCCCAGGGTGGCGTCGAGAGGCGACAGGCGACCCCGGACGGCGGGGACCGCACCATCGTCGGGATCATCGCCTCCTCGCTCGGGGGCCAGCACGATCTCGACGACGTGGGGGAACCGATCGAGGAGGCGCCCCTTGGCGTCGACCACGTAGGCGGGGTCGGTCAGCACCGCCCGCACGAAGTGGTCGGTCACCCCGTGGTGACGCCGGCTGGCGAGCAGCTCCTCGAGCCGTCCGGTGACCGTGGCCACCGGACGTCCGGTCGGCACGTCGACGGGGCGTACGTCAGCGGTGCCGTCGGGCGCCAGGTCGACGAGCACCACCTGCTTGGTGTGGGTCTCCGAGAACGAGTACGGCAGCGGGGTTCCGGAATAGCGGACGGTGTCGGACCCCACCGCCTGCGGACGGTGCAGGTGCCCGAGGGCCACATAGGAGAACCCGTCGAACACCTCGCCGGTGACCTGGCCGGTGCCGCCCACGGTGAGGAGACGCTCGGAATCCGACGACTGCCCGCCGGTGACGAAGGCGTGGGCGACGAGGATCGACCGGGGACCGAGCCGTGCGGCTCGCGCCCGGGCGAGGGCCGCCTCGACCATGCCGTGGTGGGTGCGGTTGGCCACGCTGCGGGACCGATCGGAACCGACGACCGGGGGGGTGGCCACCTCGGCCTCGATCTCGTCGAACAACGACAGCGCGATCGGCTCGGCCAGCGGAGCCGGTGCACCGACGTCGACCACCGGAGCCGGAAGGGGACCGGACTCGACCGGCGCCCAGTCCCCCGGGGCCAGCACCGGGTCGAGGTAGGGGACGGGCACGACGTGGAGCGGGCCGTCGTCGGCCTCGATGACCACGGCCTCGCCGGCCCGGGCGTAGCCCCCCCGCACGTGGACGCCGGCCAGGTCGGTGAGCCCGTCGTAGGCCGACACCCGGTCGGGGCCGTCGTGGTTGCCGGCGATGGCGACCACGCGGATGCCACGAGCCACCAGGCGCGCGAGCGTGTCGCGCAGCAGGGCCACCGACTCGGTGGGCGGGATGGCCCGGTCGTACAGGTCGCCGGCCACGACGACCACGTCGACGGACTCGGCCACGGCCAGCTCGACCATCCAGTCGAGGAAGACGGCCTGATCGGCGTGCAGCGACACGGGCCCGAAGCTTCGACCGAGGTGCCAGTCGCTCGTGTGCAGGATCCGCATCGCTCAACCGATCGTAGGACGGCCGTCTCTGGACACCAGTGACCCTACGAAGGGGGTGCGACAGTGCTGTCTGCGGCGCGGAGCGCCGCGATGCGGGGACGACTTCACCACCGACCGCTGCGACGAGAGGTTTCAGTGCAAAGACGCCGCGGCGGTGAGGGCGGCGGAGACGACGGAGGCGGCGCGGTCGTCGGGGGTGGGGCCGCCGTGCATGCGGTTCATCACGTAGGCCACCGTGAGCTCGTTGTCGAGGTCGTTGACCGCGATCGACCCTCCCCATCCTCGCCAGTAGCAGGTGTGGCGGTTGGCACCGACCGGCATGGCGTCGCTGTGCAGCCCGTACCCGATGCCGAAGCTGAGCGGGAACCCGAGCACCAGGTCCTCCCCGGAGCTCTGCTCGTCGAAGACGGCCTCGCAGCCGGCTCGTGACAGGTAGCGGACCCCGTCGATCTCGCCCCCGTGGGACAGGATCGCCTGCACCCGGGCCACCGACCGGGCGTTGCCGTGCCCGTTCGAGGCCGCGATCTCGGCCCGCCGCCACGCTTCGTTCCACGACCAGCTGGCCACCGACGGGGGGTTGGTGAAGGTACGGACCCTCACGCTGTCCGCTGGCCAGTCTCCCGGCTGGTCCGCGCCGACCACCGGGTCGCCCGGGGGCGGGATCTGCCGCGCCACCCGGGCGTCGTGCTCCGGTGGGGTCCCGATGTGGAAGTCGGCGCGGCGGGGACCGGCCAGCTCGGTGGCGAACAGCTCACCGAGGGTCACCCCGGCGACCCGGCGGACGACCTCGCCCAGCAGGAAGCCCTGGGTCACGGCGTGGTAGCCCGACGCCGTGCCCGGCTCCCACCACGGCGCCTGGGCGGCCAGCAGACCGGTGGCCTTCTCCCAGTCGTACAGGTCGGTCTCGGTCATCGGTTCCTGCCAGCCCGACAGACCCGACGTGTGGGCCATGAGATGGCGGACCTCGACGCCCTCCTTGCCCGCGGCGGCGAACTCCGGCCAGTAGCGGGCCACCGGCGCGTACAGGTCGATCTCGCCCCGGTCGGCCAGGAGCAGGACGGTCAGCGCCGCCATGGTCTTGGTCGTGGACCACACGTTGGTGATGGTGTCCTCGGCCCACGGCGTCCCGGCCTCGTCGATCGTGCCGCCCCACACGTCGACCACCGTCTCCCCCCGGTGGATCACACAGACCGACGCACCGATGTCGGCGCCCCGGTCGAGGTTGTCAGCCAGCACCGTGGCGACAGGAGCGAACCGTTCGTCGAAGGTCCCGCTGATCTCGGCCATCGCTTCCCCCCGGACGAGTCGTCGGACGACTCAACCTACGCTCACCGTCGAGACGACGTCGCGCCGGAGGGGAGGGTCGATGGTCCACGTGCGGTCCGACCGCTGGTACGACTTCCCCGCCGACCGCGAAACCGTGTGGGAGTCGTTCACGACGACACCCCGCTACCGGACGTGGTGGCCCTGGCTGCTCGAGTTCGACGGCGACCGGCTGGCGGCCGGCGAGCGGTGGTGGTGCGTGGTGTCCCCACCGGTGCCCTACGTCGTGCGGTTCACCATCCACATCGAGAAGGTGGCTGCGCCCGACGCGGTGGAAGCGACGGTCCACGGCGACGTGGAGGGAGTGGCCCGTCTCGACCTGGTCGACACCACCGCCGCCGGCGATGCCTGTCGCCTGCACCTCGTGTCCGACCTGGCCCCCGGGAACCCGGCCCTGCGGCTGATCGCCCGGGCCGCTCGACCGGTCGTGCGCCGAGGTCACGACTGGGTGCTCGACACCGGCGCTCGCCAGTTCGTCGATCGTGCCCTCCCCCGCCGCTGACGCTCGACGTGCACCGGAGGGGCCGTTGGGGCTAGGACAGTGGGGACACGGAGTTCGGGCGGGACGGGAATGAACAGCCCGACACCGGTGTCGGTGATCTACGAACCGCCGCGCGATACGGAGAGTCCCTCGATGACGACGACCACCGAGACCGAGCTTCTCGGCGTGGTGCTCACGCCCCGCCAGATCTGGGAGATGCTCGACCTGGTCAACGACGCCCCCGGCGATGCCGACGAAGACGTCCTCGATGCCGTGGCCAACAAGTTGCGCTCTCCCCGCGTGTTCACCCGCACCAGCGCCGCCCGCTACCAGGGCCGGCTGCTGGCGCTCAGCCCCGAGGAGCACGAAGCCCTCGTGGCCCTGGTCGAGGACGACGTGACCCCACCCGACGACGTGATCGAGTCGGTGGGCGCCCGCCTGGTCGCGCTCGTACCCGACCGGGGCCGCGCCGGTCGCGGACGGGGCTGACACCAGCCCGTCGCCGTACCTTCACGATCACCATCACGCCCACGGGGGACCGATGACCGACGACGAGACCCGAGCGCGGAACCTGACCTCGGTGCGTCGCGCCTTCGCCGGCATCGGGGCCGGTGACGCCGCCGCCCAGCTCGCCAACTACACCGACGACATGGTGCTCGAGCTGCCCTACACCGATCCGCCCAAGCGGATCGAGGGCAAGGACGTCGCCCTCCCCTATCTGGCCAACGCCCTCGCCGCCTTCGCCATCGAGCTCACCATCACCCTGGTCCACGAGAGCGTCGATCCCGACGAGCTCATCATCGAGTTCTCGGGCACGGGCACCTACAACCCCAACGGGGCGGCCTACGCCAACAGCTACATCGCCGTGTTCGGCTTCCGTGACGGGCTGATCTGTCGCCAGCGCGAGTTCTTCAACCCACTCGCCGCCCAACGGGCCGCCACCGGAGCCTGACCTCCGGAATCGGGCGACGCCCGGTCAGGCGACCACACGCCGGAAGGCGCGGAGGTCCTCGACGAAGGGCTCCGGGCGCTCGAAGGCGGCGAAGTGCCCGCCCCGGGGTTGTTCGGTCCAGTGCACGATGCGGTAGCGCTTGTCGGCCCACGCCCGCGGCGTCTGCATGAGCTCGTAGGGGTGGTTGGCGTAGCCCGTGGGCACGTCGACCCGACCGGTCCAGGGCTGGTCGGCGGCGTGCCCCGCCCGGCGCGACTCGGCGTACAGCCGGGCGGCCGAGCCCACGGTGTTGGTGACCCAGTAGGCCATCAGGTTGTCGAGCAGTCGGTCCCAGCCGTAGGTGGCGGCCAGCCCTCCCGGTTCGAGGTCGCTCCACACCTGGAACTTCTCGAGGATCCACGCCGCCAGCCCGGTGGGCGAGTCGGTCAGACCGTAGGCGAGCGTCTGGGGCTTGGTGCTCTGGATGGCCATGTAGCCCGTCCCGTCGGCGATACGGGTCGCCGCGGCACCGAAGCGCTCCATCTCCGCGTCGGTGACCCCGGCCATGGCATCGGTCTCATCGGCACCGGGGAAGGCGAAGAGCATGTTGAAGTGCACGCCGATCAGCCGGTCGGCATGGGACTCCCCGAGATGGCGGGTGACGATCGCCCCCCAGTCGCCACCCTGGGCGATGTAGCGCTCGTACCCCAGCTGGGCCATGACCTCGGCGAGGGAGTCGGCCACCCGGGAGACGTCGAAGCCCGGCTGGCGGGTCGGCCCCGAGAAGCCGTAGCCCGGCATGGAGGGCACCACGACGTGGAAGGCGTCGGCGGCGTCACCGCCGTGGGCCGCCGGATCGGTGAGCGGGCCGATCACGTCGAGGAACTCGACGAACGAACCAGGCCAACCGTGGGTCAACACGATGGGCGTGGCGTCGGGCTCGGGTGACCGGGCGTGGATGAAGTGGACCTGCTCGCCCGCCGCTTCGGTGAGGAAGTGGGGCCAGCGGTTCATCTGGGCCTCCCGGGCCCGCCAGTCATAGTGGTGGCGCCAGTGCTCGACAGCCTCGGCCACCACCTCGACCGGGATGCCGAGCGACCACTCCTCGCCGGGGGCCTGGTCGGGCCAGCGGGCGTGGTCCAGGCGGCGGTTCAGGTCGTCGAGGACGGCGTCGTCGACGTGGAGGGTGAAGGGCTGGGGCGACATGGGGTCAGAACGTAGGACACCAGCGCCGACCCCAGCCGATCAGGCGCCGTCGACCGGAGGCGAGGGTGGCGCCGGAGCCGCCGGCGGGTCGGAGCCCTCGTGATCGCTCCACGGTGCCGTGAGCCGGCTCCATGCCTCGCCGAACCCGCCGACCATCACGACCGACGCGGCCAGAGCGATCAGGTAGACCCCGACCACCACGACCGTGAAGGTACGGCTGGGGTCGTTGGAGAACATGAAGAACAGCGCCATGACGACGGTGAGACCGATCCACACGTTGCGGATGTTGCGGCCCAGATAGCCGCCGACCTTGGTGTCCCCGGCGTCGTCGCCGAGGTAGCGGCGGATGGCCACCGCCGGGCGGGAGTCGCCGGTCAGCCCCACCACGAGGGCCACCAGGAGGCCGAACACGATGAGCGCCCGGTTGGAGTCACGCAGGAAGCGGGTGAGGATGTTGAACGACGCCGTCGCCGCCTCGGTGCCCGACGAGTTGGCCAGGCCGCTCACCGCGATGGCCCGACCAATGGTCAGGATCAGTCCGAGGGCGAGGCAGGCCACCGCCACCCCGACCGCCCAGCGGAACAGCGATCGGCGCCGATCCGAGGACAGCCACAGCCCCGCCGCCAACAGGACGAGGACCACGACCGGGATCGCCCAGGCGAGGGTCTCGAGGATCTTGAAGATGAACCTCGCCTGCTGGATGCTCGACGCGTCGAACAGCTCGATCTGTATGTCGAGACGGTCGAGCGACAGCGAGTCGAAGAGGGTGACGCCTCGCTGGTCGAGGATGTCACGCACCTGCACCGCGACCTCCTGGAGGTCGACGACCACCATGCCGTCCTTGATGGTGACGACCCCGCCGTCACCGGTCAGCACCTTCACGACCTGGTCGTGGGCCCGCCGGTTGGCGTTCTCCCACAGCGTCTGGAAGCGGTCGCTGGCGACGAAGTCGTCGATCTGGCCCGACACGAAGCTCTGCACGCCCGAGGTGATGGGGGCGGCCAGTCGACTGGCTTGGTCGGGCAGGAGGTTCTCCACCTCGGACTGGAGGTCGACGGCGTCGAACAAGGCGGTGGAGATCCGATCGGAGACCCGGGCCTGCACCGCCGGGTTGGACGCCAGTGGCGCCACCGTCCTGACGTAGCGGTTGGTATCGAGGATCTCGTTCTTGCCCCAGATGGCCACCACCCCGATGGGAACCAGCAGCACGCTGATGAACAGCAGCACCCCTCCGGCGATGCGCCGTCCCCGACCCGCCCGCGCCGACGACGACTCGGCCGTCACTGCGGGCTCAGCGGCCCGATCGCGCGCCGGTTCCGGAGAAGCATTGGTTCCCATCGCAACATCATGGACCTCCAGCCGATGCCGAAGCGGCCAATCGTCGAGGGGCCGCGATTCACCAAGCCTTCTCGGCTCTCGCCGCCGCAGTAGCGTCCGCGTCGGGGGAGCACGTAGGGGACGCACGCACACGCGAGCATGGGGGACAACAGATGGTCGCTGCAGGCGACGCCGGCACCGCCGTCGATTCGCTCGCTCCGCCGCCGCGCGGGGGTGCGACCCTCGCGTCCCGACCCTCGCGTCCGGTCGGTCCTCGACTGCGGGCCTGGGGTCCGACCCTGCTCGTGGCCGGTGCCTGCATCGCCGTGTTGGTGGGCTGGCACGGCGTGTTCTACGACACTCGTCACCCGGTGGTAGACCACGTCGCCTACGAAGTCCAGGCCGAGCAGCTCCTCGAAGGCCACCTGGTGGTCCCCGACGAGGTCCAGTTGTCTCCGACGGTGGCACCGTTCACCGCTCCCGCGCCGGACGGCCGGGCCTTCAAGTACCTGCCCGGCACCGCAACGCTGGGCGCGGTCAGCATCTGGCTCAGCGGTGACATCGGGTTGGCCCTCGCCGCCACCCTGGGGCTGGTGGCGGTGGCCACGTCGGGGGCGGCCGGCGCGCTGGGTTGGTCGCCATGGCGACGCGCCCTGGCCGCGGCTCTGGTGGCGGCGTCTCCCGTCGTGTTGTCGAACGGCACCGCCCTGCTCAGCTACGTGCCCGCCCTCGCCTGCCTGACGACCGCGCTCTGGCTCGTGCTGGCCGCCACCGGACCTCACGGCCGGGCCCGTGGCGCCCCTGTCGATCCCGCCGGCTGGCCCGGCGGGGCACTGGCCGGCGTGACCGCGGCGGGACTGTTGCTCGGCGCGACACTGCTCGTCCGCCAGGTCGAGGTGGTCGCCTGGATCGGCGTCTTCGTGATCTGGTGCGCCCTACGGCCCGGTGCGACCCCTCGGGCCCGAGGCCTGCAGGCAGCCGCGCTGCTGGCCGGCACCGTGCCGGGCTTCGTGGCCGTCCTGGTCCTCGACCACCACATCACCGGCGACGCCCTGCAGATCCCCTTCACCCTGGTGTCGCCCACCGACCGGATCGGATGGGGCTCGCGCCGGGTCTTCACCACCGATGCGGCCGAGACGTTCACCCTGGTGAAGGGCCTACGGACGACGCCGAGGGCGACCTTCGACCTGGTGATGTGGACGCTGCTCGGACCGGCTCTGGCTGTCGGGGCCGTCATCGCGGCGTGGGTCCGGCGGCGCAGTCCTGCCCACATGCTGCTCGTGGCCCTGGGCCTGACCATCCCGATCGTGTTCCTCTTCACCTGGGCCAACGCCCACGCCGTGCAGGCCGGCTTCTACATGCGGGTCGGGCCCTTCTACCTGCTGCCCTGCATCCCACCCCTCGTCCTGCTCGGCGTCGACGGGCTGGCCCAGCTCCCGAGGAAGGCGCTCGGGTTGGTCGTCGTGGCGGCTCTCGCCCTGCAGCTCCCCTTCCTGGTCGACCACCTGGGCGATCAGGTCACCAACCGCACGGAGCGGGCCCTGGTCGACGCGGGACCGGTCTCCGGGCCACCGACTCAGGGTCGCCAGGCGTCGGCGCCGAGGAGCCACGGGTCGACGGGTCCGCCGGCCGGGCCGGCGACGGCGATCGACGCCGCCACCGTGGAGTGAAGGCGGTCGCCCACCAGGGCCGACACCGCGACCGGCACCCAGCTCACCCCGATGGCATCGACGGTGACGGGGCCGACCCGAGCTTCCACGCGCACCACGTCTCCCGGGCAGATCGGACGACGCATGCGCAGCGCCACCCGGCCCGGTCGGCTGTCGGGTCCGGCGGCGCGCCCGGCGACGCCGGCCAGGATGCCGACCTGGCTGGACGTGTCGAGGAACTGGTCACGCACCCCGGCGGCGCGGGCCACGTCACGGTCCAGATGGGCGGGAACCCAGACCCGGTTGGCCGACGCCCCCATGGCGATCGTGACCGCGGTGACCTCCCACTCCTCCACCCGGTCGGGCTCGCCTTCCTCCTGCTGGTTCACCCCGTCGCCTCCAGGGTGACGTGCTGGACCATCGGGGTGGGGGGCGGGCGATGAGGGGCCGGCGGAGGCAGGGTCGTAGCCGAGCATCGAGAACCGTTCGACGGCAACGAGATCGCCACTGCCCCGGAGGGTGCACACGTTCTCGATGACCCACCGGCGACCACGCCCGAGGCGGGTGTTCTCCTCCTCGCCCACCGACGCGATGCGCTCGACGGCGTCGAGCCGGTCGCCGGCGCCCAACAGGCCGTGCAGTTCCATCTCGTACCCGACGGCGATTCCGAGGGGGTAGCCGAGCTCGGCCTTCAACTGCTCGTGGAGTCCGGAGCCCCGGTCAGCCGGTGGCCCCGGTCGGTCGGGCATCCACTCCAGCGGCCGGATGAACGACGTCACCATGAGCGGCGGCGCGACCCAGTGGTCGGTCCGGTCCGGCCAGTGACGAGGCGCGGTCTCGCGGTGCGCCTCCGACCAGCGCAGCACGTCGCCCGAGCTCACCGCCACCGGGCCCTCTCGGGCGACCCGCCGGGCCAGGAGCTCCGCGACCCGACCGGCCACGATCAGCGGGCGGCGGTACCGGCGGTGATGGCGCCGTCGACGTAGATGACCTGTCCGCTCACGTAGCGGGAGTCGTCCCCGCACAGGAAGGACACCACGTCGGCGATGTCGGCCGGCGTGCCCACGCGCCCCATGGGTACTCCCCGGGCCCGCTTGGCGGCGGCGTCACCCTCATAGTTGGCAGCGGTGCCGTCGCTGACGATGAGGCCGGGCCCGATGGCGTTGGCCCGGATGTTGTCGGGCCCGAGCTCGAGGGCCATCGTCTTGGTGAGCGACTCGACCGACGACTTGGTGGCCGGGTAGAGGCCGAGCCCGGGCGAACTGGTCCACGCCGCGCCCGACGACATGTTGACGATGCTGCCCCCACCGCCGGCCTTCATCTTGGGCACGAAGGCCTGCGTGCACCAGACGATCCCGAGGACGTTCACGTCGAACACCGAACGGGCCTGATCGGGCGTCATGTCGAGGATCGAGTGGAACTTCCAGATGCCGGCGTTGTTCACCAGAGCGGCGCATTCGGGCACCTGCTCGGCCACCGCGAACACGGCGTCACGATCGGTGACGTCGCACTGGAAGGCGATGCCACCCACCATCTCGGCCGTCTCGCGAGCGGCGTCCATGGCCAGGTCGAGGCACACGACATCGAAACCGTCGTTGGACAGGCGGACGGCGTCGGCCCGACCCAACCCCTGGCCGGCCCCGGTGATCACGGCGGTGCCCATCAGCTCTGTCCCGCGGTCGGGACGCCGTCCATCTTGAAGACGCGCATGGCGTTCTCGCGGAGGAACTTGGGCCACACCTCGTCCTTGAGCGGGACGTTGCGCATCTCGGTGAAGATGCGCTCGAGGGTCAGCCCCGCTGGGTAGTAGCCGGCGTACATGACCTTGTCGGCGCCTCGGCTGTTGGCGTACTCGATGATGGCCTCGGGGTAGTACTTCGGGGCGAAGGCCGACGGCATGTAGTGGAGCCCCGGCCACTTGAGCATGAGCTTCACCGCCAGCTCCTCCCACGGCTCGGCGCCGTGGCGCATCACGATGCGCAGCTCGGGGAAGTCGTAGCAGACCTGGTCGAAGTGCATGACGTTCTGGCACTCGGCCGGCACGCGGGGGCCCGGTATGCCGGCGTTGGCGATGATGGGGATGTCGAGGTCGATGCAGGTCTGGTAGATCGGGTAGTAGCGACGGTCGCTCACCGGCACCTGGGGGATGCAGCCGGCGGGGAAGGTCGTCACCGCCGAGAGACCGTGCTCGGCGTCGGTCTCGCGGATCTTGCGCACCGCACCGGTGATGTCGTTGGGGTCGATCTCGATGCTGAAGAAGACCCGGTTCGGATAGCGCTTCTTGGCCTCGACGGAGTTGTCGTTCACGCCGAACAGCCCGGCGGCCACGCCCCACGTGTCCATCTGGCCGAAGGTGACCTCCACCGGATCGGCGTCGCCGACCTCGTCAGGCGTGTCCTTGAACATGTATCCCGCCGGCATCACCGCGGCGTCGTCGCCGGTGTCCTTGATCCCCGCCCGCAGGTAGTCGTAGGTCGCCTTCTTGTCCTTGAAGGGGAAGCCGATCATCAAGTCGATGGCGCCGATGCCGTCGGGGTAGCCCATGGGTGATCCTCGTCTCTCCTGCGCGGCGGGGCGAACGCGTCGACGGTCCCCCCTCGGAGCCCGAATCGTACGACCGATGCTTGACCCGGTCATACGCCTCGTCGCGAACCGGTCGAGGCGGTCAGACCCGCCGGTGGGTCCGCGCGGACACGACGCCCGCCGTGAACGCCTCCACGGCGTCGACGACGGCGTCGCACCGCAGTGAGTGGAACATGTCGAAGACGTGCTGGCCTCCCGGCAGCTCGGCATAGACGACGGGGCCTCCCGGCAGCTCCCGCAGGCGACCGGCGAGCTGCCTCGCCTCCTGCACCACGGCGATGGTGTCGCGGTCCCCGTGCACGACGAGCACGGGCGGCACCTCGTCCGCGGTCCGCTCCAGCGGCGAGTCGCCCGAGCCGGGTGTTCCCGCCGCCGGTCCGTAGTAGCCGTAGAGCGCGATCACGCCGGTGACGGAGGTGTCGGCGTCCTCGAAGCCCGCCTGGAAGGCCACGTCGCCTCGAGTAAGGGCCACCATGGCGGCGAGGTGCGCACCGGCGGAGGACCCGGCAACGAAGACGAGGTCCGGGTCGGCGCCCAGTTCGTCGGCGTGCGCCCGTACCCAGGTCAGCACCCGCTTGGCGTCGGTCAGCTGCTCGGGGAAGCCGACGGAGGGGGCGAGGCGATAGTTGGCGCTGACGGCGATCCAACCCCTCGCGGCCATGCGATGGAGCATCGGGCGCGCCTCGTGGCTCTTGTTCCCTCCGCGGAAGGTGCCGCCGTGGAAGTGCACGAGAACCGGCGCACCGGGCCGGGACTGCCGAGGTCGGTAGAGATCGAGCATCTGGCCTCGCCCGCCGTCGCCGTAGGCGACATCGCTGGTTCGAACGACCGATCGGGGTCGGACCGGGAGGGGCGCGAGCAGGCTCCGCACCCGGCACGATCTCGGGACGGCTACCGCGTGGAGCCGTGAGCTCCGGTCGCTCCGGTTGCCGCTGGCGGCGTCGAGAGCGCCCTCGAGCGCCGGGCGGGCCCGGGTCCCCCGGCGCAGGATCATCACCAGCCCGGACGCGGTGACGACCGCCAGACCGACCACCACCCACGCGGCCGATGAGGTGACGTCGCCCTCCAAGAGCGCGACGGCGGTGGAGGCTCCCAACCACACCAGACCGACCAGTGGCAGCTCGTTGATCAGGTAGCCGAGCCAGAAGCTCATGCGTCTGGGACGAGAGGTCTGATGGCGGGGAGGCGCCACGGCGCAGGCCACACACGCACCCAGTACGACCGTCGAGGTGAGATAGCCGAACGGCATGGCATTCGACCGTAGCGAGGTCGCGGAGAGGTCCCAACGACGGGCCGACGTCTGCCGATCAGGGCGTGTCGGTGAACAAGGTGAGCGCCACAGGCTCGTCGGAACGGCCCTCTTCGGGTGTCGCCTGCGGGCCTCCGAAGGAGGCTGCGCCATCGAGCGGGTGGTAGCCGGGGACCTCGGCGTGGGGGGTGTCGAGGTAGACCTTGGCCTCGGGCGGACCGCCGAAGCGACCGTGGCTCCAGCGCAGCTCCACGTGCCCCTCGACGTCGTGGTCCTCGCCGGTGGCGAGCACCCGGTAGGTGGCCAGCCACCGCACTCGCGGCTGGCCTCCGGGCTGGGGCGCCACCTCGAAGCCCCGCAGGGCGAAGCGCTGGCGCCAATCCCACGGAGTGTCGATGCGCAGGCGCATCGACCCGGTGGGGCTGGCGCCCAGCACGAAGTAGGGCGCCGAACCGATGCGGAGCAGACGCCACAACACGGCCTCGCGGGTACGAGGGGTGATGCGGGCGGCCCACCGCTCGGCGGTGGCCTCCGACACCGCCCGACACAACGCCTGGTAGGGCTCCACCGCCGCCGCCGGCCACGGGCGCAGCTCTCGGGTGAGGCGACGGCGGCGCTCCTTGTCGAGGTCGCCCGCCGCCGCCGGCCACTCGTCGGGATCGCCGAGGGCCGATCGACAGCTGGCGTAGAGGGCCTGGTACTCGGCCGGGGCCACGGCCTGGTACCAGTCGCCTCGCTCCTCGAGCGGAGCGTGGGTGAGCAGGCCGTCGACCAGGCGCTGCGGGCTCGAGTTGTGCACCACGTTGGAGAGGTACTTGCAGCTCACCAGGTACACGTGGTCGACCCGGAGGTCGGCGGGCACGACCTCGTCCCCCGGTGGTCGGCGGGGACCGGTCCACTCCACGATGCGCGGCGCCCGCTCGTTGAGCGCGTCGGGGGCGGCGAGGAAGGCCCGTCCGTTGGCGAAGCCCTGCTCGAAGTCGTCGGTCAGGTCTCCGGCCGCCCACAGCTGCGCCAGCCGGTCCCAGTCGTCGGGGCCGACGTTGGCCAGCGTCGAGGGTCGTTGGCCGATGGTGGTCGCGACGTCGTCGCCCCCGAGCATGCCCAGCCCGGTGGCCACCTCGGTGACGAAGGTGCGGTCGGCCGACACCTCAGACCGGGGGTCGACCCTCGGCCGCGTACTGCGTGAGCCGCTCGCGATCGGCCGGGTTGAGCATCTCGACGAGGTCGAACACAGGACGGTCGGGGCCGCTGGCCGTGTCGAGGGCCCGGGCTCCGGCGCTGCCCTTCGACGGCGCGTCGGTGGTGAGCAGCACCAGCGGGAGGGTGAAGGTGGGGTCGAGGCCGAGGACCGCGGCCTTGCCCAACGCCTTCCAGAGCGTGTCGGTGCGCTTGAGGCCGGCTCGGCTGGAGGTGAAGGCTCCGGAGACGTCGAAGGCCCAGTCGGCGCCGGTGGTGTCGGTGGCGACGATGTTCACCTCCACCCCGGGACCGGGGTACTTCACGTCCATCCTCGGATCGGTGAAGCCGCAGTCGCGCAGCAGGGCCATGGCGATCTCCTTGGCCTGGCGACCCTCCTTCACCGCCCGCGACTGGAACCCGCCCTCGGGGTCCTCGTCGACGGCGTCGGGGGCCGGCTTGGCCTTGACCGCCGGGATCTCGACCCCGAACAGCGACAGCTCCTCGGGCACGCGGGCGGCCACCTGTCGGCGCTCGTCGGCGATGCGCTCCTCGGCCCGCAACACGTAGGCGGCGTCGGTGTCGTAGCCGACGTAGTGCCGGCCGGTGCGCACCGCGGCCACCGCCGTGGTCCCCGAGCCCATGAAGGGGTCGAGGACGAGGTCGTCCCGGTAGGTGTAGAGGTCGATGAGGCGCTTGGGGAGATCGATCGGGAAGGGCGCCGGGTGGCCCACCCGGGTGGCGCTCTCGGGGGCCATCTCCCACAGGTCGGTGGTGGCCTCCAGGAACTCGTCGCGAGAGATCGTGGCGGTGGACGGCAGGCCCTGCGCGGCGCGCTCGGTGGGCTTGAGGGCCCGGTCGAACCGGCCCTTGCTGGCGATGACGATGCGTTCGGTGACGTCGCGCAGCACGGGGTTGCTCGGCCGCTGGAAGGTGCCCCAGGCGCACGAGCCGCCGGCGGCCTTGCCCTTCCACCACACCACCTCGCCCCGCAGGAGCAGACCGAGGTCCTGGAGGATGACGGTGACGTCGCCGGCCAGCGACCGGTAGGGGCGACGGCCGAGGTTGGCCACGTTCACGGCGATGCGACCCCCGGGCTCGAGCACCCGGGCGCACTCGGCGAAGACCCGCTCGAGCATGGCCAGGTACTCGAAGTAGTCGGCGGGCACGCCGTTCTGGCCCAGGCTCTCCTCGTAGGCCTTGCCCGCGAAGTAGGGCGGCGAGGTCACCACCAGGGCGACGGAGTTGGGCTTGAGGTCGGCCATGTCGCCCGAGTCGCCGACGTGGATCACGTCGACCACGTCGTTGCGCTCGACGGTGGCGTCCCCGGAGATCTCGGGAGCCACGAACCGGTCGTAGAACACGGTGGCGTCATGGCTCTCACGCCGTCCCGACCCGAAGCGGGCGGTGGCGGTGGGTCCACGGCGTTTGGGGGCGCGGGACTCAGGGGGAAGGGCGTCGGGGCTGGTCACGGGGCCACCTCCCCGACCGGCGGGAGTTGGTCGAGGTAGGCCTCGACCGCCTTGGTGACCAACAGGTTGGCCGACACGTCGCGCTCGACCGCCTCGCGGTGCAGTCGGTCGTGCAGCGATTCGGGGAGGCGCACGGCCGTCGGGACGCGCGGCTCGTCAGAGATCCGGTGTCGGGCCACGCGGCCAACGTACCGAGGGGGTACGACATCGTGGTGGATAGCGCGCGCACCAACGCGCGCCTTCACGCGCTCCCTTCCCCATGCTGGCTCCAATCGTTACGGAAACCGTTACGAACGGAGCCACCTTGGGGAGGGGTGGGAGAGCAGTCCCGGTAGAAACGAAGGATGGCCGACGTCGAGTTCTTCTGGGATCCGGTGTGCCCGTGGGCGTGGATCACGTCCCGCTGGGTGCGCAACGTGCAGGTCGAGCGGCCCATCGAGGTCGACTGGCGCTTCATCTCCCTGCGCATGGTCAACGAGAGCAAGGACTACGACACCGAGTTCCCCCCGAAGTACCAGCGGGGCCACATGCGCGGCCTCGAGCTCCTGCGCATCGCCGCCGCGGCCCGCGAGTCGGGCCACGGCGATCGAGTGGGCGACCTCTACATCGGGTTCGGCACCATGGTCCACAACGCCCGCAACCCCGAGGCGTTCGACGACCCCGAGGGCGCACTGGCCGTGCTGCGGGCCGTCGGTCTGCCCGAATCGCTGGGCGAGGCGGCCTACACCGAGGAGTTCGACCCGGTCGTGCGGGCCGACACCGATGCCGCTCTCGAGCGCACCGGCGGCAACATCGGCACCCCGGTCATCTCGTGGTCGCCCCCCGAGGGACCCAGCTTCTTCGGCCCCGTCATCTCCAAGGCCCCCGAGGGAGCCGAGGCGGTTCGCCTGTGGGACGCCGTCACCGAGCTGGGGGCCAACCCCTGGTTCTCCGAGCTCAAACGTTCCACCCGCTCCCGCCCCCAGTTCGACTGACCCACCCCCCCCCCGACGCCAAACGATGCGCCCGGCGCGTGCCCCTGCACGCGAGATGCGCATCGTTTCCCGACCTCTGCCAAACGATGCGCCCGGCGCGTGCCCCAGCACGCGAGATGCGCATCGTTTCGTCGGTTGGGTCGCCGGTGGGCGGGGTGAGGTCGCCGGTGGTCGGGGTGAGATCGGCGGCGTTCGGGGTGGACGGCGGGACGCCGATAGGCTCACGGCACGCCGTTTCCGATCTGGAGGGGACCATGGAGCAGACGCTCGATCGCACCGAGGCCGAGGCCGACACCAGCGCCGAGGTCGACGCCGAGCTCGTCGAGGAGGAGCTCCTCGTCGAGGAGATCTCCATCGACGGCATGTGCGGCGTCTACTGAGCCCGAGCTGACAGGTCGGTCCGATCTCACCGGTCGACCGACATCGTCACCGTCTCATGACCGCAACCGCCGTCGCCTTCGACGCCGACCGCCCCTGGCGCCTCCACGATCGGGTCGCCCTGCGTCCCGAGCCGTTCGGCGCGCTCGCCTACCACTACGGCAATCGGCGTCTCACCTTCCTGCGCTCGCCCGATCTCGTGACGGTCGTCGAGTCCATGGCCGACCAACCCACCGCCCGGGCCGCCTTCGCCGCCGCCGGCCTCGACACCAGGCGCTGGCCGTCGTTCGAGAAGGCTCTGGCCTCGCTCGCCGCCGGCGACTTCCTCGTCCCTGACGACGCCACCTCCCCCGCACCACCCACCAGCAAGGACGTCGACGAATGACCGCCCTCACCGACGAGCTGGCCCTCGGGCTGAACGCCCCCATCTGCCTCACCTGGGAGTGGACCTACGCCTGCGACCTGGCGTGCGTGCACTGCCTGTCGAGCTCCGGCCGCCGCGACCCCGACGAGCTCTCGACCGACGAGATGAAGGCCATCGTCGACCAGCTGGCCGAGATGCAGGTGTTCTACGTGAACATCGGTGGCGGCGAGCCCATGCTGCGCCCCGACTTCTTCGAGATCGTCGAGTACTGCGTGGCCAAGGGCGTCGGGGTGAAGTTCTCCACCAACGGCGGGCGGATCAACGCCGAGAACGCCAAGCGCCTGGCGTCGATGGACTACGTCGACATCCAGATCTCCCTCGACGGCGTCGACGCCGTCACCAACGACGCCATCCGCGGCGAGGGCACCCACGACCGGGTGCGGGCCGCCATGGACCACCTCCGCGACGCCGACTTCGGCCAGTTCAAGCTCTCGGTGGTGATGACCCGCCAGAACGTCGACCAGGTCGACGCCTACGAGGCACTGGCCGAGGAGTACGGGGCCGAGCTGCGGCTCACGCGCTTCCGGCCCTCGGGTCGCGGCATCGACACCTGGCACGAGCTGCACCCCACCTCGGAGCAGCAGGTCGAGCTCTACCACTGGCTGCTCGCTCGCCCCCACGTGCTCACCGGCGACTCCTTCTTCCACCTCTCGGCGCTCGGCGAACCCCTCCCCGGCCTCAACCTCTGCGGCGCCGGCCGGGTCGTGTGCCTGATCGACCCCGTGGGCGACGTCTACGCCTGCCCCTTCGTGCTCCACGACGAGTTCAAGGCGGGCTCGGCGCGCGGCGAGGGCGGCTTCGCCCAGGTCTGGAACTCCTCCGAGCTGTTCACCTCGCTGCGCGAGCCGGCCAGCCCGGGGGCCTGCGCCTCGTGCGGCAGCTACGACGCCTGCGGCGGCGGCTGCATGGCCGCCAAGTTCTTCACCGGACTCCCCCTCGACGCCCCTGACCCGGAGTGCGTGTTCGGCCACGGCGAGACCGCCCTCGCCGCGCTGGGCGACAACCCGGCCCACCCCACCGTGAGCGCCGACCACTCCAAGCCCATCGGCGTGGGCCGCAAGCGCATCCCCGTCTCCATCCTGTAGGTCCGCGGGCTGGTGTTCCTGGTGGCCCGGCCCCGAGGACCGGACCGACCTCGCTGCGACCTCCAGAACCTCTGTTGGCGGCCTGAATCAGGCCGACGGCAACTTCTCGCCCAGCCGGGGGCTACTTGTCGCCGAGGGTGAGGAAGAAGTCCTCGGGCACGACGATGTCGTCAGCCGACAGCTCGTGGATGCTGGACTTGCCCAGCCCGAGCAGGCAGGCGTCGATTCCGCCCCGCAGAATGTCCAGCACGTTCTCCACGCCGGGCTGGCCGTTGGCGGCCAGACCCCACAGGTAGGCCCGGCCGACCATGACCGCCTTGGCCCCGAAGGCCACGGCCTTCACCACGTCGGAGCCGCGCCGCACGCCACCGTCGAGCACGACCTCGATCTCGTCGCCCACGGCGTCCACGATCGAGGGCAGCACCTTGATCGGCGAGGGGGTGCCGTCGAGGTTGTTGCCGCCGTGGTTGGAGACCGACAGCGCGGTGCAGCCGGCGTCGCGGACGCGCTTGGCGTCGTCGACCCGGCACACGCCCTTGACCATGAACGGTCCGTCCCACTGCGAGCGCAGCCAGGCGATGTCGTCCCAGCTGGGGGGTGTCATCTGCATCCACTCCCCGTAGGCCCCGAAGAACGTGGGCGCCGGCTGGCCCGGCGCGGCCATGTTGGGGGTGGAGAGGTCAGGGATGAACCCGTTGCGCAGATAGCTGTAGAGCCACGCCGGCCGGCTGAGCGCCTGCGGCGAGAGCTTGATCGCCGTCTTCAGGTCGATCTTCTCGGGGATGAACGGGCTGCCCCAGTCGCGTCCGTTGGAGAAGGTCCAGTCCAGGGTGACGATGATGCCCTTGGCCCCGGCCGCCTTGGCCCGTTCGAGGCGCTGCACCATGACGTCACGGCCGCCCGACCAGTACAGCTGGAAGAGGGTCTGGTCGCTCGCCGCGCAGACCTCCTCGACGGACTTGCTGGCGAAGGAGCTGAGGCCCATGGGCACGCCCCGGTTGGCCGCGGCGCGGGCCACGGCGACCTCGCCGTCGGGGTGCACGGCCTGCACACCGGTGGGCGACAGGATCACCGGCATGGAGATGTCGAGGCCCATGACCCGGGTGGCCATGGCCCGCTCGGCGTGGAGGCCGGCGACGTGGGGCGCGAACCCGAGCTGGTCGAACACCCCCTGGTTGGCGTTGAGCGACACGCCCTTCTCGGCCCCACCGATGATCGCCTTGTAGACCGACGCGGGCACCCGCCGCTTGGCCCGCCGCTGGGCCACGGCAACCGTCTCGAACCATCCACCAGCCATCACTGCCTCCTCAGACCGTCGGCACTCTACTGCCGCCTCCCATCGGATCTCACGCTGACCGCTGCGGTCAGACCACTCTCAGCGGTTGTGATGTGACGGGCCGCGGGCCATGCTCATAGGCCATGCCCCGACGACCGAAGGCGCTCATCGACGCCATCGGCCTGCCTCCCGGACTGATCGCCCTGCTCACCATCACGGTGCTGCTGGTCGGAGGTTGGGCGCTCTACAGCGACGACAGCAACCAGCAGACCGTCACGGCCGAACCGGGCTGCCAACGGGTGGCCACCGATCTCGAGCTGACGACGCCTTCCGACATCGGGACGATCCCCCTGGCCGACGTCCAGATCGAGAACGCCGACATCATCGTGCGCACCGCCATGGCCACCGGCCGAACCCGCACCGCCGCGACCATCGCGCTGGCCACGGCCATGCAGGAGTCCGCGCTGTTGAACATCGCTCACGGCGACGAGGCCGGACCCGACAGCCGAGGGCTGTTCCAGCAGCGCCTCCAGTTCTACGGCGACGTCGACGTCATGGACCCGGCCTCGGCCACCACTGCGTTCCTCGATCGCCTCGACGCCGTTTCCGGCTGGCAGGACCTGGCACCCCACGAAGCCATCCAGTCCGTCCAGCGCGCCGCCTACCCCGAGCTCTACGCCGGCTGGATCGACCCGGCCGCGATCTGGACCGACGCCCTCTGGACCCGTGCCGAGACGTGCGCGGCAAGAGCGACGACGGCGTCCGTGCCGTCCTCCTGAGCGGGCCTCCTCGCCCGGTGGTCAGCGTTGGAGGGGAAGGACCACGTCGGCCAGCCAGGCCATGTCGTCCTCCTCGTCGGTCGGGTCCGACAGCCGCATCACGAACTTGGACAGGCCGGCCTCGAGGTGGCGGCCGAGGTGGTCGCGCAGGCCTTCGGCCCCGACGGGCAGCAGGTCCTCGACCCCGCGGCCCGGATAGAGCGCCTCCATCTGGCGCCGCGCCGCCTCGGGCACCGAACGGCGCGCGACGGGCAGGCTGATTCCGAAGTGCTCGGGATCGACAGTGCGGCCGTACCGGGCGGCTGCCTCCTCGATGGTGCGCCGGCCTCGACCGGCCGTCTCCGGATCGATGCCGGCGGTGAGCCAGCCGTCGCCCAACCGACCGACCCGGTCGAGAGCCTTCGGGCCGTGGCCGCCGAACCAGATCTCGAGCGGGTCCTGGACGGGACGGGGCTCGACCGCCACTGCGTCGACGGAGACGTGATCGGTGTGGCTGGTCACCGCCTCGCCGCTCCACCAGCGCCGCAGGAGGTCGACGATCTCCTCCATCAGCGGACCGCGGTCGCCACGACCCGTGCCGAGGGCGGCCCGCTCACCCGGCTGGTCGATGCCGGGAACCATGGTGACGAGCAGCCGGCCCCCGGAGAGCTGGTCGATCTGGGCGAGTTGGCGGGCCAGCACCATGGGGTTGCGGCCGAAGGGCACGAGGTTGACCCCGAGATGGACCCGCTCGGTCACCGCCGCCAGCGCGGCCAGCGCCACGACCGGGTCCGAGGCCGCCATCATCGGCAGGTCCGACAACCAGATCGAGTCGAAACCCAGTCGCTCGGCGAGGCGGACCGGACCGACCGGGTCGGTGGCGCCGGGAGCCACCGACACGGCGAAGCGGACCTTCAGCGGACCAGGGGCGGCAGGGGGAGGCGGCGACGGCATCCGATCATCCTGGCGGGCCCGACCCCCGACGCCACCCCTGAACCCCCCGCCCTGCCCTGTGCGAGTCAGAGGGCCCGCATGCGGTTGTTGCGGGCGTTGTGCTCGACCTCGGCCAGGCCGAGGGCCTCGAGCACGGGGGGCACGTAGTTCCCGAACCGGCCCCGCAGACCCTTCTTCATCCCGTACCAACCTCCGACGGGGTTGTCCGCGGCGCGACCCCACGCCTCCACCGTGTCGGGCTTGGCCTCCTTCTGCTCGTCGGCGTTGCCGAGGAGCATCCAGTCCCCGTGGTCGGCGAGCATGGCGTGGAGGTCGTCGATGCAGCGGAGCTGGTAGCGCAGTTGGGTCGAGCCGACCTGCACGACGAGGGCCGGCGGATCGGCCTCGGGATCCCGGTAGGCCTCGAACTCCGACGAGCCCGGCGGCGTGGTCAGGATCCACGGGTCGTCGGGATTTCCGGTGCCCTCCACGGCGGGTGCGCTGTCAGCCATCACGATCTCCTCCTCGGTCGGTCGTCGCCGAACCTACGGGAACATTCATGACATCTCTTGACATGTTCATGGAGAGATTCGAGGATCGAGCGTGCGCGCCGGACGGCTGGTGAACCTGCTCCTCCTCCTCGAGCGGCGCGGCCGGATGACGGTCGGCGAGCTGGCCGAGCACCTCGAGGTGTCACCCCGGACGGTGCTGCGCGACGTCGAGGCCCTGTCCGGGGCCGGGGTGCCCGTCTTCACCCGGCGGGGGCCCCATGGCGGCATCGAGCTGCTCGACGGCTACACCAGCGGCCTGTCCCCCACCGAGTCCCCGGCAACGACGTCCTCGGCCCGGCACCAGGGCGGGGCCCGGGCGGTGGTGCGCATCTCGCCCGAGGGGCGACGGATGGCCGCGGTGCTGGGTCGGCTCCAGCCGCTCCGGGTGCGCCGACGGGTCGAGCCCGACGAGCAGGGCCGGGTCGAGGCGACGTTCCGACTCGAGAGCGTGGCCTCGGCCGCCGTCGACGTGCTCTCCCTCGGACCGGAGATCGAGGTGGTGGAACCGGGTCTGCTCCGCGAGCGGGTCGCCGACCTGGCCCGGCGGACGAGTCGTCAGTACGGCGGCTGACCGCCTGACCGAGGTCTGCAAAGCTCACGACGGCGCCACGCCACAGCGATCCGGGGGGAACGATGGCCACCAGAGACGACACCGCAGCCGCCGCGATGGCGGAGATGAGCGATCTCATCGCCGAGATCAACGCCGACGCCGAGCACCCGCGATGGAACTTCACCTCCGACCAGGACCGCGCCTCCTACCGCGAGTTCGCCATGCACTGCCTGCACCACGGCCTGCAGTTCTGGCTGGAGGCCGACCCCCTTCGGCCCCGGTTCAACCGCTGGTTCAGCCCCACCAAGAAGCTGCTGGGCGACAATCCCGACACCGTGTACTACGGCACGGCCATCGACCCGGACCGCACCTACCGGCTTCGGGGCAACACCGCCAACGCCTGCTACACGTCGTTCACCGTCGAGCTCGGCACCACCGGCGGCGGGATGTCCCAGAAGCTGGGGCACACCCTCAACGACACCGAGTTCGACATCGACGCCGGCGGGAACTTCGAGCTCGTCGTGGGGCCCGAGGAGCCCGCCTCCGGAACCCGCAACTGGCTCCGACTCGATGCCGACGCCGGCTCCATCACCACCCGCCACTACTTCGAGTGGGAACGCTGCGCCGCCCTCGATCCCGCCCTCGACGTCCCCCTGTCGATCACCCCGCTCGACGATCCCGGGCCGCCGCCGGTTCCCGACGACGAGGCCACCGCCGCCAACATCCGGCGGGCCATCACCTTCCTGCGCTCGGTCACCGTCGACTGGGGCCACAACCCGATGCCGCCGGGCGCGATCCCGTGGGTGTCGGCCGAACCCAACGTGTTCACCAACCCTCCCGCCGACGACGGCAACCTGGCCATCGGCTACGCGGCGGCGGACAACATCTACCGCAGCGCCCGGTGGAACCTCGAGCCCGACGAGGCGCTGGTGATCCGCGGCCGGTTCCCCCGCAGCCGCTTCTCCAACATCGTGTTGTTCAACAACCACATGCAGACGCCGAACTACGACCGCCGACTGGTGTCGCTCAACCGCGTGCAGACCCACCACGAGCCCGACGGCAGCTTCCGCATGGTGCTGGCCCACGCCGACCCCGGCGTCCCCAACTGGCTCGACACCCGCGGCCTGCACCACGGCACCATGTTCTGGCGCTTCCTGCTGGCCGACGAACCGGTGGCCGACCTCGACACCGAACTGGTGAAGTTCGCCGACCTCGCCACCTGAGCACCGCGTCACCCGATCCGACCCCACCCCCTCGGTGGCTCGTCTGACGCCCCTCCAGGGGCGCCGAACGAGCCACCGAAGCCGACGGGCTGACCGCTCGCTCAGTGCGACATCGGATCCAGGCGGGCGATCCGGCCCTCGATGTGGCGGCGCTCGGGAACGCTGGTGGTGCGCCGGGCCGCCTCGGTCAGCTCGGCGCGAGCGCCCTCCACGTCACCGGCCAGCTCGAGCAGGTGGCCCCGCACCAGGTGGATGCGATGGTGGTCGCCCAGGCGCCCGTCGGCCACCACCGACTCCACCATCGCCAGGCCGGAGTCGGGCCCGCTGACCATGGCCACCGCCACCGCGTGGTTGAGGGTGACGATCGGGTTCGGCTCCACCTTCTCGAGCAGTCGGTAGAGCCCCACGATCTCGCTCCAGTCGGTGGCGGCGAAGGCGGGAGCCTCGTCGTGGACGGCGGCGATCGACGCCTGCAGCTGGTACGGCCCCACCCGGCCTCGCGTCAGGGTCGTCAACAGCAGCCCCACCCCCTCATCGATCATGGACCGGTCCCACTGGGTGCGGTCCTGGTCCTCGAGACCCACGAGGGAGCCATCGGCCCCCACCCGGGCGGCGTGGCGGGCGTCGGTGAGCAGCATCAGCGCGAGCAGACCGGCCACCTCGGCGTCGTCAGGGGTGAGGCGGTGCAGCAACCGCGCCAGTCGGATCGCCTCGGCGGCCAGCTCCCGACGCTCGAGCTCGGCGCCGCTGGTGGCCGCGTAGCCCTCGTTGAACACGAGGTAGAGCACGTGCAGGACAGTGGCCAACCGGCTGGGCTGGCCCGGGGCCGGAGTCGCCTCACCGAACGGCCGACCACGCAGTGCCTTCTTGGCCCGACTGATCCGCTGGCCCATGGTCGCCGGCGGGACGAAGAAGGCGGCGGCGATCTCCTCGGTGGTGAGCCCACCCACGGCGCGCAGGGTGAGAGCCATCTGCGAGGTGGGGCTGAGGGCGGGATCACAGCACAGGAAGAGCAGGGCGAGCACGTCGTCGTCGTCCGCCGTCGGGGCGACCTCGTCGCCGCCTTCGTTCGGGCGCATCGCCACGTCGCGCTCCTCCCGACGGGCGCGGGCCGACGAGGCCCGCAGCTCGTCGGCCAACCTCCTCGACGCCACCGTCGTGAGCCACGCCCGGGGCGTCTCGGGCAGGCCCTCGACGGGCCACTGGGCGGCCGCCGCCAACAGGGCCTCCTGGACGGCGTCCTCGCACGCCTCGAAGTGGCCGTGGCGCCGAACGAGCGCCCCGAGGACCTGCGGAGCCAACCCGCGAAGCAGGTCCTCGAGGCGGGCGTCGGTCCTGCTCATCGGTCGGTCAGAGCTCGTCGGCCGTGCCGCCGTGCATCAACGGTCGGACCTCGATCTCGGTGAGCCTGGCCGACGGCATCTCGGCGGCGATCTCCAAGGCCCGCTCGAGGCTGTCGCAGTCGACCACGTAGAAGCTCCCCAGGTACTCCTTGGTCTCGATGTAGGGCCCGTCGCTCACCACTCGGGCACCGTCGGCGGCGATCTTCACCCTCTTGGCGTTCACCGGCTCGGCCACACCGAACGCTCCGATGAGCTCCCCGCTGTCGACCAGCGCCTTGTTGTGGGCGTCGGTCGACCTGATGAGCTCGGGGAGGTCGGGCCCGACCGAGGCCCACTTCTCGTCGTTGCCGTAGATGGCCATGAGGAACTTCACGCTTCCGTCTCCTTGGGTTGGACGACACCCCTCCGGTGCCGTTCACCCAGAGGTCGGAGCCGATCACCACCGTTCGACATCCTGTCCCGGATCTTCGGGTCCGGGGCTCCTCGCCACCGGTCCGGTGTTGGGAACGACGCCGTCGTGCACCATCCTCGATGGGATGATCGTGCACCAGGAACGGCCCCGATCCACCGCTGCCGCGACGGTGAGGACCCCGTCGGGGTGATCGACCGCGCCAAGCGGTGGGGTGAGGCCCGGGCCCGAAGGGTGTCGCCCGCCGGCTTCGAGTTCACCCGACGAGCTGGCCAGCGAGTGGCGAGACGACCGCGTGGGCGGGCTGGCCGCCGAGATCGCCTTCTTCGGGATGCTCAGCCTCTTCCCGGCCCTGCTGGCCCTCACGTCGGTTCTGGGCCTGCTCGACGCGTTCACCAGCCAGGACGTGGCCGACCGGGCCGAGGAACAGGTGGTCGACTTCCTCAGTGGCATCCTGAGCCCGGAGGCCGACGGCACCATCGGCGCGGTGTCGGACCTGTTCCGCCAGGCCAGCCCGGGAGTCCTGACCGTGAGCGTCGTGCTCGCCCTGTGGGCGGCGTCGCGGGGCTTCGTCGCCCTGGTGCGGGGCCTCGACATCGCCTACGACCTGCCCGAGCACCGATCCTGGTTCCGCCTCCGGGCGGTGGCGGTCGGCCTGGCCTTCGGCTCGGTGGTGATCGGGGCGGTCCTGCTCGCCATGTTGGTCGTCGGACCGCTCCTCGGAACCGGTCAGGCCGTGGCCGACGAGATCGGCCTCGGCGCCGGCTTCGTCACCTTCTGGAACTGGGTGCGTTGGCCGGCAGTGATGGTCCTGGCCACAGCGTGGGCGACCACCGTGTTCCACATCGCTCCGAACCACCACACGCCGTGGCGATGGGACCTGCCCGGGGCCCTCGTGGCCGCCGGGGCGTGGATCACGGTCTCCGTCGGCTTCCGCGCCTACCTGGCCGTGGCCGGCGACACCAACCAGGTGTTCGGCATCCTCGGCGGTGGGCTCATCGCCCTCGTGTGGTTCTACCTCCTCGCCGCCGGGCTCCTGCTCGGGGGCGAGGTGAACGCCATCGTCGCCCAGCGCCGACGGGAGGGCCCGGCGGCCTGACCCGGCTCAGCCGCCGAGGTGCTCCTCCAGGTCGGCGAACTTCACGACGGTGGCCTCGGGCGTGACGATGTCGCCCTCGGGCAGGAAGAAGCGCCAGAAGACCGTGCCCATCGGACGGCCCTCGGTGTCGATCCAGTTCGGAAGGCCCGGATCCTCGTGGGCCAGGATCATCCGGAAGCTGCCATCGGCCTCGAGCGTGGTGTTGGCCCGGTTCCGGCTGACCTGCCGGTTGACGTAGTCGTACATCTGGCCCCACCGGTTCCAGAGGCACACGTTGCCGAACACGCACTCCGGCCAACGTCCGGTGATGACGAGGGCCTCGTCGGGCCCGATCAGGTACGGCGCCATCGAGTAGGCGGCATCGAAGGCGGCGAAGGCCATGTTGCCGGGAACGACCGGCTTCGGGAAGTCGTTCGGCGTGATCGACACGAACGGGGCGGGTGACACGCCGGGGGTCGGCTTCGCCGCGTCGACGGTCTTCTGCTGCACGTGGTTGATGACCCGCTGCAGGGCCTCGGCCACCCGCTCGTCCCCCACCGCGGCGGCGGGGGCGGCGGGTCCTGGACCTCGATGCTGATCGGCACGTGCAGGGTCTGCGACGCCGAGGCCGACCAGGGGAACTCGAAGTAGTGCCGGGTGGTGATCCGGCCGCCGTCGTCGGGGATGTGCAGCCAGTTGCGGTCGGCGGCGGGCCCACCGAGGCGGATCTCGTAGTTGCCGTCGGCGTCGATGTCCATCTGCGTGTCGTTGAGGACACCCGACGTCTGGGTGGCGTAGGCGCCGTCGGCGGCACCGGCCTCCATGGTGAACGAGGTGTAGACCGCCCCGGCCAGGTTGCCCCGCACGATGTACTCGCGGCCGGGCGCCACGGGCGTCTCGAAGTAGACGGCGTCGGAGTTGTCACCGGTGAAGCTGCGGGTGGGCGACACGATGCGGTTGAACACGGGTCGCTCGGGATCGAACTCCTGGTGGCTGTAGAGCGCGCTCTGCAGCATGTGGGTCAGGTTGCGGAACCCCTCGGCCAGATCGTCGTCACTCATCCCCGGGCCGGCCACGACCCACTCGTCGCCCGCCCGTTGCAGCAGCTGGACGAGCTCGTTGTACTTGGCACGTGATGCCGGTGCGTCGGTCATCTCTCCCC
>CAWBYL010000004.1:0-284803 GCA_963793025.1 uncultured Actinomycetes bacterium
GAACTTGGCGCTGGTTTGCTACCAACACCACCACCTCCTCCACGAAGGCGGCTGGACCCTCACCGGCGACCCCGACCACCACCTCGTCGCCACCCACCCCGACGGACGCACATCCCCGGGCAACTGGCCCCACGACCACCCCCACGCCACCGGACCACCCGGTTCGTCGGGTGCTTCGGATCACCCACCCGATTCCGCATGAACACCGCCGGTTCACGAGGGTCCGCGGAGCGGCTCGCCTACCATGCAGCCCTTATGGCCGAGCGCTTCTGGATCGAGACCTTGGGCTGTCCCAAGAACCAGGTCGACTCCGAGAAGCTGGTCGGCACCATGCTGGCCGACGGCCTCCTGCCCGCCGACGGGCCCGAATCCGCCGACCTCGTCGTCGTCAACACCTGTGCCTTCGTGGAGGAGGCCCGTCAGGAGTCGATCGACACGGTCCTGGGCCTCGACTCGGTGCGGGGCGAAGGCACCCGTCTGGTGGTCACCGGGTGCCTGGCCGAGCGCTACGGCGACGAGCTGGCCGAGGCCATGCCCGAGGCCGACGCCGTGGCCGGCTTCGGGGTGCCCGTCACCCTGTCGGTGAAGGGTGCCGACGGCAACGGCCGCGACGTGCCGTCGTTCGACCTGCTGAACCTCCCCCGGCCCCGGTCCACGTCACCGTGGGCCTACGTGAAGGTGGCCGAGGGGTGCGATCGGGCGTGTGGCTTCTGTGCCATCCCTTCGTTCCGGGGCAAGCAACGGTCCCGCCCGGTGGGCGAGATCCTCGACGAGGTCGACGCCCTCCAGGCCCACGAGATCGTCCTGGTGGCCCAGGACCTGGCCGCCTACGGACGCGACCAGGGGGTGGGGGAGCGGTCCATCGTCCCGCTGGTGCAGGCCGTGGCCGAGCGGGTCGACCGCACCCGGCTGCTCTATCTGTACCCGTCCGATCTCACCGACTCGCTGGTCGACGCCATCCTCGCCACCGGCGTGCCCTACTTCGACCTCTCGTTGCAGCACGTGTCGGCGCCCCTGCTGCGGCGCATGCGTCGCTGGGGCGACGGACGCCGGTTCCTCGACCGCATGGCCGACATCCGGGAGCGCGAGCCCGGCGCCGCCTTCCGGTCCAACTTCATCGTGGGCTACCCGGGCGAGACCGAGACCGACCACGACGCCCTGCTGGCCTTCGTGGCCGAGGCCGGGCTCGACTGGTGCGGGTTCTTCTCCTTCTCCAAGGAGGACGGCACCTACGCCGCCGACCTCGACGGCGAGGTGCCGGTTGCCCTCGTTCAGGAGCGGCTGGCCGAGTTGCGCGAGCTCCAGGACGGCATCACCGCGGCCCGACGTGACGAACTCATCGGCACGACGGTCGAAGTCCTCGTGGACGCTCCAGGCCAGGGCCGCACCTTCCGCGAGGCCCCCGAGATCGACGGCATCGTGACCGTTCCCGACCACCTCGAGGTCGGCTCCTTCGCCACGGTGGAGGTCGTCGACGCTCTCGGCCCCGACCTGGTGGCCCACGTGCCCGACGGCGAGCCGGTGGGCGCCGGCGCCCGTGCTCAGGATCGATCGTGAGCGACGCGTCCTACGGCCCGTCGGCCATCGCCACGCCGGCCAACTTCGTCACGGTCGTCCGGCTGCTCGTGTCGCCGCTGCTGTTCGCCATGATCAGCGATCAGCCGAGCGGCTGGCTGGTGTGGGCGCTGTGGACAGCCCTCGCCTTCACCGACGGCATCGACGGCTGGGTGGCCCGCCGGTACGGCACCACCCGCAGCGGCGCCTTCCTCGATCCGCTGGCCGACAAGGTGCTGGTGCTCGGTGCCCTGTTCTCGCTCGTCGCCGTCGACCGCTTCCCGGTGTGGCCGGTGGCCATCATCGCCGTGCGGGAGATCGCCATCAGCCTGTACCGGGTCTACTGGGGGCGACGGGGGCTGGCCGTGCCCGCCCGCCGGTCGGCCAAGCTCAAGACCCTCACCCAGTCGCTGGCCGTGGGCGCGGTGCTCATGCCCCCGCTCACCGACGTCACCTGGTTGGCCGACGGCCTGCTCTACCTGGCCACCTTCCTCGCCGTGTTGAGCGCCCTGCAGTACGTGCTCGACGGTCGCAGCGCCGCCACCACCCTGGGCGACCGGTCCGGCATCGTCCGCTGACGGCCTGAGCGGCGCTCGTAGGATCGCCGGTCGTGACGACCGACGAACCAGCATCGGCCGAGCCCGGAGCCGCCCGCCCGGCGTCACCGACGGTCGGGTTCCTGGAGCTGTTCTACGACCTCGTGTTCGTGGCCTCCACGATGGTGTTGTCCAATGCCTTCTCGGAGCGGCTGATGTGGGCGTGGGCCGGGATGTGCAGCCTGATCTTCGCCCTGGTGTGGATGTTGTGGTTCCACACCACCCTGCTCATGAACGTCGAGCGCGAGGACGACTTCGGCCACCGCACGCTGGTGCTCACCCAGATGTTCCTGATCGCCATGACGACGCTCACCTTCGTCGACCGAGACGCCACCAACAACGACTACCTGGGCCTGGCCTACGGCGGCGCGGTGCTCACCCTGGCGGCCATGAACCACCGCGTGATCTCCCGCCGCCCGGAGGTTGCCGCGTGGGCCCGGGGCCGCCGCAACCGGCTCGTGTTCGCCGGCCTCCTGTTGATGGTCAACACGGTCCTGCCCGACTGGGCCGACGTCATCGTCCTGCTCGTCGCCCTGGTCATCGTCGTCGTCCCGTCCGGCCTCGGGTCGACGAGGCGGGAGCAGAGGCCGGTGATCGACCGGCACCACCTGGCCGAGCGGGCCGCCCTGCTCACCCTGATCATGTGTGGCGAAGCGTTCGTGAAGGTCGCTCTCGTCGTGTCGAGCGGGTCGATCTCCGGGGACGACGTGGTGTCGATCGTGGTGGAGTTCGTGGTCGTGTTCGCCCTGTTCTGGACCTACTTCGACGACGTGCCCCAGGCCGGGATCAGACGGGGGGTCGTTGCGGGCGAGCTGTGGGTGCTCTCCCACCTCCCCCTCCAGATCGGCATCGTCGGCATCGCCGTGGGCATGTCCAAGTTCCTCCAGGTGGAGGCCGGCCACGTGCACGACGAGGTCGTGGCCATCCTCGGGTGCAGTTGGGTCCTCGTGTACGGCGGCCTCGCCCTCGTCGGCGTCCTCGGAGAGCGGCGTCCTGTCGCTCCGATGCTGGCGCTGCGGCTGGGCACCCTCGCGGTCGCCGTCACCCTGGCCCTCGTCGACTGGTACCTGGCGTGGATGCCCCCGGAGCTGTTTGTCACGCTGCTCGCCGCCCTCACCGTGGGTCACGCGGTGGCCGCCGCCTGGCTCCGGAAGGGCACCTTCGTGCTCGCCCCGGGTTCGGCGGCGACCGGGCACTAGGTTTCCCGACGGTCGTCGGCCACGGGGCCGACCGAGGAGGTCCGGGTGAACTGCGAAGTCGTGGCCGTGGGGACCGAGCTGCTGCTCGGCCAGATCGTCGACACCAACTCGTCCTGGATCGGGGAGCAGCTCGCGCTGGCCGGCATCGACTGCTACCTGCAGGTCAAGGTGGGCGACAACTGGGACCGCATCGCCGAGGCCCTGCGCCAGGCGATCGCCCGCAGCGACGCGGTGATCGTGTGCGGCGGACTGGGACCGACCCAGGACGACATCACCCGTGACGTCATCGCCGAGGTGATGGGCGTCGAGCTGGTCGAGGACCCGGAAGCCCTGGAGAAGCTGTTGACGATGTTCGGCTCCCGGGGTCGCGACATGCCCAAGAACAACCTCCGCCAGGCGCTGGTCCCGGTGGGAGCGACTCGCATCCCCCAACAGCCCGGCACCGCGCCGGGGCTCATGTGCCCGGTGGGCGACACGATCGTGTTCGCCGTGCCCGGCGTGCCCTACGAGATGCAGGAGATGGTGTCGGGCACGGTGATCCCCGAGCTGCGGCGCCGGGCGGGCGACAGCGGCGTGATCCGCAGCCGCACGCTGCGCACCTGGGGGCATTCGGAGTCGGGGATCGCCGAGATGCTGGCGCCCCGGCTCGAGGAGCTCGATCGCAGCGGCGCCGCCACGATCGCCTTCCTGGCCAGCGGCATGGAGGGCCTGAAGGTGCGGGTGACGGCCAAGGCGGCGACGGCGGCCGACGTCGAGGCGATCGTGGACGCCGAGGCCGAGCGGGTCGCCGAGATCCTCGCCGACTACACCTTCAGCACCGACGACCAGACGATGGAGCAGGTGGTGTTGGACCTGCTGCGGGCCCAGGGCCTGTCGCTCGGCGTGGCCGAGTCCATCACCGGCGGCCTGATCACCGCCCGCCTCACCAGCGTCCCGGGGGCCAGCGAGGTCCTGCGGGGCGGCATCGTGTCCTACGCCAGCGAGGTCAAGTACGACGTCCTCGAGGTGCCCACCGGGCCGGTGGTCTCCGAAGAGGCGGCGGCAGCCATGGCCGAGGGTGCCTGTCGGGTGCTCGGCGCCGACGTGGGCCTGGCCACCACCGGCGTCGCCGGACCCAGCGACCAGGAGGGCGTGCCCCCCGGCACGGTCTTCCTGGCCACCACCGTCGACGGGGTCACCGAGACAGGGGTGCTCCGCTTCCCGGGGGACCGCGAACGCGTCCGTCAGTTCAGCGTGATCACCGTGCTCGACCGCCTGCGCCGGCGGCTCGTCGCCCGCTGACGGACCGAGACCAGACCGCCTCGGTCTGGTCTGCGGCCCGCTCTCTCAGCCGGCGTCGGAGCCGGTGTCGGTCGTGTCGTCGGGGTCGGGGTCCAGTACCAGCGACGCCGAGTTCATGCAGAACCGCTGGCCGGTGGGCGCCGGACCGTCGGGGAAGACGTGTCCGAGATGGGCCTCGCAGGTGCCGCACAGGGCCTCGGTGCGGATCATGCCGTGGGCCGAGTCGGTCCGGGTGATCACCGCGCCGTCGTCGACGGCGGCGTAGAAGCTCGGCCAGCCGGTGCCCGACTCGAACTTCGTGTCGGAGGAGAACAGCTCGGTGTCGCACACGACGCAGCGGTACACGCCGTCGTCGTGGGTGTCCCAGTAGACCCCGGTGAAGGCCCGTTCGGTGCCGGCGTTCTGGGTGACCTCGTACTGGAGAGGGCTGAGACGCTCCCGCAGGTGGGCGTCGCGTTCGGCGGGATCGGAGGGCAGGGCGTTGCTCATGGGGTACCTCGTCGCCGGGTCGGGTGGTGGCTCCGGTGCCACCGGGTCGGCACATTCTACCGAGCTGGCCGCGGTCCTTGTCCGAACACGGGTTCGAAGTTACACTGCTGCAGTTCCGACCCGGCAGGGCCGACTCACCGGCACTGTCACACCCCCTTCCTAGGGTGGCACCCATCGCCTCGGTCCCCAACCGTGGCCCGGCAGTCCGCAGATGTACGCACCCGTCGTCGCGACGCGGTGCAGTCCGACAAGACATGTAGTCCGACAGACGTGACAGTCCGAGAAGAGGAGACTTCGGTGGAGCGAGACAAGGCACTCGACATGGCCATGGGCCAGATCGAGAAGCAGTTCGGCAAGGGCTCGGTCATGAAGATGGGCGAGAAGACCACGATGGGCATCGAGACCATCTCCACCGGGGCCCTCGCCCTCGACCTCGCCCTCGGCGTCGGCGGTCTGCCCGCGGGGCCGGGTCATCGAGGTCTACGGCCCGGAGTCCTCGGGCAAGTCCACCCTGGCCATGCACGTGGTGGCCGAGGCTCAGCGCAACGGCGGCATCTGCGCCTACATCGACGCCGAGCACGCCATGGACCCGATCTACGCCAAGGCCATCGGCGTCGACATCGACGAGTTGCTGATCTCCCAGCCCGACACGGGCGAGCAGGCCCTCGAGATCACCGACATGCTCGTGCGCTCGGGGGCGCTCGACGTGGTGGTGATCGACTCGGTGGCCGCCCTCACCCCTCGGGCCGAGATCGAAGGCGAGATGGGCGACACCCACGTGGGCCTGCAGGCCCGGCTCATGAGCCAGGCCCTGCGCAAGCTCACCGCCAACCTGAACAAGTCGGACACGATCTGTCTGTTCATCAACCAGCTGCGCGAGAAGATCGGCGTGATGTTCGGCAGCCCCGAGACCACCCCCGGTGGCCGGGCGCTCAAGTTCTACTCGTCGGTCCGCCTCGACATCCGCCGCATCGAGTCCATCAAGGACGGCGTCGAGGTCGTGGGCAACCGCACCCGCGTCAAGGTCGTCAAGAACAAGGTGGCGCCGCCGTTCAAGCAGTGCGAGTTCGACATCATGTACGGCCAGGGCATCAGCCGTGAGGGCTCCCTGCTCGACATCGGCGTCGATCTGGGCCTCGTGAAGAAGTCGGGCGCCTGGTACACCTACGAAGGCGAGCAGCTCGGGCAGGGTCGGGAGAACGCCAAGCAGTTCCTCGCCGACAATCCCGAGATCATGGTCGAGATCTCCGAGCTCATCCGCACCCAGATGGGCATCGGCGTCACCGACGACGAGCCCGAGGCCGACATCGACCTGTCCGACGACGTCATGAGCGTCGAGCACGACGTGCCCATCTCGCTGGACTGACCAAGGCTTCCCCGGGGTGAGCGGGCCGGACCGCCGCCGGTCCGCTCCACTCCCGGTTCGTCGAATCAGGCCCGGCGGTAGCCGCCGGTAGCCTGTCGGCCGTGACGGCCCGCACCTATTCCATCCGCACCTACGGGTGCCAGATGAACGAGCACGACTCGGAGCGGCTCGCCGGCTTGCTGGAGGCCGACGGACTGGTGCTGGCCGCCGAGCCCGACGACGCCGACGTCGTGGTCCTGAACACCTGCTGCATCCGGGAGAACGCCGACAACAAGCTCTACGGCAAGCTCGGCCACCTCAAGGCCCGCAAGGCCGAGCGGCCCGACATGGAGATCATCGTCAGCGGTTGCCTGGCCCAGAAGGACCGCGACCTCGTGCAGGAGCGGGCCGGGCACGTCGACGTCGTCCTGGGTACCCACAACGTGCACCGCGCCGTCGAGTTGCTCCACGCCTCGCGGCGAGATGGCCCGGTCACCGAGATCTGGGACGAGGCCCTCGACGACGCCGAGGCCTTCCCCTCGGCGCTCGCCGTGCGTCGTGAGGTCGACTACTCGGCCTGGGTCACCATCCAGATCGGGTGCGACAACACCTGTGCCTACTGCATCGTCCCGTCCGTCCGGGGCCGGGAGATCTCCCGGCCCTTCGGCGAGCTCGTGGCCGAGGTCGAGCGGCTGGCCGCCGACGGCGTCCTCGAGGTCACCCTCCTCGGCCAGAACGTGAACTCCTACGGCCGTGACCTCACGACGGCCCGCCGGTCGGTCGAGCCCTCATCCGACCGTCCCTTCGTCGACGAGGCCATCGTGGGTGCTACCTGGGCGGGCGATCCGGCCCGACGGGCACGGCCCTTGTTCGCCGACCTGCTCGGTGCAGTGGCGTCCGTCGATGGGATCCACCGGGTGCGCTACACCAGCCCGCACCCCAAGGACCTGCGTCCCGAGACCGTCGTCGCCATGGCCGACAACCCGGCGGTCTGTCCCCATCTGCACCTGCCGCTGCAGTCGGGCAGCGACCGCACACTGGCCGCCATGCACCGGGGCTACACCGCTGACCGGTATCTCGAGAAGCTGGCCGCCGCTCGGGCCGGCATCGCCGACCTGGCCGTCACCACCGACCTCATCGTCGGCTTTCCCGGTGAGTCCGACGCCGACTTCGAGCAGACCCTGGAGGTGGTGGCGGCGGCGGAATACGACTCCGCCTACACCTTCATCTTCTCGCCTCGGGAAGGCACCGAAGGAGCGACGATGAGCGCTCGACTTCGTCGACCCGGCGGTGGTGGGGGAGCGCTTCGCCCGGCTCCGGGTCGTCGTCGAACGCTCGGCCCTGGCCAAGCACCGGGCCCGGATCGGCCGGGTCGAGGAAGTCGTGGTCGAGGGTCCCAGCAAGCGTGACGCCTCGGTCACCAGCGGACGCACCGCCCAGAACAAGCTCGTCCACTTCCGGTCCGAGCGACCCCTGCGGCCCGGCACGCTGGCCGCCGCCCGGGTCCTCGACGCCGGACCTCACTTCCTGCGCGGGGAGCTCGTCGAGGTGCTGGCCGCCCCGCGCCATCGCACCCGTATCCCCGTCGCCGCCGGCTAGCGGGTGGATGAGCCGGTGGGCCCAAGCCCTGCGGCCCGTCCGGGTCCTCCGGCCGGCCGGGCCGGCGGGCGCCACCGACCCGGGTCGCGTCATCTGGCTCTGGTCGGGCCGACGGCGTCGGGCAAGTCGGCGGTGGCCCTCGAGGTCGCCCGCCGCCTGCCGGGGGCCGAGATCGTCAGCGTCGACTCCATGCAGGTGTACCGGGGCATGGACGTCGGCACGGCCAAGCCAACGGCGACCGAGCAGGCCGAGATCCGCCACCACCTGATCGACGTGGCCGACCCCGACGACGACTACACCGTCGCCCGGTTCCAGCGGGACTGCCTCTCTGCGTTGGCCGACATCGAGGCCCGGGGCGGCCGGGCCCTGCTCGTCGGGGGTACCGGGCTGTACCTGCAGGCGGTGGTCGACGACCTCGACATCCCCGGTCGGTACCCCGCCACCCGGGCCGAGCTCGAGGCCGAGCCCGACGACGCCGTGCTCGCCGTGAGGCTCCAGCAGGTCGATCCCGTCGCCGCCGCCCGCATCGAACCGGGCAACCGGCGCCGGTTGGTGAGGGCCCTCGAGGTGACCCTGGGCAGCGGCCAGCCGTTCTCGTCCTACGGTCCCGGGCTCGAGGCCTACCCTCCGGCACCGTTCCCGCTCGTCGGCCTCGTCACCGAACGGCTCGTGCTCGACGAGCAGATCGCCCGCCGTTTCGACGAACAGATGGCGGCGGGGTTCCTCACCGAGGTGCGCGGACTGCTCGTCCGTCCGGGAGGTCTTTCCCGCACCGCCCGCCAGGCCCTGGGCTACGCCGAGTTGATCGATCACGTCGAGCACGACACCCCTCTGCCCGAGGCGGTGGCCACCGCGGTGCGTCGCACCCGTCGCTTCGCTCGTCGCCAGCAGCGCTGGTTCGGGCGCGATCCCCGGATCACCTGGATCCCCGGTCCCGGCGCGTCGGGACCGGCCGGCGACAACGCAGTCGCCGAAACCGTGCGGGCGCTGGTTGACTGAAGCCACGATGCAGCTCACGAAGCACCACGGACTCGGCAACGACTTCCTCGTCGCCCTGGAGGAGGTCAGCGGGCCGATTCCCGCTGACGCCACCTTGGCGCGCCGGCTCTGCGACCGGCGCCGAGGCGTCGGGGCCGACGGCTTCATCGTCGGCGCCCGGCCGACCACCGGCCGGATCTCCCCCGACGGCCGACCGATCGACGTGGTGATGCACCTCTGGAACGCCGACGGCAGCCGGGCCGAGATGAGCGGCAACGGGATCCGCTGCCTGGGTCAGGCCCTGGCGCTGGCTCGCGACGACCACGAGTCCGGCTACCTGGTGGCCACCGACGGTGGCCTCCGGGAGCTGGTGGTGCACGACGACGCCGAGCACCGGTGGGCGTCGGTGAGCGTCACCATGGGTCCCGTCCACCCCGGCCCCGGGGTGCCGGTGGCCGTGGCCGAACGGCTGGGCGATGCCCGTCATGCCACCGCCGACGTGGGGAATCCCCACCTCGTGGTGCTGGTGGCCGATCTGGACGGCGTCGATCTGGTGGGTACCGGCTCCTGGGTCGAGCAGCAGTTCGACGCCGGGGTCAACGTCGAGTTCATCGCCCTCGGCTCCTCTCCCGACAGCCTCGACCTGCTCGTCTGGGAACGAGGTGCCGGCGTCACCGAGGCGTGCGGGACCGGCGCCACCGCGGCCGCCCACCTGGCCCACTCCTGGGGCTTGGTCGGTCGCGAGGTGCGCGTCGACATGCCCGGGGGGAGCGCCGAGGTCGTGCTCGCTCCCGATGACGACCCCGGGGCCGAGCCCGTCCTCATCGGGCCGTCACAGCACATCGCCACGATCGATGTCGCCGACGACGTCGCCGGCGAGGTCGCCGATGTCTGAGGACCGGTCATCCGAGTCCGGGCCCGATGCCGCTGACGGACCCGGTCCGACGGCCCCCCGGGGCAGCCACCGCGGCGCCTTCGGCGACTTCGGCGGCGAGACCAGCGGGCTCATCGACCGCACCTTCCGGGAGAAGATCGTCCTCGTCGGGGTCACCCGTCCCGGCGAGCACGAGGAGGACACCGAGCGTCACCTCGACGAGTTGGCTCAACTGGTCGACACCGCCGGGGCCGATCCGGTCGCCACCGTCGTGCAGCGGCGCCACTCGCCCGACCCGGCCACCTACCTCGGCTCCGGCAAGGCCGACGAGCTGCGCGAGCTGTGCATCGCCGTGGATGCCGACACCGTGGTGTTCGACGACGAGCTCAGCCCCGCCCAGCAGCGCAACCTGGAGAAGATCCTGGGGCGCACGGCCATCGATCGCACCGCGGTGATCCTCGACATCTTCGGCCAGAACGCCCACAGCCAGGAAGGCAAGGCCCAGGTCGAGCTGGCCCAGATCCGCTACCGCCTGCCTCGCCTGCGGGGCCGGGGCACCGCCTTCTCCCAACAGCGGGGTGGCATCGGGGCCCGTCAGGGCGGCGGTGAGACCCAGCTCGAGGTCGATCGCCGCAAGCTGCTGCGGCGCATGCACAAGCTCGAGGCCGACCTCCGCGAGATCACCCGGGTCCGACACACCCAGGCCAAGGCCCGTCAGCGCTCGCAGCTGTCCCGCGTGGCCATCGTCGGCTACACCAACGCCGGTAAGTCCACGTTGTTGAACCACCTCACCGACGCGGGGGTCCTGGTCGAGGACCGGCTGTTCGCCACGCTGGACGCCACCACCCGCCGCCTGCAGCTCCCCGGGGGCGAGACGGTCCTGGTGACCGACACGGTCGGGTTCATCACCAAGCTCCCGACCCAGCTGGTGGAGGCGTTCAAGTCCACGCTGGAGGTGGTGGTCGACGCCGACCTGTTGGTCCACGTGGTGGATGCGTCGGCCCCCGAGCCCGACGAGCACCTCCGGGCCGTCGAGCGGGTGCTGGACGAGATCGGGGCGGGCGACGTTCCCCAGTTCCTCGTGGTGAACAAGGTCGATCTCGATCCGGAAGGGGCCAAACGCCTCCTCGTCGACCACGAGGGCGCGGTGGCCGTCTCGGCGGTGACGGGTGAGGGGATCAGTGACCTGCTGCGGAGCCTGGGCGATCGTCTGCGGGGCCTGTCCACTGTCACCGAGCTGGTCGTGCCCTTCGACCGGGGGGACGTCCTCGCGGCCCTCCACCGCGAGGGGGAGGTGCTGGTCGAGACAGCCACCGACACGGGCATGCGCGTGCGGGCTCGCCTCGACGACGCCTCCGTGAGCCGCCTGCGCCAGTACGTGGTCGCGGGCTAGACGGGAACCGGACCGGTGACCGTGCCCACCGAGAACGACGACGCCGCGCCGGGCGGGTTCCGGCCGCCGCCGTATCCCTACGACCGCCTCGACGAGCTGAAGCCCATCGCCGCCGCCCACGAGGGTGGCCTCGTCGACCTCTCCATCGGCACACCGTGCGACGCTCCGTCGCCCGAGGTGCTGGCCGCCCTGGCCGGCTCGTCGGCCGAGCGGGGCTACCCGGCCTCGATCGGGTCGCCGACCTACCGCCAGGCGGCATCGGCGTGGATGGCGCGGCGGCTGGAGGTGGACGTCCCACCCGACCAGCTGGCGGCGTGCATCGGCACCAAGGAGCTGGTGGCCGGCCTGCCGCACTGGCTGCGCCTGCGTGACCCGCATCGTGACACCGTGCTGTACCCGGCGATCAGCTACCCGAGCTATGCCATGGGCGCCGAGCTGGCCGGGGCCCGAGCCGTGCCGGTCCCGGTCGGCCCCGACGGACGGAGCGACCTGGGCGCCATCTCAGCCTCCGACGCGGCCCGGGCCCTGTGCCTGTGGGTGAACTCGCCGGCCAACCCGACCGGGCTGCTCGACGACCTCACCGCCGCCGCCGCCTGGGGCCGAGAGCACGGGGTGCTCGTCGTCTCCGACGAGTGCTACGTCGAGTTCACCTGGGACGGACCCCGCCGCACGATCCTGGAGGACGGCCTCGACGGCGTCTTGGCCGTGCATTCGCTGTCCAAGCGCTCGAACCTGGCCGGGGCACGGGCCGGGTTCTACGCCGGCGACGCCGAGCTCGTGCACTACCTCTCCGAGCTGCGCAAGCACGCCGGCTTCATGGTCCCCGGGCCGGTGCAGGCGGCGGCAGTGGCGGCGTGGAGCGACGACGACCACGTCGAGGCCCAGCGGGCCCGGTACCGGGCCCGCCTGGAGCGGTTCGCTGCCGTGCTGGGCACCATCGGTGTCGAGGCGCCCCTTCCCCGAGGGGGGTTCTACCTGTGGGTCCCGGCGCCGGGCGGCGACGCCTGGGCCCTGGTGCACCGCTTGGCCACCGAGGGTGGGGCACTGGTCTCCCCTGGTGAGTTCTACGGACCCGAGGGCGCCGGGTTCGTGCGGGTCGCGGTGGTGCAGCCCGACGACCGCCTCGAGCTGGTGGCCCGTCGCCTGGTTCGCGGCCCGGCCCGCGACTGACGGCGGGCTGACCGAGATCCCCGTCCCCGGCGCAGCGATCAGGCCATAGTGGAGCATGGCGTACCCACAGCAGCAGCCGGCCCCGATGGCGGTCCCGAAGCGATCCAAGGCGGGGATCATCTGGGCCATCGTGATCTTCCTGGTGACCGCGATCGTCGGAATCGTGATGATCGCCCTCTCCATCGGCACCATCGCCAACGCGATCAACGACCTCGACCGGGTCGACGCCGGTGAGACCCAGGAGGTACGGCTCAGCTCGGGGGACCAGTACTTCTTCGTCGTGGCCGACAACCAACGGGACCTCTTCGCCGTCACCGTCTTCGTGACCGACCCCGACGGTCGGTCGGTCAGGCTCGACGGCGGCAACAACTACGACGGCAACACGGACGGACAGGCCTTCCAGTCGATCGGACATCTGAACGTCGACACGGCCGGCACCTACACCGTCGAGGTCCAGGGACCCCCGGGGTCGTCGATCCGCATCGGCGAGATCCCCATCGGTCGCTTCCTCGGCCTCCTCTTCGGTGGCATCGCCATCGGAGCCCTCGGCTTCTTGATCGCCCTCGTGATCCTGATCGTCGCCCTCGTGCGCCGGAGCCGGGCCAAGAAGGCAGCCACGGCGGCGGCATGGGGCGCCCCGGGGGGCTACCCCGGGGCGGCGCCCGGCGCCTATCCGCCTGGTACGTACCCGCCGAGCGCGTACCCGCCTGCTGCGGTTCCGCCCCCAGGTACGCCTCCCGGACCTCCGCCGCCGGCGGCGGGGCCGGCTCAGACCCCGCCCCCTCCGGCACCAGGCACACCGCCCCCTCCCGCGCCGGGCACCCCACCCCCTCCGGCGACCCCGCCGCCGCCCCCGCCTCCTCCGGCGCCGGGCACCCCACCGCCCCCTCCGCCGGCCGGGCCCGGTCCCGCGCCGGCCCCGCCCGCCGGTGGCGAGGCCCCCACGCCTCCGCCCGCGTCCTACACACCCCCTCCGACCTCGTCGGACCCTGCGGCCCCGATTCCGGCCGACCCCGCGGCCCCGGTTCCGGACCCGGCTCCGACCGAGCCCCCCGCCCCGGCACCGGAGACGGGCGCCCCTCCCGCGGAGCCGTCGCCGCCCCCGACCGACCCCCCTTCGGCGCCCCCGCCTCCCGCCTGAGCGGGGCCGGCCGCCGGGTAGCCTCGCCGCCATGGCCGACCTTGCTGCAACCATCGACGAGCTCTGGAACGCTCGCGACACCCTCACCGCTGACGACGCCGACGCCAACGCCGCCATCGGCGAGGCCCTCGACCTCCTCGACCGGGGCGAGGCGCGCGTCGCCGAGCCCGGACCGGGCCCCGACGACGAGCCCGTCGTGCACCAGTGGCTCAAGCACGCGATCCTGCTGTACTTCCGCCAGGCCCAGATGAGCACGACCGAGCTCGGGCCCTTCGAGTATGCCGACAAGGTGCCCCTGAAGTCCGACTACGCCGCGGCCGGCGTGCGCGTCGTGCCCGGCGCCTCGGCCCGCTACGGATCGTTCCTCGACCGGGGCGTCGTGATGATGCCCAGCTACGTCAACATCGGTGCCCGGGTCGGGGCCAACTCCATGGTCGACACGTGGGCCACCGTCGGCTCGTGCGCCCAGATCGGCGCCAACGTTCACCTGTCGGGTGGCGTGGGCATCGGCGGCGTGTTGGAGCCTCCCCAGGCCGCACCGGTCATGGTGGGCGACGAGTGCTACATCGGCAGCCGCTGCATCGTGGCCGAGGGCTCACGCGTGGGCGACGGTGCCGTGCTCGGCGCCGGGAGCATCCTCACCGGCTCCATCCCGGTGATCGACGCCGAGACGGGCGAGGAGCTGAGTCGTGGCGTGGTACCGCCGTGGTGCGTCGCCATCTCCGCCACCCGCCCCCGAAGCTTCCCGGGTGGGGAGTTCGGCCTGTCCTGCGTCCTGGTCATCAAGTACCTCAACGAGGGCGAGCGCCACGACAAGTCCGCCCTCAACGACGTGCTGCGCCTCCACGGCGCCGCCACCTGAGCACCCGGTGACCGAGCCCTCCGGGGCGGCGCGCCCCGCCGTCGACCTCCTGGCCCGCACCGGCGCGCTGGTCGACATCGCTTCGCCCAGCCGGCAGGAGGCCGACCTGGTCGGGCTCATCGAGGCCGAGCTGCGCACCATCGCCGGTCTCGAGGTGACGAGGGTCGGGGACAACGTGGTCGCCCGCACCTCGCTCGGGCGGGACCAGCGGTTGATCCTCGCCGGGCACACCGACACCGTGCCGCCCGCAGGCAACCAGAGTGCCGTCATCGACGGTGATCGCTTGTCCGGGGTGGGATCGGCCGACATGAAGGGCGGCCTGGCCGTCATGTTGGAGCTGGCCCGGTCGGTGCCCGAGCCGGCGGTCGACGTCACCTACGTGTTCTACGCACGCGAGGAGATCGCCAGCCTGGAGAGCGGTCTGGGCGAGCTGTTCGCCGAGCGTCCCGATCTGCTCGTGGCCGATGCCGCCGTGCTGGGCGAGCCCACCGACGCGGTGGTGGAGGCCGGTTGTCAGGGGACGATGCGCCTCCGGGTGACCCTGATGGGGGAGCGGGCCCACACCGCCCGGCCGTGGATGGGGCGCAACGCCGCCCATCGGCTGGCCGGCATCCTGGGTGCGCTCGACGCCTACGAACCCCGACGTCCGGTGATCGACGGGTGCGAGTTCCGCGAGGCCCTGCAGGCGGTGGCCGTCGAGGCCGGGGTGGCGGGCAACGTGGTGCCCGACCGGGCGGTGGTGACGGTGAACCATCGTTTCGCCCCCGACCGTGACCTGGCGGCGGCCGAGGCTCATGTGCGGGCGGTGATCGATCCCCACCTCGACGACGGTGACGAGGTCGAGGTGGTGGACGCCGCCGCGGCGGCCTCTCCCGGGCTCGAGCACCCTCTGTTGGCGTCGCTGGTGGCCCGCAGCGGAGCGCCGGTGCGGGCCAAGCTGGGATGGACCGACGTGGCCCGCTTCGCCGTCCACGGTGTGGCCGCCACCAACTTCGGGCCCGGTGACAACACCGTGGCCCACACCGCGCAGGAGCACCTCGACCGCGCCCCGCTCGAGAGGGTGTGGGAGGTGCTCCTGGCCCTGCTGGTGGATGGCGCCTGAGCGCTAGAGCTTGCGCATCACGGTGACGACCTTGCCGTAGATGTTGACCTCCGACGGGTCGAACTCCATGGGCTCGAGCGTGGGGTTGGAGGGCAGCAGCACGACCTTGGACCCCTTGCGGGTGTAGGTCTTCACGGTGGCCTCGTCGCCGGGGATCCCGGCGATGACGATGTCGCCCTTCTCGGCCACCTGCTGGGCCTTGGCCACGATGAAGTCGCCGTCGAGGATGCCGGCGTCGATCATCGACTCGCCTCGGACCCGGAGCATGAACAGCTCGCCCTCGCCGCAGAAGTCCGAGGGGATGGGGACGATCTCCTCGACGTTCTCCTGGGCCAGCACGTCGGTGCCGGCGGCCACGTCTCCGACCAGGGGCACGTGGCGGAAGGGACGGCGATCGCCAGAGGCACCCGAGTTGGGGTCGTAGCGGACCTCCATCGCCCGCGGCTTCACCGGGTCCCGGCGGAGGTAGCCGAGGTCGTTGAGGCGGTTGAGGTGGTTCTGGACGCTCGACGGAGAGGTGAGGCCGATCGATTTGCCGATCTCGCGGACCGACGGTGGGTACCCGAACTCGGTGATGTGCTGATCGATGATCTGCAGGATCTGCGACTGACGCGGCGTGAGGCGGTTGGTGCTCATGGAGCCCTCCGTTGGTGGTGGCCCGCAGGGGCCGGCTGGGGTGATGGGCCGGCCGGAGCCGACGAACGCCTGTATGGAAAGGTACCGCACCGAGGCGCGGCGCGCAAACACCCGTTCGCACAAACACCCGTACGATTGGGGGTTGACGCCGAACACCCGTACGTGCTTGCATCCTCCTCCTGGTGCGAACGCCCGTTCGTGCCGCAGGAATCGTGCCGCTGGCACTGTCACACCCCCTGTGGAGACTGAGACCCATGGCTGCCGTCCTCACCCCCAGCACTGCTCCCGCCCCCTGGAACGAACCCGGCCGTCCGGCGCGACCGCACCTGCGCCTGGTCGAGGGGGGTCGTTCCGGTCGGTCCGTCGCCGCGGAGCCGACGCCGGTCCGCCGGCCGGTCGGTGCGGTGGTCTCCGGGCTCGTGCTGGCGGCGCTGATCGCCCTCGCCGCGGTCGGCGCGGTCCACGTCCTCGGTGCCGATGCTGCCGCCTCCGGGCCGGCATCGACCGCCGACGCCCCCCACCCGGTCGGTGCCGACGCCTCCACCTCGTCGGCACCGGCCGCGGTGGTCGTCGCGCCCGGTGACTCACTGTGGTCGATCGCCCAGCGCCTGGATCCAGGAGCCGACGTGCGCCCTCTGGTCGATGCCCTGGCCGATCGCCTGGGCAGCACGACGGTGGTCGCCGGCCAGCACATCGACGTCACCGGTCTGGTCGACTGACGGCGCCGCCGCCGTGTGCCGGGAGTACCGGACAGGGCGGTAGCGTCGGCTCCGTGCGATGCCCGGCCTGTGCTCATCTCGACGACAAGGTGGTCGATTCGCGCCAGACCGACGACGGTCTGAGCATCCGTCGCCGCCGCGAGTGCCTCGGCTGTGGGCGGCGCTTCACCACCTTCGAACGCCTGGAGGAGGTGCCGCTGATGGTGGTCAAGCGCTCCGGGGACCGGGTGCCGTTCGACCGGGCCAAGGTCATCGACGGCATCGCCGCGGCGGCGAAGGGCCGGCCCGTGCCCGCCGAGGTGGTGGCGGCCACCGCCGCCGATCTCGAGGAGGAGCTACGGCTGCTCGGGGCCGAGGTGTCGAGCGAACGGGTCGGCCTGGCGGTGATGGAGCGGCTGCGCGACCTCGATCAGGTCGCCTACGTGCGCTTCGCCAGCGTCTACAAGGGCTTCGACGACCCGTCGGACTTCCAGCGCGAGGTGCGCCTCCTCACCAAGGCCACCGCCCCCAAGCGCCACTAGGCCCGGGCGTAGCGGGCGAACAGGTAGCCGTCGTCCTCGAGGAGGCGGCGCAGGGGGAGGGCCAACGGCTCGTGCTCCGTCGCCCCGTGGGCCACCCGGGCCGAACCACCGGCGACCAGCAGGGGAGCGACGGACTGGCACCACTCGTCGACCAGGCCGCTCTCGACCATCTGGCCGTTGAGCGACGGCCCGCCCTCGCACAGGACCACGGCCACGCCGAGTCCGTCGAGGTGGCCCAGGACGGCGCCCAGGTCCACCGAATCCGATCCCACGGCGACGACCTCGGCCACCGCCCGCAGGGCCTCGACCCGGTCCGGGGGAGCGTCCTCGGTCGTGAACACGATGGGGCTCAGCGCGGCGTCGGAGAACATCCGGGCGGCGGGATCGAGGTCCAGGCGGCCCGAGACCAGGGCCAGTCTCGGCAGCGGGGCCTGGCCCCGCTCGGTGCGCAGGCGGCGGGTGTCGTCGTCGAGGGTGACGGCTCCGTAGTTCTCGGCCCGCGCCGTCCCCGCCGCCACCAACACCACGTCGGCCACCGCCCGCAGGGCCCGGAACACCGCCTTGTCGCCGGCGCCTCCGAGTGCTCCGGAGCGCCCCTGCACGGCCGTGGCGCCGTCGATGGAAGCGACCATGTCGACCACCACCCACGGGCGCCTCCCCGGTTTCGGGCGGGGGTCGCCGGCATACGCCGCGGCCACGTCCACCTGGGCCTCGGCGGTGGGGAAGAGCTGACGCACGCCCGTAAACTAGAGGGTGCTGTCGGACCCGATCGCACCGTGGCTGTGGGTACCTGTGGAGAACGTCACCAGATGTCCACCGGCAATTCACAGCCTTGTTCCCCTATCGCTCCACAGGGCCCATTCCCTACGGTGGTCGCTGGGTACACCGCTGCGGCGCGAGCGACGGACGGTGGCAGACGTCTCGACCTCCGCGACTGGCGGGACGGCTCCTTGAGCGTGGGCCACAGGGGCCTGCTCTACCTGACGTTCGCGCCGCAGCCCCACCCCGCCACCACGACCACCGATCACGCCACCGGGCCCGCCGAACCCGTCGGCCGCTCCTCGACCGGCACACGAAAAGCTCATCGAATTCGTTGACAGCGGTGGAATTACTCTGGTGTAATTCTCCGACATCTTGTGGCCCGGAGGTCGTGGGGGGCTCACGAACCACAACATCTTGTGTTCAGCACCGGCTGGACCCCGATGCCGGGTCGTGAGTCCGACGATGGAATCCGGGCGTCGCGGCTGCCCCCGGGAGCCGTCCCCGCCGTATCCCGGGCAACGAGGCCCAGGCACCGCACACCCACCCGATCACCCACTCGCATTTCACGCGGAGGAGCATCAATGGCCCTGGCACCCGAGCAGGCCGGCATCGGCATCCGCCGGTACTTCACCACCGAGGGGACCCACCCCTACGAGACGGTCACGTGGGAGCGGCGCGACGCGCGCATCTCCAACTGGAAGACGGGTGAGGTCGCTTTCGAGCAGCTCGGTGTCGAGGTCCCCTCGACGTGGTCGGTGAACGCCACCAACATCGTCGCCCAGAAGTACTTCCGAGGCACCCTCGGCACCGACGAGCGCGAGGCCTCCCTCAAGCAGGTCGCCGACCGCGTGGTCGACACCATCGTCGACTGGGGCGTCCGTGACGGCTACTTCATCGACGACGACGAGGCCGCCGCCTTCGCCGACGAGCTGAGGTACCTGATCATCCACCAGCGAGCCGCCTTCAACTCCCCGGTGTGGTTCAACATCGGCGTCAAGGGCGTCCCCCAGCAGGCGTCGGCCTGCTTCATCCTCGCCGTCGACGACAAGATGGACTCGATCCTCAACTGGTACGTCGAGGAGGGCACGATCTTCAAGGGCGGCTCCGGCGCCGGCATCAACCTGTCGCGCATCCGCTCGTCCAAGGAACTGCTCAAGGGGGGCGGCACCGCCTCGGGGCCCGTCAGCTTCATGCGGGGGGCCGACGCCTCGGCCGGCACCATCAAGTCGGGAGGCAAGACCCGCCGCGCCGCCAAGATGGTCATCCTCGACGTCGATCACCCCGACATCGAGGAGTTCATCTGGTGCAAGGCCCGGGAGGAGAAGAAGGCCCGGGCCCTCGAGGAGGCCGGCTTCGACATGAGCCTCGACGGCATCGACATCACGTCGGTGCAGTACCAGAACGCCAACAACTCGGTGCGGGTCACCGACGAGTTCATGCAGGCCGTCGTCGACGACGCCGACTGGCACCTCAAGGCCGTCACCACCGGCGAGATCGTCAAGACGGTGCGCGCTGTCGACCTCATGCGCCAGATCTCGCAGGCCACGTGGGAGTGCGCCGATCCCGGAATGCAGTTCGACACCACGATCAACCACTGGCACACCGCGGCCAACACGGGCCGCATCAACGGCTCGAACCCCTGCTCGGAGTACATGCACCTCGACAACTCGGCGTGCAACCTGGCCAGCCTCAACCTGCTCACCTTCCTCGACGCCGAGGGCACCTTCGACGTGGAGGGCTACCGCCACGCCATCGAGGTGGTCTTCACCGCGCAGGAGATCCTCGTCGGCAACGCCGACTACCCGACGGAGTCCATCGGCGAGACGTCGCGCCGGTTCCGCCAGCTCGGGCTGGGCTACGCCAACCTCGGCGCCATGTTGATGGCGCTGGGCCTCCCCTACGACTCCGAAGAGGGTCGGGCGCTGGCCGCCGCCGTCACCTCTTTGATGACCGGCCACGCCTACGCCACCTCGGCCCGCACCGCCGCCCGCATGGGGCCCTTCGCCGGCTACGCGGAGAACTCCGAGCACATGCTGCGTGTCCTCGACCAGCACCGGGCGGCCGCCGCCGGCATCGACGAGGAGCTCGTGCCCCACGAGCTGCTGTCCGCCGCCCAGCACGCCTGGGACGTGGCCTGCGAGCTGGCCGCCGAGGTGGGCGTGCGCAACTCCCAGGCCTCGGTCCTCGCTCCCACGGGCACGATCGGTCTACTCATGGACTGCGACACGACGGGCGTGGAGCCCGACCTCGGTCTGGTCAAGATGAAGAAGCTGGTGGGCGGCGGCACGATGTCGATCGTCAACCAGACCATTCCGCGGGCGCTGAAGCGCCTCGGCTACTCGCCCCCGCAGGTCACCGAGATCGTCGACTACATCAACGAGAACATGTCGATCCTCGGTGCTCCTCACGTCGTCGCCGAGCACGTTCCCGTGTTCGCCTGCTCGATGGGCGACAACACCATTCACTACTCGGGGCACGTGAAGATGATGGGCGCTGTCCAGCCCTTCATCTCCGGCGCCATCTCCAAGACGGTGAACCTCCCCGAAGAGGCCACCCTCGAAGAGGTCGAGCAGCTCCACATCGATGCCTGGAAGCTGGGCATCAAAGCCGTCGCCATCTACCGCGACAACTGCAAGGTGGCCCAGCCGCTTTCGGCTTCCAAGAAGGAGCCGGCGGCCGTCGTGGTCGAGCAGGTCGTGGAGAAGGTCATCGAAAAGGTCGTCTACGAGCCGGTCCGCCAGAAGCTTCCTCGTACCCGTGTCTCCAAGACCTTCGAGTTCCGGGTGGCCGACTGCAAGGGCTTCGTCACCGTTGGCGAGTACGAGGATGGCCGGCCTGGCGAGATCTTCGTGCGGGTCTCCAAGCAGGGCTCGACCCTCGCCGGCATCATGGATGCCTTCGCCATCTCGGTGAGCCACGGCCTCCAGTACGGCGTGCCGCTGCGCAGCTTCATCGACGCCTTCACCGGCATGCGCTTCGAGCCCGCCGGCATGACCGACGACCCCGACATCCGCATCGCCAACTCCTTGATGGACTACCTCTTCCGCCGCATGGCGATCGAGTACCTGTCCCCCCAGGAGCGGGCCGAGCTCAACATCCTCACCACCTCCGAGCGCATGCAGCCCACGCTTCCCGGGGTGGAGGACTCCATCGTCGAGACCCGCCAGGGCCAGGAGATGGTGGCTGACCCGCCGTCGGTCGAGTCGGCGTCCACGCTGGTCAGCGGGGCGGCCACCGCGGTCCGAGCCCAGGCCCACAGCGTCAGCCACGACGCGCCGATGTGCATGCAGTGCGGCGTGGTGATGCAGCGCGCCGGCTCCTGCCATGCCTGCCCGAGCTGCGGCACCACCAGCGGCTGCTCGTAGTTCCCGAAGCCCCCGGCGCACGGCGCAGCCGACCGTCGGGACGCGCACGACGAGGCCCGGGCCGCACAGGCCCGGGCCTCGTCGCGTCAGCGCGGAACCGTGATGGAATCCATCACTGGCTTCGCCCGGGCCGGTCTTCGGACGAGTCAGAGGACTCGTTGCGGGAGCGACCCCAGGCCAGGGCGATGGCGACGATGATCAGGATCGAGATCACGAAGATGACCGTCTGTGGGCGCATGTGTTGCTCCTGTCGTCACTTCCGTGACTACCCGCTCCGACGAGATCGAGACGTGGGTACGATCGTCGGCGTCTGCCGGGGGCAGCCGAGGAGGGCACATGGGGCTCGATCTGCAGGAACTGGCCGGCGAGCCGGGGGCGGCCGAAGCGGCGCGGGCCATGGGCCCGGGACATCGCCTCGGCATGGTGGTGGGCGCCCAGCCCGGTGTGACCATACGCACCACCGGCGACGGGGTTGCCATCGACCCCGGCACCGACGAGGCCAAGGTGGTGGTGGCCATGGGCGAGGAGGCCTTCGCCGCCCTGCTCGTCGAGGACCTGTCGATCTTCGGCCTCCTCTACGCCGGGTTGCTGCGCGTGGAGCGCGGCGACTTCGGTCGCTTCGCGGCGTGGGAGCCGGCCCTGCAGGCTCTGTTCTACGGACGCCCCGTGTACGGCAGCGACACTGCGGCGTCCTTCGTCGACGACGACCTGGCCCGCTCCTTCTCCGTCGACGATCCACCCGCGGCGATGTCGGCGTTCCTGGCCCGTCACGGCTACCTGCACGTGCGGGAGGTGTTCGCCCCCGACGAGGTGACCCGCCTGGCCGAGGAGGTCGAACGGTTGCGGGCGATGGCGTCACCCGAGGACGGACGCTCCTGGTGGGCCACCGGCGTCGGCGGGACCGACGTGTGCTGCCGTCTCACGTTCATGGGTGAGCGCTCCGAGATGATGGCCGCCCTGGCCCACGACGAGCGCCTGGCTCGCCTGGCCGCGACCACCGGCCTCGAGCTCTGGCCCGCCCCCGATCGCAACGACGGTGTCTCCGTGGTCATCAAGAACCCGTCGGTCACCGCCGGTCTCTCCGACCTGCCCTGGCACCGAGACTGCGGGCTCGGCGGTCATGACCTGCTCTGCCCCGGCCTCAACGTGGGGATCCAGCTCGACCGGGCCGACGCGGCCAACGGGCAGCTGTGGTTCCTTCCCGGGTCCCACCACCACGGCGGGCCGGTCGGTGATCCGTGGACGGACGGGTTCCCCACCGTGGCCATCGACGCCGATCCCGGCGACGTCACGGTCCACTACGGCCACGTCCTCCACGCCGCGCCGGCGCCGTCGGCCGCCGATGCGGGCCGTCGGGCCGTGTACGTGGGCTTCTCCCGACCCGAGCTGTTCGAGGCCATCCCCGGAGGGCAGGCCTACAACGACGTCATCTACGCCGACGGCGACGGCCGCATCCGCAACGTGGCCGAGCAGTCGACGGCCTGACCCGCGAGGAGGCCCCCGGAGCACTTCTCCGGGGGCCTCGTGGGTTGGCGGTCGGCGACGGGATCACGCCGTGGCGATGGCCTCCAGGACGTTCAGCCGGGACGCTCGCCGGGCGGGGCCGACGGCGGCCAGGACCCCGGCGAACACGGCCAGTCCGACGATCACCAGCAACTGGCCACCGGGGACCACGAACGTGGTGACCCCGCTGCCGGCCAGCGCCTTGGTGATCCCCCATGCCCCGGCCACCCCGAGGGCGAACCCCAGAGCGGTGCCGAGCAGGGAGATGAGGACCGACTCCCAGCGGATCGCCGTGCGCAGCTGGCGGCGGGTCATGCCCACCGCCCGCAACAGGCCCAGCTCCCGGGTGCGTTCGTGCACCGACAGGGCCAGGGTGTTGGCGATGCCGATCAGGGCGATGACCACGGCCAGGCCCAGCAGTCCGTAGATCAGGCTCAGCATCATGTCGATCTCCTCGGTGATCGACTCCTTGAAGCCGGCCTGGTCCTGCACGTCAGCGTTGGGCCAGCCCGCCACAGCCTGCTCGATGGCGGCGGAGGCGACCTCGGCGTCGATCCCGGGTGCCGTGGTCACGTACACCTGCTGGTCGAACACGTCGGTGACGTTGGCCTCGAAGGTGTCGAGGCCCACGACGGTGGCGTAGCCGCCCGAGGCCAGCAGGTCGCTGTCGAAGAGGGCCCGCACGGTGAGCTGCTGGTCCCCGGTGGCGGCGAAGCCGACGGTCACGCCGTCGCCCACCCCGAGGCCCAGCGAGTCGGCCTTGTCGGTCGACAGGGCCACGCCGTCGCCGTGGACGTCGGCGATCGATCCGGCGGTGACCCCGAAGTCGACCAGACCCTCGATGACCGTCGTGTCGAAGGCGGTGACGTCGGTGGTCCCGCCGTCCACGGTGGCGGCGATCGACCGCAGGGGCGAGACCAGCTCCACCTCGGGGACGGAGGCGAGGTCCTGCTCGATGCCCGGTCCGAAGCCACCCTGCCCCATCGCTCCGGAGTCGACGATGTAGTCGGCGCGGAGCGACTTGTCGACGGCGGCGGCCGTGGAGGCCTTGGTGGAGCTGGCCAGGATGGTGATGAAACCGACCAGGGCCACGCCGATCATCAGGGCCGAGGCCGTGGCCGCCGTGCGGCGCGGGTTGCGCTTGGCGTTCTCCCGGGCCAGGCGACCGGTGGCTCCCGACACCGTCGTGGGGACGCCCAGCACCCGCATCGCCGGACGGGCGATGACCGGTCCGAGGACGAACACCCCGAAGATCGAGGCCAGGACGCCGATGCCGAGCAGGGCCACGTCGCCCGAGCCGGTGACGCCGGCGGCGAAGCTGACCACGCCGCCCCCCAGGATGGTGAGTCCGATGACGGTGCGCCGCACCGACGTCGTGGTGTCCTCGATCGCCGTCTCCCGCAGGGCGGCGATGGGGGCGATGCGGCTGGCCCGCACGGCCGGGCCGACCGACGAGATCATCGTGACGGTGATCCCGACGATGAACGCCATGGCGACGGTGGCCCCGGTGATGACCACGCCCCCACTCGGGATCTCGAGCCCCACGGCTCCGAGAAGACCCCGCAGCCCGAACGACATCACCACGCCGGCTCCCAGGCCGACGGCCGAGGCGACCGCACCGACGATGGCCGACTCGACCAGCACGGATCCCAGCACCTGGCGGCGGCTGGCGCCGATGGCTCGCAGCATCGCCATGTCCCGCATGCGCTGGGCGACGACGATCGAGAAGGTGTTGTAGATGATGAACATGCCGACGAACAGGGCGATGTAGGCGAAGGCCATCAGGAACGTGTTGAAGAAGCTCATGTCGTCCTTGAACTGGGCCTGCTTGGCTGCAGTGTCCGCTGCGCCGGTCATGACCTCCAGGTCGGGTGCGCCGACCTTCGCGTCGATGCGGGCGGCCAGGTCGGCGGCACTGACGGTCCCGTCACCGGCGACCACGATGGAGTCGTAGTGGCCCGGCTGGGCGAACATCGACTGGGCGGTGGCGTCGTCGGCGGCGACCACGGTGAAGCCCGGGATCCCCTTGTCGCCTCCGAACCCGGAGGTGCCCACGAGCGTCATCGACGTCGTCGCGTCCTTGGCCACGACACCGACGGTGTCGCCGATGGCCCAGCCCTGGTCCTCCACGGTCGCCTGGTCGAGCACGATCTCGGTCGGACCCGCGGGGGCCCGGCCGCTCGTCAGCTCGAATGGGTTCAGGCGGTCGTCGGTGATCCAGGCCACCCCCAGCGTCCCGCCGATGCCCTCGGTGGTTGTCGCGGTGCCGTCGGCGTGGACGATCTGGGCGAATCCGTCGATGGAGCCGGCGGCGACGTCGACCCCGGGGACGGTGCGGATCTGGTCGAGGAGGGCGACGTCGACGCGCTCGGACACGTCGCCGTACTCGCCCTGGACAGCGACGGGGTGCTGCACGACGACGTCGATTCCCTCGTTGCTGGTGGCGAAGAGCCCGTCGAAGGTCTTCCCCATGGTGTCGGTGAGGATCATCGTCCCCGCCATGAAGGCCACGCCGAGAACGACGGCGAGACCGGTGAGTGCGAAGCGCACCTTGTGGGCCCACAGGCCCTTTCGGGTCAGGGTGAACATGGCGATCTACCTTCCGAAGCTCTTCATCCGGTCCAGGACGGACTCGGCGGTGGGGTCGGACAGCTCGTCGACGATGCGTCCGTCGGCGAGGAAGACGACCCGGTCGGCGTAGGACGCGGCGACCGGATCGTGGGTGACCATGACGATGGTCTGGCCGAGCTCGCGCACGGCGAGTCGCATGAAGTCGAGGATCTCGGCTCCGGTGTGGCTGTCGAGGTTGCCGGTCGGCTCGTCGGCGAAGACGAGCTCGGGCCGTCCGGCCAGTGCTCGGGCCACCGCGACACGCTGCTGCTGGCCACCGGAGAGCTCGCTCGGTCGGTGGCGCAGCCGCTCCCGGAGTCCGACGGTGTCGATCACCAGCTCCATCCAGGCCCGGTCGGGCTTGCCGCCGGCCAGGTCCATCGGGAGGGTGATGTTCTCGAGTGCGGTGAGCGTCGGTACCAGGTTGAAGGCCTGGAAGACGAAGCCGAGCCGGTCGCGCCGGAGGCGGGTGAGCTTGCGGTCGTTCAGTCCGGTGACCTCGATGTCACCGATGAAGACATGACCCTCGGTGAGCTCGTCGAGCCCGGCGAGGGAGTGCATGAGGGTGGACTTGCCGGAACCGGAGGGGCCCATGATGGCGGTGAAGTGGCCGGCGACGAACTCGACGTCGATGCCGTCGAGGGCACGCACGGCGCCCTCTCCCTTGCCGTAGGTCTTGGTCGCGTTGACGGCGCGGGCCGCGACCTCTCGGACGGGGACCGGGGCGGGAGGGGGAGGAGCGGTGAAGGTGGTGGTCATGGCGGTGTCTCCTGGCTGACGGTCGGATTCGTTGGGTGCCACGATCCGCTCCGGGCGCCTCGGCGTCGTCGGCTGGGAGGTGGTTCGTGAACCGCCTCAGGGCGTACGTCCCGGGGATGACACCGCAGTCCGTCTCACGGCCGATGCGCCGACGCACGGCGTTCGGTACGTTCGACCCGTGACCTGGGTGGAGCGCCAGCTCGAGCGACTGCGATCGGTGAACCCGTTGGTCGCCGACGGTCTGCTGGCGCTGTTGTTCTCGGTCGTCGGGTTGGCTGCGGTGTACAGCCAGGAGCTCACCGACGGCCTGTCGGACCCCCCGGTCCTCGCCGCCGTCACCGGCCTGGCCGTCACCGCCCCCATAGCCATCCGACGGGTGAACCCGCTGGCCGCCCTCGTCATCTCGTGCGGGGCGATCCTGATCCACATCGAAGCCACCTGGCCGGAGGGCGCGCTGCCGGTGGCCACGCTCTTGTTGACCTACAGCGTGGCGGCGTGGGACACGCCCCGGCGGGCCCTGGTGGGCCTGGGAGTCGTGTATCTCACGCTGGCGATCTTCGCCGTGGCCGACACCCCCGGCCTCGACACCCTCGGGGTGGCCGGGAACATGGCCTTCTTCACCGTGGCCTGGACGGTCGGCACCGCTCTTCGGGCGCGACGCCAGACGCTCGAGTCCCGGGTGCGCGAGGCCGACGAGCGGGCCGAGGTGGAGCGCCAGCGGGCCGCCCGGGCCATCGCCGAGGAACGACTGCAGATCGCCCAGGAGCTCCACGACGTCGTCGCCCACTCGATGTCGGTCATCGCCGTGCAGGCGGGGGTCGGCGCCCACGTGCTCGACGACCGCCCCGATCAGGCCCGGGCCGCCCTCGACGCCATCTCGGAGACGTCCCGGGGCACCCTGCGTGAGCTGCGTCGCCTCCTCGGCGTGCTGCGTGACGACGACGGCGAGCGGACCCATGCCCCGGCCCCGGCTCTCGCCGACCTCCCTGCTCTGGTGGAGGACGTGCGCGCCGCCGGGGTTCCGGTCTCCCTCACCGTCACCGGCGAGCCCGACGCCGACGCCATCGAGCCCGGCGTCGAGCTGTCGGCCTACCGGGTCGTCCAGGAGGCCCTCACCAACGTGTTGAAGCACGCCGGCCCCACCACCCGGGTCGACGTGACGATCGGCCACCGACCGGGTTCGCTCACCGTGGAGGTCGTCGACGACGGTCGCGGCGCCGCCGCGCTCGCCGGCCTCGGGCGGTCGGCGGCAGGGACCCAGACCGGCAACGGGACCGGGGGTGGGCACGGCCTGCTCGGCATGCGCGAGCGGACCGAGGTGTGGGGCGGCGAACTGAAGACCGGGCCCGTCGCGGGCGGCGGCTACCGGGTGCGGGCCGTGCTGCCCTACGGGGAGAAGCGGTGATCCGGGTCGTGGTGGCCGACGACCAGGCCCTGGTGCGCAGCGGGTTCACCATGTTGTTGGCCGGGGAAGCAGACATCGAGGTCGTCGGCGAGGCGGGCAACGGGGCCGAGGCGGTGGCCCTCGTCGCCCGCGAGCGGCCTGACGTGGTGCTCATGGACGTACGCATGCCGGTCATGGACGGGCTGGAGGCCACCCGCCACATCAGCGGCGACCCGGCCCTCGCCGACACCCGGATCGTGATCCTCACCACCTTCGACCTCGACGAGTACGTGCACGAGGCGCTGCGCGCCGGGGCCAGCGGGTTCCTCCTCAAGGACACGCTCCCGGTCGATCTCCTCGGTGCCGTGCGGGTGGTGGCCGACGGCGACGCCCTCATCTCCCCCAAGGTCACCCGTCGCCTCATCGCCGAGTTCGTCCGACGGCCCGGCTCCGCGGGCGGCGTCGACGGCGACGGTGCCCTCGAGCAACTGACCGAGCGGGAGCGAGAGGTCCTCGGCACCGTCGCTCGCGGGCTCTCCAACGCCGAGATCGCGTCCGAGCTGTACGTGAGCCACGCCACCGTCAAGACCCATGTCAGCCGGCTGCTGATGAAGCTCGGAGCCCGCGACCGGGCTCAGCTGGTGATGATCGCCTACGAGACGGGGCTGGTCGCCCCGGGCGGCTAGCGGATCCGGCCCGGGCCGACGCCCGGACGTAACCGGCTGCACGCCTCGACGACACACACCGTCGCTACCGTCACCCCATGCCGCCGAAGCGAGTTGCCATCGCCTGCCAGGGCGGGGGTACCCACGCCGCCTTCACCTGGGGGGTGCTCTCCGCGGTCCTGGGCGACCAGACCGCTCGTGCCGGGTCCGAGGACGACAGCAGGTCCTTCGACGTGGTGGCGCTGACCGGCACGTCGGCCGGTGCGCTGTGCGCCCTCGCCGCCTGGTACGGGCTCGCCCCCAACAAGGCCGACCCGTCGTGTGGGACCGCCGACAAGGCGATCGAGCGCCTCGACCACCTCTGGACCTCCTTCGCCGCCCGCTCGGGCGTGGAGAGGACCCACAACGCCTTCACCGCCCAGATGCTGCGGCTGGCCGAATCCGGTGTGCCCTTCCCCCGCACCAGCCCCTACACGCCGTGGGGCGACCTGGGCCTGTCCGCCCTGCGGGCCATGGGAGCCCGGGAGGAGTACCTCGGCTTCGCCGGCCTGCTCCCGGCGCTGTGCCCGGACTTCGAGTCGGTCGACTGGAACGGCGTGGCCGAGGCCGACGTACGGATGATCGCCGGTGCGGTCGAGGTGCTGAGCGGCAACTTCGAGGTCTTCGACACCGACAAGAACCTCCACGAGATGGGGATCCTCCCGAGCCGGTCGGCCGACGACCAGTACAACGCCACCCGCTGGCGGATGCGTCGTCCGCTCAGCCTCGACGGTGTGGCTGCCTCGGGGACCCTGCCCGAGGTGCTCCGAGCCCAGCCCATCGAGGACATGGTGTTCCCGACCGCCGAGCCGGGGGTGCTCGAACGGCGCACCGGTCACTACTGGGACGGCCTGTACTCCCAGAACCCGCCCGTTCGTGAGCTGCTCGACGCCCCCTCGCCGGAGCGGCGGCCCGACGAGATCTGGGTGATCCGCATCAACCCCCAGGAGTTCGTTCCCGAGCAGAGCGCGATCGGTCTCGAGGACATCCGCGACCGGACCAATGCGCTGGCCGGGAACCTGTCGCTCAACAGCGAGCTCGACCACATCGAGACGATGAACCGTTGGCTGCGGGCCCACGGCGACGCGCACCCGCCGCTGGCCGGACGCAAGGAGGTGGCCATCCGCACCATCAAGATGACCAGGGACACGGCGTGGGGCCTCGAGCACACCACGAAGTTCGACCGCGACCCCGGCCACCTGCAGGAGCTGCACGACGAGGGGCAGGACGTGGCCCGCTCCTGGCTGACCGGCTGGAAGGCCGACGGCGCCGACTTCCCGTCCTACCCCGAGGACGCCCGATACGGGCCTGGCTGACCAGCTCGTCACTCAGCCGACGATGGCCTCGATCAGCTCGGCCAGCTCGGTCGGGCGGGCGAGGAAGGGCGAGTGGTCGCCGGGCAGTTCGTGCACCGTGCCCCCGGTGCGCTCGGCCAGGGCGCGCTGACCGGCGGCGAGCACGACGGGATCGTCGGCGCACACCACGTAGGTGGTCGGTCGGGTGCGCCAGGCCGCCTGCTCGATGGTGTCCTCGTCGCCCCCACCGGCGCGGCCGGGGCGCAGCTGGTCGGCGAAGCGCCGTGCGTCCTCGGGGTCGGCGTCGGGATAGAAGATGTCGACGGCCTGGTCGGGGTCGACCAGCAGGGCCCCGTCAGCGCTGGGTCGGAGACCGTCGAGCAGTCGTTGGCCGATCTCGGTGGGCCCTCCGCTCGACGACTCGCCGGTGTCGGGGGCCATGGCCGCCAGGTACACGAGCCGCTCGACGGCCGGGTGGTTGCCGGCGACGGTGATCACCGCCCCGCCCCAGGAGTGGCCGAGGAGGGTCACCGGACGCTGGTCGTCGTCGAGGGCGTCCAGCGCGGCGGTGACGGCGGCGGCGTCGTCGGCCAGGCCGGTGAGGGGCAGCTCGGGGGCGACGGTGCGGATGCCGCGCTCCTCCAGCTCGTCGACGAGCAGCTCGAAGCACCACGGGCCGTGGAACGCGCCGTGGACCAGCACGATCGTGGCGCTCCCGGTGGAGGTGGGGGAGGCATCGGTCATGGCGGGGACGCTAGGTCGGCTCGGCGCCCGGTGCTCGCCGGCGGTTCGGGCCGGACGGGCCGCCTACGCTGCCGCGTGCTCGACGAGGGATCGGGCGAGGGAGGGGATCCACGTGAGTGAGTCGATCGAGGCCCAGGTGGCGGTGCTCATGGCCGACCGGGCCATCGCTGAGGTGCTGAACCGCTACTGCCGTGCTCTCGATCGCATGGACAAGCCGTTGGCCTACTCGGTGTGGCACCCCGACGGCACCGCGGACTACGGCCCCATGTACGACGGCACCGGACCAGGCTTCATCGACTGGGTCTGGGCCACACACCTCAACTTCGACAACCACGCCCACCAGCTGAGCAACGTGGTGATCGAGGCCGATCCGGAGCGCGGCACGGCGGTGAGCGAGTCCTCGGTGTCGGTCTGGTTGCGGATGGCGCCGAAGGACGGAGCGGTCACCGACGTGTTCGGGCGGGGTCGCTACGTCGATCGGTGGAGCCGTCGCGCCGGGGTGTGGGCCATCGACCACCGCATCTACGTCGACGACCTGCAGCGCATCGAACGCACGCCGGTGGAGCTCACCCGCCGGGAACCGACCGGCACGCGGGACCTCGACGACCCGTCCTACGCCGTGCTGCCCGTCGGCCCGGTCTTCGGTGGCCCGACGGGCTGACTCGGGAGATCTGCTCTCATCCGCCCGTCGGGTGGGTCCACAGGGCGGCGAGCAGCTCGGGGCCCCGGTCCCGGCCGTGGGCCACCGCCGCTCGGGTGAACAGCCAGTAGGCCAGCGCGCCGAAGGGAAGCGCCAGCACGGCCAGGGCCAGGCGGGCGGAGGCCCCCGGCACCAACAGGGCCGCTACGACGAAGGGGGCGGCGACCAGGAGCAGGGCGGCCAGCGCCACGAGCTGGATGAGCCCGAAGATGCAGCCCTGCCCGGGCGAGCTGTTGCCCCAGACGTTGGTGGTGGACGTGGGCATGGGGAACGGGGCGAGGACGGACACGTAGTTGCCCAGGCCGAGCTGCACCCCCGACAGGGCCAGCGAGAACACGAACGCGGGCGCCACCTCGGCCCAGCCGTGGCTGGGGACGGCGAGGAGCAGGGCCACCACCAGCACCTCGGGCATCTGCACGACGGACGCGGCCACCGACTTGCCGTCGAGGTCGGCCCGCAGGTCGGAACCGGCCGCCTCCTGCATCGACCAGGCCCGGCCGTCGTTGCCGAGCTGGTTGAAGACCCGGTTCCCGCTGAGAGCGACCAGGACCACGCAGGAGTACACGACCCACGGGTCCTCGAGCCCACCTCGACTGACGATGCCGGCGAGGATGATGAACGGCAGCAGCAGGCCCGACAGCAGGTTCACCTTCCGTCGGGGATCGCGCCAGCCGAGGCGACCTTCCCGTGCCGCCACCGCGCCCGTCCGGGTGCGGGGCAGCCAGGCGTAGAGCAGGCCGAAGAGCGGGTCGCGGCCGTCGCCCGGGCCTCCGGCGGCGCGAGCGCGCACCTGGGCCGACGTGTCAGCGGCGTCGACCGTGGTCAGGATGCGATCGATGGCCCAGCCCCACCAGGCCACGAACCCGACGACCAGGGCCAGGCCCCCGGCGACGAAGGCGACTCCGGCGAGCAGGTGGCCCTGGCCCACCTCCGTCATGGCTCTCGATGGCCACAGCATCGGGATCCAGGACATGGCGTTGGCCGGGCCCTCGAGGTCGGCGATCTCGGTGCTCCCCGACGGCACGAGGAAGCGCAGGCCCTGCGGCGCCAGGAACACGACGAACACGGCGAGGATGCGCAGATCGCGGCCCCGGCGGGACCGCAGGGTGGCCGAGAGGCTGGTGGTGAGAGCGCGCGACAAGGTGACGAACAGAACCACCTGGGTGATCCCGGCGGCCACCAGCACCGCGAACCCGGCGACGCTGTCGGCGAAGGCCACCACCGCCCCGGCGGCGGCGGCGGCGGTCATGGCCGCGCCGGCGCCCACCACTGCCGCGGCCAGCAGGCCCACCAGCAGTTCGCGTCGGCGCAGCGGGAGGGTCACGAGGAGGGACGGATCGACCGAGGCGTTGGACCCGAACCCGATGAGGGGAAGGGTGATCCACCCGATGAGGGCGGTGGTGAAGGTGAGCACGACCAGCACCGGAGCGGCCTCGTTGCCTCTCGTCACGGCGATGACGACGAAGCCGATGACCCCGACGGCGGCGCCCCCCACGGCGGCCAGCACGAAACCCACCAGGCGGTAGCCGCCGCCCTTCAGGCCGTTGGCGAGGAGGCGCAGCCTCAGCCGGACGAAGAGCCCAGCCATCCCAGTTCTCCGGTTGGCTCCGTGGGGGCACCGACCAGGCGGACGAAGGCGTCCTCCAGGTTGGCGTCGGCGCCCTGGACCTCGGCCCGGGTACCCGACGCCACCATGCGACCGGCGTGGATCACGCCGACCCTGTCGCACATGGCCTCGACCAGCTCCATCACGTGGCTCGACATCACCACGGTGCCGCCGAGGGCCCGGTGCTGGTCGAGCACCGATCGGATGGCTCGGGCGGAGACGGGGTCGATGGCCTCGAAGGGCTCGTCGAGGAACAGGACGGTCGGACCGTGCAGGAGGGCGGCGGCGAGGGCGACCTTCTTGCGCATGCCGTGACTGAAGTCGACGATGAGCGTCGATCGGTCCGGTGTGAGTCCGAGCACGGCGAGCAGCTCGTCGGCCCGGCGGCGCACGACCTCGGGCTCCATGCGGCGCAGGAGCCCCTGGTAGTAGAGGAGCTCCTCGGCGGTGAGGCGACCGAAGAGGTCCTCGTCCTCGGCCAGGATCCCGATCCGGGCCTTGACCGGAACGGGGTCGGGCCAGACGTCGGTGCCGGCGACGGTCACCCGGCCGGCGTCGGGGCGGAGCAACCCGGTGATCATCCGCAGGGAGGTGGTCTTGCCCGCACCGTTCGGACCGACCAGTCCGAACATGGACCCTGAGGGGATCTCCAGGTCGAGCCCGGCCACGGCGAGCTTGGAACCGAACTGCTTGCTCAAGCCCTGCACCCACACCGCTGGTTGTTCCACGCCATCCACCGTCCGTCGGAGCGCGGCCGGAGCCACCGGGGAGAGGCGGTCGGGAGGCGCCGCCTCCGCTGAAGCTACCCGGGGGTGCGCCGGTAGCCTCGGACCATGCCCGCACCGGCACCGTCCGCCAGCATCGAGACCGACGCCGTGCCCGAGCGTCGGTGGCTCGACGAGCGGTCGTGGGTGGAGCTCACGCCCGGTTTCGTCTCCGCCGCCGGAGTCCTCTACGAGCACCTCGTCGACACGGTCGACTTCCATCCGACCCGCGTGTTCCGCTACGACCACTGGGTGCCGGAGCCCCGGCTGAGCTCGTGGTTCACGCCGGCGAGCTCTCCTCATCCCGTGCTGGTCGACGCCCACCGCACACTCCAGCACCGCTACGGGGTGCGCTTCGACGGGGCCGCGCTCGCCTGGTACCGCGACGGCCGCGACATGGTGGCGTTCCATCGCGACCGTGACCTGCAGTGGCTCGACGACACGGTGATCGCGTTGGTGGTGCTCGGCGAGCGGCGGCCCTTCGCCATCCGGCCTCGATCGAATCGGTACGCCCACGAGGCACCGGGGAAGGGCGCCACCGTGGTCCTGCACCCCGGCCACGGTGACCTCCTGGTGATGGGCGGCGCGACCCAGGCCGGGTGGGAGCATTCGGTGCCACCCGTGCGCGGTGCGGTCGGGGGACGGGTGTCGGTGCAGTGGCGATGGACGGCGCGATCGGGTCGTCAGGAGCGAGGGGGCAGCTACCGGGCGCCCCGCCGGTACGGACGATCCTGATCAGCGCCTTGTCCCTGGATGTTAGGTACGCCTAACATCCAGAGAGGAGCCAGCCGCCGGCGGGCCCAGGGAGGGACACCGATGATCAGCGATGCCGGGTTCGTCGCCCTCCGGACGGCGGCCACCGTCAACCACCTCCTGCCCACGCTGACCACCCGGCTGGTGGTCGGGACGCGGGTGGTGGTGCGGGCCGGGACGGCGATGTGGGGGGCCGGGACGGACGACGAGCTCTCGCTGTCCCCCTGCGGCCTCCGGGCGGCCACCGCCCGGGCCTGGTCGACGCACCGCACCGGGCGTCGGGTCCGGCTGCTCGACGTGGACGTCGATCCCGAGATCGTCGTCGGGGTTCGCCCGGGGGACCAGATCTGGCCCAGTGGCATCGTGCGCGTCGCCGGGGGTGAGACCGTCACCTACGCCTTCGGGACGATCCTCGGTCCCGAGGTGTGCCGGGCCGAGAGCGCTGACCTGCTGGCCGACCGGGCGGTGCCCGACCGTCTGCGCGAGCTGTACCTCCGCCACGACATCGACACCGAGGTGACCCTCGTGTCCGCGGTGGTGGACTTCGACTGGGTCGAGGAGGACCAGCGCCGGGTGCTGGACGTGCTCGAGGCGCTGGTCGCGCGCTTCGCGGTTCGCGAGCTCGTCGACCACGTGGTCGCCGAGGGCATCAGGGGCTGAGCCGTCGTCAGTCGGGGTTGACCGCTCGACCCAGGGTGAAGAACGTCCACGGTTTGGGGCCCGGGGTGTACCGGGACTCCGACTCCTCGACCCGGAAGCCGGCGTCGCTGACCAGGGTCACCGGGTCCCGGGTGAGGTGGCAGCCGTCGGCCAGGACCAGCTGGAACGGCTCGAGGCGCCGTTGCCAACGCTGCACGCCGGGATCGGGGGCCGACCCGTGCTCGAGGAAGTGGAACCGGCCACCGGGGCGCAGCACCCTCCGCAGCTCGGCCAGGGCCTGGTCGACCCCGTCGATGGTGCACAGGGTGAAGGTGCACAGAGCCCCGTCGCAGGAGTCGTCGGGCAGGGAGAGGGTCTCGCCCCGCAGGCCGACGAAGGTCACGGGGACCGAGACGTCGGCGATCCGCTTCTGGCCCAGCCGCCGGCCGACGATCGACGGTTCGACGGCCAGCACCTCGGTGACCTCCGGTGGGTAGCTGCCCACGTTGAGCGCCGAACCGAAGCCCAGCTCCACGACCGTCCCCGCCAGTCCGGCGGCGGCCCGATCGCGCCATTCGCGCAGCTCGGGCCCGGCGCAGGCCTTGTCGATGAATCGGGGAACGATCTGGTCGCGGTAGAAGGCCACGAGCCCCACGCTGCCACGGGTCGGCCTCCCGGGCACGCCCGACGGCGACCGACCTAACCTGCGGCGTCGGTGAGGACCGGGCTGACCCGCTCCCGCCGGAGGCCAGTCCGCGTGCGAGGGGGAGCAGATGAAGTTGTGGAGCGACGAGGTCGAGGCCATGCGCCCGGAGGCCCGCCAGGTGGTGGCCGCCGGGTTGGCGGCCATCGCCGAGGGGTTCGCCGGCCAGGGCGAGCCACCCGAGGACCTGGTGGAGCGGGCTCTGCACAGCCGAGCCTCGTTCGCCGCCACCTACGTCGCGTCCCCCGAGGGCACCGACATCGACGTGGCCGGGATCCGCTGTCGTGAGTTCCGTCCCGACGGGCCGGCCCGGGCCGTCTACCTGCACTTCCACGGCGGCGGGATGATCCTCGGTGCGCCCGAGATGAACGACACCGGCAACGCCGAGCTGGCCCGGGACCACGGCATCGCCGTCGTCTCGGTCGACTACCGCCTCGCCCCCGAGCACCCGTATCCGGCCGGCCCCGACGACGGCATCGCCGTGGCCCGGTGGCTGATCGAGCACGGCGCCGCCCAGTACGGCAGCGGGCGGCTGATCCTCGGTGGGGAGTCGGCTGGTGGCTACATGGCAGCCGCCGTCCTGTTGCGCATCCGCGACGAGCTCGGCGCCATCGACAGGGTCCTCGGGGCCAACCTGGCGTTCGGGGTGCACGACTGGAGCCGGTCACCCAGCCAGAGGGGCCTGCGCGCCAGCGGTGGGCCCGACATGTTGACGCCCGAGGGCATCGTCACCTTCGTCGAGTGCTATCTGCCCGGGCTCACCGACGACGAGCGGCGGGCCCCCGAGATCTCGCCGGCCTACGCCGACCTCCACGAGCTGCCTCCGGCCCTGGTGAGCGTGGGGAGCGCGGACCATCTGCTCGACGACTCGCTCTTCCTCGCCGGTCGGTGGGCCGCGGCCGAGAGTCCGGTGGAGCTGTTCGTGGCCCCGGACATGCCTCACGGGTTCATGGCCTTCCCGTGCGGCATCACCAGCGAGTGGGTCCGGGTCACCAACGCCTGGTTCGCCGACCGCCTGGCCTGACCCCGGCTCAGTCCTGGGCCCGGGCGATGGCCTCGCCCAGCTCCTGCTTGTTCATCTTCGACCGGCCCGCCACGTCGAGCTCCTGCGCCCGGCGGTAGAGCTCGTCGCGCGTGTGGCCGACGACGTCGACGCCCCCGGCGCTTCGGCCGCGGGAGCCCCCGTCGGAGTTGTCGGCTCGGTCGCGCTCGTCAGACGGTCCCGGTTCGGACTTGGCCTCCCAGTGGTCGCCGACCTTCTCGAAGGAGTGCTTCAACGAGGAGAGGGCGGTGCGATGGGCCCGCTCCCCGTCGCCGTACTGCTCGATGGCGCTGTCCAGAGTCTCTTCGTAGGTGCGCTGCGCCTTCTTCGAGGACCGCTGCAGGGTTCCCGGTAGCTGCTTCGATGGCATGGGTGCGCCTCCTCACCTCGACGGATCCGACCTTCTGGCCCCTTCCCCCGGCCGAGGGAGTGCATGCGTCGTCGCCGCGGCCCGCCGATCGGTGACAGTCTCTATCGGCTCGCGTCGGGCGGGCGGCAGACCTCGAGGGGGAGCGGTGCCAGGACCGTTGGAAGGTGTGAAGGTCGTCGAGTTGGGGATGTGGGTGGCCGGTCCGGCGTGTGCCGGGATCCTGGCCGACTGGGGAGCGGACGTCATCAAGCTCGAGCCGCCGGGCATCGGTGATCCGGCCCGCACCTACCAGGCCCTGTTCGGCGAGGTCATGCCCGACAACCCGGTCTTCGAGATGGACAACCGGGCCAAGCGCAGCCTGGCCGTCGACCTGCGCGTGCCCGAGGGTCAGGCCCTGGCCCTCGAGCTGCTCGACGACGCCGACGTCTTCGTGACCAACCTGCGCCGGTCGGCCCTCGAGCGGTGGGGGATCGGGCCCGACGAGATGTTGGAGCGCAACCCCGGGCTCGTCTACCAGCTCATCACCGGCTACGGCCTGGAGGGCGACGACGCCGATCGCCCCGCCTACGACATCGGTGGCTTCTGGGCCCGGTCGGGTGTGGCCGGCCTGCTGCGGGCCCCGGACGGCCCGTTGCCCTTCCAACGCGGAGGCATGGGGGATCACCCCACCGGTAGCTCCGCAGCCGGAGCGGTGTGCGCCGCCCTCGTCGCCCGGGCCCGCACCGGAGAGGGCCAGCTGGTCTCCACGTCCCTGGTGCGCCAGGGCGTCTACACCATCGGCTTCGACCTCTCTGTCACCCTCGGCTGGGGGGCCCACATCGGCATCGGAAAGCGCGAGGCCATGGGCAACCCGGCCATGAACAACTACGAGGCCGGCGACGGGCGCGCCTTCTGGCTGATCGGGCAGCAGGGTGAGCGGCACTGGCCTCCGTTGGCGCGGGCGGTGGGCCACCCCGAGTGGATCACCGACGAGCGGTTCTCCAGTCCGATGGGCCGGCGCCAGAACGCCGAGGAGCTGATCGGCCTGCTCGACGCCGTCTTCGCCACCAAGACCCTCGACGAGTGGGCCGAGATCTTCGACCGCGACCCCGACATGTTCTGGGCTCCGGTGAACGAGATCGACGACGTCATCATCGATCCGCAGGTGCACGCCGCCGGGGCCTTCGTCGAGGTGCCCGAAGCCGACGGGGGAGCGATGCGGGTCGCCAGCCCGTCGGACTTCTACGGCACCCCGTGGTCGCCCCGGTCCGGTGCCCCCAAGTTGGGCCAGCACTCGCGGGAGGTGCTGGCCGCCCTGGGTCGCGACGAGGCCGAGATCGACGCGCTGATCGACTCGGGCGTGGTGGCGGGCGAGACCGAGTACAGCGGGAAGGCCCTCTGATGGGGGTCACCGGCTACGACCCCCGCCTGCGTCCGGCCCAGCCCGAGACGCCGGCTCCCGATGCCTTCGAGATCCACCGGGCCGAGGTGGCCGACGGCCTGGCCCTGGCCTACGTCCGCGAGGGGGTCGGCGGCTACCCGCTCCTGTTGATCCACGGGTATCCGGAGACCAAGCGGATCTGGTGGCGCAACATCGAGCCCCTCGTCGCCGCCGGCTACGAGGTCATCGTCCCCGATCTGCGGGGCCACGGGGACTCCGACCTGTCGGCCGACGACACCTACGACCTGGTGACCTACAGCCGGGACCTCTACACGTTGGTGCACGACGTCCTCGGTCACGAGCACTGCGGCATCGCCGCCGGCGACGTGGGTGGCGTCGTCGGGGTCGACATGGTCAACCGCTTCGAGGGCTTCGTCGACGGCCTCTGCTTCTTCGACACCGTGCCCCCGATGTTGATCGACGAGTTCGTGGCCGCCGGCATCGACGTCTCCCGCATCACGTCCATCGACGATTCCGGTCCCACCGGTGACTACCGCCGCCGCCAGGGCGCCGAGCCCGATGTCCTGGCGGCCGAGCTCGCCACTCCGGCACTGCGGCGGGCGTGGATCGCGGCGATGTACGGCGCTCGGCTGTGGGCCTCGCCGGGCACGTTCAGCGAGTCGGACATCGACTTCATGACCGAGCCGTGGGCCACCGAGGAACGCCTGCGGGCGGGGTGGGCGGTCTACCAGCTCGCCCACGGCCGTCAGGCGGCGGAGTGGCCGATCCTCGACCGCAAGGTCGAGGTGCCCACGCTGTTGTTCTACGGGGCCGACGACCACGTCGTGGGTCCTGACTTCCTGCACTGTTGTGAGGTCGTGTTCCCCAACCGGGTGGGGCCGCTGGTGCTGGCCGGGGCCGGTCACTTCCTCCAGTGGGAGCGGGCCGACCTGTTCAACCCCACCGTCGCCGTCTTCTTCGCCGGGCTGGCCGCCGCGCCGGGCGGGCCGGGCCGATCGGACCGCGGCTCATGAGCGAGATCGATCCCCGCACCCCGGTCGTGGTCGGTGCCGCCGAGGTCGTCCACCGCCCCGGTTCCGACTTCATCCCTTCGTCGGCTACTGATCTGCTCGTCGAGGCGGCCCACGCCGCGCTGGATTCCTCCGGCGCGGCGGCGGAGCTGGGCTCGGTCGTCGGCGAAGTCGTCGTTCCCCACGGCACCTGGACCGAGAGCGATCCGGGCCGGGCGGTGGTCGCCACGATCGGCGCGCCCGGTGCCCGGAGCATCCGCACCGAGCTGGGCGTGCTCCAGCTCACGCTGGTGGGCCGGGCCATCGAGTCCGTGGCCGGCGGGGCGGCCGAGGCCGTCCTCGTCGTGGGCGGGGAGAACCGTTGGTCGGGTGTGGTGGCGGGCAAGGCCGGTGACGAGGTTCCGGCCCCACCGGCGCAGGCCACCGACAGCGAGCCCGACGAGATCATCGCTCCGACCGACAGCATCATCTCGCCCGTCGAGATCGAACGGAACCTCACCACCGCGGCGCACCAGTACGCCATCATCGAGAGCGCCATCCGCCATGCCGCCGGCTCAACGGTCAAGGAGCACCAGTGGTGGCTCGGTGAGCTCTGGTCCTCCTTCGCCCGGGTGGCGGCCACTGCCCCGGCGGGCTGGGACCAGCGAGGGATGGGGCCCGACGACATCTCCCGGGCGTCGGCCACCAACCGACTCATCGCCGCGCCGTACCCGAAGTGGCTCGTGTCGCAGTGGAACGTCGACCAGGCCGCCGCCCTCGTCGTGACCACTGTCGGTGCCGCCCGCCGCCTGGGCATCGACGAGCAACGTTGGGTGTTCCCCCGAGCCCTCGCCCTGTCCAACCTCGTGGTTCCCATGACGGAGCGGGCCGAGCTGTATCGGTGGCCGGCGTTCGGCGTGTGCGCCGGGCGAGCGCTCGAAGCCGCCGGGGTGGAACCGGAGGACATCGGCCCGATCGACCTCTACAGCTGCTTCCCGGCCGCCATCCAGATCCAGTCCGACGAGCTGTCCCGCCGATTCGGCGTCGACCGTCTCCAGTTCGATCGGCCGTCGACGCTGCGGCCCCTCACCATCACCGGAGGGATGACCTTCGGCGGTGGTCCGTTCAACAACTACGCCCTTCAGGGGGCGGCGGCCATGGTGCGCACACTGCGCCAGGCGGGGCCCGGCGCCACCGGACTGACCAGTGCGGTGAGCGGTCTGCTCACGAAGCCCGCGGTGGCCGTCTGGTCCACCACCGCCCCCGCGGAGCCGGCCGCGGTGCTCGACGTCACCGCCGAGGCCGACGCCGCCACCGCTCGGCGACCCGTGGACGCCGACCTCGTCGGATCGGCCTCCGTCGTCGGTGCCACGGTGATCCCCGACCGGGACGGCGACCTGACCACCGTGGTGGTCGTGGAGTCCGGCAACGGGGTCCGCACGGTGGCCCAGAGCCGAGATCGATCGGTGGGCGACCGCTTCCTCGTCGAGGACATGGTGGGGGAGCCGGTGCTGCTCACCGCCCCCGGCGAGTTCGCGCCCGGATGACAGAGCCGAGCGCGACCGTGGCAAACTGACGGTCCGTCAGATCTGGGGACGTTCCCGGGGGCGATGCCCGTCATGGGCAAGGAGGCAGCGACGCCATGGAGATCCCACGCATCATCTCGGTCGACGACCACGTGGTCGAACCGCCGGACCTGTGGACCGCCCGTCTGCCCGCGAAGTACGCCGACCGGGCGCCCCGCGTGGTGCGCGAGAAGGTCCGCATGAACCTCGTCGGCGGGTACAACTTCGAGGTCGGCGTGCCCGACGGCGTCGAGTGCGATGTCTGGTACTACGACGACCTCGTCTATCCGTTCACCCGCCTGTCGGCCGCCGTCGGCGCCGAGGTGGTGAAGAACGAGCCGTGCACCTTCGACGACATCCTGCCCGGGTGCTACGACCAGTCCGCCCGCCTGGCCGACATGACGGCCAACCACGTGGAGGCGTCGATCTGCTTCCCGAACATCCTCCCGCGCTTCTGTGGGCAGGCGTTCTACGAGCGGGAGGACAAGGACTTCGCCCTGTTGTGCATCCAGGTCTACAACGACTGGATGATCGACGAGTGGTGCGGCGGCGAGGGCCGGGGCCGGCTCATCCCGCTCACCATGGTTCCGCTCTGGGACGCCGATCTGGCCGCCGCCGAGGTGCGCCGCTGCGCCGACAAGGGCAGCCATGCCGTCACCTTCAGCGAGAGCCCCGTGCCCCTCGGCCTGCCGTCGGTGCACTCGGGCTTCTGGGAGCCGTTCTTCGCGGCGTGCGCCGAGACCGACACCGTGTTGAACATGCACATCGGGTCGTCGTCGAAGATGCCCTCCACCGCGCCCGACGCCCCGTTCATCATCTCGTCGACGCTGACCTTCCAGAACGCCATGGGCTCGGTGCTCGACTACGTCTTCGGCGGGGTGTTCGACCGTCATCCCACGCTGCGGGTGGCCTACAGCGAGGGTCAGGCCGGCTGGCTGCCCTACGTGCTGGAGCGGGCCGACAAGCTCTGGGAGGAGCGCCTCCTCGACGACACCGGCTTCGGGTCGAAGCTGCCCCAGCCGCCGTCGACCTACATGAAGAGCAACGTTTGGTACTGCATCTTCGACGACGAGACGGCCATGCGGAACCGCGACGTGATCGGCATCGACCGCCTCACCTTCGAGGTCGACTACCCCCACGCCGACTCCACCTTCCCGCACAGCAAGGACGTGGCCGAGCGCATCGCGGCCAAGGCCGGTCTGAACGAGGCCGAGGCCTACAAGTTCTTCCGGGGCAACGCCATCGAGCTCTACAAGCTCGACCAGTACTTCGGCATCCCTGAGTAGCGGCGTCCGCCCCCCGAACCGGGAAGGTCGAGCGGGGACGGTCAGGCCGGGCCGGGCGGATGTTCGTCGAAGTACTCGACGATCGCCGGCATCTGTCCTTCGAAGCCCCCGGGGGCTCCGAGGTTGAGGGCGCCGGCGGGCGCGTCGCCGGAGTTCCTGAAGTCGTGCGTCGCTCCACCGGGAACGAGGACGAAGGTCCCTCGAGGTGCCGAGATCCACTCGTCGTCGACGAGGAAGTCCATCGTGCCCTCGAGGACGTAGAAGACGTCGTCCTCGTCGTGCGAGTGAGCGCCCGGTCCGGCGGTGTGAGGATCGAGCCACCACTCCGACACGTTGTAGCGGCCGTCGGTCTCGTCGGCGTCGGCCTTGAACACGGAGTGCATCCGGCCCATCTCGTACGGACGTCCTTCGCCGGGGCCGAGGACGACGGCACGGCGTGTCGGTCCCGTTCCATCGCTCATCGGTTCAGCATAGGAACCCACGGCATCGGCGGGGATCGGGGCTCGGACAGTTCGTCGGAACTCAGACGTAGATCTTGTGGACCTTCTTCGACGCCCGGGCGAGCCGCACCTCTTCGAACACGAGGTCCGGCTCGAGCTCCACGACCGCCACCTCGTCACGGCGCCCGGCGATGAGCCTGAGAGGGGCGGGCCGCTCGCCGCTCCACTCGAGCAGCTCGTGCAGCTCGGAGCGCGTTCTCCGGCCGGGACCGGCTCCGTAGTTGATCGCCGACCGCCACACCGCGCCGTGGTCGGTGTCGACGACAGTGGCGATCACGCCGGCGTGATCGACGACGACGACGAGGTTCGTGGCGCTACCGCTGCGGACGTCCTCGATGGCGCGTTCGTAGTCCGTCAGCGGGATCTCGACGGCGAACCAGTCGAGGAGCTCCGCCGCGGTGACGTCACCGTGGCTCATCGGACCACGTCCCGCGTGGCGGTGGAAGTACCCCATCGGTTGCTTCTCGCCTCCTCGCCCAACGGTCGCTCGTTGGTTCATCGGACGCTCGTCGGGTGCGCTACATGAGTCATGTGGCCCACTTCGCCGGCTACGCGTCGCCTGTCGTCGACTGATCGGGCCTCACGGTAGGCGCAGATCGGCCACGACGGGGTAGTGGTCGGAGGCCGTGCCGGCGGCGGACCAGACCTGGCCGGAGACGATCTCCCACTCGGACGAGACCAGGACGTGGTCGAGTCGACGACCGGGCTCGCGCTCGAAGGCGGTCGCGGTCGGCCCCGCCCCGTCGGGTAGGACCGAGCGCAGGCCGTGGGTGAGCAGAGGAGCGAGCTCGGCGTCATCGAGGGTGGCGTTGAAGTCGCCCAGGACGATCGTCGGCCGTTGCGGTGCGGCGGTCAGCTCGGCCACCAGTTGGGCGGCCGCGGCGTGCCGGGCGCGTTCCGAGTGCGACGCGAAGTGGGTGTTCACCACCCGGAAGGACGAGCCTCGCTCGTCGGCGTCGAGGTCGACCCACGTGGCGATCCGTGGCGCGTCGGCATCGACGGCCCGCGTTCCCGATCGCTCGGGCTGCTCGCCGAACCAGCGGGTGGCCGCCCCGGTCACCTCCAGCCGGTCGGTTCTCCACAGGACGGGCGCCGCTTCGCCGCGCCCGCCTCGCCCGCGGCCCGAGCCGACAGCGTCCCAGCAACCGTCGGGCCGGCACCGACGGAGCAGCCACCGGCGTTGGAAGGCGAAGGCCTCCTGCACGCCCAGCACGTCCGGCTCGAGTTCGGCGAGGACGTCACGGACCCGGGGCCGGCGCCACCACCAGAACGACCGACGGTCGAACGAGAAGCCGGACCGGATGTTCCAGGTGGCGACGCGGACATGCACGGCCCTACTCGTAGTCCACCCGTCGCTGACCCGCCGCCATGGTGTTGGACAGGTGCTTGACTCTGCCAAGTAGTCTGCCGGAGGACCGGCGCACGGCCGCTCGCATCAAGGGGGAACGATGGACCAACGACTGCTCGACAAGGTCGCGGTGATCACCGGGGCGGGAGACGGCATCGGCCACGGGATCGCCCGCCGCTTCGCCCAGGAGGGCGCACGCGTGGTCGTGGCCGAGATCGACGAGGTGCGGGGGCCGGCGGTGGCCGAGGAGCTCACGAAGGACTTCGGTACCGAGGCCTTCTACATCCACACCGACGCCACGCTCCAGGCCGACAACGAGGCCATGATCGCCGCTGCCGTCGAGCGGTGGGGCAGCGTCGACATCCTCGTCAACAACGCGTGGGGTGGCGACCGGGCCGGTCTCAAGCGCACCGACCAGATGCCCACCGACGCCATGTTCCACGCCCTGAACATGAAGCTGATGGGCCCGTTCTGGGCCATGCAGGCGGCCTTCCCCCACATGCGGTCCCAGGGCTGGGGCCGCATCATCAGCCTCTGCTCGCTGAACGGCGTGAACGCCCACATGGGGTCGGTCCACTACAACTCGTCGGCCGAGGCCCTGCGCGCCCTCACCCGCACCGCCGCCCGCGAGTGGGCGCCCTACGGCATCACCGCCAACGCCATCTGCCCCGGGGCCAAGACCGCGGCGTTCCGGGCCTTCCACGACATGGCGCCGGCGATGGCTGACGCCTCGGAAGCAGCCAACCCGATGGGTCACCTGGGCGATCCCGAGACCGACATCGGCCCGGTCGCCTTCTTCCTCGCCAGCGAGGACTCCCGCTACATCACCGGCAACACGCTCTACGCCGACGGGGGCAGCCACATCAACGGCGCCACCTGGGTGCCCGAGTTCGAGGACTGAGAGCAGATCTCCGACCGGTCGACCCGACCCGGTCGGGGCGATCGGCGTGTGGTCGGCACGGGGGAGCGTGCGGATCACGCGTCGATCGTGGTGGGGTCCCCGACCACCCGTGGGTCGCCCAGAGTTCCTGACGGGTCATCGGTTGCGCGAGGATCCGCTGTCGATCAAACCGCCCGCGGAGGGCGGGACGGGGAGAAGACCATGAAGCTCGGACTGGTGTGGGGCTACTGGACGGCGCAGCCGCCCACGGACGTGGTGGAGCTGACCCAGGTGGCCGAAGCCGCCGGGTTCGACTCCGTGTGGACGGCCGAGTCGTGGGGGTCCGATGCGTTCACGCCGCTCACGTGGATCGCCGCCCACACGTCGAAGATCCGCCTCGGCACCTCGGTCGTGCAGCTCTCGGCCCGCACGCCGGTGGCCACCGCCATGGCGGCCATGACCCTCGACCACCTCTCGGGCGGACGCGTCGTGCTCGGCCTCGGCGTGTCCGGCCCCCAGGTGGTGGAGGGCTGGTACGGCCGCCCGTCGAACAAGCCGCTGGCCCGCACCCGCGAGTACGTCGACATCATCCGCCAGACGCTGCGCCGGGAGGGCCCCGTCGTCAACGACGGTGAGTTCTACCCGATGCCCTACAACGGCCCCGACGCCTCGGGGCTCGGCAAGCCGCTCAAGATCATGACCCACCCGCTGCGCCCGGAGATCCCGATCGTGCTGGGGGCCGAGGGTCCGAAGAACGTCACCCAGACGGCGGAGATCGCCGACGGCTGGCTGCCGCTCTACTACTCGCCCTTCCGCCAGGAGGTGTACGCCGACCAGATCGCCGGCCGCAAGGAAGGGTTCGAGATCAACCCCATCGTCACCTTCAACGTCACCGACGACGTGGCCACCGCGCTGTGGCCGGTGAAGGCGTCACTCGGCTTCTACATCGGGGGCATGGGCGCCAAGGGGCAGAACTACCACACCAAGCTCATGGCCCGGATGGGCTTCGAGGACGAGGCCTACAAGATCCAGGACCTGTTCTTCGCGGGCAAGCGTGACGAAGCCATCGCCGCCGTGCCCGACGAGTTCGCCGACGAGATCTCCCTCGTCGGTCCGGTCGGGCGCATCAAGGAGCGCCTCGAGGCGTGGCGGGACAGCCCCATCACCACGCTCATGATCTCGGCCCGCTCTCCCGAGGCGCTCCGCCAGGCCGCCGACCTCGTGCTCGGCTGAGCACCCGCTCGACCTCCTCGCCGTCGCCGTCAACGGAGCCTGCATGTCCTCCCCCCGCCCCGCCACCTACAACCTCGGCGACCTGCTGACGCTCGTCGCCGAAGCTGTCCCCGACCGCTCGGCCATCATCGCCGGCGACGTCCGCCACACCTTCGCCGAGTTCGACCGGAGGACCAACCAGGTCGCCCGGATGCTGCTCGCCCGGGGACTCGAGCCGGAGGCCAAGGTGGCCATCTACTCGTGGAACCGGGCCGAATGGGCCGAGCTGTTCTTCGGGGCGTTCAAGGCGCGAGTGGTCCCGATCAACATCAACTACCGCTACGTCGCCCACGAGCTGTCCTACGTGCTCGAGAACTCCGACGCCGAGGTGATCGTCTTCGAACGGGGCTTCGCCGACGTGGTGGCCGAGGTGAGCCCGGACCTCCCGCTGCTGCGGTCGACCGTCGTGCTCGAGGACGGCTCCGACGGCGACGCCGGTCCGGCCCTCGGCTACGAGGCGGAGGTCACTTCCCAGCCCGACGGACCGCTCGACCTCGATCGTTCGAGCGATGACCTCTACTTCCTCTACACCGGCGGCACCACCGGCATGCCCAAGGGCGTGATGTGGCGCAACGAGGACCTGTTCTTCGCCGCGCTGTCCGGCGGGCTGGGCCCGGTACCGATCTCGAGGCCCGAGGAGATCCAGGAGCGGTCGCTGCCCGAGGACTTCGCCCGTCCCAGCCTGGTGCTGGCGCCGCTGATGCACGGAGCGGCTCAGTGGGGGATGTGCAACATGCTCTTCGCCGGCGCCGGTGTCCTCCTCTACACCGAGCGTGGACTCGATCCCCACGCGGTGTGGGCCCTGGCCGAACGGGAGAAGGCGATGGGCCTCACCATCGTCGGCGACGCCATGGGCCGGCCCCTGGCCGACGCACTGGCCGACGGCACCCACCACTACGACCTCTCGGGACTCTTCCGCATCGGCTCGGGCGGCGGCGTGTTCTCGCCGGCCGTCCAGGCCCAACTGAAGGAGCAGATCCCCCACGTCGCGGTGATGGACAGCTACGGCGCCAGCGAGACCGGTGCCGGGGGCATGAGCGCCGAGGGCGGGGCCCGCCGCTTCCACGTGTCCGACGAGATCCAGGTGCTCGACGACGAGCTCAGGCCGATCGTGCCGGGCCGAGACCAGATCGGGCGGCTGGCCCGCACCGGTCACATCCCGCTCGGCTACTACAAGGACGAGGTGAAGACGAAGGCGACCTTCCCCATCGGGCCCGACGGGCGGCGGTGGTCAGTGCCCGGTGACTTCGCCACCGTCGACGCCGACGGGGTGGTCACCCTCCTCGGCCGGGGTTCCCAGTGCATCAACACCGGCGGCGAGAAGGTGTACCCCGAAGAGGTCGAGGAAGCGCTGAAGAGCCACCCCGAGGTGTACGACGCCCTCGTCGTGGGGCTGCCCGACGAGCGCTGGGGCGAGCGGGTCGCCGCCGTCATCCAGCCGCGAGAGGGCGCCGAGCCGTCACTGGAGTCGATCTCGGCGCACTGCCGTCAGACCATCGCCGGCTACAAGGTGCCCCGGACGGTCACCTACGTGCAGTCCATCAAGCGGTCGCCGGCGGGCAAGGCCGACTACCGATGGGCCAAGGAGATGGCCGGGTCCCACTGACCCGCGTTCGGCCCACGGTCGGAGCGACGATTGGTGATCCCGACCCGGTACCGATGCGGTCACGGGTCTCGCTGTGGGAGACAATGTCGTCCGTTCTCGACGAGGAGGAGCGGTCCGCCATGGTGGCCGAACGATGACAGTGGATCTCGGTCTCACGGCCGACCAGGAAGCGATCGCCGAGCTGTTCGACGGCTTCTTCACCAAGGAGTGCCCGCCCACCGTCGCCCGGGAGGCCGAACCTCTCGGGTTCGATCGCCCGCTGTGGGACAAGCTCGTGGAGCTGGGCGCGCCGGGCATGGGATCGGCCGAGGAGGCGGGTGGGGGCGGGGCCTCCGTCGCCGACCTGGTCGTGGTGGTCGAGGCCCTCGGCCGGTCGATCGCCCCCGTCCCGCTCGTCGATCACCTGGCTGCTCTCGCCGTGCTCGACGATCCCGACCTGATCGCCGGGGAGTCCATCGCCGCCGTCTCCGTCCGTCCCGCCGACGCCGACGGCAACTGGTGGCTCGTGCCCGCCGGTGCGGTGGCCGACGTGGTGGTCGGCGTCGACGGTGACGACCTCGTCGCCGTGCGATCGGCTCCCCCCATGGCCGCGCCCCGCAACCACGCCTGTGCTCCGATGGCTGATCGCTCCGCTCGTGAGGGGGAGCGTCGGGTGCTCGGGCCGGCCGACGGCCTCCAGAAGGTCATCGACCGGTGGAAGGTCCTCACCGCCGCCGCACTGGTCGGCATCTCCGAGGCCGCCCTCCGGATGGGTGTCGAATACGTCATGGCCCGGGAGCAGTTCGGGGTGCCGGTCGGCTCCTTCCAGGCGGTGCAGCACGGCCTGGCCGACCTGCCGGTGCTCATCGACGGTGGGCGCATCCTCACCCACAAGGCGGCGTGGGCCCTCGACCGGGCCGAGCCCGGCATCGTCGACTGGGCCCTCAACGACATCACCGATGGCTCGACGTTGGCGTCGATGGCCTTCGTGTTCACCGGCGACGGGGCCGCCCGGGCGACCGACCGCAGCCTCCACTACCACGGCGGCTACGGGTTCTCGGAGGAGTACGACATCCAGATGTACTACCGGCGGGCCCGGGGCTGGGCCCTCGTGGTCGACGACCCGACGGTGGAGTGCCTCGCCCTCGCCGACCGCATCTTCGGACCCGTGGAGGGCTGAATCGTGGACTTCTCTCTCTCTCCCGAGGTCGAGCGCTATCGCGACGACGTCCGCCGGATCGCGGCGGAGACGGTGACGCCGGCGGTCGTCGACCGCATGCACACGACGGGCACCTTCAACTCCCCGGAGCTGAACCGTGCGCTCGGTGAAGCCGGCTTCCTCGAGCGGGCGGTCCCCGGCCGGGGCAAGGGCGACCCCATCGAGCTCTACGTCCTGTTCAGCGAGCTGGAGAAGGCGGGCGTCCCCTACGACGGTCTGGCCATCGCCCTCATGATCGCCGGCGTGGTCCAGGCCGTCGGCACCGATGAGCAGAAGGAGCGCATCCTTCCGTCGATCATCTCCGGTGAGGCGCTGGTGTGCATGGGCTACAGCGAGCCCGACAACGGATCCGACCTCGCCACCATCAAGACGCGGGCCATACGCGACGGTGACGAGTGGGTGATCAACGGCGCCAAGATGTGGACGACCATGGCTCACGAGGCCCAGTGGTTGATCCTGCTCACCCGCACCGACACCGAGCTGGAGCCCCGCCGGGGGCTGACCATGTTCATCCTGCCGATGGGCACCGAAGGCATCTCGATCGACCCGGTGCACACGATGGCCACCGAGCGCACCAACGCGACTTACTACGACGAGGTCCGCGTGGGGGACGACGCCATCCTCGGCGAGGTCAATCGAGGGTGGTCCACGATGATGGTGGCCCTCTCCTTCGAGCGGGGGGTGATGGGGGGAACCAACCCCGGCGTCCCGCTGCTCCGGCACTTCCACGACTGGGCGGCCGAGACCGGGCTGGCGTCGTCGCCGATCGCCCGGGAGCGCATGGCTAGGTTCGCCATCGACAACCACGTGGCCGCCCTGCTCACCCAGCGCTCGGCCTGGATCGCGGCCTCCGGCGGCCAGGCCGGTCTCGAGGGATCGATCACCAAGGTGTTCGCGGTGGAGGCGTACCAGAAGGCCGCCCGGTGGTGTCAGGAGATGGCCGGCCCGGCCGGCCTGCTGCAGTTCCACGAACCCGGAGCGGCGGCCGACGGCTTCGTCGACTACGACGCCCGCCACTCGCCGGTGACCACGATCTACGGGGGCACCACCGAGATCAACCGCAACAACATCGCCGAGCGCCACTTGGGCCTGCCCAAGGCCCGCCGCTGACAGTCCCCTCCTGGCCACCGATCCCCCCGCTCCTGGCCACCGATCCCCCCGCTCCTGGCCACCGATCCCCCCCACTCCTGGCCACCGATCCCCCCACCCCTGGCAAACGATGCGCTGATCGCGTGCTGGAGCGCGCGTGGGGCGCATCGTTTCGGGGGTCGGGGCGGTGTTGTGGTCGGCTCTGTAACAGCGATACGGTGACTCTCGTCACGTGGGCCAGGGGCGGCCGACGGACGAAGGGAGCAGCCGTGGGCGACGACCTCGTCACCGAACCGAACGCCGCCGAGGCGGGCGACGACCGCTACGTCGTGATCTCCGCCGACGGCCACGCCGGGGGCGACGTCCCCGACTACCGGCCGTACCTCGAGCAGCGTTGGCTCGACGACTTCGACGCCTGGGCCGCCACCTACGAGGTGCCCTTCGAGGACCTCATGGGCGATCTCGGCAAGCGCAACTGGGACTCCGCCCGTCGCCTCGCCGACCTCGAGGCCGACGGCCAGGTCGCCGAGGTGATCTTCCCGAACACGGTGCCGCCGTTCTTCCCGAAGTCATCGCTCACCGCCCAACCACCCGCTGTCACCGCCGCCGATGCCGAGCGCCGGTGGGCCGGCCTGCAGGCCCACAACCGCTGGCTCGTCGACTTCTGCAACGACGTGCCGGGGCGGCGGGCCGGCATCATCCAGATCACGATGCACGACATCGAGGCGTCGGTGGCCGAGGTGCACTGGGCCAAGGACGCCGGTCTCACCGGCGGCATCCTGTTGCCGGGCACCCCGCCGGGGCTGGGCCTGCCCCAGCTCACCGACCGCTACTACGAGCCGTTGTGGCAGGCCTGCGAGGACACTGGTCTGCCGGTGAACCACCACACCGGGTCGGCCGCTCCGCCGATGGGCCCCGAGCCCGAGGACGCAGTGATCTTCCTGCTCGAGACGACGTGGTACTCGCACCGGGCGCTCACCCACCTCATGGTCGGCGGCGTCTTCGAGCGCCACCCCGGCCTGCAGATGGTCTTCACCGAGCAGGGCACGGCCTGGGTGCCCGACGAGCTGCTCAAGCTCGACTACTTCTGGGACCGCATGGGCAACGCCGTCGGTTCCCAGGAGTACGTGTGGGGCAACCCCGTCGTGTCCAAGATGGAGCTCAAGCCCAGTGAGTACTGGGCTCGCCAGTGCCACGTCGGCGCCAGCTTCATCCGCCCGGCCGAGGTCGGCCTGCGCCATTCCGTCGGTGTCGACCGGATCATGTGGGGGAGCGACTACCCCCACAAGGAAGCCAGCACCCCGTTCTCCACCGAGGCCCTGCGCCTGGCCTTCGCCGGTGTGCCCCGCGACGAGGTGCAGGCCATGGTCGGGGGCAACGCCGCCGAGCTCTACGGCTTCGACTTCGAGGCCCTACGACCTCTCGCCGACCGCATCGGGCCCCGGGTGGCCGAGATCGCCGACCCTCTGGGCCCTGGTCTCGTGCCTCGCCAGGCCGACAAGTGCCCTGCCTTCATCGGGTACGACTTCGCCGCCGACTGACCGACTCCACCGCAGCGACCTACTGCCGACCTGCCGAACCGACCGACGCTGACGACCGGCGTCGCGCTCGACCATCTGGGGGACCCATGGGAACGATCCGCTACGCCGCCCGCAGCACCGACGAGCTCCGCAACCGGGAGCTGGAGGCCACGACCACGCCCACCTGGGCGACGGTGCTCACCGCCGTGTACGAGACCGACGCCGACGTCGTCGCCGCGGTGCTGCCGCCACCGCTCGTCCCTTCTGACCAGCCACTGGTGAAGGTCACCTTGGCGACGGTCGACATGGGTCGGGGCATCCCGGTGTTCGGGGCCGGCACCTTCGCCGTGCAGGCCCGTCACGACGACCAGGTCGGCTACTACCCGCTCGTCATGCCCATGACCACCGAACAGGCCGTGGTGGGCGGTCGTGAGACCTACGGCGAGCCCAAGAAGCTCGGCGAGGTCACGATGGAGCGCGACGGCGATCGCGTACGCGGCGCCTTCACCCGTATGGGGGTGACCTTCGTCGAGGTCACCGGGACCGTCACCGGAGAGCTCGAGCTCCCGCCCGAGGACCACCGGGTCGACTTCTACCTGAAGTTCCTCCTCGATCCTGCCGGCAAGGGCTTCGATGCCGATCCGTCCCTCGTGTACTGCCACCGCGACGAGGTCACCCGCAAGGTCGAGGGCGTCGACGGCGAGGTGGTGCTGCGGGAGTCGAAGTTCGATCCCGTGGCCGACCTCCCGGTGCGCCGGATGGTCTCGATCGAGCTGGGCGAGCGTTCCACCGTGCAGCGCGGAGAGATCGTGGCCCAGCTACCCGGCGAATCGATCATGCCCTACGTCCACCAGCGTTACGACGACCTGTCCGTCACCGGCGGGGAATGAGGAACCATGGCCACCAGCCCCAACGACCCGGCGCCCAGCGCGAGCCAGACCTTCGCGGACGATGATCCGTACCTGATCATCGCCGCCGACAGCCACGCCGGGTTGCCCACCGAGCAGTACCGCCAGTACCTCGAGTCGTCCTTCCACCCCGCCTTCGACGACTTCCTCGCCGAGCGGGAGGAGCAGATCGCGGCGGCGACGCGACTCGGCGTGCGCAACGAGAAGTACGCCAAGGAGTGGTTCGAGGAGCACGACGAGGAGCTGGCCGGAGGCTGGGACGCCATCAAGCGCAACCAGGCGCTCGACGGTGACGGCGTGTCCGCCGAGGTCGTCTATCCGGACGCCGACGCGGTGGAGAGCCGTACCTGTGTGCCCTTCGGAGCGGGGCTCGGTCTGTCGGGCGACCTCGACCCCGAGCTGGGCATGGCCGGGGCCAAGGCCCACAACCGGTGGTTGGTCGACCTCTGCACCCACACCCCCGAGCGACGCAAGGGCGTGGCCCTCGTGCCCATCACCGTCGAGACGGACAAGGTGCTGGCCGAGATCCGATGGGCCAAGGAGCACGGGCTCGGTGCGGTGATGATCCCGGCGATGTGGGTCAACCAGGCGCCGTACCACGACCGCAAGTACGACCCCGTGTGGGCCTTGTGCGAGGAGCTCGAGATGCCGATCGTCACCCATTCGGGTGCGGCGGCGCGCGACGAGTACGGCGACCACCTCGGCATCTACGTCACCGAGGTCACCTGGTGGCCCGCCCGCCCGCTCTGGTTCATGCTCTGGTCGGGCGTGTTCACCCGCTACCCGAAGCTGCGCTTCGGGGTCACCGAGGGCGGATGTTGGTGGCTCCCGCAGCTGCTGTGGTTCTGGGATCGCCTGGGGTTGGGCCAGAAGGGCTCGGAGAAGCTGGGCGCCGACCCCTTCAAGGGCGCCCTCGGGGGGATGCTCCCGAGCGAGATCGTCGATCGCAACTGCTTCACCGGCCTGGCCAACGTCAAGCGTCGCGAGCTCGGCCAGCGCTACGAGATCGGCATCGACAACATGCTGTGGGGCACCGACTTCCCGCACCCCGAGGGCACATGGCCCAACACCCACGAGTGGCTGCAGAAGACGTTCCACGACATCCCGATCGACGAGAGCCGCCGCATGTTGGGCCTGGCCGCGGCCGACACCTTCGGCTTCGACCTGGCCGCGTTGCGGGCCCACTCCGACAAGATCGGACCCACCCCCACCGACCTCGGTCAGTTGACGCCAGATCGAACCGCCGCCGACCTCACCGCCCGGTGGGCCCCGGTCAAGGAGGTGGGTCGTCACTGGCTCACCGGTCACGACTTCCCGCTCATCGCCCAGTGAGCCTGGCGGCCCGGGAACCACGGTGAGCGCCAGCGCCGTCCGCGGCGGTCGGCCGGTGACGGCTGACGACGTGCTCGACGTCGCCGGTCGGCTGGTCGAACGCCACGGCGTCGACGCCCTCACCATGCGCCGCCTGGCCGACGAGCTCCAGGTCGCCGTCACCTCCATCTACTGGCACGTGGGCAACCGCGACGCGGTGCTCGACGGGCTCGTCGACCGCCTCCTGGCCCGGATGGAGACCCTGCCCGCCGTCGGCGAGACGCCTCTGGCGCGGATCGAGTCGCTCGCCCGCGAGCTGCGGCGCACGCTGCTGGAGCGGCCCCACCTCGTCGGCCTGGCCCACGACCGGGACCGCACACCGGCGATGTTCCTCCCCGTGCAACAGGCGATGGCGTTCGAGCTGGCGGTGCTGGGCCACGTGGGCGCCGACGCCGCCTTGATCCTGCGGGCCCTGCAGGTCCATGTCGTGTCCTCCACGCTCCTGGCTCGCGCCGCGGCGCGCGAACGCGAGCCACGGCACGGTCGACGCCGCTCTGTGGCCCTCGCCTCCGGCCGACCCCGCACTGGTCGCAGCGCTGGCCGAACCGGCCGACTACGCCGAGCTGTTCGAGTACGGACTGGCCCGTCTCCTGGCCGGCATCGAGCAGCCGTCGACCGCCGCCGCAACCGGGGCCTGACGGCCCATCCGTCCGCGAAGGACGCCGGAACCGAGCGACTATCGTCACACGCCATGGCTGACGACTCCACCACCGAGTTCAAGGGAACCGACACACCCTGGCGCCGGGATCCCGCCGAGCTGGCCGAGCGGTTGGGCACGTGGGCCACCGGCGCCATCGCCCCCGACGCCAAGGTCGTCGACGTCGTCGCTCCCGAGAACGGCATGTCGAGCGAGAGCGTGCTGTTCGACGTCGAGCACGACGGCGGGGTCGACCACTTCGTCGCCCGCCTGGCCCCGCTGCCGTCGCTCGTACCCGTCTTCCAGACCTACGACATCGAGCTGCAGGCCCGGGTGATGCGCCTGGTGGGGGAGCGCACCTCGGTGCCCGTCCCCGAGGTTCCGTTCGTCGTCATGGACGACAGCTTCCTGCAGGTCCCCTTCCTCGTGATGAAGCGTCTGTCGGGTCGGGCCCCCACCGACGTCCCTCCCTACGTGTTCGGCGGATGGGTCGTCGATCTCGCCGGCGACGAGCGCCTGGCCATGCAGCGCAACGCCGTCGACGTGCTGGTGAAGCTGCACGAGGTCCGTCCCGACAACGCCGATCTCGGCTTCCTCACCCGCAGCGACAAGGGGAGCACCGCGCTCGACCAGCACCTCGGCCACGAGCGGTCGTACTACGAGTGGGCGCGGGCCGACGATCGCTACCCGCTCATCGAGCGCACCTTCGAGTGGCTCGAGGCCAACAAGCCCACGCTGGTCAACCCGACCGTCCTCAACTGGGGCGATGCCCGCATCGGCAACATGCTCTGGGACGGTCCCCGGCCCACCGCCGTCCTCGACTGGGAGATGGCCACCGTCGGGCCCGCCGAGGTCGACCTGGCCTGGATGATCTTCCTGCACGCGTTCTTCCAGGACATGGCCACGACCTACGGCATGCCCGGGCTCCCGGACTTCATGACCCGCGACCACATGGCCGCGCTCTACACCGAGCTCAGCGGGCGGTCGGTGGAGGCCCTCGAGTGGTTCGAGGTGTTCGCCGCCCTGCGGTTCGCCATCGTGTCGGTGCGTACCAGCTCCCGCGGCATCGCCTACGGGCAGATGGAGGCGCCGGACGATCTCGACGACCTCATCATGTTCCGGTCGTTGCTGGAGCAGATGCTCGCCGGCACCTACTGGGACGGCCGCTGAGGGCCGTCGCGGCGGCGCAACCGGCTCATTCTGGGAGTCGATGACGGTTGTGACGTGTCGTTCGTCACATCATGGACGGCGACGCGATACGTTGCGACGGTGAGTCGTCTCGAGGACCTTCGTCGGGTGGAACAGGCGCTCACGCGCATCTCGAGGATCAGCACCGGTCGGGTGGCCGCCCGCTACCGCTCCGAGCGGTCGGGCGTGATGCTGTCGAGACCGGCCATCACCATCCTGTCGACGCTGCGCAGCTCGGGCCCGGTCCGGTTGTCGCTGCTGGCCCGTTTGACCGACCTCGAGGCGCCGCTGATCAGCCGCGAGATCCGGGAGCTGGTCAAGGGTGGGTACGTGCGGCGCAGCGCCGACCCCACAGACGGACGGGCCGGGATCGTCGACCTCGAAGCCAAGGGCCGGCGGGCCTACCAGGCGTACCGGGACGCGGCCGACGAGATCGTCACCGAGACGTTCGACGCGTGGACGGGGTCGGACCTGCAGGATCTGCGGGTGCTGCTCGAGCGGGTCGTCGAGGACTTCGCCCGCGGACCGCAGCGCGTCGACGGCGCCACTCGGGCCAGCTGACGCCGCGGCCCACCGGTCGCGGCGCCTACATTCCCGGTACATGACCGACGTCACAACTGATCTCTCGCAGCTCTACCGTCCCGTGTTCGCCGCCGACCTGTTGATCGACGCGCTGAACAAGAACCCCGACAAGGCGGCGGTGAACATCGGCGACCGCACCCTCACGGCGCGCGAGATGCGCGACCAGGTCAGTCGCTACGCCCAGGCCCTCCAGTCGAAGGGCATGGGACCGGGCAGCCAGGGCTCGGTGCTGGCCCTCAACCGGCCCGAGGTCCTGTACACGATGGCGGCCAACCAGGTGAACGCCACTCGGAGCACGCCGCTGCACCCGATGGGCTCCCTCGAGGACCAGGCCTATGTGCTCGGCGACTGCGGCGCCGAGACGCTCATCTTCGACCCGGACAACTTCACCGACCGGGCCCGCCAGCTGGCCGAGATGGTGCCGGCCCTCAAGAACGTGCTGGCCCTCGGGCCGACCGAGTTCGGCGAGGACCTCCACGCCCTCGCCGCCACCTTCGATCCCCGTCCTCTGGTGGCGCCGATGGTCGACAGCGAGGACCTGGCCGGCATCTCTTACTCGGGCGGCACCACGGGCAAGCCCAAGGGGATCATGAGCACGTACCGCAGCGGCGCGGCCATGACCAACATCCAGCTCTCGGAGTGGCAGTGGCCGGCCGAAGTGCGCTTCCTCATCTGCACGCCCCTGTCGCACGCCGGTGCCGCCTTCTTCACCCCGACGCTGCTCAAGGGCGGTTCGCTCACCGTGCTCCCCGGCTTCGACCCGGAGACGTTCATGCAGACGGTCGAGACCAACCGCATCACCGCCACCATGCTCGTGCCCACGATGCTCTACGTGCTGCTCGACCATCCGAAGTTCGACCAGTACGACCTGTCGAGCCTCGAGACGGTGTTCTACGGCGCGTCGGCGGCGTCGCCGACCCGTCTGGCCGAAGCGGTTCGGCGCATGGGACAGATCTTCTTCCAGTTCTACGGTCAGGCCGAGTGCCCGATGGCCATCACCTCGCTCCGCAAGGAGGACCACGACCCCGACGACCTCGACCGGCTGGCCAGCTGCGGGCGGCCCACGCCATGGGTCCACCTGGCCCTACTCGACGACGCCGGGAACCAGGTGCCCGACGGCGAGCCGGGCGAGATCTGCGTGCGGGGTCCGCTGGTGATGAAGGGCTATCTGAACAAGCCCGAGCAGACGGCGGAGGCGTTCGCCAACGGCTGGCTGCACACCGGTGATGTGGCCCGGGCCGACGACGAGGGGTTCCTCTACATCGTCGACCGCAAGAAGGACATGATCATCACCGGCGGCTTCAACGTGTACCCCCGCGAGGTGGAGGACGTGATCTCCACCCACCCCGGCGTGTCGGCGGTGGCCGTCATCGGCGTCCCCGACGAGAAGTGGGGCGAGTCGGTCAAGGCGGTCGTCGTGCCCCGGCCCGGCCACGAGGTCGATCCCGACGAGATCATCGCCCTGGTGCGCGAGCACAAGGGCACCGTGCAGGCCCCCAAGAGCGTCGACTTCGTCGACGCCATCCCCCTCAGCGCCCTCGGCAAGCCGGACAAGAAGACGCTGCGGGCCCGCTACTGGGGCGACGGCGGGCGCCAGGTGAACTGAGTCACGTGGGCCATGGTTGATCTGGTGAACGACATTTTGTCCGCGCCCCCCGGGCGTGACTAGAGTCGCCCGCCTGTGACATGCGTCTCGGGGTCCGGACGGGCGGCGATGACGACGGTCACGGACCGCCCGTCCTGATCGCGTAGGGTCTCGGAACCGAGACAGGGGGAATCGATCGAGTGCAGCAGTTCTTTCAGTACGCCGTCCTCGGCTTCTTCGACGGCAGCAAGTTCCTCCAGTACACGATCCTCGGCCTGGTGGTCGGCGGCGTGTACTTCATCGCCGCATCGGGTCTGGTCGTCACCTACACCACCTCGGGCATCTTCAACTTCGCCCAGGGCGCCATCGCCATGCTCTCGGCGTTCATGTACTGGCAGGTGCGTTGGGGCTGGGGCTGGCCGGCGCCGCTCGCCCTGCTGCTCGTGCTCGGCGTCATGGCCCCGCTCCTGGGAGCCGTGCTCTACCAGGTCGTGATGAAGAACCTCCGAGGCACCTCGGAGGTCACCAAGATCATCGTGCCCGTCGGCGTCATGCTCGGATTCCTGGCCCTGGCCACGTGGATCTGGAACCCGACGCCCAGCACCCCTCGGCTCTTCTACAAGTTCTTCGGGGCCAACGCCCAGGTCTCGATCTTCAAGGTCAACATCACCTGGCACGAGATCATCGCCCTGATCCTCGCCGTGGTCATCGCCGTCGGCATCGCCCTGCTCTTCCGGCGCACCCGATCGGGTGTGGCCATGCGGGCCGTCGTCGACGACCCCGACCTGCTCGAGCTCAACGGAGGCCGCCCGCAGCGCCTGGCCACCATCTCCTGGGCGGGCGGTGCCTTCCTCGCCGCTCTCGCCGGCATCCTGATCACACCGATCCAGGGCACGGCCATGAGCGCCAACGCCCTCACCCTGTTGGTGATCGACGCCTTCGCGGCGGCCATGTTCGGGCGGCTCAAGAGCCTGCCCCGCACCTTCGTCGGGGCCATCGTGCTCGGCCTGTGCACGAACTACGTCATCGCCTACTTCCCGGCCAACAAGTGGACCTGGACCGGCGCCTTCCGCTCGTCCATCCCGATGATCCTGCTCTTCATCGTGCTGCTGGCCCTGCCCCAGGACCGACTGCGGGGCACCACGGTGCTGCGCACCCGTGAGCGCTTCCGCATGCCGAGCTTCCGCTCGGCGTGGATCGGTGCCCTCGTGCTGATCGTGGTGATCTGGGGCCTGCGCACGATCATGGCCACCACCGCCATCAACACCCTGGCCTACGGCATCACCCTGGCCATCATCGCCTTGTCGTTGGTCCTGCTCACCGGTTTCGCCGGCGAGATCAACCTGGCCGCGCTGTCGTTCGGGGCCATCGGAACGATCATCGTGTTCCACTTCGGGGTCTCCGGTTCGGGCAACGACGCCCGCACCACGCTGTGGGGGTTCCTGCTCGCGGCCATCGTGTGTGCCGTGGTGGGGGCGCTGGTCGCCCTACCGGCGTTGCGGCTGCGGGGCCTCTACCTCGCCCTGGCCACCATGGCCTTCGGCGTGTTCGTGTCCCGCATGGTCCTCACCGAGATCGGGCAGCGCACGCTGTTCGGCAGGGACTTCTCCATCTTCCCGGGCGGGTCGCTCACCATCCCGAGACCCGAGATCGGGCCGCTCGACTTCAAGTCCAACGAGTCGTTCCTGATGTTGGTGACGGTGCTGTTCGCCATCATGGCCATCGGCCTGGTGGCGATCCGCCACAGCGGGTACGGCCGACGCCTGGCCGCCATGAAGGACAGCCCGGCGGCCTGCGCCACGCTGGGCATGAGCGTGGTGCGCCTCAAGCTCTCGGTGTTCATGTTGTCGGCGGCCATCGCCGGCATCGGCGGTGTGCTCATGTCGGCCCAGCTCGGCTCGGTCAACCTCGACCGCTTCGACATCTTCCTCAGCCTGGCCATCTTGTTGATCACCGTGGTCGGCGGGATCGGCTACGCCTCCGGCGCCCTGTTCGCCGGTGTGTTGTTCGGCTGCTCGTTCCTCGCCATGCAGAACACGCTCACCAAGCTGGGCAACGACTACCAGAGCCTGGAGGCCGTCTTCGGGTTCCTGGTCAGCGTGGTGACCGTGCTGCCCGCCACCATCGGCGTCACCATGGGCAAGAACCCGAGCGGTGCCATCACCGACATCGTGGACAGCCTCGAGAACATCAAGAAGTCCAAGCCGCTCATGCTCACGATCATCGGCCTCCAGGTGGCGATCTGGGGCCTGGCGGTGGGCGACGTCATCAACAACTGGCACTTCGTGATCTTCACCGCCGCCAACTTGTTGATCGTGCCGCCGCTCGGTGGAGCCATCCTCAAGGGTCGGGCCCTGAAGCAGGCCGGCATCGAACCGCCGACGCCACCCGAGCTGATCGGCATCGACCGTCCGTACACCGAGGAGGACCTGGCCACCATGGACGAGGTCCTCGGCCTCGACCCCCGCGTGCTGCCCGCCCCGTCCGCCACCTACGACTCGGAGCCGAGCAATGTCCCTGCTTGAGACCATCGACGTCAAGGTCCGCTTCGGTGGCAACATCGCCCTCGACGACGTCTCCATCAGCGTCGAGCCCGCCACCGTCACCGGACTCATCGGGCCCAACGGCGCCGGCAAGACCACTCTGTTCAACGCCATCACCGGTCTGCAGGGAGTGTCGGGCGGCCACGTCAAGCTGAACGGCAAGGACGTCACCAAGACGCCGCCGCACAAGCGGGCCCGACAGGGTCTGGCCCGCACCTTCCAGCGCCTCGAGCTGTTCACCTCGCTGTCGGTTCGCGACAACGTGCTCGTGGCGGGGGAGATCCGCAACCGCTGGGGCCTCGGCGGTGGCCGCACCAACGCGGCGACCGAGGCCGATCGGGTCATCGACATGGTCGGGCTGCGCGACGTCGCCAAGCGGGAGGTCGGTCAGATCCCCACCGGTCAGGCCCGCGTCGTCGAGCTGGCCCGGGCGCTGATGATCCGACCCACCGTGTTGCTGCTCGACGAGCCCGCGTCGGGCCAGACCGAGGACGAGACCGAGGCCTTCGGTGTGCTGCTGAACAAGCTGTCCACCGAGGACGGTCTCGGCATCTGCCTCGTCGAGCACGACATGGCGCTGGTCATGCAGGTGTGCGAGACGATCCACGTCCTCGAGTTCGGCCGCATCATCTCGAGCGGCACGGCTGAGCACGTGCGCAACGACCCGGCCGTCATCGACGCCTACCTGGGCGCTCCGGAGAGTGTGGCATGACCGTCGTCGATCCCAACCGTCCGAAGGCTCCTGGCGCCGGCCACGACGGGCCTCTGCTGGAGCTCGTGGGGGTGAAGGCGGCCTATGGCACCATCGAGGTGCTGCACGGCGTCGATCTCTCCGTCCCGCAGGGCGCGGTGGTGGCCCTGCTCGGTCCCAACGGCGCCGGCAAGTCCACCATCTTGAAGGTGTGCTCGGGTCTGTTGCAGCCATCGGCCGGTGAGGTCCGCCTGGCCGGGCGCTCGATCAACGGCGCGTCGGCCGACCAGCTCGCTCGGCTCGGGATGTGCACCATCCCCGAAGGCCGTGGTGTGTTCCCGAACCTCAGCGTTCGCGAGAACCTCTGGATGGCGACCATGGCCGGGGTGTCCCTCGACCAGGTCGAGACGATCGCCTACGAACGCTTCCCCCAGTTGGGGGAGCGCCGCAAGCAGCTCGCCGGCACGTTGTCCGGTGGCGAGCAGCAGATGCTCTCCATGTCGAGAGCGCTCGCCGTCGATCCGGCATTGCTCCTCCTCGACGAACTGTCGATGGGTCTGGCCCCGCTCGTCGTGGCCAACCTCTACGAGATCGTGGCTCAGGTCTCCGAAGAGGGTGTTTCGATCCTGGTGTCCGAGCAGTTCGCTCGGACGGTCCTGGGCATCGCCCAGTACGCCGCGATCGTGTTGCACGGGAACGTGACCCGCGTGGGCACGCCCGATGAGCTCGAAGATGAACTGTCCGCCGCCTACCTGGGCTCGTGAGGTCATGGAAACAACTACCGCCACCACCACCACTGCTAACGCCGGCACCGGCAACCGCATCGACGAGTTCAAGACGGAGGTGACGGACCTCAAGCTGAAGACCGGTAGCGCCAGTCGCGACAACGTCTTCCTCATCATCGGCGTGCTCTTGATGGTGGTCGGCATCGCCGGCGCCTTCCTCGGTTACGTGTCGTCGAAGAACCTCGATGACGCCCGCGACATCCAGTCCACGATCGTGATGGCGATCGCCTTCGGAGCCCTGACCGTCGCCGGCGCGGCCATCTTCCTGCGTTACTCGATCGCCCGGTTCCTCCGTATGTGGCTGCTGCGCAACCTCTACGAAGGCCAGGCCAACACCGACCGCATCGTCGACGCGCTCAGCGAAGGGGTCTGATCCCTTTGCGCACCGTCGCCGTCACCGGCGCCGGCTCGGGCATCGGCGCGGCCACCGCCGCTCGCCTCACGGCCGACGGCTACAAGGTCATCGGTGTCGACCTGGCGGGAGCCGAGATCCAAGCCGACCTCGGGGACGCCGAGGGTCGGGCCGCCGCGGTGGAGGCGGTCAGCGCGGCCTGCGACGGCACCCTCGACGGGCTCATCACCTGCGCCGGCGTGGCCGGCTTCCCCGGGCGGCCGTCGTCCCTGCTGGCGTCGGTGAACTACTTCGGCACCGTCGAGGTCATGGCCGGGCTCCGTCCCGCCCTGGCCAAGGGTGACCGACCGTCGGCGGTGGCCATCAGCTCCAACTCCACCACCACCGCCCCGGGGTACTCGATCGAGCTGGTCGAGGCCCTGTTGGGCGGCGACGAGGCCGAGGCCCGTCTGGTGGCCGACGAGAAGGCCGGTGAGTCGATCATCGAATACGCCGCCACCAAGTTGGCGGTGGCCCGGTGGGTTCGCCACCAGGCCGTCACCCCCGAATGGGGTGGGGCCGGCATCCGGCTCAACGCCATCGCTCCCGGCATGATCGACACGCCGATGATCGAGGAGGGCAACTCCAGCGAGTTGCTGGTCGGGCCCTTGGAGACCTTCAAGCAGACCATCGCCTACGGCCGAGCGGGTCGCCCCGAGGAGATGGCGGCGCTGCTGGCCTTCCTGGTGGGCACCGAGTCGACCTTCTTCTGCGGGTCCGTCGTCTTCTGCGACGGTGGGACCGACGCCCTGTTCCGGGCCGACGACTTCCCGGCTCCCTGGAACCCGTAGGTCCCCACCGCCCTGGCCCGTAGGCCCCGACCGGTTCGGTCGTTTCGGGTCGGTGCGGAACCTTCAGCGCGGTGCGTTCATACCCGGTGAACACCGAGCGCATCTCCGCGAGGAAGGCGTTCGGGTCGGCGGCCTTGTTGGCCGATGTGGCTGCGTCGCGGTCCGTGGCGTAGGTGATCAGCCGCTCGTCACCCAGAGCCCGAACCAGGGCGGTGGCCACGTCCTCGGCGCTGGCCGCGGTGGAGGGATCGGTGGGGAAGGGCGGATCGTTGCCGTCCTTCGGGGTGGAGAACTCGGTGAGGGTCGTGCCCGGTACGAAGAGGTGGGCCCGGACCGCCGTGTGACCGAGCTCGACGTGGAGCGACTCGGTGAACATCTCGAGGGCGGCCTTCGAGGCGGCGTAGGCCCCCACCTTGTAGGCCACCATGTGGGCGCCCATGGACGACACGTTGAGCACGTCGCCGTGGTCGTGTTCCAACATCCCGGGCAGCAGGGCGAGGGTGAGCCGCACCGGCGAGAAGTAGTTGGTGGCCATCACCTCCTCGACATCGGCCGGGGTCATCGTGGTGGTGGACCGGCGCTTGGGCACTCCGGCGTTGTTGACGAGGACGTCGACGCGCCCTCCGAGCAGGCTCGTGGCTTGGTCGGCCACACTCTCGATCGCATCGAGCTCGGAGAGGTCGGCGACGAGCAGCTCCGACTGCGGGGAGTGCCGGCGTACCTCGCCCAGGACCTCCTCGAGGCGATCCCGGCGGCGGGCGACGAGGCACACGGTGGCCCCGGCCCGGGCCAGCTCGACGGCCGCCGCGGCGCCGATGCCGGAGGATGCGCCGGTGAGAACGACGTGGCGCCCGGCGCCCTCCCAGGCGTCGGTCATCTCAGGTTGCCTGGCGCGACTCGAAGGCGTCACGGATGCCGTCGCGCCAGGTGACGGTGCAGGGTCCGGCGAGGGCGACCCGCTTGGTGTTGTCGGTGACCGAACCTCGAAGGGTGCCGGGCTGCTCGACCGCGTTGACCACCGGTTCGAAGCCGCCCAGCTCGCCGATGTAGGCGCACCACTCCTGCACGCTCACCGCTTCGTCACCCGCCCAGTTCACGATGGTGGCGGGCACGGTGGCGGCCTCGAGCAGGGCCTCGGTCTGGGCGTTGATGTCGTCTTGGTGGATGGGCGAGTACATGCACGGATCCCAGCGGGTGGTCACAGCATCGCCGGCGAGAAGCGTGTCCATCTGCATCACCGGTAGCCCACCGTTGCGCCCGTAGCTGGCGTTCATGCGGGCGATGGTGACGGGCAGGTCCAGCTGGCGGGCACAGGTGCGGGCCACCGCCTCCTGGGCGATCTTCGACATCGAGTAGGTCGGGGCGTGGGCGGCGTTGACCTCGCCGAGCGGGTCGGTCTCGGGGAACACGTGGTGAGGGTCGCCATCGGCCGGCGGCCGGTACACCGAGTGGGTGGACATGACCAGGGCCGCCTTGGCCTTGCGGCAGTGCTGCAGGAGCAGGCCCGTGCCCTCGGCGTTGGCCCGGAAGGCGGCGTCGAAGTCCCACCCCGGCGCCATCAGCGCGGCGAAGTGGATGACGTAGGTGAAGTCGTCGGGCAGGTCGGCGAAGTCGCCGTCGCCCATGTCGCCCTTGACTGCCTTCACCCCGACGGCCTCGACCTTGGCCTTGTCGTCGGGGTTGGAGAAGCGGGCCAGGCCCCACACCTCGTTGTCGCCAGCCAGGTACTCGGCCAGGGGGAAAGCGATCTGGCCGGCCGGGCCGGTCAGCAGGATCTTCTCGTCAGTCAGCACGGTTCAGCCCTTGTAGAGGTCAGGGTACGAGGTCTCGGCCAGCTGGCGGAAGCCCTCGTGCCAGTCGACGGCCGGGGTCCACCCCAGGCCGAGGAGCTTGGACGGGTCGATGGGGTTCGGGGGCACGCAGGCGGTGGTGGTCTCGAGGGGGATCTCCACGCCCGTCAGGCGGGTGAGCTCGGCTGTCCACTCCTCGACGCTCACCAGCTCGGGGCTGCACCAGTTGTAGATCGGCGGCGGTACGTCGGCCTCGGCCAGGAGGTAGGGGAGGCTGGTCACGATGTCGTCGTCGTGCAGGAAGCAGTGGACGTTGGGCCCGTCGGGATGCACGCCGGTGGCCATGCCGTGTTGGGCCATCATCAACATGATCTGGGGCCAGCCGTGGGTCGGACCGTAGGGAACGTCGAGGCGGGCGATCACCGCGGGCACCCCGAACCGGCGTGACGCATAGCGGACGGCCGACTCGGCGGCGATCTTGGAGATCGAGTACGTGGGCATGAAGCCCATGGGGCGGTGGTTGTCGCCCAGCGGGTCGGTCTCGACGTGGGCGACCTGGCCGTTGGGCTCGTACACCGCGCACGAGGAGCAGTGGAAGAACGCCTTCACCCCGGCGACCTTCTCGATCAGGAAGGCCACACCCTCGGCGTTGGCGGCGAGGGCCCGGTCGAAGTCGGTCTCCTTCGACACGGCCATGTGGATCACGTAGTCGAGATCCTCGGGGACCTCGTCGAGGTCGGCGGTCTCGAGGTCGATGGCGACAGGGATGACGCCGTCGGCCTCGACCGCGGCGCGGGAGTCGGCCGAGGCGAACCGGGAGGTGCCGAACACGGTGTTGCCGTCGGCCACCAGGCGCCGGGAGAGCGGACCAGCCACCTGGCCGGTGACGCCGGTGAGCAGGATGCGCTGGCCGGTGAGGGGCTCGGGGGTCATCGGAGCTGGTCCGTGAAGTCGTCGGTGCCGAAGTTGGTCTGCTGCCACGGTGCGGTCCAGACGTGGTGGGCGAGGCCGCTGGCTTCGATCTGCTCACCGAGGCGGGCGTAGCCCTCCTCCCAGCCCTCGGCCGAGTCGTGGTCGAGGAAGTGGAGCTGCAGGAAGCGGTCGGGCCCGGCCGCGGCGCGCACCACGTCGGCAGGGGCGTCATCGGCGAGGGGGATCACGGTGCCGCTGCCGACCAGCTCGGGGCCCCAGGGCTTGGTCATGGCGTCGGGGATCCAGGTGTCCTGGAACCAGGCGTCGACCTCGGCGTGGGTGTGGCCCTCGGCCACGTCGCCGGCCACCACCACCAGACCCGGGTACCCGTGATCGAGGGCCAGGTCGATGGTGCAACCGGTGGGGTCCTTCTGGACGTTCCACTGCATGGCGTAGAGCAGGGTGTGGATGTGGTCGCGCTCGGCGTACATCCGGCCCTGGGCGTGCAGTTCCTTCACGTTGTCGACGTTCCAGCGGTTGGTCTCCTCGTCGGTGTCGGCCAGCCACCAGTACACGGCGAGGTAGGACCCGGTGAGGGGGTCGGGTGTCATGTCGTTGGCGTCGGTGGACCGGAGGTCCTTCAGGCGCCGGGTGGCGACGAACCGGTCGCCGGCGAACACGTTCGGACCGACGAGACAGCCCGAGAAGAAGTGGTCGTGCTCGTACCAGCGGTTGTACGGCACCTCGTGGCCGGGGTGGGGCTCGACCATCGTGAACAGAAACGTCCCGACCTTGACCGGGTAGTCCTTCTCCTGCGGCGCCACGCGTCCCCCTCGTTGGTTGTGAGGTCGGTCACGTTAGTTCCCCTCTGACGCCCCGTCAGATGCGCTCGCGTCTCGTTCGGTGGCTCGATTCGGGCCCCCTCAGGGGCCCCGATCGAGCCACCGAACCTGCGTTGCGCCAGGCCGTGTCAGAGGCCGAGGAAGCTGCCGCCGTCGCAGACGATGGTCTGACCGGTGACGTAGGCCGCGTCGGGGCCGAGGAGGAAGGCGACCACGCCGCCGATGTCGGACTCAGGGTCACCGATGCGGCCGAGCGGGGTGCGAGCCTCGATCGAGGAGCGCAGCTCGGGGACCTGGTCGAAGGCGCTGGCGATGGCGGGGGTCTCGGCCACGGGGGCGATGCAGTTCACGGTGATGCCGAACGGGCCCCACTCGCGGGCGAGGCTCTTGGCCATGGCCCGTTGCGCCGCCTTGGCTGGCGAGTACAGCGGGATGTTGGCGCTGCCCTCGACGCCGGAGGGCGAGGTGACGAGCACGAGGCGGCCGGCCGGACTGGCGGTGAGGTGGGGGAGCGAGGCCTGGGCGCACCAGAAGCTGGCCCACGCCGAGGTGTAGGACATCTGGTGCCACACCTCCGGAGGGGTCTCCTCCAACCGGCTGGCCGTGCCACCGGCGAAGGCGTTGTGGACCATGGCGTCCAGGCCGCCGTGGCGCTCGACCGTCTCGGCCACGCACGCTTCCACCGAGGCCCGTTCGGTGACGTCGGTGACGATGCACTCAGCGGTGCCGCCGGTGTCGCGGATGGCTTCGGCCACGGGCTCGCCGGTGGCGGCGCGACGGGCGGCGATGACGACCGTGGCGCCGAGGGCGGCGAGACGGCGGGCGATGCCCTCGCCCACGCCCTGGCCGGCGCCGGTGATGATGGCGACCCGCCCCCCGAGTGTCTGGTTCAGATCCACAGGCCACCGTCCACGGTGAGGGTCTGGCCGGCCAGGTTCAGGGCGGCGGGGCTGCACAGGAATCCGAGGACCGGACCCGGATCGGCGCCGGGTCGGGCGGGGCGGGCGATGGAGACGGGGCCGGCCAGGGCGGCGTCGGCCAGGACACGCTCGGGGGCGATGGCCAACGAGTTGACGGCGATGCCCTCGGGTCCCCATTGGCGCGCCACCGACTTGCCCAGGATGCGCACCCCCTCGGTGGCCGCCGCCCAATGGGCGTAGTTGGCGCCGCCCGACATGGCCGTCGTCGGGACCGTGAGCACGATGCAGCCGCCGGTGGGGCCGAAGTCGGCGCGGGCGGCCACACAGGCGGCGACCGCGGCGTCCATGGTCTGTTGCCACGCGACCCCGAACTCGGCGTCGGTGAGGGTGGCGAAGGGTGCTGGGGTCATGAGGGTCGGATCCCACGGAGCGAACACCATGGCGTCGATGGGGCCGGCGTCGGTCGGTCCCGAGACCGTCGCGCCCTGCTCGGCGAGAGCGTGGCTCAGATCGTGGGCCAACGGACCGCTCCCGACCACGCGCACCCGTCTGCCCCGCGCCCCGCCGCCCTCACCCGATCCTGCGTCGGTCACACCAGCCCCCTCGTCGCGTCGTGGCAACCGTTGTAGCTCATGTGACGCAACGTGGCGCCCGTCGCGGCTTGTGTGACGCCGATCACCTGTTGCTACTGTCGCCGCCATGGAGATCGGGTACACGCCGGAACAAGAAGCACTCCGCGGTGAGCTTCGGAACTACTACGAGAAGCTCCTCGATGACGAGACCGTGGAGGAGCTCTCCCACGGCCACGGGATCGGCGAGGCGACCAAGCGGGTCTGGAAGCAGATGTGCTCCGACGGCTGGTCCGGTCTGAGCTGGCCCAAGGAGTACGGCGGCCAGGAGCGGGGCCCGATCGATCAGTTCATCTTCTTCGACGAGTCGATGCGCTCGGGTGCGCCGGTGCCGATGCTGTCGTTGAACACCGTCGGCCCGACCATCATGAACTTCGGCACCGACTGGCAGCGGGAGTTCTTCCTGCCGAAGATCCTCGCCGGCGATCTGCACTTCTGCATCGGCTATTCCGAGCCCCAGGCCGGCACCGACCTGGCCGCCCTGCAGACCCGGGCCGTCCGCGACGGCGATGAATACATCATCAATGGCCAGAAGATGTGGACGTCGCTGGCCGGCGGCGCCGACTACTGCTGGTTGGCCGTCCGCACCGATCCCGAGGCCAAGAAGCACAAGGGCATCTCGGTGATCATCGTCCCCATGGACACGCCGGGCATCACCATCCAGCCGTTGCAGCTGATGGGCGAGCACGACATCAACGCCACGTTCTTCGACGACGTTCGAGTGCCGGCCAAGTACCTGGTGGGCGAGGAGAACGGTGGTTGGGGCCTGATCACCAACCAGCTCAACCACGAGCGCGTCACGCTCTGCTCGAGCGGCATGGCCGAAGGTCACTACCAGGCGGTCCGCCAGTGGGCCCAGGACACCGTGCTCCCCGACGGCCGTCGCGTCATCGACCAGGAATGGGTGCAGCTGAGCCTGGCCCGCGTGCACAGCCGGCTCGACTACCTCCGCCTGGCCAACTGGAAGGTGGCGTGGTCGGCCGACCAGGGCAGCCTCCACCCGGCCGATGCTTCGTCGGTGAAGGTGTTCGGCACCGAGTTCTTCATGGAGAACTACCGCCTGTTGATGGAGATCATCGGTCCCCGCTCCTACCTCAAGGCCAACTCGCCCGAGTCGCTGCTGCGCAGCCGGCTCGAAGCCGGGATGCGCGGCTCGATCATCCTCACCTTCGGTGGTGGGACCAACGAGTTGCAGCGGGACCTCATCGCCATGTTCGGCCTCGGGTTCCCCCGTTCCGGCCGCTGACCCTTCGTACGAGAAACGAGACACGACGATGGACTTCTCCTTCACCGAGGACCAGGAAGAGCTGCGGAGCCTCGCCAACCGCGTCCTCACCGATCGCTGCACCCCGGAGCACCTGAAAGAGGTCGCCTTCGGTGACGGCGCCACCGGCGTCGACCTGGCTCTGTGGCGTGAGCTGGCCGAGCTGGGCCTGGTCGGCATCGCCATGCCCGAGTCGGCCGGTGGTGGCGGCATGACCTTCGCCGAGGTCGCCATCGTGTTGGAGGAGGTCGGCCGCGCCGTCGCCCCGATCCCGGCCCTGCCGGTGATGGCGATGGTCGCCCCGCTGCTCGCCGAGCACGCACCGGCCAAGCTTGACGGCCTCGCGTCGGGCGAGCGGATCGTCACCGTCGCCCTGCACGAGATGGTCGGCGACGTGTCGACCCCCGCCCTCGCTGTCAGCGGCGGCACCATCTCCGGCGTCAAGGTGTGCGTCCCGTTCGGAACCGTCGCCGACGCCTTCGTCGTGTCCGCCACCGATGGGCTGTACCTGGTCGAGGCCGACGCCTCCGGCGTGACGGTCGAGCGCCAGGACGCCATCGACGACATCCCCGACGCCCTCGTCACCTTCGACGGCGCCGCCGCCGAGAAGATCGCCGGGCCCGAGGCCCTGGTCGCCTTGATCGACCACGGCGTCACCGGTCAGTCCCTGATCATGGCCGGCGCCACCGCCAAGGCCGTCGAGATCACCGCCGACTACGCCAAGGAGCGGGTCCAGTTCGACCGGGTGATCGCGTCGTTCCAGGCAGTCGGTCAGCGGGCCGCCGACGCCCGCATCGACTCCGAGGCCATCAAGCTCACCGCCTGGCAGGCCGCCATGCGCATCACCGACGGCCTGCCGGCCTCGCAGCACGCAGCCACCGCCAAGTACTGGGCATCGGAGGGTGGCGCACGCGTCGTCGGCGCTGCGGTGCACCTCCACGGCGGAGTCGGCGTCGACCGCGACTACCCGCTGCACCGCTACTACCTGTGGGCCAAGAAGCAGGAGCTCTTCCTCGGTGGCACCACCCCGAGCCTGCTCCGTCTCGGCAAGCTCCTCGCCGACACCCCGGTCGCCGTCTGAGGCGACCACCGCTCACCGGAGGGGGACCGACGGACCCGGGTGCTTCGGCACCCGGGTCCTGTCGCGTCCGCCCCGGTCAGGTCTCGACGGTGTAGGTGTCGATTCCGGCCTTGAGCAGAGTGCCCGGGACGGTGCCGGTGGCCTCGCCCTTCTCGACCACGACCGTGCCGTTGACCAGCACCCGCTCGACGCCGAACGAACCGGCGGTGAGGCGCTCGCAGTCACCGGGCAGGTCGGCCACCATGTGGGCCGGCTCGGAACCCACGGTCTCGGGGTCGATGATGGCGATGTCGGCATGGCGGCCGACCTCGAGGGTGCCGCGGTCGCGCAGACCGAAGAGCTCGGCGGGCACCTGGGTCATCAGGTGCACGGCCTTCTCGACGGGCACGAGCTTGCGGCCCCGGATCATGTCGCCGAGGAAGCGGGTGGGGTAGGTCGCCCCGCACATGCGGTCGAGGTGGGCGCCGGCGTCGGAGCCGCCGATCAGGACCCGCGGGTCGTCCCACGCCTCGGTGCGCATCTCCCAGGTGGCCGGGTCCTTGTCCTTCGGTGCCGGCCACAGCACGGTGCGCAGGTCGTCGGCCACGACGATGTCGAGCAGCGTGGCGAATGGCTCGGTGCCCCGCTCGGCGGCGATGTCGGCGACGGTGCGCGTGGAGAGACCGTCGTTCTCGGCGGCGAAGGTGTCACCGATGACGTACTCGTCCCAGTCGGCGAGCCGCCGGTAGACGCCGGCCTCGGGCGAGTGGGACAGCTCGAGCATGCGGGCCCGGATCTCCGGGTCCTTCAGTCGTTCGATGCGCTCCTCGACGGAGCACTTGAGGATCTCGTCCCAACCGGGGATGAGCCAGATCCCGCAGAACGTGAGGAAGTTCATGTTCATGGGGACGAGCACGGGCATCGTCAGCGCCACCACCCGCCCTCCGAGCTCGGCGGCGCGGTCGCCGGCACTGAGCTGGCGGGGGACGCGGCCGGGTTCGCGACTGTCGATGGTGAGCACGTTCCAGTTGAGCGGTCGCTTGGCGGCGGCGCTGAGCTGACCGAGCAGCTCGATCTCGTCGTCGTCGAAGCGGTCGAGGCACCCGGAGACGATGCCCTCGAGGCTGGTGCCCTCGTGGCGGCCGGTCTCGGCGCACAGGGCGGTGAGCTCCTCGTCGCTCGCCCAGCGGCTGGGGACGGGTTGGCCGTCACCGTCGCTGTGGCTGCCCGACTTGGTGAAGGAGAAGCCGAGGGCGCCGGCCCCGATGGCCTGCCCGAGCTGGCTCACCATGGCGTCGATCTGCTCGGGCGTGGCCTCGGCCCCCACCGACTCGGGACCCATCACGTAGCGGCGGATCGCACAGTGCCCGACCAGGAACCCGGCGTTGACGGAGATGCGGCCCTCGAGGCGGGAGAGGTACTCCTCGAAGCTCTCCCAGTCCCAGTCGAGCTGCTGGAGGGCGGGGAGGGGCATGCCCTCGACCCGCGACATCATCTTCTGGAGGTAGTCGGCCTCGGCCGGATCGGGCCGAAGGGGAGCGAGGGTGAAGCCGCAGTTGCCACCGATGACCGTGGTCACGCCGTGGTTGGCCGACGGCGACGCACCCGGGTCCCACAGGAGCTGGGCGTCGTAGTGGGTGTGGGGGTCGACGATGCCGGGGATGACGAGCAGGCCAGTGGCGTCGGTGACGATGGTCGCCGCCTCGTCGATCTCGCCGATGGCGACGATGCGACCGTCGCGGATGGCGACGTCGGCCACCCGTCCGGGCGCCCCGGTGCCGTCGATGACGGTACCGCCCTTGATCAGCTCGTCGAGCATGACCCCTCCGCTTCCGCCGGCGAGCCGGCACAGGTTTCTGACGGTTCGTCAGATTACACCCATCCGATGGTTGCGCCACCGGCGGTCCGGGGATCGGGCGACCCGCCGATAGGGTCGCCGGCGGCGTCCGGTGCCCACGCCGGCGACCAGGGGGAGCGACATGGAGTTCTGGCACACGACGGCGTGGATGGACCCGCTGGCCCTGCCGGCCCTGGCCCGGGCGTGCGAGGACGCCGGCTTCGGTGGCGTCCTCGTCTCCGACCACGTGCTCTACCCCGACGAGCTCGGGTCGGCCTACCCCTATCAGGTCGACGGCGAGCCCGGTTGGACGCCGCAGACCCCGTGGATCGACCCGTGGGTGTCGATGGCGGCCATGGCTGCGGTCACCGAACGCCTTCGCTTCGCCCAGAGCATCTACGTGTTCCCTCTGCGGCACCCGGTCGAGGTGGCCAAGCTGGCCGGGTCCGTCGCCGCCGTCTCGGCCGGCCGGGCGATCCTCGGTGCCGGCGTGGGGTGGATGGCTGAGGAGTTCGAGATCCTCGGCGAGGACTTCCACACCCGGGGCGCCCGCACCGACGAGGGTCTCGAGATCTGCCGCAAGTTGTGGACGGGTGAGGCCGTGGCCCACGACGGGCGCTTCTACTCGTTCCCGGCCGTCACCATGTCTCCCGCTCCGCCGGGAAGGTCGGTGCCGATCTGGATCGGTGGCCACTCGGAGCCCGCCCTGCGTCGGGCCGCCCGCCAGGACGGCTGGATCGGCAACGCCTACCGCCTGGACGAAGCCGATGCGGTGCTCGACCGCCTCGAGGCTGCGCTGGAGGCCAACGGGCGTCGCATGGGGGACGGCTTCGAGGTCGTGCTCGGCATCTACTCGCTCGACCCCGCCGACTTCCGCCGCTTCGCCGATCGGGGCGTCACCGGCTTCCTGGCCGCCCCGGCGATGATGGCGGGCGACATCGAGGGCACGGGCACGGCGACCATCGAGGACCGCACCCGGGCCATCGCCGCGTTCGGCGAGACGGTCATCGCCCCGCTCGTCCACTGACCTCGGCGGCGGGCGCCGGTGGGTTCGGGGCGGGGTGCCGGTGTGCCGTTCGGCTGGTTCTGACATATCGTCAGATGTATGGCCAGCACCATGACCACCTCCTCCTACCGCCAGCTCATCGGGGGCGAGTGGCTCCCCGGGGGCGAGGGCTCCTACGAGATCATCAACCCGGCCACCGAAGAGGTCGTGGCGGAGGCCCCGGAGTCCTCGACCGACGACGTGCGAGCGGCCGCCGCCGCCGCGTCCGCCGCCTTTCCGGCGTGGAGTCGCACCGATCCCAAGGAGCGGGCGGCCCTGCTCCAAGCGGCCGGTCAGCGTCTGGCCGAGCGCACCCCCGAGCTCATCCCCCTGGTCATCGCCGAGGCGGGGGCCACCTCCTCGGTGGGCTCGCTGATGCAGATCCCCGTGGCCATCAGTCGATTCGACCGCTACGCCCGCGGCGCCGTCACCGATCTGTCCCGGCCTCTCCCGCCCCAACCCATCGGCACCACGCCGCTGGCTCCCGGCGCCCTGATGGGTGGCGTCGCCAACCGGGTCCCCGTCGGTGTCGTCGCCTGCATCTCCCCCTACAACTTCCCGACCACCAACGCCGTGGGCAAGATCGCGCCGGCCCTGGCCGTTGGCTGCACCGTGGTGATGAAGCCGGCCCCCCAGGACCCGCTCTGTGTGATCGAGTTGGCCAAGATCCTCGACGAGGTCGGCTTCCCGCCCGGCGTGGTCAACATCGTCACCGGTGCCCGGCCCGAGGTGGGCGCCGTCCTGGTGGAGGACCCCAACGTCGACATGGTGAGCTTCACCGGCTCGACTCCGGTGGGCATCAAGATCATGGAGGCCGGCGCCCGCACCATGAAGCGCCAGCTCCAGGAGCTCGGCGGCAAGGGCGCCTGTGTGGTCACCGCCGACGCGGACCTCGACAAGGCCGTCACCGGGATCGCCAGCGTGTGGGCCTTCCACTCCGGCCAGATCTGCACCGCCCCCACCCGGGTGATCGTGCACCGCAGCCGCTACGACGAGCTCGTCGGGCGTCTGGCCGAGGCGGCCAAGGCCTTGAAGGTCGGCGATCCCCTGGCCGCCGACACCGTCGTGGGCCCGGTGATCTCGGGCGTCCATCGCGACCGCATCCTCACCCACATCGCCAACGGTGTGGCCGAAGGGGCCGAGCTGGTCGTGGACGGCCGCGACCCCGGGATGGACCGCGGCTTCTACGTCGGCCCCACGCTGCTCGCCGGTTGCAACAACGGAATGAGCCCGGTGCGCGAGGAGATCTTCGGTCCCGTCGTGGTCGTGGTCCCCTTCGACGACGAGGACGACGCCATCGCCATCGCCAACGACAGCGACTACGGCCTGCTCTCCTACGTGTTCTGCGGGGACACGCCCCGGGCGTTCGAGCTGGCCAAGCAGATCCGGTCCGGAACCGTCGGCATCAACACGGTGCAGCGGCACCACGAAGCGCCGTTCGGGGGCTTCAAGCTCTCGGGCGTGGGCCGCGACGGCGGCGACTACGGCCTGGAGGCCTACACCGAGCAACAGGCCGTCATCTGGCCGGGCTGAGCCGACCGACGCGTTCGGGGCATCGGGTCCCGGCCGCACCCACATCCACCGACCGGTCGCATCTCCGCGACGGGCCGCACACCTCTTTGGGGGAACCATGAAGGGCATCGTGTACACGGGCGACAAGGGCGCCGAGGTCCTGGACGGCATCGAGGTCCGCGACCCCGGTCCCGGCGAGGTGATCATCAAGATCATGGCCGCCGGCGTCTGCCACAGCGACATCACCGCCGCCTCCGGAGCGTTCGGCTGGCCTGCGCCCGCCGTCCTCGGCCACGAGGGGGCGGGCATCGTCGAGCAGATCGGCACCGGCGTGACCAACGTCGAGGTCGGTGACCACGTCATCGTCTCCACGCTCGCCGCGTGCGGCATGTGCAAGGCCTGCGGGGCGGGCAAGCCGACGCGCTGTCGCCAGACCCTCGGCAACATGGCCCAGCCCTTCACCCTGAACGGCGATGCCTGCTGGAACTTCGCCGGTGCGTCGGTGTTCACCGAGCGCACGGTGGTGAAGGCCATCCAGGCCGTGAAGATCCCTGACGACGTCCCCTTCACCTCGGCCTGCCTGGTGGGCTGCGGTGTCATGACCGGCGCCGGCGCGGTCATGTACCGCTCCAACGTCGAGGTCGGCCAGACCGCGGTCGTCTACGGCTGCGGTGGCGTCGGTCTCAACGCCATCCAGGCCCTGAGGGTCCGTCGGGCCAGCCGCATCATCGCCATCGACGTCGACCCGCAGAAGGAGGCGCTGGCCCGACAGTTCGGGGCCACCGACTTCCTGAACGGCCGCAGCGACGACATCGTCGACCAGGTCCGCACCCTGGTCCCGTTCGACGGCGACGAGCTCTACGGCCCCTTCGGTGCCGGAGGCGTCGACTGGGTCTACGACGTGGTGGCCCGGCCCGAGATCACGCTGAACGCCCTCAAGATGCTCGACTGGGGCGGCAACGTCGTCATCATCGGCACCCCGGGCGGTGACGCCAAGTTCGAGCTGCCGTACCAGGACTTCACCCAGAACGAGCGGGGCGTCATCGGCGTCCGGGCCGGGTCCTACAGCCCGCACGTCCACATGCCCCAGATCGTGGAGCTCTACCGCCGGGGCGAGTTCATGCTCGACGAGCTGGTCACCAACACCTACCCGCTCGAGGGCTTCCACGACGCGGTGCACGACATGGAGAGTGGCGGCGTCGCCCGCGGCGTCCTCACCTTCGACTGAGACCCGCCACGGAGCCGGGCCTCGCGCCCGGCTCCGTCGCGCCCGCACTCATCCCCACCCTTTCCGTCCCGTCCCATCCCTGTCCTGGAGAGGATCCAATGCCGCTGACCCCTGAGTTCCACGAGCTGGCCGCCAAGGTGCGCAACTGGGGGAGGTGGGGTGACGACGACCGCATCGGCACGCTCAACCTCATCGACGACGAGGCCCGCCGGCGGGCGGCGGCGTCGGTGACGAGTGGGAAGAGCTTCTCCCTCGCCATCCCGCTGTCGATCGACGGACCCCAGATGGGGTTCATCGGCAAGCGTCAGAACCCGCTTCACACCATGCTCGAGATCAACAACCCGAGCATCCTCGACGCCGAGGGGCCTCGCTTCAGCGACGACATGATCGTGCTGACGCTGCAGGCCGCGACCCACTGGGACGGGCTGGCCCACGCCAGCTACGACGACAAGCTCTACAACGGTTACCCGGCGGCCTCGATCACCGCCGAAGGATCGACCATCCTCGGCATCGACCACGTGCGCACGCTCGTCGGCCGGGGCGTGCTGCTCGATCTGGCCCGCACCAAGGGCGTCGACCACCTCGAGGGGGGCTACGCCCTCACGCCCGAGGACCTCGACGAGGCCGCCGAGGCGGCCAAGGTCGAGGTGCTGCCGGGCGACGTCGTCCTTCTGCGTACCGGGGTGATGACGCTGCTGACCGGCGGCGACAAGCTGGCCTACAACATGACCGCCCCGGGCCCTTCGCTGCAGACCGTCGAGTGGTTCCGCGATCACGACGTGGCCGCGGTGGCCGTCGACCACGGCACCTTCGAGGTCTTCCCGAGCGAGGTCGAGACCATGCCGCTGCCGGTCCACCTCCTCCACCTGGTGGACATGGGGATGACCCAGGGGCAGCACTGGAACCTCGAGGCGCTGGCCGCTGACTGCGCCGAGGACGCTCAGTACTCCTTCCTGCTCTCCGCCTCGCCGGAGCCGGTCGAGATGGGCGTCGGGTCACCGGTGAACCCGGTGGCGGTGAAGTAGGACCGGACGCCCGAACCCGGCGTCGCCGCTCACGATTCCGTTGGGCGGGACAAACCTGCGACCGATGTCACAGAGGTTGCTGTACTCGATTAAGGTCCTGTCCGTCAGCCGTACCGAAATTGGGGGAATCTTGAAGCGTTATCGATTGCTGGGACTGCTCGCGGTCGTCGCCCTGCTGGCGGTGGCATGCGGGCGAAGTGATGGTGGGAGCACGAACGAGTCCGGATCGCCGTCGACGGCGGCGACGGGCGATGAGGCCTGCGCCGGTGTGACGCTGGAGGACACCGAGATCGGCGTCTCCGCTGACACCATCACAGTGCAGACCATGGCCGACACCGGGTCCCCTCTGGCGCCGGGGCTGTTCCAGGCCAACCTGGACGCCATGGAGGCCTACGCCGAGTACGTGAACGCCAACGGCGGCATCGGTTGCCGCCAGATGAAGGTCCAGACCTGGGACTCCAAGCTCACGCCCGAAGAGTCGAAGAACGGCCTGCTGAACGCGTGCACCACGGCCGTGGCGCTGGTGGGTGGCAACTCGTTGTTCAACCCCGACGTGACCACGATCAGCGACTGCCCGGACAAGGCCGGCCAGCCGACCGGTCTTCCCGACATCGCCGCTCTTGCCAACGACGTCAACGAGCAGTGCTCGCCCAACGCCTTCATGATCCAGGCGGTGGCCGAGACCTGCCCGGTCACGCCAGGCCAGCCACGCGACCTCAAGGCGTTCGTCGGACAGATCAAGTACTACGAGACGGCGTCGGAGCAACCGCTCCAGGGCATCTTCCTGGTGCCGGGCGACCTACCCACCACCGTGCAGTCGGCGACCTACCAGATCGTCGCCCAGCGGGAGGCTGGCGTCGACATCACCGACGCGCTGAAGGTCTCCGGGCGTGACGAGCAGTCGGCGTACACGCCCAAGGTGCAGATCCTGAAGACCACCAACGGCACCTACGTGTACAACGGCTCCAACGACGTGGCCATGACCAGCATGCGCAAGGAAGCTGCGGCCCAGGGCCTCAACTCGGTGACGGTGTGGGCCTGTTCGATCGCCTGCTACACGGAGAAGTTCAAGGCGGCCGGCGCCGACGTCGACGGCACCTACACCTGGCTGCAGTTCCTCCCGTTCGAGGAGGCGTCGCAGAACGAGGCGGCGCAGGCCTACGTCGATGCCGTCGACAAGCCCGACTCGTTCGGCGCCCAGGCCTGGCAGGCGGGGATGCTCTTCAAGGAGGTCATCGACGAGATCGTGGCCACCGACGGCCCCAACGGCATCACGCGGGCCCGCATCATCGACGTCCTCAACACCAAGGATGACTTCACCGCTTCGGGGTGGATGGGTGACGAGCCCAAGGACCTCAAGGGCATGTCGACCTGCTTCGTCGTCGTGCAGCTGCAGGACGGCGAGTTCGTCCGGAAGTTCCCCGAGGAGCCGGGCACGTTGTCCTGCGATCCCGAGAACGTCACGACCATCAACCTGGATCCGGCCGCCGAGGCCGCCAAGATCCAGTAGCCCCTGCCGCTCCGGAGCACCGACCGTTCCGAACGGTGCTCCAGTGCTCCGGAGCGGTGCGCTTCTCGCTCACACCCCGTCGCCGCATTGTGTGTCAACCGTCACACACGGTGTGCTGAATTCGGTTAACGTCCGCGACTGCAGGTGAACCACTACTTGGGGGGGACCCAAACGTGAATCGAAAGCGATTGTTGTGCCTGCTCGCCGTCGTGGGCCTCATGGCCGTGGCGTGCGGGCGAAGCAGCGAAGGGGGCAGTGGCGGAGGAGGAGGCAGTTCCACCACCGCGGCGGGGGACGCAGCGTGCGACGGTGTGACCCTCGAGGCCACCGACACCGGCGTCACCGCCGACACCATCACCGTCCAGGTCATGGCCGACACCGGATCGCCGCTGGCACCGGGCCTCTTCCAAGGCAACATCGACGCCCTCAAGGGCTTCGAGAAGTTCGTCAACGACAACGGCGGCATCGGCTGTCGGCAGCTCAAGGTCGAGGAGTGGGACTCCAAGCTCACGCCCGAGGAGTCCAAGAACGGGCAGCTCAACGCCTGCTCCACGGCGCTGGCCATGGTGGGCGGCAACTCGTTGTTCAACCCCGACGTTTCGACCATGAACACATGCCCTGACGCGGCAGGAGCACCCACGGGGATCCCCGATGTCTCGGCGCTGGCCAACGACATCAACGAGCAGTGCGCGGTGAACGCTTTCATCATCCAGGGCATCGCCGAGACGTGTCCGGCGGACGGCACCCCACCCACCGGGCAGCGCGACCTCGTGGCCTTCGTGGGCGTTGTGAAGTACTACCAGACCGTCGAACCCGATTTGGTCGGCCTCTACCTGGTCCCGGGTGACCTGCCCACCACCGTTCAGTCGGCCACCTTCCAGATCGCCGCCCAGGCGGAGCAAGGCGTCACTTGGGCCGGCGTGGCCAAGGTGTCAGGTCGTGATGAGCAGTCGGCCTACACGCCTCGGGTGCAGCAGGTCAGCAGCAACAACATCAACTACGTCTACGACGGTTCCAACGACGTGGCCATGCAGAACATGCGCCGGGAAGCGTCGGCTCAGGGCCTCAACACCGTGAAGATCTGGGCGTGCTCGCTGGCCTGCTACACCGACAAGTTCAAGGCCGCGGCCAGCGACGTCCAGGACACCTACGTCTGGATGCAGTTCCTGCCCTTCGAGGACAAGGGCTCCAACCAGGAGCTCGACAACTACCTCGCCTCGGTGGGCACTCCGGACTCTTTCGGCGCCCAGGCCTGGATGGCCGCGGTGCTCTTCCAGGACGCCGTCAACAAGGTCGTCGAGACCGACGGCCCCAACGCCATCACCAGGGCCAGCGTGCTCGAGGCGCTGAACGGCATCACGTCGTTCGACGCCAACGGCTGGATGGGGGCCAAGAACCCGAAGGGTGGGTTCTCGGACTGCCAGGTCATCCTCCAGATGGGGGCCAACGGCTTCGAGCGGGTGAAGCCCACCGAGAAGGGCCAGCTCGACTGCAACCCTGACTACATCACCACCGTGAACCTCGACCCGGCGGTCGAGGCCCAGAAGATCCAGTGAGCCCAGGGTGGGGGTCGGCGCTGAGCCGGCCCCCACCCGCTCCACTCGTCCAGTCCAGCACGCCCCGGGGGAAACATGCCGTTCAAGATCTCATCACGAGCGGTGGCCGCTGTGGCCGTCGCTGCCCTCCTGCTCTACGTGATCGTCGCCAACTGGGCCGGCAACCCGTTCAGCGCCAAGAACATCATCACGGTCCTCGTGGTTGGCATCTCCCTCGGGGGCATCTACGCCATCCTGGCCGGCGGTCTCGTCGTCACCTACGCCACCACCGGCATCTTCAACTTCGCGCATGCCGCCATCGGTGGCTTCCTCGCCTTCGCCTACTGGCAGTGCTCGGTGGCGTGGGGGTGGCCGACGCTCCTCTCCCTCGTCGTCGTGCTGGGCATCCTCGCCCCCGCCATCGGCATCGGGCTCGATCGGCTGATCATGCGACGGCTGAAGGACGCCTCCCTCGTCGTGCAGCTCATGGTGACCGTGGGCCTGATGCTGTCGTTCATGGGCATCACCCTCACCATCTGGAAGCCCACGACCGGGCGGTCGCTCCCGCAGTTCTTCCGGGACACCAGCGGCGTCAAGATCGGCGACGTCACCGCCACCTGGCACCGCATCATCACCGTCCTCGTCGCCATCGGGATCGCGGTGCTGCTGCGCTGGCTCCTCTACCGCACCCGCCTCGGCATCTCCATGCGGGCCGTCGTCGACAGCCGGAGCCTGGCCGGGCTCACCGGTGCTCGTCCCTCGGTCGTGAGCGGTGCCTCGTGGGCGCTCGGCTGCATGACCGCCGGCCTGGCCGGCATCCTCATCGCCCCCGAGACCGGCCTGGTCGTCGAGAACCTGGCCCTGCTCATCGTCGTGGCCGCCGCCGCCGCCGCCATCGCCCAGCTCAAGAGCATCCCGTGGGCGATCGCCGGCGGGCTCCTGATCGGTCTGGCCAAGTCCTTCACGGGGGTGTTCCTGACCTTCGACCAGAACTGGAACTACGCCCCCGAGGCCATACCCGCAGTGATCCTGTTCATCGCTCTGCTCTTCCTGCCCCAGGCCCGGCTCGAGACGGGCAAGGTCAAGCTCACCAAGCGGACCGAGCGGCTGACGAAGCCGTGGGAGGCGCTGTTCGGCTCGGCCTTCGTCTTCGCCCTGGTGGGGGTGTGGGCCAACGGTTGGATCCCCTTCCCCGGCACCAATTGGGGTCAACGTTCCGACGTCTGGCTCGGTCGGGGCGCCGGTTTCATGGTGCTCGGGGTGATCACGCTGTCGCTCGTGCCTCTCATCGGCTGGGCCGGCCAGGTGAGCTTCGCCAACTTCGCCATCGCCGGCATCGGCGCGGTGTTGTTCAGCCACTTCGGCGGGCAGAACGGCGATCCCATCGGCATCGTGCTGGTGATGTTGGTGTGCGCGCCGCTGGGTCTGCTCGTGGCTCTTCCGGCCCTGCGGCTGAAGGGGCTGTACCTGGCCCTGGCCACGCTGGCCTTCGCCGAGTTCACCGACAAGGTCATCGTCCGGCACCCGAACATGATCGATCCTTCGGCCACGGGCACGCTCTACGAGCCGCTCAAGCTGTTCGGATTCCGGATCAGCACCGACGCCGGTGACCGCCAGGCCTTCGTCATCTTCACCGCTGCCGTCTTCTGCTTGTTCATGCTCGGTTTCATGTTGATGCGTCGGGGCCGGTTCGCCCGCCGGTGGATCGCGCTGTCTGACAGCCCCGCGGCCTCGGCCACGATCGGCGTGAACCTCACGGTGCAGAAGATGCTCGTGTTCGCCCTCTCCGGTGCGGTGGCCGGCTTCGCCGGCTGCATGCTCGGGCTCTCCTCCGGCGCCCTTCGCGTCGACTCGTTCCCGCTCTTCGCCGGTCTGCCTCTGGTGCTGCTGCTCGCAGTGCAAGGGGTGCGCTATCCGATCGCCGCCTTCATGGCCGTGATCGGGTTGGCCTCGTTTCCCGCCATCAACGAGCTGCTGGGCAAGCCGAGTTGGCTGTCGGCCATCGAGCTCATCGGCCCGGGCATCGCCGCCATCACCATGGCCTTCCGGCCTGAAGGGGCGGTGTTCTACGCCGGGCGGGACCTGGCTGCGCTCCTGCCGTGGCGCAAGGACGCCCGGGAGGAGAAGGCCCTCGTGCAGGCCAAGGCCCGCGAACAGGACATCCGGAGGGACGAGATCGGTGATCTGGGGCTCACCCGCGCCTTCACCGCAGACAAGGTCTCGCAGCTCGATCGAGTGCTCGACGTCACCGACGAGCTCGAGGAGCACCCGCTCGTGCCCGCGGTCTCCCCCAACGGCAACGGGCGAGGAGCCAACGGCCAGAGACCGGACACGGCCCACCAGGAGGTGACGGCATGACCACTCTGCTCTCGACCAGCGACGTCGTCGTTCGCTTCGGCGTCCTGCAAGCGGTGTCGAACGCCAGCATCGACGTCCAGCCTGGTCACATCACGGGCCTGATCGGACCCAACGGCGCCGGCAAGACCACGCTGTTCAACGTCATCACCGGCCTGCAGGAACCCACACAGGGCAGGGTCCTGCTCGAAGGAACCGACATCACCAACAAGAGCCCGTTCCGACGGGCGCGGATGGGCATCGCCCGTACGTTCCAGAAGCTCGAGGCGTTCAGCAGCCTGTCGGCTCGCGAGAACGTGCTGGTGGCGGCCGAGCAGCGGCGGGCGTGGGACAAGTCGAAGTTCGACCCGGCCAAGGTCGCTGACGAGATGCTGGAGCGAGTGGGCATCGGCGACGTCGCCGACTTCATGGTGGGCACGCTCCCCACCGGAACGGCCCGACTGGTCGAACTGGCCCGGGCGTTGGCGACCAACCCCAAGGTCCTACTGCTCGACGAGGCGTCTTCGGGTCTGACCGAGGAGGAGACCGAGGAGGTAGCCGCGCTGCTGCGTCGGCTCGCCGCCGACGGCCTGGGCATCCTGCTCGTCGAGCACGACATGTCGTTCGTGATGGGAACCTGCGAGTACATCTACGTCCTCGACTTCGGGCGGGTCATCGCCACCGGCACCCCTGAACAGGTCCAACAGGACCCCAGCGTCCAGGGCGCTTACCTCGGCGCCGCCGCCGCGTCCACGGAGGTCTCGGCATGACCCCCATCCTCGAGCTGCGCAACATCCGGGGCGGCTACGGCACGATCGACGTGCTCCACGGCGTGGAGCTCATCGTCGAGCCCGGCCAGGTGCACGCGCTGTTGGGCCCCAACGGAGCGGGCAAGACCACCACCCTCGGCGTGTGCAGCGGCCAGATCACCCCGTCAGGCGGTCAGCTCCTCGTCTGCGGTCGAGAGGTCCAGGGGGCCACCTCGGATGGCTTGGCCCGCGCCGGAGTGTGTCTGGTGCCTGAGGGGCGGGGGATCTTCCCCAATCTCACCGTGACCGAGAACCTCAGGATGTTCAGCCACGCCGGCGCCTCGTTCTCCCAGATCCAGGACAAGGCGTACGCCCAGTTCCCTCGCCTGAAGGAGCGCCGCAAGCAGGTGGCGGGAACGCTGTCCGGTGGCGAGCAGCAGATGCTCGCCATGTCCCGGGCCATGGCCACTGACCCACCGCTCCTGCTGCTCGACGAGCTGTCGATGGGGCTGGCGCCGCTCATCGTGGAGGAGCTCTATGAGCGGGTCGCCGAGCTGGCGGCCCAGGGGGTTTCGATCCTCGTCGTCGAGCAGTTCGCCCAGGCCGTGCTGGGTGTGGCTGACATCGCCTCGATCATGTTGCACGGCCGCATCACCCGTACCGGCCCACCCGCCGAGATCGCCGATGAGCTGGCCGCGGCCTACCTCGGCGGCTCGGCCGAATCGTCCCATGTCTGAACCTACGGAGGAAAACCGAATGACCGCGACCGAGCTCGGCTCCGACGCCACGACCCCGTCCCCTCGCCTGCAGGAGTTCCAGGGCGAAGTGGACAAGCTGAAGGTGACCGGAGGAAAGGCCAGCCCCGAGCGAGTCTGGGTGATCTTGTCGATCCTCGGCATGATCGTCGGGGTCGTCATGGCCCTCATCGGGTGGATCGCCACCCAGGGCACGACCAGCAACCTGGATTTCGCCACCTACAACGCCATGGGCAACTTCGGCATCGCCCTCACGATCGCGGCGACCGGCGTGTTCATGGTGATGTCGCTGCGGCGCTACTTCCGCTACTGGCTGGTGCGGCTCATCTTCGAGCAGCGCGAGCAGACCGACCGGGTGCTGGGCAAGGGCTGATCGCCTGGCGGCTCCGAGACCCGGACCGCTCCCACGCCGATCTCGAGGACGGGTCCGGAGCAATGCTCCGGGCCCGTCGTCGTTTCCTCGCCCGGGCCGGCGTTGCCATAGATTGATCGAGTCAACGAACGAGGGGGAACAATCACCATGACCATGCCTTCCGACGTCCCGATCATCGACACGATGATCGGGTTCCCGGCCAAGGACATGAAGGCGCAGTACGCCTTCATCACCCAGCAGACGAAGGACTCCGAGTCCAAGGACGACTTCGAGTTCCCGGTCGAGTACATGTTCAAGGCTCCCCCCGACAAGGACAAGGAGCTGCGCGAGACCGACGACCCCGTCGGGTACACGTTGGGCCAGATGGACGCGTGGGGCGTGCAGCAGGGAATGGTCGGCGTGGGTGGACGCGGTGAGGGAGAATCCCAGGGGGAAGAAGCGATCAAGCGCTACCCCGACCGCTTCTTCGGTGCCGTCAACGGCGACCCCAACGAGGGCATGACCGGCGTCGAGAAGATCGTCCGGGCCTACGAGACCTTCGGCATCAAGGCGGTGACGATGTTCCCGGCGGGTTGCTTCCCGCAGGTCGCCATCAACGACAAGAAGATGTATCCGATCTACGCCAAGTGCTGTGAGCTCGACATCCCCGTGTTCGTCTGCACCGGCATCCCCGGTCCTCGCATCAAGTTCCAGGTGCAGCACGTGGAGCACGTCGACGAGGTCATGTACGACTTCCCCGAGCTCACCTACGTGTCCCGCCACGGCTGCGAGCCCTGGACCGAACTGATGGTCAAGCTGATGCTCAAGTGGCCGGGCCTGCACTACTCGACCTCGGCCTTCGCCCCGAAGCACTACAACCCCCGCATCATCGACTACGCCAACTCGCGGGGCGCCGACAAGGTCATCTACGCCGGCTACTTCCCCATGGGGCTGTCGCTCGAGCGGATCATGACCGAGATGAAGAACGTCCCGTTCAAGGACGACGTGTGGCCGAAGTTCCTCCGGGGCAACGCCGCCCGGGTCCTCAAGCTCGACGCCTGACACCCCTCTCGGTCTCGGTTCTCCCTCGTCCCTCTCTAGCGTTGTGGCCGACATCTCCTACGTACCCACGTCCGAGATGTCGGCCAGCACGGGAGGGGGAGCGGCCGGATGGGCGGGCGTGGTCGGTGGCTCCTACGATTGGCGCCTCCGGGGGGTGTCTGATGGAGTGTCAGAAACGGCCGCCCCCGTCCCCGATCCCCGGCAGGTGAGTACCCGATGGGCCTTCCCGACGACGTCTCGACCGTCTCTGACGAGGACTTCCGCAGCGAGGCCCAGGCCTGGTTGGCGGACAACCTGGTGGGGGACTACGCCACCTTGAAGGGTCGGGGCGGGCCCGGCGACGAGGAGATCGGCTTCGACATCCGCGAGCGCTGGGAACGGGTGCTCGGCGAGGCCGGCTGGATCGGTCTGGGTTGGCCGACCGAACACGGCGGTCGCAACGCCACCGTTGGCCAGCAGATCATCTGGGCCGAGGAGTACGCCCGGGCCGAGGCGCCCGGGCGGGTCAACCACATGGGCGAGAACCTGCTCGGCCCGACGCTGATCGCCCACGGCACCCCCGAGCTGTGCCAGCGGTTCCTGCCGGGCATCCTCGACGGCACCGAGCGGTGGTGCCAGGGCTACAGCGAACCTGATGCCGGCTCCGACCTGGCCAACGTGAAGACCCGGGCCGTGCTCGACGGCGACCAGTGGGTGATCAACGGCCAGAAGGTGTGGACCTCCCTCGCCCACGTCTCGCACTGGTGCTTCGTGGTGGCCCGCACCGATCCGGACTCCGCTCGCCACAAGGGCCTGTCGTTCCTCCTCGTCCCCATGGACCAGCCCGGCGTCGAGGTGCGGGCGATCAACCAGGTCACCGGCGGCGGCGAGTTCAACGAGGTCTTCTTCTCCGACGCCACCACCGAGGCCGACCTGTTGCTCGGTGAGCCGGGCAAGGGTTGGGGCGTGGCCATGGATCTCCTCGCCTTCGAGCGCGGCATCTCCACCCTGGCTCAGCAGGTGGGCTTCGAACGGGAGATGGACCACCTCATCGCCCTCGCCCGTGAGCGCGGAGTGGCCACCGACCCCGTGATGCGCCAGCGCCTGGTGCAGGCCTGGATCGGCCTGCAGCTCATGAAGTGGAACGGTCTGCGCTCGATGGGGTCGGGCGTGCCCGGACCGGAGGCCTCCATCTCCAAGCTGTTCTGGGGGCAGTGGCATCGCGACCTGGGTGAGCTGGCCATGGACATCGGCGGGATCGAGAGCCAGATCGCCGAGGGGTTCCCCTACGAGCTGACGCTCGACCAGAAGCTGTTCCTGTTCACCCGATCCGAGACCATCTACGGCGGCAGCAACGAGATCCAGCGCAACGTGCTGGGTGAGCGGGTGCTGGGCCTTCCCAAGGAGCCGACACCCACATGAGCACCCCCGCCCCCGAGTACGTCGCCGGCCACGGCCTCCTGGCCGGCAAGAAGGTGCTCGTGACTGCGGCCGCGGGCACGGGCATCGGCTTCGCCGCCGCCAAGCGCTGCGTGGAGGAGGGCGCCACCGTCGTCGTCTCCGACAAGCACGAGCGTCGCTGCGCCGAGTCGGCCGCCGAGCTGGGCGTCACCGGCATCCCCTGCGACGTCACCGTGGAGGACGACGTGCAGGCCCTGGTGGCCGGAGCCGCCGAAGCCCTCGGGGGTCTCGACGTCGTGATCAACAACGCCGGGCTGGGGGGCGAGGTGCCCATCGTCGACATGACCGACGACCAGTGGAACCTGGTGCTCGACGTGACCTTGAACGGCACGTTCCGCTGTGTGCGGGCCGAGCTGCAGTACCTCTACGAGAACGGCGGCGGGGTCATCGTGAACAACGCCTCCGTGCTCGGCTGGCGGGCGCAGGAGGGCCAGGCCCACTACGCCGCGGCCAAGGCCGGGGTGATGGCGCTGACCCGCTGCGCCGCCATCGAGGCCGCCTCCCACGGCGTGCGCATCAACGCGGTGGCGCCCAGCCTGGCCATGCATCCCTTCCTGGCCAAGGTCACCAGCGACGAGCTGCTGGCCGAGCTCGAGCAGCGTGAGGCCTTCGGCCGAGCGGCCGAGCCGTGGGAGATCGCCAACGTGATGGTGTTCCTCGCCTCCGACTACAGCTCGTACATGACGGGCGAGGTCGTGTCGGTCTCCAGCCAGCACCCCTGACCCCCGCTCTCCCACCCCGTTCTGGCCGACATTGCCCACGTAGTCCGTCGTGGCTGTCACCAGAACCGGTTGTTTGGCGGCGTCAGCGGAAGGTCTGGATGGGGAGGTGGGTGGCCATGGCCGAGCCCGGGGGGCCGAGCAGGGCGTGGGCCCGCAGGTTGCGGCGGTGGAACAGGACCAACAGGTCCTCGTCATGGGCCCCGGTGTCGGCGTCGGCCAGCACGTAGCGCTCCAGCTCGGCCTCCCCGCTGAACCAGTCGTCGGGACGGTGGCCGAGCAGCTGGTGCAGGTCGTCGAGGTCGGCGGCCGACGACGACGCCCCCACCTCGAGGGCGCGGCCGGCGTGGCGGGCCTCGCGGAACAGCGCCCGCAGGCGGTAGCGCAGGAACTCGTCCTCCACCGCGTCAGGGCCGACCGACAGGGTGCGCAGCACCGCGGCCAGGTGGTCGACCGGGGTGGTGGCCCGGCTGCGCTCGGAGTCGGGCTCCTCGACGGTGGGCAGCTCGAGGTCGAGGAGCTCGGCCAGGGCCTCGGTGGCGAACAGGTTCGTCTCGAGGCACCACTGCATGTTGGTCATGAGGTCGGTGTCGGCAGTGGGCTGGCGGACGGCCTGGCCCACGGCCAGCTGGTTGGTGAGGGTGAAGAAGAGGTGGTGGCGCATCAGCGCTTCGGTGTCGACGGGCGTCCCGCTCAGCTCCTCGTACCGGGCGTAGAGGGTGGGGAAGTCGCCGTAGCCGACGATGGTGTCGCGCATGCGCCATGCGGCCAGATCCATCATGGGGTCGCCGATGTGGCCGATCTCCAGATCGAGCACGGCGACGATGTGGCCGTCGGCCTGGTGGAACTGGCCGGAGTCCCACACGATCACCGACTCCCGGCCGCGTGAGCGCGGCGGGTTGCGTCGGAGCCAGCCGAGACAGAACTCCATGAACGGGTCGGGCCCGTTCTTGGTCGAGCGGTAGACAGCCTCGTAGCGGGCCGATCCCCAGCAGCCCCGACTCCTCCGGGGTGGGGGCGCGCAGGATCCCGGCCTCGGCGAAGGGCTCGACCGCGAAGGCGTGCATGCGGGCGAGGATCTGCAGGTAGTCGTCCACCGCAGCGGCCCGGTCGGCGTCGGCGGTGCCGACGAAGTCCTGCTGGCCGCCCACGCGGTCCATGACGTAGGCCATGGGGTCGTCGATCCAGCCGTGCACCGCCGGGGTGGGGATCTCCCGCTCGTGGAGCAGCTCCTGGAGTCGCATCTCGTGGTCGAGGGGGAAGATCAGGGGCATGTCGGTGCGGTCGCCCCGCACCACCAGCTCGAGCACCTCACCGTCCCGCTCGACGTCGGCGAACCACACGGGCCGCCACCGGGGCTGGCGCCGCAGGTCGGTCACCGTGCCGCCGAGCTCGCGCTCCAGCCACTGCCGGACGCGCTCGGTCTGGTCTGCTCTGGTGTCCCCCATGGGCCTCAGTCTGGCTCGCCCGGCGACCCCTCGCCCCGGGTGGTCAGGGCTCGTCGATGACCTGGGGGCGGTCGCCGCCCCCGTGGGCGGCGATGTCGGCGCCGGTCACGTAGGACGCCAGGTCGGAGGCGAGGTAGACGGCCACGTTGCCGATGTCGGTCGTCTGGGCCAGACGACCGATGGGGATGAGGGCCTCGACCTGGGCCCGTCGGTCGCCCTCGCCGTAGAAGAGCTCGGCCTGCTCGGTGAGGATGTAGCCACAGGTGATGGAGTTGACCCGCACCGTGGGCCCCCACTCGAGGGCCAACGTGGTGGTGAGCTGCTTCAGCCCGGCCTTGGCCGCGCCGTAGGCCGCGGTGGTGGGCGACGGGCGCTGGGCGACGATCGATCCGACGTTGACGATCGACCCGCCGCCGTCCTGGTCCTTCATGTGGTGATAGGCGCGCTGGGCGACGTAGAGAGGGGCCAGGAGGTTGAGGGCGACGATGCGCTCGGAGAACCGAGGCGAGGCCTCGGCCGAGTCGGCGGGCGGCGACCCGCCGGCGTTGTTCACCACGCAGTCGAGGCGCCCGTGAACGGCGTGGGCGTCGTCGACGGCGGCGAAGGCGGCCTCGCCGTCGCGCAGGTCGGCGGCCACGAACGTCCAGCCGTCGGGCAGCGCCGTCTCCGGCTCCCGGCGGGCGCACACCACCACCGAGGCGCCGGCGTCGGCGAAGCGCTGGGCGATGCCCCGCCCGACCCCCTTGGTCCCGCCCGTGACCAGCACGGCCTTGCCCGACAGATCGATCTCCAACGCCACGGTTGCCTCTCCCCACTGGTCCAGATCGAGCGACCCTAGCCAAGCCTCCCGCATCTGACTGTCCGTCAGACGTCCGTGTAGCGTCGGCGCCCATGGGGATCGAAGTCAGCGTCGGTGACGACGGAATCGCCGAGGTCGTGCAGAACTGCCCACCCGTGAACGCCCTCACGGTGGCCGAGTGGTTCCAACTGGCCGACGAGGTGCGCCGCCTCGGCGCCGATCCGGCCGTTCGGGTGGTGATCCTGCGGGCCGAGGGCAAGGGCTTCAACGCCGGCGTCGACATCAAGGAGATGCAGAACACCGAGGGGTTCGGTGCGCTCATCGGGGCCAACAAGGGCTGCTACGCCGCCTTCGCCGCTGTCTACGAGTGCGAGGTGCCGGTCATCGCCGCCGCCCACGGCTTCTGCGTCGGGGGCGGCATCGGGCTGGTCGGGAACGCCGATGTCATCGTCGCCGCCGAGGGCGCCAGGTTCGGCCTCCCCGAGGTCGACCGGGGCGCGCTCGGCGCCGCCACCCACCTCTCCCGCCTGGTGCCCCAGCACAAGATCCGCGAGATGGTCTACACGTCGGCCAACGCCACCGCCGAGCAGCTCCACGCCTGGGGGTCGGTGTCGCGTGTCGTGCCCGCCGACGAGCTGCTCGCCGCCGCCCGGGAGCTGGCGGGCAGCATCGCCGCCAAGTCGCCCACCGTCATCCGCGCCGCCAAGGAGAGCCTCAACGGCATCGACCTGTGGGACGTGAAGAAGAGCTACCGCTTCGAGCAGGGCTTCACCTTCGAGCTGAACCTCTCGGGCGTGTCCGACGACCTCCGCGACGACTTCGTCGTCGAGGGCAAGAGCGCCGGATCCAGCGGCGAGACGAAGACCGAGAAGGGGAAGTAGATGGCACCGTCCACCACCACCAAGCGCATGACCGAGGACGAGGCGGTCGCCACCCTCGCCGACGGCATGACGATCGGCATCGGCGGGTGGGGCAGCCGGCGCAAGCCCATGTCCGCCGTGCGGGCCATCCTGCGCAGTGACCTGACCGACCTCACCGTCGTGTCCTACGGCGGTCCCGACGTCGGCCTGCTCTGTGCCGCCGGCAAGGTCCGCAAGCTCGTCTACGGCTTCGTGTCCCTCGACTCCATCGCCCTCGAGCCCCACTTCCGCCTCGCTCGCCAGAGCGGTTCCATCCCCGAGGTCGTCGAGTACGACGAGGGCATGCTGCAGTGGGGTCTCTACGCCGCCGCCGTGCGACTGCCCTTCCTCCCCACCCGGGCCGGGCTCGGGTCCGACGTGGTCAAGAACTCGCCCGACCTGCGCACCGTCACCAGCCCCTACGCCGACGGCGAGGAGCTGCTGGCCGTGCCCGCCCTCACCCTCGACGCCGCCTTCGTGCACCTCAACCGGGCCGACGAGCGGGGCAACGCCCAGTTCCTCGGGCCGGACCTCTACTTCGACGACCTGTTCCTCGGGGCCGCCGCCTCCGGTCGGCGCTTCCTCTCGTGCGAGAAGGTCGTGCCCACCGCCGAGCTGCTCGAGAACGGCACCTTCCACACCATGAAGATCAACCGGTCGATGGTCGACGGCGTGATCGAGGCCCCCAACGGTGCCCACTTCACCAACTGCCAGCCCGACTACGAGCGCGACGAGGGCTTCCAGAAGGAGTACGCCAAGGCGGCGGGTGATCCCGAGGCCTGGCAGGCGTTCGTGGCCACCTATCTCTCCGGTTCTGAAGCCGACTACCAGAAGGCGGTGGCCTCCCGATGAGCGCCGACGTGAGCTCGAACGACGTGACCCTCGGCGAGATCTGCGTGGCGGCGGTGGCCGACGCCTTCCGGGGCGACGGCGAGATCTTCGCCTCGGGCATGGGCAACATCCCCTCCCTCGGGGCGCGCCTGGCCCGGGCCACCTTCGAACCCGACCTGCTCGTGTCCGACGGCGAGGCCTTCTTCGTGGCCAACGACCTTCCGCTCGGCGGAACCGACAAGGAGGTCGAGGGCTGGATCCCGTTCCGCACCGTCTTCGACACCCTCTGGGGCGGCCGTCGCCACGTGGTCATGGGCGCCAGCCAGATCGACGCCTACGGCAACCAGAACATCGCCAACATCGGAGCGTGGGACAAGCCCAAGGCTCAGCTCCTCGGTGTCCGCGGCGCCCCCGGCAACACCATCAACCACACCACGAGCTACTTCATCGGCAACCACACCAGCCGGGTGTTCGTGGAGAAGGTCGACACCGTGTCGGGCGTCGGCTACGACCGGGCCGCCGAGCTGGGCGACTGGGTGAAGGCCCACCACGAGATCCGCCGGGTCGTCACCAACCTGGCCGTGCTCGACTTCGCCACCCCCGACCACCGCATGCGGATCGCCTCCGTCCATCCCGGGGTGTCGGTCGACGACGTGGTCGGCGCCACCGGCTTCGAGCTGGTCGTGGCCGACGACGTCCCCACCACCCGGCTCCCCACCGCCGAGGAGCTCACCGTGCTCCGCGAGGTCCTCGATCCGAGGTCGTTCCGCGACCGCGAGCTCCCCGCTCCGGCCTGATGCACCCCGCGCTCCACACGCCGCTGCGTCGACCTGCTCGGGTCCCGCTACCCGATCGTGCAGACCGGCATGGGTTGGGTGGCCGGGCCCAAGCTGGTGTCGGCCACCAGCAACGCCGGGGCCTTCGGCATCATCGCCTCGGCCACCATGACCTACGACGAGCTGGTCGTCGCCATCGCCGACACCAAGCGCCGCACCAAGGCTCCGTTCGGCGTGAACTTCCGCGCCGACGCCGACGACATCCGCCAGCGCCTCGACCTCATCATCCGTGAGGGGGTCGCCGTCGCCTCCTTCGCCCAGGCGCCCCGCAAGGACCTCATCGACCACCTCCACGACCACGGCGTGAAGGTCATGCCGTCGATCGGGGCCAAGCGCCACGCCGAGAAGGTCATGGAGTGGGGCGTCGACGCCGTGCTCGTGCAGGGTGGTGAAGGCGGTGGCCACACCGGCTCGGTGCCCACCTCCCTGCTGCTGCCCGAGGTCGTCGACGTGGTCGGCGGACGGGTCCCCGTCGTCGCCGCCGGCGGCTACTTCGACGGGCGCGGCCTGGTCGCGGCGCTGGCCTACGGCGCCAGCGGCGTGGCCATGGGCACGCGGTTCCTGCTCACCTCCGACTCGGCCGTGCCCGTCGAGGTGAAGAAGGCCTACCTCGGCACCCCGGTCACGGGAACGGTCGTGACGACCAAGATCGACGGCGCCCCCCACCGGGTGATCCGCACCGAGCTGGTCGAGGAGATGGACTCGGCCTCGCCCATCACCGCGGTGCCGAAGGCGGTGGCCAACGCCGCTCGCTTCCGCAAGTACACCGGCCTGACCTGGCTGCAGATGGCCAAGGAGGGACTGGCCATGAAGAAGCGCATGGACATGCCGTGGGCCGAGGTGATCATGGCGGGAAACACACCGATCCTCACCAAGGCCACGCTGGTCGACGGCGAGCTCGACGCCGGCATCCTCCCCACCGGCCAGGTCGTGGGGGTCATCGACGACCTCCCGTCGGCCGACGAGGTCGTCGGGCGCATCATCGCCGAGGCCGAGGCCACCCTGGCCCGCCTGACCGGAACCGAGGAGGACGGATCGTGACCGAAAGCTCCGACACCCCGACCGCCGCCACCGTCCTCGACGGAGCCGACGCGGTGCGGGCCGCGGTCGGCACCCACCTCGGTTACAGCGACTGGCTCCGGATCGACCAGGACCGGGTGAACACCTTCGCCGACGCCACCGGCGACCACCAGTGGATCCACGTCGACCCCGAGCGGGCCAAGGACGGGCCCTTCGGCGCGCCGATCGCCCACGGCTACCTCACCATGTCGCTGTCGAACTACTTCCTGCCCCAGATCGTCGAGACCCGCGGCTTCTCGGCCGGCATCAACTACGGCGTCGACAGGGTCCGGTTCCCGTCGCCGGTGAAGGTGGGGGAGCGCATCCGCGCCGGGGCCGAGATGGTCGAGGTCACCGAGGTCAAGGGCGGCATCCAGACGCTCGTGCGCATCACCGTCGAGATCGAGGGCGGCACCCGGCCGGCCTGCGTGATCGACTCCATCAGCCGCTGGCTCGACTGAAGGGGAGTCCCCGTGACCAATCCGATCGGGCCACTGACGGCGGCCGACGAGGGCTTCACGCACCAGGTGGTGGAGACCTTCGCCAGCGTGGGCACCAGCGACCTGGCCTGGACCGAGAAGGTCTGTGCCATGGCCGCCGCCCGTGACGGCAGCCTCCAACTCGGCTTCGGACTCGGCAAGTACACCAACCGCAACGTCATGGACTGCTACGCCGGCATCTCCCGGGGCACCGAGCAGATCACGGTGCGGGGGAGCCGTCGTCTCTCCGACGACCCCGAGCGGCTGGGTGCGGGGCCGATCCGCTACGAGGTGCTCGAGCCCTACAAGACGGTGAAGTTCAGCCTCGAGGCCAACGACACCCAGCCCATCGCCTTCGAGTGGATCTACGAGACGGTCCTACCGCCCCTGGTGGAGGACCGCACCCACAACCGCACCGCCGGCCGGATCGCCGCGGAGCTGGTCCGCTACCACCAGATCGGCGTCTGCTCCGGTTGGGTCGAGGTCGACGGCGAGCGCACCGTGATGTCACCCGACACCTGGGTGTCGACCCGTGACCACTCATGGGGTGTGCGCTACGACGTGGGGGCGCCGGCCACCGACCTCGAGCCCGGCGGCGGTCTCGAGGGCCGAGCGTTCCAGTTCGTGTGGAGCCCGGTGCTGATGGAGCGCCCCGACGCCAGCCGCTACGGCCTGTTCCTGAACGTCGCCCACGTGTCGGCGCCCGGCTTCCACCAGCGTACGACCACCGGCCTCGTCGAGCACCCCGACGGCACGGTCGAGCACATCGACGACGTGGAGTTCGACCTCGCCTACGACCCGGTGAACCGCCGGCTGAAGGGCGGCCGGCTGGACGCCACCATGGCCGACGGCTCGGCCCGTCCGCTGGAGGTCGAGGTCGTCTCCGACACCGGCTTCCATCTGGGCGCCGGCCTCTACTTCGGGTTCAACGGCCACCACCACGGCGAATGGCGGGGTCCGCTGGTCGTCGAGGGCGAGCGCATCGACGACTGCACCACCGCCGAGAACGCCCGCCGCCTGCACCAGATCCGCGACACCGTGGTGCGCATCACCGACCCCGTGGGTGGCGGCACCGGCTACGGCAACATGCAGCCCATCATCGTCGGCGAGTTCCCCGATCTGGGCCTCGATGCCGACTCGTCGTTCATGTGATCCGCGCCGCCGGCCTTGACATCGGGCCGGCGAGCCGTCAGGGTGGCAGGGATGTCGTCCTCGACCACCTCCCTCCTCCTCGTGTAGGCGAGCGCCACATACCGGCGCTCGCCGAAGCTCCTGTGCCCTCGGGCCGGGAGCTTCTTTCGTTTTTCACCGCCTCTTCTCCGCCCCCTTCGTCTCCGTTCTCCGTAGCGTTGCTCCGCCGCCCACCACGACCCAAGGAACCCTGATGCGTCCCGATCCCGTGCAGCCCCGACCGATGCCGTTCGAGAAGTACCGCCGGTTCGACCCCCTCGAGCTGCCCGATCGCACGTGGCCGGACAACAAGCTCACCGCGGCGCCGACGTGGTGTGCCGTCGATCTCCGTGACGGCAACCAGGCGCTGGTCGACCCCATGGACCCGACCCGCAAGCTGCGCATGTTCACGACGCTGGTGGACATGGGCTTCAAGGAGATCGAGGTCGGGTTCCCGGCGGCCAGCCAGACCGACTTCGACTTCGTCCGTCAGCTGGTGGAGGACGACCTGGTCCCCGACGACGTCACCATCCAGGTGCTGACCCAGTGCCGTGACGACCTGATCGCCCGCACCTTCGAGTCCATCAAGGGCTCCCACCACGCCATCGTCCACTTCTACAACTCGACGTCGATCCTGCAGCGCCGCGTGGTGTTCGGTCTGGAACGCGAGGGCATCACCGACATCGCCGTCAACGCCGCCAAGCTGTGCCGCAAGCTCACCGAGACCGTGCCCGGCACCGACGTGCGCTTCGAGTACTCGCCCGAGAGCTACACCGGAACCGAGGTCGACTACGCCGTCGAGATCTGCGACGCAGTGGCCGAGATCATCGAGCCCACTCCGGATCGGCCGCTGATCATGAACCTGCCGGCCACCGTCGAGATGTACTCGCCCAACGTCTACGCCGACACCATCGAGTGGTTCCTGCGCACGGTGCGCAACCGTGAGTCGGTGGTGCTGTCCCTGCACCCCCACAACGACCGCGGCTGCGCGGTGGCGGCGGCCGAGCTCGGCATCCTGGCCGGCGCCGACCGCGTCGAGGGCTGCCTGTTCGGCAACGGTGAGCGCACCGGCAACGTCGACATCGTCACCCTGGCCCTCAACCAGTTCAGCGAGGGCATCGACCCGAAGCTCGACGTCTCCGACATCGACGCCCTGCGGAGGGTGGCCGAGTTCTGCAACCGCCTGCCGGTGCACGAGCGCCACCCCTACGCTGGCGACCTCGTCTACACGGCCTTCTCCGGCTCGCATCAGGACGCCATCAAGAAGGGCTTCGCCGCCCTGTACGCGGAGTCCGAGGCGGCGGGTCGGGGCAAGGACTACGAGCAGTGGGAGGTTCCGTACCTGCCCATCGATCCCGCCCACGTGGGCCGCACCTACGAGGCCGTGATCCGCGTGAACAGCCAGTCCGGCAAGGGCGGCGTCGCCTACATCATGGAGACCGAGCACGGCTTCTCGCTGCCTCGCCGGCTCCAGATCGAGTTCTCCCGCACGATCCAGGGCATCACCGAGGACACCGGCACCGAGATCTCCCCGGCGGCCATGTGGGACGCCTTCTCGGCCGAGTACCTGCCGGACGCGCCCCCGGTCGAGCTGAGGAGCCACGAGCTCGTCACCGACGCCGAAGGCTCGACCACCATCACCGCCCAGCTGGTGGTGGACGGCGAGCCGGTCACCGTCACCGGCCAGGGCAACGGCCCGATCGCCGCATTCGTGGCCGGGGTGCGCACCGTGGCCGACGCCCAGCTCGACGTCGTGGAGTACTCCGAGCACTCCCTCGGGGTCGGCGCCGACGCCGTGGCCGTGGCCTACGTGGAGACCACCGGGGGCGACGGCAACGTGCGGTGGGGGGTCGGCACCGACCCCAACATCATCACCGCTTCGTTCCGGGCCGTTCTCTCGGCGGTCAACCGACGGGGACGTCTCTGATCACCTGGTTGTTCTCGGTGACGTTCGTCACATACACTCCGGAGTGACGAACGTCACGTCGCGCCGATGGTCGGGCGGCGGGAGATCCTGGAGGCCGGATGTCGACGAGAGCTCTGCGGGCCCTGCACGCGGTCCTGGCCGTGTTCGGGATGATGACCGTGTGCTGGCCTGACCCCCTGGTCGTGGGTGAGGTCGACCACCACCGCTGAGCTCCCGGAGGCGGTGCGGCGCGGCCCTGAGGGCGGAGTTGCCCTCCGTGGGGTCGCAGCTCAGTCCGGCTGGAAGAAGGGATCGAGGGCGATCTCGGTCGGCTGCTCGAAGAAGGCGCGCACGTGCACGACTTTTCCGTCGGCGTCGACCTTCCAGATCTCGATGCCCTCGACCACGGCGGCCACGCCGTCGACGACGCCCTCGTTGCGCATGTCGACCACCGCTTCGTTGCCCCCGGTGATGATCCGGGTGGGCACGAGCGTCCACTCCCGCCCCGGCCGCAGCGAGTTGTCCCACGACCCCTCGGCGGCGGCGCGACCGAGCTTGGGGGCCTTGCCCACCGGGTCCTCGAACACCACCTCGTCGGCGTAGAGCTCGAGCCAACCGGCCCGGTCCCTCGCGTTCCAGAGCTCGGCGTGGCGCTCGACGGCGCGCCGGGCCGGATGAGTTCCTTCGTCCCCATGTGCCATGGCGTCCAGTGTGGCGCGCGGCGGGGACGGAGACCTCAGCGAGGAGTGGCCGGTGGGTCGACGCGGTCGAGGGCGGCGTTCACCCCGTGGGCGTCGGAGACGACGGCGGCCGAGGCCTGACGGACCGACTGCGAGGCGAACTCCAGTTGCTCGGTGGTGGGCCCGACCAGCTCGAAGCGGGTGCGTTCCGCCTCGATCGCCGCGCTGCGGCACACGGTGAGGTTCGAGCGCAGGTTCTCGAGCCCGGTCTTGAGGCTGTTGGTGCCCTCCGGCTCGCCGGGCACCGAAGGAGCGTCGGGGATCAGAGCCGCGGTCGACGCGGCCAGGCCGTTCAGCGTCTCGGCGGAGTCGAGCCACACCTGACGGTCGGCGCCGGCGGGGCCGGCGAGCACGACGGCCGCCTCGTCGAGCAGCCGGGCGACCTGCGTCGACCGGTAGGTCACGTCGCGGGCACCCTGCAACCAACGGGCCTTGGTGGCCTTGCGGGACCGGAGCACGGCGAAGAGGGCGATCAGGGCGGCGAGCACGATGAGGGCGACGGCAGCGACCCAGAGCCACGGCGAGGAGCTCGAATCGGTCGAGTCGCCGATCGCCGCCGCCACCTCGGTGGTCGTGGACTTCGACTCCGTCGTCGTCGAGGCCTCGGTGGTCGTCGTGGTGCGGGCCTCGGTCGTGGTGGTGGTCGGTTCGAGCGTGGTCTCGGTGCTGCCCGTGGTGGAGCTGCCCCCGTTGGTGGTGGATGTGCTCGCCGGTCGGGTGGTCGACGTCGATTCCGACGTCGTGCTCGAGTCGGCGGTGGTCGTGGTGGTGGAGATCGAGGGAAGGGTGATGCCGGAACCGGCGCTGCCGGAACCGCACGCCACGCCCGCCACGGCGAGGAGCAGGGCGCCCGCCAGCACCGCTCCCCGGGTCTTCCATGTGGCCGATGTCGTCATCTCGAACCTCTCTCGCGACCGGTCGTGCTGCGCTACCACACTGCCCTGCCGAGCCGCCGCGGTGCGGGACCGCCGACGGAGGGGCGGCCTCCTCGATTTCGTGGAGTGCGACGGCGTAGGGTCGATCCATGGTCAGCACGGGGGAACTGTTGGACCGGCCGAGTGCCGTACGGGTGCAGCCGGTGTACGACGATCCGGCCGAGGTGCTCTCGGTGATCCGAGCGGTGGAGCCGTACTGGCCCATCGTCCGCTACGCCGGATCGGACACCGAGACGGCGGCGCTGGCCGGGGACGGGCGCTCCAACATCTTCGTGCCCCCGTGGTTCCGTCGTGACTTCGCCCTGCGGGGAGACGTCCTGGTGACCGACGCCGAGGTGATCCTCGACAACCCGAGGTTCGTCGCCGCCGCCCACGACGTGTTCGGGCCCGACGTGGTGGTCCGACCCACGACCGTCTACGTCAACGTCATGGTCCCGGGTCCCGTGCCCTTCGTGCCCCACACCGACGTTCCCGCGTTTCGCGGGGTCACTCGTGAGGACCATCCGGTGTGGCTCCTGGGCCAAATGATGAACAGCGGCCTCTTCGAGGACTGGCGGATCAAGCTGGCCACCGCCGTGTCGTGGTTCTACGAGGGGTCGGGCGGTGACTTCCACTACTGGCCCGAGGGCCCCGAGGGCGCCCGCGCCACCATCGCCGCGCCCTACGACAACATCGCGGTGGTCGCCGACAACGAGCGCACCTACCACGGCGTGGCCCCCGTGGGCACCGGCTCCGAGCAGCTGATCCACGGCCTCACGGTCGATTCGCTGCTGCATCGGGTCGATCACGGATGGGAGATGCGCAACGGCGACGAGCCCGTGCACCGGGCCGATGACGACGACGTGCGCATCACGGTGTCGTGGAAGGGTGAGATCTACGCCGACGCCGCCGATCGCGAGCGCGTCGAGACCCACACCGACGACCTCGACCTCGACCGGGTGGTCGACGCCCTGGTGGCCGACATGCGGTCTCGGGGCGTGGCCGTGGAGGTCCCGGGCGACCCCCACCACGACGAGGCGTGGGTCACCGCCGTCTCCTCCACCTACGGCCGTCGCCCCCCGAAGCTCGCCTGAACCCGGCTCCACCCCCAAACCCTGGTCACCCCCCGCAACCCGTTCGGTGGCTCGTTTCACGCCCCCGGAGGGGCGTGAAACGAGCCACCGAGGGGAAGGGAGGGAAGGGAAGGGAGGGGGACGGGCGGCGTCAGGCGTGGTCCGAGCGGGCGATGGCCCGCTCGTCGGTGCCCAGGTAGGAGGCGATCACACTCGGGTCGTGGCGGACTTCGGCCGGCGTGCCCTCGGCGATCACCTGGCCCGCCTCCATGCAGTAGATGCGGTCGGAGATCGACATCACCATCGGCATGTCGTGCTCGATGATCAGGATCGCCGCGCCGAGCTCCTCCCGGATCGTGCGGATGAGGGGGCCGAACGCCTCCGTCTCGCGCTGGGCCACCCCTGCCGTCGGTTCGTCGAGCAGCATGATCTGGCAGTCGAGGGCGAGCAGCGCCCCCAGCTCCACGATGCGCCGGGTGCCGGTGGACAGCTCGGCCAGGAGGGTGTCGGCGTAGCGGCCCAGGCCGAGGTGCCCGATGATCTCCTCGGCTTCGGTCCGCTTGCGCTTCTCCGCCTTGGGTGACGGGGGCAGGGCCAACATGGAGGGCACGAGCAGGCTGTGCTGGCGGGCTTCGAGGGCCACCATCAGCGTCTCGCGGACGGTGAGGGATCCGAACAGGCGGGCGTTCTGGAAGGCCCGCCCGATCCCGAGACGGGCTCGCCGGTACGACGCCAGGTTGCCCACCTCGCGACCGGCGATGGTGATGGTGCCCGACGACGGGACGAAGCCCGAGACGGCATTCATCAGCGTCGTCTTGCCCGCGCCGTTGGTGCCGATGAGCCCGACGATCTCGCCCGGACGCACCACCAGTGACGCACCGTCGACGGCGTGACGACCGCCGAAGGTGACGCGGAGGTCGCTGACCTCCAGCGGCGTGTCGGTGGCCGTCCGCTCGGTGGCCAGCGTCGAGAGGTGGGTCACGCCGGCCTTCTGCACCCGCACGGGTGCGGTCCAGCCCGTCCGCTTGGTGATGTAACCGAGGAGCAGGTCCCGACCCGAGTGGACGATGGAGATGAGCCCGCCCGGGAAGTACAGCAGGACGATCAGCATGCCGACGCCGCTGGCCAGCAACTGCACCTGCTCGGTGCCGTCGAAGATGATGGGGATGGCCACGATCAGCAACGTGCCGAGGATGGCGCCGGTGATCGACGAGATGCCCCCGACCACGGCGACCGAGATGATCCGGAGCGACTGCTCGACGTCGAACGTCAGCGGCGAGAGGGTGAACTGGCCGTTGCTGGCGGTGAGGGGGAGGAGGCCGCCGGCGAGGGCGGCCACCCCCCCGGAGATGGCGAAGGCCAGGATCTTGGTCTTGGTGGCCGACACGGTGTAGGCCGATGCTGTCGGCTCGTTGTCCCGTACGGCGATTATCGACCGGCCCACCCCGGTGCGGCGTATCCGCCACGCCAGCAGGATCACCAGCACGGCCACGAACAGGCAGAAGTAGTAGATGCCGCTGAAGTCGGTTCCCTTCACCTGCCAGAACAGCAGGTTGAAGCCCGTGCGCCGGTTGACGTCGAGCTGGGCGGCGCCGCCCCCCTTCGGGGCCAACGAGTCGTTGACGATGAGGAAGCTGCGCACGGCCAGGGCGAAGCCCAGGGTGGCCACGGCGAGGAACAGGCCCCGGATGCGCAGGGCGGGGATGCCGACGATCAGCGAGGCGACGACACCGGCCAAGGTGCCGAGGGCCAGGGCGGCCAGATAGGGGAGGTCCTGCGAGAAGTACACCGTGAGATACGCGCCGATGGCGGCGAAGCCGAACTGCCCGAGTGACAGCTGCCCGCCCCAACCGGTGAGGATCGTGGCCGACAGCGCCACGATGAGGAAGACCGGGATCGTGGAGTAGCGGAGGAAGTCCGTCGGCTTGTCGAGGAACGACGGTACGAGCAGGGCGCCGACGACGAGGACGCCGATCCCGACCAGGGTGGACACCCGGTAGAGGGGGTGGGCCCGTAGTTCCTCGGACGCCGAACGGAGTCGGGGGGTGAGCGACCAGTCGTCGCCGGTCATCCCCGCTCGCTGCCCGGCGACGACCATGAGCACGAGCAACAGCACGAAGATGACGGCGATGTTGGACCCGGCGGGGACGTCGCCGACCTGGGCCCAGGTGACGAACAGGGCATCGAGGACGCCGACGACGATGCCCCCCACGACGGTGAGTCCGAACGAGCGCATCGAGCCGAACATGGCGGCGGTCAACGACAGCAGGAGCAGCTTGGGGCCGAGGGCGCTGCTGACGGCCGCGATGCTGCCGCCCTGGAGGGGCGCGATGAGCAGGGCGCTGAAGGCGGCGAGCAGGCCGGCGAGGGCCCACACCTTGGTGGAGACCGCCCGGATGCTGATGCCGGCCAACGCCGCCGACGGCATGTTGTCGGCCGTGGCCCGGACCTCCTTGCCGAACCGGCTGCGGGAGAACATCCAAGCGAAGAACACCATCAGCAGCGGCACGGCGACGATCACCGTGAGCTGGGGGCCCGAGACCCGGATCCCGGCGAACTCCCACGTGCCGCCGATGAGGATGGGATAGCTGGCCGAGGCGACCTGCTCTTCGGGGATGGGCAGGCGCAGCTGCAGCAGCTGGATGAGCTGGGTGATGCCGAGGGTGGCGACGAACAGCACCAGACGGGGCTGGGTGAAGAGTCGACGAAGGATCAGCTCGGCGGCGACCCCGAGGGCGACGCCGGAGGCCAGCGCCAGCGGGACCGAGAGCCCGTACGGGATGTCGTAGCGGATGTAGAGCAGCGCCATGGCGTAGCCGCCGAAGGCACCGATCTGACCCTGGGCGAAGTTGATGACGCCCGTGGCCCGGAAGATGAGCACGAGGCCGAAGGCCACGAGGGCGTAGACGAGGCCCTGGACGACACCGTCGAAGAGGATGCCGACGCTGAAGGTGAGCCCGAGCACCACGTCAGGCCCCCTCTCCGGAGAGGAACACCGCTCGGAGCAGGTCGCCCCGTTCGAGCAGCTCCTGGGCCGGTCCCTCGAACCGGATCCGTCCTCGCTCCATGAACACGGCCCGGTCGGCGACGGCGAGGGCCACGTTCACCGACTGCTCGACGATCACCATCGTCATGCCCTCGGCCTTCAACCGCTCGATGACCCCGAGCAGCTCCTGCACCACGACGGGGGCCAGACCGAGCGACAGCTCGTCGATCAGCAACAGCTCGGGTTCGAGCATGAGGGCCTTCCCGAGCGCCAACATCTGCTGCTGCCCGCCCGACAACGATCCGGCGCGGTCGCTCAGCCGCTCCGCCAGCTCGGGGAACGTGTCGAAGACCCGCTCGTAGGCCTCACCCTTCGGTTTGTCGGACGGCAGCTGCCAGCTCCACACGTCGAGGTTGTCGGCGACCGTCATCGACGGGAACAGCGCCTCGCCGCCCGGCACCTGCACCATCCCGAGCTGCACCCGGTACTGCGGGTCGACGAGGGTGATGGTGCGGCCGTTCATGCGGACCACGCCCCGATCGGGGAGCAGGAGCCCGCTCACCGACCGCAGCAGCGTGGACTTGCCGGCGCCGTTGGTGCCGAGCAGGGCGAGGGTCTCGCCCCGCTTGACCTCGAAGCCGACGTCGAACAGGACCTGGAGGTTGCCGTAGCTGGCGTCGAGGTTGCGGACCTGGAGCACCGGGATGTTCTCGGGGTCGGCGCCCATCCGGGCCTGCTCGTGCTGCATCTCGAGCAGCTCGTCGACCACGAGGGAGATGTCCCGCTTCATGTAGCGCGACCCGTAGACCACGAGCAGGCCACCGATCAGCGCCGCCGGCGGGACGACCACGGCGAGGGCGGTGCGCTCGCCGAAGGCGTCGGAGAGCCCCCCGGTGATGAGACCTCCGAAGAAGCCGCCCATCAAGAAGATGTAGACGCCGATCAGGGCGAAGGCCTGGGACCGCATCTGGTACGGGACCACAGCCGAGACGGTGGGACCGACCTGGGTGAACGCCGCACCCTGGCAGGCGTTGGCCACCACGAAGAAGGCGATGAGGATGGCCGGCTGCTGGAAGCGGAGCCCGATGGTGACGGCCAGGCCGTAACCGACGATGGCCAGACCCATCGCCACCAGGGCGGAGCGAGGGTTGTGGCGGAACAGCCGGTCGCCGTAGCGGCCAGCGAGGGGGATGGCGATGAGCGCTCCGGCCCACGTGATGGACCCGATCCAGCCACGGGTGAAGGCGTCGTAGCCGTAGGCTCGCTCCAGCAGCAGGTTGAAGGCGCTGGGCACGGCGACGAGGGCGAAGCCCAGGACACCGATTCCGGTCACGAGGAAGTAGAAGGTCTTCACCTTCTTGAGCCGCTGGAAGGCGGCCGAGAGTCGGACCGGGCCGTCGGCCACGACCTGGGTGGTGTCGCTGCCGAACACCGCCTCGCGCTCGTTGCGACCCCGTTCCGGTTCGCGTTGGCGTAGGAGCGCGAGCAACAGGATCACGGCCGGGATGGCCAGCACCCAGAACGACCAGCGCCAGGCGTCGTCCCCGCCCCCGGCGATCAGGACCACGAGCCCGGCGAGGGCGGGGCCGACCACCTGGCCGGCCGGGCGACCCCACGCCTCCGTGGCGAACACGCGGGTGCGGACGCCGATGGGGTACTGATCGGCGACCAGCGCCGGGGCGATCGGGATGCGGGCGGCGGACCCCAACCCGGCACCGGCGCGGGCCAGACCGAGCTGGAACGAGTTCACGACCGACCCGGTGGCCACGGCGAACAGCCCCCACAGGCCGGTGGCTCCGGCCAGCACCTTGGTCCGGGCCGAGCGGTCGGCCATCCACGCGAAGGGGAGGGTGGACAGCACGAGGACGACACCCCCGAGGCTCTGCAGGCCGAGCAGGACGGTGTCGGAGATACCGAGGGTCGCCTGGATGTCCGGGCCGAGCACCTGGAGCGCCACACGGTCGAACTCCTCGACCATGTTGAGCAGCAACAGGAGGGCCACGAGCCCGAGCCCGCCGGCGCGGATGCCCTCGCGCAACGGCATGGTGGCGTTGGCCACGCCCGGCAGCAGCGAGTCGGGCAGGACGACCACGTCGTCCTCCTCGGCCCGTCGCGCATCCTCCTCGTCGAAGATCACCGCGGTCAGCGAGGTCAGGTCCTCGGACGGCGAAGTCGTGTCGGCTGTCGAGTCGTCCACAGTCCCCCTCGGACAAGATGCCGAGCGATCCCTGGCCTCCTGAGGGGGCACGTGGCTTGCTCGGTGACCAGTGTCACATAAGGTACCCGATGTGACTCCGGTCACTTTTCGACGTCACATCGACGGCACCAACAGGGGGATTTGATGAGGACGAGTGGAAGGTCGAGAGCGCTGATGGCGCTCATCGCCGTGATGGCGCTGGCGCTGGCGTCGTGCAGCAGCGGGAGCAGCGAGGGTGGAAGCGACGGCACCAGCGGCGACGAGGAGCGCACCGCGTCGGACACCGGCATCACCGCCGACACCATCAAGATCGGTGTCGGCGTCTCCGATCTCGACGGTCTCCGGGCCGCCGGACTGTCCCTCCCGGCGGCGCTCACCACCGACAACCTGTCGACCAGGGTGACGTCCTACATCGACGACTGGAACGCGGCCGGGGGGATCAACGGGCGCATGATCGAGCCCGTCGTGCTCACCTGGGACCCGGTCAAGCCCGACACCCAGGACCAGTTCTGCGCCGAGGCCACCGTCGACAACGAGCTGTTCGCGGTGATCGTCTCCACGGGGCTCAACGCCCGCACGGTGCAGTGCCTCCTCGACGCCGGCATGCTCACCCTGTTCGGCGAGTTCGTAGGCCAGGCCGCTCACGACAGCGGGCTGCTCCTCACCATCGCCCCGCCGGTCGAGCTCGGCGCCCAGGCCGGATCCAAGGCCGCCATCGACTCGGGTGAGGTGGCCGAAGGGTCGGTCGTCGGGATCCTGGCCGGCAACGGCCCCGAGGCCAAGGCCGCCGCCGCCGAGTCCAAGTCCGTCTTCGAGGACGCCGGCTTCACCGCCCAGGTCGTCGAGGTCAACACCGTCCAGGGCGACGTCGGAGCCATCAACCAGGAAGCCGGTACCGCGGCGGGCACCTTCCGGGCCGAGGGCGTCACCAACGTGATGATGCTTCTGCCGTTCACCAACCAGGCCGGGTTCTACGACGCCGCCGCCGGCGCCTTCAAGATCACCGTCCTCGACACCGCCTCGGCCAACTGCACCGCCTTCGGTGCCAGCCGGACCCCGGCCGCCGCGGTGGGGGCCCAGTGCATCACCATCTGGGACAACCAGAACCTGGCCGAGGGGGGCATCCGCACCCAGACCGACTTCGAGGTGGAGTGCCGGGCACACTACGACGAGGTCTTCGCGGGGGAGTTCCCGACCGGCTCGAGCCCCGGGGTGCCGTCGGGCCAGGTGATCACCACCGCTGACGGCGAGGTGATCAGCTCCGACTACGACGCCTTCGCCTGCACGCTCACCAACCTGTTCGAGAAGATGATGGAGGCCGCGGGCACGAACCCGACCCGGGAGTCGGCGATGTCGGCTGCTCTCGGACTGGGTGACCTGCCGGTGGCGTTGGCCTCGGACGGACAGGGCTCGCTCGCCGAGGGCAAGACCTACATGGCCGACTTCGTCCACCCGGTGGTGCTGACCGCTGTCGCCGCCGAGACCCCGAAGGGGGCCGACGGGACCTACGCCAAGTGCCCGGCACCCGTGAACTGCTGGGTGCCGTCCACCAACGAGTGGTTCCCGATCGCCAACTGAAAACCCGGTTGCTGGCTCGTCTCACGCCCCGGGAGGGGCGTGAGACGAGCCACCGAAGGGAAGGGGACGTCAGGCGATGACGCCCTTGTCGCGCAGGGCGGCGATGGCGTCATCGTCGAGGCCGAGCTCGGCGCCCAGGACCTCGTCGGTGTGCTCACCCAGCCACGGCATGCGGGTCTCGGGGCCGTCGGCCATCTTGGTCATCTTGATGGGGTTCCCCGGGGTGAGCACGGGCTCGCCGCCGTCGTCGCGGGGGATCTCCACCAACATGTTGTGGGTGGCCACGTGGGGATCGGCGATGACCTGCTCGGCCGACAGGCACGGGCCGGCGGCCACGCCGGCATCGGCGAGGGCCCGGCAGGCGTCGACGTTGGTCATGCCCGCCGCCCACGCCTTCACGCCCGGGCGCAGGATGGTGTCCATGTTGGCCCGCCAGCCGTCGCGGGTGGCCAGGCGCTCGTCGGTGAGCCATTCGGGGTGTCCGACCAGGTTGGCCAGCCGCTCGAACTCGTGCTCGCGGCCGACCTGCACGATGAACCAGCCGGTGCCGGCCTCGAAGCCGTCGAGGATCATGGCCGGAGGCGTGCCCGGCTCGGGGCGCAGGCCGAGCGACCAGTAGTTGGTCACCAGGTCGGTCATGGCGACCATGGCGTCGAACATGGCCACGTCGACGTACTGGCCCTCGCCGGTGCGGTCCCGGTGGCGGAGGGCGGCGAGCACGCCGATGGTGCCGAACAGGGCGGTGCCGATGTCACCGAGCGCCCCGACCGGAGAGGCGGCCGGGGGCTTGCCCGGCTCGCGCTTGAACTCGTAGATCCCCGACATGGCCTCGGCGATGGCCGCATAGGCGGGCCATCCGTCGTAGGGCGTGTCGGTGAGGTTCCCGAAGCCCGACACCGACAGGTAGATCACGGACGGGTGCACGGCGGCGATGTCGTCGTAACCGAGGCCCATGCGGGCCAGGGCACCGCCTTTGAAGTTCTCGGCCACGATGTCGAACCGGGGCGCCATGTCGAGCACGAGCTGTCGTCCCTCGGGCGCCTTGAGGTCGACGCAGATCGACCGCTTGTTGAGGTTGTTGCGCAGGAACGTGGCCCCCACGGTCCGACCCTCGGGATCGGTGATCGAGGGCTGGGACCCCCGACCGAGGTCGCCGCCCTTGGTGCTCTCGATCTTGATGACCTCGGCCCCCAGCCGGGTCAGCAGCTGGGTGGCGAAGGGCAAGGCCTGCATCTGCTCGAGGGCGAGGATCCTGACCCCGTCGAGGGGCTTTCCGTGGCTGACGGCGTCGGCGTTGCCGATGTCTCCGAGGCGCATGGCGGCGACCCTACCGGGTGGGTTCCAGCACCTCGACCTCGACGGGGATGCCGGTCAGCTGCGACATGGTGCTCACCGGGTCGAAGGTGCCCGGCCCGACGGGCGCGAGGACGTTCACGTTCACCCCGGGGTAGCGCTGGGCCACCGGCTGCCCGGTGGTGGCGGCGTTGCCGAAACCGTGGGTCATGGCCACCACGCCGGCGCGGAGGGTCTCGTCGACGCGGGCGCAGGCCTCGACCGAGCCCCACTCATTGGTGATCCGCACCCGGGCTCCGTCGATGACGGCCAGCCGTTCGGCGTCGGCGGGGGAGAGGAAGAGAGGGTTGTCCGCCCCGAGGCCCTTCTTCAGCCTCTCGACGTTCTGCATGGCGGTGTTGATGGTGTGCGCCGTGCGCCGGGTGATGAGCTTGAGCTGCCCGGGCGGTTCGGCGCCGAGCTGGGCGAACTGCTCGACCGCCCGCTCGCGGGCGGCGGCCAGCATCGCTGGTTCCCCGTCGAGGGTGCCCTCGGTCGTCATCGTGTCGAGGAACGTGCCCGGCTCGGTGACCGGGAGGAGGGCGGTGCCGTTCTCGGCCGCCCGCAGCGCCGCCATCGACAGGCCGTGCTCGGCGAGGGAGCCGTCGTAGAGCATGGCGAGGATGTCGACGTCGGGACCGAAGACGGGCTCCTCGCCCATGCGCTCGGTCAGCTCGGCGAAGATCATCTGTTCGGTGCGCCGTTCTCCCGCCGGAGCGACGATCGGGCCCGTCCACTGCATGTAGGGCTGGAGCTGGGTCCCTTGTACGAAGGTGTTGAGGTCCTCACGCTCGAACCAGTCGGCGGCGGGCAGCACGTGGTCGGCGAGCTCGCCGGTGGCGTTGCGGTAGAAGTCGACGGTTACGAGGAGGTCCAGCGACTCGAACGCCTTGGCCAGGTCGCTTCCGCCACCGATGCTGAGCACCGGGTTCCCGGCGGTGCTGATCAGCGCCCGGATGGGAGGATCGCCCTCGCGGATCATGGAGGCCAGCAGAGCGCCTGGCTCGCCGCCGGTGTTGCGTCGGTACGGCCCCCATTGTGAGTCGACGAACGACTCCGCGCCGATGTCGCTGGTGCGCGAGGCGGGAGCGGTGCCGCGGGTGACGGGGATGTTGCCGCCGGCGCGGTCGAAGTTGCCGGTGAGCAGCACGAGCATCTGCATCAGCCAGTAGGTGAGGGCGCCCTGGCGGCCCATGTTCACGCCGGTGGAACAGTGGGCCGAGGCGGCGGGGGCGGCGGCGAACTCCCGGGCCATGGCGGCGATGTCATCGGCGTCGAGGCCGACGACCGGGGCCACCGTCGCGGCCGGGAAACGGTTCAGGAAGGCGCGGAGAGAGTCGATCTCACGCACCCGGGCGGCGCCCTCGGGGTCGAAGCCGACCGTGCGGTCGATCTCGTGGAGCATGGCCGCGAGCAGGTACACGTCGGTGTCGGGCTTGATCTGCACGGTCTCGCCGACCTTGGGCTCGCAGTGGCGCGGGTCGACGAACACCACGCGACCGCCCCGCGACTCGACTGCAGCCAGACGGCCCACCGGATCGGGGATCGAGAGGAACGATCCCTTGCTCACCCGGGGGTTGGTCCCGAGGAGCAGCACGTGGTCGGTGCGGTCGAGGTCGGGTACGAGGTGGATCTGTGACGAGCCCCACAACATCTCGCCGATGGCGAACTTGTTCGAGCAGTCCTGGCTGCCGGCGGTGAAGATGCGGTCGGAGCCGAGCTGGAGCAGGAAGAGTCCGGCGCTGGGCCCGGCGGTGGCGTTGAACGCCGTCGGGTTCCCGAGGTACATGGCCACCGACCGGGGCCCGTGCTCGGCGATGATCGCCCGCAGTCGCGTGGCGATGTCGTCGAGGGCGTCGTCCCAGCTCTCCTCGGCGAAGCTGCCGTCGTCCTGGCGGGACTGGGGACGGTCGAGCCGGGCCGGGTCGTGGTGGATCTCGGCGGCCAGGAGACCCTTGTTGCACGCGAACCCGGCGGTGACGGGGTGGTCCTTGTCGGGGCGCAGGCGGGTCAGGCGTCCGTCGTCATCGAGCTCGGCGACCAGGCCGCACCCGGCCTCGCACAGCCGGCAGTAGGTGGAGTGGACGGTGGTCACGGCCGGGTGGCTCGGTACTCGGCGACGACGGGTTCCAGCTCGTCGGGCGTGGCGCCGTGCATGATCACGCCGTCGCAGCCGAGCTCGAACTGGCCCCGGATGGCGGCGACGCACTGGGCCGGGGTGCCGGTGGCGCTCGGGGCCAGCCACTCGTCGGGGATGAGCGTGGCCACGTGCTCGAGCTGCTCGGTGGTACCCACGACGTCGAGGCCCCGGACGCTCGACACCACGGGATCGGCGAGGAAGCGCTCGAGCACGGCGGGGTCCCACCCGTTGGTGCGCACGAGCAGGTCGCCGTAGCCCTGCAGGTAGGTGCCCAGCCGGCCGACCAGCTTCATCAGGCGCTTGTCCTCGGGGATGCGGTCGGTGACGGTGGCGAAGCACGACCAGACCTTCACCGTCTCGGGATCGCGCCCGGCCTGCTCAGCCGCCTTCTTGACGGTCTGGACGCAGTGGGCGGTGGTCTCGTCGGTGAAGAAGGTGTGCAGCACGACCTCGTCGAAGCACCGGCCGGCCAGCTCGAGCGTGTGGTCCCCGAAGGCGACCAACCCCATCGGGAGGTACTCGTCGAGGCCGGCGTCGAGGTGCAGCACGGGCCAGGAACCGGCGGGACCGTCGTGGCCCATGATCACCTCGCCCCGGAAGAGCCGGCGCATGATGCCGGCGAAGTCCTCCATCTGGGCGGTGGTGATGTGGCCGATGCCGTAGGCGTCCTGCATGGGCTTGATGCCCCGCCCCAGCCCGAGGGTGAAGCGGCCGCCGGTGAGGCTCTGCATGGTGCGGGCGAAGCCGGCGGTCACCATCGGGTGGCGCGTGTTGTGGTTGGTGGCGGCGGTGGAGATGGCGATGCGCTCGCTCACCGCACCGACGGCGCCCGACAGCGTGGCCGCCTCCTTCTTGTTGTAGCGCTCGGAGATGAACACGCGACCGATGCCCATGGCCTCGCCGGCGACCACCTCGTCGATGAGCTCGCGAGCGGTGCCCGGCTGCCCCGCGAGCGTGTAGAAGCCCAACTCGCCGAGCACGTCGTTGCGGTGAGCCATCAGGCCTCCTGGGGGTGGCCGGGCGCGAGCCGGGCCCGAGGTGAGGGGCGCGTCCCGTCCCGGCCGCTGACGGCCTGCTGAGGCTCCCCGTGGAGGGCCGATCGTATAGTGGATGGCATCCGCCCGCCTCGGGGCGGGCCGGTCAGCTCGTGAGGGCGTAGGTGACCGGCATGCGCTTGGGTCCGCTCACCAGCACCGAGGCGGTCTGCTGCGGGTCGCCGGCCAACTCGATCGACTCGAGCCGCGGGATGAGCTCGCGGAACAGGGCCCTGATCTCGAGCCGGGCCAGATGGGCGCCCAGGCAGTAGTGGCGACCGAAGCCGAACCCGAGGTGCTTGTCGGCGTCGCTGCGGGTGACATCGAAGGTGAAGGGATCGGTGAAGACGCGCTCGTCGCGGTTGGCCGCCTGGTAGGAGAGCAGGAGCCAGTCGCCCTTGGCGATCGTCTGGCCGCCGGCCAGCGTGTAGTCCTGCTGAGCAGTGCGCATGAAGTGCTTCACCGGGCTGACCCACCGCACGATCTCGTCGGCGGCACCGTCGATGAGGGTCGGGTCGTCCATCAGCTTGGCCAGCTCTGCGGGGTGCTCGAGGAGGGCTTCCATGCCGCCGCCGACGGCGTTCGAGGTCGTGTCGTGGCCGGCGGTGGCGACGATCAGGTAGTAGCCGTAGGTGTCCATGTCCTCGAGCGGCTTGCCGTCGATGTGGCCGTTGGCGATGACGGTGGCCAGATCCGTCCCGGGCGACTCGCGGCGCTCGGCGTTGATGCCCGTGAACAGAGTGATGACGTCCATGATCACGGCCATGGCCTGGTCGTCCTCGCCCGAGCGCTGGAAGTCGGGGTCGCCGTCGCCGAACAGCTCCTGGGTCAGGCGGAGCATCTTCGGGAACTCCTCCTCGGGGAGCCCGAGGATGTCGAGGATCACGCGCAACGGGTAGTTCATGGCCACGTCGGTGGCGAAGTCGCAGCTCCCGCCCTTGGCCGCCATCTCGTCGATCGAGCGCTTGGCCTGCAGAGCCACCTGGTCGCTCAGCTTCTTGATCTCCCCGGGCTTGAACCAGTCGTTGACCAGCTGACGGTGGGCTCGGTGCTCGTCGCCGTCCATCTGGATGAGCGTGTTGACGGGGCTGGCCTCGCGCTCCTCGGTCATCCGCCCCTTGGGGTTCATGACCGGGTCGGGGGCGTTGGTGAACACCTCGGAGTTCTTCTCGATCTCCATGATCTCGGGAAGTCCCACCACTGCCCAGAACGGGTCGCGGCCGTCGAGCTCGAAACGGTGCAGCGGGCCCTCGGCCCGTAGCTCGGTGGCGATCGTGTGCCACCGTTCGAGATCGGTGTAGGCCGCCGGGTCGATGAAGATCCGGCCTCGGTCGTCGGTGTCGGCCACGATGAGCTCCAGGGGGAGAGAGACGGGTTCGGGGCCGGCGCGGAGGCGGTCGGGCAACCGTCGGGCAGCCCCGAGCCTTGAAGGTTCTGACGGTCTATCAGATAGGGTTCGAGCCATGCGCGGCATCATCTCCTGGGGGGCGTACCTGCCCTACCGACGCCTCGATCGCAGCCAGATCTCGGCTTTCCTGGGTCAGGGCGGAGGCCGCGGTTCCCGCACGGTGGCCTCCTACGACGAGGACACCTCCACCATGGCGGTGGAGGCCGGGCGCCTGGCGCTGCGGGCCACGGACGCCACCCCCGACACCCTGCTGTTCGCCACGGTGGTGCCGGCCTACGCGGACAAGACCAACGCCACCACCGTGCACGCCGCCCTCCGCCTGCCCGATGCCGTCCCCGCCTTCGACCTCGGCGCTTCGGTGCGGTCCGCCGTGGGCGGTCTGCGCCTCGCCCTCACCGGCACCGGCACGACCCTCGTGGCCGCCGCCGACCTGCGCACCGGTCTGGCCGGCTCGGCCGACGAGGCCGCAGGGGGTGACGCCGCCGTCGCCCTGCTCGTTGGTGAGGGCGATGCCGTCGTCGCCGAGCTCGTCGGTTCCGCCAGCGCCACCGAGGAGTTCATCGACCGGTGGCGCCAACCCGGCGACATCCGGTCGAAGGTCTGGGACGACAAGTTCTCCGAGATGACCTACGTGGGGCTCGGCCGCCAGGCCTTCAAGGAGGCACTGGCCGCCGCCGGGCTGGCCCCCGACGACGTCACGACCGTGGCTGTGGCCGCTCCCACCGCCCGCATCGGCAAGGCCCTCGCCGGCAAGCTCGGCGTCGCCAAGGTCACCCCCGACCTCACCGACAGCGTGGGGGCCACCGGGGCCGCCCAGCCCGGCGTGCTGCTGGCCAGCGCCCTGGAGGCGGCCGAACCCGGCCAGGTCCTGGCCGTGGTGGTGCTCGGCGACGGTGCCGAGGTCCTCCTGTTCCGCACCACCGACGCCCTTGCTCGTTTCACGCCCGCCCGCTCCGTCGCCGCGCAGCTCGAGGCCGGCGCCCCCCTCGCCTACGGTCGCTTCCTCTCGTGGCGGGGCATGATCAGCCTGGAGCCGCCTCGTCGGCCCGAGCCCGCCCGCCACTCGGGCACCGCCGCCGCTCGCTCGACCGACTGGAAGTTCGGGTTCGTCGGCAGCCGTGACACCACCGACGGCACCGTGTTCATGCCGCCGTCGCGGGTGTCGTTCGACGGCGAGCGCACCGACGAGATGACCGAAGCGCCGATGGCCGACGTGGAGGGCACCATCGCCACCTTCACGGTGGACCGGCTCGCCTACTCGCCCAGCCCGCCCATCGTGTTCGCGGTCGTCGACTTCGACGGCGGCGGACGTCTCCCGATCGAGCTCACCGACACCGACGCCGACGAGGTGAAGATCGGAGGGAGGGTCGAGATGACCTTCCGCCGTCTGTTCACCGCCGACGGCCTCCACAACTACTTCTGGAAGGGGAAGCTGATCCGTGGCTAGTCATGGAATCCGCGACCGCGTGGCCATCGTCGGCATGGGGTGCACCAACTTCACCGAGAACTGGGGCAAGGGCCTCGACGACCTCATCATCGACGCGGCCAACGCCACCTACGAGTCGGCTGGCGTGTCCAAGGACGACGTCGACGCCTACTGGTTCGGCACCGCCCAGTCGGGCATGAGCGGCATCACCCTCGCTCGGCCCCTGCAACTGCAGAACAAGCCGGTCACGCGTGTCGAGAACTACTGCGCCACCGGCTCCGAGGCGCTGCGCCAGGCGTCCTACGCCGTGGCCTCGGGGGCCTACGACCTGGCCATGGTCGTGGGCGCCGAGAAGGTGAAGGACACGGGGTACCAGGGGCTCAACGCCTTCCCCATCCCGAGCGACGGCACCGGGCGCACCCTCACCGCCGCCGCCATGTTCTCGATGATCGTGCCCGCCTACGGCAACAAGTACGGCGTCGACGACGACACCATGCGGTCCGTGCTCACCCACATCGCGGCCAAGAACCACTACAACGGCGCCCGCAACTCCCGGGCCCAGTTCCGCAAGGAGCTGACCACCGAACAGATCGAGAAGGCTCCGAAGATGGCGGGCACCCTCGGCGTGTTCGACTGCGCCGGGGTGGCCGACGGCGCCGCCGGGGCCATCGTGTGCCGGGCCGAGGACGCCCACCGCTACACCGACCACCCGATCTACGTGAAGGCGCTGTCGTTCGTCGCCGGCAACGGCTCGGGCCTGATCGACCCCTCCTACGACTACACGACCTTCCCGGAGATCGCCGCCTGCGCCGTGGACGCCTACGCCCAGGCCGGGGTCAAGGACGCCAGGGCCGAGGTGGCCATGGCCGAGGTTCACGACTGCTTCACGCCCACCGAGCTGGTGCTGATGGAGGACCTCCAGTTCTCCGAGCGGGGCAAGGCCTGGCAGGAGGTCCTCGACGGGGTGTTCGACCTCGACGGCGAGCTCCCGGTCAACCCCGACGGCGGCCTCAAGAGCTTCGGCCACCCCGTGGGCGCGAGCGGCCTGCGCATGATGTTCGAGGCCTTCCTCCAACTGCGGGGTGAGGCTCCCGAGGAGCGCGCGATCTCGTCGCTCAGCGACGGGCGCAAGCTGGCCCTCACCCACAACCTGGGTGGCTACCCGGGGGAGATGGTGAGCTTCATCTCGCTGCTCGGCGCCGAGCTGGACTGACGCCCTGAGGACCGCCGTCGTCACCGGCTCCGCATCCGGCATCGGCCGGGCTTGTCGCCAGCGCCTCGAGCGCGACGGGTGGCGGGTGATCGGCGTCGACCAGCGCGATGCCGAGGTGGTCGCCGACCTCTCGACCCCGACCGGGCGGGCGACCATGGTCGATGCCGTCACCGAGCACTCCGGGGGCCGCCTCGAGGGACTGGTCGCCTGCGCCGGTGTGAGCGGGCGCACGAGCCCCGCCGACCTCGTCGTCCGCCTCGACTACTTCGGTGCCGTCGCCACCCTCGACGGCCTGAACCCGCTGCTCGTCGAGAGCGGTCACGCGGCCGCGGTGGCCATCTCCTCGAACACGGCGTTCACCTGGCCCGACGTCGACGAGGCCGGTCGCGCGCTGCTCCTCGCCGGGGACGAGGAGGGGGCGGCCGCGCACCCGTGGGGCTCGGCCATCACCGCCTACGCCTCGTCCAAGCGGGCGCTGGCCCGCTGGGTACGGGCACAGTCGGTCACCGACTCCTGGGTCGGATCGGGAGTGAGGCTCAACGCGGTCGCGCCCGGGCTGATCGTCACCGGGATGACCGAGGACCATCTCGACGACCTCCTCGCCACCCCCGGATACCCTCGCCCGACGTCCGAGCCGGGGCGTCCCGAGGAGGTGGCCGGTCTCGTCGCCTTCCTCCTGGCCGAAGCCGGTCGCTACGTGGTTGGTTCCTTCCTCGTCATGGACGGCGGCACCGACGCCGCCCTGCGCCCCGACCTCTAGATCGCCACCCGCCCGGCTCCGGGACGCCACGACGGTGAGGGTCCGGCCGCGGAAGGCGCGGGTCGGGTCAGTGACCGCTGGCCCAGGCCTGCAGCACCGAGTCGAGGTCGGGCGCCGGGACGGGGCTGCTCCACAGATAGCCCTGGGCCCGATCGCATTGCAGCGCGACGAGCTGGTCACGCTGCTCGGCCGTCTCGATCCCTTCGGCCACCACGGTGAGGTCCAGGCCGTGGGCCAGCTCCACGATGCCCCGCACGATGGCCCAGTCGGCCCGGTGGGTGGTGAGGCCCCGGATGAAGGTCTGATCGATCTTGAGGATCGAGACGGGGAGGCGACGCAGGTGCCCGAGCGAGGAGTGGCCGGTGCCGAAGTCGTCCATGGCCAGGTCCACGCCGAGCTCGCGCAGCTCGTTCAGGCGGCGGATGGCGCTCTCGGGTTCGGTCATCACCGCTGACTCGGTGATCTCGAGAACGATCTCGGAGGCGGCGACGTCGGTGGCGGCGAGGGTCTCGGCGATGGTGGTCACCAGGCCCTCGTGGGCCAGCTGCCGGGGCGACAGGTTCACCGAGATCCGGGTCGGGTGAATGGTGTCGGAGTGGCGCCACGAGGCCAGCTGTTCGCAGGCGTCCCGGAACACCAGCTCGCCCACGGGCACGATCAGCCCGGTCTCCTCGGCCAGCTGGATGAAGTTGCCCGGGCTGATGAGACCGCGGGCCGGGTGTTGCCACCGCACGAGGGCCTCGGCCCACACCTCACGCCCTCCCGAGATCGGCGCGTCCTGGATGGGCAGCTCGGCTTGCCACAGCACCAAGAGCTCGTCGCGTTCGAGGGCGCGACGCAGAGCACTGGCGGTGTCCAGCCGTCGCCAGGCCTGTTGGCGCAGACCCTCGTCGTAGTGCTCGTGGCGGTCACGGCCTGCGTCCTTGGCCCGGAACACGGCGGCGTCGGCTTCCCGCAGGAGCTGGTCGGCCGAGGTCTCGGGGGCGGGTCGCACCGAGATGCCGATGCTGGCGGTGACGTAGAGCTCGACGCCGTCGAGGCTCATGGGTGGGGCCAGGGCGGCGCCGAGGCGTTCGGCGAGATCGGTGAACTCATCGAGGTGGTCGTCCGAGACGTGCAGCACGGCGAACTCGTCACCCCCCATGCGGGCGAGGGTGTCGTCGGGGCCGATGGTCTCCCGGAGGCGTTCGGCCACCCTCACCAGCAGCTGGTCGCCGGCGCCGTGGCCGTAGACGTCGTTGACCTCCTTGAACTGGTCGAGGTCGACCATCAACACGCCGACCGACCGGTTGCCTCTGACCCCGAGAGCGATGGCGTGCTCGAGGCGGTCTCGCAGCAGGACGCGGTTGGGCAGCGAGGTGACCGGATCGTTGAGGCTCAGATGTTCGAGATCGGCGCGGGCGGCCGACTGCTCGATGGAGGCGGCCAACACGTTGGCCATGCTCTCGAGGAACCCGATCTCGTCACGGTCGAAGGAGCGGGACTCGAGCGACAGGGCGCAGAGGGACCCGTACATGACCTCGGGCCCACCGACGATCACCACCGCACCGCTGCGGTAGGGGGGGGCCTCGCTGTCGATCTGCGCGAACCGCGGGTCCGATCCGAAGTCCTCGATCACGACCGGCGAGCCGACGGCCAGGCCCAGGGCCTCGACGTCGAGCTGCTCCTCGTCGTACACCGGCGAGCCCGGCGGAGGGACGTCGGCTCCCCATCCGGCCCGTACCACTGACCCCTCGCCGGGGGTGGCCTGCACGAGCATGGCGCCGTCGAGGTCGAGCGTGGTGCCGACGGCGGCGACCACGGCGTCGGCCAACCGGTTGGCGCTGGCCTCGACTATCGCCAGCTGGCCGAGGCGTACGACCTCGTCCTGCATGCGGGACCGGGCCTCCATGCGTGCCGCGGTCTGGACGCGGTGGCTGATGTCGGCGGCGGCGCCGATCATGCCGACGACCTTGCCGTCGCGGACGATGGGTGTGTTCGTCACCTGCATGAGGACGGTGCGCTCACCGGGGAGGTGGTACTCGAGCTCGCTCGACCACGGCACCCGGTCCCCGAGGGCGGCCTGGATCTCGGGGAGCACGGTCTCCATGTCGGTGAACGGGAGGAGGTCGAGCACGGACCGGCCGACGACCTCCTCGACCGTCCAGGGCCCGAGGGCCAGGGCGGCGGTGTTCATGTAGGTCACGAGACCGTCCGTGTCGCTGGCCACGATGGCGTCACCGACCGAGGCCAGCAGGTCGGCCTGGAACGCGTGGTCGGAGCTCGAGCCCGCTCCTGGTGTCGCCTCGGCCATGGCGGTCAACGCGTTCCCGAGCTCGGCGGCCATCCAGCGCAGGACGGTGCAGGTCTTGTCGGGGAAGTCGTCGATGCGGCGACTGGCCACGCCGAGCACCCCGGCGACCTCGCCGCCGAGGCGGATGGGGAGGGCGGCGAAGGAGCCGACACCTCCGGATCCGGCGCCGGCGAGCCGCTCGAGCCCGGGCTCCTCGGCCACGTCGGGGACGACCACGATGTCCTCGCCGGCACGCGCCCGGGCGATCGGTCCGTCGTCCACGGGAAGCGGATGGCGCTCCACCAGGCCGGTTGCCGGCCCGCTGACCATCACCGGCTTCAGCTCGCCGTCGTCGATCATGGCGACCCAGGACAGGGTGAACACGCCGTGGTCGACGATGACGTCCCCCACCGCGTCGACAGCTTCCGCCTCGTCATTTGCGTGGAGGATGGCGGTCAGGGCGTGGGCCAACAGGACGTAGCGACCGGGGCCCTTGGCTTCCTTCCCGCCACGTTCCGGGTCTGCGTCGCTCCGTCGACCCATCGGGCCCTCCACTCGGCCTCGCACCCGCCCGGTCGGGCGAGGGTCGTTCGGCGTCGCGACGATGCTAGGAGTCAGTGGGCCCGTCGCGACGGATCACAGCGGGCTTCCACCGCCGGGCCCGAGGGCCCGGCCGCTTCAGAGCCGCTCGATGATGGTGACGTTGGCCTGGCCGCCGCCCTCGCACATGGTCTGCAGGCCGTACCGGCCGCCGGTGCGCTCGAGCTCGTGGAGCAGCGTGGTCATGAGTCGGACGCCGGTGGCACCCAGCGGGTGGCCGAGAGCGATGGCGCCGCCGTTGACGTTCACCTTGCTCATGTCGGCGCCGGTCTCCTTCTGCCAGGCCAGCACGACGGAGGCGAAGGCCTCGTTGATCTCGACCAGGTCGATCTGATCGAGGGTCATCCCGGCCTTCTTCAGCGCGTGGGCGGTGGCCGGGATGGGCGCCGTGAGCATGTAGATGGGGTCGTCGGCCAGCACCGAGAGGTGGTGGATGCGGGCCCGAGGGGTGAGGCCGTGGTCCTTCACGGCCTGCTCGCTGGCCACGAGCATGGCCGCCGAGGCATCGGAGATCTGGCTGGCGCAGGCGGCGGTGAGCCGCCCACCCTCGACGAGGGTGGGCAGCGACCGGATCTTCTCCCAGTTGGGCTCGCGGGGCCCTTCGTCGGCCTTCAGCCCGTTGAACTCGAACGTCTCGGCCTCGAAGCGGCCTTCGTCGCGGGCGCGGATGGCCCGGACGTGGCTCTCGACGGCGAACGCTTCCATGTCGTCGCGGCTGACGTCCCACTTCTCGGCGATCATCTCGGCGCCTCGGAACTGGCTGACCTCCTGGTCACCGAAGCGCTCGACCCAGCCCTTCGATCCGGTGAAGGGGTCGGTGAACCCGAACTCCTCGCCCACGGTCATGGCCGCCGAGATCGGGATCATGGACATGTTCTGCACGCCACCGGCGACGACGAGGTCCTGGGTGCCGCTCATGACGCCCTGGGCGGCGAAGTGCACGGCCTGCTGGGACGACCCGCACTGGCGATCGATGGTGGTGCCGGGCACGTGCATGGGCAGGCCGGCGGCCAACCAGCAGGTGCGGGCGATGTCGCCGGCCTGGCCGCCGATGGTGTCGAGGCAGCCCATGACCACGTCCTCGACGGCTCCCGGATCGATGCCGGTGCGGTCGACGAGCTCCTTGAGCGCGGCGGCGCCCAGGTCGGCGGGGTGCACGTCGGAGAGGCCGCCTCCACGGCGGCCCACCGGCGTGCGAACGGTGTCGATGATGTAGGCCTCGGGCATGTCAGCTTCCCTTCGTCACGAACAGCTTCTCGGAGACGGCGTGCTCAGCGGGCGAGGATCGTGCACGAGCCGTGCCCGAACAGACCCTGGTTGATGGCCAGACCAACGGTGGCTCCGTCGACCTGGTGACCCTCGCAGCGACCCTGCAGCTGCCAGGTGAGCTCACAGACCTGGGCGATGGCCTGGGCCGGGATGGCCTCGCCGAACGACGAGAGCCCTCCCGACGCGTTGACCGGGATACGACCGCCGATGGCCGTGTCACCGTTGCGGACCAGCTTGGCGCCCTCGCCCTGCTCGCACAGCCCGATGTTCTCGTACCAGTCGAGCTCGAGGGCGGTGGACAGGTCGTAGACCTCGGCGCAGCTGAGGTCGTCGGGCCCGATGCCGGCCTGCTCGAAGGCGTTGTGGGCGACGGAGTCCTTGAACCCGAGGGCGGGAGGGACGACCACGGCGTGGGAGTCGGTGGCGATGTCGGGGAGCTCGAGGCGGACCTGCGGGTACGTCGGTGTGGTGTTGGACACCGCCTTGATGCGCACCGTGCCCTCGAGGGTTCCGAGCTTGGCCTTGGCGTACTCGGGCGTGCAGACGATGAGAGCGGCGGCCCCGTCGGACGTGGCGCACACGTCGAGCAGCCGCAACGGGTCGCTCACGATCGGCGACGAGGCGAAGTCCTCGAGGCTGAACTCCTTGCGGAAACGGGCGTAGGGGTTGTGCACCCCGGCCTTGGAGTTCTTCACCTTCACGAGGGCGAAGTCCTCCGACGTGTCGCCGAAGACGTCGATGCGGCGGCGGGCGTTGAGGGCGAAGAACGCCGGGTTGGTGGCCCCGAGGAGGTGGAACCGTTGCCAGTCCGGGTCCTCCTTGCGCTCGCCGCCCACGGGGGCGAAGAAGCCCTTCGGGGTGGTGTCGGCGCCGATGACCATGGCCACGTCGGCGAAGCCGGCGAGCAGCTGGGCCCGGGCCGACTGCAGGGCCTGGGCCCCTGACGCGCACGCTGCGTAGGACGACGAGATCTGGGCACCGGTCCAGCCGAGGGCCTGGGAGAACGTCGACGCCGCGACGAAACCCGGGTAGCCGTTGCGGATGGTGTCGGCCCCGGCCACGAACTCGATGTCGCGCCAGGCCACGTCGGCGTCGGCCAACGCCTCGCGCGCGGCGACCAGGCCGTACTCCACGAAGTTGCGGCCCCACTTGCCCCACGGGTGCATGCCCGCGCCGAGCACGACGAGATCACGGTCGTCGCTCATTCGGAAGCTCCTTCCGGGGTGGCGGGCGCCCAGGTCCAGACCCAGTGGTCGACTCCGTCGTCGTCGCGGAACAGCACCTGGAGGTCGACCTCGACCTCCATGCCGATCTCGAGGTCGGCGCCCATGACCCCTCTGGCGACCTGGCCGAGGATGACGAGGCCCTCCGCCTCGAGCTCGACGGCGGCGAGGGCGTAGGGCTCGAACGGATCAGCGGCCACGTACGGCGGCGGCGGGGCGTAGTGGTTCTCGGTGTAGGACCACACCCGACCCCGGGGCGAGAGCGGCGTGGGCTCGAGCTCGGTGGAGGCGCACTCGGGGTTGGGGCACGCGCCGGAGCGGGGAGGGAACACGTAGGTGCCGCAGCTGGTGCACCGGGCGCCGATGAGCTGGTACGGCTCCTCGACCGTGAACCACCCCTCGACCGCGGGGACTCGTTCAGTCGTTGTCACCCCGCCAATCTAACGGAACGTCAGATTTTCGGCGAAGCCACTCGGGGTCGTCGGCCCCGCCGCGTGGCACGGTCGGCGGGGGCTCCGCGACCTCGCGGCGGCGGCGAGCCGCAGGCGGATGACCCTCCCGAGCCGGCGCCGAGCGCACCGGTAACGTCGTCGTCGTGCTCGTCGACTGTGCCGCCTATCGAAACGGTGAGCGGGTGGGGGGTCGCCTCGAGGTGCCGGAGGGTGTTCGCCTCGCTCGTGCCGCGGACACCTTCGTCTGGCTCGGCCTCCGGATCCCGACCGAGGCGGAGCTGTCGGATGCCTTCGAGTGCTTCGACATCGAGGAACCTTCGGTCGAAGAGGTCCTCCAGGCCCACGAACGTCCGGTGCTGGCGGTGGAGGACGACGCCACCTCGCTCGTGCTGCGCACCGCCCGGTACGACACGTCGCTCGAGCAGGTGAAGCTCGGCGAGATGTCGGTGCTGGTCGGCCACGACTTCGTGATCAGCGTGCGCCACGGGCAGGCCAGCCCGCTGGCCGGGCTGCGCCTCCGCCTCGAGAAGGATCCGGAGTATCTGGCCCTCGGCCCCCAGGCGGTGCTCGCCTCCATCGTCGAGCAGGTGGTCGACGACTACCAACCGGCGCTCGACGGCTTCGAGCGCACCGCTCTCGAGGTGGAGTCCGACGTCTTCGGGGGCGCGGTGGGCAACCGGTCGGCCCGACGCATCTACAACCTGCGTCGGGAGGTGCGGGAGCTCCTGGTGGCAGTGGAGGCCCTCGAGGAGCCGCTGGCCCGACTCCTGCGGCGGATGCGCGGTCGCTGGGACTCCGAGGTGCTGGGCACGTTGGAGGAGGCCTACGACCAGCTCAACCGGGCCGTCAGCCGGGCCCGATCGCTCTCCGACCTGCTGGCCAGCGCCCTCGACGCCAACCTGGCCCAGATCTCGGTCCAGCAGAACGAGGACATGCGCAAGATCTCGGCGTGGGTCGCCATCGCCGCCGTCCCGACCATGATCGCCGGCATCTACGGCATGAACTTCGAGGAGATGCCGGAGCTGCGGTCCGCTTACGGGTACCCGATCGTCATCGGGTTCATGATCCTGGTGTGCCTGTTCCTCTACCGGCGCTTCCGCCGGGCGGGCTGGCTCTGACCTCCAGCAGCGACGGCGGCGCGCCCGGCTCCCAGATCGGGGTCGGCAGTGAGTGGAGACGTCGACGGATGAGCTCGTCCTCCTCGGCGCGGGTGAGCTCGCCCGGTCGCCGTCGTCGGGGCGGCGACGGGGGAGCGGTGCCCGGCGGGCCGGTCTCGCGGACCCGGCCACGGGGGTTGGTGATCCGGAGGAGGCCGTCGGGGTCGAGCTCGGTGCTCCAGCCCGGCTTGTGGAACAGGTGGTGGTGGTAGCGGCACAGGAGGACCAGGTTGTCGACCGACGTGGGTCCGCCGAGGGCCCAGGGCGTCACGTGGTGGATGTCACCGTGGCGGGCCGCTCGGCGACAGCCCGGCGCCCGGCAGTGCTGGTCACGGGCGGTGACGGCTCGGGTGAGGTGCTTGGGCACGCTGCGGGTCGACCGCCCGTGGTCGAGCACGCGCCCGTCGGCGGTGAGGAGCCGTTCGAGGACCGAGTCGCAGGCGAGGGCGGTGAGGGCCACACCCCGGAGGCGGATGTCGTCGAGGGTGGTCGCGGCGCCCGGGTCGTCGAGGGCGGCGTGGAACCAGGCCCGCTCGACCGCCGACGCCCCGTGCGTGTCGCAGTAGGAGTCGACGGCGTCGGGGTCATCGATCCCGGCCCCCCGCAGGGAGGCGGCGAGCAGTTCCAGCACATCGGCGGTGATGGTGACGTGGGGATGGTGCCGGCCGGTGTCGGTGGCGTGGTCGTGGTGGTCGAGCCCGAACCGGGCCAGGTCGACGAGGGCGTCGGCTCGTCGCTGGGCGGGGGTTCGGCGCGCCTCGCAGTCCTCGTCGTCCGGGCGCTCGAAGACGCGCAGGGCGGCGCTGACGATGGCGTGGGCCTCGGGATCGAGATCGCCGTCGAGCCGGCCCCGACCACCGAAGGTCTCGGACAGGAACAGGCCCGACGGCTGCTCGGCGAAGTCCCCGGCATCGTCGTCGGCCTCGGCCCTGAACACCCAGTCGCGCACCGCCTGCAGGGTGGTGTCGACGTCGAGGCCCGAGATCTGTTCGACGACGGAGTCGGCCTCGGCGGCGAAGCGGGCCACGAACCGCACCGGGACCTCGCCCACGGCCACGTCGACCTGGGCCCCGGCGATGCGGCCCCCGCGCCAGGCCGCCTTCAGCGCGGGCCAGGATGCGAGCCGGGCGCTGCGCTTGGCCACCCGCCGGGAGTCGGCCGAGGTGAGGGTGGCCTCGTCGTGGAGCCACGAGCCCATGGACCCTGCCCCCCGGTCGCGCCACAGCTCGGCGTCGGCGAAGGCCACCTCGGCCTCGGCGATCTTGGCCGCCCAACGGTCGAGCAGTCGTCGTGCCTCCACGATGGCGTCGGCGTCGGCGGGGACTTCTGCCGCCTCGATCGCCTCCGCCATCCCCGTGAACATGAGATCGAGTCTAGCGAACGCACGCGGCGCATGACAACGATGAAAGCCAGATCTTCTCGTAGATCGGGAGATCGACCAGGACGGGGCACTAGCTGCGGCCGGCGCGATCGACGAAGGCGTCGAGGGCGGTGGGGTCGGAGAGCGAGCCGCGGCTGGCGACCTCGTCGGCCGGCGCGCCGAGCAGGATGCGCTTGACCGGTACCTCGAGCTTCTTGCCCGAGTGGGTGCGGGGGATGGCCGGGACCTCGATGACCTCGTCGGGGACGTGGCGAGGCGACAGCACGGTGCGCAGGTCGGCGCCGATGCGATCGACGAGGGCGTCGTCGAGCGTCGTTCCCGGGTCGAGGGCGACGAACAGCAGCAGGCGGCCCGGGCCGCCACCGTCGTCCTCCAAGTGCACCACCAGGCTGTCCCGCGACACCGGGCACCGCCTCCACGACCGCGTAGAACTCGCTGGTGCCGAGACGGACCCCGCCGCGGTTCAGGGTGGCGTCGGAGCGTCCGGTGATGATGCACGACCCGCGGTCGGTGACGGTGAGCCAGTCGCCGTGGCACCACACGCCCGGGAAGCGGGAGTAGTAGGCGTCGCGGTAGCGCTGGCCGTCGTCGTCGCCCCAGAAGCGCAGGGGCATGCTGGGCATGGGCGCGGTGACCACGAGCTCGCCCTGCTCTCCGATCACCGGACGGCCGGACTCGTCGAAGGCCTCCACCCGGGCGCCGAGCTCGCGGCAGCTGATCTCGCCGGCCACGACGGGCACCAGCGGGCTCCCGCCGACGAAGGCGGTGCACACGTCGGTGCCACCGCTGATCGACGTGAGCCAGACGGTGGGGAGCTGGGAGTACACCCACTCGGAGGCCTCGTTCGGGAGCGGCGCGCCGGTCGACCCGACCGAGCGCAGCGCGCCCAGGTCGCCCACGCCCCGGAGGGAGAGCCCGGCGCGGCGACACGACGACAGGAACGGAGCGCCGGCCCCGAAGACGGTCACGCCGGTCTCGGCCGCCAGGCGCCAGAGGGCGCCCAGATCGGGCCAACCGGGGTCGCCGTCGAACAGCACGATGGTGGCCCCGACGCACAGACCCGAGACCAGGAAGTTCCACATCATCCAGCCGGTCGTGGTGAACCAGAAGAAGCGGTCGCCGGGCCCGAGGTCCTGGTGGAGGCCCAGGGCCTTGAGGTGTTCCAGCAGGATGCCGCCGTGGCCGTGGACGATGGCCTTGGGGGGGCCGGTGGTGCCCGAGGAGAAGAGCACGTAGAGCGGGTGGTCGAAGGCAACCGGCTCGAAGTCGAGGGGAGCGGCCTCCGCCGTCAGCTCGGCCCAGCCGTCGTCGACGTCGACGACGGCGGTGAGCGACGGCAGGGCGGCCACGATCTCGTCCACCTCGGCGCGGCGGTCCACGTCCTTGCTCCCGTACCGATAGCCCCTCGACACCAGCAGGACCGCGGGGTCGAGCTGGCCGAACCGGTCGATCACGCTTCGGGCTCCGAACTCGGGAGGACACGAGGCCCACACCGCGCCCAGGCTGGCCGCGGCCAGGAGGGCGATCACGGCCTCCGGTCCGTTCGGGAGGTACCCCACGACCCGATCGCCGGATCCGACCCCGAGGCGGGCCAGCCCGAACCGGCAGCGAGCGACCTGGTCGCGCAGGTCGTCCCACGACAGTTGGCGAGGTCCGTGCGACTGCGACCGGGCCACGACGGCGGTCCCGGCGCCGGTGGTGGCCAGTGCACGGGCGGCGTAGTTGAGTCGGGCCCCGGGGAACCATCGGGCGCCCGGCATGGCGGTCCCCGCCAGCACCGCGTCGTAGGGGGTGGAGGCCTCGACGGCGAAGAACCGCCAGATCGAGGACCAGAACGCGGGAAGGTCGTCGACCGACCAGCGCCACAGCTCGTCGTAGTCGGCGAACCGGAGATCGAGCTCGGACTCGAGCCAGGACAGGTAGTGCCCGATCACCGACGTCCGGCGAACGTCGGGGGGCGGCGCCCAGAGGGTCCTGGGCGGCTGGTTCATCGTGCGGTTCCGGAGCCGGCGGCGAGCACGGCACGGGCCCGGGCGGCCACCACCTCGTCGACCATCTGGCCCTCGAAGGCGATGGTGGTCCCGCCGGCCTGGGCGAAGGCGGCGAGGAGGCGTCGGGCCCAGTCGGTCTCCTCGCTGCGTGGGGAGGAAGGCCTCGTTGGCCAGACCGACCTGCGCCGGGTGGATGCACGAGCTTGCCGGCGTAGCCGAGGGCGCGCGCGGCGCGCGCCTCGCTCACGAACCGGTCGTGGTCGCCGAAGTCGATGGTGACCATGTCGAGGGCGGGGACGCCGGCCACCCGGGCGGCCATGGCCACGTGGGCCCGGGCGTGGGCCACTTCGGCGTTGTCCGCCGTGCGCACGCCACCCAGGTCGGCGACGTAGTCCTCGGCCCCGAAGTAGCAGGCCGTCACCGGCCCGAGGAGCAGGTCACGGGCGTCGAGGACCCCGCGAACGGTCTCGATCCCGGCGATCACGGATCGGCCGCCGAGGCTGTCGGCCAGGTCGGCGACCTGGCCGACGCACTCGAGCTTGGGCACGACCACCCCGGCGACCTCGTCGGGCAGGCCGACGGCGTCGTCGGCGAACCACTCCGTGCCCGGCGGGTTCACCCGCACGTACACGTCGACCACGGCCGGCCAACCCGGCGGCGGCCTCGCGCACGGCGGCGCGAGCGGCGACCTTGTCGGACGGGGGGACGGCATCCTCGAGGTCGAGGACCACCACGTCGGGCGCCGTTCGGGGCGCCTTGGCGGCCAGGTCGGGCCGACTTCCGGGGACGAAGAGCACGCTGCGCCAGCGCGGCGTCATGTCGGCCGTCGGTTCATGAGGGCCGAGCGCCGACAGCGGGCCACCAGCTCGTCGCGCTGGTTGAAGGCCTGGTGATCGAACACCACGATGCCCTGGCCCGGGCGGGAGGACGAGGGTCGGGCCGAGACGACCTCGGTGCGAGCGTGGATGGTGTCGCCGTGGAACACCGGCGCAGGGAACGCGGTCTCCTCGAATCCCAGGTTGGCGACGGTCGTGCCGTGGGTGGTCTCGTACACCGAGAGCCCGATCAGCAGCGACAGCGTGAACAGGCTGTTCACCAGTCGTTCCCCGAACTCCGTCGTCTCGGCGAAGGCCCGGTCGAGGTGCAGCGGCGCGGGGTTCATGGTCATCACCGAGAAGAGGGTGTTGTCGGCCTCGGTGATGGTGCGGGTGATGGCGTGGTCGATCACCAGCCCGGGGGTCAGATCCTCGAACCAGCGTCCCATCGCCGGGCGTTCATCGGGCATGGCCACACTCCTCGCTCGGGCCGCGCTACCGGCCGTGCCACTCGGGGTCGCGCTTCTCGGCGAAGGCGCGGGCCCCTTCCTGAGCGTCCTCGGAGGCGAAGACGACGTTCACCAGCTCGTTCTGGCGCGCCCACAGCTCCTCCTCGGTGAGGCCTGGGCTGGCCCGCAGGAGCTGCTTCACGGCCTGGACGCCGAGTGGGCCGTTGGCGGCGATGGTCCGGGCCAACCCCACGGCTGCGTCCAGCGTGTCTCCGTCCTCGGTCACCTCGGTGACGAGGCCGTACCCGAGCGCGTCGTCAGCCCCGATGAGCTCGCCGGTCAGGGCCAGCCGGTTGACCATCGCCATCGGCACGGTGCGGGGCAGCTTCAACAGGGCTCCTCCGCCGGGGAACAGCCCGTGGCGCACCTCGGGCAGACCGAAGGTGGCGGTGCGGGCGGCCACGACGAGGTCGGCCACGAGGGCGAGCTCCAGGCCGCCGCCCACCGCGGCTCCCTCGACGGCTGCGATCAGCGGCTTGCGGGCACCGTGGCGAAAGACGCGCCCCACACCCTTGGGCAACCCGGCCCGGGCGAAGGCCCGCAGGTCGAGACCGGCGCAGAACGTGCCGCCCCGCCCGTGGATCACCCCGACGCGGAGCTCGTCGTCGCCGTCGAGCTGCTCGAAGGCGGCGAGCAGGCCGAGCGACAGGCTCGAATCGATGGCGTTGCGCACCTCGGGGCGGTCGAGGGCGATCACGAGCACCGGCCCCTCGATCTCGGTGCGGACCGTCTCCTCGGGCGTCACTGCTCGTCCTTCGTCTGCCATGGACCCCACGCGGGCACGCACGGACCCGGAACGCGGGTGGGGCTCATGATGAGGAGTAGTCGTGGAAGCCGCGACCGGTCTTGCGACCGAGCAGGCCGGCGTCGACCATGCGCGAGAGCATCGGGGGAGGGGCGTACAGCGGCTCCTTGAACTCCTCGTACATCGACGACGCCACCGCCATCACCGTGTCGAGGCCGATCAGGTCACTGAGGGCCAAGGGCCCGAGCGGGTGGGCGCAACCCTGGACCATGCCCTGGTCGATGTCGGCCGGGGTGGCGAACCCGGACTCCAGCATGCGGATGGCCGAGAGCAGATAGGGGACGAGCAGGGCGTTGACGACGAAACCGGCCCGGTCCTGGCTGCGGATCACGTGCTTGGCCAGTGGCCCCGACGCGAAGGCCTCGGCCTGCTCGACGACCTCGGGGGCAGTGAGCAGCGACGGCACCAGTTCGACGAGAGGGAGCACGGGAACGGGGTTGAAGAAGTGGATGCCGATGACCTGTTCGGGCCGCTCGGTGGCCATGGCCAGCTTCATGATCGGGATCGACGACGTGTTGGAGGCGAGCACGGCGTCGTCGGCCGTCACCACCTCGTCGATCATCCGGAAGGCGTCGAGCTTCAGCCCTTCGAGCTCGGGGACGGCTTCGACGACCAGCTGACGGTCGGCGAGGGCGTCCCGGTCCTCGGTGAGGGTGATCCGGGCGAGCGTGGCCGCGGACTCGTCGTCGTTCAGCTTCTGGCGACGCACGGCCTGGCCCAGCGAGGCCGTCAGCCGGGCGAGGCCTGTCTCGGCGGCGGCGCCGTCGGCCTCCAGCACCACCACGTCGAGCCCGGCGCGACCGGCGACCTCGGCGATGCCCGAGCCCATGAGACCGCAGCCGACGACGCCGATGCGTTCGACGCCGCCACTCGTCGAACCACTCACATCCGACCCAGGAGGAAGTTCACGGTCGGGGTGGCGTCGGGCCACTGCTCGGTGACACCGGCCGAGAAGTAGCCCATGTCGGTGACGATGGTGACCCCGTTGAGAGCGGCGGCGGCCGCGCTGCAGAGGAAGACGAGGGCGTTGGCCTGCTCGAGTGGCGTGGAGGCTTCGACACCGACGTCGGCTCGGTAGTCGGCGCCGAACCCGAGCCACATCTCGGGGTTGGCCTGGGCCAGGGGGGTGTCGGTGGGCCCAGGGGCGATGGCGTTGATGCGGACGCCCTTCTTCAGGAACCGATGGGCGCTGGAGGCCACGTAGGTGCAGATGGCCTGCTTGGTCGACATGTAGTCGGCCCCGCCGTTCTCGGCGACCCAGGCCACGGCCGCGTCGAAGTCAGGGGTGGCGAGGTACTCCATGTTGCGGGCCAGGTTGGACTCCCAGCCGAGGCCGGCAGCCGACGAGATCATGGCGACGGCGCCGCCGGCGCCGAGCGTGCCCTCGCCGATCATCCGCTCGATGAGGTGGCGGTGGCCGATGAAGTTGATCTTCTCGATGTCGGGGGTGCCCTCGTCGACCCCGGCGCACGAGAACAGGGCGTGGACCGGGCCCCCGCACTCGTCGACGGCGGCGTCGATCGACGCCTGCTCGGCCAGGTTGACCTGGATCCCCTTGGCTCCCTCGAGGTCGACCGGGGCGTAGTCCATGACCACGACCTCGGCGCCGGCGTCGAGGAGCAGCTCGGCCGCGGCGCGACCCATGCCCGTGGCGCCGCCGACGACGAGGGCGCGCTTTCCGTCGTAGCGGAACGCATCGAACAGTGACATGTCAGTACCCCTGGTTGGTGTGGTGGATCACGATTGTGGTCATCAGGCGACGACGCCGCGGACCTTGAGGTCGATGATGGTGTCCCAGTCGAGCCCGAGGTCCGTGAGGATCTGGTCGCCGTGCTCGTTGAGCTCGGGAGCTCGACCGGGAGCCGCGGCTTCGCCACCGAACTGCACCGGCGCAGTGGCCAGCTGGACCGTCACGCCGCTGGCGGTGACGCTGTCCTGGACGTAGCTGTTGGCGACGGTCTGGGGATCGACCGCGACCTCGAGGGTGTTCTGGGCCACGGCCCACTGGCCGTCGAAGGAGGCCAGCTGCTCCCGCCAGTGCGCCAGCGGGGCGCCCACGAAGATCTCCTCGAGCAGCGCGACGGCCTCGTCGCAGTGGGCGAGCAGCGTGGCGTGGTCGGCGAAGCGCTCGTCGGCCGCCATCTCGGGGTGGTCGATGGCCTCACACAAGCCCGCCCAGTAGCGGCCGGCCTGGAGGCAGGTGAACCAGAGGATGTGGCCGTCCTCGGTCTCGTACATGCGCGAGAGCGGGTTCCCACCCATCTGCGACACGGGGGGCGGGGCCCACGGCACATCGTGCTGCAGAGACAGCGCGAGGGCCTGCCCCATGGCCCACAGGCCGACGCCCAGCAGCGACACATCGACCTCGGTGGCCTCGCCCGTGCGCTCGCGGTGCAGCAGCGCGCCCATGATCCCTCCGGCGATGGTCATGCCTCCGATGGAGTCCCCGAAGCCGGGCGCCGGCGGGACCGGCACCAGGTCGTACTCCGGGCGCATGGCGCCCATGGCGATGCCGGCGCGGGCCCAGAACGCCAGGGCGTCGTAGGAGCCCTTGTCGGCGTCGGGGCCCCGTTCGCCCTGGCCGGTGCCCCGCACGTAGACGATGTCGGGGTTGTGGGCCCGGATGTCATCGACGTCGATCTGGAGCTTGGTGCGCACGCTCGGCAGCTTGTTGGTGAGGAACACGTCGCTGTCGGCCGCCAACCGGTAGAGGATGTCGAGGCCGTCGGGCGACGTGAGATCGAGGCCCAGGCTCTTCTTGCCCCGGTTGGAGTGCTCGAGCAACGGGTGCCCGGCGGCCGAGACCTGGGCGATGCCCGACGAGGCGAGACCGCGCATGGCGTCGCCCCGTTCGACGTGCTCGATCTTGATGACCTCGGCTCCCCAGTCGGACAGCAGAGCCGAGGCGGCGGGCACGAAGGTGTGCTCGGCCACCTCCAGGATGCGGATGCCCTTCATCACTGCGGTCAACGGAGTACCTCCGGTGGTCGGACGTTCGAGGGTCAGGTTGGGCGAGGCCGGGTCACGTCGGTCCTCGTGGGACGTCTCGGAAGGCGACGCCGCGGTCCTCGCTGCGCTCGCGGGGCATGCCGAGCACCCGCTCGCTGATGACGTTGCGGGCCATCTCGGTGGTGCCGCCACCGATGCAGGAGATCTGGCGCATGAGGAAGTCCATTCCGCCGTCGACGAGGGTTCCGTCGTCCTCGGACCAGGCCACGCCGTCGACGCCGCTGACCTCGTGGATGAGGGTGGTGATGCGGTTCGAGGACAGCCCTCCGTAGAGGCGTCCGATGGCGGCGGACTGGTCGGACATCTTCTCGGAGGCCATGCCGGCACGGAGGCGGTCCTGCAGGGCCTCTCCCGTCCACTGCAACGTGTACGCCTCGCCGATCAGGTCGGCGACGCGGTCGTCGTCGAGGTGCCCTGCGGCGCGAGCCGCTCGCAGCACCGCGGCGGCGCCGGCGCCGCTGGCGGACTCGCTGGTCGGCATGGTGACGAACGGCGAGTGGTGCAGCATCCGCTCGTGGAACATCCACCGCGTGCCGACCGTCCAGCCGTCGTCGACGTCCCCGATGCGGTCGCTGTCGGGCACCCGCAGGTCGGTCAGGTACTCCTGGCAGAAGTCCTTGAAGCCGTTGAGCAGGGCGATGCGCTGGACCTCGATGCCGGGCTGGTGGATCGGGAAGATGAACACCGACAGGCCCCGGTGCTTGGCGACGTCCCAGTTGGTGCGGGCCAGGCAGAGCCCCCAGTCGGACCACCAGGCGCCGGTGGTCCACACCTTCGAGCCGTTGAGGATCCACTCGTCGCCGTCGCGGACCGCGGTGGTGAGGGCGCCGGCGACGTCCGATCCGCCGCTCGGCTCCGACAGGAACTGCATCCACAGCTCCTCGCCGCTGGAGCATGGCCGGGATGTGGGCCCGCTTCTGCTCCTCGGTGCCGAAGTCGAGCAGCACGGCCATGCACGGTGTGAAGGTCGGTGACTGGAAGCGGGCCGGGTACTCGTAGCCGCTGAGCTCCTCGTTGAGGGCCCGCTGGTGGGCCGGGGTCAGGCCCTGGCCGCCGTACGCACGGGGGACGCAGACGCCGGCGAGGCCGGCGTCGAAGAGCTGGCGTTGGACGGCGCGCTCGTGGGCGACCTCGGCCAGCTCCTCCTCGTCGGACTTGTCGTTGCGCAACAGCGAGCCCCGGGCGCCTTGCATCGCCGGCTCGAGGTTGGCCCGCACGAACTCACGGGCCCGGCGCCGGAAGGTATCGAGGTCCTCGATCTCGTCGAGTGGCTCACGCCGCCGCCTCCCGACCTGCTCCACGATGGCCGCGATCCGCCGGCGGTGCTCGCTGGGTGTCCCGTAGAGCGAGCGGTTGAGCGTCTGGCGCCGCAGATAGAGGTGCAGGTCGTGCTCGTAGGTCACGCCGATGCCGCCGTGGAGCTGGACGCACTCCTGGAGCAGCTCGTTGCCACGGTCGCCGACGTAGGCCGACGCCGCGCTGACCATCGCGGCGGCGTCCTCGGAGCCGTTGGAGACGGCGTGCGAGCGGCGGCGTCGCTGATGGCGTGGCTCGCCTCGAGCCAGGTCTTCATGTCGGCGAAGCGGTGCTTGAGCGCCTGGTAGGAGGCCAGCGGGCGGCCGAACGAGTAGCGGTCGGACGCGCACTCGACGGTCATGTCGAAGGCGACCTGCATGGCCCCGACCGACTCGGCTGGTGGCGATCACCAGGGCGAGCTGGAGCTGGCCGCTCGACCTGGTCCGCGGCGTCGCCCGGAGTGCCGATCGCCGCCTCGGCCGGTACCCGGACGTCCTCGAACTCGACCTCGGAGAAGCGCCGGGTGAGATCGACCCCGCGCATCGGCCGGATGGTGACGCCGGGTGTGTCGGCGGGCACGAGCGCCTGGGTGAGGCCCGTACCGGTGAGGCCGGTCACCAGCAGGTGCCCGGCCCGGCCGGCCGACTCGACGGGACGCTTGAGCCCGTCGAGCACGAGCTCGCCCCCGTCCTCGCGGATCTCCAGGTGGACGTCTCCCAGTCGGTCGTGGGGGCGGCGCTCGCCGTGGCACCAGGTGGCCACGCCGGAGCCGTCGAGGAGTCCGGCCAGGACGTCGGCGTGGCCGTCGGCGGCGTCCACGCTCAGGGCGGCGGCCACGACGTTGGTGGTGAGGAGCGGTCCCGGTGCGGCGTGGGCCCCGAACTCGTGGGCGATGACCGCCAGGTCGGCCAGGCCGTCACCGCTGATCGAGCCGCCGCCGTTCGCCTCGCTGACCAACAGGGAGGTCCAGCCCAGCTCGGCCCCGCGGCGCCAGTAGTCGTCCCCGAAACCCTGGGGGTCGTCGTCGAGGGCGCGGACCACCGACACCGGCACCTGGTCCGCGAGGAACCGGGCGGTGGTCTCACGGAAGAACTCCTGGTCGGAGCTCAGGTCGAGCTGCATGGGCTATCAGCCTCCGAGAGGTTGGCGGCGGGGAGTCGAGGCACCCCGCCGCCGTGTCTGGCCCGAGGGGGAGTCGGGCCAGGTCGTGGTGCCGGGAAGGCACCGCACTGGTCGATTCGAGATGTCAGCCGGCCGGCCACGCCAGCGACTGGATCTCGAGGTACTGATCGAAGCCGGCCTGGCCGTTCTGGCGGCCGACGCCGCTGTCCTTGAAGCCGCCGAAGGGAACGTCGGGGGAGTAGTAGGACCCGCCGTTCACTCCCACCGTTCCCGAGCGGATCCGCTTGGCCACCCCCATCGCCCGATCGAGCGAGCCGGAGGTGACCATGCCGCTGAGGCCGTAGGCGCTGTCGTTGGCGATGCGGACGGCGTCGTCGTCGTCGTCGTAGGGGATGACCGACAGGACGGGACCGAAGATCTCCTCGCGTGCGATCGTCATGGAGTTGTCGACGTTCGTGAACACGGTTGGTTCGACGAAGAATCCGGTGGGCAGATGGGCCGGTCGGCCCCCACCCAGAGCGAGGGTGGCGCCTTCGTCGATCCCCTTCTGGATGTAGCCGAGGACCCGCTCGCGCTGCTTGGCCGAGATCAGCGGTCCCATCATGTTCCCGGCGTCCTGCGGGTCGCCGTAGGGGGCGTTGGCCAGGTACTGCAGGACCAGCTCGACGCCCTCGTCGTACCGCGAGCGGGGCAGCAACATCCGGGTGGGGATGGCGCATCCCTGCCCCGAGTGGGCGCACACCGCGAAGCCGACCATGGCGGCCGAGGGCAGGTCGGCGTCGTCGAGGATGATGGCCGCCGACTTGCCGCCCAGCTCCAGGAAGAGGCGCTTCATGGTGTCGGCGCCCTTGGCCATGATCCGCTTGCCGACCGCGGTGGATCCGGTGAACGAGATGCAGTCGACCAGCGGCGACACGGTCAGCTCCTCTCCGACGAGGTGGTCGGAGGAGGTCACGACGTTGAACACCCCGGGCGGGATGTCGGTGCGCTCGGCCACCACCTTCCCGATGAGGGTGGCGTGGAAGGGGGTGTCGGGCGCCGGCTTCAGCACCATGGTGTTCCCGGTGGCCAGGGCCTGGGCGACCTTGACGATCGAGACCTCGAACGGGAAGTTCCACGGGGTGATGGCCCCGACGACCCCGACCGGCACCTTGCGCACCATCCGGCTCGTGGCCGCCCCCGACATGGCGTCGACGACGTCGGGCAGGGGTGTGTCCCACTCGAAGCGGTCGATCTCGGCGATGGGCCAGGAGAGGGCGTGGGTGAGAGGCAGGGCCACCTGGGGCCCGGTCTCGGCCAACATCCGGGGGGCTCCGGCCTCCTGGATCACCTGCTCGAGCAGCTGGTCCCGTTCCGCCTGCAGGCCGTCCTGGAGCTGCTGGAGGCAGTGCTTGCGGAACTGGTGGTTCGTCGACCAGTCGGTCTCGTCGAAGGCCCGACGGGCGGCGGCGATGGCCTGGCCCATCTCGCTGGTCGACGCGTCAGCCACCGCGCCGATGACCTGCTCGGTCGCGGGGTTGACGTTGTCGAACGTCCGCCCCGAGTCGGCGTCGACGAGCTTGCCGTCGACGAGCATCCTCGCCTCGGGCTCGATCGCAAGTGTCCCGTCCACATTCCCCCCAAAGTCTGCGCTGGTGCTGAGTGACGTCCGACACACATGATATTGACGTTGTCAGTCTGTGAGAATACTGTTGCCACTGGCGGCGGGCAAGCGCCGCCATCGAGGGGGATGTTGACGATTCCGGACGGCGCCGCGGCGTCGGTACCGGCGCTCCGGGGGGAACGGTCGACCATGTGGAGTCTGAGTTCGAGGGCAATCCGTACCTCGATGGCGAGAGCACGCGTCCTGACAGCGCGACGGGCCGTTCGTGAAGGCCCTCCTCCTTCGCCCGAGGGCCGACCGAGGGGGTCGCTCCCGAGAGCCCGATTCCGACTGCGCCACGCCGTCGCCCTTCTTGCGGTGGTCGCCTTCGTGGCGGTCGGTTGCAGCAACTCCGACTCGACGAGCACTCCCTCCACCTCGTCGGGTGGGTCCACCAACAGCGTCTCGGGCGTGCCCGGCGTCTCCGACACGGAGATCACGTTCGCCGCCATCGGAACGAACTCCAACAACCCCCTCGGCACGTGCGTGCTCGACTGCTACGTACAGGGCATCCAGGCCTACTTCGACTGGCGCAACGACCAGGGCGGGCTGGACGGTCGCAAGCTGACCCTGTCGACCATCCTCGACGACGAGTTGGCCAAGAACCAGGAGAAGGCGCTCGAGGTGATCTCCGCCGACAACGTGTTCGCCGTGTTCAACGCCACCCAGGTGCCGAGCGGGTGGCAGGCGTTGGCCGATGCCGGGATCCCCAACTACGTGTGGGGCATCCACCCGGTCGACGAGGCGGGGCATCCGAACATCTATCCGAGCCTGCCTCCGATCTGCAGCACCTGTACCTCGCGTGCGCCGGCGTACGTGGCCCAGCAGGCCGGGGCCAAGAAGGCGGCCACTCTGGGGTACGGCGTGAGCCAGAACTCGAAGGACTGCGCCGACGCCAACGCCAAGGCGATCGAGAAGTACTCGTCGGACATCGGTGGGACCGAGGTGGCCTACGTCAACGACGACCTCGCCTTCGGGCTCCCCAACGGGATCGGGCCCGAGGTGTCAGCCATGAAGGACGCCGGCGTGGATCTGGTGCTGGCCTGCATCGATCTCAACGGGATGAAGTCCCTCGCCCAGGAGCTGCAGCGCCAGGGGATGGAAGACGTGGTGCTCCAGCACTCCAACACCTATGACCAGACCTTCGTGACCCAGGCGAACGGTCTGTTCGACGGTGACTACGTCCAGGTCCAGTTCCGGCCCTTCGAGGCCGACTCGGCCGGCAGCAACCTGGACACCTACAAGGAGTGGATGGAGAAGAACAACTCCCCGCTCACCGAGATCGCCATGGTGGGTTGGATCAACGCCGACCTCGCCTACACCGGACTCGCCGCTGCCGGTGCCGACCTGAGCCGTCAGGGAGTGGTCGACGCCACCAACAAGATCACGGACTACACCGCCAGCGGCCTCGTGTCGGCCATCGACTGGACCCGTCAGCACGAGGCACCCACTCAGGACGACCCCGGCACGAACGGTCCGGCGCAGGACTGCACGGCCTTCGTGAAGGTCGAGAACGGTCAGTTCGTCGTCGTCGGCGACCCGGAGAAGCCGTGGTCCTGCTGGCCCGGCGACACCCGCGCGTGGTCCGAGCCCGTCGCCACCAACTTCGAGTAGAGCGGAGACCTCGACGCCATGGTGATGGCCGCAGGAATCGGGTCGGACCTCTTCCGCGCCCTCCTCCAGGGCGCCCCTCCCGGTGGGGTGTACGCCCTCATTGCGCTCGGGTTCGTGCTCACCTACAAGACGTCGGGTGTCTTCAACCTGGCCTTCGGGGCCCAGGCCTACGTCTCGGCGGCCATGTACTTCAAGTGCCGGGTCGAGTGGGACTGGCCGATCGTGCCGTCGTTCCTCCTCTCCGTGGTCATCCTGGCTCCCGTCCTGGGCCTGGTCCTGGAGCGGCTGATCTTCCGCTACCTGCGGACGGCCTCGGCGGTGGCCAAGCTGGTCGTCACCATCGGGCTCTCCGTCGCCATCCCCAACCTCTTCGACATCATCATCAACTTCACGTCGGTGGCCGGACGGACCCCCGAGGGCATCGTGCCCGACGGTGCGAACGTCTTCTACGACCCGTTCGGCGTGTACTCGTTCAGTCGCAACGAGCTGGTCACGATGGGCATCGCCGTCGTGGCCACGCTCGGGCTGCTCGCCCTGTTCCGCTTCACCGCCGTCGGCCTGCAGATGCGGGCCGTGGTGGAGAGCCCGCGGATGACCGAGCTCAACGGCGTGGCCGCCGACCGGGTGTCGGCCTTCGCGTGGGCCCTGTCCTCGCTGTTCGCCGGACTGGCCGGCGTCCTCATCGCCCCGCGCTTCAACACGCTGGCCGCCGCTGACTTCTTCTATCTGGTGGTGGTGGCCATCGCCGCTGCGGCCATCGGCCGACTGGTGAGCCTGCCCTGGGCGCTCGTCGGTGGCCTCGGACTGGGGATGCTCACCGCCCTCATCAACACCTTCCTGCCTCGCTGGACCGACTCGCAGACGTGGCTGCGGCCGTTGCAGGACAACCTGGCCCCCGCCGTGCCCTTCGTGGTGCTGTTCGCCACGCTGGTGTTCGTCCCCAGCCTCCGTCGCACCAAGGAGGCGTCGGACCCGCTGGCTGACGTCGACCCTCCTCCCCGGTCGCTGGGAGCGGTCGTCCGCGACCGCAGGGCCACCCTGATCACCTCGGCCATCGGGTTCGGGGCTCTCGCGCTGATCGCCGTGGTCGTGTTCACCCGCGCCGACCAGCGCTGGCTGTTCCTCGTCACCCAGGCCGCGGTGCTGGCGACCATCTTCCTCTCCATCACCCTCATCACCGGGCTGGCCGGGCAGGTGTCGCTGTGCCAGGGGGCCTTCGCCGCCATCGGCGCATTCACCGTCTTCCAGATGGTGCAGCGGTGGAACGTCTCGGTGCTGCTCGCCGCCCTCGCCGGCGCGGTCATCGCCGCGGCGGTGAGCGCGGTGCTGTCACTGCCGATCCGCAAGCTCGGCGGGGTGTGGACGGCGATCGCCACCCTGGCGTTCGCGTACTTCTTCGATGCCGTCATCGTGAAGCTGGATTTCGTCGGGGGAGGCCAGGCCTCGGTCCTGCAGGGCACGGGCGTGCCGCGTCCGGTCATCGGACCGTTCGACTTCCAGGACGACCGGGCCTTCCTGGTGCTCACCGTCATCGTCTTCGCCGTGCTCGGACTCCTCGTGGTGCAGCTCCGCTCGGGAACGCTGGGACGGGTGTGGGTCGCGACGCGCGGCAGCGAGGTGGGGGCCCAGTCGATCGGCATCTCCCCGGCCCGGGCCCGGCTGATGGCGTTCGCCCTGTCAGCCTTCATCGCCGCCCTGGGCGGGGCCTTCCTGGCCATGCTCCAGAAGAACGTGAACTACGCCACCAACTTCTCCCCCTTCGTGGCCCTCTTCTGGGTGGTGCTGGTGGTGACACTGAGCTCTCGCACCGTGCAGGGCGCGGCCATGGCCGCGGCGTCGTTCTCCCTGTTCGACGCCGTCATCTTGAAGGGCGCGATCTTCGCCTGGGTGTTCCGCGGCGCCGACCGCGTACCGGGCTTCCTGCCGATCTCGCCCAAGTGGGTCCTCGTGCTCTTCGGTCTCGGCGCCGTGCAGTACGCCCGCCACCCCGAGGGGATCCTCGAGTACAGCAAACGTCGCCAGGCGGCCCGACGCCACGACCGGCGTGAGCGCCGCCTCGGCGTGGCGGCGGACTCGGCACCGCTCGGACTGCCGGCGCCGACCCCCACCGAGGAGCGGGTTCCGTGACCACCGTCATGCAGGCCACCGACGTCAAGAAGCGGTTCGCGGGGATCGTCGCCCTCGAGAACGTCAGCATCAGGGTCGACGTGGGCGAGCGGGTGGGGTTGATCGGGCCCAACGGCGCGGGCAAGACGACCCTGTTCAACTGCCTGCTCGGGCTGCTGCGGATGGACGGGGGCAAGGTCGTGCTGGCCGGCCGCGACATCACCCGCCTTCCCGTCCACGAGCGGGCCCGCCTGGGCATCGGTCGCACCTTCCAGCGCACCGAACTGTTCCCGGACTCCACCGTCCGCGACCACCTCTTCGTGGCCGAACGGGTCCGCAGGGGTACCGGCCGACTCTGGAAGGACCTGGTCGGTCTCGGCCGGCCCCGGCCCGAGGAGATCGAACGATGTGACGAAGTCCTCGCCCTGCTCCAGCTGTCCCACCTCGCCGAGGAGCCGATCGAGCGACTGAGCCTCGGTCAGTGCCGGTTGGTCGAGGTCGGCCGGGCGTTGATGACCGAGCCCGAGGTCCTGTTGCTCGACGAGCCCTCCTCGGGACTCGACCGGACCGAGACGGCGGCGCTCGCCGCGACCCTGAAGGAGGTCCAGGCGACCCAGGGCTTCTCCATCCTCCTCGTGGAACACGACGTCGAGCTCGTGGCCGACTTCACCACTCGGTCCTATGTCCTCGACTTCGGACGCACGATCCTCGAGGGTCCGACCGACGAGGTCCTGGCCAGCCCCGAGGTCAGGGCGGCGTACCTCGGGAACGTGGAGTCCAGCTCATGACCAGCGCCCTCGAGTTGATCTCCGTGTCCGCCGCCTATGGCCCGTTCCGAGCCCTCTTCGACGTGTCGTTGTCGGTCGGCCCCGGTGAGGCGGTGGCGCTGATCGGGTCCAACGGGGCAGGCAAGACGACGGTCGCCCGGGTGGCGTCGGGCCTCGTGGCTCCCAGCCAGGGAGAGGTGAAGGTCGACGGAGTCGACATGTCGGGCCGGCGCACGTACCGGTACGCCCGGTCCGGGGTGGCTCACGCCACCGAGGGCCGATCCGTGTTCGGCACCCTCAGCGTGGAGGAGAACCTCACGCTGTCGTTCCGTCGGGCGTTCGGCCGTCGGGGGACGGCGGCCAAGCTGGAACAGGCCTACGAGATGTTCCCGATCCTGGGCCGGCGCAAGGACCAGCCCGCGGGGCTCCTCTCCGGGGGCGAGCAGCGGATGCTGTCGATGGCGCGGGTGACGGTCGAACGACCCAAGGTCCTGATCGCCGACGAGCTCTCCCTGGGGCTGGCCCCGATCATCGTCGACGAGCTGTACGCCACCCTCGACCGCCTCCGCGCCGACGGGACGTCGTTGCTCATCGTCGAGCAGCAGGTCACCCACGCCCTCGACCTCTGCGATCGGGCGGTGTTCCTCGAGCACGGATCGGTGAGCTGGGCCGGCCCGAGCGACCAGGCGCTCAGCCGCGTCAGCTCGGCGTTCGATCGCCGCGCCTGAGTCCGAGCCGATCGACGACCGCGTCGTCGGGACCTGGCGGCTCGGTCAGGTCGGCGGACGGGGGATGACGGCGACGGACGGGACCGACGCGCTGGCCCCGAGGCGCAACACGGTGTCGACGACCCTGACCAGCTCCTCCACCTCCATGAGGCTTCCGCTGAGGTAGCGCCGCGCCGCCCACACCGGAACGACCTCGGCGACCAGCTCCATGTCCCAGTCGGTGTTGAAGCCCGACATGGCGTCGCCCTCGCCGCCGGCGCAGTCACCGACGATGACCCGGGTGAACCCGACGTCGGAGTGCTCCTGGCGCAACGCCTCGACCAACTGGTCGAGGGCGGCCTTGCTCACCGCGTACCCGCCGAGTCCCGGCCACGGCGGGGTGTAGGTGCCGGCGACCGACGAGAGGTAGGTGGCGACCCCGCTCGACGCCTTGAGATACGGGAGGGCGGCGCTGGTGATGTGGGCGGCACCGATCACGTTGGTGTCGAAGAGTCGTCGCCAGTCGTCGGTGGTGAGCTCCTCGACCCGGGCCAGGATGCCGATGCCGGTGGCGTAGACGAGAGCGTCGATGCCGCCCATCGCCTCGGCCGCTTGGTCGATGGCGGAGCGGGACGACTCAGCGTCGGTGACGTCGCACTGGATGGCCACCGAGTCGGATCCGGCGTCGGCGGCGGCGTCGGCCAGGCGGTCCGCACGGCGGGCGAGCAACGCCACCTGGGCGCCGCGCTCGACCGAGTCCGACCGCGATGCACCGGCCCAGTCCGCTCGACGCTCCCACGACGATTGCCTTCATGCTCCTGCCCCCTGGTTCGTGCGAAGTTTCGGTGTATGCGTCGGGCGGTGCGGCCCGGTCGTTCAGGACGTGATGACCGGCAGCTTCTCCCAGCCCCGCACGGTGGAGGTCCGGGCCTGCACGGCGTTGTCCCAGTCGATCTCCCACTCGGGGAACCGCTTGAGGACCTCGTCGAGGGCGACGCGCCCCTCGAGGCGGGCCAGCGCGGCACCGAGGCAGAAGTGGAGGCCGTAGCCGAAGGCGAGGTGGTGGTCGATCCGTCGGCGGATGTCGAAGGTGTCACCGTTCGGGAACTTGCGGTCGTCGCGGTTGCCGGAGCCGTTGACGAACAACATCACGCTGCCCTCGGGGACGACCTGGCCGTGGTGCTCCACGTCGTGGGTGACGGAGCGGGCCTGGACGGGGGAGGGCGCCTCGAAGCGGAGGATCTCCTCGACGGCCCCGGGGATGAGCTCGCGGTTCTCGACCAGATCGCGACGCTGGTCCGGGTGCTCGGCCAGCACCTTCCCCGTCCAGCCGATGAGGCGGGTAGTGGTCTCGTTGCCGGCGGCGGCGATGAGGTTCACGTAGCCGAGGAGCTCTTCGCGCGTCAGGCGGCGCCACGTGCCGGTCTCGTCCTCGAACTCGGCCTGCAGCATCTCGGTCATGAGATCGTCGGACGGGTGCGCCGCCCGCCAGTCGATGTAGTCCTCGAACACGATCCCCCCGCCGTCGCTGAACGACAGATCGGAGGGCATGGTGCCCTCGTCGAGGCGAAGGCCCTCGTCGATGCGGTCCCGGATGGCCTCCTGGTCCTCCTCGGGGATGCCGAGGAGCATGCCGATCGTCCGCATCGGCATCTGGGCCCCGAGGTCGGCGATGAAGTCGAACCCGCCGCTGCCGACGAGCGGGTCGAGGGTGCGGGCGCAGAACTCGCGGACCTGGGGCTCGATGGCGCCCATCTTCTTGGGCGTGAACACCCGCGCCAGGAGGCTGCGGCGGACGTCGTGACCGGGGGGATCCTCGAAGATGATCGAGCCCGGTGGGATCTCCATGCCGCTCTTGATGAGCTCGAGGACGGTGCCCTTGGCCGAGCTGTAGGTGGCCCAGTCGACGAGGCCCGGTTCGATGTCGGCGAAGCGGCTCAGTGCGTAGAAGTCGTAGCGCTCGTTGTAGTAGAGCGGCTGCTCGTCGCGGAGACGACGCCACACCGGATACGGGTCGGAGTCGATCTCGAAGTCGAACGGGTCGTAGTAGAGCTCGGGCTCGGTGGTCGTCATGACGTCTCCCCCCTGGCGGCAGAAACGTAGATTACACAATGCAAGAGCGTGGTTCTCAGGAAGTTGGCCTCGCTGGCGCCGGGGGACCGATGAGTCGGGTTCGGCGGCAACGGGATCGTCCGACGCCCTCGTGGAAGTCTGGTTTCTCTTCTGCAAGAATCATCTTCTCAGCGGTCCTCACCGGCCCGCACCGTCGAGTCAGGGAAGGGGCCCTCGATGCGATACGGGGTCATGGTCGGTCCGGAGCGGGGCCGCTACGCAACCAAGGTCGAGCGGATGGTGGCCGACGCGGAATGGGCGGAGGAGGCGGGCATGGACTCCGTCTGGGTCCCCCAGGTGCCCGATGACTTCGATGCCCTGACCGCCGCGGCGGTGATCGGGGTCAACACCTCTCGCGTGGAGATCGGCACGGCCGTGGTGCCCGTTCAGCCCCGCCACCCCGTCGCTCTGGCCCAGCAGGCCCTGTCGGTGCAGGCGGTGTGCGCTGGCCGGCTCTCGCTCGGACTGGGTGTGTCGCACCACTGGATCATCGACGAGATGCTCGGCCTCCCGTACGAACGCCCGTTGGCCACCATGAGGGCCTATCTGGACGTGCTCGACCAGGCGCTGGCCGGGCCCGGGACCGTCGAGGTCGACAACGGGATGTTCCGGGTGAACCAACCTCTCGCCATCACCGACGTCACCCCGACGCCGGTGCTGCTGGCCGCCCTCGGCCCCAAGATGCTCGAACTGGCCGGCTCCCGCACCGACGGCACCATCCTCTGGATGGCCGACGAACGGGCCATCGCCGGGCACGTGGCGCCGGCCCTGACCCGAGCGGCCGAGGCCGCCGGGCGTACCGCCCCCCGGATCCAGGCCGGCATCCCGGTGTGCCTCTGCGGCGACGACGAGGTCGATGTCGCGGTGGCTCGCACCAACCGGATCCTGTCGGAGGCCGAGGTGTCGCCCAACTACCAGCGGCTGCTCGACCAGGGTGACGCCACCACGATCGGGGACCTGCTCGCCGCCGGCCGCGAAGCCACGATCGAGAAGCGGATCCAGTCCTTCGCCGACGCCGGGGTGACCGACCTGTCGTTCCGTGTCGTCCCCATCGGGGACGGTCGCGATGAGCTGATCGCCTCCTCGAAGCGCACCCGCGAGTATCTGGCAGCCCTGGCCTCGTCGTGAGAGCGGCCTGGCCCGACCAGGAGGTGTGAAGGATGGAGAAGACCGACGAGCTCCGGGCGGCGTATGCCATGCGTCGCTCGGTGTTGGGTGACGCCTACGTCGACTCGATGACCGAGCAGAGCGATCCGGCCGCCGCCGACTTCCAGGACCATCTCACGTCGATGGCCTGGGGAGCATGGGCTCGCGGCGGCGCCCTGTCCATCCGTGACCGGAGCCTGCTCGTGCTGGCCATGACCGCCGCGCTGGGGCGGATGGAGGAGTTCCGGCTCCACGCCGCGGCCATGCCCCGGACCGGTGTGACCGACGACGAGCTCGATGAGCTGCTCTTCCAGATCGCCGGCTACTGCGGCGGGCCTGCCGCCCTGGCCGCCCGACGCGAGATCACGGCCATGCGCGCCGATCGACACGACACCCCGTGACGAGGCCGTCGTGATCGGTGGCGCCTTCCGGGAAAGATGAGTATTCTCCACAAGCAGAAACGTCATTCTCGGTCCTGAGGGCCGACCAGCGAGGGGGACTCCATGTCGCCGAACCATCTCGACATCCCGGTCTTCGATGCCGACAACCACCTGTACGAGACCACCGATGCGCTGACCAAGTTCCTCCCCGATCCGTACAAGCGGGTGATCGACTACGTGGACGTCAGGGGGCGCACGAAGATCGTCGTACGGGGTCAGATCAGCGAGTACATCCCCAACCCGACCTTCGACGTGGTCGCCCGGCCGGGCGCCCAGGAGGACTGGTACCGCAACGGCAACCCCGAGGGCAAGAGTCGCCGGGAGATCTTCGGTGAGCCGGTGCGGTCCATCGACGCCTGGCGCAACCCCGAGGCGAGGGTGAAGCTCATGGACGAGCAGGGCCTCGACCGCACCCTCATGTTCCCCACCCTCGCCAGCCTGGTGGAGGAGCGCCTCCGCGACGATCCCGACCTGATCCACGTCGTCATCCATGCCCTCAACGAGTGGATCTACGAGACCTGGCAGTTCGACTACGAGTCGCGCATCTACACCACGCCGGTCATCACGCTCCCCGTCGTCGACAAGGCCATCGCGGAGCTGGAGTGGGTGGTCGAGCGAGGGGCCAAGGTCGTGTTGATCCGTCCGGCGCCGGTTCCCGGGTACCGCGGGTCCCGTTCGTTCGGTCTGCCCGAGTTCGACCCCTTCTGGGAGAAGGTGGTCGAGGCCGACATCCTCGTCGCCATGCACTCCTCGGACAGCGGGTACTCGCGTTACACCAACGACTGGATGGGCGGCGACAGCGAGATGCTGCCCTTCCAGCCCCAGGCGTTCCGCATGCTCTCGTCCTGGCGTCCGGTCGAGGACGCGGTCGGCGCCCTGGTCTGCCACGGAGCCCTCTCGCGCTTCCCGGAGCTCAAGGTCGCCGTGGTCGAGAACGGCAGCTCGTGGGTCGAGCCTCTGCTCAAGTCCCTGGCCGACCTCTACAAGAAGATGCCGCAGGACTTCACGGAGGACCCGGTGGCGGTCGTGAAGCGCAACATCTCCATCAGCCCGTTCTGGGAGGAGGACCTCGGGGAGCTGGCCGAACTGATCGGTGACACCCAGGTGCTCTTCGGCTCCGACTATCCGCATCCCGAGGGCCTGGCCGATCCGGTGAGCTACGTCGACGAGCTGAAGGGCCTCCCCGAGGAGTCCGTGCGCAGGATCATGGGCGGAAACCTGGCGCGCCTCATGAACATCGAGCAGCCGGCCCTGCGATGAGCGTCGGCGGTGCCCGCTGGGACTCCATCCCGGCGCTGACCGCTGATGCCGCCGAGCGCTTCGACGACCACCCGGCCGTCGTCGACGGCGACGTGCAGCTCAGCTATGCCGACCTGCTGAAGGAGGCCCGTGCCTTCGGCGCCGGTCTCGTGAACGCCGGCGTCGAGGTGGGTGACCGGGTCGCCATCTGGGCGCCGAACAGCGCCCGGTGGATCGTGGCCGCGCTGGGCCTGTTCCAGGCGGGTGCGGTGCTGGTCCCGGTCAACACGCGCTTCAAGGGCAGGGAGGCGGCCGAGGTGCTGGCCCGCAGCGGCGCCCGGGCGCTGGTCACGGTCACCGACTTCCTCGGCACCGACTACGTGGCCATGCTGCGCGCCACCGACGTCGAGCTCCCCGATCTGGCACACCATCGTGGTCGCGACGGTCCGGCCCCGCTCGGGACACGGTGGCCTGGGACGACTTCGTCGCAACCGCCGAGCCGGGGTCCCTCGCCGAGGTCGGCCCGTCGGGCCGACGCGGTCGGCCCCGACGACTGGTCCGACATCTTGTTCACGTCGGGCACCACCGGCGCTCCCAAGGGCGTCGTGCAGACCCACGGCCGCACCCTGCGGGTGGCCGCCGACTGGGTGGCGATGACCGGGCTGAGGTCCGGCGACCGCTACCTGATGGTGAACCCGTACTTCCACATGTTCGGGCTGAAGGCCGGCATCCTGGCCTCGATGGTGGCGGGGGCCACCATGTTGCCGGAGCCGGTCTTCGATGCCGGTCGCACGCTGGCCCGGGTGGAGGCGGAAGGCGTCACCGTGCTCCCCGGCGCGCCGACGATCTACCAGTCGATCCTCGACCACCCGGAGCGCGACGGTCGCGACCTCTCCAGCCTGCGGATCGCGGTGACCGGTGCTGCTGACATCCCCGTCGAGCTCATCCGGCGCATCGTCGACGAGCTCCCGTTCCCGACGATCATCACCGGCTACGGCCTCACCGAGGGAGGGACCGCCTCGGCCACGTCTCCGGGCGACGACGTCGAGACGATCGCCACCACCGTCGGGCGCCCCCGTCCCGGGTTCGAGATGCGCATCGTCGACGGCGAAGGTCGCGACGTGCCGCCGGGCGAGGCCGGCGAGATCCTCCTCCGGGGCGGGAGCGTGATGTCGCACTACCTCGATGACCCCGAGGCCACCGCCAGCGGCGCTGTCCGCCGATGGTTGGCTCGGTACCGGTGACCTCGGGGTGCTCGATCGCGGCAGGGTGCCTCCGCATCGTCGGCCGGTCCAAGGACATGTTCATCGTGGGCGGGTTCAACGCCTACCCGGCCGAGATCGAGAACGGCCTCGTACGCCATCCCGACGTGCAGCAGGCGGCGGTGATCGGCGTTCCCGACGACCGGTTGGGGGAGGTCGGCATGGCCTTCGTGGTGCTCCGGCCCGGGGCCACCGCCACCGGCGACGAGATCATCGCCTGGAGCCGCGGCCAGATGGCGAACTACAAGGCACCCCGCGCCGTCGAGATCGTCGGGGAGCTCCCGCGCAACGCCACCGGGAAGGTCATGAAGGAGACCCTGCGCCTGCAGGTCGCGGACCGCACTCCTCGGTCCGACTCGTGACGGGTCGGCCGACGCCGGGGCGTCAGGCCTGGCCGCGGGCCCGGGCCAGGAGTCCTCGGGCGATGACGATGCGCTGGATCTCGTTGGTGCCCTCGCCGATGACCATCAGCGGGGCGTCGCGGTAGTAGCGCTCGACCGGGAGGTCGGTCGTGTAGCCCATGCCGCCGTGGATCCGCATGGCCTCCATCGACAGCTCGAGGGCCGTCTCGCTGGCGAAGAGCTTGGCCATGCCCGCCTCGACGTCGCAGCGCAGCCCGGCGGCGCGGCGCTCGGCGGCGTTGCGGGTCAGCAGCCGGGCCGCCTCCAGCTTGGTGGCCATGTCGGCCAGCTTGAGCTGGATGGCCTGGTGCTCGGCGATGGGCTTGCCCATCGTCTCGCGCTGCTGGGCGTACTCGAGCGAGGCGTCGAACGCGGCCCGGGCCACCCCGACCGCTCGTGACGCGATGTTGATGCGGCCCACCTCCAGCACGCTGAGGATCTGAGGCAGGCCGCGACCCGACTCACCGATCAGGTTGGCGGCGGGGATGCGGTGGTCGACGTAGGCCATCTCGACCGTCTCCACGCCCTTGTAGCCGAGCTTGCCGACGTTCTTGCTGGTGGAGATCCCCTCGAACGCGGGCCCGGGCTCCTTCTCCACGATGAAGGCGGAGATGCCCTCCGGCGTGCGGGCGGCGAGGGCGACGATGCCGGCCCGCTCGCCGTTGGTGACCCAGGCCTTGGTGCCGTCGAGGACGTACTCGTCACCGTCGGGCGTGGCCCGACACGAGATGTTGCGGGTGTCGCTGCCGGCGTCGGGCTCGGACAGGGACAGGGCGCCGCGTCGCTGGCCGGTGGCCATGGTGGGGAGCCAGCGCTGCCTTTTGGTCCTCGGTGCCGTGGACCATGATCAGCGTCGCCGCCATGGTGTGGGTGTTGACGATGCCGGTGAGGCTCATCCACCCGTAGGCCAGCTCCTCGATGATGCCGATGTAGGTGAGCAGATCGAGGCCGAGGCCGCCGTGGGCCTCGGGGATGGTGACGCCGAACAGGCCCATCTCGCGCATCTGGTCGACCAGCTCCGCCGGGAACCGGTCGTGGCGTTCGAGGTCGGACGCCACCGGGATCACCTCGTTGGCCACGAAGCGCCGAACGGTCTCGATGACCTCCCGGCGGACATCGGCATCGGTGGGGACGGGCGGATCGACGGCCGGCTCGGACATGGAAGAGAATCCTACATTCCGGGCTGTGTTGACGTTGATCTCAGAATCGGAGAAGAATGTTTCCGATGGAGGAGGGGCTCATCCACGGGGGCCTCGAACGGGCCGCGACGCACTTCGGTGACCGCACGGCCGTCCGAGCCGGCGCCGACACGTGGACGTTCGCGGATCTGGACGGACTGGCCAACGCCGTCGCCCGGCACCTCGCCGCACTCGGCGTTGGCCCTGGTGACCGGGTGGCGGTGATGACCTCCAACCGCCCGGAGTTCGTGGTCGTGGTGCAGGCGGTCTTCCGGCTCGGGGCCGCCGCCGTCCTCGTCAGCCCGGCGTGGAAGGCGGCCGAGGTCGGCCACGCCGTCGAGCTCACCGGGCCCGTCGGGGCGGTGGCTGACGGCGCGGGAACGGCCCTGCTGGTCGAGCGGCTGGGGGGCGACCGGGTCACCGACCTCGACGAGGTCGACCTCATGGCGAGGATCATGGGCGGTGACCGCAGCCCTCTGCCGGCGCCGCCGATCGGGGGCGACGACGAGGCCGTCATGGTGTTCAGCTCGGGCACCACCGGACTGCCCAAGGCAGTGCGCCACACCCACGCCTCCATGGGCCACGCCACCCGGCACTGGGTCGATGCCCTCGGGCTCGGGCCCGACGACCGCTTCCAGGTGGCCACCCCGCCGTCGCACATCCTCGGCCTGCTCAACCTCCTCGCCGCGGCCGAGGCCGGCGCCTCGGTTCGCCTTCATCGAAGGTTCGACCTCGACGAGCTGCTCCGACACATCCAGGACGAGCGGATGACCCTGGAGATGGCGGTGGCGCCGATCGCCCTGGCCATGGCCAACCATCCCGCGCTCGAGGCCTACGACCTCTCATCGCTGCGCTACATCATGTGGGGGGCCACTCCGGTCACCCCCCAGGTGGCCCGGCGGGTGAGCGAGCGGTCCGGCGTCCGCTGGCTGCCGGCCTACGGAGCGAGCGAGGTGCCGGTGATCGCCTGCAACCCCGTGTCCCGCCCCGAGGAGTGGCGTCTCGACTCGGCCGGGCTGGCGCCCGCCGACGTGCGGCTACGGGTCGCCGACCTGGAGTCCGGCGCCGTGCTCCCGCCCGGCGAGGTGGGGGAGATCCAGGTGCTCAGCCCGTCGGTGATGGCCGGTTACCTCCCCGACTCGGCCACCGCCGACGCGTTCGCCGACGGCTGGTACCGCACCGGTGACGTCGGCTGGCTCGAACCGGACGGTTGGGTGCACCTCACCGACCGCTCCAAGGAGATGATCAAGGTCAACGGCTTCCAGGTGGCCCCGGCCGAGGTGGAGGCGGTGCTCCACGGGCACCCGGGTGTCGTCGACTGCGCGGTGTTCGGCCTGCCGGACCCACGATCGGGTGAGGTCGTCGTCGGCGTGGTTCAGCTCGATCCTTCTGTGGTCGTCGCCGACGGCGAGTTGGAGGAACTGGTGGCCGACACCCTGGCGACCTACAAGCACCTCCGGCATCTGGTCGTGGTCGATCAGATCCCGCGACTGCCTTCGGGCAAGGTCCTGCGGCGCACCCTGCGGGACGACCTCGCTCCGACCCTCCTGGAACCACGGAAGGATGCCTGATGGATGTCCGGCTCTCGCCCGAGCAGCAGGCGCTGCGGGACTCCGTGGCCCGGGTGGTCGGTCACCTCGGCCCGCGGGCGGTGGGCCAGCTCGGAGACCAGGAGCGGATCTCCAAGCTCGACGCCGCCATCGCGGCCGCCGGTTGGCGGGAGCTCCGGACCGCCGACGACGGTGGTGCGCCGTGGGCGTCGGGAGTCGAGGCGGCCATCGTGGCCGACGGGCTCGGGCGCGGACTGGCCGACGTGTCCTACCTGGGGCCGACGCTGGCCGCCGATCTGCGCCGGCGGGCCGGCGCCGAGAACGCGACCCGGTCCGAGACCGTCGTGTTCGATCCGGCCCTCATGGGCGCCGCCGTCGTCGTCGACGGCGTCGTTCCGCCGGGGTCGGTCGCCTTCGACGCGAGCGGTGCCGAGACCGGCCTGGTGCTCGTCCGCCGCGGCGACGGGGCCGCCCTGGCCACCGTCGCTCTCGGCCCGGCCGACCGTCTCACCGACCTCACCCGTCCCGGGGCCCTCCCGGCGGCGGATCTCGAGGTCATCCCCGTGGGGGGTCGGACCCTCGGCGCCGACGACCTCGCCCGCTGGAGTGCCCTGGGACTGGCGCTCACCTGCGCCGATCTGGTCGGCGTCATGGGCGGCGCGGTCGACCTGGCCGTCGAGTACGCCGGCGGACGCCAGCAGTACGACCGGCCCATCGGTGCCTTCCAGGCCGTCCAACACCTGCTGGCCGATGCCTTCGTGCTCACCGAGGGCTCCCGGTCGGTCGCCCTGCACGCAGCCTGGGCCGCCGACGCCCTGGCCACCGGGGAGGCGGTCGCCGCCGGCGCGCTGGCCAAGGCGTACTGCTCGCGGGCGGCGCGCGCCGTGGGCGAGACGTCGATCCAGGTGCACGGTGGCATCGGCAACACCTGGGAGTGCCTGGCTCACGTGCACCTGCGTCGGGCGCTCGTATCGATCGATCTGTTCGGTGGGGTCGGACCCAACCTCGAGCGGGTGCTGGAGCACCAGCAGATCGGAGCGGGCCATGGACTTCGGTGACTCAGCCGAGGAGGCCGACTTCCGGGTCCGTCTCCGGGAGTGGCTGGTCGACAACGACCCGGAGCTCCCCGCCTCCTCGACCGACGACGCCTACTGGGCGGGCCAGGAGGCTTGGCACCAGTCGCTCTACGACGGTGGTTTCTTCGGCACGACGTGGTCCAGGGAGCTCGGCGGCCAGGGTCTGCCGAGCGTGTACGACGTCATCGTCGACGAGGAGCTGGCCGCCGCCGGTGCCCCGCCCCGTCCCAGCCTGGGCTATCTGGTCGAGGGGATCCTCGAGCACGGCAACGACGACGTGAAGGCCCGCTTCCTGCCCGGCATCGTGAACGGTCGCCAGCGTTGGTGCCAGGGCTTCAGCGAGCCCGACGCCGGGTCCGACCTGGCGTCGCTGCGGACGAGGGCCGACCTCGACGGAGACGAGTACGTCCTGCACGGGCACAAGGTGTGGACGAGCTACTCCGACGACGCCGACTGGTGCCTGGTCCTGGCTCGCACGGACCACGACGTGCCCAAGCACAAGGGCATCTCGGCCTTCGCCGTGCCCATGCACCAGCCCGGCATCGAGCAGCGGCCGCTCCCGATGATCAACGGGATCACCAAGGAGTTCGGCGAGGTCCTCTTCGACGGGGCACGGGTTCCGGCGGCCAACATGATCGGCGCCCCCGGGAGGGGCTGGGCGGTGGCCATGACCGTGGTGAGCCACGAGCGCGAGCCCCACGTGCTCGGGTTCGCCGGCCGCTACCAGAAGCAGGTCAACGACCTGATCCGTACGGTTCGCGAGGACAGGGGCCGGTACGGTCCCGAGGCACGACGGGACCTGGCCTGGGCGATCGTGGAGACCGAGATGCTCCGGCTCCACATCTGCCGGCGGCTGTCCGAGCGGCTGGAAGGCATGTCCCACGGCCCGGAGGGATCGGTCGACAAGCTGCTCATGACCTGGACCGAGGCGTCGGTGGGCCACGCCTCGCTGGCCATCGACGGCCTCGGTCTCGGCGACGGCGACGACACCGGGCTGAAGGTGTACCTGTACAGCCGCTCCCAGAGCGTCATGGGCGGTACCTCGCAGATCCAGCGCAACCTGGTCGCCGGTCGGATCCTGGGCCTGCCGAGCACATGAGCACCTCCGACGTCCCCCGCTGATCGGGGCGGCCGGCGGTGCTCCGACAGACGACGGTCAGAGCGGCAGCAGGGGAGGGAGCTGACGGCTGGTGACCAGCTCGGCACCCAGATCCGCGGTCAGCGCCGTCGCCGAGCCGAAGAGGGTGTCGGTCACGAGCGCCCGGCGGATGTAGCGGTGCAGGTCGTGCTCGGTCGTGAACCCGATGCCGGCGAGCACCTGCTGACAGTGCTTGGCCGCGACCTTGGCCTCCCTCCCGGCCAGCGCCTTGGCCATGGCCGCGGACCGGGGCGACCCGTCGAGCCACGCCGCGTCGATGAGGGCTTCGGCCATCTCGATGGCCACCAGCGTCTCGGCCAGGCGGTGCCGGACGGCCTGGAAGGTGGCGATCGGCTGACCGAACTGGATGCGATCGAGAGCGTGGGTCCGGGCCAGGTCGAGCATGGTCCGCGACACGCCGACCAGTTCGTGGGCCAGGGCCAGATGGGCGTCGGCGACGGCAGTCGTCCATCGGTCTCCGAGAGGGAGTGGCGCCTCGTCGAGGACGGCGCCCTCCGTGGTCACCTCGTGGAGGCCGAGCCAGGGGTCGGCCCCTCGAACGGGACGCACCCTCAACGCCGTGGTGGGGACGGTGGCCACCACGGTTTCGCCTTCGGCGAGGGCCACGACACTCACCTGGGCGGCGTCGGCCGTGGCCTGCGAGATCAACCCGTGGACTCGGAGGCGCGAGCCCGCCAGCGTGCCCGGTGCCGCCCACGAACCGGCGGCCGGCCACACCAACCCGGTCTCGGGGTCGAGGTCGAGGCCGAGGCCGGACGCGACCACCGCATCGAGGGCGCCCGACGCGGCGTGGGCCCGTCCCTGGAGCTCGAACAACGTGGAGATCGCGGCGCGGCGATCCAGGGCGAGGGCGTCGGCCCACCCGAGCTCCTCGAGGGCGGCGTCGAGCTCGCTCCCGGTGCGGCTCTCGGCGGCGTGCTGGAGGCTGCGACGGAACAGCTCGAGATCCTCGCCGTCCATCAGCGATCGCTCCCGAGGTCGAGCAGGCGGCGGGCGATGATGTTGCGCTGGATCTCGGCGCTGCCGCCGTAGATCGACGCCGCCCGGGAGTACAGGTACTCCGTGCGCCACTTCTCGCTGGCGGGGTCGTCGCCGACGGCCACCTCGGCCGGGAGGACCTCGGCGACGAGGTCGAAGACGGCCTGTTCGCTGGTGGCGAGCAGGACCTTGTCGATCGAGGTCTCCGGCCCGAGATCCCCACCGGCGGCCATGCGGTGCTGGGTGGCCCGTGAACGGGCGCGGAAGGCGTAGAGGGTCTGGGTCACCTCGGCGACCCGCACCGGGTCGAGGTGCTCGGCCGGGGCGAGATCGAGGAGCTGTTGCAGACAGCGATGGAGGAAGGCGGCGCGCTGCCACAGGGCGGTGCTGCGTTCGTAGGGGAGGAGATCCATGGCCACGCTCCACCCCTGGCCCTCGTCGCCCAGCATGCGGTCATCGGGGACCACGACGTCATCGAAGAAGACCTCGGAGAACTCGGGTGAGCCGTGCATCGTCTCGATCGGTCGCACGGTGATGCCGGGGGAGTCCATGTCGACGAAGAGGGCGGTGATGCCCCGGTGGGCCGACTCGGGCGTCCCCGTCCGGGTGAGCAGGACGCAGCGCTCGGCGAACTGGGCCAGGCTGGTCCAGACCTTCTGCCCCGTCACCCGCCAGGTGTCGCCGTCGCGCTCGGCGCGACAGGTGAGCGAGCCGAGGTTCGAACCCGTGCCCGGCTCGGAGAACCCCTGGCACCACGTCTCGTCGCCGCGGAGCAGCCGGGGCACCATGGTCGCGGCCAGGTCCGGCGAGGCGAAGTCGATCATCGTGGGGGCGAGGACCTCCTGCATCGAGAACAGGCCGGGCTCGACCAGGTCGCGCGCCGTGACGGCCTCCTGGAGGTAGGCCCGCAGCAACGTGGAACCGCCGAGACCGCCGACCCGCTCGGGCCAGCCCCAGCGCATGAAGTCGGCGTCGAAGGTCATGCGCTTGACCTTGGCGATCTGGTCCATCTGGCTGTCGAGGGTGCCCTTGCCCGGGTAGGACGGGGAGAGGGCGTCGGCGTTGTCGTCCAGCCAGGCGTCGAACGCGGACCGGTAGTCGTCGAGCTCCATGGGGGGTGTCGTCAGTTCGCGGTCGGCTGGGGTCGGGTCGGGTCGTGGGCCCGGCCCGAGTCGCGTGAGCCGCTCTTGCGGAGGAAGGTCATCGCCCGGGTCTGCAGGCGCCACCCATGATCGGTGCGCCGGTAGGTGTCGGTGTACCAACCGATGCGCATGGCGTGGTTCGTCTGGTCGATGAAGCACAACGGCTGCTCGCCGGTGCCGGTGTCGCCATCGAGCTCGAGGGCGGGAGGGCCGACCATGAACAGGCCCTTCGGCGCCGCGGCGACCAGGCGGGGGAAGTCGGGTATGGGGTAGACGTCGCCGAACGCGGTGTAGCTGCCGTCGGCGGTGAACACGTCCATCACCGCCTCGACGTCGTCCTTGGTCATGCCGACGGCGTAGCGGGCGAGAAGCTGCTCGATCTCGATCACGTCGTCGATGGGTGGTTCGGGGACAGGCACGGTCACATCTCCTCGAGTCCGTAGACGACGTGCACCGACGAGGTGGTCGGCACCGACTGGCAGGTCAGCACCCAACCGTCGGCGACCTCGTCGTCGGTCAGCACCGTGTTGGTGTGCATCATCACCTCGCCGTCGATCAGTTTGGCCATACAGGTCGCGCAGTTCCCCATCTCACACGAGAACGGAGGGGAAAGGCCGATCTGGCGGGCCGTCTGCAGGATGGTCGTTCCGGGGTGGTGGTCGGTGGTCTCCACCCGCCCGTCGAGCTCGATGGTGACACGTACGGTGCCCGGTTCCTCCTCCGGAACCGGACCGGTGGGGCCGGGGAGGTCCGTGGAGGAGAACCGTTCGATGTGGATCCGGGAGGCCGGCACGTGCTGGTCGACGAGCGTCCGCTCGACGAGATCCAAGTACGGCCCGGGACCGCACACGAACACCTCGGGGTCGACGACGTCGACGACGAGGCGCGCCACGTCCTCGGGAGTGAGGAAGCCGGAGTCGAGGTCGAAGTGGTAGCGGAGGTCGAAGCGGTCGCCGTGGCGGGCGGCGAGCTGATCGAGGTCGTCGCCGAAGATGACCGACCCGGGGTCGCGGTTGGCATAGAGGAGGCGGACCGGGCGATCGGTGGTGGCGAGGGCCGTCTTCACGATGGAGATGATGGGTGTGATCCCACTCCCCGCGCCGAAGGCGAGGATCGGGCCCTCGCCCTCGCTGAGGCAGAACTGGCCGCCCGGAGGGGCGACGTCGATGGTGTCGCCGGCGACGAGGGCGTCGTTCATCCAGTTGGAGACGAGGCCGTCGGTGACGCGCTTGACGGTCACCTGCAGGGGCTCACCCAGGGCGGCCGACGACGACATGGAGTAGCAGCGGTGGTGGTGCTGGCCGTCGAGCGTCACCCGGAAGGTGCAGAACTGGCCGGGCTCGTAGGTGAAGGCCGTGGTCAGGTCGTCGGGGACCTCGAGCACGAACGACGCCGCGTCGGCCGTCTCGGGGACGATCCGGGCCACACGGAGCGGGTGGAACCGGTGGTCCCGAACACCTCCCGCCGACGGAGCGGACGGGGACGGAGCGGCCATGGGCACGACGATAACGAAGTTCTCTTCTAGCGGCAACGGGGCTAGCGGCCGTCGTCGTCGCCGTGGGACACTGCCAACGAGATCAGCCGGGGAGGGGAGTGTCGTGGGGGAGTCGATGGACGCGACGGGACGTGACTGGGGCCTTCGGACCGTGGCGCCGGAGCTCGGTGCGCGCTACCGAGCGGAGGGCTGGTGGGACGACACCGCCCTCGGTTCGACGGTCGCCGACGGCCTCGCCACCATGAGCGCCCTGCCGTTCCGCGTGTTCTCGAAGGTGCGTCCGTGGTCGGGCACGTTCGCTGACGTCGACCGGGCGGCGCGCCAGTTGGCGGGCTCGTTGCGAGCTCGTGGGGTGGGCCCGGGCGATGTCGTCGTGTTCCAGTTGCCCAATTGGGTCGAGGCCGGCATCACCTTCTGGGCGGCCTGCTACCTGGGTGCGGTGGTGGTGCCCATCGTGCACTTCTACGGACCCAAGGAGGTCGGCTACATCCTCCAGACCGCCCGCCCGACGGTGGTGGTCACCGCTGATCGCTTCGGGCACTCGGACTACCTCGTCACCTACGAGTCGCTGCTCGCCGAGCATCCGGTGGCCACCTGGTTGGTGGTGGGTGACACTCCCGCCGAGGCGCTGCCGCCGGGTGCGCGACCCTTCGGGTCGATGGTGGGCGGCCCGCCCGTGACCGGTCCTGCGGCCGTCGACCCCGACGCCCCGGCCGTGGTCGGCTTCACGTCGGGCACGACACGGGACCCCAAGGGCGTCGTCCACTCCCACCGCACGATCGGCTGCGAGACCCGCCAGCTCGACTACATGTTCCCCGGGGGCGGCCCGCCCCAGATCACCGGAGCGCCGGTCGGCCACTTCATCGGGATGGTGAACGCCTTCCTGGTGCCGATGCTGCGCCACCGGCCGGTGAACATGGTCGACGTCTGGGATCCGGGGGAGGTGCTGCGGTTGATGAGCGAGCACGGACTCGGTGTGGGGGGCGGCGCCACCTACTTCATGACGAGCCTGCTGGACCACCCCGACTTCCGTGACGAGCACCTGGCCATGATGCCCTTCGCCGGCCTCGGTGGCTCCCCGGTGCCGCTCGCCGTCATGGAGCGGCTGCGTTCCCTCGGCATCCGGGCCTTCCGCTCGTACGGCAGCACCGAGCACCCTTCCATCACCGGGTGCCTGCTCGATGACCCCGAGGCCAAGCGGCTCGGGACCGACGGTCGGGTCCTGCCCGGCGTGGAGATCCGCCTCGACGCCGACGGACAGATCCTCAGCCGGGGCCCGGACTGCTTCGCCGGCTACATCGATCCGGAGCTGACGCGCACCGTCTTCGACGGGGACGGCTGGTACCACACCGGCGACATCGGTGTCCTCGACGACGAGGGCTACCTGACGATCACCGACCGCATCAGCGACGTCATCATCCGGGGCGGCGAGAACATCAGTGCCCAGGAGGTCGAGGAGGAGCTGATGGGGCTCGCCGCGGTGGCCGAGGTGTGCGTGGTGGCCGCGCCCGACGAGCGCCTCGGCGAGCGCGCGGCGGCGGTGGTACGGGTTCGCGACGACATGACGCCCCCCACGCTCGATGCCGTGCGTGACCACCTCGCCCGTGTCGGCCTGGCTCGCCAGAAATGGCCCGAATCGGTGCACGTGGTGGACGAGTTCCCCCGGACACCTTCAGGCAAGGTCCAGAAGTTCCGGCTCCGCCAACGGCTGCGCGACGGGCAGCTCTGAACTGTGGAAAGCATGTTCTCGCTGATGTAGAGTGATCTTCTGTGAGACGGCACAGGGGATTGTCCGGCGAGTAGAGGAGACCGACATGTCCGTGATCGCCGCAGAGAAGCTGCAGGCCTCCGTCGGCGCCAGGGTCGTGGGCGTCGACCGGCAGCGGCTGGTCGACGACGAGGCCCTTGCCGGGTGGACGCTCGAGGCCCTGGAGCACAACGGGGTGCTCGTCTTCGCCGACATGCACCTCGACGACTCGGCCCAGGTGGCGTTCAGCCGCAAGCTCGGGACGGTGGAGCTGTTCGGCCACGGTGAGAACGCGGAGATCTTCCGCGTCACCCTCGACCCGACGAAGAACCGGGCGGCGGCCTACCTTCGCGGCACCTTCGACTGGCACATCGACGGGTGCACCGACGACATCCCGATCATGGCGACGATGCTCACCGCCCACGCCGTGGCCGACTCCGGTGGCGAGACGGAGTTCGCCAGCTCCTACGCCGCCTACGAGGCGTTGACCGACGAGGAGAAGGAGCGCTTCGCCGAGGTGCGGGTGGTCCACACCTTCGAGGCGGCCCAACGGCTGGCCAACGACGACCCCACCGACGAGCAGCTCGCCTTGTGGCGCCAGCGGCCCTCCAAGGAGCATCCGCTGGTCTGGCGACACCAGTCGGGCCGACGATCACTGGTGATCGGCGCGACGGCCGACCACGTGGTCGGCATGGACCTCGACGAGGGTCGAGCCCTGCTGGCCGAGCTGGTCGTGCGCTCGACCGCCCCGGAGATGGTGTACCGCCACCAGTGGAGCGTCGGCGACATGGTCATCTGGGACAACCGGGGTGTGCTGCACCGGGCCTGTCCCTACGACTCCAGCTCACCCCGGGACATGCACCGCACGACCTTCGCCGGCGACGAGGCCATCCAGTGACCGCTCGCCGCACGGCCATCGTCACCGGCGGAGGCTCCGGCATCGGGTTGGCCATCGCCCAGCGCCTGGCCGCCGACGGCGCCGCCGTCGCCCTGTTCGACCGCGACGCCGAAGCGTCCGCCGCCGCCGCCGAGGGGATCGAAGCGGTGGGGGGCACCGCCCTGGGGTTGGAGGTCGACGTCACCGACCGGCCGGGCATCGAGGCCGGGGTCACCGAGGTCGGTGAGCGCCTCGGCCGGCCGACCATCCTGGTGAACAACGCCGGTCTGGACGGCTTCGACCGGTTCCTCTCCATCACGCCCGAGGTGTGGAACCGCATCCTCGAGGTGAACCTCACGGGCACCTTCAACTGCTGCCAGGCGGTGGTGCCGTCGATGGTGGAGGAGGGGTGGGGTCGGATCGTCAACATCTCCTCGTCGGCTGCCCAGTCCGGTCAGCCCCTCATGACCCACTACGTGGCGGCCAAGGCCGGGGTGATGGGCTTCACCAAGGCCCTGGCCCTGGAGCTCGGGCCGAAGGGCATCACCGTCAACACCATCCCGCCCGAGTTCATCGACACACCGATGCTCCGCGCCGCCGACGCCGCCGGGCAGCTCGGCCAGGGCATCGAGTACCACGCCGAGCAGACGCCGGTGCGGCGGGCGGGGTTGCCGGCCGACATCGCGGCGATGACGGCGTTCCTGGTCAGTGACGAGGCGGGCTACGTGACGGGCCAGATCATGGGGGTCAACGGTGGCCGCACGACCTGACGAACCCCGTGTCCCGCCGGTCCCGGTGCAGGAGTGGCCCGCGGAGATGCGGGCGGCCATCGCCGCCCTCCATCCGCCGGTGCCGAGGCACCCGTTCCCCGAGCAGGGCGGTGACCGCCCGAAGGGGCTCAACGCCCTCGGGACCCTGGCCCACCACCCGACACTGACCCACGCCTACAACACCTTCAACGGCCACATCCTCTTCGCCACCACGCTGACGACTCGCCAGCGTGAGCTGATCGTCCTGCGCGTGGCGGCGAAACGGGACTCGGAGTACGAGTGGCTCCAGCACGCCGTGCTCGCCGGGGACGTCGGCCTCCTCGCCGAGGACGTCCAGCGGGTGAAGGAGGGCCCGGACGCCGACGGGTGGGAGCCCTTCGATCAGGTGCTGGTCCGGGCCGTCGACGAGCTGATCGACGACGCTGACATCAGCGACGGGACCTGGGCGGAGCTCACCGGGGCCCTCGACACGCAGCAGCTGATGGACCTCGTGTTCACCGTGGGCGCCTACGACCTGCTGGCCATGCTCTTCCGTTCCTTCCGCGTCCCGGTCGATGACGATCTGGTCAAGTGGAAATGATCTTCTCTTTCAAAGAGATTATTGATATCATGGCCGCACCGATCGCCTGGAGGGACTGAACGAACATGGCTCACTTCGAGAAGCCGGCCGAGGGTACGTGGACCGAGCACTACCCCGATCTGGGCACCGCTCCGGTCACCTACGAGGACTCGATCTCGCCCGAGCACTACGAGCTCGAGCGTGAGGCGATCTTCCGCCGGACCTGGTTGAACGTCGGGCGGATCGAGCAGGTTCGTCGGGCCGGCCACTACTTCACCAAGGAGCTCGATGCCGCCGGTACCGCGGTGATCGTCGTCCGCAGCGGTGACGGCGAGATCCGGGCTTTCCACAACATCTGTCGTCACCGGGGCAACAAGCTCGTGTGGAACGACTTCCCCCACGAGGAGACCAGCGGCACCTGCCGGCAGTTCACCTGCAAGTACCACGGCTGGCGCTACGACCTCGAGGGTGCGCTCACCTTCGTGCAACAGGAGTCGGAGTTCTTCGAGACCGACTGGTCGAGGTGGGGTCTGGTCGCCCTGCGGTGCGAGGTGTGGGAGGGGTTCATCTTCGTGAACCTCGATCCTGACGCCGCACCGCTGACAGAGTTCATGGGCGGGCTCGGCGCCGGCCTCGAGGGCTACCCGTTCGACGACATGACCGAGGTCTACAAGTACCGGGCCGAGATCGGGAGCAACTGGAAGCTGTTCATCGACGCCTTCGCCGAGTTCTACCACGCACCGATCCTGCACGCGAAGCAGGCCACGGCCGAGGAATCCCGCAAGCTCAGCGGCTACGGGTACGAGGCGCTCGCCTACGAGATCGACGGCCCCCACGGCATGGTCTCGTCGTGGGGAGGCATGGCCCCGCCCAAGGATCCGAGCATGGTCAAGCCCATCGAACGGGTGCTGCGCAGCGGCCTCTTCGGCCCGTGGGATCCACCCGACCTCCCCGGCCTGGCCGAGCTGCCCCCCGGCGTGAACCCCTCGCGGCACCGCACCTGGGGAATCGACTCGTTCGTCTTCTTCCCCAACTTCATGCTGTTGATCTGGGCACCGGGCTGGTACCTCACCTACCACTACTGGCCGACGTCCTACAACACCCACATCTTCGAGGGGAACCTGTACTTCGTGCCCCCGAAGAACGCCACCGACCGTCTGCGTCAGGAGCTCGCCGCGGTCACGTTCAAGGAGTACGCCCTCCAGGACGGCAACACGCTGGAGGCCACGCAGTCGATGCTCGAGACCAGGGTCGTCACCGAGTTCCCGCTGAACGACCAGGAGATCCTCCTGCGCCACCTCCACAAGACGGCCCGCGACCACGTGACCGATTTCCAGAAGGGCCTCCTCGACACGCCCGTCGAGATCCCCTCCCCCTCGTGACCAGGAGCCATCGATGACCGCCGTCCTCCCCGCCGGGTTCGCCGACCTCGAGCCCTTCGCCGCCGACTGGTCGCGGCGTACCGAGGCCGAGCGCTACGCGCAGCGCCTCGACAGCTCGATGGCCGAGCTCCAGGCCTTCTACGACGTGGCCTTCCCCCGGCTGCCCGATGCCATGGCCCATCTCGACCAGTACGAGCTGAGTGCGTTGCCGGAGGACGCCACGCGGCTCCTGTGGCTCTGCTACTCGCTGGTGAACGTCTCGTTCCCCGTCGAGGTGTGGCGCCAGCCACGGGTCCCCGACAGCGGTGCGGCCACCATGGACGCCGTCCTCGAGCCCTCGGTCTGACGCCGTCGAGGACGGCTCCCTCCGCCTCGACGCTCCTCGGCCCGGGGTCGCGGAGAACTGTGTTCTAGGTCACAAAAAACTCTCTTCTTCGCTGACGGAGACCTCGGTCTACCCATGGACGGACTAGTCTCTCGCCCGTGACGAAGGAACCGTCCTCCGACTCCTCGACCGCCGGCGCCGCTCCGACGTGGCGGGAGCTGGCCGTCGCCCGGTCGCTCGATTCGGCCCGCACGCGGGCCGAGAGCCGGGTGCAGCGGTTCCTCGACGCCGCCATGGAGCTCATGGAGGAGAACGCCGGCAAGGACTTCACGGTGCAGGAGGTCGTCGAGCGCTCGGGCCAGTCGCTCCGCAGCTTCTACCAGTACTTCGGGGGCAAGCACGAGCTGCTTCTCGCCCTCTTCGAGGAGCTGGTGCGCTCCAGCGCCGAGACCCTGGAGCGCCAGCTGGACGGAGTCGAGGACCCCCTCGAGCGCCTGCACGTCTTCGTGGTCGAGCACTACCGGATGTCGCGCCCGCGCACGAACAGCAAGGCGTCGGGGCCCAAGTCGACCAAGGGCGGGACCAAGGGCGCGCCCACCACCCCGGTGATGGTCGACTTCGCCCAACGCCTGCTCACCGACCATCCCGCCGAGGCGGCCCGGGCCTTCGCCCCGATCGTCGCCCTGTTCAACGAGATCCTCGACGGGGCCAGCACCGCCGGTGTCATCCGGCCGGGGCTGCGCAACAGCTTCCTGTCGGGAACCATGCTCGAGGCCATCATGTTCAACGCCTTCTCCTCGACCATCGCCGGCGTCTCGGTGCGCAAGGAGGCGGACCCGGCTGAGGAGCTGTGGGACCTCCTGGTCAACGGCATCGGCGTCCGCTGACGGACCGGGACGGTCAGGCGGCCCCGTCGTGACGGTGGATCGTTCCGCCCTTCATCACGAACGACACCTGCTCGGTGAGGGTGATGTCGTCGAGAGGATTGCCGGGCACAGCCACCACGTCGGCTCGTAGCCCCGCGTCGAGTCGCCCGCGGTCGTCGACGTCGATGAGCTCGGCGGCCACGAGGGTGGCCGACCGGATGGCCTGCAGCGGTGTCATCCCCCGATCGACGAGGGCGACCAGCTCCTTGGCGTTGCGGCCGTGGGGGATGGCCGGGGCGTCGGTGCCGCACGCCACCTTCACCCCCCGCTCGATGGCCCGGCTGATGGTCCGACGGGCCTGAGGGAAGACCTCGGCCGCCTTGGCCTGCAGCTCCGGTGCCGCGTGGGAGGTGTCCATGGCCTCGCTCAGGTAGGTCGTGGCCACGAGGAACGTGCCCCGCTCGACGAGCAGGTCGATGGTGGCGTCGCTCATCAGCGACCCGTGCTCGATGCAGTCGATGCCCGACTCGACCGCCACCCGCACCGCCTCGTCGCCGTGGCAGTGGGCGGCGACCCTGAGCCCGGCGCGGTGGGCTTCGTCGGCGATGGCCTCGAGCTCCTCGGTGGAGTACTGCCGGGCCCCGGCCGGGCCGGTGTGGGACATCACGCCCCCGGACGCGCTGACCTTGATCAGCTGGGCGCCGTACTTGATCTGGTAGCGGACGGCCTTGCGCACCTCCGGCACGCCGTCGGCGATGCCCTCTTCGAGGGTGATGGGCAGCACGTGGGGTGCCAGGTTCTGGAAGACGGTGGGGTCGAGGTGTCCGCCGGTGGGGGAGATGGCGTGACCGGCGGGGACCACGTTGGGGCCGTCGACCCAACCCAGGTCGATCGCCTTCTTGAGGGCGACATCGAGCAGGAGACCGCCGGTCTGGACGAACAGGCCGAGGTTGCGGACGGTCGTGAAGCCGGCCCGCAGGGTCCGTCGGCCGTTGGCCACCGCCCGCAGCGTGCGCACCGCGGGATCCTCCTGCACGGGGATCAGGGGACTCCGGTGGTCGGGGCCACCCATGAACAGGTTGACCTCCATGTCCATCAGCCCCGGCAACAGGGTGACGTCGCCCAGGTCGAGGGTGACGGCGTCGGCGGGCACGGAGCGAGGCGCGACCTCCAGGATGCGGCCGTCCTGGACCAGCAGGTCCCCTGGTTCGACGATCACACCGGCGGCGACGTCGAGCATCCGATGGCTCACGAGGTGGACGGGCGGCTGCGGTGTACGAGGACGAGCCATGGTGCTCCTTGGGGCGAGCCAGCGGACGGGGGGGCAACGCCCTTTCCGCTGGGCGCGAGCGAGATTATCAGAACCGCTGCGGGCGACGGAGAACGGGCCGGTGCGGTTCGCGCGACGATGCCTCTCGTGAGCGACGGCGCAGCACTCCAGGACCTGACCGGGAAGGTGGCCGTCGTGACCGGTGGCTCCCGTGGCATCGGGCGGGCGATCGTGCAGGCCCTGGCCGAGGCCGGCGCCGAGGTGGTGATCTCCTCCCGGAAGCTCGACGCCTGCGAGCGGGCGGCCGACGAGGTGACCTCGGCCACCGGTAAGCGGGCGGTCGCCATCGCCGCCCACGTCGGTCGGTGGGACGACTGCAACCGGCTCGTCGCCGACACGCTCGAGCAGATGGGCCGCCTCGACGTGTTCGTCAACAACGCCGGGATGTCTCCGCTGTACGAGAGCCTGGACGCCGTCACCGAGGAGCTCTACGACAAGACGTTCGCCGTCAACCTCAAGGGGCCCTTCCGGCTGGCCGTGCTGGCCGGCACGCACATGGTCGCCCACGACGGTGGCTCGATCATCAACATCGGCACCACCGGCTCGCTCGTGGCCAGCACCAACGAGCTGCCCTACGCCTGCGCCAAGGCCGGGCTCAACGCGCTGACCGTCGGGCTGGCCGAGGCCTTCGCCCCGTCGGTCCGGGTGAACGCCATCCTCCCCGGCCCCTTCCTCACCGACGTCACCAACTCCTGGTCGGAAGAGGCCCGAGAAGGTGGCTTCGTGCCCCTCGGTCGGCTGGGCCGCCCCGAGGAGATCGCTCCGTTGGCCCTGCACCTGGCCAGCGCGGCGTCGAGCTACACCACCGGCGCCATCATCCGGGTCGACGGGGGCATCACCCGGAAGGTCTGACGGTGGACGAGCCCGATCCGGCTCGTACGCAGAAGGCGACGAGGTGGGCGGTCTCCGCCTTCGTCGGCCGGCTCTTCTCCCAGAGGTGGTCGGTGAGGCGACCGACGACGGCGTGCCCGGCCAGGGCGGCATCGAGGTCGGGGTCGGGGCTGCCGAGGGCGGTGAACGGATCGCGCAGCAGGAGGGCGAGGGGGGCGCTGACCGACGGCCTCGACGAGCCCGACGCCAGCAGGTTGCCCGAGTTCCACATGACCGCCAGCGTGGTGGCGGCGATCTCCTCGTCGGCGGCCTGGCCCATGACGCCGCCGACCCAGCGGCGCACCTGGTCCTCGGGGGACCGCTCCTTGGCCATCTGGTGGACCAGGTAGCTCCGCAGCCGCTCGGCCCCGTCCTCGACGATGGCGGCGACGAGGACGTCCTTGGAGGGGAAGTACCGGTAGAAGGCGTCGTTGGAGAGACCGGCTGCGGCCACGATGTCGGCCACCCGTGGGCGCGACGTGGTGCCGCACCGGCCCATGACGTCGCGCCCGGCGTCGAGGAGGCGGCGCACCTCGCTCGAGTAGTCGGGCGCCCGGTTGGCCAGCGTCTGGCGGGCGATGCGCTCGGCCACATCCCCCGTCGGCTGGGTTCCAACCGAGTTCTGGCTGTTGCTAGTTGCATTCTGCATCTCCAGAATCATATTCTGGAATCCAGGGGAAGGGGGCCACATGGGGTGGGACTTCGAGACCGATCCGGCGTATCAGGCCAAGCTCGACTGGGCCGACGAGTTCGTGCGCGAGGAGGTGGAACCGCTCGACCTGGTCTGGCCGGGCAAGGCCTTCTGGCCGCCCGACGACACCGTGCGCAAGGTCATCGACCCGTTGAAGGAGGAGGTGCGCCGTCAGGACCTCTGGGCCACGCACCTCGGGCCCGAGCTGGGCGGCAAGGGGCACGGCCAGCTGCAGCTGTCGCTGCTCAACGAGATCCTGGGCCGGTCGCAATGGGCCCCCATCATCTTCGGCTGCCAGGCCCCTGACACCGGCAACGCCGAGATCATCGCCCACTACGGCACCGAGGCCCAGAAGGAGCGCTACCTGCGGCCGCTCCTCGAGGGCGAGGTCTTCTCCTGCTACTCGATGACCGAACCTCAGGGTGGCTCGGACCCGACGTTGTTCACCACCCGCGCCGTGAAGGACGGCGACGAGTGGGTGATCAACGGGTGGAAGTACTTCTCCTCCAACGCCCGCACCGCGTCGTTCCTCATCGTGATGGCCGTGTCGGATCCCGACACGAGCGCCTACCAGGGCATGTCCATGTTCCTGGTCCCGACCGACACCCCCGGCGTCAACATCGTGCGCAACTCGGGGCTGGCGGGGGAGAGCGAGGAGGAGGGCATGCACGCCCTCATCCACTACGAGGACGTCCGGGTACCGGCCGACGCCCTGCTCGGGGGCGAGGGCCAGGCCTTCGCCGTGGCCCAGACCCGCCTCGGTGGGGGCCGAATCCACCACGCCATGCGCACCATCGGCATGGCCCAGATGGGCCTCGACGCCATGTGCGAGCGCGCGCTCAGCCGGGAGGTCTCCGGTGGGCGACTCTCCGAGAAGCAGTTCGTGCAGGGCTACATCGCCGACTCCTACGCCCAGCTCATGCAGTTCCGGCTCTACGTGCTCTACACGGCCTGGTCGATCGACCGGCACAACGACTACCTGAAGGTCCGCAAGGACATCGCCGCCATCAAGGTGACGATGCCCACGGTGCTGCACGACATCGCCTGGCGGACCATCCAGGTCCACGGCGCGCTGGGCGTCAGCAACGAGATGCCCTTCTCCCAGATGATGATGGGAGCGAGCGTCATGGGTCTGGCCGACGGTCCCACCGAGGTGCACAAGGTCACCGTGGCCAAGCAGGTGCTCCGTGACTACGAGCCCAGCCCGGGGCTGTGGCCGACCCAGTACCTGCCGACCCGCCGGGAGGCCGCCCTGGCCAAGTACGCCGACGTCCTCGAGCACGAAGTGGGGAACCTCTGATGATCGACACCGACCGCCTGGCCACCTGGCTCGACGGGCAGGAGGTACCCGGCAAGGGTGAGCCGATCAGTGCCGCCTTCGTGTCCGGTGGCACCCAGAACGAGATCTACGAGATCACCCGCGGGGACCTCCACGGTGCCCTGCGCATGCCCCCGACCAGCGCCCCCGAGGCGCGCGACGTCGGCATCCACCGTGAATGGCGGATCATCCAGGCCCTGGACGGCACCGAGGTGCCCCACACCGAGGCCATCGCCTACTGCGACGACAGCTCGGTGCTGGGCCGGCCCTTCTACGTCATGGGGTGGGTGGACGGCTGGTCGCCGATGGGTCTGACCGATGGTTGGCCGGAACCCTTCGCCACCGACCTCGACGCCCGCCGGGGGCTGGCCTTCGAACTGGTCGACGGGATCGCCCGCCTGTCGAAGGTCGACTGGCGGGCGGCCGGTCTCGAGGACCTTGGCCGGCCCGATGGCTTCCACGAACGCCAGGTCGACCGGTGGACGGCCTTCCTCGAGCGGATCAAGGGCCGCGACCTGCCCGGCTTCGACGAGGCGGCGGCGTGGCTCCGAGCCCACCAGCCGATCGACTTCGTCCCCGGCCTCATGCACGGCGACTACCAGTTCGCCAACGTCATGTACCGAAACGGTGGGCCGGCCCGCCTGGCCGCCATCGTCGACTGGGAGATGGGAACCGTCGGGGACCCGAAGCTCGATCTCGGGTGGGTCGTGCACGGCTGGCCCGAGGACCCCGACCTGGCCGACAACGAGATCTCCTACGTGGACATGAGCGGCATGCCCAGCCGGTCGGAGGTGGTCGCCCGCTACGGCGAGGTGTCGGGCCGGCAGGTCGACGACATCGACTACTACTGCGTGCTGGCCAAGTGGAAGCTGGCCGTCGTGCTCGAGCAGGGCTTCCAGCGGGCCGGTGACAACCCGACCCTGCAGGCCTACGGGCCGGTGATCCTGGAGCTCATGGCCTCGGCCGCCGACCTGGCCGAGAGCACGGACTACCGGGGATGAGCTCACCCGAGCTGGTGAGCGAGCGCCACGGCGCCGTCCTCGTCCTGCGCATCGACCGACCGGAGGCCCGCAACGCCCTCAACGGCACCGTCATCGCCGGTCTGGCCGCCGGCATCACCGAGGCAGAGGCCGATCCGCAGGTGCGGGCCGTGGTGCTCACCGGAACCGGTGAACGGACCTTCTCGGCCGGGCTCGACCTGCGGGAGTTCGCCGACCAGGGTGCGTCGGGGGAGGGTCGGGAGCGGGACCTCGACGTGTTCAAGCGCCTCCAGGACGGCGACGTCGCCGTCCCGATGGTGGGAGCGGCCAACGGCGCGGCGGTGGCCGGGGGCATGGAGATGCTGCTGGGCTGCGACGTCGTCGTCGCCTCCACCGACAGCCGTTTCGGTCTGCCCGAGGTGAAGCGGGGCCTGTTCTCCGGGGGCTCGGGCACCACCCTCGGGACGAGGATCCCTCTCGCCGTGGCGCTGGAGCTGACCCTCACCGGTGAGCTCATCGACGCCGACCGGGCCTACGAGCTGGGCCTGGTCAACCGGGTGGTGCCACCCGCCGACGTCCTCCCCACCGCCATCGAGCTGGCCGAGCGGATCGCCGCCAACGGCCCGCTGGGGGTGGCCGCCTCGAAGGAGCTGGTGCGGCTGTGGGCGTCCGACCCGGCGGCGGCGCGGGCTCGACGTGACCACTGGCGGAGCGTCGTGTTCACCAGCGACGACGCCAAGGAGGGGGCCCGGGCCTTCGTGGAGAAGCGGGCTCCGGCCTGGCAGGGCCGCTGAGGTGCGGGCCGCCGTGTGTCGCACCAACGGACCTCCGGACGTGATCGTCGTCGAGGAGGTCCCTGTGCCCGAGGTGGGCCCCGGCCAGGTGCGGGTGGCGGTGGGGGCGGCCGCGGTCAACTTCCCCGACGTGTTGATCATCGCCGGCGACTACCAGATCGAGGTGCCGACACCGTTCGTGCCGGGCAGCGAGCTGGCCGGTGTGGTCGAGGAGGTCGCCGACGACGTCACCGGGGTCGCGGTCGGCGACCGCGTCTTCGGCACGGGGCTGGTCGGTGCCTTCGCCGAGCAGGCGGTCCTCCCTCCCTCGTCGCTGACGCCGACCCCCGACGGCGTCGACGACGTCACCGCCGCCGCCTTCGGCGTCGCCCACCGCACGGCGTGGCACGTGCTCCGCTCTGTCGCCCGGCTCCAACCCGGCGAGCGCCTGGTGGTGCTCGGGGCCGGTGGAGGCGTGGGCCTGGCCACGGTCCAGCTCGGTTCGGTGTTGGGCGCCTCGGTGACCGCCGTGGCCTCCTCGGCCGACAAGCTGGAGGTCGCCGCCTCCTACGGCGCCAGCACCCTCATCGACCACCGAGAGGGCGACCTGCGCCAGGCGCTCCGGGAGCAGCTGCCCGGCGGGGTCGACGTCGTGGTCGACCCCGTGGGCGGCGATCTGTCGGAGCCGGCGCTGCGCTCGCTGCGCTACGGCGGACGGTTCGTCACCGTCGGGTACGCGTCGGGGGTGATCCCTCGGATCCCCCTCAACCTCGTGCTGTTGAAGGGCATCCAGATCCTCGGGTTCCAGTTCATCGACTTCGCCACCCACGAACCGGAGCAGTTCACCGCCAACGAGGCCGCGCTCATGGAGCTCTTCTCGGGGGGCGAAGCGATGCCCCACGTCGGTGCTGTGTACGGCCTCGGCGACGTCGTCGCGGCCCTTCGGCGGGTGGCTGACGGCGGCGCGATCGGCAAGGTGGTGGTCGATCTCACCCGTGGGGGAGAGGCGGCCGGGTCCACGCCGGCGTGAACGACGCGTCGGCTGATTGCCAAGAAGCTTCTCACAAGCGATAATGATGTTCTCGCAACGGGGGGAACCCATGGAAGCCGACGACCTCATCCTCATCAGCGTCGATGACCACCTCATCGAGCCACCCGACCTGTTCGTCCACCACCTGTCCGCGGCCTACCTGGACCGGGCCCCGAAGCTCGTGAGGAACGAGGCGGGCAACGACGTGTGGACCTTCGGCGACGTGGTCATGGAGACGGCGGCGCTCAACGCCGTCGCCGGCCGCCCCAAGGAGGAGTACGGCATGGAGCCGCAGAGCCTCGACGAGGTGCGGCCCGGTTGCTACGACGTCGACGAGCGGGTGAAGGACATGGACGCCGGCGGCGTCCTGGCGTCGATGAACTTCCCGTCGTTCCCGACCTTCACCGCCCGGGTCTTCATGACCGACGACCTCGACCTGTCCCACGCGCTGGTCCGGGCCTACAACGACTTGCACATCGACGAGTGGTGCGGGGCCCATCCGGGCCGGTTCATCCCCATGGCCGTCCCCATGATCTGGGACGCCGAGCTCACCGCCCAGGAGATCCGGCGCTGCGCCGCCAAGGGCTGCCACTCCCTGAGCTTCACCGAGAACCCGGCCGCCCTCGGCTTCCCGAGCTTCCACGACGAGTACTGGGACCCGGTGTGGAAGGCGTGCTGCGACACCGGCGACCGTCCTGTCCGTGCACCTCGGCTCGTCGGGTCGGCTCTCCATCCCGGCCGTCGACTCCCCGCCTGACGTGATGATCACGCTGCAGCCGATGAACATCCAGTCGGCGGCGGCCGACCTGTTGTGGTCTCGTGTGCTCAAGAACTTCCCCGACCTGCGCATCGCCCTCTCCGAAGGGCGGCACCGGCTGGGTTCCCTACTTCCTCGATCGCATCGACCGCACCTACGAGATGCACCGGGCATGGACGCTGCCAGGACTTCGGCGGTCGCCTGCCCAGCGAGGTGTTCCGCGAGCACTTCCTGACCTGCTTCATCAGCGATCCGGTCGGGGTCGAGCTCCGCCACCGCATCGGCGTCGACAACATGGCGTGGGAGGCCGACTACCCCCACAGCGACTCGATGTGGCCGACCGCCCCCGAGGAGCTCACTGCGGTCCTCCAGGCCAACGCCGTCCCCGACGACGAGGTCGCCAAGATCACCCACGAGAACGCCATGCGGTGGTACTCGTTCGATCCGTTCGTCCACGTGCCCCGGGCCGAGGCGACCGTCGGAGCCCTCCGGCAGCCGGGCGGCGGGCCACGACGTGGCGGTGATGTCACGCAGCACCCGCGTCCGCACCCCCGACGAGAAGCTCGAGGGCTTTCGTTCGCGGGCGCGCCGCGCCGTCGCCGCCGGGAGCTGAGCCGATGGCCGCCCCGAAGGAGCAGATGACCCTGGTGGGGTTCATGCAGGCCGGCAACGCCACCGTGTACGCCGGGTCGTGGCGCTACCCGGGGACCGAGCACGGGTTCCTCGACGCCGGCTACTACCAGAAGCTGGGCCGGACCCTGGAGGACGGCTGCTTCGACATGATGTTCTTCGACGACCGCCTGGCCATGCCGGGCATCTACGGCGGGTCGGTCGGCGAAGCGGTCCGCACCGGGGCCCGTCCGGTCAAGCTGGACCTCAGCATCGTGATGGGCATCGTGGCCGCCGCCACCTCCCACATCGGGTTGGGGGCCACCTACTCCACCACCTACTACCCGCCGTTCCACATCGCCCGCACCTTCGCCACCCTCGACCACCTCTCGGCCGGCCGGGCGGCATGGAACGTGGTCACCTCGGTGAACGACAGCGAGGCCCGCAACTTCGGGGTCGACGAGGTCCTCGCCCACGACAAGCGCTACGACCGGGCCGACGAGTTCATGGAGGCCATCGTCGGGCTGTGGGACAGCTGGGACGACGATGCCCTGATCCTCGACCGGGTGAGCGGCCAGTTCGCCGATCCGACCAAGGTGCACGAGCTCGACTTCCACGGCGACTGGTTCGACGTGCGAGGGCCGCTCACCGTCCCCCGCTCACCGCAGGGACGTCCGGTCTTCCTCCAGGCCGGCTCCTCGGGTCGCGGCCGGGAGTTCGCCGCCCGCTGGGCCGAGGTGATCTTCATGGGCGATCCCGCCCTCGAGGTGGCCCAGGCGCACTACCGGGACCAGAAGGAACGCGTCGGGGCGGCCGGTCGTTCGACCCGAGAGCGGTCAAGATGTTGCCGATGGTGTACACGGTCATCGGAGAGTCCGCGGAGCACGCCCTCGAGCGCGAGCAGATGTTCCTGAACGACTTCGTCGACCCGATGGCGTCGCTCACCCTCCTGTCGGAGCTGATGAACCACGACTTCTCCGACCTGCCCCTCGACGCCCCCATCACCGACGAGCTGATCGAGAGCGTGCAGGGCATCCGGGGCCTGGTCCAGAACCTGCGCCAACACATCGGGGACGACATCACCCTCGCCGACCTGGCCGGTCACCGGGCCACTCTCCTCCAGGGCCCCCGCTTCGTCGGCACCGCGACCGAAGTGGCCGATCAGATGGAGGAGTGGATGGACGACCGACGCGTGCGACGGCTTCGTGATCGCCGCCACCCATTCTCCCGGCGCCTACGAGGACGTCGTGCGCATGGTCGTGCCCGAGCTCCAGCGCCGGGAGCGCTTCCGCGACCGCTACACCGGCTCGACCCTCCGCGAGAACCTCGGGCTGGCCCGGCCCGCGTGCGATGCCACTGTGCCTGACCCGGTCCTCCCGCTCGACGGGTCTGCGGGTCGTCGACGCCGCCACCCTGGCCGCCGGGCCGATGGCCGCCACCATGCTCGGAGAGTTCGGGGCCGACGTCATCAAGGTCGAGCAACCGGGCACGGGTGATCCCATGCGCACCTGGGGCGAGCCGCAAGGACGGGCATCGGGCTGTTCTGGAAGAGCATCAGCCGCAACAAGCGCTGCGTCACCCTCGACCTCCGCCAGGACGCGGGCCAGGACCTCTTCCACGAGCTGCTCGCCGTGACCGACGTCCTCATCGTGGGCAACCGCCCGAGCGCCCTGGAGCGGTGGGGGCTCGACTACGACTCGGTCCACGCCCGCCATCCCGCGGCTCGTCATGGTGCACATCACCGGCTACGGGCGGGGCGGCCCTCACCAGCGACCGGCCCGGCTACGGCACCCTGGCCGAGGCCATGAGCGGGTTCGCCCAGGTCGTCGGCGAGCCCGACGGGCCGCCCACGCTCCCGCCGTTCATGCTGGCCGACGGCGTCGCCGCCCAGGCCGCCACCTGGGCCGACGATGATGGCGCTGTACCACCGCGACCTGCACGGCGGGGAGGGCCAGCTCGATCGACATCAACCTGATCGAGCCGCTGGCCCGGCTCATCGAGACGTCGACGCTGGCCTTCGACCAGCTCGGCGATCATCCCGGGCCGGGTCGGCAACATGCTGCCGGCCAGCGCGCCCCGCAACGCCTACCGCACCGCCGACGACAAGTACCTGGCCATCTCCAGCGCGTCGCCCAGCATCGCCGTGCGGGTGTTCCGCGGCGATCGGCCGGCCCGACCTGGCCGAGGACCCCGACTACGTGGATCCCGTCCGCCGGGCAGGCCCACGGCCCCGAGGTCGACGCGCTGGTCGCGGCGTGGGTGCGGCGAGCGGACGCCTCGACGAGGCCATGGCCGGCGTTCCTCGCCGCCGAGGTCGCCGCCGCGCCGGTCTACGACGCCCGCCAGCTGCTCGCCGACGAGCACCTCGTCGCCCGGGGGACCTTCGTGCGCGTCGACGACCCCGACCTCGGTCCGATGCGCGTGCAGGGACCGGTCGTGCAGATGAGCGAGACGCCCGGTCGGGTCGACCACCTCGGCCGGGCTCTCGGCGCCGACAACGACGCCGTCTACCGCGGGTTGCTCGGCGTCTGACCCCCGAGCGCCTCGCCGCCCTGCGGGGCAGGCCGTCATCTGACCGAGGTCGATCGCCGATCGCCGTCCACCGACCTGCCCGAACCACGGAGGCCCCGTGTCAGCCACCCCGAGCTCGACGATCCGAGCTGGCCACGCCGGCCAGCAGCGAGAAGATGTGCGCGAAGGCGCCCTCGTCGGGCGCCGACCTCGTGTTCCTCGACCTCGAGGACGCCTGCGCCCCGATCGTGCCAAGGAGCGGCCCGCGGCATCGCCGTCGGCCGCCCTGACCGGGCAGGACTGGGGCCGGACCGTGCGGGCCGTGCGGGTCAACGGCCTCGACACGCCGTGGTGCCACGACGACGTCATCGAGGTCGTCACCGGCGCCCGCGAGGCGCTCGACGTCATCATCGTCCCGAAGGCCCGCTCGGCCCGCGACGTCTGGTGGTTCGACGTCCTGCTCACCCAGCTCGAGGCCAAGCTCGGGCTGACCAAGCGCATCGGCCTCGAGGTGCTGATCGAGGAGGCCGAGGGCCTGGCCAACGCCGCCGAGATCGCCCGGTCGAGCGACCGGCTCGAGGCGATCATCTTCGGGGCCGGCGACCTGTCGGCGTCGCATGCACGCTCGCGTCGACGGCAACTTCGACCCGGTCAGCGACGTACCCCGGCGACTTCTGGCACTTCGCCCGGGTCCAGATCCTGGCCGCGGCCCGAGGCGGCCGGCATCGACGCCATCGACGCGCCGTACCCCGCCTACCAGGATCCCGACGGCTACCGCCGGTCGGCGACCCACGCCAGCCTGCTGGGCTACGACGGCAAGTGGGCCATCCACCCGGCGCAGGTCGCCATCGCCAACGAGGTGTTCTCGCCGACCGCCGAGCCGAGATCGCCGACGCCGAGGAGTCGATCGAGACCTACCGGCGCTCGGAGGCCGAGGGCGTCGGGGCCATCGGCCGCGACGGTCGGCTCGTCGACGCCGCCCACATGCGCCTGGCCGCCAACATCCTGCACAAGGCGGAGCTGGCCCGCCTGGAGCAGACCGAGGACTGAGGGGAACGACGATGGGGGACACGAAGGCCCGGCGATCCGAGCGCTACCAGGTGGTGCAGTGGGCCACCGGCAACATCGGCACCAAGTCGCTGCGCGAGGTGATCGAGCACCCGCAGCTGGACCTGGTCGGCCTCTACGTGAGCACGCCCGACAAGGTCGGGCGCGACGCCGGGGACCTGGCCGGGCTCGGCCGGACGACCGGGGTGGTGGCCACCGACGCCATCGCCGACGTGGTCGCGATGGGCCCCGACTGCGTCCTCTACATGCGCCAAGGCTGCGACATCGACGAGGTGACCACGCTGCTCGAGGCGGGCATCGACGTGGTCACCACCGCCGGGGAGTTCCACCACCCGGAGTCGATGGACGCCGACGTGCGGGCCCGCGTGGAGGAGGCCTGTCGCCGGGGCGAGAGCTCCGTGCACAGCACGGGCAGCAGCCCGGGCTTCATCACCGAGGCCGTGCCCCTGGTCCTGACCTCCATCCAGCGCCGCCTCGACCGGTTGCAGATCGACGAGTTCGCCGACCTGTCGCAGCGTCCGACTCCCCCGGCCTGCTGTTCGACGTCATGGGGTTCGGGAAGGCGCCGGAGGCGTTCGACGAACGGCGGTGGGCCCACGGGGCCCATGCCTTCGGGCCGTCCCTGCGCGTCTTCGCCGACGCCGTGGGCCTGCCCCTCGACGAGGTGGTGGCCTCCGGGGCGGTGGCGGTGGCCGCCCACGACGTCGAGATCGCCGCCGGTCCCATCCCCGCCGGCACCGTGGCCGCTCAGCGCATGGTGGTCACCGGCCTCCGGGGCGGTGAGCCGTTGGTGGTGTTCCGGGCGAACTGGTACTGCACCGACGACGCTGGATCCGGCCTGGGACCTCGGTCCCACCGGCTGGCGGGTGGTCGTCGAGGGCGACTGCCCGCTCGACGTCGAGATCCGCTTCGCCATCCCACTGGAACGGATGGCCGCCACGACGCCGGGCTACACCGCCAACCGGGCGGTGAACATGGTGCCGTTCGTGTGTGGCGCCGCGCCCGGGATCCTCACCTCCGTCGACCTGCCCCAGGTGACCGCGAGACTGGGTCGATGACCACAGAGGGGGTCGATCGATGAGGCCGCTGCCGGAGCTGATGCCGTGGACGTCGTGGTTCTGGACGTCCGGGCGCCGACGGCACGCTGCGCATCCAGGGCTGCGACGACTGCGGCGCGCTCGTGCACCCGCCCGTCGCCGATCTGCCCGACGTGCCGGAGCCGGTCCACCGGCCCCGAGCGGTGTCGGGGCGGGCCACGGTCGTCGGGTTCACGATCAATGCCCACCCGTGGCACCCGGCTTCGACGCCGCCGTACGTGATCGCCGTCGTCGCGCTGGCCGAGGACGCCGACCGTCCGGCTCACCACCAACATCGTCGGGTGCGAGCCCGCCGACGTGCGCATCGGCCAGCGAGGTCGCGGTGCGCTTCGAGCAGCACGAGGACGTGTGGCTGCCGCTGTTCGAACCGACCGGCGAGCCCGACCGCCGCCGACCCGGTCGCCCGAGCCGAACCGTCCCCGCGCCGCGGGCCGCCGCTCGGCGACGAGCGCTTCGAGCACCGCGTCGGTGCTCTCCGGCATCGGCCGGTCAGCCGATCGGCCGGCGGCTGATGGTCGATCCGCTGTCGCTGACCATCGACGCCTGCCTCGCGGCGGTCGCCGACGCCGGGCTCACCGCTCGACGACATCGACGGCCTGTCGACCTATCCGGGCGCCGTCGGCATGGGCATGAGCGAGGGTGGCGTCACCGCGGTCGAGGAGGCCCTGCGCCTCCACCCGACCTGGATCAACGGCGGCGGCGACATCCCCGGGCCGGGCGGCGCCGTCATCGCCGCGATGCTGGCGGTGCCGAGCGGGCTGTGCCGCCACGTGCTGTGCTTCCGCACGGTCTGGGAGTCCACCTTCGCCGACCCTGCGGGCTGGCCGGCCGCAGCGGCGGCGGTGGCCGGGCGTCGGGTTCGCATGCAGTGGCGCATGCCCGTACGGGGCCATGTCGGCGGCCAACTGGATCGGCGTGAACGCCAACCAGTACCTCCACCGCTACGGCGCCACCGCGAGCATGTCCTCGGGCCGCATCGCCCTCAACGGCCGGGCCAACGCCGGGCGCAACCCGGCGGCGATCTACCGCGACCCGATGACGATGGACGACTACCTGGCGGCCCGGCCCGATCACCACGCCGTTCGGCCTCTACGACTGCGACGTCCCCTGCGACGGCGTCGATCGCCGTCGTGGTGTCCGACGCGTCGGTGGCGGGCGACCTCCCCAAGCCGGCGATCCGCATCGAGGCGGTCGGCACCCAGATCCTCGAGCGGGTCTCGTGGGACCAGGGCACGATCACCCACGAGCCCCAGGTGCTCGGGCAGGCCGCCCACCTCTGGAGCCGCTCGGGCCTGCAGCGCAGCGACGTCGACCTGGCCCTGGTCTACGACGGGTTCACCTTCAACGCCGTCTCGTGGCTCGAGGGGCTCGGGTTCTGCGGCTTCGGCGAGGCCAAGGACTGGCTCGACGGCGGCCGGCGCATCGCCATCGACGGCGACCTGCCCGTCAACCCCCACGGCGGGCAGCTCTCCGAAGGGCGGTACGCACGGCTACGGCTTCGTCTACGAAGCCATGGTCCAGCTCCGCCACGAGGCCGGCGAGCGTCAGGTGGCCCCGGGGCCCGAACCGCGGTCGTGACCAGCGGTGGCGGGACACCGGGCGGGGCCATGTTGCTGCAGCGCGACGGCGTCTGAGCGTCGGGTCCGAACGTCGTATCTGACGGTCCGTCAGAGCCGGCCGGAGGCGCCCGACTAGTCTCCGCACCATGCACGGCGACGACACCAGAGGCACGATTCCCGGCCTGCTCGCGGGCGGCTGATCCTCCGATGCCCCTGCCCTCGGAGCCCATCGTCGGCTCCCACCAGAACCTGCTCGAGCTCTTCGACGACGTGGTCGATCAGGCCGGTGAACGGGTCGCCTTCGTCGACGGCGACCGTCGGATCACCTTCGCCGAATGGGCCCGTGCCGCCGACGGCGTGGCCACCCGCCTGGCCGCCCGCGGCGTGGGCCGGGGCGACGTGGTCGGCATCTCGCTGCCCTCGTCGATCGACTACGCCATCGCCTATCAGGGGGCGATGCGGGTCGGCGCCATCACCAGCGGGATGAACCCGCGCCTGGGCGTGGCCGAGACGGCCCACATCGTCGAGCGCAGCCATCCCAAGGTGGTCGTGTCGCCGAGCGAGATCCACGGCTGCCCCCACTTCGGCCTCGACGAGCTGGCCGAGGCGTCGGCCGACGAGCCGTTCACCCGTCGGCCCGATCTGGTCGACACCGATCCCGTCGCCATCGTCTGGACGAGCGGCACGACGGGCAAGCCCAAGGGCGCGATCTTCGATCACGCCTGCATGCGGGCCATGGCCCAGGCCGCCGGGCCGCTCTCCCAGGTGGGCGACCGCCGCATCTCGCCCCTGCCGTTCGCCCACGTCGGCTACATGACCAGGGTCTGGGACGAGCTCATGCACGTCATCACCACCGTGGTCACACCCAGTCCGTGGACGGCGGCCGACGCCCTCCGCCTCATCGGCGAGGAGGGCATCACCGTCGGTCAGGGCGTCCCCGCCCAGTGGCAGATGATCCTGGCCCACCCCGACCTGGCCGCCACCGACACCTCCAGCCTCCGCATCGTCAGCACGGGCGCGGCCCGGGTGCCCCCCGAGATGGTCGGCGCCATGCGTGACACGTTCGGTTGTCCCGTGGTCGTCCGCTACACGAGCACGGAGGCGTGCGTGTCGACGGGGACGGCCATCGCCGACCCCGACGACGTCGTGGCCAGCACGGTCGGCACCCCCGGGTCCGGGGTCGAGCTCGAGATCCGTGCCGAGGAGGGCAACGGACCGGTGGTGCCCACCGGCGAGGTCGGCACCGTCTGCCTCCGGAGCCGCGCCCTCATGCGCGGGTACTGGCGCGAGCCCGAGCTCACCGCCGCCGCCATCGACCCCGAGGGCTGGTTGCTGACCGGGGACCTCGGCTTCGTCGACGAGCGAGGCGACCTTCACCTGGTCGGGCGCAGCACGGAGATGTACATCCGCGGTGGCTACAACGTGTACCCGGTCGAGATCGAGAACTGCCTCGGCGGTCACCCGGGGATCGATCGGGTGGCCCTGGTGGGCACCCCGGCGCCGGTGCTGGGCGAGATCGGCGTCGCCTTCGTGGTCCCCGCCGACCCCGACGCCGCGCCCTCCCTCGACGACGTGCGGGACTGGTGTCGGGCCCACCTCGCCGACTACAAGACGCCGGACTGCCTCGTCCTGCTCGACGAGCTCCCCCTCACCGCCATGAGCAAGATCGACAAGCGCGGCCTGGCGCCGCTCGCCGAACAGGCCGAGCAGGCCTGGGAACGCTGAACAAGGAGAACCGAGTAGCGATGGGAATCTGCGACGGACGAGTGGTCGTCATCACCGGTGCCGGCCGAGGTCTGGGCCGAGCCCACGCCCTGGCCTTCGCCGCCGAGGGCGCCAAGGTGGTCGTGAACGACCTGGGAGCCTCGCTGCAGGGCGAGGGAACCGACCTGAGCCCGGCCGCGGAGGTCGTGGCCGAGATCGAAGCCATGGGGGGGCAGGCCATCACCAACGGCGACGACATCAGCGACTGGGACGGCGCCGGCAACCTGGTGCGGGCGGCCGTCGACACCTTCGGTGGTCTCGACACCGTGGTGACCAACGCCGGCATCGTCCGCGACCGCATGTTCGTGAACATGACGATCGACGACTGGGACGCCGTCATGCGGGTGCACCTGCGAGGCACGTTCTGTCCGATCAAGCACGCCGTGGAGTACTGGCGGGCCGAGTCGAAGGCCGACCGACCCCGCAAGGGTCGCATCGTCACCACCTCGTCGGGGGCTGGGCTCATGGGCAGCATCGCCCAGGCCAACTACTCCGCGGCCAAGGCCGGCATCGCCGGGTTGACCATCGAACATCGCGGCCGAGCTGGGCCGCATCGGCGTCACGGCCAACTCCATCGCTCCGTCGGCGCGCAGCCGCATGACCGAGGACGCCTTCGCCGACATGATGGCCAAGCCCGAGTCCGGCTTCGACGCCATGGACCCGGCCAACATCAGCCCCATCGTGGTGTGGCTGGGCAGCGACGAGTGCGACATCACCGGACGGGTCTTCGAGTGCGCCGGCGGTGAGCTGAGTGTGGCCGACGGCTGGCAGCACGGCACCAGTGTCGACAAGGGCGCCCGGTGGGACCCGTCGGAGCTGGGCTCGGTGGTCGAGCAGCTGATCGCCGAGGCACCCGCTCCGGCACCGGTCTACGGAACCCAGTAGGACCGACGGTGGCGGGGAGCGCGCCCTCGACCGGGGAGCCGGCCGACGACGGCGTCACGGCCACCGACGGTCGGGTCATCGGGCAGCGGGCCATCCAGACCCGGCGCCGGATCCTCGACGCCACCGCCGACCTGCTCAAGGCCCAGGGTGCGCTCGATCTGAAGGTGATCGACGTCGCCCGCGAGGTCGGAACCTCCCCGGCGACCTTCTACCAGTACTTCGGTGACGTCGAGGAGGCCATCCTCGCCCTGGCCCGGGAGATGGTCGACCGGGCGGCGACCCTCAGCGTCCAGCTCGACTGCGACTGGACCGGTCCCGACGGCCTCGACCGGGCCCGTGGCCTGGTGGCCGACCACATGCGCTTCTGGGACGAGAACGGGGCCGTGCTGCGGATCATGCACCTGCGGGCCGACGAGCGTGAGCCCCGGTTCCGTCAGGTCCACGTCGAGTACAACGCGTCGTTCATGAAGGTGATGGGGGCGAAGGCCCGCAAGGCCAAGGTCGATGGCCGCATGCCCTCGGCCATGGATGCCTGGGCCACCGCCGGGGCCATGTTGGCCGTGCTCGACCGCCTGCCCAGCTACCGGGAGACGTTCGAACGGCGGGGCACCGACCGCCAAGCCATGGTGGAGACGGTGGCCCGCATCCTCCACACCGGGCTCACCGGCCAATCGGCCCCCTGACGGCGCCCGTGGCGGGGCGCTACCAGCCTCGATACCGGACGTCGCGGCGCTCCTTGAAGGCGGCGACGCCTTCTTGGAAGTCGGAGGTGTACGACGCCAGCTCCTGGGCCCACGCCTCTTCCTCCAGTGCGGTGTTGCGGTCGGATTCGAGGCTGCGGTTGAGGAGCCACTTCGACAGGCCGACCGCCTTGGTCGGGGCCTGGGCCAGCTTGGCCGCCCACGCCGCCGCAGTGTCGTGGAGCTCGGCCACGGGAACGACCTTGTTGATCAGCCCGATCCGTTCGGCCTCGGCGGCGGGCAGGTCCTCGCCGAAGAAGATGAGCTCCTTGGCCTTGTTGAGGCCGACGAGCCGGGGGAGCATGTAGGCGCCGCCGCCGTCGGGCGTGATGCCGCGGCGCACGAACACCTCGATGAACTTGGCGTTGTCGGCGGCGATGACGAGGTCGGAGGCGAAGGCGATGTGAGCGCCGATGCCGGCGGCGGTGCCGTTCACCGCGGCGATGACGGGCTTCTCGCAGTCCATGATCGACGTGACGAGGCGCTGGGCCCCCCGCTTGATGTTGCGGCCGACATCGCCGAGGGCCTTCTCGGGGGCGTCGGACGGACCGGGGTTCACCGGGATGGTGCTGACCCGGAGGTCCGCGCCGGTGCAGAAGTGGCGCTCGCCGGCGGCGGTGATCACGACCACCCGGACGTTCAGGTCGTTGCTGGCCGCCTCGAACAGCTCGATGGAGCGGTTGCGCTGGTCAGGGGTGATGGCGTTGGCGGCGTCGGGCCGGTTGAGCGTCAGCCAGGCCACACCGGTGTCATCGACCTGCCACAGCAGGTCCTCGTCCTCGCTCATCGTCTCCCCTGTCCGTCCCGGGCCGTCGTCGGCTCCGGAGGCTCGTTCTACCAGATGAGGTTCACCCCGAAACGATGCGCATCCCGCGTGCCTGAGCACGCGGGATGCGCATCGTTTCGAGGTTCTGGTGGCCCCGTGGTCATCACCGGGCGGCGGGGCCGGTGGGGTCCGGCCGGTAGCGTGGCCATCGCCCGCAGCCGAGGGGTCGGGCCGAAGGGGGAGTCGTGGATCGCGAGAAGCTGCAGGGCCTGTTCGACCTGACCGGTCGGACGGCCATCGTCACCGGAGGCACCCGGGGCATCGGGCGGGCCATCGCCGAGGGCTTCCTGTGCGCCGGGGCCAACGTGGTCGTGGCCAGCCGCAAGGCCGAGGCCTGTGCCGAGACCGAGCGCCACCTCGTCTCCCTCGGCGGTGAAGCTCTCGGCGTGGCGACGCACCTGGGCGACATCGACGGAGTGAACCAGCTGGCGGCCCGGACGGTCGAGCGCTTCGGCGGCATCGACATCGTGGTGAACAACGCCGCCAACGCCCTCACCCAGCCCATCGGGCAGTTCACCACCGAGGCGTGGGGCAAGTCGTTCGACGTGAACCTGCGCGGCCCGGTGTTCCTGATCCAGGCCGCCCTCCCTCAGCTCGAGGCGAGTGAGCACGCATCGGTCATCAACGTGATCTCGGCCGGAGCCTTCCTCGCTTCGTCGAACGTGGCGATGTACGGCGCGGCGAAAGCCGCCTTGATGGCGTTCACCCGCTCCATGGGTGCCGACCTGGCGTCCCGGGGCATTCGGGTAAACGCTCTGGCGCCGGGCACCGTCGACACCGACATGGTGCGCAACAACCCGCCGGAGGTGCAGCTCTCCATGGCCAACGCCGCCCCGATGAAGCGGGCGGCCGATCCCGACGAGATGGTGGGGCCGGCATTGCTGCTCGCTTCCGACGCCGGCAGCTTCGTGACCGGTCAGTGCATCCTGGCCGACGGCGGCCTCGTCCCCCACTGACCCCCGCAACGTCACCCGCGCATCCGCAGCACCACCAGCCCGCAGCACCACCACCGACCCGAAACGATGCGCATCTCGCGTGCTGGGGCACACGGTCAGCGCATCAAAAGGGGTAAGGGGGGGAAGGTTGCGGATCGGGATGGGTGGGCGGGTGGTGGTCGGGGCCTCGCGTCAGGGGGTGCGCTCGTAGCGCCACCCTTCCTGGACCATCCACAGGCGGTGGCGGGGGCCGTCGGCGAGCGGGTCGGCGCTCTCGTAGCCGGCGTCGCCGTCGTAGAGGGCCACCATGCCGCCGTCCACCGGTCGGATCAGGGTCTCGAAGCGCTCGGGGGAGGTCGCGCCGTAGTGGGTCAGCACCTCGTCGGTGGTGGCGAAGGCGGTGAGGTGCTCGAGGGTGATCCACGTGGGGGGCGTGAGCTCGATCTCCCCGGCGTTGCGCCGCGCCATGGCGTCGGCCGGTGCCCGCCACGCGAGTTCGTGGATCTCGCCACCGTCGGCCCGCAGGTCGGCGACCTCGGCGGGGGCCGGCCCCACGAAGAACCAGGTGGCGAAGCGCTTGGGGGCCTGCGGTGGTGGGGTCCAGTAGGCGAACCACACCAGGGTGTCGATGTCGAGGACCGCGCCCGTCTCCTCGGCCGCCTCGCGGACCGCGGCGATGCGGGCGGCGGCCAGCAGAGCCGGGTCGTCGAGGTCGTCGGCCCGCTCGCCGACGAAGTCCTCGTCGTCGATGCGGCCGCCCGGGAAGACCCACGCCCCACCGGCGAAGGCGAGCTTCGAGTTCCGACGGGCCAACAGGACCTCGATGCCGTCGTCGCCGTCGCGGACCAACACGGTGGTGGCCGCGGGGATGAGTCGGGCAGGGTCGGTCATCGGATCTCCAGTGGCAGTGCGGATCGAGGGGTCGAGGTCACGCCAGACCCAGACGGCGGAGCATGGCGGCGGGCACGGTGTCGTCCTCGGCGGCCAGCCGGGCGGCGCGCTCCACGTTGACGGCGTCGAGGTCGCGGTCGGGCCAGTCGTCCCAGGGTCCGGCGGGGATCCGGGACGGGTCGCCTTCGGCGTCGGCGGTGGCGTAGAGGTAGGCCTGCAGGACGGTGACGTCGTCGGGCCCTCCCACCGGACCCACCCCGGGGACCACGATCGAGGCCTGGTCGTGCAGTTCGCCGAGGGTGTCGGCCCAGGCCTCGGGGTCGCCGTCGTAGGCGTTCGGGGTGGCGTGCACGGTGGCCAGCGCGCCGGCGAAGAGAACGTTGGCCTGGGGTACGAGCACGACCAGGTTCTCGTGCTGGTGGCCCGAGACGGGGACGGCGCACACCGCAGGGGTGAGCCATGCCGCCACGTCGACCACGTGGGACACCGGTCGGGTGGCGAACTCCTCGTCGAAGTCCTGGGCGAAGCCGGGCGCGAGCCGGCGGTAGGCGTCGAGGGGGACGGGCTGTTCGAGCAGCGCACTGGTCTGCGAACGGCCGTAGCGGGCCGCCATCCAGAACACGGCCGACCCGCCGACCGAGGCCACGTGGCTCGAGGTGTAGACGAGGCGTCGCACCGGCACACCGAAGGACTTGAGCTCCTCGTTCAGCGCCCGGGCGGCTGACGGCGCACCCAGCGCGTCGACCAGAGTGATCCCGTCGTCCTCGACCACCACGCCAGCGTTGGGGCCGGGCCGGCCCTGCCCGTCGGTGCCGATCCAGACCCACACGCCGGGGGCGACGGGCTCGAGGCGACCGGCGTCGGGAGCGACGGGACCCACGTCTGGCGTCGGGGGCATCGGGCCGAGCTCGTCCATCGTGGCGAGCGTAGGGCGCTCGGAGCCGTCGCGTCCGGGCCCGCGCGTGACACGCTGAGGCCCGGGAAGGGGAACCGATGACCGAGCAGGGGGGCGGCGGGGTGGAGCACGGACCGTCTCCGATCGGGAGCGAGACGATGGGCCCGGCCGACGCCGTGCTCTGGGACATCGAACACGACCCCGTCCTGCGCTCGACCATCACCGCCGTGGCGGTCTTCGACCGGGTCCCGGACTGGGACCGGCTGTCGGCCCGCCTGGCCCACGCCGTCACCGAGGTGCCCCGCCTCGCCCAGCGGGTGGTGAACGTCCCGCTGGGGCTGGGTCCGCCCCGCTGGGTGCCCGACCCCGAGTTCGATCTCTCCTTCCACCTCCGCCGCGTGCGCGCCCCCGGGCACCGGGACCTGGCCGCCGTGCTGGAGTTGGCCCAGCCCATCGCCGCCACGCCGTTCGACCGCAGTCGTCCGCTGTGGGAGTTCACCCTCGTGGAGGGCATGGCCGACGGACGGGCGGCTCTGATCCAGAAGGTCCACCACTCCCTGACCGACGGAGTCGGTGGGGTGCAGCTCGCCCTCGCGCTGCTCGACGACCGCCCCGACACCCCGCTCGACCCCCCGCCGGGGGCCGTACGGCACCCGCCCGTCGGCGTGCCGGGCGGCCTCGAGATGCTGGGCCGAACGGCGATCGAGCAGGGCATCGGGGTGGTTCGGGCGGTGGCGTCCCTGCCGGCGGCGGTGCGCGACGTCGCCCCCCGTACCCGGGCCCTGGTGCCGTCGACCGTCCGCCTCCTCCGGCCCATCTCGGCGCCGGCCTCGTCGGTGCTGCGGGGGCGCAGCGTGGGCCGGCGCCTCGCGGTCATCGAGATCCCCCTCGAGGACCTCCGGGCCGCCGCCCGGGCCGGGGGAGCGAGCATCAACGATGCCTTCCTCGCCGCGGTGGTGGGCGGACTGGCCCGCTACCACGCCCACCACGGTGCGGCCATGGACGAGCTGCGGATCAACATGCCGGTCAACGTGCGGGTGGCGGACGACGACGTCGGCGTGGGAAACCGCTTCACGCCGGCGCGCTTCGCCGTGCCCGGTGACATCGACGATCCCGTGGAGCGGATGCACCGTCTGGGGGCGTTGGCCCGTGCCTGGCGCGACGAGCCGGCGATGGCGTTCTCCGACACCATGGCGGCGGCGTTGGAGCTGCTTCCGGTCCCGGTGACGGCGGCCGTCTTCCGTGCCCTGCTGGCCAACGTGGACGTGGTGTGCAGCAACGTCCCCGGGCTCCCGGGGCGCTGCTGGATCGCCGGGGCCGAGATGGTGCGGGAGTATCCCTTCGCCCCCCCGGCCGGGGCGGCGCTGTCGGTGACGCTCATGTCCCACGGCGAGACGGCGTGCATCGGCATCGCCTGCGACGCCGCCGCGGTCCACGATCCCGCGATCCTGTCCACCTGTCTCGCCGAGGGGCTGAGCGAGATCGTCGACCTCGGCGCCTGACCGGCGGGGCTCCGGGCGAGGCCTAGCCGGCGTAGAGCGAGTCGATGACGTCGGTGTAGCGGTCGGCGACGGCGTTGCGCTTGACCTTCATGGTCGGGGTGAGCTCGCCGCCGGCGACGGTGAGGTCCTGGGGCAGGACGTGCCAGCGCTTGATGCCCTCGACCCGGGCGTGCTCGAGGTTCACCCGTTCCACGCTCTCGCCCACCTCCTCCAACACCTCCGGATCGCAGGCCAGGTCCTCGACCGACGCGCCGGCCCGGCCGTGTGTCGTCGCCCACTCGTGGAGGGCCTCGGCGTCGAGGGTCAGCAGAGCGGTCAGATAGGGACGGCCGTCGCCGACCACCACCGCCTGGGAGATGAGGGGTTCGTAGCGCAGGCGGGTCTCGATCTCCTGGGGCGAGATGTTCTTTCCCGAGGCGTTGATGATGAGGTCCTTCTTGCGGCCGATGATGGTGAGGTACCCGTCGGCGTCGATGGCCCCGAGGTCCCCGGTGTGCATCCAGCCGTCGGCGTCGACCAGCTCGGCGGTGGCGTCGGGCTGTTGGTAGTAGCCGACGGTGACGTTGGCCCCCCGGACCAGCAGTTCGTCGTCGTCGGCGACGCTGAGCTCCACGCCGGGCACCGCCCGGCCCACCGTGCCGATCCGCACCGCGCCCGGTGGGTTGATGGTGGACACGCCGCCGTTCTCCGTCTGGCCGTACACCTCGGCGACGGGGAGGCCGATGCCGTGGAACCATCGCAGCAGGTCGGGGTGGATCGGCGCGGCGGCCGAGACGAGGAAACGGGCCTGGTCCAGGCCCAGCTCGGACCGGATGGTGCGGCCCACGGCGAGGTCGAGCACGCGGTACTGCCCGACCTCGAGGAGCGAGAGTGGGGCGCCGGCCCCCGTGACCCTTCCCTTGCGGGCCGCCAGGTCGAGGTACCGACGGGCGAGCATCCGTTGGGGGGGAGCGAGCCCGTCCACCTTCTCCCGTATCCCCTCGCGGAACTTCTCCCACACGCGGGGCACGGCGAAGAAGATCGTCGGTCGGCACGAGAGGAGGTCGCGCGCCACGGTGGAGAGGCTCTCGGCGAACCAGGTCTCACCACCGGCCAGGACCTGACCGAAGTCCGAGACGGTTCTTTCGGCGACGTGGGACAGGGGCAGGAAGGAGAGGAAGCGGTCATCTGGGCCCACGGGGACGACGCTCGTGATGTTGGTGATGTTGGCGGTGACGTTGCCGTGGCTGAGCACGGCGCCCTTGGGCTGGCCGGTCGTCCCCGACGTGTAGACGATGGTGGCCATGTCGGCGGGGGTGATGGCCGCGGCTCGGTCCTCGATCACGGTCGGGTGCTCGGCCAGCTCGTCCTCGGCCAGGTCGTCGAGGTCACCCAGGTCGCCGATGAACTCGTGGTCGAGGCCCTCGCCCCGCTCGAAGACGAAGACCCGTTCGAGGTCGGGAAGCTCCTCGCGGCGCAGGAGGACCTTGGAGAGCTGGTCGAAGTCCTCGACGAACAGGAACCGGCAGCCGGAGTGCCCGAGTACGTAGGCGACCTGGCTCGACGAGTTGGTGGGGTAGACCGGCACCGTGGCCGCGCCGGCCGCCAGGATGCCGAGGTCGGCCACGTGCCACTCGAAGCGGTTGGTCGACAGGATGCCGATCCGGTCACCCGGCTTCGTGCCGAGGCGGATGAGCCCGCCGGCCACGTTGCCCACCCCTCGGGCGTAGTCGTCCCAGGTCAGGGTCTCCCACCCGCCGCCCCGGCGGCGGCGGAAGGCGGGGCGAGGGCCGTAGCGCTCGGCGTTGCGCCAGAAGACGTCGACGATGGAGGTACCGGGAGCTTGGTCGGGCACGAGGTCACGCTAGCCACGGGTGTCGCTCCTCACCCGGGCGACCCTTCCACCGGCGTGCCGCCCCGCCCGGTCGGCCCCAGTAGCGTGACCCGGTGGCCAACCACAAGAAGACCAAGCGCCCCCGGAAGCCTCAGCACCACCTTCCCAAGGTGGGCACCCCGGCCGACGACGCCCACCGGCTCGAGCAGAGCCGCAAGGACCTCCTCGACTTCGGGCTGGCCAAGCCGAAGCACGGCGTCACCAACTGGGTGATCGCCATCGTGGCGGTGGTGGTGCTGGTCCTCGGCACCATCGCCCTCATCGCCCTCACCTGACCCCGCTGATGCCTCCGTCCACGGGCAGGATCACGCCGGTGACGTAGGCGCCCGCCCGCGAGCACAAGTAGATGGTGGCGCCGGCCATGTCCTCGGGGGTTCCGATCCGCCGGAGGGGGACCTGGCCCCGGATGGCGTCGCCCCAGGACTCGAGGGTGGCGGCCATCATCTTCGACTCGAAGGGCCCGGGGGCGATGGCGTTGACGGTGATGTGGTCGGGGGCGAGCCGTTTGGCCAGCACCCGGGTCATGTGGTGGACGCCGGCCTTGGCCGCCGAGTACGAGTACGTCTCCAGGTCGGGCGCCCGGATGCCGTCGACCGACCCGATGTTCACCACCCGGGCGGGGTCCTCGTGGGTGCCGGCGGCGGCGAGGGCGGGCCGGAGGAACCGGGTGAGGTGGAACACGCCCTTGAGGTTGAGGTCCAGGACCCGGTCCCACGCGGCGTCGTCGAACTCGTCCAGCGGAGCGCCCCAGGTCGCGCCGGCGTTGTTCACGAGGATGTCGAGGCGGCCGCCTTCCCGCTCGGTCACGGTCTCGGCCAGGCGGCGGCACTCCGACTCAGCGGAGAGGTCGGCGGGTACGGCGACGCACTCGCCGACGCGGGAGAGCTCGGCGGCCACCTCGTCGCACACGTCGGCCTTGCGCGACGACACGTAGACCCGGACCCCGGCCTCGACCAGGCCCCGGGCGATCATCAGCCCGATGCCCCGGCTCCCGCCGGTGACCAACGCGGTCTTGCCGGAGACGTCGAACAGGCCAGTGCTCACGAGCGGACCCCCCGCCGAGAGCGGACCGGACGGAGCTGCACTAGGTGGGCTTCTGCATGGATTCGATGAGCAGGTGCTGGCTGAGGTCGCCGTAGAGCGCGGGGCGCATGCGTCGCTCGGTGAAGCGCCAGGTGCCGTCGGCCACCTCGAAGCTGTCGTGGTAGTCCCCGGCGATGATCGGCTGGAGACCGAGCACGTCGGTCTGCTGGAGCACCGTGAACCGCGACCGGCAGGCTGCGGTGCGGCCGTCGGGGGCCGCGGTGACCAGCGGGTTGGTGATCATGTGTCGGGTGCGAGGGGTGCCGTCGGGGTACAGACGGGTCGTGGCCGTGTACAGCTGGGTGACGGCCTCGGCCCCCGTGGCGATGGGCGTACCGTCGGCGTCGGCGATGCAGCCGTGGGCGAACAGCTCGCCGATCCCGGCGTAGTCCCCCCGTCGATCAGCTCCGCGTAGCGGTACAGCAGGTTCTCGATCGGCCCCCGTGGATCGTTCATGTCGGAAGGCTAGAGCGTGGTCGCAGGCCGCGGCGGGCCGGTACTGGTCACGGCGATGACGACCGCCACGACACGAGCGCTTGATGGTCGCTCAGCGCGGGGTGCGGCGCCGGACGTGGTCCCGGGCGTGGGCGACCGCCGTGTCCAGGTCGGTGAACAGGTGCTGCTCGGTGGCGAGGTGGTCGAGGGCGCCGACGGCGCGCAGGATCCGCTCGTGCTCGGGTCGTGGCCCCTTGACGAGCACCGTCACCTTGCGGTGCTCCAACTCCTCGATCAGTCCTCCGAGAGCCTGGGCCCCGGTGGCGTCGAGGAGTTGGAGGTCCGGCATCCGCAGGATGAGGACCTCGACGTCACCCAACTGGGCCAGGTCGGTGAGGAACCGCTGGGCGGCGCCGAAGAAGAGAGCCCCGTCGAGTCGGTAGACGACGATGTGCTCGTGGAGGAGGCGGTGCTCGACGTCGAGATCCGTTCCGCCGTCGGTGGCCGCGGCGATCGGGGTCGGCTCCACCACCGTGGTGCGGGCGAGGCTGCGCAGGGCCAGCACCGCGGCGATCGCAAGGCCGATCTCGACGGCCACGATGAGGTCGAACACAACTGTGGCCGTCGCCGTGGCGACCAGGACCACGGCGTCGCTGTGGGTGGAGCGCAGGATCGACCGCACGGCGTGGAGATCGGCCATCCGGTAGGCGGTGACCATGAGCACGCCGGCGAGCACCGCCAGCGGGATCCGGGCCACCAGCCCGGCTGCCAGCAGGACGACGAGAACGAGGGCACCGGCGTGCACCATCGACGCGACCCGTGTCCGGGCGCCGGCTCGGGCGTTGACCGCGGTGCGGGCGATGGCCCCGGTGGTGGGCATGCCCCCGAACAGGGGAGAGGCGATGTTGGCGAGGCCCTGGCCGAAGAGCTCCCGGTCCGGGTCGTGACGAGGGCCGTCGGTCATGCCGTCGGCGACCTTGGCCGACAGGAGGCTCTCGATGGCAGCCAGCGCGGCCACCGCCACCGCCGGCCCGAGCAGGCTGCTGAGGCTCCCGGTGTCGAGGCTCGGAACGGTCGGGTGGGGGAGCCCGCTCGGAAGAGCCCCGATGCGGGCCACGTCCCAACCGGCGGCCTCGGCGAGCAGCGTGCCGAGCACGACGGCGGCGAGCGAGGCGGGTATCCCGCGGTGCAGACGGGGAGCGACGACCATCACGACGGCGACGACGGCCAGGATGAGCAGCGACGGCAACGTCGACTCCGTGGCGATCCGACCGAGGGAGCGAACGGCGACGAGGGCGGTGTTCTCCCCTTCGGGCTTGGTCACTCCGAGCGCCGCCGGAACCTGCTGGAGGAAGATGATGACGGCGATTCCGATGGTGAAGCCTTCGACCACCGGCCACGGGATGTAGGCCAGGAAACGCCCGAGGCCGGCGACGGCGGCGGCCACGACGATCAACCCGGCGAGGATGCCGACCACCGCGACCATCCCCGGCCCCCGGCTCGCGACGAGCGGGACGAGCACGACGGTCATGGCGCCGGTCGGACCCGACACCTGGAGGTTCGAGCCACCGAAGAAGGCGGCGACGAAGCCGGCCACGATCGAGGTGGTGAGCCCGGCGGCGGCGCCCAGCCCCGAGCTGACCCCGAAGGCGAGGGCGAGCGGGAGGGCCACGACCGCCACCGTCAGACCGGCCACCACGTCGCCGCGCCAGGTGCGCCGCAGCCCGGCGTAGTCGGATCGCCGCGGGAGCAGCCGCGCCACGGGCGGCGGCACCCGCATCAGCGTGGGCCGTGGACGTCGTTGAGGTCGGCCAACAGGCTCTGGGTGTCGCTCAGCGAACTGATGAGGAGTTGTCGCGCTGCGGCCAGCAGGTCGGCCATGAGCGCGCTGCGCACCGAGTAGAAGACCTGGTTCCCGTCCTTGCGGGTGCTGACCAGGTTGGCTCGACGCAGGACACCGAGCTGCTGGGACAGGTGGGACGACTCCAGCCCGACGAGCGGCTGGAGCTCACCGACCGAGCGCTCACCCTCGACGAGCTGCTCGAGGATGCGGATGCGGCCGGGGTTGCCCATCGAGCGGAACAGCTCCGCCTTCAGCTCACTGATCGGGACGTCGTTCGTGTCGGCCCCGTCGGTGGGATGGCTGGCATCCGCAGAGACCGACTTTCTGGACATATGACAAGGTTATCAGATAGCCAACCCGTCAGTCTTGAGCGGGCGGGCGGCGCATCGGGGTCGAGTGCGTCGTTTCAGACCGGACATGGGCCGAACGGCCTAGGTCGAACGGACGATTTATCGTGCGGCCGATGGTCACGGAGCGTGGTCGAGCCTAGGCTGACCAGCGGTTGGGATCCGGCGGCGAACCGAGGTCGTGGAATCCGAGCCGCCCGCGCGCAGACGGACCGGAGAACGAGATGGCCGACGAGGGTCAGAGGGAGTCGGCGGCTGTCGACCCTCCGACGCGCGCGGCGCGTGGCTCCGACCTCTCCTCCCCGCTCGCCTCGCGCGTCTTCGACACGATGCCGATCGGCGTCGGGCTCTTCAACCTCGATGCCAAGCTCCGTCACGCCAATCCGGTGCTGTGTCAGCTGTTGGGGGCGTCGACCCACGACCTGCGGGGTCGGGCCCTGCTCGAGCTGGTCGCCCCCGTCGAGCGCAACGGGGCCCGCAGCCATCTCGACGAGCTGTTGGCGGGCGGCCTCAACGCCTTCACGTGCAGCATCTCGACGTTCGACGAGACCATCCGGTGGCCGGTGAAGGCCCACGTGGCGGCGGCGTTCTCGGCCGACGGTCAGGTCGGCGGCTTCGTCCTGCAGATCTTCGACTTCGGTCCTGTCGACGGCCCGCCGCCGCTGCCGCAGGGCCTGGCGACGGTCCTCGAGGAGGGCTCCGACTTCCTCATCACGACCCAGGCCGACGGCACCATCAGCTACGGCAACCGGGCCGCCCGTGAGGTGCTGGGCGTGGGCACCGCCGACGGCGTTCCCCGCCTCGCCGACATGCTCGACGTGTCGAGCCTGGAGGTCTACCAGGAGGTCATCGAGCCGGTCCTCAGGACCGAGGGCAGCTGGCAGGGTGAGCTCACGGTGCGCACCCGTCAGGGCCGGGGTCTGGCCGTGTCGCTGCGGATGGTGGCCCACCAGGTTCCCGATGCCGCCGGCGCCGACTCGATCGGTCCGGTGTCGATGTTCGCCCGCGACATCACCGAGCTGAAGAACGCCGAACGCAAGCTGCGCCAGCTGGCGACCCACGACTACCTCACCGGTCTGCCCAACCGCCTCCTTCTCTACGATCGCCTCGAGCTGGCCCTCAACCGGTACGCCCGCTACGGCACGCCGGTCACGCTGATGTTCTGCGACCTCGACGGCTTCAAGCCGGTGAACGACGCCTACGGCCACCAGGTCGGCGACGCCGTGCTGACCGAGGTGGCCGACCGCATCCACTCCGTCGTGCGCGACACCGACACCGCGGCGCGCCTCGGCGGCGACGAGTTCGCCGTCCTGGTGGAGGGCGTCGACGACCTCGAGCTGCTCACGAACGTGGCCGAACGGCTGGTCGCCACCGTCTCCGAGCCCGTGCAGGTCGGAGGCACGACCGCGCAGGTAGGCGTGTCCGTCGGGCTCGTCCAGGCCTCCGACCGGTGCCACGAGGCCGATGCCCTGGTGGCGGCGGCCGACGCGTCGATGTACGAGGCCAAGGCTGCGGGCCGGGGCCGCTACCACGTGTGGACAGGCACCGAGGGCTGAGCCCACGGGGGTTGGGTCGGGGTCAGACCCCGTCCCCCGGCCGGTCGTCCACGAGCATGTCGATCGTGGGGCCGTGCAGCATGCGCTTGTGCGTGGCGATGACCTGGCGGTCCTTGCCGGCCAGCGCCGCCGCGTAGGTGACCGCCCGGTCGAGCACCTCGCCCTCGGGGGCGATCTCGGCCACGATGCCCGCATGCAGGGCGTCGGGACCGGTGAAACGATGGCCGGTGACGAGGGCCCGGTGCACGGCCGGGGCCGGCAGGGTGGCCGACAGCAGCTCGGCCATCGAGGGTCCGACGGCCAGGCCCAGATCGACCTCCGGCATGCACCAGTAACCCCGGTCCTCGCGCATCACGATGCGGTCGTGGGCGCTGCTCAACAGGGCGCCGGCCCCGAAGGCATGGCCGTTCACGGCGGCCACGGTCACCCCGGCGAAGCCGAGGACCCGCCCCCACACGCGATGCAGGTCCCGGATCATCGGCCCACCGGGGGTTGGCCCCCAGCCACTCGAGGTCCAGCCCGTTGCTGTAGAAGCGTCCGGTCCCGGTGGTGACGAGGGCGAGCGGCCCCTCGTGGGCCTCCACCTCGTCGAGCACGACGTGCCACCGGTCGACCTCGTCGCCGTCGAAGCGGTTCTCGCCGTCGGCCATCGTCACGACGGCCACGTCCTCGTGCCACTCGAGATGCACCATCGCCGCAGCATTGCAGGTCGGGTCGACCCGCACCTCGGGTGACCGGGGCACGGCACTAGCCTCGCCGCGTGGCTGACTATCGCCCTCCGCTGCGCGACATCCGGTTCGTGCTGGAGCACCTCACCGACCTCGGGGCCCTGTGCCAGCTCCCGGCCTTCTCGGCTCTCGATCCCGAGACGATCATGGGGGTCCTCGAGGAGAACGCCCGCTTCGTCACTGATGTGATCGCCCCCCTGAACCGGGTGGGTGACGTCGAGGGCAGCCAGCACGATCCGGCCACGAACCAGGTCCGCACGCCCACCGGGTTCGTCGACGCCTACCGCCAGTACGTCGCCGGCGGGTGGGGAGGGGTGCCCTTCCCGGAGGAGTACGACGGCGGCGGCTTCCCCTGGGTCGTGGGCATCGCCCTCCAGGAGCTCATCTCCTCGGCCAACATGGCCTTCTCGTTGGCCCCGCTGCTGACCCAGGGGGCCATCGACCTCCTGATGCACCACGGCGACGAGGAGCAGAAGGAGCGCTTCTTGAAGAAGATGGTGACCGGCGAGTGGACCGGCACCATGAACCTCACCGAGCCCCAGGCCGGATCGGACGTGGGGGCGGTGCGCACCAAGGCACTGCCGGCCGACGACGGCACGTGGCGGATCACCGGGACCAAGATCTACATCACCTTCGGTGAGCACGACATGGCCGAGAACATCCTGCACCTGGTGCTGGCCCGGGTCCCCGACGCCCCGCCCGGCACCAGAGGAATCTCCTGTTTCATCGTGCCCAAGTTCCTCGTGAACGACGACGGCTCGCCGGGTGAGCGCAACGACGTCACCTGCGTGTCGATCGAGCACAAGATGGGTATCAACGCGAGCCCCACCTGCGTGATGAGCTACGGCGAGGGCGACGGCGCCGTCGGCTACCTCATCGGCGAGGCCAACGAAGGCATGCGCTACATGTTCACGATGATGAACAACGCCCGTCTCTCGGTGGGTCTGGAAGGCCTCGCCCTGGCCGAGCGGGCCTACCAGGACGCCCTCCAGTACAGCCAGGAACGCCGCCAGGGCCGGGCTCCCGACGCTCCCCGGGGCGAGACCTCGCTCATCGTGGATCTTCCCGACGTGCGCCGGATGCTGCTGGTCATGAAGGCCACCATCGACGCCCTCCGGGCCATCATCTACACCAACGCCCAGGCCATCGACCTGGCCACCCACCACCCCGATCCCGACGTGCGCACCCGCAACCAGGAGCTGGCCGAGCTGCTCACGCCGGTGTCGAAGGGGTTCGGCACCGAGATGGGCATCGAGTGCACGTCGCTGGCCATCCAGGTCTACGGGGGCATGGGCTACATCGAGGAGTCGGGGGTTCCCCAGCACTTCCGGGATGCCCGCATCACCGCCATCTACGAGGGCACCAACGGCATCCAGGCCATGGATCTGGTGGGCCGCAAGCTGCCCATGCGGGGTGGGGGTGTGGTGGCCGACTTCCTCGCCGAGGTCGAGGCTCTCGACGCCGAGCTCGAAGCCGCCGGCGACGACCTGGCCGGGGTGCGCTCCGCGCTGGCCACCGCCCGCACCCAGGTGGCCGACACCGTCGCCTGGCTCCTGGAGAACGGAGCGGCCGACGTGAGCGACGCACTGGCCGGAGCCACGCCGTTCCTGCGGATGTTCGGGCTGCTCGTCGGTGGTCGCTACCTGGCTGAGGCGGCGCTGGCGGCCGGCCGAGACCTGGCCGAGGGGGTGGGCGACGCCGAGCACCTGACCGCCCGTGTGGTGGTGGCTCGGTTCTACGCCGCCAACCTGCTCCCCGGTGTCGCCGGGCTCGGGCCGGCCGTGCGGGCCGGCTCGGCCGACCTCTTCGCCGTGGGCCCCGACGCCCTGGTCGGTTGAGCACTCCCGTGGCGACCCTCACCCTGCTCGGCGCCATCCCGAGTCCGAGCTCGAACACGCTCGGGCCCCTGCACATGTACGGGCTGATGATCGCTCTCGGGGTGGTCGCCGCCGTCGAGCTGGGTCGCTACCGCTGGCGGGCTCGGGGCGGTGACCCCGACGACATCTACGCCATCGCCTTCTGGGCGGTGCCCGCCGGTCTCATCGGCGCCCGCCTCTACCACCTGGCCACCGACTGGCGCACCTACCAGGGCCACTGGATCGACGCCCTGAAGATCTGGAACGGCGGTTTGGGCATACCCGGCGGTATGGCCCTCGGGATCATCGTCGGGGTGATCGTGGCCCGCCGTCGCGGCATGCGCCTGCCGCCGGCCCTCGACGCCGTCGTCCCCGCCCTGCCTCTCGCCCAGGCCATCGGGCGTCTGGGGAACTGGTGGAACCAGGAGCTGTTCGGTCGGCCCACCGACCTGCCCTGGGGTCTGCACATCGACGTGGCCAACCGGCCCCTCGAGTACGTCACCTTCTCCACCTTCCAGCCCACGTTCCTCTACGAGCTGCTCTGGAACCTGGCGCTGTGCGGCCTGCTCATCTGGGTCGACCGCAAGCGGGTCCTGCGTCCCGGCCAGCTCCTGCCCATCTACGTGGGGGGCTACTTCCTCGGGCGGCTGTGGGTCGAGGCCCTGCGCAGCGACACCGCCAGCACCGTGCTGGGCCTGCGCATCAACATCTGGATCTCGATCCTCGGCATCCTGGCCGCGGCCGTGGTCTTCACCGTGCGGGGCCTGCACCGCCTGCCCGGCGACTCCGACGAGCCCTACGACGACGGCCACCGCTGGTCGCCCCCCGAGGACGAGACCGAGGGCGACGCCGACGAGACCGTCGACCCCGAGGACGGGGAGCCCGAGGCCGCCGACCTCGCCACCACCGAGACCGGCGGGGCGGCGGTGGGGGGCGTCAGCGACGAGCCAGCGGGGGACCCACCGGAGGGGTGAAGTCCCAGGGCAGCTCGGGATCGAGCCCGTCAGCCAGGCGATCGAGGTGGCCGATGCCCCGCACGGTGCGCTCGAGGCGGTTGACCGGGTGGTGGGGCGACAACTCGTCGGCCGGCCGCGGCGGCGGGAAGCGAAGGAGCTCCTGCACGTCGTAGGCCGCGCAGAACAGACGCATGCGGTCCAGCTGGCGGGGGTGGCCGAACAGCTCCGGGTAGTCCTCGGCCAGCCAGTAGGGGACCTGGGCGTAGTCGCGCGCCAGGGTCACCGACTCGTAGTCCTCGGCCACGTGGAGGTAGGGGTAGGCGCAGAAGCGCAGGAGCACGTCGAGGTCGAGGTCGGTGGGTCCGCCCCGGGTCCATTCGAAGTCGAGCAGGGCGGTGATGGCCCGGCCGTCCCACAGCACGTTCTCGAAGTGAAGGTCGCCGTGGACGAGGTTGCGGGTGTCGAAGGGCTCGATGGCGCTGCGGGTGTCGTTCACCAGGTCGCGCACGCCGACGACCAACCTCGGGTCGACGAAGGGCATCTCGGTCAGGTCCGACAAGGCGGCGAGCAGTGGTTCGACGGCGTCGTGGCTCCGAGCGGCGAGGAGCTGGGGGGCGGCGTCGATCGGGGGGAGGTCGGGCGGGCACGGCACCTGGTGGAGGTGCTTCAGCAGTTCCGCCAGCTGGCGGGTGGCGCTGCGGCGCTCGCCGGTGGTGAGGAACGGCCAGCGACGGCTCAGGACGTCGCCGGGGCGACGGCGGACGATCAACCAGTCGGCGCCGAGCTCGCCGCCGTAGGCCACCACCTCGGGGTAGTTGACCTCGGGGGGCAGCTTCGGGCCGAGGAAGGCCTCGCGCCGCAGGCGCTGGTTCGGGCGACGATTGACCCGGATCACGTACTCGTCGCTCGTCCACACCTCGTTGGTGACGCTGTCGGCCCGTTCCAGCGGGATGGAGAAGTCGAGCTGGGCCTCGGCCAGGGCGCGCCGGGCCCGGGCCTCGGCGAAGGAGCTCCTGCTCATCGGAGCAGCTCGGTCGTCCGACGAAAGCTCGAGATCTCGTCACTGGTGTGCATGGTCGCTCTCTCCGTCGGCACCACCAGCGTCGCGCTTGACTGATCCAGACCGGGGAATCCCCGTTCGGGGGGATTACCGGGGCCGATGGGAGGGTTGACTCGCGGGTCCGGCACCGCGCCGGCCCGACCAGACCTGCAGGGGGACCCCACCCATGGCGCTCTACGACGCTTCCATCGCCCAGCTCGACGGCACCGACATGGATCTGCACGATCTCGACGACAAGGCCGTGCTCATCGTGAACGTGGCTTCCAAGTGCGGTCTGACGCCGCAGTACGAGGGCCTGGTGCGGCTCCAGGAGCGCTATGGCGACCAGGGCTTCACCGTCCTGGGTGTGCCCTGCAACCAGTTCATGGGCCAGGAGCCGGGCTCGGCCGACGAGATCCAGACGTTCTGCTCGACCACCTACGGCGTGACCTTCCCTCTCACCGAGAAGGTCGAGGTCAACGGCGACGACCGTCATCCGCTCTACGGCGAGCTCACCGAGGTCCCCGACGCCGCCGGTGAGGCCGGCGACATCCAGTGGAACTTCGAGAAGTTCCTGGTCGCTCCGGGCGGAGCGGTGGTGGCCCGGTTCCGGCCCACCGTCGAGCCCGAGGCGGCGGAGCTCGTCGCCGCCCTCGAAGCCACCCTGCCCTCCTGATCCAGGGACGGCCTGATCCCAGGGACGGCCTGATCGCGAGGAAGCCCCTGGTACCGGGCCGAGAGCTACGCCCGGTAGGGTGTTGGTGACACGTGGTGACCAATCGGTCACCAGGCGGCGCCGAGGCGTCGCACCATCGGTGCGGAGGCACCCGGCCGTCGGCCGGAGGACCGCACCCCGATCACCTGAGGCCCCGCCAACCATGACCACCTTCTCCGACCTGGGCGTCTCGCCCGACTTCGTCGCCGCGCTCGAAGCCATGGACCGCACGACACCGTTCCCGGTCCAGGCCCTCACCATCCCCGACGCCCTCGCCGGGCGCGATGTCTGCGGCAAGGCCAAGACCGGCTCGGGCAAGACCCTCGCCTTCGGTCTCCCCGTGCTGGAGCGGGTCAAGACGGCCCAGTCCCGTCGGCCCCGGGCCCTCATCCTGGTGCCCACCCGCGAGCTGTGCACCCAGGTCCGCGACGAGCTGGCGCCGCTCGGCAAGGCCCGTGGCGTCACCGTGTCCGCCGTGTACGGCGGGGCCCGCATGGAGACCCAGATCAACCAGCTCGAGAAGGGCGTCGAGGTCGTGGTGGCCACGCCGGGGCGGATGATCGACCTGATCGACCGCAAGGAGATCTTCCTCGACTCGATCGACCAGGTCGTCATCGACGAGGCCGACCGCATGGCCGACATGGGCTTCCTCCCCCAGGTCGAGTGGATCCTGCGCCACATCCCCGGCACCCATCAGACCCTTCTGTTCTCGGCCACCCTCGACGGGGTCGTCGACACCCTGATCAAGCGGTACCAGGCCGATCCGGTGATGCACGAGGTGGTCTCCGAGGAGGTCAGCGTCGACAAGATGCAGCACCGCTTCCTCGCCGTGCACGAGATGGACAAGGTGAAGGTGGCGGCGGCGATCGTCCGCTCCCAGAACCGCACGATCATCTTCGTGCGCACCAAGCGGGCCGCCGACCGGGTCGCCTCCGACCTCCGTCGGGAGGGCGTCGAGGCGGCGTCGATCCATGGCGACCTGCGCCAGAGCCACCGGGAGAAGGCGCTGGCCGACTTCTCCTCCGGAAAGCTCGCCGCCCTGGTGGCCACCGACGTCGCCGCACGCGGCATCCACGTGGACGACATCGAGACGGTGATCCACTACGACCCCTCCGAGGACGCCAAGGACTACGTCCACCGCTCCGGCCGCACCGCCCGGGCCGGGGAGTCGGGCGTCGTCGCCACCCTCATCCTCTGGAACGAGGAGCTCCCGGTGAAGCGGATGCTCAAGCGCCTGAAGATCGACCAGCCCATCGTCGAGGTCTTCTCGAACGACAAGCGGCTCGCCGATCTCGCCGCGTGGGACCCGCGCCAAGACGCCGCGGTGGCCTGACCCGCCGGGTGGCGGCCATCTCACCGACTCCGGTCGCCACCGATCTCGGCACCGCGGCCCGATCCCTGGCTGTCCGCTCGGGCGTCGATCCCGACGCGCTGGGCGACCTGCTCCCGTTGCTGGGCCTGCCGGGCCCTGACGCGCCCGAGGTCGGAACGGAGCCGGAGGATCTCGACGCGCTGGCGGCCATCCACGAAGGGGCCCAGAGCGCACCCGACCGTCGGCGCCACGGCATCCACTACACCCCGCCCGATGTGGCGGCGACGGTCGTGGCCCTGGCCTGGACAGGGCCGTTCGACGGACCGCGGCGGATCATCGATCCGGCGTGCGGCGGTGGGACTGTGCTGCTCGCCGCCGTCCGCCGGCTCCGGTCCGACGGCCTCACGGCGGAGGAGTGCCTCGGGGCGATCCACGGACTGGACCGCGATCCGATGGCGGTCCAGGTCGCCCGCACCGGTCTCGCCCTCTGGGCGGCGGGGGAGGGCCTCACCGGCGACCCCCTGCGTCGGTCCGTGATCGCACTGGCCGGCCGCGTGGTCGTGGGTGATGCCCTTCGCGACCGGTGGCCGGGCGGCGGTGGGCTGCACGCCGTTGTGGGCAACCCGCCCTTCGGGGGCCAGCTGTCTCGTTCCACCGCCCGGGACCCGGCGTCGGCTCGTCGGGCCGCCGACATCCTCGGAGGTCCGGCCGGCTACGCCGACACCGCCGGGCTGTTCCTCGTGCGGGGCCTCGACGCCGTCGTGACCGGAGGCCGGGTGGTGCTGCTGCAGCCGGTGTCGCTGCTCGGCAGCCACGGCGCCGCCGTCGTGCGGGCTCGGCTCTCCGAGCGGGGATCGCTCGAGCGGGTGTGGCTGCCCGGCTCCCGCGTGTTCGCCGCCGCCGTCGACGTCTGTGCCCCTGTTGTCAGCCGGCGTGATCCGCTGTCGGCACCCGCTGGCGGTCAGGCGGGATCGAGCGACGAGGGTGCGGTGGCGGTGAGCCTCGGACCGGAGGCCCGTCCGACCTCGACCGTCCCCGCATCCCGCTTGGCGTCGGCGGGCAGCTGGGCGCCCGTGCTGGCGGTGGCCACCGGAGTGCCCGCCGTGGACCTGCGCGGTCCGGGCCGTATCGGCGACCGGGCCCGGGTCTCGGCCGGATTTCGGGATGAGTTCTACGCCCTCGCTCCCTTCGTTCTCGACGAGCCCCCTCACGGGTCGGTCGGGGACGACCGTCATGCCCCGTTGATAACGGTGGGCCTCATCGAGCCCGGCCGGGTGGCGTGGGGCCGTCGGGCGACCCGGTTCGCGGGGCGCCGACGGACCGCCCCGGTGGTCGACGTGTCGGCGCTGCGCCGGTGGGCCGACGGCCCCGACGGGGATCGGCGCCTGGCGGCGTGGGCCGAGGCCCGACTCCGACCCAAGGTCGTGGTGGCCACCCAGACCCGCGTGGTCGAGGCCGCCGTCGATGACGCGGGCACCTGGTGGCCCTCGGTCCCCGCCATCTCGGTGGTGGCCCACGCGGCCGACGACCAGGAGGAGCGGTGGCTGCTGGCCGCTGCCCTCACCGCGCCGCCGGTGACGGTGTGGGCGGCCGAGCGCACCGGGGGCACCGCGCTGGCTCCCCAGGCCATCAAGTTGTCGGCCCGGCAGGTCGCCGCCGTACCCCTTCCCGTCGATCGCGATGCGTGGACCGAGGGGGCCCGGCTCCTGCGAGCCGTGGCCGAGGGGGCGGCGGCGGGCGACGACGCCGGCGCCACGCGGGCCCTCGCCGCCGCCGGGGCGGTGCTGACCGCGGCCCACGACCTGGATCGCCGCGCCGCCGACGAGGTCCTGCGCTGGTGGGCCGTCCGCGCCGGCCTTTCCGACGCCCTCTGATCAGTCACCCTCGGAACCGACCGCTGATCCGATGCCCTACCTTCCATCCCGCTTCTGATGCGCTCACGACACGCTCGGGCACGCGAGATGCGCATCGTTTCCCCGAGGTGGGCTTCTGATGCGCTCACGACACGGTCGGGCACGCGAGGTGCGCATCGTTTCCCCGAGGTGGGCTTCTGATGCGCTCACGACACGCTCGGGCACGCGAGGTGCGCATCGTTTCCCCGAGGTGGGCATCGTCTGGTCGGGGGATGACCGTTTGACGGGTCGGGGCGGGGGCGGGCACCATGGCGCCCACATCACGAGTGGCCCGGTTCTCCGGGTCCGGCAACCTGGGGCGAACACCCAAGGTGCCAACCCGCTCACGGCGGGGATGCGGTGCCGGCAGCGGTCGGCGCAACGAACTGTTCGAGGAGCACGATGACCGAACCGACCCGTCGGGTGCCGCTGAGCGCCGACCCGCTGCCGGCCTCCGGGGCCTGGCGGCCGGGCGACCCGGTCGGTCGCCGTCGGTTCACGTCCATCCCCGCCGATCGGGCCTTCGTGCTGGAGGGCGGCGGGGTCCTCCGAGGGGTCACGATCGCCTTCGAGACGTGGGGCGAGCTCGACGACGCCGCCGCCAACGCCGTGCTGGTGTGCCATGCCCTCACCGGGGACAGCCACGCTGCCGGCCCCAGCGGGCCCGGACATCCCACCGCTGGATGGTGGGACGGGCTCATCGGTCCCGGTCGGGCCCTCGACACCGACCGCTGGTTCGTCGTGTGCGTGAACGTGCTCGGCGGCTGCCAGGGCACGACCGGGCCGTCCTCGACGGACACGACGACCGGAGAGCGGTACGGGTCCCGGTTCCCGGTGGTCACCATCCGCGACATGGTCCGCACCCAGGCGGCGGTGGCCGACGACCTCGGCATCGCCCGGTGGCTCGCCGTCGTGGGCGGGTCGATGGGGGGGATGCAGGCCCTCGAGTGGGGCGTCATGTACCCCGAGCGGGTCCGCGGCATCGGTGCGCTGGCCACCACCGTGGCGGCCAGCGCCCAGCAGATCGCCTGGTCGAGCGTCCAGCGCACCTCGATCGTGCTCGATCCCCTGTGGCGCGGCGGCGACTACTACGACGCCGGGCCCGGCGACGGCCCTCACCTCGGCCTGGCCCTGGCCCGCGAGGCGGCGCAGATCACCTACCGGACCGATGCCGTGTTCGGTGAGCGGTTCGGACGCAAGCAGCTCGATCTGCTCGACGACCGCTACACCCTCTGGCAGCGCTTCGACGTGGAGGGCTATCTCGACTACCACGGGGCCAAGCTCGTCCGTCGCTTCGACGCCAACTCCTACCTGGTGATCAACCGGGCCATGGACCTCCACGACATCGGTCGCGGCCGCGGCGGCACGGAGTCGGCCCTCGCTCGGGTCCGGGCCCCGGTGCTCACCATCTCCATCGACTCCGACACCCTCTATCCGCCGTACCAGCAGGAGCTGATCCACCAGACGCTCCAGTCGCTCGGCCGAGAGGGCCGCCACGTCGAGATCCACAGCCCTGACGGCCACGACGGCTTCCTCCTCGAGGTCGACCGGGTCGGCGCGGCGCTGGTGCCGTTCCTCACCGACATCGAGAAGGCCGACCGATGACCGATCCTGCCGACCTGCACCCCGAGACCCGGGCCATCCGCGCTGGTCGTTCCGACAACGACACCGCCCTCGCCCCGATCCTGTGGGCGACCACCACCTTCGTGACCCCGACGGTGGAGGAAGGGCGCCGCATGGCCACCGAGGTCGGGGCCGCCCGCTTCTACAGCCGCTACGGGAACCCCACCGTGGCCGGCTTCGAGGAGGCCATCGCCCAGCTCGAGGGAGCCGAGACGGCCCGGGCCTTCGCCTCGGGCATGGGGGCGATCAGCGCCGTCGTGCTCGGGCTGTGCTCGACCGGGGACCACATCGTCGCTCAGCGCCAGCTCTACGCCGGGACCCAGCTCCTCTTGCAGACGGCGTGCCCCCGGTTCGGGATCGACGTGACCTTCGTCGATGGCACCGAGCCCGGCGCCTTCGCGGCGGCGATCATCCCGGGGAAGACCACGCTGGTGATCGCCGAGACACCGGCCAACCCGCGCCTCGACATCATCGACCTCGACGAGGTCGGCGCCATCGCCGGGCCCATCACCGTCGTCGACTCGACCTTCGCCACCCCGCTCGTCCAACGTCCGCTCGACCACGGGATCGACCTCGTCGTGCACTCGGCCACCAAGGCCATCGCCGGTCACAACGACGCCACCCTCGGCGTGGTGGCCGGCTCCGCCGAGTTGGTGAACTGGCTGTATTCCTTCGCGGTGCTCCAGGGGGCCAACGCCTCGCCCTTCGACGCCATGAACGGCCTGCGGGGCCTGCGCACCCTGGGCGTCCGCCTCGAGCGGCAGAGCACCAACGCCGGCGCACTGGCCCGGGCCCTGGAAGGCGACCAGCGGGTGACCGAGGTCCGCTGGCCGGGCCTCGAATCCCACCCCCAGCACGAGCTGGCCGTCCGGCAGATGGCGCTGCCCGGAGGGCTGTTGACGTTCGACCTGGCCGGAGGCATCGACGCCGGCTGCGTCTTCGTCGAGGCGTTGGAGATCGCCCAGCTGGCCACGTCGCTCGGCGGACCCGAGACCCTCGTCACCCATCCGGCGTCGACCACCCACGTCAACCTCACGCCCGAGGAGTTGTCGGCCAACGGCATCGGGCCCGGCACGGTTCGGGTGTCCGCCGGGTTGGAGCACGCCGACGACCTGGTCGCCGACTTCGCCCAGGCCCTCGACCGCGTCGCCGGCCGGTAGGACTCGTCCGCCGTGCCCGAGATGCTCGAGGTGGAGCTGTACCGCCGCACCGCGGCGGCCGCCCTGGGCCGGCGGATCGACGCGGTGATGGCGCCCGACGCGTGGTTCCTCAAGGGAGGGCTCACCGCCGATGTGGTGACCGCGGCGCTGCTCGGGCGCCGGTTCGTGGCCGACCGGAGGCGGGGCAAGCTCCTGCTGCTCGACACCAGCGACGACGGGCCCACCCTCGGTCTGCGGTTCGGGATGACCGGCGTGTTGGAGCTCGACGGCGAGCCGGCCATCGACGGACTCGAGTACGGGAGCCGTCGCCGGGACCCGGCGTGGGATCGCTTCGCGGTCGCCTTCGAGGGCGGCGGGGCGCTGCGTCTGCAGGACCCGCGCCGCCTCGGCGGGGTCGAGCTCGATCCCGACGAGGACCGCCTCGGGCCCGACGCGGCCAGCGTCGGCCCCGTGGGTCTGGCCAAGGTGCTGGCCGGCAGCGAGGCTCCGCTCAAGGCCCGCCTGATGGATCAGTCCCGGCTGGCCGGCCTGGGCAACCTCCTGACCGACGAGATCCTGTGGCGCAGCGGACTCGATCCGGCCCGACCGGCCCGATCGCTCGACGAGACCGAGGTCAAGCGCCTGCAGCGGACGATGCGGCGCACCCTCACCGTCCTGGCGGAACGCGGCGGCTCCCACACCGGCGACCTGCAGGTGGCGAGAGCGCGGGGCGCGACCTGTCCGCGCGACGGCGCCCCTCTCCAACGACGCACCATCGGCGGGCGCACCACCTATTCCTGCCCCGTCCACCAGCGGTGACCTGGCCCCGGCGCGGAGCACTGCGGCGGTAGGGTTGCCGGTCATTGCAGGGCGGGGAACGGCCCGCGCCTGAGGCCCCGATCGGAAGGTCCCCGACCGTGCACACCCCCTCGCCGAGGAGTCGAGCCCGTTCGTGGGCGTCGCTGCTGGGCGCGACGGGTGCGATCTCTCTCGGAGTGGTGGCGTGGGGCCTGCTCCCCGCCGGCGCCCAGGTGGCGCCGCAGCAGGAGTCGACCACGACGACCGCCTCGTCCACGACGTCCACGACGCTCGAGCCGACGACCACGACCACGGTGCCGAGCACCACCACCACGGTGCCCCGCACGACGACCACCACCCGACCGTCCACCACCACCACGACCCGGCCGCGGACGACGACCACGACGGCGCCCACCACCACCACGACGGCGCCCACCACCACCACGAGCACGGCGAGCACGACCACGACCACGGCGGCCGGTGCCGCCGTGGCGCCGCCGGGGTTCACCGACCCCAACGCCGAGGGCGGGTCCGGTGGTGGGTGGCCGACGGGCACGAAGATCCGCTTGGTCGTCGGCGGCCTGCTCGGCGTGGCGGTGGCCCTGAGCGGGATGGCCTGGGCCTATTGGCGTCGCACTCGGCCCACCGCCCTGCCCGCCGGTGGCGCGGCGGCGGTCACCACCGAGGCCCACGACTCCGCCCCGATCACCGGCCCCCTGCCCATCGTGGGGCCCGTCGGCCCCTACCCCAGGACGCCCGAGGCGGTGGACGACGGCCGGTCCGGCTTCCCCCGCCCCGACGTCCCCCGCTCCGACATCCGAGGTCGAACCGGCTCCTGAGAGCGAACCGGCCCCGGCGCCTGCCGACACCGATGCTGCCGATCGCTCGGATGCCGTCGTGGAGGTGGCTCCGACGCCCGCCAACGGCGTCCCGGTCGTGGGTCCGGTGTCGGCTCCGAGCGCGGCAGGCCAAGCCTCAGGCGCCATGTCGCCGCCGTCGAGCCGCACCGCCCCGGCGGGCGACTCCGGTGCCGGCTTCGGCTTCGTCACCCGGGAGGATCTCGGGCTCACCCGCCACGACCACGGGCCCGGTGGTGGCGACCGGCCCTGATCCAGGGGTCGCCGGGTCTCGGCACCGGGGGTCTACGGTGAGCGCATGGCAGACGCCCTCGACCTCGACGCCATGATCCAGCGCTTCCGCGATCGTGCCCATGCCGTCAAGAACCGTCCGCTCCCACCGATCGCCGGCGACGAGCGAACCCGGTTCGTCGAGCAGGCCCAGAACGACTTCCAGGACTTCGCCCTGATCGGCGATTCCACCGCCGAGCTCGTCGACGGGATCCTCACCTTCACCGTCGACCTGCGACCGCCGGAGGCCCGAGGTGGAGGTGACTGAGGTCCGTGCCCCGGTCGGAGTCGACCCGGAGCGCTTCGCCCGGGCCCTCGCCGCCATCGACGCCGCCAACGCCGATGACCCGACGACGCTCGTGGTGGAGGGGGTGGCCCGTCCGAAGGAGCAGGCCCATGCCGAGGCCATGACCGACTGGGTCCGACGCCTCGACCCGGACGCCGGTGAAGCCCAGCTCCTCGCCGCCCGGGCCCATCACCTTCGCCGTTGGGAGTACCCCCGTGATGCCGAGCCCGACGGTCGCACCGGCTACCTCCGCTGGCGGTCCGAGGCCCGCAAGGGGCAGGCTGCCGCCGTGCGCGACCTGTTGGCCGGCGTCGGGTACGAAACCGCCACGATCGAGACCGTGCAGGGCCTGGTGGCCAAGCAGGGTCTGGGCAAGGGCGACAAGCCCGATGTCGAGGGGCGGGCCGATCCGGTGCAGGTGCACGAGGACGCGCTCTGCCTGGTCTTCCTGACCACCCAGTTCGAGCCGTTGGCCGACAAGTTGGGCGACGACAAGACCGTGGACGTGGTGGCCCGCACCCTGGCCAAGATGGGGGATCGGGGGCGGGCGGCGGCGCTGGCTCTGGACCTCAGCGACCGAGAGCGGGCCATCGTGGGCGCCGCCCTCGACCGTCTGGCCGCAGTGGCCGCCGAGGGGTCCCGATGAGCTGTGCGTACTGCGGTCAGGCGGAGGTCTCCGAGGGCGACCGATGCCCTGCGTGCGGCACCATCGCCGTGACCGAGGAGGCGCTCGACGTCCTGCTCGAGCTGAGGATGGAGTCGATCGGCGAGCAGGACGACGACGACGAGGGGGGCGGCGTCATGGCCTTCGTCGAGGACGAGTCCGCGACCGCCGATTCCCGGCCCGAAATCGAATCGGCACCGCCGATCTTCCGCGACCCGGTGCACGATCCCCTCGATCCTGACCTCATGGACCCTGGTGCCGGGCGAGACTTCGGCTCCCACGACGAGGTGGCTTCGGATCGGGATGACGAGTCGGCGCCGGTGGCGGGCTCCGTGCTGCCCCGACGCGCCCGGACCGGGCTGGGGCCGACGTGGGGTCCCCGTGACCACCCTCCGGCGGTTGTGGCTCCGGCGCCCCCGCTACCCCTGGAGGCCCCGGCCGGCGCCCCGGCCCAGCGACGATCGGGCACCGGACTCCCGGCCCCGGCGGCGGCGACGGTCGCCGCGAAGAAGCTCACCGACGCCTCCGATCCACCGGTTCCGCCCCCGCCGGTCCCTACCCGCACCAGCCATCCCCGTGTCCGTCGATGGCTGGGCCGGGGTGCCGAGCGCGACGCCCTTCCTGATTCGTCTCCCGAGGCCGAGCCCGTCCCCGCGCCGGTGGCCAATCCGGCGTTCCCCGGCGCCCCGGCGGGGATCCTCGACGGTGTGGAGGCCGAGGCCGACGACGGTTCGGGTCCGGTGGATCCGGCCGGCGTCGAGGAGGCACTGGGCCGACTGTCGCCGGGGGCCCGCCGGGTGGCCGCCGCCTCGATGATGGTCGCCTCTGCCGTCCTCGAGCAGGGGGAGCGGGTCGCAGCCGTGGTGCAGGGCGACCACCAACGCCGTTCCTGCGTGGCCGTGCTCACCGACCGCCGCATCCTCGTCGTCGACGAGCGCCCATGGAGCCCGGTGGTTCGCTCGTTCCCGTTGGGTCCCCAGCTCGGGGTCCACGGTTGGCAGGACGACCGGCGGGCGTCGCTCGTGTTCGTCAGGGACGGCGTGGGCGTGCTCGTGTCGGACATCTCGGACCGGCCTCTGGCCCGGGATCTCGCCCGGCGGGCCCGCGTGGCCTGCGGTCTCCCGCCCGACGGCGCCGCCCCTCCGGGCTGACCGCTCGCTTGGTGGGCGCTCGGTCGGTGTTGCTAGGGTGGTCATCCCACGCGGACGTGGCTCAGTTGGTAGAGCATCACCTTGCCAAGGTGAGGGTCGCGAGTTCGAATCTCGTCGTCCGCTCCAGGAAACACCAGGTCAGGCGCCTCTCCGGAGGCGCCTGACTCGCGCTCCGGGACGCCTGCCGGCCGTCTGGGCCGGGTCGGGACCGTGGGGCGCGTGGCATGTCCGGGCCTCCGGGTCGGACCCGTCGTTCTCCTCGTCGTCCCGGCGGGCTAGGCGAAGCCGTCGCCGATCGCCACCATGAGCGACTCGGTCTGAGCCGGGGTGACGGCCCCGGGGGGAACGATCACGGAGACCAACACGTTGCCGACTCGGAGCACGCCGAGGTCGAGCACCGTCCCGGACAGGATGATCGCTTCGTCGCCCGCGTCGACCTCGGTCTGCTCGACCGACGTTCCCCCGGCGGTGGCGATGTTGATCTGGACGGCACCGTCGAAGGCCTGCTCGATCGACTGTGCGTCGGAGGAGGTGTATCGACTGGCGGCCACAGTGAGGTTCGAATCGGGTCCGTTCTCGGAGACGAAGCTGTAGGCGCACTGGGGCGTCGACGACGTCGATGCGGTGGCCTCGGTGATCTCCAGCCCGGTCGCCTCGGCAACGGTGTCGGCGGGGACCGCCTCGCAGATGTCCTCAGCCGTCAACGCCGCCTCGTCGGTGTCGTCGTCGTCGGTGTCGTCGTCGGTGGTGGTGGTGGAGGCCGTGGCATCGTCGTCGGTCTCCGCCACGGTGGTGGACGGGCGTTCAGCCGCAGGACTGTCGTCGCTGCTGCACGCCCCGGCCCCGGTGGCCATGACGACGGCGACCAGGGCGCCGATGGCGACCTGCCGGCGCCGCTGGCTGGTCGGGCTCACGAGCGTGGCCCTTCTGTCTCGAGTTTCCACCGGTCGCTCCGTCCGTCGTCCCGACACGAGACAGTGTCATCGGCCCGGATGGTGACGTGCTTGAGGAGCGAGGATCGTTGGTCTCCGGTGTGCACAGCCGCCCGCGAGACCACGCCGGGAACCGGGACCGGGCAGCCGGGGCCGATCTCGGCACTCACCGGCGAGCAAGCCCGGGGCCCTCGAACCTGGGAGCATTGCGTCATGACGAGCGTCGACGGCACCGCCCGGACCACCATCGAGCGCCTCGGCGTGAGCGACGAGCTGCCCGATGTGCTCGCCGTTCTCGATCACGACGGAGTGGTGATCATCGAAGGCCTCCTCTCCGCCGAGGTCAGGGAGCGCATCAACGACGAGGTCGAGAGCGCAGTGGACGCGGCCGATCCCGACGGCCCGATGTTCAACGACATGGTGAAGGCGTTCATGGGGCCCGCCACCAGGAACGTCCCGGGGGTCCCCGGCATCTCGCCCACCTTCGCGACCGAGGCGATGTGTCACCCGACCCTGCTGGGCCTGGCCGATGCGGTCCTCGGTCCGAGCTGCGCTCGCTTCCAGCTCAACCTCGGTCAGATCCTGGAGCGAGGTCCGGGGGCGGAGGACCAGCTGATGCACCGCGACGAGGCCGTGTGGTCCGACGTGCCCAAGCCTTGCCCCGAGCTGCAGCTCGCCACGGTGATCGCACTGGTGGACTTCACCGCCGAGAACGGGGCTACTCGGGTGGTGCCCGGCAGCCACCGGTGGTCCGATCGCCACCTCCCCATGGGGGAGCAGAGGCGTGCTGGCGACGACGAGATCGTGGTGGCCGAGATGCCGGCTGGCTCCGCCATCGTCTACAGCGGTGGCACGCTCCATGGCGGAGGTGCGAACCGCACGGACCAGCGCCGCCGAGCGGTGCACCTGAGCTACTGCCTGGGGTGGCTGCGCACCGAGGAGAACAACTACCTGTCGATACCACCCGCTGTCGCCGCCACGTTGCCCCGTCGGGCCCAGGAGGTCATCGGGTACTCGATCTACGACGCCATCCCCCGAGGCGGTGGCTACCTCGGGATGGTGCGCATGCAGGATCCCGTCGACCTGCTCGCCGACGGCGATCTCTGACGCCGACCAAACCACCTCGTCGTGGGCCTTGACACTCCTCACACGAGGGTTGAGCGTTCAGGCTGTCGGTTGTCGAGACGCGGCATCGATCAACGAGGAGGGCGACTGGTCATGCGCCTCATGCTGCATGTGTCGATGAACACCGAGAAGACCAACCAGCTGGTGCTCGACGGAGCGATGGGGTCGACCATCGCGGCGGACTCTCCGTCTGCGGCCCGCTCAGCCGATCGCGCTGGGCTGCTCGGCCGACCGGCCACGGGGCGTTCGTTGCTGGTCGGCGAACAGGAGGTGCAGCATCTGCACCGCGATCGAGCCCTCGCCCACGGCCGACGCGACCCGCTTCACCGAGCCGCGGCGGACGTCGCCGGCCGCGAACACGCCGGGCATGCTCGTCTCGAGGTCGAACGGGCGACGCTCGAGCGGCCATGACGCTTCCGAGACGTCACCTCCGGTGCGGACGAAACCCTTGTCATCGCGCTCGATGTCGCTCGGAAGCCAGTCGGTGTGGGGCTGCGCTCCCATCAGGACGAACAGCGCCTGGGCCTCGACCGTGGTCTCGGCCTGCGTGGCGAGGTCGCGCAACACCAGGTGCCCGAGTCGGCCGTCGCCGCCGCCCCCCACGACCTGCGTGCCCAGTCGCACCGCGATGTTGTCCGTGGCCTCGACCTGGCGCACCAGGTAGTCCGACATGCCGGCGCGCAGCGACGAGGCCCGGATCACGAGCGTGACCGTCCGTGCGTATCGAGCGAGGTGCAGGGCGGCCTGACCGGCCGAGTTGGCCCCGCCGACGATGTAGGTGTCCTCGCCCACCACCCCGGGCGCTTCCGAGGTGGGGCCGCCGTAGTACACGCCGGCGCCGTTCAGCTCGTCGAGCTCCGGGATCTCGATGCGGCGATAGCTCGCGCCCATCGCCAGGAGCACCGCCGTCGTGCGGACGGGCTCGGAGTCTGACAGCGAGACGACCAGCTCGTCGCCGTCTCGTTCGACGCCCGTGATCGTGTGCATGAACGCGAAGTCGGCGCCGAAGACCCAGGCCTGCTCGTAGGCCGCCCGGGCCAGCCGCCGACCGCTGACCCCGCGGGGGAAGCCGAGGTAGTTCCGGATCAGCGAGCTGGAGGTGGCCTGACCGCCGATGCCACCACTGTCGACCACGAGCGTGGCGAGGCCCTCGGACGCGCCGTACACGGCGGCCGACAGGCCGGCGGGCCCAGCGCCGACGACAACGACGTCGAAGGATCGGGATCCCGGGTTCACCGGACCTCCGGCCGCCACCGCGATCTCGGCGTTGTCGGGGTTCTCCAGCACCTCGCCGTTCGGTAGGACCATCAGGGGCAGCTCGGCCCCGTCGCGAGCCGATGCGACGAGGGCTCGACCCTCGTCGGAGTCCCGGAGGCAGAAGCTGTGCGGGACGGCGCACTGCTGGAGGGCTTCGCGCAGCTCGTAGGCCCGGCCCGACCATGACTCGCCGACCACGTGGATCGTGTAGGGCGCGGCGCGCTGGGCCTCGGCCCATTCGAGCAGCATCGTGGAGATCGTCAGGTGGAACTCCTCATCCGGAGAGGTCGCCGGGCGCAGGAGGTAGTGGTCGAAGCGACCGTGGGCGATCCCGCTGAAGATCTCGTCGCCGGCGCCTCGCTGACCCAGGTTCTGGAACCCCATCAACAGTGCCCGCCGGGCGTGCGGGCGAATGTGGCCGACCTCGCCGAGCAGCTCGCTGCCCGTCGCTGCGCCCAGCCGTTCAGCGGCCAACACGAGGGCCACGTCCTCCCCGGACCGGGCGAGTTCGTCGAGCACCGACCGGGCCTCGTCGGAGGATGGGACGCAGATGATTCGGTAGTGGCGCTCGTATCGGTCGCGCAGCTCCCGCTCGATGGCACCCAACCCGTCGGCGTCGTCGTCGACCACGAGCAGCACGGGATCACCCATGGGCGCAGAATTTACGCCACACGAGCGCCGCCTTCACCGCCGATTGCACCCTCGACGGCGTCGTTCCCGCCTCACCAGCCGGCGAGGATCCTTCCGGCTACGTTTGCTGACACGGACGTCATGGTTCGTCGTTCGTGGTCAGGAGCTCGATTCGATCGCCCCGTCCCGTGACGTCGAGCTCCGTGAGCGAGGGGGAACGTCTTGGCGAGTGGGGGGAGAGCGGGCTACGACCGGGAGGGCACCCGTGCCCGGTACCGGGCCGAGCGCGACAAGCGCCTGGTGCCGGGCCGAGCCGACATCCGGGACCTGGCGACCGATGAGGCCTTCGCCGGATTCCGCCGAGACCCCTTCACCCCCTTCGTCGAGCGCGACCCCGTCATCGACGACGTCGACGTGGTGATCGTGGGCGGGGGGATCGCCGGCCTGCTCGCCGGAGTCCGGCTCCGCGAGAACGGCGTCGAGCGGATCCGCGTCATCGACCAGGCCGGCGGTGTCGGCGGCACCTGGTACTGGAACCGGTATCCGGGGGTGATGTGCGACATCGAGTCGTACATCTACATGCCGCTGCTGGAGGAGCTCGACGCTGTCCCCACCGAGCGCTACGCCTCGGGCGAGGAGATCCGACTGCACCTCCAGGCCATCGCCGACCGGTTCGACCTCGTCAGCGACGCCCTGTTCCACACGGGAGTGGACCGCGCCGAGTGGGACGACGCGGCGGCTCGGTGGCGGGTGCACACCGACCGGGGCGACGAGCTCACCTGTCGCTACTACGTGCTCGCCGTCGGCATCCTCAACCTGCTCAAGTTGCCGGCGATCGCCGGCATGGAGACCTTCGCCGGGCGCTCGTTCCACACCGCCCGCTGGGACTACGGCTACACCGGAGGCGGCCCCGGCCGTCCGCTCACCGGTCTCGGGGACAAGGTCGTCGGCCTCGTGGGCACAGGAGCCACCGGCATCCAGTGCGCGAAGCCGTTGGCCGCCGCGGCCCAGCACCTCTACGTCTTCCAGCGCACACCATCGGCCATCGGTGTGCGCGGGAACGGACCGACCCCGCCGGACTTCGCCGCCGGCCTGGCGCCCGGTTGGCAGCAGGACCGGATGGACAACTTCCAGGCCATCATGCTCGGCCGGCCCGTCGAGGCGGACCTGACCGACGACGGATGGACCCGTCACTACGCCGCCCCCCAGCGGATCGCCCGACCGCCGGAGGTGAGCCTCGAGGAGTACCTGCGCACCGCCGAGGAGGTCGACTACTCGATCATGGAGGAGCACCGGCAGCGGGTCCTCGACCTGGTCGCCGACCCGGTCGCGGCCGCGGCCATGAAGCCCTACTACCGCTACATCTGCAAACGTCCGTGCTTCCACGACGAGTACCTCGAGGCCTTCAACCAGCCCAACGTGACCCTGGTCGACTGCCCCGGTGGGTTCGATCACGTCACCGCGGCCGGTCCGGTCGTCGGCGGCCACCAGTACGAGCTCGACTGCCTCGTCTACGGCACGGGCTTCGAGGCCGAGTTGACCCCCATCTTCCGGCGGGCCGGCCACGACATCGTCGGCCGGGGCGGGGTGACCCTGGCCGAGAAGTGGAGCGACGGCGCCGCCAGCCTGTTCGGCATCATGAGCCGGGGCTTCCCGAACATGTTCATCATGCCGGCGCCCGGCCAGCAGGCCGTCGTGACGGTCAACTACACGCAGCTCGCCGTCCTGGGAGCGGCCTTCGTCGCCGGCGTGGTGGACAGCCTCGAGCGACGGGGGGCATCCCTGTTCGACGTGAGCGCCGCCGCCGAAGCGGACTGGACGCAGCAGATCGTCGGGTCCTTCGTGGATTCCAGCGCGGTGATGTCGGCCTGCACCCCGTCGAGGATCAACAACGAGGGTCACCCGGAGGCGGCCAACCCCCGCAACGGCAACTACGGCCGCGGGCTCGGCGACTACTTCGCCTACCGGGACCGGTTGGAGCGGTGGCTGGAGACCGGCGAGTGTGCCGGCCTCGAGCTCGACGTGCGGCTGGCGACGTCATGACCGCGCACCGGATCGTGGTCGTCACCGGAGGTGGAGGAGGCATCGGCGCCGCCATCGCCGAGGAGCTGGGTCGGCAGGGCGACTTCGTGGTCACCATGGATCCGCTCGTGTCGGTCGACGGATCGGCACCGCTCCCACCGACCGAGGAGACCACGGCGGACCGCATCGTCGCCGCCGGCGGAGCGGCTCGGGCCTCGTCGGTCTCGGTGACCGACGGCGCCGCCGTCAGCGCGCTGTTCGCCGCGCTGGTCGACGAGTTCGGTCGGCTCGACGCGGTCGTGAACGTAGCCGGCATCAGCCGGCCCACGAGCTTCACCGGCGGAAGCGAACATGACTGGCACAGCGTGCTGTCGGTGCATCTCGACGGCTATCTCAACGTCCTCGCCGCCGCCCTGCCGATCATGGCCGCGGCCGGACGCGGACAGGTGCTCGGGGTCACGTCCGGCTCGGGGTGGCGCGCCGCCGACACGGGCGCCTACGGCTGCGCCAAGCGGGCGGTGGCCTCGCTCACCTGGCAGATGGGGACGCAGGCCCCGCCCGGTGTGGTCGTCAACGCCGTCTCGCCCATCGCGATGACCCGCATGGTCACGGCTGCCCTGGAGCGGGCACCGAGTGGGGGTCCACCGGGCGCGACGTCGACGTCCACCGGGGGCCTGGCGCTGAGCTCGATGCCGACGCCCGAGCAGCTCGGGCCCATCGGCGCCCATCTCGTGAGCGACGACATCTCGTGGTGCCAGGGACAGGTGGTCTTCGCCGGAGGGTCGGAGGTGGCGCTGATCGATCCGCCTCGGCTCCTCGAGGTGGTGCGCATCCACGACGCTCCCTCGCTCGCCTCGGTGCTGGAGTCCACGTCCCTCGGCGCGCTGGTGCCGGCCGAGGCCCTCCAGGCCAGCACCGGCGGGAGCAATCCCCGGTTCGGCGCCCTCTTCGACAGATCGTCGGCCGACGATCTCCCGCCCCCGGCGGTGACGTCGTGCCTCGTGGTCTCCGATCGTCCAGAGCTGACGGCGTCGGTCGCGGCCGCCCTCGACCGGCGCGGCGTGGCCACCGGCGCGGTCGCCCCGGGAGAGGCCGGCTCGGGCTTCGGCGCGTCGGCCGACGCGCTGACGACGGCGGCCGTCGAGGTGGGAGGTCCCGTCGAGGCCGTGGTCGTCGCCCTGGCCGGTCCGAGCGCTCCGGGCGGCGCGTCGAGCGGGTGGGAGCGGCTCCTCGCCGAGCACGCCGGCATCGTCGACCACATCCGCACCGATGCCGGCTGGGCCCGCGCCGTGGCCGACCACGCATCCCGATCCGGTCGGCCGATCCGCCTGGTCACGCTCACCGACGCCATGACCGGCGGTGGCCGCAGCCGGGCCCAGGCCGCGGCGCAGCTCGCTCGAGCGGCGGGCCCGGCCACCGGCGAACGCGTGGCGGCCTTCGCCGTGAGCGTCGAGACGGCGGTCGGGGATGGCGGGCCCGCCATCGGAGATGTCGTGGCTCACCTGGTCACGAGCCCCGACGCATGGGGTCTGTCCGGCGCCGAGCTGGTGGTGGGTGTGGGTTGGCTCGGCCTCCGCAGCCACCCACGCGCCGGAGCCAGCATCACCTTCGGCGGTCCCGACCTTCCCGAGTGGCTCGACGACACGCTCGCGACCATGGTCGCCACGAGCCCGCGCCCGGCGGGGGACGACCATCGGCCTCCGGCGACGGAGGGAGCCAGATGACCTCACGGCCCCGACGAGTCGTCGACGCCCACGTGCACCTGTGGGATCCGGCACGAACCGACTGGTACCCGTACCTCTCGGGACGCACGCGACTGGACATGGGCGACGTCACGGCGATGGCTCGCCGCTTCGACGTACCCACCTACCTCGCCGAGGCGGCCGGGTGGAACGTCCACAAGATCGTGAACGTCGCGGCGGCGACCGGCCGCCACTCGATCGACGAGACCCTCGAGCTCGGCCGTCGTGGGGACGAGGACGGCCATCCCGACGCCATCGTGGGCGGCATCCCACCGACCGGATCGGTGGCCGAGGCGGTCGAGCTCATCGAGCGCCAGATGGCCGCCTCCCGATTTCGGGGGGTGCGCCCGATGGGGGCGCACGACGGTCCTCTCCCTTCCGCCGGCGTGCTGAGGGCCCTGCAGGAGCGGGGACTGCTGTTCGAACTGATGACCCAGGCCGACCAGCTCCGAACGGCGGCGACGGGGCTGGCCGGGTTCGACGAGCTGGTGGTCGTCGTCGAGCACACCGGCTGGCCCCGCTCGGGCTCAGAGGAGGAGTTCGCCCTCTGGGCGGCGGGCATGGACGCCCTGGCCGGCCTCGGCGCCAACGTGGTGTGCAAGTTGTCAGGTCTGGCCATGCCCCTGGGGTCGATCGGCGTCGATGCCTTCCGCCCGTGGCTCGAGTACGCCATCGAGACCTTCGGGGTGGACCGGTGCTTGTTCGCCAGCAACTTCCCCGTCGACGGCATGCACGGCACCTTCGAGGAGCTCTACGGCGTCTACGCGGCCGTCACCGACGGCCTCGACGAGGAGTCACGCGACAAGCTCTTCGCCGCCAACGCCGAGCGCGTCTACCGATGCTGAGCGCCGAGCGCTCCGAGGCGTCCGGGCGGCCCCGCTCGGTCGGCGGCCAGCCGGCCCGGGGCCGCACGCTCCGTCAGGCCGGCCGCCGCAACGTCGCCCGCCTGCTCGACGCCGTCGTGGTGGAGATGCGCGAGCTGGCCGGCGAGCTCCCGGAGATCGAACCGGGAACAGCCGGCCGCGACGCCTTGCGGGGCTGGCGCGACACGCTCGCCGACATCTCGTACCCCGGGCTCTTCCTGCAGCGCGGCGAGGACCTGGTCATCACCGACGACGAGAGAAGCGACTCGTGACGAACATCGTGAACCACGTGGGCCTCTGCGTCACCGATCCGGTCCGGTCCCGCCGCTTCTACGAAGGTGTCTTCGGTTTCACCCACCGCAACGACCTGGTGCCCGCCGAGGCGCCCACCGCCCGGCTCCTCCAGATCTCGCCGCCGGTGGGGCTGACCGCCGTCTACCTGGAGCTGGACGGGTTCGTCCTCGAGTTGCTCCACTTCGACCGTGACGGCAACGAGGCCGCCCGCGCTCGCTCGTTCACCGAGCCGGGGCTCACCCACCTCTCGTTCGGCGTCGACGACGTCGACGCCACCTGCGAGCTCGTGCGGACCCACGGCGGCCAGGTCCTGGTGGACACCGATCTCGGCGGCGTGGCGGTGCTGGTCAGGGACCCGGACGGGCAGCTCCTGGAGCTCCTCTCCCGGCACCGACCGGACGCAGCGTGACCTGGCGATGTCGGTGACGGGTTGGTCCGGACGTCGTCGAGATCCTCCCGTCGACCCGGGTCGTGCCCCCCGGGTCGGTACGGTGATGACAGTGCACCGAGCGACGACGGGAGCGTCCGAAAGCCTGACGACGTCGTCAGGCATCTGGAGGGGGTGGTCGTGCGCATAGAGCTCGACGAGGAGACATGCACCGGGCACGGCCGTTGCTACATGTTGAGCCCGGACTACTACGAGGCCGACGACGACGGCTACTGCGTCGCTCCGGTCGGGGTGGTCCCGGTCGCGCTGGAGGTCGCGGCGCGGCGCGGGGCGCAGAACTGTCCGGAGGACGCCCTCACCATCATCGAGGACGAGTGATCAGATCGAGGCGTCGGCGCCTCGGAGCAGCGGGGGGCGGGCGACGTCGGCGCCGAACAGGGCCCGACGGACGATGAGGGCCGAGGCCGCGACGGCGTGTTGCTCGTCGACGTCGCCCAACACCAGCACGTTGTAGGGGGCCCGCTCGATGACGGCCAGGAGCACGATGGCGTCGACCACCGGGTCGCCGAAGTCCCGGCGTCCGACGATCCTCACGAGCTGGTCGAAGGCGGTCACCGCGATCTCGACCGAGAAGGCGGTGAGGAGCGGGTCGGCGTTGCCGATCTCCTCCCAGGCGCTCAGGATGCCGCCGTTGTCGCGGTAGGTCGAGAACCAGCTGCGCAGCCAGGCCAGCAGGCTGCCGTCGGTCGTCGTCTCCGGGAACACGGCCAGCAGGTCGACCATGCGGGTGGCGGCGTCGGCGGCGAGCACCTGGAACACGACGGCCTTGCTGTCGAAGTAGCGGTAGAAGCTCCCGTGGGAGACGCCGGCCGTCTCCACGATGTCGTCGATCCGGATGGCGTGGTAGCCGAGCACGGGCAGGAGCGAGCTGGCGGCGTCGAGCAACCGCTTCCGAGTCTGCTCCCCCCTGGGCCGCAGGAGCCGGCCCGGGCCCACCAGCGGAGGGTCGGGCCGCTCCGGAGCAGCCGGAGCGGCGGCCGGCGTCGACCGGTGCCGCTCGGGGCCGTTCACCCCCGGGACGACGCCGTGGAGGAGGCGATGGACGGCCTGGGCCAGCCCGTCGAGGAAGGACTCGCGATCGAGACCGCCGACGCCGATGCGCCAGTAGTCGATCGAGCGCAGCACGACCGAGGCGGTGACGGTCGAGGCCGAGGGGACATCGATCGCGTCGACCGTGTCGTCGAAGCTGCGCAGGAGGGCCTCACCCAGCGCGGCGCTGGGGTCGTGGGCTCCGTTCGCCGCCGAGCTCTGGTCCCGTCGGGCCGTCTGGAGCTCGGTGAGGAGCGAGGCGTACTCGGTGCACACGTCGACGAGGCCGTCGAGCCAACGGCGAAGGTGGACGACCCCGTCCCGGTCGCTCCCGATCTCGCCGAGCTCGGAGGCGGCCTGGCCCAGGGCGGCGCCCATGAGCCGGGCCAGGGTCCAGAAGATGTCTTCCTTGCTGGAGAAGTACTGGTAGAACGCGGGTCGCGAGCATCCCGCGGCCTCGGTGATGAGCTCGACGCGGGTGTCGTGGTACCCGCGCTCGCCGAACACGGTGAGCGCCGCCTCGAGGATCGACCGGCGGGTGTTGGCTCCTCGTTCTCCGACCGACGGGCTGTGGGCGAACGGCGGTCGTCGCGCCCCCTCGGACTCGTCCATTGGCTCCACCCTACGATGCCGCGCTCGCTGCGGCCCGGCGCCGTTCGACCCGAGGTGGCTATTCTAACGTTGACGTCAGGGACGGACGTACAAACGGCACGGGGGGCAGTGCGATGCAGGCAGACGATCTGATCCTGGTCAGCGTCGATGATCACGTGGTGGAACCACCCGACGTGTTCGAGGGCCGGCTGTCGGCGCGTGCCGCTGCGCGGGCGCCGTTCGTGACGCGCCTCGACGACGGACGTGACGTCTGGATGTTCGAGGGCAACGCCATGCCCAACGTCGGGCTCAACGCCGTGGCCGGTCGGGTACAGGAGGAGTGGGGCCTCGACGCGCTCTCCTTCGACCAGATGCGGCCCGGTTGCTACGACATCCACGAACGCATCCGCGACATGAACGTCAACGGCGTCCTCGGCTCGTTGAACTTCCCGAGCCTCACGGGGTTCGCCGGCCAACTGTTCTCCACCTGCCCGGACAAGGACATCGCCCTCGAGCTGGTCCAGGCCTACAACGACTGGCACATCGAGGACTGGTGCGGGACCTACCCGGGGCGGATGATCCCGCTCGCCGTCCCGCCCATCTGGGACCCGGAGGCCATGGCCGCCGAGGTCAGGCGCACGGCGGCCAAGGGCTGCCACGCCGTCACCTTCTCGGAGAACCCGGAGAAGCTCGGCCATCCGAGCTTCCACACCGAGCACTGGGATCCCTTCTGGGCGGCGTGCTGTGACACCGAGACGGTCGTGTGCCTGCACATCGGCTCGTCCTCGACGCTGGTGTCGACCGCCTCCGACGCTCCCATCGACACGCTCATCACGCTCCAGCCGATGAACATCGTCCTGTGCGCCGCGGACCTGCTGTGGTCGCCGGTGCTCCGGAAGTTCCCCCGCCTGCGCGTGGCGCTCTCCGAGGGCGGGATCGGCTGGGTCCCCTACTTCCTCGAGCGGGTCGACTACACGTACCGCCACCACAACCGGTGGACCAACCAGGACTTCGGCGACCGCCTCCCGAGCGAGGTGTTCAACGAGCAGATCCTCACCTGCTTCATCGACGACGCCGCCGGCATCGAGGTGCGCCACCACCTCAACGGCGACCACATCATGTGGGAGTGCGACTATCCCCACTCGGACTCGACGTGGCCCGATGCGCCCGAGATGGCGTGGAAGTACCTCGAGGGTCTCCCCGAGGAGGAGATCCACAAGATCACCCACCTCAACGCCATGCGGGCCTTCTCCTTCGACGCCTTCGCCCACGTTCCCCGAGAGCGGGCGACGGCCAGGGCCCTGCGCTCCGGTGCCACCGACGTCGACACGGCGCTGGTGAGCTACGGCACCGGCAAGTTCCTGGACGAGGGCATCGTGACCACCATGACGCTCGTCGAGCGGATGGCGAACCGCTGAGCCGTCGCCCGCCGTCGCCGTCCGGGTGGTCCCTACGACCGTCCGGGCCCGCCCGTCTCACGGAGCCCCCGTCGTGACCGATCTGCCCTTCCGGGTCCAGCCCGAGCTCGATGACACCAACCGGTTCTTCTGGACCTCGGGAGCCGACGGTCGCCTCCGGTTCCTACGGTGCGGGTCGTGCGGCTACCACCTCCACCCGCCCGGCCCTCGTTGTCCGGAGTGCGGTCACACCGCCCTGAACCCCGAACCGGTGAGCGGACGGGGCACCGTGGCGACGTTCACGGTGAACCACCAGCCGTGGGTGGGCGAAGCCGAGCCCTACGTCATCGCCATCGTCGAGCTCGAGGAGCAGGCCGGTCTGCGGCTCACCACCAACATCGTGGGCTGCCCGGTCGACGAGGTGCGCATCGGGATGGACGTGCGCGTCGTGTTCGAACACCAGGATCCGATCTGGTTCCCGCTGTTCGAGCGGGTGGTCCCGTGACCGACTTCGAGCGGCGGTCGGTCATCTCGGGCATCGGGCAGTCCGCGGTCGGCCGGCGTCTGTACCGCACCGGACTGGACCTCACGATCGAGGCGGCCCTGGTCGCGGTGGCCGACGCCGGGCTCACGCTGGCCGACATCGACGGCATCTCGACCTACCCGGGGGCCGGCGGCCCCGCCGGGGCGGGGTTCTCCGGTCCGGGCACGCCGGAGGTGCAGGACGCGCTGCGCCTGGAGCTGAACTGGCACTCGGGCGGGCTCGAGGGTCCGGCGCAGCTCGGTGCGGTGGTCAACGCCGTCATGGCCGTCGGCGCCGGACTGGCCGACCACGTCCTCGTGTACCGCACGGTCACCGAGGCCTCCGAGCAGGGGACGGGCGGGCGCCAGGGGATCGGCACCGGGGGAGGGGGCATCGGCGGTTCGATGCAGTGGAACATCCCGTTCCGGGCGTATTCGGCGGCCAACTGGCTGGCCATGAACGCCCAGGCCCACTTCCACGAGTTCGGCACCACCCGGGAGCAGCTGGGGCAGATCGCGGTGAACGCTCGCCGGAATGCCGCCCTCAACCCCAACGCCGTCTATCGCGACCCGATGACGCTCGACGACTACCTGAACACCCGCATGATCTCGACGCCGTTCGGGCTGTACGACTGCGACGTCCCGGTCGACGGATCGACCGCCCTCGTGGTGTCGCGCGCCGAGCACGCGCCGAACGTGGACCACCCGGTGGCCCGGGTCGAGGCGATGGGCACCGCCCTGCGGGGTCGTCCCTCGTGGGACCAGTTCGACGACCTCACCACGATGGCGGCTCGCGATGCGGCGGCCCACCTCTGGAGTCGCACCGACCTCACTCCCGCCGACGTCGACACGGCTCAGCTCTACGACGGGTTCAGCTTCCTCGCCATGGTCTGGATCGAGGCTCTGGGCTTCTGCGGCCGGGGGGAGGGCGGGCCCTTCGTCGAGGGCGGACATCGCATCGCCCGGGACGGAGAGCTCCCGCTGAACACCAACGGCGGCCAGCTCTCGGGTGGGCGCCTCCACGGGTTCGGGTTCCTGCACGAGGCCTGCCTGCAGCTGCGCGGCGAGGCCGGCGAGCGTCAGGTCGCCGGGGCCGAGGTGGCCGTGGTGGGCAATGGTGGCGGCCCCATCGCCGGCGCCATGCTCTTCACCCGCGAGACCTGACGTCGACGTCCGCCTACAGGATCGCCCCGGATTCCTTCATGGCGCTGATCTCCTCCCAGTCGAGCCCGGCGGCGAGCAGTGCCGTCTCGGTGTGCTCTCCGTGCTCGGGACAGCGGCTCACCTCGACGGCCTGCTCGTCGAACTGAGCGGGGCTGGCCACGAGCTGCACGTCCTGACCGTTGCCGGCGGTCATCGAGGGGAGATAGCCGTTGGCGATGACCTGAGGGTCCTCGTAGAGCTCGTCGAGGGTCTGGTAGGTGGTCCAGACGCCCTTGAAGTCGGCCAGGGCGTCCTTCCAGTAGGACAGCGGGTGGGCGGCGAAGGCCTCGTCGAGCAGGATCGTGCACTCAGCGCTGTTGCGGGCCCGGGCCGCGGCGTCGACGAAGCGCTCGTCGGTGGCCATCTCCGGCTTGCCCAACCGGCGCACGAAGTCGTCCCAGAACTTGTCGCTCTGCAACAGGATCAGGCTGATGAAGCGTCCGTCGGCCGTCTCGTAGGCCCCCACGCCGGGGTTGGACGACTGCAGGCGGTCGCCATCGGTCGGCATCTTCGAGAAGCCGAAGAGCTTCGACGCCACGATCAACGGGGAGATCTGCCACATGGCCGTGGCCAGGAGGGAGACGTCGACGACACTCGGTTCCCCGGTGGTGGCCCGCTTCACCAGGGCGGCGGCGATGCCCCCGGCGGTGGACAGGCCGGCCATCACGTCGCCGAAGGCCGGACCGGGTTGGCCTGCCGGTCGTCCCTCGGCGGTCTCCGGCATGATCGAGGCGACCCCGCCACGAGCCCAGAACGACGCTCCGTCGTATCCGCCCTTCTCGGCATCGGGCCCCTTGGGTCCCTGGCCCGTGCCCCGGGCGATGACGATGCCGGGGTTGCGCTCCCGGATGTCGTCGTTGTCGATTCGCAGCCGACGCCGCACGTCGGGCATGTAGTTGGTGAGGAACACGTCGGCGGTCTCGACCAATCGGAGCAACGCCTCGCGGCCGTCGGGGAGCGAGATGTCGATGGCGACCGACTGCTTGCCGTGGTTGGGCTGCTCCATCATGAAGTTGACGCCTCCGGCGCCCCCGGGAAGCAGACCCGATGTGATCAGCCCCCGCTGGGGGTCGCCGGTCTCGGGGTGTTCGATCTTGATGACCTCGGCGCCCCAGTCCACCAGGACGGCACCGGCGGACGGGATGAACATCCAACTCGACAGCTCGATGACGCGGATTCCGTCCAACGGTCCAGGCATGGGGTCGTTCACCAGATCAGTTCCAGGTTCTCCACCGAGCGCAACCCCTCGCTGTAGCGCAGGTCGGCCCCCTCCGGGAGGGAGTACTCCGGTACGGCCGCGTGCCATTCCTCGATGGCCACGCGCAGCTCCATTCGAGCGAGGTGGGAACCGAGGCAGCGGTGAGCGCCTCCGCCGAAGGCCAGGTGCTTGTTCACCGGCCGGCTGAAATCGATGGTCTCGCTGTCGGGCCAGGCCGTGTCGTCGGTGTTGGCCGAGCCGAGCAGGACGCTCACCGTCGTGCCCTGGGCGATGGGGCAGCCCCCCAGCTCGGTGTCGGCGGTGGTGATGCGCACCACGCCGGTCACCGGTGTCTCCCAGCGCAGCATCTCCTCGATCGCCGAGGGGATGAGCGACGGGTCGTCGACCAGGCTCTGGCGCTGCGTCGGGTGCTGGGCGAGGTAGGCGAGGAAGCAGTCGAGTGAGGCGGTGACGGTGTCGAGGCCGGCGAGGAAGAACAGATAGCAGATGTCGAGGACCTCGTCGTGGGTCAGCGTGTGGCCGTCGACCTCGGCGCTGAGGAAGTCCGACATGTAGTCGTCCTTCGCCTCCAGCTCGCGCTCGACGAGCACGTCCTCGAGGACCTCGTAGATCTTCGCCCCGGTGGCCGAGACCATCTCGTCGCGCTCGGCGGGGGAGTGGGCGGCGGGGCGGATGATCCCGTCCTTGAGGGCGATGAACTCGTCGCGGCGAGACACGGGCAGGCCCAGCAGCTCGAGGAAGACGGTGGTCGGGAGCGGCTCGGCGATGGCCGTGTGGAAGTTGCACCGGCCCTCGTCGACGACGGCGGCGATCAGCCCCTGCATCAGCGCCCTCGTCCGCGGCTCGAGGGCGGCCACCTGCCGGGGGGCGAACAGCGGGTCGAGGAGCTTGCGGTACTTCTTCTGCTCGGGCGGGTCGATCTGCAACGGGATGAGCGGCCTGACCTGGCCGATGTGAACGGCGTCGATGCCGGAGGAGTACAGCTCGGGTTGCCTCAGCGCGGCGCGCACCTCCTGCTCGCCGGCGACGAGCACCATCGTGTCGCTGGTGCCGATCCCGGCGTTGTCGATGGCCATGACCGGGGCGACGCTCCGGAGCAGGGCGAAGCCCTCCTGAGGATGGGCCAGCAGGTGAGGATCCACGGCGGCGGCCCCGCTCGGTGGTGTCCGCTCGGCGTCTGTCATGGGACCTCCACGGCTCGGGTGTCGCCATGTCTATCGCACATCTGACGTTCTCGTCATGTAGGACGACGGAGGACCGGTTCGGGCCTGTTCTCCCGCTCGCCCGCCGGAGCGCGACATGCCGTATCGGAGCTTCGATGGGCCGGTAGGGCTCGTCTCACGCCGACCCACGGGCGCTGACAGAAACGTCAACTCGTTGCACAGCGTGACCGGAGGAGGGTGCGGTCCCGCTTCGGGGGCGGGCGGTCGGCTCAGCTCGCGACGGCATCGAGCAGACGGGCCACCGCCACGGTGACGTCGTTCTCGATGGCCATCGACGCTTCCGGGGGGAGCAGGCCGGCGGCGACCATGCGGTCGCCGAGCGGGATGAAGATGGAGCAGAAGCGGACAGCTCCGAAGATCTCCCAGTACTCCGGCGCCCGCACCTCTCGTCCCGACGCCGCGGCGTACATGGCGATCATCTCGTCCCGGGTCGGGAAGCCCTCGGGGCGGGGTGCGTCCAGGTCGTCGAAGGACATGCGGTCGAACATCAGCCACCAGCCCAGGTCGGCCTCCCCGGGCGACAGGGCGCAGGCCTCCCAGTCGACGACGGCGGCGGGGACGTAGTCCTTCCAGATGATGTTGCCGAGGCGGGAGTCGCCCCAGATGAGCCCGACCCGCTCGTCGTGGGGGTCGTTGACCGCCAACCACTCGAAGGCCCGGTCGAGCACCGGATGGCTGCGGTCGCCGAGGTGGTGGTCCACCCACGACCGGTACAGGCGGATCTGGTCGGCCTGGTCCGGGCTGGCATCGCTCGAGCCGTCGAGCCATCCGAGTCCCGCCTCCCGCCAGTCGATGGCGTGGATCGCAGCCATGGTCTGCAGGCCGGTCTCCACCATGCGGCGCCGCTCGGCCGGCGTGGCCTCTTCGACGACGAAGCCGGCCTGGCTGTAGCGAGGCGTGTCCGAGGGGATCACGCCGTCCACGAACTCCATCACGAAGAACGGCTGGCCGAGCACCGCGGGGTCGGGCTCGTAGGCGAGCACCGGGGGCACCGGGATGCCGAAGGGCCGCACCGCCTCCATGATCCGGTACTGGAGGCCCACGCTGCTCGGCGTGGACGCCGTCTGCGGCGGGAAGAGCGGTCCGGTGCCCGGTTCGATGCGGGCCACGAAGCGTCGGTCGTGGTGCCCTGCGTCGTCGTCCCAGGCGGCGTCGAAGAAGGCGGTCTCGTTGGAGAAGCCGGTGGCCATCGGGATCTCCACCCCGCCCACCTGCACGTCTCGGCGGCCGCTCCCCGACGACTCCATCCAGGTGCGCAGGGCGGCGGCATAGCCGCTGCGGTCGATGGTGGTCTTCGGTGCGTGGACGGTGTCGCTGTCAGCGGACGGGGAACCGGTCATGGCCCGACACTAGTGACCGACGTCATCGCCGGGACGGGCCCACTCCCGATGGTTCAGCACGTCACCTGTGGGGCCACGTACTGAACCAGCTCGGGTGGGGTGGTCCGCGAGCGGGTCAGTCGATGGAGAACCAGGCCCGGACCTGGCCCTCGTGGTCGACGTAGGGCTGGCCCGAGAGGTCGACCACGACCTTGTCGATCGATCCGCCCCGGAAGGGGAAGGGCGCCTCGTACTCGGGCGTCACCGCCGACGCGCTGTCGCGTCCGACGCAGATCCCGTCGCCGGTGAGGCAGAAGTAGCCGGGCTGGGTGACGATGGTGCCCGAGCCCACCGCCTGGTCGTCGACGTAGAGGGTGAGCGTGCCGCTCGTGCCCGGCATCGCCGGGTCGGCGTTCGGACCGTCGGCGGCGAACTCAGCCGAGCAGACGTGCGGGCCGACGTCGAGCCGTCCGTCGGCGACCACGTCCTGGAGCACCGTGCCGATCCAGTTGAACGTGTAGCGCAGGACACCGTCCTTGACGTAGAGGCTGTGGCCCCCGGGGACGCCACCGGCGGCCCAGATCACCCCTTCGACGTCGGTGGAGTCGACCTTCACCCCGGCGGCGATCGTGTACGAGCGCCCGGTGATCGACGGGCCGGCCGACTCCGGGACGTCGGCGCAGCGGGGGTAGAAGATGTAGTGGTCGCGGGGGCTCGCCGCCCTCGGGCGCTCGGCCAGCACCTGCTCCAGGGCCGTCCGGTCGTCGATCGGCAGGCCGTTGTACAGCCCGGCGTTGTAGAACCACAGGCTCTTCAGCAGCTCGAGCCGCTCCGGTTCCTGGGCGGCCAGGTTGGTCGACTGGGAACGGTCGGTGTCGAGGTGGAACAGCTCCCACTCGTCCTCGGTGAAGCGTCCCCATCCGCTCAGAGGCGGATGCACGGTGCAGGCGATCCAGCCCTCGTGGTAGATCGAGCGCTGACCGAGCATCGAGTAGAACTGGGTGTCGCGTCCGGGCGCGGTCGGATCGGTGAGAGCGGCGGCGAAGCTCTGCCCCTCGATGGGGAGCTGCGGGTAGCCCTTCAGCACCTCGGGCGGCTCGATGTCCAGGAGGTCGTAGAGGGTGGGCACCAGGTCGACGGCGTGGACGTACTGGTGGCGCACCTCGTCCTGCGGATCGATCTTCCCCGGCCACGACACGATGCACATGTCGGCCACCCCGCCCTCAGCGCCGGCCCACCGCTTCCAGTAGGGGAACGGCGTGTCGAAAGCCCATGCCCAGCCCGTGTTGTAGTGGTTGTTCGATGCCGGGGTGCCGAGCTCGTCGATGTGGGGGAGGGCGGACTCGGCGGTGTCGGGAACGCCGTTGAAGAAGCGCCACTCGTTGAAGCTCCCGTTGGGCCCGCCCTCCCCGCTGCCGCCGTTGTCCGAGACGACCACGACGATGGTGTCGTCGAGCTGGCCCGAGTCCTCGAGGTAGTCGAGCACGCGTCCGAGGCGATCGTCGTAGTAGGAGATGTAGCCGGCGAACACCTCGGCCATCCGGGTGAACAGGCGCTTCTCGTCGTCGGTCAGGGTGCCCCACGGACGGACGGTGTCGAGCAGCGGCCAGGGCTGCCCGGCGGGACCGGTGCGCTCAGGCTCGCCGTGGGGGTTGATGGCGGAGAGCTGGGTGTCGGGAGGGAGGAGGCCGAGGGCGATCTGACGCTCGAGGATCCCGGCGCGGATGGCCTCGTACCCCTCGTCGAAGACCCCCTTGTAGCGGTCGGCCCACTCGAGGGGCACGAGGTGCGGAGCGTGGCCGGCCTGGGGGGCCAGGTACATGTAGAAGGGCTTGTCGGGGTCGATCACCTTGGCGTCACGGATGAACTCGATCGCCTTGTCGGCCAGGTCGTCGGCCAGGTGGTAGCCCTCGTCCGGTCGCCCCGGGGGCTCGACGGGGTGGTTGTCGTGCACCAGGTCGGGGAAGAACGAGTTGGTCTCGCCCCCCAGCCAGCCGTAGAAGCGCTCGAAGCCCCGTCCCAACGGCCAGCGGCCCTTGAAGGCGGCGATGTTGCACTCCTCGCCGGGCGTGAGGTGCCACTTCCCGATGCAGTAGGTGTTGTAGCCGTGCTCGAGCAGCACCTCGGAGATGAAGCCGCTCTCGAAGGGGATGCGCGTCGAGATCCCGGGGAAGCCGGACGCGAACTCGGCGATGGTCGCCATGCCGTTGGTCGTGGCGTTGCGACCGGTGAGCAGCGAGGCCCGGGTGGGAGAGCACAGCGCGGTGGTGTGGAAGTTGGAGAACTTCACCCCCCGTTCGGCGATGCGGGCCATGTTCGGGCACTGCACGGGACCGCCGAAGGTGTCCATGGTCGCGTAGCCGAGGTCGTCCCACGCCAGCACGAGGACGTTGGGGGCTCCCTCTCGGGCCCGAGGGGCGAGGAACGGCTCCCAGTCCGGTGTCGAGTCGCGGATGTCGAGCCCGATCCGGCCCTTGAACGGCTTGGTCATGACGTTGCTCCCCTGAGAGGTTCCCGTGTTGGCGGACCAATGGTGGCTCGTAAGTCCTCGCCTGTCGTCGCCCAATGTGGTTGAGGCGTCCGACGGCGGGCCTCGACGGTCGTTCGATCGATCGGACATCGATGGGCGACTACCGTTCGCCAGGTGGGCGACGCCGGTGACCTCGCCGATGTGATCAGGGAACCCGTTGCCGGTGTGGCCCGGGCCAGCATCGGTGCCCCCCTCCGGCGGCTCCGCCTGGTGGACAGGGACCAGCTGGTGGCCAGGCTCGTGGGCGCGGTGGCCGATCGCTTCGTCGTGGTCGCCGCTCCCGCTGGCTACGGCAAGACCACGACAGTGCTGCTCTGGTCCCGGGCCGACGACCGGGACTTCGTGTGGGTCCACCTCGACGAGATGGACGACGACCCGGTGCACCTCGTTCGCCACGTCGCCGCGGCGTTGGCCCAGGTGGTGCCCCTCCCTGCGACGATCGAGCGCCTCCTCGGTGGCACCGGGCACTCGGCCGAGCTCGAGCTGGTGCCGGCCCTCGGTGCCGTGCTGGCTTCGACACCACCCGTGGTGCTGGTGCTCGACGACATCCACGCGGTCAGATCGGCGACCGCCCTGCGTTGCATGGAAGGGCTCATCGGCCACGTCGGACCGGGATCGCAGGTCGCACTGGTGGGGCGGTCGGTGGCGGCGCTGCCGCTGGCCCGCCGGAGACTGGAGCACGGTGTCACCGAGCTCGGTGTCGACGACCTGGCCATGGACGAACGGGAGGCGGCCCAGCTCCTCGAGACCTCCGGTGTCGAGCTCGGTTCCGAGGCGGTCCTGAACCTGGTGGAGCGGACCGAGGGCTGGCCGGGCGGGCTCCATCTGGCGGCGCTGGCTCTGGGTCCTCGTCCTCCGGTCGACTCGACCCTGGCGACAGTTTCGGGACACGACCCGTTGGTGGCCGAGTACCTGCTCGAGGAGGCCCTGGGGAACCTGCCGGAACGAACGGTCGCCTTCCTGCTGCGCTCGTCCGTGCTCGACCAGATGACGGCAGGGCTCCTCGACGATCTCCTCGACCGGCAGGACTCCGAGGAGGTGCTCGACGAGATCGAGCAGTCGGGGAACGCCTTCCTGGTCCGGCTCGACACCGAACGCCGATGGTTCCGCTACCACCACCTCTTCCGCGATCTTCTCCGGGACCGACTGCGGGCCACCGCTCCCTCGGAGATGCGGCGACTGGAGGACAGGGCCAGCGTCCTGCTCGAGCGGATGGGGGACGACGACCAGGCCCTTCGTCACGCCGTGGCGGCGGGGGACGAGGAGCGGGCGGCCGACCTCATCCTGCGCCGGGCGGCGGCGCTCGCCTTCACCGGTGGGGTCCACCAGCTGGAGCGGTGGCTGGATCGGCTCGGGCCGGGGTCCATGGATCGCCTGCCGGCCGCGGCCATGGCCTCGGCGTGGCTCGCCGTGGCCACGGCCGACGCCGAGCTCTTCTACCGCTCGACGATCGCGGTGGAGGCGGCGGCGTGGAGCGGTCCGCTGCCCGACGGCTCGCCCTCGGCGGCGGTGGCGGTCGGGGTGGTGCGGGCGGTGGTGGCACCCGACGGTCTCGCCGGCGTCATCGTCGACACCGACATCGTCCTCGCCGGGGGCGGACCCACCACGAACCGGTGGTGGGGTGTGGCCGCGGCGATACAGGGCACGGCGCTGTCGATGCTCGGCGACGACGTGCGAGCCCGTGAGCTGCTCAGTTCCGCCCTCCCGACACTGGCCGGCCTCCCCGCCTTCGAGGCGGGGACGCTGGCCCACCTGGCCTTGCTCGACCTCCGGGAAGGAGACCTCGGCGAGGCCGACCGCCAGATTCGCCTGGCCCTCGATCTCGCCGAACGGCACCAGCTCGACGTCGTCGTCCCCGTCATCCCCGTCTACGCCGTGGGGGCGCTGGTGCTGGCCCGACAGGGTCTGGTCGTCGACGCCCGTCGATCCATGGCCACCTGCGAGACGATGCTGGTTCGACTCGGGTACCTCTCCGCCCGGACCGCGGTGTTGTGCAACCTCCTCCTCGCTCAGGCCTCGCTCACCTCGGGCGACGGGTCGCGAGCCCAGCAGTTCGCTGCTGATGCCGAGCGGGCCCGCCGCCGGGAGCCGTCGGCCACCTACCTCAACGCGCAGCTCGACGCCCTCCACGCCACCCTGGCCGAGGGACGGGACGGTGCCCCGACCCTCCTCGACCCGCTCACCCCGGCGGAGCTCCGGGTGCTCGCCTACCTGCCGACCCACCTGTCGCTGCGGGAGGTGGCAGACCTCCTGGACGTGAGCCGGCACACGATCAAGAGCCAGACGGTGGCCGTGTACCGCAAGCTCGGGGTGTCGAGCCGCAGCGACGCCGTCGAGGCGGCCCGAGGGCTCGGCCTGCTCGCCGGCTGAGGTCGCCGAGCGATGCGTCGCCCACTTTGGGTGAAGACGCGGGTCGGCGGGACGGTCGACACTGGTCCTGGCCCGCACGACGCGGGCGACGGACGACCAGGAGGGAGCCCGTGCCCGACCACGACAGCAGCGAGCTCGGGCCCATCGACTACCTGGTGCTCGAGTTCCCCGCCGGGCGGCTGAACGTCTCGGGCGCCATGGCGGCCGAGCTGGTCACCCTCGCCGACGCCGGCGTCATCCGCATCCTCGATCTGGTCGTGGTCGCCAAAGGCACCGATGGGGCCACCGACGCCATGGAGATGGAGGACGTCGAGGGCCTGGAGAGACTTCGCCCGCTGGAGACCGAGATCGCCGAGATCCTCGCCGAGGACGACGTCCTCGCGTTGGCTGCCTCCCTGTCGCCGGGCACAGAAGGAGCCGTCATCGTGTGGGAGAACGCGTGGGCCGCCCCCTTCGCCGACGCCATCCGCCGGGCTGGCGGCCAGTTCGTCGCCAGTGGACGGATACCGGTCGAAGCCATCGCCGCATCGATGGACGCCGAGCTCGGTCAGGGAGCGTGACTGGATGACCCTTCGTCCCACCCGAGCGCGGCGGCGTAGCGTCATCGGTGCGCCCGTGGCCCGCACGGCCGCATCGGTCGGGTCGGCGGCCGTCGTCGCCCACGGGGTGCTCCGCCGCCGCGACCGGCGAGGGGGTCCTCGTCCGGATCGTCGAGACGATCGGCGTGATCCTCGGTGAGCGCTGACGCCGTCGCATCTCGCCGGACCGGGCCCCGTCTCGGCGCCCGCCCACCGAAACCTCGCACCAGTCCCGGCAAACCGGTCCTGGAGCCGACATGCTGTCCATCACACAACCACGGAGGTTCACGTAATGCTTCTCGCTGCTGAATGGGGGACGGGCCAGGTCTTCCTGTCGATGATCTGGTTCTTCTTGTTCCTGATCTGGTTCTGGCTGCTGATCATCGTCTTCGGTGACATCTTCCGGAGCCACGACATGGGTGGGGTCGCCAAGACCATCTGGACGATCTTCGTGATCCTCCTGCCGTACCTCGGTGTGTTCGTGTACCTGATCGCCCGCGGCGGCAAGATGCAGGAGCACGCGGTCGCGGCGGCCAAGGAACAGGACGCCGCGCAGAAGGCCTACATCCAACAGGCCGCCGGCACGGCGTCGAGCCCGGCCGCCGAGCTCAGCCGTCTCGCCGACCTCAAGGCCCAGGGCGTCATCAGCGACGCGGAGTTCGAGCAGATGAAGGCCAAGGCCATCAACAGCTGAGCCCGACGATGCGGGAGGCGCGTCGCTGACGCGCCTCCCGCCGCTCGTTCGGTCAGCCGGCCAGAGCAGGGGGCGCCAGCACCGGAGGCGCGGCGCTCACGGTGGGGGTTCCCGGCGGCGTGCCCGGGCTGTCGCCCGCCGGGGTGTCGGTACCCGGGGTCCCGCCTCCCGGCGCCGCAGTGGGAGCGGGTGTGCTCGGTGTGGTGGTGCCACCGCCCGTGCCTCCTGGGGCCACGGTGGTGACCGGGGTGGTGGCCACGGGTGTCGTGTCCACCACGTTGGTGGTGATGGTGGTCGTGCAGGTCACGAAGCTCCCGCCGCCGTTCTCGGACCCGTTGCACTGGTCGACGGTCACGGGGAAGGCGGCGCTCACGGTGCCCGAAGCGGTGCACGTCATCCCGCCGCCGCCGCCGGTGCCGGACCCGTTGCACTGGGTGACCGCCGGAGCACCCTGGGAGCTCGGGATGCAGGCCGTCATGTCGGTGCCCCCTCCGCCACCGGAGCCGTTGCACTGGTTCAGGGTCAGTGCGGTGGCGGCCGCCGGAGCGTCGAGGCTGATGTTGTTGACGATGTCCACGGAGCACACGGTCGTGCTCCCGCCGACGTTGTCGGACCCGTTGCACTGGGAGACGGCGTTCACCACGTCGGAGGAGCTGACGGTGTCGCCGGTGCACGCGTTCAAGGTGCAGGTCCGCACGTACACGACCGATGACGAGCCGCCGCTGGCATCGATGGTGTTGACGATCGAGACCGAGCAGGTCACCGACAGTGGAGCACCGTCGATCCCGGCTCCGCGGTTGTTGCACTGGGAGAAGGAGACCTCGGCGGCCGATGCCGCGTCAGTCCCGGACTGGACGACGATCGCGCTCAGAGCGACGACGAGCACGGCGGCGGCGAAGATCGCCACGCCGAACCGAGATCGCCGAACGCGGTCCGGACGACAACCAACTACGAGAACACGGTCCACCGTCAACACTCCTTGAACAGGGAGCGTTGGGGGCTCGGCTACGAGATCCCGAGACGGCACCGGGTCGGGGCCATGGCCGCTCGGGGGCAACATGCCGCCGAGACGAGCGCTCTACCGCCCTGTCATCGACGTCGCCGCCGCCGTTCTTGAGGATCATCTGGTCGACGGCGCGTCCAAACGGGCGCTGACCGGTGGCGCCTGCGCCCCTAGAACAACTCGGTGGTGTAGTCGTCGGTGCCGTGGTGGGTGGGCACGAAGGCGGCCTGCACCCCGAGCGTGGCCAGACCGCTGGCGGCGACGGTCGACTCCGCCCCGGCGAACAACTCCTCCCAGCACTCCCGTGGGTCACCGTCGAGGAAGTGCAGCACGGTCACCACCTCCTCCACGCCCTCGAGCTCGCGCACGTGGGCCAACTTGTCGCCCGGGAGGGGCCGGGGAGCAAAACGGGTCGCCACCGCGTTGGGACCGCGAACGACCGACGGCAGATAGGTGGATCGCAGCCACTCGTCGAGCGCACTGCGGCCGGCGGTGGCGTCGATCACCTGGACGACGAGCCCCTGGTAGGGCTGCACGAGGGTGTGGACGTCGCGAGGTACGTCGTCGTCGCGATAGGTCGGCCCGAGGTAGTCGCTGAACGAGGTGAACACGTGGCGGCGCTCCTCGAGCGGATCGTGGCCGGCGCCGCGGTAGCTGCCCCGCCCCTCGGCGTGGAGTCGGTAGTTCGTTCCGAGCGACCATTCCTGATGGTCCTCGATCCGCCCCTCGTTCACCCAGTACAGGGCGATGTACTTGCCGGCATCGAGGGGCACGGCCACCCGCGATCCCTCGGGGCCCCGCAGCGGTTGCAGCCAGGTCGGGGCCACGAAGCGGCGACACGAGAACATCCACGGCATCGACATGGCGCCGGTGATCATGTGGTCGTCCTCGTACCACCGGTTGTACCCGACCACGTGCTCGGGCTCGGGCTCGACCCAGGTGATCAGCGCGCCGCCGATCGTGGGCTCGAGCGAACCAACGGTCGGTAGGCGCCGATACGCCGGATCGGTGCCGTCGTCGGTGTGGTCGTGGTCCATGTTCTCCCCCATGCGAGCAGTGTGGCTCTAGCGGTGCGTCGACACCCAGCCGAGCACACGACGGACGCGGTCTCCGGCCGCCGCCGCCCGCGCGGCGTTGGCCCCGCAGGCGCCGTGCACCCCGCCGCCCGGATGGGCCGAAGCCGATGCCAGGTAGAGGCCCTTCACGGGAGTCTCGGCGCGGGCCAGGCCCAGCGTGGGGCGGAAGACGATCTGCTGGTGGATCTGCGCGGTGCCGAGGTTCTGGTCGCCACCGATCAGGTTGCTGTCCTGGGCCTCGAGGACGTGCGGAGGTTGGAGCTCACGGCCCCGGATGCAGTCCGAGAATCCGGGGGCGAAGAGCTCGACCCGCTGCTCCAGGCGGCGGGCGAAGCGTTCGACGTCGGACGGCGCCCGGAGCCCGTCCAGTTCGCCGGCGGCGTCGTGGCGGATCGTCTGGGGGACGTTCGTGTAGGCCCAGGCGCTCTCGGTGCCGGCCGGGGAGCGGGTGGGGTCGGCCGTGGTCATCTGGCCGAGCAGCAGGAAGGGATCGCTCGGGAGGGTCCCGCTGGCCAGCTGGGCGCTGGTCAGGGTCAACTCGTCGAACGACCGGGCGAGGTGGACCGTGCCCGCCCGCGACACGTCCGGATCGGTCCACGGGATGGGGCGATCGAGCGTCCAGTTCACCTTGAACGTCGCCGAACCGGGTTGGAACCGCCGCACGCGCCGGACGAATCCGGTGGGCAGGTCGCCCTCGTCGATCAGGTCCCGGTACAGCTTGGGCGCCACCACGTCGGCCAGGATCGCCCGGCGAGCCTCGATGCGCTCACCGTCAGCGGTGTGCACCGCAACCGCCCGACCGGCAGCGATCTCGACCTTCACGACCCGCGTCCCGCAGCGGACACGACCACCGGAGGACTCCAGACGACGAACCATGGAATCGGAGAGCGCGCCGGCCCCCGAGACGGGAACCGGCCAACCGTGGGCCTGGCCGATCCCGGTGAGCATCCATCCGAAGAGGCCGCTCGCCGCCGCGTCCGGAGTCAGGTCGCTGTGCAGGGCGCTCCCGGCCAGCAGGAGCGCCGCCCCTTCTCCGCCGAAGTGCTCCTCGGCCAGACGCCGTACGGGCAGGAGCGCGGTCCGGACGAGCTCGACCAGGTCTCGGGGACGCTGGTGGACCGCGAGTCGGGCCCCGGCCCGAACCGGGGGGAACGGCGCCATGATCGAGCCGACGACATCGGGCTCCAGCGCGTTCCACCGTTTCTGCAGTGCTCGCCAGGCGTGGCCGTCGCCGGAGGAGAACCGGTCGAGCGACGCCGCCGTCTCGTCGATCTCGCGGGACAGGAGCACGGTCGGGCCGCCCACGGTGGGATGGGCGAGCACCGCCGGGGCGTGCGACCACCGCAGGCCGTGGGCGCCCAGATCGAGACGCTTGATGTGGGGGGAGATGGCGGCGAGGGGATAGAACGCGCTGAACCGGTCCGTCACGAAGCCGGGCTCGATGGTCTCTCCACTCCGCACTGCTCCGCCGGCGTCGGGTTGGGCTTCGAGGACCACGACGTCCCAGCCCCGGTCGGCGAGGTCGTTGGCGGCGACCAGGCCGTTGGGCCCGGCCCCGATCACGACGGCGTCGACGATCACGGCGCCGAGCCCGAGGTGTCGCCCCCCGAGCTCCGCTCTCGCACCACGTCGGCGAGACGTTTGAGCGAGAGGTGGTTGCGGACGTGGGTCAGCGGGTCGAGCAACGGACGCACGGCGTTGCCGAGAGCTCGCGGCGCCGGTTCCTCCTGCATGGTCAGCACGCAGTGGTCGTTCTCGCCGACCAGGCGGAAGTCGACGACGGCGGAGACCAGCGGGCGTACTCGGACGGCCAGACGCAGCAGGTGGTCGGGTTCGATGGCCAGGACCGAGGTGGAGTCGGGCACGGAGAGCGGGCCGATGCCGATCCGGTGGTGGAACCGCTGGCCGACGAGAGGCCAGTCCGGGTCGATGCTGCGGATGTGGGCCGCGCCGATCAACCAGCTCGGATAGGTGGTCGGGTCGATGAGGCACTCGAACACCTCTCGGGCGGGAACGTCGAACTCCCGGCTGCAGTAGGCCATGTGCTCTCTCTCTGGTCGATCGCGGGAGGTGGGGGCCTCCCGATGGATCCTCGGCGATCATGACATCGCCCGTCCCGTGCTTCGAGCGGGCGCCGCCGAGGGCTCTCTACCCGCCGAGCGACGTTCGCCGTACCTGGGACGCAGATGGGCTCTGGAGATCTTCGTTTCGTGTTCACCCGCGGGGCCTGGGCGGGCCAACTGTGCTCCGTACCATCGCCCTCCACCAGCAGCGCATCACCTCTCGGGCGAGTCGCGTTGCGTTCCCCTCGGAGGATCCGTGTCCCTTCATCGCTCGCGTCCATGGGCTGGGCCGTCGCTCGTCCGTCGTCTCTCGACCACCGCCCTGGCCCTCGTGGCGGTGCTCGGGATCGGTCTCGGTCTGGTGTCTCGCGAGTCGGCTGACGCCGAGACGCCCCCGGCGATCTCGGCTCCCGGCGTCAGCTACGCCGGACCGCTGACCATCACCCGGGGCGGTACCTACCGGGGCGCCTGGCAGTCGACCGACCCTCGGACCCCGGCGGTCCTCGTCGCCACGACCGAGCCGGTGACCATCGTCGACTCGGCGGTGAAGGGTCCAGGCACGCTCATCCAGATCGCGGTGGGGACGGCGGCGCAGGTCACGGTGCAGGGAACCTACGGCGAGGGCACCAGCGGCGCGGCCGGTAGCGCCCGGTTCCTGGTCGCCGACACGGGCTGGACCTCACTCGTGGTGCGCGGCAACGACCTGGTGTCGACGGCGGGCCTCTGGCTGCACCAGGCCTCTCCGACGCAGTTGACGATCGAGGCGAACCGGGTCCGCAACGTCATCGGGCAGGGCCCGGTGCAGTTCGTCCAGATGGACAAGGTCCAGTCGGGTGCCATCGACATCGGCTGGAACGAGGTCGTCAACCAGCCGGGGGCATCCAAGGTCGAGGACGTCATCTCGCTCTACAAGTCGAGCGGCGCCACCGCACAGACACCGATCCGGGTCCACGACAACTTCATCTGGGGAGCGTTCCCCGACCCGCTGGACGGCTCGTACTCCGGTGGTGGGATCATGGTCGGTGACCAGGGCTCGCTGAACGGCAACGTCCTCGTCGAGGACAACCAGGTCCTGGGCACGACCAACTACGGGATCTCGGTCGTCTGCGGGACGAACCAGACCGTGCGCGGGAACACGATCATCTCCTCCGGTCGCACTCCTGACGGGGCCTGGCTGCCGGCAACCAACGTGGGCCTGTCGATGGGGTCGGAGGCCGCCTGGGGTGCAGGGTGCACCACGTACGTGTCCAACTCGGCCACCGGCAACGACCTCGGGTGGCAGAAGCAGTCGGGCCGCAACGACTTCTGGGTGCCGAACTGTGCTGACTGCTCCGGCAACGTCGCGCGGGCCGGCGCCGTCACCTACGAGTCGGAGAAGGCGGAGTGGACCCGCTGGCGGGCCAAGTCGGCTGATCGCCCCATCGGGCGGGCACCCGCCGCGGTCGTCGCTCCGGTCGCACCCGCACCCACCACGACCCTTGCTCCGCCGTCGGCGACCCCGCCGCCGGTGGCGGGTGGGACCGACGCCCCGGGAGCTGGGGACGGCACGGATGCGCAGGCCGAGCTCGACCGGTTGCTCGACGAGCTCCAGGCGGTCATCGACTCCCATCGCTGACCCCCGCACCGAAGGGCGGCGAGCCGCGATCCGGCGAACGTGGGTCAGGAGCCGAGGAGGTCGGCCTCGGCATCCTCCTCTGACTCTTCGACCTTGGCGGCGCGCGGGAAGTTCTTCCAGCCGAAGACGAAGGCGCCGACCGCCAGGACGAAGCCGATGGACTCGGCGAGGGCGATCCCGTTGGTGAACACGGAGTCGGCGGCGGCGACGACATCGTCGCGCTGGGCGGTGGCGCTGAGATCGGAAGGTGCCGGGCCGATGACGGCGGGAACGGCCTGGGGGTTGGCGTCGCCGCTGATCTCGTCGACGACCGCGGCTCGCTCGGTGGGGTCGGGGACGATGGTCTCGAGCTTCCCGGGCAGCTGGGTCGACACGACGATGGCCAGGACGCTGCCCATGATGGCGAAGCCGGCGGTGGATCCCAGGCCGCGCTGGACGCTGAGGATGCCCGAGGCCATCCCCGAACGCTCGGGGCTGATGGTGCTCATGGCCACCGCGGTGGCGGGGGCGATGGAGAGCCCCGCTCCCGTGCCGACGAAGAACAGCCCGAGCACGGTCACACCGACCCCGTGCTCCACGCCGAAGGCGAGGGTGACGGCGCCGGCCGCAGTGAAGGCGACACCTGCCAGCGTGGGCCGTCGCCCACCGATGTTGGCGGCCAAGCGTCCGGCGACAGGCGCCAGGGCCATGCCCGGGATGGAGAAGGCCAACAAGAGGACGCCGGTTCGGATGGCGCTGTAGTCGCGGATGTTCTGGAAGTACTGGGTGATGACGAGCAGGGTGCCGTAGGCGCAGAACAGCACGGAGAAGACGGTCACGATGGCCGCGGTGTAGGGGATGTCGCGGAAGACCCGCACGTCCATCATCGGGTCCCGGCTGCGGAGCTCGAAACGGATGAACACCGCGATCGAGGCCAGGCCGAGGACCATCGGCCCGATGATCCACGGTGAGCTGAAGCCCCAGACGGGGGCCTGCACGAGGGCGTAGGTGAAGGCCCCGATACCGACGATGAAGAGGAGTTGGCCGACCGGGTCGAAGCTGTGGCCGACGGGGTCGCGTGACTCGGCCACGAACAGGTAGGTCAACACGATGGCGGCGCCGCCGATGGCCGGGTTCACGAAGAAGATCCACCGCCAGCCGACGGTGTCGGTCATGACGCCGCCGAGCGTGGGCCCGATGGCCAGGCCGACGGCGGCGATCCCGGTCCAGAGACCCACGGCCTTGGTCTTGGCCTTCGGATCGGGATAGGCGGCGCCGACGAGGGCGAGCGAGGCCACGTTCACCACGGCGGCCCCGATCCCCTGGACAGCCCGGGCGGAGGCCAGCACGCCGATGCCAGGGGCGAGTCCGCAGGCCATCGAGGCCACGCAGAAGATGACCAGCCCGACGACGAACGCCCGTCGCCGACCTCGGGCGTCGGCCAGGGAGGCCGAGGTCATCATGAACATGCCCATGGTCAGGCTGTAGCCCGCCACCACCCACTGGAGACCGCTCTCGCCCACGTCCAGGTCGGCCTGGATGGAGGGAAGGGCGACGTTCACGATGGTGGCGTCCAGGAAGATCATGAACAGCCCGAGGCCGGTGGCGAACAGGATCAGTCCGGGGTGTCCGGCGTGCCCGCCGCCACGCGTGCTCGTCGACTCGGTCGTCACTGGGTCGCCACCTCGTGCCCGTCGTTGACCACCCGACGGATGGCCCGCCGAGTACTTCGCCCTTCGACCGTACCGCCGGAGGTCGCGTCGGATCAGGACCGGCGACCGTCCCCGGGGCCACAGCGTGTTCCGCTCCTGTCGATCACCCACGAATGACGGCCGGTCAGGCAGCGCCTCCGCCTGCGCCGGCAACCGAGTCCCCGCTGATGGGATCTTCGACCGTCCGATCAGCCCACGTCAGTGGGCGTCGCCGGGCACGACCAGGCCGGCGTCGAAGGCGATGACGATGGCCGCCGCCCGATCGCGCGCTCCCAGCTTGGTGAAGATGCTGCTGATGTGGCTCTTCACCGTGCGCTCGCCGACGTGGAGGGAGCCGGCGATCTCGACGTTGTTCGCGCCCTGGGCCATGAGCCTGAGGACCTCGTTCTCACGATCCGAGAGACGGTCTAGGGAGCGGATGGCGGCCTGCCGGGGACCGGACGAGCGGACGACGTCGAGCAGGCGGGGTGTGACCCGAGGATCGAGCCACGAGCCGCCACCGGCCACCACCCGGACGGCCCGCACGAGGTCCTCCGCCGCGGTGTCCTTGAGGACGAAGCCCTGGGCGCCGGCGCGCACGGCCCCCCAGAGCACGTCGTCGTCGTCGAAGGTGGTGAGCACGAGGACCGGCGGGGCTCCGGCCTCGCGGTCGAGGCGACGAGTGGTCTCGATGCCGTCGAGACCGGGCATGCGAACGTCCATCAGCACCAGGTCGGGTCGGTGCTCGGCCACGACCCGGAGGGCCTCGAGGCCGTCGGCCGCCTCGGCCACCACGGTGATGTCGGGCTCGGTCCCGAGAATGAGGGCCAGCCCGGCTCGAACGAGAGCCTGGTCGTCGGCCACGACGACCCGGAGGCCGCCGTCGTCGGCTTTCACGGGGACGGCGCCGGACTCGGGTCGGGATGGAGCCGGGCAAGGAGGCCGCCGCACCGCGGGGCGTCGAGGTGGGGGAGGGAGCAGGCGATGAGCCAGCCGTCGCGGGCGGCGCCGGCCGAGAGGGTGCCCCCTCGGGAGGAGATCCGTTCCCGCATGCCGACCAACCCGAGGCCCTGGCGGTCGGCGGCGGCGACCGGTGCGGTCGGCGCCCCGTTGTGGACTCGGAGGTCGACCGAGCGGGGTCCGTCGACGACCACCACCGCGGCGGCCGCACCGGGAGCGTGCACCGAGACGTTGGACAGCGCCTCCTGGGCGACGCGGTAGAGCGTGGTGCCGGTGACCGGGTCGACCCTGGCGAGGTCGCCCTCGACGTCGAGCGAAACCCTCATCCCCGCCGCCCGATAGCCGGCTACCAGTTGCGGGATGGCGTCAGCGCCGGGAGCGACGTCGGCCGGCGCGCGGCGGACGCCCACGGACTCGTCACGGAGCAGTCCGACGGTTTGGCGGATGTCGTCGAGGGCCTGGCGACCGACGTCCTCGGCCCGCTGGAGCGCCTCGGTGGCCCCCTCCGGATCGACCGCCATGGCCCGGCGGGCGCCGCCCACGTTGAGCACCACCACGGTGAGGGAGTGGGCGACGATGTCGTGGATCTCGCGAGCGATGCGACGCCGTTCGTCGGCCGCGGCGAGCGTGCTCATGCGGATCTGGGTGGCCCGGAGCTCGGCGACCAACTCGTACTGGCGGCGCAGGAGATGCCCGCAGAACCAGGCGAACAGGATGCCGGCGGCGAAGTACCAGTTGCCCTTCGCCTCCTCACCGCCGTGAAAGGTCGAGCACAGCGCCGGCAGGAGCAGCGCCCCGCCGACGGTCATGACGGTGAGGCCCCGGTTGCTGGTCTGGCTCGTCACGAACATGACGGTTATGAGGCCGAAGAAGATGCAACCCGGGGCCGGGGTGAGGACCGCGAACCCGGCGGGGACCAGCGTGGCCAGCACGAAGATCCACAGTCGCAGGCGGATTCCCGAGGCCACCACCGCCCACGGGATCAGCCCGATGGCCAGGAGCAGGACGAGGCGGACCGACGCACCGTCGACGAGCACGGCGAACATCGCAGTGCCGAGGGCGAGGCCGGCCATGAGATAGGTGTGCCACTCGGGCCGTTCGACCGTGCAGCTGTCGGCGTCGGTCAGCCCCATCGACTCTGCCCCATCGACATGGTGCGACGGTAGCGGTTCGTCCTGCTCGGAGCATCGGCCCAGAGGCCATGAGCGGCCTCGTACCAGGGGCGGATCCTTCCGGACCGGGGGCGGTTCGGGGAGCCTTCGCTGGCCCTCGGCTCCGTCCGTGGGCGGAGCCGAGACCGGCCCCGTCGCCCGTTGCGGCCGGTCGGCGCGCCCTGCACTGTGGACCCCGATCCCGAGGAGAGGACCTTCCATGTTCTTCACGCGACTCGGACGGCTCACCGTGCGCCGCCGACGGCTCCTGCTCGCTCTCACCGTGTTGTTCATGTTCCTCGCCGCCGGGCTCGGCTCCGGGGTGTTCGGACGCCTGGAGGGCGGCGGGTTCGACGACCCCGGATCCGAGTCGACCCAGGCCCGGCGGGTCCTCGAAGACACGTTCGGCGCCGGGGATCCCAACCTGGTCCTGCTGGTCACCGCGGGCGACGGTTCGGTCGACTCCGAGGCCACCGCGCGGGCCGGCCTCGCCCTGACCGAGGCCGTGGCCGCCTCCGACCGGGTCACCGCGGCGCGCAGCTACTGGACGCTCGGGTCACCCCCGCCCCTTCGCAGCACAGCCGGCGACAAGGCGCTGGTGCTGGCTCGCGTCGACGGGACGGACAACGAGATCGTCGACGCCGTCGAGAGCATCAAGGACGACGTCGCCGGTGACGACGGCGTCATCGTCGTGCAGGCCGGAGGGGGTGCCGCGATCAACGCCGACATGACCAAGACCCTCGAGGGCGACCTCAGCAAGGCCGAGAGCATCGCCATACCCATCACCCTCGTCCTGCTGGTCCTCGTGTTCGGCAGCCTGGTGGCCGCCGGACTGCCGCTCCTGGTGGGTCTGCTGTCGATCGTGGGGACGTTCCTCGCCCTGTTCCTCATCAGCACCGTCACCGACGTCTCGGTGTACTCGATCAACCTGACCACCGCCCTCGGCCTCGGCCTGGCCATCGACTACAGCCTGTTCATCGTCAGCCGCTACCGGGAGGAGCTGCGCAACGGTCTCGAACCGCACGACGCCGTGGTCCGCACGGTGGAGACGGCCGGGAGGACCGTCGCGTTCAGCGCTCTCACCGTGGCGGTGTCGTTGTCCGCCCTGCTCGTCTTCCCCCTCTACTTCCTCCGGTCGTTCGCCTACGCCGGCATCGCCGTGGTCCTGGCCGCCATGACCGCCGCCCTCGTGAGCCTCCCCGCCCTGCTGGCCGTGCTCGGCCGCCGGGTCGACTCCCTGCGCCTGTTCCATCGCGACCCCAAGCCCGAGGGAACCGGGTTCTGGTACCGGGTGGCCACCGCGGTCATGCGCCGACCCGTCGTGGTCGGCGTCACGGTGATCGCCCTGCTGCTCGTGCTGGGCGCGCCGTTCCTGCGGGTGGTGTTCGGTCTGCCCGACGACCGCGCCCTGCCCCCGTCGGCGCAGAGCCGGCAGGTGTCAGAGGCCCTGCGCTCGGAGTTCGACGGCAACTCGGGTGAGAGCTTTGCCGTGGTCATCGACGGCATCGGCGATCCCACGGCCCGGGCCCCGGAGATCTCCGCCTTCGCCGCCGAGGTGTCGTCGCTCGACGGCGTGGCCCGGGTAACCACCGTCACCGGCGTGTACCAGCGAGGGTCCCAGGTGTCGGCGCTGGCCTCCGACGGCGTCGACTACGCCCAGCCCACCGGCACCTGGCTCACCGTGGTCCCGAGCATCCCCCTCACGTCACCGGCCGGTGAGGCCCTGGTCGGGGAGGTGCGGGCCCTCGATCAGCCCTTCGCCTTCGGGGTCGAGGGCCGAGCCGCCCAGCTCGTGGACACCAAGGCGGCCATCGCCGACAACCTGCCCATCGCCGCCGCCATCATCGTGGTGGCCACCTTCGTGCTGCTGTTCCTGGTCTTCGGGAGCCTGCTGGTCCCGGCCAAGGCCATCGTGTTGAACCTGCTGTCGCTGACGGCCACCTTCGGAGCGATGGTGTGGATCTTCCAGGACGGGAACCTCTCGGGTCCGCTCGGGTTCACGGCGACCGGGACGCTGGACGTCTCCATGCCGGTCCTCATGTTCTGCATCGCCTTCGGCCTCTCGATGGACTACGAGGTGTTCCTGCTCAGCCGGATCAAGGAGGAGCACGACCGCACCGGCGACAACTCCGCCAGCGTGGCGCTCGGTCTGGAGCGGACGGGCCGCATCGTCACCGCGGCGGCGGCGTTGCTGGCGGTGACCTTCCTGGCCTTCGCCACCAGCGGGGTGTCGTTCATCAAGCTGTTCGGGATCGGGCTGGCCCTCGCCGTGGTGATGGATGCCACCGTCATCCGCGGCCTCCTGGTACCGGCGTTCATGAAGCTGGCCGGCGAGGCGAACTGGTGGGCCCCCGCGCCACTGCGCCGGTTCCACGAGCGGTTCGGCATCTCCGAGACCGGGCCGGCCGGCCCACCGGCCGACGAGGTGCTCGACCTCAGCGACGGGACCGGGCCGCGCCGCAGCGAGCCGGTGGGCTGAGGCGGGCCGCGCTCGGGGCCGACGCCCGCCGTCAGGCCCTCGCTCAGGCCCTCGAGGTCAGGCCCTCGCGGTCAGGGGGCGAGGGTGTCGAAGCTGGTGAAGCCGCTCGGCCCGTGCACCCCGACCACCAGGTTCTCGTGCATCCCGTAGCCGACGCGACCGTCGTCGGTCTCGAAGCGGGACAGCGTCTCGTTCAGGAACGACAGGTCGAGACGTTCGGTGGGGGCACCGATGTGATGGGTGAGGCCCTGCACCACCAGCGGCCCCTGGTACACGCCGTGGCCCCACTCACCGTCGAACATGTAGCCGGAGCCGGCCTTCAGGTACACGGTGCGCAGCGGCGTGCAGGAGACGCGCGGACCGGTCGGTGCGCCGTCCGGACCGGTGAAGCTGACCACCGAGTGCTTCAGCTCACGGGTGCCCGAGTGCCACTCGACCTCGATCTGCGGGGTGCCGATGTGGGTCGGCTCGGTGCCGCTGTCGATGGGGGACACGAGCTCGCCTTCCTCGTTGACCCGATTGCCGTCGGCGTCCTCGTCGATGGTGATCTTGATCATGGAGCCGTCGTCGAACTGCATCGGCAGCCACTGGTGGAAGAAGCCCCGAGTGGCCTCCTCCTTCACGCCGATGCCGGGGTGCTCGCGCTCGCCGACGGGCCGCACGCCCCAGGAACGGTCACGGGCGCCCCACCACGTGGCCGGGTCGACCTCGTAGGTGGTGCCGCCGGCGGTGAGGGTGCCGGTGTAGGCGCCCACCTGGGCATAGCGGAAGACGTCCTGCACCCGACGGCTCCCGCGCATCTGGATCGTCTTGGGCTCGGCCAGGGCGGCGACGGTGCCGTCGTAGCGGAGGTCGAACGACACCCCCCACTCGTTCTCCTCGCACACGAGACGGAGCGAGCGCAGGCCCTCGAGCACCTCGATGCGGAACGGCCCGACCGACGACGCCAGGCGATCACCGTTCAGCTCACCCGAGGCGCGGACGGTGTGCTGGGTGTCGCCGACGGACACCGAGACGAAGGCGTCGATGACGCCGAGGTTCGGGTACTGGCCCATGCCGGCCACGAGGAAGAGCTCGTCGGAACAGGAGTGCATGTTGAAGTAGTGGCGGTCGTAGAAGTTGCGATCACTCGTCCCCACGGTGTCGAACGGCTCGGGGATCTGGTGGGCGAGGTAGTCGTCCATCGGGCTGATCGGCATGGCAGGGGTTCCTCTCGGCAGCGACGGGTCGAACGTAGCGCAGCGCTCGGACGGCGGAGTCGGGGTCTACGATCGGCGCCGTGGCGGCCAGCGGAGACGGAGAGCGGACGGTCCTCGGGCACCGCCCGAGTCGGTTCCTGCGCACGCTCGTCGTGGCGGTCGTACTCGGTGCCTTCGGTGGTCTGGTCACCGTCGCCTTCGTCTGGCTGCTCGAGAAGATCCAACACGTCCTCTGGACGTGGCTCCCCGACACCCTCGATGTCGACCAGAACACCTGGTACTTCGTCATCCCGATGGTGCTGGTGGGCGCCGTGCTCCTCGGCCTGGCCCGTCGCCGTCTGGGCGAGTACCCCGTCAACATCGAGCAGGCCATGGAGGACCACGCCCGCGACGGCGAGTTCGACCACCGCCACATCGCCCAGGCCACGCTGATCTCGCTCATCTCCCTGGGCTTCGGCGCCGCCCTCGGCCCGGAGGCGGCTCTCATGGCCATCCTCGGTGGGATCTCGAGCTGGGTGGCTCGGGTCATCGACGCCAACACGACCGAGGAGGCCGATCTCTCTTTCGTCGGCATCAGCGGGGCCTTCGGAGCGCTGTTCGGCGTGGCCGGCTCGGCCGCCCTCACCCTCGATCCGCGAGGCGACGACGTCGCCGACGCCCGTTCGGGTCGGCTGCTCCGCGTGATCCCGGGGCTCCTGGCTGCTCTCGCCGGCCTGTACATCTACCGCCACCTCGGCACTGCGGACCACTACTTCGACCTCGGGCTCCCGTCCTACTCGTTCTCCTGGTCGGACCTGGCGTGGTCCGTGCCGGTGACGGTGGTCGGGGCGGCCGTCGGGCTGGCCTTCCTCGGCTTCTGTCGGGTCACCGACCTCCTCCTCGCCCCGCTCGCCGGCCGTGCGGTCCTCGAGTCGGTCGTCGGGGGACTCGGGTTGGCGCTGCTGGCGTGCTGGTCCGCCCTGGTGCTGTTCTCGGGCCACCAAGGGGTCGACACCCTGATCAGGGAGTACGGCGACGACTCGGTCCGCTTCCTGGTGCTGATCGCCGTGGCCAAGTTGGTGGCGGCGTCGCTGCTGTTGAGCGCCAAGTGGAAGGGGGGCCGCTTCTTCCCTCTCATGTTCGTGGGCGCCGCCGTCGGGTTGGCCATGAGCGAGATGACCACGAGCATCGGCGAGGTCCCGGCCATCGCCGCCGGGATGACCGTCATCGTCGGAGTGCTCATCGGGCGCCCGCTCGTCGCCGCCGTCTTCATGATCTTCTTCTTCCCCGTGGCCGCCTGGCCGGTGGTGCTGGTGGCCGCAGTGGTCGGAGGGGTCGTCGGGGGCCGCCTGGGCAAGCGCATCGAGGGCAGGACCGAGGCGCCGCCGGCGGTGACCTGAGGTCTCAGGCGCCGAACAGTTCGGCCACCGCGCCCTTCGTGACCTTGCCCATCGCGTTGCGGGGCAGGTCGTCGACCGCCAACCAACGCGTCGGGACCTTGGCCGCGGCCAGCCGCTCCTTGCCCCATGACCGCAGGGCGTCGGGGCCCGGCTCGTTCTCGCCCGGCTCCGGCACGTAGGCGATGGCGACGCGCTGGCCCCACTCGTCGTCGGGCAGGCCGACGACGGCGCAGTCGGCGATGCGGGGGTGGGAACGGAAGACCTCCTCGATCTCGAGCGCGGAGACCTTCTCGCCGCCCGTCTTCAAGATGTCGACCGAGGCCCGACCGAGCAGACGGAACCCGTCGTCGTCGTGCACGGCGACGTCGCCCGTGCGGAACCAGCCGTCGACGAAGGACTCCGCGGTGGCGCCCGGGCGCTGCCAGTAGCCGGCGAAGACCTGGGGGCCACGGACCAGCAGTTCGCCGGGCAGGCCGTCGGCGACGTCGTGCCCGGACTCGTCGACCAGGCGCACCTCGACGGCGGGGAAGGGTTCTCCGACGTGGCCGGGGACGCGGTGGTCGAGGCGGTTGGACAGGACCATGCCCAGCTCGGTCATGCCGTAGCGCTCGAGCAGGACGTGCCCGGTGAGCGCCTGCCAGCGGTCGAGGGTGGCGGCGGGTAGGGCGGCCGATCCCGACACCATGAGGCGCAGGCCGGCCGCTCCCGATGACCAGTGGTCGCGGGTGGCGGTGTCCGCCGCCTCCCACGCGCTGACGAGTCGGGCGTAGACCGTGGGCACGGCCATGAAGACGGTGATCCGGCCCGAGGCCAGACGATCCCAGGTGGCGACGGCGTCGAACCGACCCGGTGCCTCACAGCTCGCGCCGACCCACAGGGGGCACAGCGTGACGTTGACGATGCCGTGCACGTGGTGCAGCGGGAGGATCAGGAGCGCCCGGTCGTCGGGTCGCCAGCCCCAGGCCTCGACCATCCCGGTGATCTGGGCGGCGACGCTGGCGTGGGTGTGAACCGCTCCCTTCGGCTTCCCGGTGGTGCCACTGGTGAACACCATCAGCGCGGGACGGTCGGGGTCGACCGACGGAAGCGGGGCGAGGTCGGCCGTCGGCGCGGGCATGCCCTCGGGCCCGAGGACGGCCACCACCGCGCAGGCGGGCGCGGCCGCCTCGGCGGCGTGACGATGCTCCTCGGACACGACCACCGCCGTGGCGCCACTCTCGGCGATGACGTAGGTGAGCTCGGCGGTGGGATGGTCGGGGTGGAGGGGGACGGCCAGTCCGCCGGCGAGCCATGTGCCGAGCAAGCCGGTGACGAAGTCGCGGCCGGGCCGGGCGAGGATGGCGACCCGGTCACCGCTCAGGTCGGTGCGTTCATCCAGGAGCCGCCGGGCCAGCTCGGCGGCCCCTCGGGCCAGGGCGGCGTAGGAGTGGGCGCCGTCGGGGTCGATGACGGCGGTGGCCTCACCGAACCGGGCGATCCGTCGGGCGAGCAGAGCATCGTCGTGGGCGTCGGCTGGCTCCATGCGTCTCCCCGGTGGTCCTGTCCGGCGACCGTAGCGGGCGCCCACGACGCGGATGAGAGGATGTCGGGGCCCGCACCGACGGGCACCGCTACGAGGGGGACATCCGTTGCTCGCCATTAACGACGTCGACCGCATCCGCACGATCACGCTCGACCGCCCCGACGCCCTGAACGCGTTCAACGAGGCGCTCTACGACGCCACCACCGACGCCCTCATCGACGCCGCCGCCGACCGCTCCGTGGCCGTGGTGGTCATCACCGGTACAGGACGGGCCTTCTCGGCCGGCACCGACGTGGTGGAGATGGCGACCCGCAACGCCGGTGGCCTGGAACCGGGCCGTCACGGGTTCCCGGGCCTGATCGACAACCTGGTGGAGTTCCCCAAGCCCCTGATCTGCGCGGTGAACGGCCTGGCACTGGGGATCGGGGCCACCATGCTCGCTCTGTCCGATCTCGTGTTCATGTCGGCCGATGCCCGGATCCGGTGCCCGTTCACCGACCTCGCCGTGGCCCCCGAAGCGGCCAGCAGCTACACCTTCCCCGCGCTGCTGGGTCGCCACGACGCCATGTGGGCGCTGCTCAGCTCGACCTGGCTGTCGGCCGCCGACTGCAAGGAGATGGGCCTGGCGTGGCGGGTGTGCGAGCCCGACGAGCTGATGGAGGAGACGATGCGCCACGCCCGTGTGTTCGCCTCGAAGTCGATCGACTCGCTGATGGAGAGCAAGAAGGCGGTCATCGCCGCTCTGCGCCAACCCATCGCCGACGCCCGTGAGCGCGAGAACGCCGCGTTCTCCCGGCTGTTGGGCAAGCCCGCCAACATGGAGGCGCTCACCGCCCTGGCCGAACGCCGTACGCCGGACTTCGCCGCGATCGACCTCGCCGAGGGCTGAGCGGACCCGACCGTGACGACCCCGCCCCGTTGGGATCCCGTCACCGCCGACGAGCTGGACGCCCTCGACCTGCTGGGGGCCAAGGGGACCTGGGCGGTGGCCGGGCGGGAGGTGCCGCTCACGAACCTCGACAAGGTCCTGTTCCCCGGTCGGCGGGGCGAGGCGCCGCTGACCAAGCGCGACCTGGTCCGCTACCACGCCGAGATCGCTCCTCACCTCCTGCGCTACTCCTACGACCGGGCCGTGAACCTCAACCGGTTCCCGAACGGCGTGGAGCGGCCCGGTTTCTGGCACAAGGCCGTGCCCACCCACGCCCCGGAGTGGATCGCCACCTGGGACAACGATGCCGCTGGGGAGAGCGAGACGCGTCGCTACTTCGTCGTCGACGAGGTCGCCTCGCTGGTGTGGATGGCGAACTACGGCGCCGTCGAGCTCCATCCGTGGACGTCGGCGACGACGGCCCCGCGCCGGCCGACGTGGGCGCTGATCGACATCGATCCCGGCACCCGGACCACCTTCGACGAGGCGCTGGTGCTGGCCCGGCTCTACCGCACCGCGCTGGAGCACCTGGAGGTGGTGGCGGGCCCGAAGGTCACCGGGCAGCGGGGAGTCCAGATCTGGGTGCCCATCGCCCCCCACTACGAGTTCAGCGAGACCCGCGACTGGGTCGAGAAGGTGAGCCGGGTCGTGGGGGCCACGGTGCCCGAGCTGGTGAGCTGGCGCTGGCACAAGGACGAGCGCGCGGGCCTGGCCCGGCTCGACTACACCCAGAACGCCATCAACAAGACGCTCGTCGCCCCGTTCAGCGCCCGCCCGGCGCCGGGAGCGCCGGTGTCGGTGCCCATCACCTGGGACGAGCTCGACGACCCGGACCTGGCGCCGGACCGCTGGACGATCCGCACGGTCATGGACCGGGTGGCCAACGTCGGGGATCCCCTGGCCGAGCTGGTCGGCGTCGAACAGGACCTCCCCGTCCTCTGAGCGGCCAACGAGGGCGTCGGTTCACCGGGAACTCACAGGAGATCCTGGTACCTCTCTCACCTTCGGGCGGCCGCCGCCTTACCCGCCCCGACCATGGTGATGTCACCCCTCCGGGGGAGACCAGCAACCAAGCCAGGAGAATCCCTGATGCGCAAGAAGCTCGCCACCGCCGGCATCGCCGCCGGCCTGACCGCCGGAGGCCTCGCCGGGCTCGTGATCGTCCCCTCGGTCTCCGGAGCCCAGTCCACCAGCGCCACCGTTGACGCCGGCACCAGCTCCGACGCCACCCGCCCCGATCCGTCCACCCGGATCAGCGACGCCCTCGCGCCCCTGGTGACCGACGGGACCATCACCCAGGACCAGGCCGACAAGGTCGCCTCGACGCTGGCCGACTCCATGCCCATGGGGGGCGAGAAGCACATGCGCGGCGGCGGACCGCAGCTCGATGCGGCAGCGACCCCCCTCGGGATGACCGCCGACGAGCTGCGCACCGAGCTCGAGGCGGGGCAGACCATCGCCCAGGTGGCCGAGGCCAAGGGCGTCGACGTGCAGACCGTGATCGACTCCATGGTCGCCGCCGAGAGGGCCAAGCTCGACGAGAAGGTGGCCGCCGGTGACATCACCCAGGCCGAGGCCGACGCTCACCTGGCCGAGGACACGACCCGCTACACCGACATGGTGAACAACGAGATGCCGGCCCGGGGTGACCACGGACGAGGTCCGCACCGCCCCGACGCCGACGACCCGACCGACACCACCACCGGCTGACCTCGCTCGCACCGGCAGACGTCGCTCGCCACGACGATCCCCCCGTCACGGCTCGCCCGCCGGTCCCCCTCGCCGGTTCCGCCGCCGGTGACGGCCATGGCCCGACCCTCGCTAGGGTCGGGCCATGGCGCGTCTGGTGGTCACCAACGACGACGGGATCCACGGGCCGGGCCTGCATGCCCTCGTCGCCGCCCTGGACGCTGCCGGTCACGACGTGGTGGTGGTGGCTCCCGACTACGACGCCAGCGGCACTTCGGCATCGATCGGTCGTTTCGACCTGTCGAGCCACCTCCCGGTGCAGCGGGCCGAGATCCCGGGGGCGGAGGGCGTCGAGGCGTGGGCTCTCGCCGGGCCACCGGCCATGTGCGTCCTGGCGGTGGTCCTCGGCGGCTTCGGTCCGGAGCCCGATGCCATCGTCTCGGGCATCAACGCCGGAGCCAACACCGGCCGGGTGATCCTGCACTCGGGGACCGTCGGCGCCGCCCTGACCGCGCAGAACTTCGGCCTCCGGGCCCTGGCGGTGAGCCTGGCCGAAGCGCCCCGCTGGCGTTGGGGCGTGGCCGCCGCCCTCGCCGTGCAGGTCACCGAGCGTCTCCTCGACGCCCCGCCCCGGGTGACGCTGAACCTCAACGTTCCCGCCGGTCCCGACGAGGAGATGCCGCCCCTGCAGTGGGCGCGCCTGGGGGCCTTCGGAACCGCCCGCGCCGCGGTCTCGGGCCTCGAGGACGGCCGACTGCAGTTCGAGCTCCAGGCGGTCGACGAGGAGGTGCGGGCCGACACCGACACGGCGCTGCTGCGCAAGGGCATCGCCACCCTCACCGCTCTGGGCGGCATCGCCGAGGTGTGGACGTCGCCTCCGGACGGCCCCGCGGACCCGGCCGATGCCGACGGCGGCGAGGTGGCCGGGCCGACCGGTGGGCTGGCGGTCGAGGCCCATGCCGCCCCAGGCGACGACCTGTCACCGGCCCATCTGCTCGCCGACCCCACCCTCGCCGCCCACCTGCACCCCCGCCCCCCTGACCCCTGACCCCTGACCCCTGACCCCTGACCCCTGACCCCTGACCCCTGACCCAAACGATGCGTATCTCGCGTGCTGGGGCACGCGAGGAGCGCATCGTTTGGGCAGGGGTGGCCTTCTGGTGCGCATGTCGCGTGCTCGGGGCACGCGAGGAGCGCATCGTTTCGGGTCGGTCGGCGAGGGGGTCAGGGGCGCGGTGGGGGAGATGCGGGGCCTAGCGTCGGCGCGATGAGCGAGGGGAAATCAGAACACGGGGCGGAGAGCGGGCGGACGACGGGGTCGCAGAGCGAGCCTCGTCGGGTGTTCTACGCGGGGAGCGTGCACGACCGGGCCGAGATCGACGCCGTGGTGGAGGTGCTCGAGGAGGGTCCGCTCGGCGTGTGGCCGGGTCGACGGGTCAACGCCATGGAGCGTGAGGTCGCCGCCCTGTTCGGCAAGGGCAGGGGGCTCATGTGCAACTCGGGCTCGTCGGCGCTGTACCTCGCCGTGGAGCTGCTGGACCTACCCGAGGGCTCCGAGGTGATCACCGCCGCCGTCACCTTCTCCACCGACCTGGCACCACTGATCCGAGCCCGGCTGGTGCCCGCCTTCGTCGACGTCGAAGCGGACACCTACAACATCGACGTGGCCGCCATCGAGGCGATGATCACGCCGCAGACCAAGGCGATCCTGACGCCGAACCTGATCGGCAACGCGCCGGACTGGGACGCCATCCGCGCCATCGCCGACGACCACGACCTGCTCGTGGTCGAGGACAGCGCCGATGCCCTCGGTCCCACGCTCAGGGGCACCCCCACCGGCACCCGCTCGGACATCACCACGACCAGCTTCGCGTCGTCGCACATAATCACCTGCGCCGGGAACGGCGGCATGGTGTGCCTCGACGACGAGGCCCTGCGTGACCGGGGTCTGCTCCTGCGTCGGTGGGGACGGCGGTCCGAGCTGCACTTCTTCGGGTCGAAGAAGCGCGAGCGCGACTTCTGGGAGGACCTCGACGGCATCCGCTACGACAACCAGTTCATCTTCGACGAGGTGGCGTGGAACTTCGAACCGTCGGAGCTGGGCGCGGCGTTCGGCCTGAAGCAGCTCGAGAAGCTCCCCGGCAACTACGGCCGGCGCCAGCGCAACTTCGCCATGTACACGGAGTGGTTCGCCGAGCACCAGGACCGCTTCGTGCTGCCCCGACAGCTGGAGGGTCTGGACACGGCCTGGCTCTGCTACCCGCTCACGATCCGGCCCGAGGCGGGTTTCGAGCGGGCCGCCCTCCAGGAGTGGCTCGACGGCCACGGGGTCGACACCCGGACGGTGTGGACGGGGAACGCCACCCGTCAGCCCTTCATGCAGGGGCGCGACGTCCGGGTGCCGGCCACCGGTCTGCCCAACGCCGACCGGATCATGGAGGGTGGGTTCATCCTCCCCTGCAACCACGCGCTGGCCGACGACGACGTGGAGTACGTGCTCGAACAGGTGGCGGGCTTCCTCGCCGGTCGCTGACGGCGAGGGCCGGGGGTTGCGGAGAGGGTACCCCCGGGGGTACCCTGGGACCTCAGCAGATAGCTGTCGATCGAGGTGGTCCCTGATGTTCTTCCGCCAGTACGAGCTCCCTTGCCTTTCGTTGTTCAGCTACATGATCGGCGACGAGACCACCGGCCGGGCGGTGGTGGTCGATCCTCAACGTGACGTCTCCGGGTACCTCGCCGACGCCGCCGATCGCGGCCTGACGATCGAGCTCGTCATCGAGACCCACTTCCACGCCGACTTCCTCTCGGGTCACCTCGAGCTGGCCGCCGCCACCGGTGCCGCCATCGCCTACGGCAGCGACGCCCGGGCCGACTTCGCGATCCAGCGGCTCGACGACCGCCAGGTGATCTCGCTGGGCGAGGTCGCCATCGAGGTCCGCCACACGCCGGGCCACACGCCGGAGTCGATCTCCCTGGTCGTGCGCGAACGCGCCGACGATCCGACACCCTTCGCCGTGCTCACCGGCGACACCCTCTTCGTGGGCGACGTCGGTCGCCCCGACCTGCTGGCGTCGGTGGGCACCAGCGCCGACACCCTGGCCCGGAGCCTCTTCCGGTCGCTCCACGACCAGCTCCTCGTCCTCCCCGACGAGACGCTCGTCTACCCCGCTCACGGCGCGGGGTCCGCCTGCGGCAAGGCCATGACCGATGCCGTGTCGTCCACCATCGGCGAGCAGCGCCGCACGAACTACGCCCTCCAGGACATGTCCGAGGACGACTTCGTCGAAGTCGTCACCGAAGGCCAGTCGGCGGCCCCGCTGTACTTCCCCTTCACCGCCGACTCCAACCGGCGGGTCCGGCCCCTGCTCGACGACGCCGAGCCGCCGGTGCTGCTCGACCTCGAGCAGCTGGAGGTCCGGCGGGCCGAGGGGGCGCTCGTCGTCGACGCCCGATCGCCCGAGGTGTTCGCCTCCGGTCACCTGGCCGGATCGGTCAACGTCGGTCTCGACGGACGGTTCGCCGAATACGCCGGCGACGTCGTGCGCCCCGACCGTGAGATCGTGGTCGTCACCGAACCGGGCCACGAGGCCGAGGCCCGGGTCCGCCTGGCCCGCATCGGCTTCGACCGGGTCGTCGGGGCGGTGGTCGACATCGAACGGATCCTCGCCGAGCACCCGGACCTGGCCCGCCGGGCGCCTCGCTTCTCCTCGCTCGACCTGCAGGACTGGTTGATCGAGGTTCCCGACGGCCAGCTCGTCGACATCCGCGGGCCGGGCGAGCAGGAGGGTGGGATCCTCACCGGGGCCGTCTCCCTCCCGCTCCCCGAGCTCCTCGACCGCACCGACGAGCTCGACCCGGCTCGCCCCGTCGTCCTCTACTGCGGATCGGGCTACCGGTCCTCGGCCGGGGCGTCGCTGCTTCGTTCCGTCGGCTTCGAGACGGTGGCCGACCTGCAGGGTGGGTACGCGGGCTGGGTCGCCGCCGGCCTGCCCGTCACCACCGGCGAGGTCGTCCGATGAGCGAGCCCGACGAGATCATCGAGGTCACCGTGGCCGACGCCCTCGACCGCCCCGCCGGTTCGGTGTTGCTCGACGTGCGCGAGAGCGACGAGTGGGCCGACGGCCACGCCGCCGGGGCCGTCCATGCGCCCATGTCGACGATCACCCTGGACGAGCTGCCGCCCGGGCGTCCGGTGTTCTGCATCTGTCGCAGCGGGAACCGGTCCGGGAAGGTGACACGGGCCCTCGTCGCCGAGGGCATCGACGCCCGCAACGTGAGCGGAGGGATGATCGCCTGGGCCGACGCCGGGCTCCCGGTGGAGCGCTGACGTGAACTACCGAGGCCTGTTCACCAGCCCCTTGGGGTTCCTCATCGGCCTCTCGCTCGGCGCGCTGGGCGGTGGTGGTTCGATCCTGGCCGTGCCCGCCCTCGTCTACGCGGCGGGTCAGAACCCGAAGGAGGCCACCGCCACCAGCCTGCTGCTCGTGGGCTTCGCTTCTCTGGTCGGGTTGATCCCACACCTGCAGGCCCATCGCGTGCGCGTGGGCCTCGGGCTCATGTTCGGCGCCGCCGGCATCCCCGGTTCGCTCCTCGGCTCGGCGCTCAACAAGCGCATGGACCCCGACGTGTTGCTGCTCGCCTTCTCCGTTCTCATCCTCGTCGCCGCCTGGCGCATGGTCACCGGCTGCCCGTCCTGCACCCGGATCGGTGAGGCCGACGCCATCGAGGAGGACGCCGAGCAGGAGCTGGCGGCCGCCCTGACCGGCATGGAGTCGCCCGGCCTCGAGGTGCTGACCCGCCGTCGGGTCCGTCGACCTGACATCGACGTCGCCCGTGCCGTGGCCATCATCGGAGCCGGGAGCGCCGTGGGCTTCCTCACCGGGCTCTTCGGGGTCGGCGGCGGGTTCGTCATCGTTCCCGCCCTCACCCTGCTGCTCGGGTTGTCGATGCCCGTCGCCATCGGGACGTCGCTGCTGGTCATCACGGTGAACAGCGCCGTGGCCCTCACCACCCGACTGGCGACCACGACGATCGACTGGGGCGTGACCCTGCCCTTCACCCTGTCGGCCGTGCTCGGCGTGCTGGCCGGCGGCAAGCTCGCCGATCGTCTGCCCGCCGGCAAGAGCCTGCGCTGGTTCGCCGCCCTGCTCGTGGCCGTGGCGATCTACACGGGTGTGAACGCCGTCGTCGGCCTGTCGGGCTGAGGGCCGACGTCGTCGGGCTCGGGATCGTTCTCGGCGGCCCGGTCCTCCTCCTCGACGCGCTCCTCGTCCTGAGGCTCGGGTGCTCCGGCCCGGACAGCCTCGAGTTGGGCGGCGATGGCCCCGCCGAAGAGAAGGGCCATGCACGAGAACATGGCCCACAGCTGGAGGGCGAGCAGGCCGGCGAGTGGTCCGTAGGTGTCACCGAAGGAGGTCGAGAGTCGGAACACCAGGCCCATCCCGATGTTCACCACCATCCACAAGACGATGGAGACGGCCGATCCGAAGGCCAACCACGACCATGAGGGCTGGTGGCGGCGCGGGCTCTTGCGGAACAGGAGGGCCACGGCGGCGATCAGGGCGGCGATGGCCACCGGCCAGCGCAGGATGTTCCACATCAGGCTGACGCCGTCGTTGTTCAGGCTCTCGCCGATGGCCGAGCCGAACGCGACGGCGAGGAACGCGGCACCGATCAGCACGCCGCTGGTGATGGCCAGGACGAAGGCCCTGCTGTACTTGGCCAGGGTGGGACGGTCCTGCTCGACGCCGTAGATGCGGTTCAGCCCTCGTTCCAGCTGGCCCATCACGGTGGTGCCGGTGACCAGGGAGCCGAGCAGGCCGAGCACCAGTCCGAGGTAGCGCTTGGTGTGGCCCACCTCGCTCGCCTGCATGACGGCCCCGGTGAGGATCTGCCCGGCCGGCCCGGGAGCGACGCTCTGGATGGTCTTGACCACGGCCAGGCTGAAGCGGGTGTCGCCCAGAACGGTGGCCAGGCCCACCACGCCGATCGTGGCCTGGACGAGCAGCAGGCTGACCAGGAAGGCGGTGGACCGCACGTGGGAGAACCCGTCGGCCGAGCGCATGCGCTGGAAGCCGTCGACCAACAGCTGCCGGCGCCCGATCACCTTGAGTGTCTGCCAGGCGTCGTCGCCGGTGAGCTCCCAGGTCTCGGGCACCGGCGACGCGGTGCTCATCGGTCGACCGATCGGGGCACGCGCACCTCCAGGGCGCCGGGCTCGACCTCGATCTTCAGCTTCTTCGTCTTGCCCTGGTGGCCGCCGTCGAGCTCGTAGTCGATCTTCTTGTCGAACTTGGCCTTGATGGCGCGCCCCGAGGTGGTGCGGGTGAGAGGGGACTCGTCGACCTTGCCGACCAGCATGCGGCCGAACACACGGGCCCACTGGGTGGCGCCCTCGGCTTCCACCACACCGATCTCGAGCACGCCGTCGTCGGGTTCGGCCTTCTCGAACGGGGAGAGCCCCCCGATGATGGAGCTGACGTTGGCCAGCAGGATGCAGCTGGCGTCGCCGGTGAACCAGCGTTGGCCGTCGACGTCGATCTTCACCTTCACGGTGTTGGCCCGCAGGTTCTTGGCGCCGGTCCACACGTAGGCGAGACGGCCGGCCCGATCCTTGAGGCCGCGGTCGGCGTCGCGGATCATGAGGGCGTCGAGGCCGGCGCCAGCCATCACCGCGAAGTGCTCGCCGTTCACCGTCCCGACGTCGATCTTGCGCAGGCGGCCGTGGAGACCGACATCGACGGCGCCGGCGAGGTCGATCGGGATCTCGAGGTTGTTGGCCAGCAGGTTCGCCGTGCCGGCAGGGAGGATGGCCACCTCGACGCCCGTCCCGGCCACTGCCCCGAGGCAGCGCTGCACGGTGCCGTCGCCACCCCAGACGAAGAGCAGCTCCGCTCCCTCCTCGATGGCCTTGCGGGCGGCGCCCGGCGCCTTCTTGCTCTTGGGCACCTCGTACCAGAGGGGCTCGAGCCCCTCGTGGGCCAACACCGAACGCAGCTCGTCGAGGCCTCCGCCGAGCGTCTTCTTGGCGTGGGCGACCACGGCAACCTTGGTCATCGAACCTTCTCCTCGGTCGTGGTCTGTCGGTCATGCGCGCCCACCAGGGCCATGGCTCTCGTCGCCGTCATGGCCACGAGCAGGGCCCCGATCCCGAGCAGGGCGCCGGCCACCACGTCGGTGACGTGGTGCATGCCCCGGTACACCCGGGAGAACGAGACGGTGACGGTGGCGGCGGTGACGATCGCCCAGGCCAGGATCTGGATCCAGAGACGCCGTCGTCCCACGCCGAGGAGGATCACGATCCCTCCCCACAGGACCATCGTGGCGGCCGCGTGCCCCGAGGGGAAGCTGTGGGTGTCGGGGGTGATGCCGAGGCGCTCGACATCGGGTCGGGGTCGGTCGACGAGGTAGTTCACGGCGAGGAACCCGAGCAGCTCGATGGCCAGGGCCAGCGGGAGGAAGAGGAGGTCCCACCAGCGCCGCAGGGCGGCGAGCACCGCGGTCACGATCACCCCGCCGAGCACGATGGGCATCGTCTCGGCGCTGGAGGATCCGCTGCGGCTCAGGTCGGTCCAACCGACCGTGCGGCCGTCGGCCAGGTTCCGGTTCACGTCCTGGTCCCACGAGCGGAGGCCGTCGAGGAAGCCGGCGTGGACGAGCAGCCATCCGAGGGCGGCGAGGACCACGACGATGGCGAGGTAGCCCACCAGCGCCGTCCCCGCGGCCGCCCGCCACGGGGAGCCCGTGCGGGCGTCGACTCGGCGGGCGGTTCGTTCCACCGGTCCGGCGACGGGGGCGGTGAAGAATCCTCGCCCGGTCGACGTGGGCTCATCGTCGTCGACCCTCGATGAGGAGTCGCCGGTGCCGGGAATCGTGGTGGCGGCCCTGCTCTCGGTTGTCACGCTGGTTGCTTACCCGTGCACTGGGTGCGGTTAGACCTGGGTAGAGAGGCGACGAACGATTTTCTGCTGGAGGTGTGGTGCTGGTCCTGCTCGCTCTCGTCGTCCCGGCTGTGTCGGTCGGGGCGATCGTCACCCTGGCTGCTCGCCGGTGGCCCGGCCCGGTGGAAGCGCCGAGCGTCCCCGCGGGCGAGCTCGTCGAGGCCGCGGAGGGTCGTGGATGGTTCGGGGACCTCATGCGCTCCCGGCTCGACCCCGGTCGCCTGACCGGCCTGGCCCTCACCTCGGCGTTGGTGGCCATGGCTCTCGCCGTGGTCGGCATCGGTGCCCTGTTGGCCATGGTCGACCGCGACACCGGGTTCGCCCGGTTCGATCTGAGCTTCGCCCGGTTCGGAGCCGAGCACGCGTCGTCGTGGACCACCACGGTGCTCCGTGACGTGAGCCTGCTCGGCGGCTACCAGGGCGTCATCGTCGTGGGCCTGGTGGTCGGGCTGTTGGAGCTCCGGCGGACCCGTCGCCCTGTCGTGCTGGCCTTCCTCGTCGTCGTCATCGGCGGTCAGTTCCTGGTGGTCGCGGTGATCAAGGGGATCGTCGATCGGGCTCGTCCGGACCTGCTCAACCTCACCGGCTTCTCGGGATCGTCCTTTCCGTCCGGCCACGCCGCCGCGGCGGCGGCCACGCTGATGGCGTGCGCCATGCTCCTCGGTCGCGGTCGGCGGCCGGCAACCCGGGCCGCACTGGTCGGCGGGGCCGCCGGCCTGGCCACCGCAGTGGCCGCGACCCGGGTGCTGCTCGGCGTCCACTGGTTCACCGACGTGCTGGCCGGCCTGCTCCTCGGTTGGTTCTGGTTCGTCCTGTGCTCCATCGCCTTCGGTGGCTCCGTGCTGCGCTTCGGAGCCCCGATCGTCGAAGCCGAGCGCATCGCCGAAGCCGAGGGGGGCGACCGGGCGACCCCACCGGGCGAGAGCTGGCAGTCTGGTCGGTGACCGGCACCGCCCCTCGCGGTGGCCGGTCGACGTCAGGGGGAAGGCGCGATGACCGACGACGAGCAGCTGCGCGCCGCGTGGCGGGACTTCTGCGCCCGGCTGGTCCAGGTGGGCGAGACGGTGCTGGCCGACGAGCGGTTGGATGCCGCCCAGCGGGCTGAGGGCCTTCACCACCTCACCAACCAGCTGGCGTGCTGGGCGACCTACGAGCTGGGGCACACCGACACCGAGCACCCGGTCTTCTTCCGCAGCGCCGATCCCGTGTACCGCTGGGGCGGACCCAACGTCGACCAGGTCGCCCGCCGGGCCAAGGTGGACGGCGCCGGCCGTTACGTCGTGTCGGGCACCATGGGCGCCGCCGAGGACTTCGTGCTCCAGGTGAAGTCCGGTGCCGCCCAGACCGGCGGGGCCGACGTGGTGGCCGAGCTCTATGCCTCGAAGGTCGGTCTCGGCCCTGGCGACGACTTCCGGATCCTCCTGTCCGCCGTCGAGGAGCCCGGCGACTGGACCGCGTGGATCGCCCTCGATCCGGCCACCACGTTCGTCCACGTCCGCGACTACTACTTCGACTGGCAGCCGGCGGCGCCGGCGACGTTCGTCATCGAGCGCCTGGACCGGCCGGGCCAGCCGGGGCGGGCGACGTCGGCGGCGACGGTCGTCCCTCTGCTCGACCAGACGATGGCCCAGGTGGAGCGGTCGCTCACCTTCTGGGACGAGTACCAGGAGCGGATGCGGGGCGGCCAGACCCTCAACGCCTTCGGCCCGCCCGGCTCTGTCGCTCGCGGGGTGCAGGACATCGTCTACAGCCACGCCTTCGTGGCCCTGCCCGCCGACACCGCCCTGGTGGTGGAGCTCGACGGGGCGGCGGCCGCCGAGTGGGGTGTGCAGGTGTTCAACCGCCACTGGTACGAGCCGCTCGACTACGCCAACCAGGTCACGTCCCGCAACCACCGCCAGGTGCAGGTCGACGACGACGGGCGGGTGCGGCTCGTCCTGTCGCCCGACGACCCGGGTGTCCCCAACTGGATCGACACCGACCACCGCGGCGAGGTGCTGGTCACCATCCGCTGGTTCCGCCCTCCGTCGCTGCCCGAGGTCACCCAGACGCTGGTCCCTCTGGAGGATCTCGGGGAGCTACTACCCGGTCGTACCGGGACCGTCGACCCTGCCGCCCGGGCCGCCGAGGTGGCGGCGCGGGCGGCCCACATCGCTTGGAGGTTCCGCACGTGACATCTGTGTTCCTGACCGGTGGTACCGGTCTCATCGGTTCGAACATCGCCGCCCAGCTGCTCGAGAGGGGCGACGAGGTGGCCGCCCTGGTCCGTCCCGGCACCGATGCCGCCGAGCTGGAGGCCATCGGCGTCCGGGTGGTGCGCGGCGACATAACCTCGGCCGACGACGTGCGCCGCGCCGCCGAGGGCTGTGAGCTCGCCGTGCACTCGGCGGCCGTGCTCGGCGGCGCCAGCCAGGACGCCGAGGTGCACGCCCGCGTGAACACGGGGGGTGTCCGCAACGTGCTGGACGCGGCGGCGAGCTCGGGCATGCGCCGCGTGGTCACCCTCGGCACCACCACGTACTTCGACTTCGAGCGCGAGCCGCTCTCGGAGCACTCCCCGATGCACCCCAACCCGTCCGGTGATCCCTACACCCAGTCCAAGCGGCGGGCCTACCTCGAGGCGATGGAACGGGCGGCGGCGGGGCAGGACGTCTGCGTGGTGATCCCCGGTGGCACGTTCGGTCCAGCACCCTGTGTGGTCCGCTCGATGGAGGCCCCGAGCTACAACCAGCGCATCGCGGCCGCGTCCCGGGGCGAGCTGGAGGCGACGGTGTCGTTCCCGATTCCGTGGTCGTTCGCCACCGACGTGGCCGCCATCACCCTCGCCGCTCTCGACAAGGGTGTGGCGGGCGAGACCTACCTCGCCTTCACCCGGGCCGAGGACGTCGGGTCCATGGCCATGTTCGTCAACCGGGCCATGGCTGTCGCCGGACTCCCGAACCGGATCGACGAGATCACCGCCGAGGACCTCGACGCCGACCCCGAGTTGCAGGAGCGCATCGGCCCGAGCCTCGTCGCCCTCGCCCACCAGAGCTTCCCCACGCCGTACTTCACCAACGAGCTCACCAGCGCCCGCTTCGGACACGAGTCGAAGACGCTGGACGAGGCGCTCGCCCTCACCGTCACCTGGATGCGGGCCGAAGGGTTGATGGACTGATCCACCGCTGGTTCGGGTCGACCGCGACCGCCTCTCGGACCGGTTCCGCCCGGCGCTACGGTCGTCCGGTACCCCGGAACGCGAAAGGGACCACCATGCGTGCCGATCCGCTCGTCATCGTCTCGTCCGACTGCCACATCGGCCCCCGGCTGGTGGAGGACCTCCGTCCCCACTGCCCGCCCGAGCTGCTGAGCGCCTTCGACGCCTACGTCGACGACGGCAACCGTTCTCGGGGCCGTTACGTCGAGCACGACGCATCAGCCGACGACCCGCTCTCACCCTGGCGCAACCAGTGGATCCCGGGTCACCACGATCCGGTCGCCCGCCGCCTCGACCTCGATTTCGAGGGCGTGGCCGCCGAAGTCATCTTCCACGGCAGCCAGAACGACCAGCCCATCCCGTTCCAGACCACCATGTTGGGCGTTCCCGACGAGCCGGACCTGGCCGCTGCCGGCATTCGCATCTACAACACCTGGCTGGCCCAGATGTGCGACGAGGCCCCTCACCGCCACGTGGGACTGGCCCATCTCCCCATGTGGGACGTCGAGGCCGCGGTGGCCGAGCTGCGGTGGGCCGCCGCCGCCGGCCTGGCCGGGGTCAACTTCCCGGCACCGCGTCCCTGGCTGCTCGCCTACAACGACAAGGCCTGGGAGCCGTTCTGGGCGGCGGCCGAGGAGCTCCACATGCCCCTCACCACCCACTCCGGGGCGGGTGATCCGCAGGTCTTCCAGGGTCCCGAGCTGATCGCCCTGATGTCCATCGAGAGCGGTGGTTGGTTCAGCCGCCGGGCCGCTCACCTCCTGATCTTCGCGGGTGTGTTCGAGCGCCATCCCGACCTTCGCCTGGTGCTCACCGAGCAGCCCGGCGAGTGGTGGCCGTACCTCGAGAACGAGCTCGATTCGGTCCACATGGCCAACACCGGCTTCGGCGGGGCGCTGGCTCGTCAGGTCCCCGAGCGGCCCAGCGAGTACATGCACCGCAACGTCTTCATCGGGGCCAGCTTCCTGTCCCGGGCCGAGGCCCACGGGGCGGTGCGCGACGGTTACGCCGATCGGGTGATGTGGGGCTCGGACTACCCCCACATGGAGAGCACGTTCCAGGTCGGCGACACCCCCTACAGCCAGCTGTCCATGCGCTTCACCTTCGCCGGGATGGACGAGGACGTCGTTCGGTCGATGGTGGGAGGCACTGCGGTGCAGGTCTACGGACTCGAGGCCGGGGCGTTGGCCGGGGTCGCCCAGGCCATCGACGCACCGAGCTTCGCCGCCATCGACACCCCGCTCGACGAGGTGCCGGCGGGCGCCAGCCCCTTCGCCTTCCGCACGGTGGGCCCCTGGGCCTGAGGCACCGGCCCGGCGCGATCCGCCGCCTACCCCTGGGCATGGCGCACGATGAGCACGGCGACGTCGTCGCGAGCATCGGGCTGGCGCAGCTCCGCCACGAGGCGGTCCGCCATGTCCTGGGTCGACCGGCCCTGTAGGGCCACCACCGCCACCCGTAGGCGTTCCAGGCCGTCGTCGATCCCCTCGGAAGGGTCCTCGACGAGGCCGTCGGTGTAGAGGACCAGTAGGTCCCCGACGGCGAACGGTGTCTCGGTGGCGACACGGTCGATGCCCCTGATGGCGGCGATCGGAAGGCTCCCGCCGTCGAGGAACTCGGTACGGCCGTCGCCCCGCACGAGAAGGGGGGGCAGGTGGCCGGCCCGGCACCAGCGCAGGGCGACGCAGTTCTCGGTGAGAGTGGCGGCGACGAGCGTGGTGCAGCTGGCTTCGGGCAGCGTGTCGGCGAAGCGGTCGATGCGCCCGACCAGCTCGGCCGGGTCCGTCGATTCGGCGGCCACGGCCCGGGCCACGCTGCGCAGCTGCCCCATGACGGCGGCGGCCTGGAGCGAGTGGCCGACCACGTCTCCGATGATGACGGTCGCGCCGTCGGGCGTGGCCACGACGTCGTACCAGTCGCCACCGACGTTCAGTCCCCGCTGGGCGGCGGCGTAGTTCGTGCCCACCTCGAGCCAAGAAATCGGATCGGGGGTGCCGAGCAGTGACTGCTGGAGCTCCACGGCCACCGTGTGCTCGATGTCGGCCAGGGCGGTGCGGCGCACGGCCTGATCGATGAGCGACGTGACGGTGTCGAGCACGGTCTTCTCGGCGGCCTGGCGGGGTTCGGGCTCGCTGAAGGTGAAGACCAGGTCGAGCTCCATGTCGGGGTCGCCGATGGGCGAACGCACCACCAGGTGGCCTTCGTCCGCGGAGGAGGGGGTGTCGCCCGACCGGCGGTCCTCGATGGTGATCGACTCGGCTTCGAAGTCCGGTGCCGCCCGGCTGAGCGTGGTGGCCAGGTCGGCCGTGGTGGCCACCGCGGCGACTTCGTAGGCCAGCCGCTGGAGCCGCTCGACCCGTTCCTGGGCGTCGAGCTCGCGCTGGTGGGCGAGGACACGGCGCAGGGCGTTCGACCACTGGCCGGCGAGGTCGGAGAAGTCGAGGATCTGGCTGTCGAACATGGCCGGGCGTTCGGAGAAGCTGAACCACACGACTCCCCACACGTCGGTTCGGGTGAGCAACGGGAGCACCACTGCTGCGCTGTCGCCGATGGAGCCCTGTGAGGGACGAAGCTGGGGATAGAGGCGATGCCAGTCCTCGTCGTCGGCCAGGACGACAGGTCGGGCGGTGCGGACGGCATCGAGCAGGGGGTTCCGATCGCTCAGGCTCCAGGAGGACCAGCTCGTCGGAGCTCGATCCTCGTAGCCGGCGGCGCGGCGGAGAGTCAGCTGTGTCCCCTCGACCTGGAGGGCGGCCACGCCATCGGCGCCGAAGGCGTCCCGGCCGGCCGTGACCATGACGTAGATGAGGTCGTCGACGTCCTGGACGTCGGACAGTCGTCCGGCGAGCACGGCGAGGCGCTCGGCCAGCGCCACACGGGTGTGATCGGCGGTGACGTCGCGGACGACCCCGAGGAGGCGGCACGGCACCCCGTGTTCGTCGGTGAACACGGCGCGCTGGTCCTCGACATTGATCCAGCGCCCGTCGGCGTGGCGTAGTCGATAGCGCACGGTCGTGGGGGAGGAGTCGTCGACGGGGAAGTCGTCGTAGTCGTCGCGGTCGTCAGGGTGCACCCTCGACGGCCACGAGGCCGTGGTCTCGCCCCCGACCGCATCCAGGTTCAGGGTGACCGCCGGATCACCCTCGGGAAGAGGGATGTCGTAGACGGCGAAGTGGGCGGCATCGGTCGCCAGCCGGATCCGCTCCTCGTCGATCTGGGCCTGGACCACCGTCTGCTGGAGCGCCACCCGTTCGGCGATGTAGATGGCGACGAACCACGCCGTGAGCACCTCGATCGCCAGGTAGAGCTGGGTCACACCGAGCTGGAGCTCGGGCGAGGCGTGGCTGCCGACGGCGAAGATCCCCTGGTCGGCGGCCGTCGCGGCATTGGCGATCACGCAGATCAACGGGGTGAGGGCGGCCACACCGCGCACTCCGAAGCGAACCGCTCCCCACAACAGGATCGGGAGGATGATCAATGTCGGCGCGGTGTCCAACCACCAGAAGACCAGGGCCGATCCGACGGCGGCGACCGCGGCCGACGCCGCCAGCTCCCAACCGCGAACGGCTCGGCGCTCGCCGGTGCACCAGGCCAGTATGGGGGCGCCCACCGCCAGCACGCCCAGCCCGTCGCCGACCCACCACTGCAGGGCCGTCGTCCACCACGTGCCCCCGGCGTCGGCCGTCCTGACCGTGGCCCCGATCAGCGCACCCACGGCCGGCCCGGCGGCGACTGCACACAAGAGGAACCACACCATCGGCACCCGGCGGTCCAGGCGGACGCCGCCGAGACGGATCGCCGGTCGAGCCATCAGGAGGCTGACCCCGACGAGGGGCTCGACGACGTTGGCCGTCGCGTAGCCGAGGGTCAGCTGCAGACTGAGACCGTGGCTCAGGTCCACGACCACCTCGGCCAGCGCGGCGGCCGCGAGGATGATCGGCCATCGCCGCCGAGCGGTCACCACCACGAGGGCGGCGACGGTGATGCCGGCCGGCGGGTAGAAGGAGAGCCCCATCGCGGACGCTCCGAACCACCGCCAGGAGGACTCGGCCCCGGCCGCGTAGAGCACGGCCACCACACCGGCGAGCACGAGGCCACCGTGGCGTCGCGAGTCCAGCCAGCCGGCGATGTGGCGGTCCACGGCGAGGGTTTCTGTCATGGCCGAGCGTCACCGTGACGGGAAGGCTGCCGAGATCGGCAGACGACGATGGTGCCGCGCATCATGGCACGCCCGGGTGCGGATTTCGGGCGGAGCCGGCCGTCAATTGGCGCTTCCTTATGCATTCCTTAGGTATCTGAACAATTGCTTGACCACTCTCCGTGGTCTCTGTATGTTCATCACCACTCAAAGAGGTACTGAAGAGAATCGACGGGCGGATGCGCCGACCCGGGGGGAAGCAATCGATTCGGTCACCGGAACCCCCCGGCGAGCAAATGGTGAGACCGACCACCTTCGTTTCCTGAAGCGGCACCCACGGGTGCGCAGCGAGGGTGGTGGGGTTGATGCGGCACGCACGCGCACGTCGCGGATTGTCAGCAGAGGGGATCCGGCGGTCGCGCCGGGCTCTGATCGTGTTCAGCGTGATCGCTGTCGTGGCGTCGCTCTTCGCCGTACCGCAGAGGGCGTCGGCCGCGGCGGAGACGGCGGTCCACCTCGATGGCAGCAGCGGCTACGTCACCTTCGGTGATCCGGCCAAGCTCGACCTGGCGCAGTTCACGGTGGAGACGTGGTTCATGCGCACCGGCACCGGCGTGGCCGGCACGACCGGCGGAGGCGGCATCCCGAACTTCGTCCCGTTGGTGACCCATGGCGCTCCGCAGGCCGAGAACTCGAACGTGGACGCCGACTGGCTCCTCGGCATCGATGACGCCACGGACACGCTCGCCGCCGACTTCGAGGAGGGCAGCACCGGCTCCACCCCCGGTCTCAACCACCCGGTGTACGGCACCACCACGATCACCGATGACGTGTGGCACCATGCCGCGGCGACGTACGACGGGGCCACCTGGAACCTCTATCTCGACGGCAACCTCGAGACCACGCTCTTCGTGGGTCAACCAACCCGCTCCGACACGGTCCAGCACGCCGCTCTCGGCGCGATGATCAAGTCCGACGGCACCCTTCCCGCCGGTCGCTTCGACGGCTCGCTCGACGAGGCGCGGGTGTGGAACTTCGCCCGGGGTCAGTCAGACATCCAGGCGACCATGGGGGACGAGCTCGCCTCGGACCCCGGCGCACCGGGAGGCTCCCTCGTGGCGCGTTGGGGCCTCGATGAAGGCGCCGGCACGATTGCGGGCGATTCCATCGCTCCCGCCGCCACGGGCACCCTCACCGGCGGTACCTCCTGGGTGAGCGGGTTCAACTACACCGAGCCCGTCCCCAATCCGGGCCCGTACTCCGTGGTGTTCAACGGTACCGACACCGCGATCCAGGTACCCGACTCGGCGTCGCTCGACGCCGCCAACTTCACCGTCGAGGCGTGGGTCAAGCGCGCGGGTGTGGGCACGACCACGAGCACCGGAACCGGCGGTCTCACTGCCACCCCGGTGATCACGAAGGGTCGGGCCGAGGCTGAGACCGCAGCGGCCGACGTCAACTACTTCCTGGGCATCGACGCCGCCGGCCGGATCGCAGTCGACTTCGAGCAGAGCGCTCCGACGCAAGGACCGAACCATCCGTTCACCGGCACCTCGGTGGTGCCGCTCGACGAGTGGCACCACGTGGCCGCCACCTACGACGGCGCCGACTGGAACGTGTACCTAGACGGCCAGCCCGACGGCACGCTGGCGGTGAACGCTGCGGCCAACGCCGCCAACAACGCCCCCGTGGGCATCGGCCGTGCCTACACGACCACGAACGTCGCCTCCGGTGCCTTCGCCGGCTCGATCGACGAGGCCCGGGTTTGGAACGTGGCCCGTACCCCCGGCCAGATCGCCGGCTCCTTCGACGACGAGATCGACACCCCGACGCCGGGCCTTCAGGCTCGGTGGGGCATGAACGAGGACTCCGGTGCTGCGGTACCCGACTCCATCAACGGCAACGCCGGCGCCCTGGTCAACGGGACGCGCGGTGCCGGGTTCGTGGCCCCGGTGCCGAACAACTCGGCGCCCGATGCTCCCGTGGTGGTGGCCCCGGCCGACACCGCCACCGGTGTGAGCACGACACCCACGCTGGATGTCACCGTGACCGATCCTGACGGCGGCCTGCTCGACGTCAGCTTCTACGGTCGTCCGCTGGCCAGTGGCGACTTCAGTCTCATCGACACCGCCACCGGCATCACCTCCGGGGACCACGCCACGGTCACGTGGCCTTCGATCGGGGACGGACAGACCTTCGAGTGGTACGCGTCGGTGTCCGATGGCTCGCTGAGCACTGCCGGAGCTCCGTCGACGTTCCACACGAGCGTTGGCTCGGACACGGTGTTCGTCGCCGTGGGCGACATGGGCTCGTGTGCCACCACCGGTGACGAGCAGGTCGCCGCGCTCATCGAGGGTCTCGACGGCACGATCGTCACCTCCGGTGACAACGTCTATCCCAACGGCACCGCAACCGACTTCGCCAACTGCCTCGACCCGGCCTGGGGCCAGTTCACGTCCCGCATGCGACCCGCGCCCGGGAACCATGACTGGGGCACCGGTACCACCAACAACCTGGACGGCTACTTCGGGTACTTCGGTGCCAACGCGACCGATTCCGGTGGCAACAGCTACTACAGCTACGACCTCGACAGCTCCTGGCACGTGGTCACCCTCGACAGCGAGTGCGACCAGCTCCCGGGTGGCTGTGCCGCCGGGTCGCCCCAGGAGCAGTGGCTGGCCGCCGACCTCGCCGCCAACTCGACCAAGAACACGATTGCGGTGTTCCACAAGCCGCGGTTCGGTTCGGGGCAGACCAACTTCACTCCGATCCAGCCATTGATGGACGATCTGTACGCCGCCGGGGTCGACATCACGTTGGCCGGGCACGATCACATCTACGAGCGTCTGGCGCCCATCGGCGTCGACGGCCTGGCCGACCCCGCTTACGGCATGCGGCACTTCACCGTCGGCACGGGCGGCGAGGGCCACCACGGTGCGCAGACACCCATCGCCGCGAGCGAGGCCCTGAACGACCAGACCTTCGGTGTCGGTGAAGTTCCATCTGCGCGCCGACGGCTACGACTGGGAGTTCCTGCCCATCGACGGCCAGACGTTCACCGACTCCGGTTCTGACGTGGTTCGGCCCGCGCCGCCCGGCCCGGGCGTCGACCTCGCTCGACCTCGGCTCATCCGGGGCGTACGTCAGCTTCGGGGATCCGGCGAAGCTGGACCTCGCTCGGTTCACCGTGGAGACCTGGTTCCAGGCCACGGGCGCCGGGCGTGGCCGGCAGCACCGGCACTGGTGGCATCCCCAGCTTCGTTCCCCTCGTCACCCACGGGGCACCCGAGAGCGATGGGTCGAACGTCGACGCCAACTGGCTGCTGGGAATCGACAGCACCACCGGCACACTGGCCGCCGACTTCGAGGAAGGGGCCGGCGGTACCTCGCCCGGGCTCAACCATCCCGTCTACGGCACCACCGTGGTCACCCAGGGCGACTGGCACCATGCCGCCGCCACCTACGACGGAAGCACCTGGAACCTCTACCTCGACGGTGTCCTCGACGCCACACTGCAGGTCAACGAGCCCACACGGTCCGACACGACCCAGTACGTGGGCCTCGGCGCGATGTTGAAGTCCAACGGGTCCCCGGCCAACACCGCTCGCTTCCAGGGTCTCCTCGACGAGACTCGGGTCTGGAGTCGAGCGCTCAGCCTGTCCGAGCTCGAGGCGAGCATCAACGCCGAGCTCACCGATGGATCCGACCTCGCCGCCCGGTGGGGGATGAACGACGCGACGGGCACGCTGGTCACCGACGCGATCGCGCCGGCGGCCGATGGCTCGATCGTGGGGAGCGGCTCGTCATGGGCTCCGGGAGCACCGTTCGACATCGTCGTCTCACAGAACAGCGCCCCTGATGCGCCTGCCCTGGTGGCCCCGGAGGACGGCTCCACCGGCGTCTCCACCGCTCCCACCCTCCAGGTCGGGGTCAGCGACCCCGACGGCGATCCCGTGACGACCACCTTCTACGGTCGACCGGCTGACGTGGCCCCGGGTGAGGACTTCACCGTGGTCGTGTTGCCCGACACCCAGCACTACGTCGACGCCGACGCCACCCGCGCCGCGACCTACACCCAGCAGACGCAGTGGATCGTCGACCACGCCGCCGACCTCAACGTGGCCTTCGTGAGCCACCTCGGCGACGTCACCGAGAACTTCGACTCGGTCGAGCTGGAGTGGCAGCGGGCCGACGCGTCGATGGACGTGCTCGACAACGCGGGCATCCCCAACAACGTGGCGCCGGGCAACCACGACCTCGGGGCCGGCGGCACCACGTCGAACTACTTCGACCAGTACTTCCCGCCCTCTCGCTACGACCTGCCCCAGAACCCGTGGTACGGGGGGTGGCTGGGTGAGGAGGTCGGCCAGACCGACCGCCTGAACAAGGACAACTACGAGCTCTTCACCGCCGGCGGCATCGACTTCCTGATCATCCATCTCGAGATCGACATGCCCACCTATGCGGTCGAATGGGCCAACGACATCATCGGCCGCTATCCCGACCGCCAGGTCATCCTGAGCACCCACGCCTTCCTCGACACAGGGGGTTCCCGTCCGAGTGGCACGATCACCGGCCGGACCAACGGGCTCTCCGCAGCCCAGGTGTGGACTCAGCTCGTCAGCCCGAACTGCAACGTGCGCATGGTGGTCAACGGCCACTACCCGGGTGAGAGCCGCGCCACCTCGCTCAACAGCTGCGGCCAGCCGGTCGAGCAGCTGATGACCGACTACCAGAGCAGGCCCAACGGCGGCGACGGATGGCTCCGCTACTACACCTTCCGGCCGTCGCTGAACAAGATCGACGCCTATACCTACTCCCCGACGCTCGGCACCTTCGAGACCGATGCCAACAGCCAGTTCTCCCTGCCGTTCGCCATGGCCGGCCTGGGTGGCTTCACCGAGATCGGGTCCACGACGACGCCCTCGGGTGGCACGGCCAGCGTCTCCTGGGCCGGGCTCGCCGACGGCACGGCCTACGAGTGGTACGCGGTGTCCGACGACGGGACCGTGACCACGACCAGCTCCACGTGGGGCTTCTCGACCAAGCCGGCCGTGGTGGCACCGCCGGTGCCCACTGCTCTGGCCGTGGACGTCAGCTCGGCCACGGCGCTCGCCGTTTCGTGGGGTGACGTCGCGGGGGAGTCGGCCTACCAGCTCGAGATGAGCACCGCAGGTGGTCCCTTCGCCCCGGTTGCTGGTTCCCCCCTCGCCGCCGACACCACGACCTTCGATGCCCTCGGGCTGGTGACCGACACGGAGTACTGCTTCCGGGTGCAGGCGACCAACGTGGGTGGGGGTTCTGGATTCACCTCCGCGGTCTGCAACACGCCGGTCACGTCGGTTCCCACGATCGGGAAGGCCGACGCGGTGTTCTATCGGCCGAGCAATGGTCGGTGGTACATCAAGCCGGTCGATGGGTCGGCGTTGGCGAGCATTCGTTTCGCTCCGACGGGTGAGGAGTCGGCGATCACGCCGGTGCCGGCGGACTACGACGGCGACGGTGCGTTGGAGCTCGGGTACTACCGGCCCTCGTCGGGCAAGTGGTACATCCGCAACGACAACGGGTCGTTCTTCGCCGTCAGCCACTCGATCTCCGGTGAGGAGACCAGTCTGGTCCTGAAGCCGGGCGACTACACGGGTGACGGGAAGGCCGACGTGGCGTTCTATCGGCCGAGCAATGGTCGGTGGTACATCAAGCCGGTCGATGGGTCGGCGTTGGCGAGCATTCGTTTCGCTCCGACGGGTGAGGAGTCGGCGATCACGCCGGTGCCGGCGGACTACGACGGCGACGGTGCGTTGGAGCTCGGGTACTACCGGCCCTCGTCGGGCAAGTGGTACATCCGCAACGACAACGGGTCGTTCTTCGCCGTCAGCCACTCGATCTCCGGTGAGGAGACCGGTCTGGTCCTGAAGCCGGGCGACTACACGGGTGACGGGAAGGCCGACGTGGCGTTCTATCGGCCGAGCAATGGTCGGTGGTACATCAAGCCGGTCGATGGGTCGGCGTTGGCGAGCATTCGTTTCGCTCCGACGGGTGAGGAGTCGGCGATCACGCCGGTGCCGGCGGACTACGACGGCGACGGTGCGTTGGAGCTCGGGTACTACCGGCCCTCGTCGGGCAAGTGGTACATCCGCAACGACAACGGGTCGTTCTTCGCCGTCAGCCACTCGATCTCCGGTGAGGAGACCAGTCTGGTCCTCACCCCTGGCGACTTCGACGGCCAGTGACGATCCAGGAGCCGACGTTCGACGAGCTCGCCGACGGTGAGCTCGGTTGGTCCGACGATGTCGTCGCCGCAGCCGCGCCGACGCTGCGACTCGTCGCCGCCGGAGACCGGTTGTCGAACAACCTCGGGATCTCGTCGTCGGGTCCCGAGATCCGAGAGCCGTTCGCCGCCAATCGCCCGTCGGTTACCGGCCGCAGGATCGGGCTGTTCTTGTTCGTGCTGGCGGCCGCAGGGGCGATGCTCGTGATGCCGCACCGGTCGGTCGGCATGTATGCCTACGGAACTGTGGCGTTGGGGATCCTGGCCGTAAAGCTCGTGGCTGCCCATGGAGGTCGGGAACAGCGCCTCAGCGTCGTCCGCGACCTCCGTGTCGCGGCCGTCGTGCCCGTCTACAACGAGGACCCGGTGGCCTTCCGGGCCTGCCTGGAATCCTTGCTCGATCAGTCGATGGCGATCGAGGAGATCTGGGTCATCGACGACGGCTCGAGCTCCATCGAGTGTTATGCCGACGCGGTGGAGCGGTTGGAGCGCCACGCCGGTGCCACGGTGATCAGGTGCGACGCGAACCGCGGCAAGCGACATGCCATGGCCGAGGCGTTCGCCGTCTCCACCGCCGACGTCTTCCTGACCGTCGACTCGGACACTGTCCTCAACCGCTACGCCGCCGAGGAGCTGAGCCGGGCGTTCTCCGACCCCAAGGCCATGGCGGCCACCGGGACGGTTCGGGCCCTGAACGCTCGGGCCAACCTGCTCACTCGGCTGATCGATCTCCGGTACGCCAACGCCTTCCTCTTCGAGCGGGCGGCGTACTCACGGGTCGGTTCGGTGCTGTGCTGCTGCGGCTCGCTGAGCATGTACAGGGCATCGGTCGTCAAGGAGAACCTCGAGGACTTCGTGACCCAGACCTTTCTGGGCAGTCCGGTGCAGTTCGGAGACGATCGCCGGCTCACGAACTATTGCCTGACCGAAGGGAGGGTGCTCTTCATCGAGACCGCTCTGGCTTTCACGGCGGTCCCGCAGCGTCTCAACCACTATCTCCGCCAACAGAATCGGTGGAACAAGTCCTTCTTCCGAGAGTCCTTCTGGGTGCTGCGAAACATGTCCTACCGGACCTGGCCGTGGCGCATCACCGCGGTCGAACTCACCATGTGGTTCGTACTCACCGGCTCACTCGTGGTCACCGTCATCGTGAGACCGGCGTTGGTCGGCGGCATAGCCATAGCCAGCTACTTCGCGCAGACTGCGTTCGCCGCGTACGCCCGTTCAGTGCGCATCATCGGCACCGGCGGCACATCGAACACCAATCCGTGGATCTCGATCGCTCTGGCTCCGCTCTATTCGATCCTGCACATCCTCTTCCTGGTGCCCGTGCGGTTCTGGTCCCTGTTCACGATCTCGCGCGGCAGCTGGGGCACCCGCGCCACGGTCGAGGTGGCCATCGCCGCACCATGAGCGCGCCGGACCGCAGACAACAGTGCCTGACCTGGAGTCAAACCAGGTCAGGCACCCGGAGGCGGCGGTGAGAATCGAACTCACGTACAGGGCTTTGCAGGCCCTTGCCTCAGCCACTCGGCCACGCCGCCGGAGCGGCTCACCATAGCGCCCCGCCTCTGAACCCCCGGAAGGGCTTCGAGGCGGCGGTGGTTCAGCCGAGCAGCTTGGCCTTGGCTGCGGCGAACTCCTCGTCGCTCAGCACGCCGGCGTTGTGGAGCTGGGAGAGGTTCTGGAGCTCACCCACCAGGTCGCCGCCGCCGCTCTCGGCCTCCGGCGGCGGGGGCGGGGGAGCAGCGGCCACCGGGGCGGGGGCCGGTGCGGCCTGGGCCTGGGCTGCGGCCTGCTTGTTGTACTGCTTCTGGGCCACGCGGCCCGAGACCGCAGTGGCGGTTCCGGCCACGACAGCGGTGGTGGCCGCCATTCCGATGAGGCCACGTCGACGTCGCATGGGCATGTCGTTCTCCTTTGTCGTTGTCGGGTGCTTAGAGGGCGAGGATCTCGTCGATGGCCTGGGCCGGGATGCGCATCGAGTCGATGAGCTCGCCGTTGGCGCCGCGCATGGCGGCGGCCAGATCCTTGGCCCACAGGTGCTCGACCACGAGGATGGCCACGGCGTTGCCCGGCTCGATCTCCTCGGCCAGGTCATCGACGTCATCGAGTCCGAGGAGGTCGACGCCGCCGCCGTCGCTGACGAGGCTGCCGTAGTCGTCGCGCACCCCCTCGGGGAGCTCTTCGATCTCGAAGCCGACGACGTCGCCGTTGTCGGCCTTGGCCACGAACAGGGCGTCGATCACGTTGATCGTGCCGTCGTCGATCTTGGCCTTGATGGCGGGGACGATGTCGCCGTGGAACTGGTTGCCGGGGAATGCGATGAACAGGACCTCGACAGGACCGAGCTCGGACATTGGTGGTGCTCCATTTCTTCGATGAGATCCGGGGACGCCAGAGTGTCGCGGATTTTCTCGCAGCGTGGTGCAGGATCGTTGCCGACGGAACTGCTCAGTCGACCTTGGTGGCCGCGGTGGCCCCGATGGCGGCCGCGGCGCCGGCGCTCACGACGGTCGAGATGGTACGCAGCCGCGCCGAGCTGGCGGGCGGCCAGGACGCTGGAGATGGCGTCGCTGGTGTCGCCGAGGACGGCGAGCTGGGCCCACGGCCGAACCGGCTCGCCCCGGTCGAGGGCGCGGAGCGCTCCCAGGCCGAGGGCGAGGTCGCGGGCGCCGAGGCCCCGGATCACGATCTTGGCCCGCCGGTCGTGGGCGATGTCACCGATCCACCGGCCGCCGGCGGCGCCGGGGGCCACGATCAACACGGCCCCGAGGGCGGCCCGGGCGACGGAGAGGATGCGAACGATCTGGCGGTGATCCACCGACGGAGTCTTACTCGTCCACCGTCCACGGGCACGAGTCGCGCCCCCGGAAGGTCTCGCCGGAAGCGGCCACCTGGTCACGGGCGCCGGTGGGAGGGCTCCAGGGGACCCTGCTATGGTCCTGGACCGGCCCGGCGTCTCGCCGTCGGTCCCTGAGGACCCGTAGCTCAGTTGGCTAGAGCGCTTCCTCGACACGGAAGAGGTCGCTGGTTCGAGTCCAGTCGGGTCCACTCCAAACGCCTGCGTGCCCGTCGCCACGGCGGGCGCGCTTTCGCGTTCGGCCGAGCCATGCGGGCCCCCGGCGGTCCGGACCACAGGGGGAACAGCGTGCTCACACCGTTCGACGACTACCCGGTGCACCAGACGGGCGACCCGATCGCCACTCCGGTGTCGGCCGATCCGAACCACTACGACCGCTACTTCTTCAACGGCTTCCACCGCGACGGCGACTTCTTCATCGGCGGGGCCATGGCCCACTACCCCAACCGAGGCGTCATCGACGGTGCCTTCTGCATCGTGATCGACGGTGTCGAGCACTCGGTGTTCGCTTCCGGCCTCATGCCCATCGACCGGGCCACCACCGTGGGTCCCATCAGCCTCGAGATCGCCGAGCCGCTGCGGGAGATCCGCTTCGTCGTCGAGCCCAACGACCACGGCCTCACCGCCGACCTGACCTTCCGGGCCCGCACCGCGGCGATCGAGGAGCCCAAGCAGACCATCGTCCGCAACGCCACCCGGATCATGGACTACACCCGGCTCACCCAGTGGGGCACCTGGGAGGGCACCGTCACCGTGGGGGACCGCACGGTCGACGTGCGGGCCGACGAGACCTACGGGGTGCGCGACCGCTCCTGGGGCGTGCGTGGGGTCGGCGACCAGGCCAGCACGAACTTCGCGGCGGCGGCCCCCCAGGTGTTCTGGTTGTGGGCTCCGTTGCACTTCGACGACCGGTGCACCCACCTCGCCCTCTTCGAGCGGGCCGACGGCAGCCGATGGATGGAGTCGGCCCTCGTCGTCCCCGTCCTCGAAGGTCCCGACTCGCCCACCTTCGGTGACGTCCCCGCACCCGAGGAGCTGGAGAGCGTCCACTACGAGCTGGCCTGGCAGGAGGGCAAGCGCGAGATGGCCTCGGCGTCACTCGACGTCACCCACGCCGACGGCGCGGTCGACCACATCGAGTTCGAGCCGCTGTACACCTTCCGCATGCGGGGCATCGGCTACTCCCATCCGACGTGGGCCCACGGCTCGATCCACGGCGAGCTGGCCGTGGGCGGCGAGTCGGTGAAGCTCGAGGACTTCGACCCCGAGGACCCCACGTGCATCCACATCCAGACGCTGTGCAAGGTGCGCATGGGCGACCGTGAAGGGGTGGGTGTGCTCGAGCAGCTCGCCTTCGGCCCTCACGCCCCCACCGGTCTCACCGGGGTCACGGACGGCTGGAAGTCGTCGTGACCGAGCTCCTCGGCTGACGGCGACCACAGCCCCCCATGTGGTCGCTCCTCCGACGCAACAGCCAGTTCCGGCGTCTGTTCGGCGCCCAGCTGATCAGCTACTGCGGCGACTGGTTCGCCACCGTGGCCGCCATCGGGCTGCTCCTCGACACCACCGGCTCGGATCTGCTCGCCTCGTTGTTCTGGGTGGCCCAGAGCCTCCCCGTCTTCGTCATGGGTCCCGTCGCCGGCACCGTCGCCGACCGCTACGACCGGCGCCGGGTCCTGATCGCGGTCTCCTTCGCCCAGTCGGCCATGGCCCTGACCTTCCTCCTCGCCGGCGCCGGTCTTCCGTGGATGGTGTTCGTGGCCCAGGGCGGCGTCACTGCTCTCGGCGCCTTCTTCGGGCCGGCGTCGCAGGCCGGTGTGGCCAACCTGGTCGAGGAGGAGGACCTGTCGACGGCCACCGCCCTCATGGCCTCCACGTGGGGAGCGATGTTGGCGGTGGGTGCCGCCCTCGGGGCCGGGTTCACCGTGCTCTTCGGCCGCAACGCCGCCTTCGTGGCCGACGCCGTCAGCTTCGCCATCGCCGGCTCGCTGCTGCTCAGCATCCGCCGACCGATGCAGGCGGCGGCGGTGACCGGGTTCGTCCGGGAGCGGATGCGGCCGCTGCGCGACACCCTCGAAGCGCTCCGCCACGCCCGAAGCCACCCGACGATCCTCGCTCTGTTGTTCTCCCACGTGGGCTTCGCCCTCGGCTCGGGCATCGTCGGGATGCTGGCGGTGTTGGCCGACCAGCGGTTCCACGCCGGGGACGGCGGGACCGGGCTGCTGCTCGCCGCCCGTGGGATCGGCGTCCTCCTCGGTCCGCTGCTGATCCGGCGCCTCGTCCGTCGCGGGATCCACGGCGTCCTGCTGGCGTGCGGGTTCGCGTCGATCGGGTATGGCTTCTTCTACCTGGGCGTGGCCATCACACCCTGGTTCGTGGTGGCGTTCCTCGGCGTGCTGTTGGCTCACCTCGGCGGCGGCGCCCAGTGGGCGCTGACCACCTACGGCCTGCAGCTGCTCACGCCCGACGCCCTCCGTGGCCGTATCTTCGCCGCCGACTTCTCCCTGGTCACCCTGTCGATGAGCGTCTCGTTGCTGCTCGGAGGCCTGCTCAGCGGGATCGTCGGTCCCGGGGTGGTGATCGCCATCATCGCCACGGTGAGCCTGTTGTGGGGCATCGGGTTCCTCGTCGTCACCCGGTCGCTCCGGGCCGAGGCCGAGGCCGAAGCGGCCGAGATGCAGGCGGCGACGACCGTCGTCCACCACCTCGAGCCCACCCCCTGACGACACCGGTGGGGATGCCCACCGGTCCTCGGCGGGGCCCGACGTAGGCTCCGGAGATGTCGGACGAGCCCGATCCCGACCCCGCGGCGGCCACCGGCGACGCCGCGGCACCGACGGGCTACCCGGCCCGGTGGGAGTTCGACGCCGTGCTCGTGGACGGCGGCACCGTCCACATCCGGCCGGTCCGCCCCGACGACAGCGCCGCGGTGGCGTCGTTCCACGCGCGCCAGTCCCGCGAGACGATCTACTTCCGCTACTTCAGCCCGATGCCCCGGCTGTCCGAGCGCGACCTCGAGCGGGCCGTCACCGTCGACTACGTCACGCGCATGGCCTTCGTCGGTCTGCTCGGCGACCAGATCGTGGGCATGGCCAGCTACGACCTCTGGGGCGACCGCAACGAGGCCGAGGTCGCCTTCATCGTCGACGACGAGCACCAGGGCCGCGGTCTGGCCACCGCCCTGCTCGAGTACCTGGCGGTGGCCGCCCGGGAGAACGGCCTCGACGGGCTCACCGCCACGGTGCTGCCCTCCAACCGCAAGATGATCGGCGTCTTCCAGCAGGCCGGGTTCCAGGTCACCGCCGCCTTCGACGAGGGCGTCATCGAGGTCCGCCTCGGCATCGACTCCACCGACCACGCCCGAGAGCTGATCGAGCAGCGGGAGCACCGGGCCGAGTCGGCGTCGGTTGCCCGGCTGCTGGCCCCGGGGTCGATCGCCGTCATCGGCGCCGGGCGTGACCGGGGGGGCATCGGCCACGAGGTCTTCCGCTCCCTCGTCGCCGGCGGGTTCGACGGCCCCGTCTATCCCGTGAACCCGGCCGGGGGCCACGTGGCCAGTGCCCGGGCCTTCACCTCGGTGCTGGAGATCCCCGACCGCGTGGACCTGGCCATCGTCGCCGTACCGGCCGCCGGCGTCCTCGACGTCGTGGAGGAGTGTGGCCGCAAACGGGTGGGCGGCCTGTTGGTGATCAGCGCCGGCTTCGACCAGCTCCCGGAGGGCACCGAGCGGCGCATCGTCGAACGGGCCCGTGCCGTGGGCATGCGGGTCATCGGCCCGGAGTCGATGGGCATCATCAACACCGACCCCGCCGTCTCCCTCGCCGGCACCTTCGCGCCGGTGTCGGTCGACGCCGGGCGGGTCGGGTTCCTGACCCAGTCGGGCACGCTCGGGATCGCCGCCCTCGACCACGCTCACAACCTGGGGCTCGGGTTCTCCGCCTTCGTCGACGTCGGTTCCAAGATCGACGTCTCCGCCAACGACCTCCTGCAGTACTGGGCCGACGACGATCGTACGTCGGTGATCGCTCTCTACCTCGAGTCCTTCGGCAACCCCCGCAAGTTCACCCGCATCGCCCGCGCGCTGGCCCGGACCAAGCCCATCCTGGCCGTGAAGTCGGGCCTCACCCGACCGGTGCGTCGGGTGTCGGTTCCCGACGGGCGACCGATGGGGTGGCCGACCGACGCGACCGTCGCCGCGCTCCTCGCCCAGAGCGGGGTGGTCCGGGTCGACACCCCGGCGGAACTGTTCGACGTGGCCCGCGTGCTGGCCGACCAACCGGTGCCGAGCGGCCGGCGGGTGGCCGTGGTCTCCAACGCCCGCGGTGCGTCGGTCCAGGCCGTCGACGCGTGCATCGGGGCGGGACTGGAGACGCCGGACCCGTCACCTGCCACCGTGGCGTCCCTGCAGGGCCGGGTCCCGGAGGGAGCACGGCTGGCCAACCCCCTCGAGTTGACCTGGCAGGCCGATCCGGACGCCTACGAGGCCACGGTGCGGGCCGTGTTGGCCGACGCCGGATTCGACGCGGTGATCGTCGTCTACGCGCCGCCGGTCGAGCGTCGTCCGGCCGACGTGGCCGGCGCTCTCGGGCGAGCGGTCGAAGGCGCCCGGAAGCCCGTCGTGGCCACCTTCCTCGGCACCGAGTCCGGATCGGTCACCACCTCGACACCCGAGGGGATCCCGTTGTTCCGGTTCCCGTCGGAAGGAGCCCGCACCCTCGGGCGCCTGGCCGCCTACGGCGAGTGGCTGGCCCGGCCTCCCGGCACCATCCCCGCCCCCGACGAGGTCGGCATCGACATCGACGCGATCCGCACACGGGTGGACGGGCTGTTGGCCGAAAGCCAGGCGGGTCGGTGGCTCGATCGGGCCGCCGCGTCCGAGCTGCTCGGCAGCTGTGGTCTGCCGGTGTGTCCCACCGCGGTCGTGAGCGGCGTCGACGCGGCCGCGGAGGCGGCCGCCGCCATCGGGTACCCCGTGGTGCTCAAGGCCACGGGCGTCGAGCGCTACCACCGGGGCGAGGTGGGAGGGGTGGCCCTCGATCTCCACGACGAGGCCGCCCTCCGGTCGGCCTTCGGACGCATGGCCGCCGGGCTCGGTCCCGCCATGGAGCCGGCGGTGGTCCAGAAGGCGGCGCCATCGGGGGCCGACGCTCTGGTGGCCGGCCACCAGCACGCCGCCTTCGGGGGCGTCGTCAGCCTCGGTCTCGGCGGGGCCCTGGCCGGGGTCGACGCCGAGGTCCCGGTGAGGGTGCTCCCCTTGTCGGACACCGACGCCGCCAGCCTGGTGGAGGCCTCACCGTTGGCCGACCTGCTCGACGGTGAGGGCCACACCCCGGACGCCGGCAAGGCTCTCGAGTCCTTTCTGGTGCGCTTCGCCGTCGTGCTCGAACACGTGCCGGAGCTGGCTGACGTGGTGTGCAACCCGCTCATCGTGGGCCCGGGCGGGGCCATGGTCACCGACGCCTGGATCCAGGTCGCCCCCTACGCCCTGCGCGGCTCGCCCGAGGTCCGGAGGCTCTCCTGACGATGGCTCCCGCACGGCCGGTGCCGCCGTCGTTCAACATCGCCGACCTCTACGAGGCCGTGGCCGCCGCCCTCCCGGCGGCCGACGCTGTCGTCGCCGGGTCGGGTGGGTCTGTCGTCAGCCGGCTCAGCTTCGCCGAGCTCGATGCCCGCGCCGACCGGGTGGCGCACCTGCTGGACGACCTCGGCGTCGGGGTGGGCGACCGGGTAGGGCTCCACCTGCGCAACCACCCCGAGCACCTCGAGGTGATGCTGGGCGCCTTCAAGCGCCGAGCGGTCCCTGTGAACGTGAACTTCCGGTACACGGCCGAGGAGCTCGCCCACCTGCTCGACGACTCCGCCATGGTGGCCGTGTTCACCGAGCCCGACCTGGTCGACGTCGTCACCACCGCCCGGCAGCTGGCGGCCTCGCCCACGCTCCCGGTCGTGGTGCGGGGTGAGGAGTACGAGTCTCGTCTGGCCAACGGGCCGGGCGGTCGCCTGGACGTCGGCCCGCGTTCGGGCGACGACCTCTACCTCCTCTACACCGGCGGCACCACCGGCGCACCGAAGGGGGTGATGTGGCGCCACGCCGACATCTACATGGCCGGTTTCGGAGGCCGAGGCACCCCCAGCCGGGGTGTCCCGGCGGCCCGGGAGCCCGCGGACGTCGTCGCTCGGGCGGTGGCGGGGGCGCCCGTGCTGCGCCGGCTCCCTCTGTGCCCGCTCATGCACGGGGCCGCCGCCTGGGTCGCCTGGCAGTCGCTGCTCGGCGGCGGCGCCGTGATCCTCGACGTCGACCTCCACCTCGACCCGGGGGCCGCCCTCCGACTGGCCGAGGTGGCGAGGGCCGATCTGGTGATGGTGGTGGGTGACGCCGTGGCCCGACCGCTGGCCGACGCCCTGCGCGCCGCTCGTGAGGACGACCCGACCTCACTCCCGCTCGAGTCGCTCCAGGTCGTGGCCTCGGGAGGGGCGGTGCTCTCCCCGGCGGTGAAGGCCCAGCTGCGGACGCTGCTCCCCGGGGTCGGCGTGCTCGACAGCTTCGGTTCGTCCGAGACGGGTGGTCAGGGCCGGCTGCGGACGGCGGACGGCGAAGGCCCGCCGGCCCTTGTCACCGATCCCGACAGCGCCGTCCTCGACGAGACGTTCACGCCGGTTGCCGCCGGCAGCGCGTCCATCGGCAAGCTGGCCCGACGAGGAAACGTCCCCATCGGCTACTGGAACGACCCTGAGCGCAGCGCCCGCACCTTTCCCGTCCTCGACGGCGTACGTTGGGCGGTCTCCGGCGACGACGCCCGGGTCGACGCCGACGGCACGATCCAGGTGCTCGGACGCGGTTCGGCCAGCATCAACACCGGCGGGGAGAAGGTCTTCCCCGAAGAGGTCGAAGGAGTCCTCAAGGGCCACCCGGCGGTCTTCGACGCCCTCGTGGTCGGGATCCCCGACGAGCGCTTCGGCCAGCGGGTCACCGCCGTGGTGGCACTACGACCCGAAGCCGCGCCTCCCGGTGGCGAGGAGCTCGCGGCCCACGCCCGAACCCATCTGGCCGGCTTCAAGGTCCCCCGCCAGTGGGTCCTGACCGATCGGGTCGCCCGCACCGCATCGGGCAAGCCCGACTACCGCTGGGCCCGCGCCACCGTCCTCGACGCCGGGCGCGGCGCCAGCCCATCCGAGGAGCATCGATGAAGGCAATCGTCCTGAACGAGTACGGCGAGACCGATGTCCTGCAGGTCGTCGACGTCGGCGACCCCGTGCCCGGCCCCGAGGAGGTGCTGGTCGACGTGGTCGCCACCGCCCTCAACCGTGCCGATCTGATCCAGCGGCGCGGGATGTACCCGAGCCCACCGCTGGCCGGGTTCCCTCCACCGGCCCCCGAGATCCCGGGTATGGAGTTCTCGGGCCGGGTCGCCGCAGTGGGGGAGCGGGTCGTCGCCGTTGCGGTAGGCGACGCCGTCATGGGCATCGTCGGTGGTGGCTCCTACGCCGAGCGCCTGGTGGTCCACGAACGTCAGTGCCTACGGGTGCCCGAGGGCGTGTCGGTGGCCGACGCCGCCGCCATCCCCGAGGTGTGGATCACCGCCTTCGACGCGCTCGTCGTGCAGGGCGGGCTCACCGCCGGCCGAACGGCGCTCGTCCATGCCGGGGCCTCCGGCGTGGGCACCGCGGCGATCCAGATCGCCAAGGCCGTCGGCGCCCGGGTCCTGGTCACCGCCTCGGCCGGGAAGGTCCAGGCCTGCCGCGACCTGGGGGCCGACCGGGCGGTCGACTACGGCTCGCAGGACTTCGTGGCCGAGGCGCGGGCGTTCACCGGCGGTGCCGGGGTGGATGTGGTGCTCGACGTGATCGGCGGGGACTACGTCGATCGCAACGTGGCCGCCATCCGGGTCGGCGGCACCATCGTGATCGTCGGGGTCATGGGCGGTGGACGCACCGAGGTCAACGTGGCCATGTTGCTGCCGAAGCGGGCCACCATCGTCGGTACGGTTCTCCGTCCCCGTCCGTTGGAGGAGAAGATCGCCGTCACCCAGCGCTTCGCCGCCGAGGTGCTGCCGCTCTTCGATGCCGGACTGGTGCACCCGGTGATCGACTGCCGCTTCCCGTTGGGGGAGATGGCGGCGGCTCACGATCACATGGAGGCGAATGCCAACGTGGGCAAGATCGTCATCGACGTGGCCCCGTCCTGACCGGCGGGTGAGAGGACCGAACCGCCGACCGACCGTCCCCTACTCGTCGGGGATGGCCTCCCACCACTGGCACCACCACTCGGCGCCGACGAGCACCCGGAGCTGGGGGTGCCAGCAGTAGGTGAGGTCGCTGTCGGTGTCGAGGTAGTAGAGGCAGTTCAGGCACTTCTCCTCGCCGGAGGGATGGCCCCGAAGGACGGCTCGCTCCATGAAGTGCTGGAGCTCGAGCCAGTTCTTCTCGTCGATCTCCTTGGGCTCCGGTGGTGGGATCACGTAGTCGGACATGGCGGACATCTTCCCTGACGGACGCCGGATGTGCGCGATTCTGGCCCTGATGAGCTGGGCCCGGCTCGAGCTTCGAAGACCCTCCGGGCGGGGCGACCGGTCGATTTTTCTCGGATCTGTGGTTGCGCGCGGGTGTTCGATGTGGCATACTGGTGTTCTTCCCCCTTTCGATGCCCGGCCGTTGTGGTTGGGGTGTCCGTGACCGGTTCGTTCGCGTGAGGTTCGGCCATGGCCGACGGGGAAACCAACGACAAGCAAGCCTCTGAGAGCCTGCGTGCATCGGGCGGTCTGGTCGGCGATGTCTTGGCGTGTGTGCGGCTCCGGTTCGGGTTGGATGCCGATCTGGAGTGGGGCCGGTTGGGGGCGGGTGATCTGGGTAGGGCGGTCGAAGACCTGCAACGGGTGATCTCGGCGGTCGAGCATCAACAACGACGGGTGTTGACCCTGGTCGACGAACGTCGGCGCTCACACCGCGGACGGGTCGCGCGACACCGCGGACTGGTCGGCCGACAAGCTCGGCGTGTCACGCAAAGCAGCGGCGGATCGGATCGCTCTGGGCCACAAGCTCGCGAAGCTTCCGGCGTTGGCCGACAAAGCCGCCCGCGGTGAGCTGAGCTCCGAGCAGGCCACACCAGTGGCCGAGATGGCCGATCAGTCCACTGATCAGGCGTGGGCCGACGCCGCGCCGGCCATGGGGGTGGCGGCTCTGCAACGCCGCGCCGCGAAGCAGCGCCGACCCGGCGCTGCGGATCATGTGGCGGCGAGGGCGGTGCGGGTGTTCAACGCGTGGACCGTCGGCCACGAACTGCGGTTCTCCGGGTCGGTGCCCATCGACGACGGGGCGCGGTTGTTGAAGGCGATCGAGCGGGGCATGCCCGATCGGGTCGCCGGCGAGTCGATGACGATGGGGCAACGCCAAGCCGACGGCCTGGTCGCTCTCGCCTCGGTGAAGGTGGCGCAGGATCAGGACCCGGATCGGGCCACGGTGGTGGTGATCGCCGAGCTCGCCGCGGTGTGTGACGACCACCCGGCGGCCACCGCCGAGCTCGAGACCGGTGAACCGTTGGCCACCGAAACCGCCCGCCGGCTGCTGTGCGACTCGAGAATCAGCGTCCTGGTCCAGGATCGCCAAGGCCGCGCCGTCGGGATCGGGACCACCCAACGCACCGTCACCCCCGCCCTACGCCGGGCGCTCACCGTGCGCGACGGGCACTGCCGCTTCGGGAACTGCACATCACGCCGGTTCCTCCACGGCCACCACATCGAGCACTGGCCCGCCCCCACCGTCATGTCG
>CAWBYL010000005.1:0-483820 GCA_963793025.1 uncultured Actinomycetes bacterium
CCGAAGGTGTACATGTCGGAGTCCGACCGGATGCCCGGATAGCGGAACAGGTCCCAGGTGCCACCCAACCGCTCGCGTCGCTCCAAGATGGCGATGGTCTTGTTCGGCAGCGCGGCCTGCACCTGGCAGGCCTGTCCGATGCCGGACAGGCCGGCGCCGATGATCAAGACGTCGAAGTGATGTTGTGTCATGCTTCCCTCGCGCTATCGCGCCTGCTGTGCTCGCAGGACATCGTAGAAACAGGGTCGCCGACACTGCGGTCGTAGGTCTTGACACTTTCCGACACACTTTTATCATTTCCCGACACTGGAGTCGATCGATGCGGAAGCGGTCCGAAAAGATCGCCGACAAGCCCAACGCCGCGAGGAAGACACAACACCGGCGCTGCTGCGACGCCCGCGTCGTCGGCACCGGGTTCGGGTGCCTTCGTCGTATCGGGACCGCATCTTCTGGGGTGCTGCGGTACTTCCGTCCGCGTACGCTGCCAGATAACCTGTTGCGTGACAAGCAAATTCGCAAGGCAACCAGTCTTTTCGTGGGATCGCGGCTGCACCGATGACCGTGAAGCGAGTCGAACGCGCTTTACTGCGAAATGCGGGTATTCCACGCTCGTTCGATCTGACGCATGAGTGCTGGGTAGACAATCCGGTACCGGAACGGATTGATCATCGCCACATATCGCTTGCCGAGTGCGCCCCGTGGCTTGGCATATATGGCCATTTGTCCTTGGTAGCGGCCTTCGCCCTGATCGACCCATGTCGAGGTGCAGGACGGCGTGCAAGGTGCGGTTCGACAGTTCCGCGGCGTATTCGTCGTCGGTGCGATAGAGGGACGCAAAAGGCGTGGAGTGAAATTCAGGTCCGTCGGCCGTATTGGACAGATCCGCTGGCAGCCGATCGATCAGTGAGGTTTCGGTCGTACCCGGAATCGGCAGTTGGCCCCCGGCATCAGCTCGGCCGCGGTCGATCGGGGCTGCTGTACCGAGGTCGAACCAGGCGCCGAGGCGATCGCGGGCGCGCCACACGATTCGAGCCGGGAGAGACTGTGAGTTGGCCGGATCGAGTGAAACCATGAGCTCGAGCAGGGCTTGGAAGTCCTCGGCGCCGCCGTGCGCGGGTAGGGCCCAGACATCCTCCAACGTGAAGTCCGACGCGATGTCGCGGATACGCCAGGGACGAGCTTCGTGTACTGCATTCGAAATTCTCATGCCGTTTATCGATCTAATCGGAGTTGTTCCTATTCGCCATGCGTCAATTTCCATCGATTCAATTGTTCGGTGAGGCAGCTAGACAGCGCTTGCCCGAACTAGGCGGCGTGGCAGAACCGCTTGCGCACCGCGTCCACCTCGTCGTCGTAGGGGATCACCGAGAGCACGGGACCGAAGATCTCTTCCCGCGCGATGGTCGCGTCGTTGGTCATTGTGCGCCGCCTTCCTCAATCCAGTCCCCCGTCACCCCCTCCACGCCCCGCTGCCTCCCACCACCGCACCCCGTCACCCCTGTGCCTCTGTTCATAGGAGGCGTTGTTAGAAGAGGATGGTCGAGGAGCGCTCGTCGCGGGTCTTGACATATTGCGACAGTCTTTTATCATTTCCCGACACACGGGGAGTTGATTGAAATGGGCAGTCTGATCCGCGCCACCAATCTGTGGGGGTACGGCGATCTGATGCGGGAGCTCGGTGCTGACCCGCGGCCACTTCTGAAGCGCTTCGAGATCCCGCCGGGGATCGAACTCCAGGACGACGCGTTGGTTTCTTTGGACGCGTTCGTGCGGATGCTGGAGGCCAGGTCCGCCGAGCTCGATTGTCCGGACTTCGGGCTTCGCCTTTCGCGTTGGCAGGGCCTGGACATTCTCGGACCGATCGCGGTGATCGCGCGGAACGCTCAGACCGTGTTCGGCGGGTTGGAATCGATCGCCCGTTACCTATATGTCCATTCCCCGGCGTTGAAGCTGACGGTCGAACCCGCCAACGCGGGGTCCAACGTCAAGTTCGGCTACGAGGTGACCGGCCTGGCGTTTTATCCGCTCCAGGGATACGAGCTGAGCATGGCCAACGCCGTCCGGATGATCCGCCTTCTGGGGGGACCGGAGGCGTTCCCCCGAGCAATGTCGTTCACGCACGATCAACTGGGCTCGGACGCCGCGTACAGCGACGCACTGGGTTGTACCGTGCGGTTCGGACAGACATGGTGCGGATTCGAGGTAACCCATCATCTGGCCGGCAGGCCGATCGACAGCGCGGATCCGGAGACCAGACGGATCGCCACGAAGTACTTGAGGCCCATTACCTGCCGAGCACCGCGACGCTGTCCGAACGGGTGACCGAGCTGGCCCGCCGCTTGCTGCCCACCGGCCAATGCAGCGCTGAGGTCATCTCCGACCAACTTGTCATGCACCCGCGGACATTGCAACGACGGCTGGCCACAGAGGGCGTGCGATGGCAGGACCTCATCGAACGGGAACGCCGTGACCAAGCGGCGAGGTACCTCGCCGAACCGGGTTTGCATCTCAGCCAAATCGTGGGCCTGCTTGGCTACACCGAGCAGAGCGCACTCAACCGGTCGTGCCGGCGTTGGTTCGGGAAGACACCTCGGCAGTACCGATCGGAACTGAATGGCAGCGCCGAAATCACGGCCTTCAGTGCAGGTGGATGATCTGGAGCTCGCCCCCCTCTTCTTGTCTCTAGCCATCCCCCCTCTACTCCCGCCGCAAGTATGGCCTCAGCGGCAGACGTGCGAGCGTTTGATCTCGGTTCCCCACCTCATGGCACGTTGGAATGACGGGCCTACGAACCAGGCCGGCTGCTGACCGTGAATACCCGCACTCACGTTGGACAGGAGTTGCCAGAGTAGGTAGAAGCTCTTCGCCTGGTAGAGCGGGAAGTATTGATCGCTGGCGAAGTCCTGACTCTGGGTGAGAGCCTGCACGCGAGGGGCGAGGAAGGCTTCCGTCTGGTCGATGTTCGCGACGACTGCATCGGCGGTTCGTTGATTGTCGCCGACGCCGTAGTCGCCGTTGTCACTGATCAAGTCCGCGTTGAACCTGTCGATCTGGGTGATCAGGGTCTCGTACTGAGCGTTGTACCACTGGCACATCTCACGTTGGGCGTTGATGTCTGCGTCGGTGACGCTCGCGCGCGTCTGGTCGAACGGGAACGGATAGAGCGGAGTGAAGCTGCTGGGCGTTGGGACGAACACCGGCAGCGGCGGGGCGATCTCATCGGTGGTGGGCTCGGCCGCGGCAGGCCCCATCGAGACGATCATCATCAAGGGCAGTATTGCGACAAGCGATAGCAAGACTTTCACACGTCGTTGCACCGTTCACCTCCTCGGTCGGGGAATGCTAGCTACTCGGTGTTGCGTCGCTGCCACGCAACGTCATGGAGGTGGTGACCATCAACTGACTGTTCAGATCATCGCCGTGGATGCAGTAGGCCGCTGAATTCAGATTCACCGCACACCGAGATCCGCGGTATGCGAGATAGGTCTCGCTGATCAGGATCGCCTGCGACCGTCCGGAATCAAACCGAAGGTCGTCGGCGTGGTAGAGCCGGGGAGATGAGTCGCCCGGAAACCAACCGACTTCGTTGTCGCCGGGCGTTGCTCCCGGCAGCAGTCCGGAGCATCCGTAGCTGCCGTCATCGGCGATGCTGCACGTCAGACTAGTCGGAGTGGTGAACCAAATGCCATCCTCACCAACGATTTTGTACTTTTCGAGATCGCTGATCCTCTTGTACTGCGTGGTATCCGGATAAGAACCGGAAGCTCGAACCGCGGCCGCGGGCGCTGCGAGGACACAGCGACGGCGCCCACACACAATCCGGCCCCCAAACGCTTGAGGACTGCGTCCGAATTGCGCACGATTACCCGTTGAGCCAGGTGCGCGTAGCGGTGATCAGCATGCGGAATGGCCCCCGCTCGCAATACGTGCTGCCGTCGAAAGTGGTTCCGCACGAGGTGCCCTCCATGGTGATGTAGTTCAGGGGAGGAATCGCGAGCGAACCCCTCGATCCGGGAAACCGCACGGCCATCGTCCAGTCGTAATGGACGCGTGCATCGCCGGTGACCCACCCGATCTGATGGACGTCAGGCGGGGCGCCGGGAATGGCATCTCCAATACAACCAAAGCTTCCGCGATACCAAATCCCACAACTGAGACCCTGGGCAGTCACGAACCACACTCCGGGATCGAACTTTCCGAAGGGCCGGTCGGGCGACGGCAACGGACCCAAATTGTAAGGTGTGGAATCGATTTCGGTGAAGTACTTCAGCTCTGGGTAAGGACTGGGGGCAGGGTCGCCTGCGGCGGGCTCAGCGTGTGCCGGTGCGACGACCCCCGTCATGGCAGTGGCGACCACGCCGATGACGGCGAGCAGTCCACGGACGCCGAGCCGTGCGCGCGTACTCATGGTGCCGCCAGGACGACTGCGGTCAGGGTGAACCCCGCATCATCTTGCTGCGCGCTCACCCCGAACTGGGTGAGCGCGCAGCTCGCGATCACATCGCTGCCTGTCAAGACCACTCCGTGAATGGCGTCCATTTCGTTGCTGCCATAGCCCGAAACGAGTTTGCCCTTGCTTCCGGTGTAGCCAATTGTCTTCAGCGCAGGCATGGGGTCGCTGAAGGGAACGGCAGCACTGCGATGGCTGACGTAGTCGATGGTCGACTGGTGGCCATGCGGCCGCGCGCTGGACGAGGGGATCGGGTTGCAGCGGCGGGCATTTCGACGCACTGCGAATGGTGTCGACGGTACTGGTCAAGTTCGACTCCGGGTCAGCTGACGCCACAGGCGCCGCCACCGCTGCCGGTGCCACGCTGAGAACCGAGATCGCGATGAGACGAGCTGCTTGACGTGTTTGCATCGTTCCTCACTTTTCTGGGCCGGGTTGTGCCCATCTGGCTGGCCCGAGTCAGATCGTTCTGGTACGGCGAGCGCACGACCCCCCCGTCAGGCTCAGTCGCCCTTAGGAAATGACTGGTGTGTTTCCGTAGCAGGTTGCGTCTCCGACGTCGAGGGTGCTCTGGCATAGCAGGTCGGGGCCGTCGTAGATGCGGACGGTGACGGTTCGGTTCTTCGACTTCAATGGTCGCCAGTCCACGCGGACCTGCGCACCGCGGCCAGTCGGCCCCCGCGGATCATCGAGCGGTACGTCGAGTCGCCACGGCAGGGGGACGGCCTCGATGAGATGGCGTCCGGAGCCGTCGACGTATTCGACGTTGACCTGCGGGATGGTGTTGGAGACAACCTCGTAGGTGACGACGTCGCCGGCATGCGCGGCCGGTGCCAACAACGTCGCCGTGACGCCGACGATCAGTGACAGCGCCGCAGCGCAGATGCGCGTGCCGAGGGGTCACTACTTCGAGCCCGCGACCGCGCCGATGCCACCGACGTCGCTGATCTGCCAGTTGTCGTTGCTGTCGATGGTGATGCTGTAGGTGGCGGTGGATTGCAGGTTGTCCGGCGCCTGCGTGGTCTTGGTCAGCACGCTAACGAACGTGTCGATGACGTAGATGCCGTTGGTGTCGGATCGGACCTTGGCCACCAGCGGTTGGGCGGTCGAATTCCATTCCAGCGGAACGAGAATCTGTTCCATGGAGGTGGCCGCCTTGGTCAGCTTGTCATTCAGGGTCGGGGTTGTGCCGTTGACCAGCTTGGCCTTCCAGGTGTTGAGTCGTGAAAGTTCATGGTCGCGGCGTTCACGGCGTAGTCGAGGGCGATCTGTTCGGCGTGCTGGTAGTTGGCGGCTTGACTCTGCTGCGCCTGGACCGTGTTTCGTTCGCCGAGGTAGAGCCACGTCATGACGCCGACGCCGGCGACGAGCATCAGGATCACGACGGAAGTGATCAGCGTTCGCACGCTCAACGAGACCTGCCGCGAGGAGGCCGCGCTGCTGGGTGGGGCGCCGTCGTACTGGTGGTGGGCCGGTGTGGGCACCGGCGGCGTTTCGGGCTCCACGGGTTCGGTCGTGTCATCATGCCCGACGTCATCGGCCGAATTCGACACCGCGGGAACCTCTTCCGTGACTTGCAGACCACTCATTTTGGATCATCGTCCTTTCGTATTCGTTGAAGCTAGGGGCGGTGGAGGTGGTGGAACCGACTGGCGGTGGCGGCCCGGGGTCATGACGCGAAGGGTGATCGTTCCGTCCTCGGGGATGGCGTCGAGGGCGTTGGTCAGGATCTGGCCGACGTCGACGTTCATCAGCGCCGAGCCGATCCGCTGGATGTTGGGCATGAAAGGCTTGGGCGTACACCTTGAGGTCGGGTGCGCTGTTGTCGAGGAATTTTTGGACCCGGTCGATCAACGCTCCGAAGTTCTTGAGCGACTGCGGTGCGCCCGTATTGACGGCGAGCCGGTAAGCACCGTCGCCCAGCCCCTTGAAGGGAGGTCCAGTGGCGAGCAGAGGTGGGCTGATCTCGGAGAGTGCCGGTCCGATGTAGGCGCCTTCGGCGAGCAGTGTTTGGACTCCTGAGAGCATGTCCGAGCCGCGTCCCTGCATTCCGTTCGCGGTGTCGCGTAGCAGGGTGCCGGCGCGGGTCAGGTTGGGCAGCACTTCCTTGGTCGGAGGCAGGGCCCGGTCGGTTTCGTCGACCAGTCGGTTGAGTTGGCCGGGGTCCATCTGGTTCAGCACCCGCACGACGCTGGTGGCAAGCTCGGATATGGACGCCGGCTGTGTGACGTTCTCCGTGGCCACCTGTTGTCCGTCGTGGAACATGGGACCGTTCGGCGTGCGGGGCACTAGTCCGATGTAGGACTCGCCCAGCGCCGAGAGATTCTCCAGCCGGACGTCGCTGTCGACGGGGATCGGATACTGCTTTTCGATGTAGAAGTGGACCGTGGCAGCTGTGAGCGACGTGTCGATTCCCGTCACCTTGCCAATGGGCACTCCGCGAAGCAGGACGTTGGAATCGACCACCAAGCCGTTGATGTCGGGGACCTGCATCGCCACGTTCACCCGGTCATCGGGCGGTCCGGCGCTAACCCCGAGTGCACCGATGTAATACACGGCGAAGGCCACGATCAACCCGAAGGCCAGGAACGATACGGCGTAGCTGACCTTCATGGGGTCGCTCCCAGCATGCGCAGGATGTCTTGGGTTCTACCCGTGATGTCACGCCCGTCGGCGGTCTCGACGGAGGTGATGTTCATCGCGGGGTATTTGTCCTGGGGCAGGAACATGTCGGTGAACAGCTGTCGCCATGCGGGATACTCGCCTTCGATGGCGACCTTGGACTGTTGCACCGCGCCGACCGCGACGCCCAGCGACTTGACCCACGCACGGATGCCCCCGACTCCGGTGGCGAGTGGTCCTTCGCCAAGGTGATCGTCCGGGCCGACCTCACCGCGCTCGACCGGGGCGACGTCGCTCCTGGCGAGGTCTGCGAGATCGCCGGCCATGGCCCGACCACGGTCGAGTCGGTGTGGCGGATGATCGACGGCGGCGCCTTCGTCGCCGGGATCACCACCGCGGCACCGAGATCGAACACGTCGTCCACCTCGGTCGCCAGCCGACAGTGCTCCAGCGCACCGCCCTCGACTGGTTCGGGAGGGGGTACGTGCGTGATCGAGGGCTGTACCAGCACCCTGCGCCAGGAGATCGACCACGTCGACGAGTGGTCGAGCACCAAGCGCACGACGCTGAGCAAGTTGGCGGCGCCGTGCGGCTTCCACCACGACCTCAAGACCCATCGTGGCTACCGCTTCGGTGAGCGCCTGGCCAACGGCAAGCGTCGGCTCATCGCACCGGCGGATCCCTCCCCACCGAGCGGGTCGGCCGACGGGGTGCACCAGTTGGCAGGGGCGGGTGACGGCGCTCTCGTCGAACAGGGCGACCTGTTCGACACCGGCTGATTCGTCGCCGCCGACGGCCGAGGCGGAAGGTCACCGACCGATCGGGTCAGGACTCCTGGAGCGAGGCGAGGCCCTCGTCGCGCAGCTGGAACTTGAGCACCTTGTTGCTGGCGTTGAGGGGGAGCGCGTCCACGATCCGCACGTGGCGCGGAACCTTGTAGTTGGCCATCTGCTCCCGGCACCACGCGATCAGCTCGGCCTCGTCGAGCGTGGTGCCCGGACGCAGCACGACGAAGGCCATGCCCACCTCGCCCATGCGGTGGTCGGGCACACCGACGACGGCGACCTGGTTCACTGCCGGGTGGCGCAGGATCGCGCCTTCGATCTCGGCCGGGTAGGCGTTGAACCCGCCCACGATGAACATGTCCTTGATGCGATCGGTGATCGTGACGTTGCCGTCGGCGTCCATCACCGCGATGTCGCCGGTGTGGAGCCAGCCGTCGGCGTCGATGGTCTCAGCCGTGGCCTCCGGGTTCTCGAAGTACCCGGGCATCACCACGTAGCCCCGCACCACCAGCTCGCCCGGCTCGCCCCGGGGCACCTCGGCGCCGTCCTCGCCCACGATCTGCACCTCCACGTCGGGGATGGCGCGCCCCGCGGTCTGGGAGATGGTCTCGGGGTCGTCGTCGTGGCGGCACATGGTGGCGATGCCGGTGGCCTCGGTGAGCCCGTAGCCGGTGACGATGGTCTTGAAGGTCAGCTCCTCGCGCATGCGGCGGATCATCTCCACGGGGACGGCGGCGGCCCCGGTGACCGACAGCCGCAGCGTCGAGGTGTCGTAGGTGTCGCGGTCGGGGTGGTCGAGCATGGTCTGGTAGATCGCCGGGGGACCGGGGAGCATGGTGACCTTCTCCTCCTCGACCCGCTTCATCACCGCCGGCACGTCGAACACGGCGTGGGGGATGATGGTGGCGCCCTTGAGGTAGCAGGCCAGGATCCCGGAGTTGAGCCCGAAGGAGTGGAAGAAGGGGTTGACGATCAGGTAGCGGTCGCCCTCCTCGAGCCCCACCACGCTGGCCCACGCCCAGTAGGCCCGCACGGAGGCGGAGTGGCGGAGCATGGCCCCCTTGGGCGCACCGGTGGTGCCCGACGTGAACAAGATGTTGGCGAGGTCGTCGGGGCCGATGGCGGCGGCCCGTCGGGCGGCGGCATCGGCGTCGACCTGCGCGGCGCGGCCGAGGAAGTCGGTCCAGGCGATGGTGTCGTCCCTGGCCGGGCCCCGCAGCACCACGAGCTGCTCGAGGTGGGGAACCTCGCCCCGGTCCCCGAGCATCTCGACGTAGTCGGTGTCGAGGAAGTCCGAGACCGTGAACATCATGCGGGCCCGGGAGCTGTTGAGGATGTAGGCGGCCTCGGGACCCTTGAAGCGGGTGTTGAGGGGGACGAGCACGGCACCCGCCCGATGGATCGCCGAACAGGCGATGACCCACTCGGCGCAGTTCGGGGCCCAGATGGCGACCCGGTCCCCGGGCTCGATGCCACTGGCCACCACGGCCCGAGCCGCCTCGTCGACGGCGGCGAGCAGCTCGGAGAAGTCGAGGCGGAGATCGCCCTCGACGAGAGCCTCGAGGGATCCGAACAGCCGGGCGGCGCGCTCGAGGGCGCCGGCCACCGTGGTCGGAAGGTCGTCGGGCTCTGTGATCTCGTCACTCACGCTCGTGGTTCCCCCTACGTCATCGTGGGCCTCGTCGCGGCGGACGGCCGTCGCGAGATCGGATATTTGATCGACTGTAGCGATGCGACCTGGGTGGCGACGACGGAGGTCGGCGCCGGGAGAGGCGCAACGGTCAGGCCGGATGCTAGGCGCCCGCCGGGCCCCGATCCCACGGTGCGGGGATGGCGCGGGTGAGCGGCCGACGGGTGCGGCCGCGGGTCAGCGGCCCTCGGCCAGACGGCGCTGCAGAGCGGCGACGCGCTCGGGCAGCTCGGGCCGGGCCAGCGACCACGCCTGAGCCTCGAGCTCGAGGGCGACGGACTCGTCGGCGTCGGTGACGGCGAGGGATGCGTCGAGCGATGCCTTGGCCCGGACCATGACCTCCTGCGGGCGCCCGGCGGCCCGCCGTCCGAGCTTCACGGCGGTGGCCAGGAGCTCGTCGGACGGCACGCAGCGCCAGGCCAGGCCCTTGGCCTCGGCCTCGATGCCGTCGAGTACGTCCCCGCAGAGCGAGAGCGCCGCCGCCCCCTGGCGCCCGACCCGCTGCTCCAGACGCCACAGCTGTCCACCGCCGGGATGGATCCCCAGGTCGAGGAGGCGAGGATCGAACCGGGCCCGGGGCGTGGCCAGGATGACGTCGCAGGCCAGGGGCAGGTTCACGCCGGCCCCCAATGCGGGGCCGTCCACGGCGGCGATGGTGACGACCGGTGCACGGGCGAGGGCGAGGAAGCCGGTGTAGATGTCCTCGAGAGAGGCTCGGGGCGTGACCAGGTCCTCGAGGTCGCCGCCCGCGCAGAAGACCGGCGCCGCGGCCGTGAGGACGATCGCCCCGGCGCCGGAGGCCAGGGCCTCCTCGACCGCCGCCCCCAGGTCGAGTGACAGCTCGATGCGGAGGGCGTTGCGGTGCCCGGCGTCGTCGAGGTGCACGACGGCCACGTCGCCGTCGACCATCTCCAGGCCCACCAGGGGATGGCCAGGCGGCCGCTCGATGGGGGAGAAGCGCTGCTCGGTGGTCACGAGATGGTCTCCTGAGGGGTGCGACGGCGGCGCCGGCTCCGGCGGTCGGAGGCGTAACCTCCGAGGTGGTGGACGGGCCCGAACCGGCCCACGCGGTAGGGGCCAGGGTGTCGGCACCCGAGGTTGTATTTCTTATTTCGTATACTGGCACCCATGGACCGACGTAGCAGCGGGGACCAGGTCGCATCCCACATCCGGCGGATGGTGTTCAACGGTGAGCTGCGACCGGGTGATCGGGTCCGCCAGGACGAGATCGCCGCCCAACTGGGCGTGAGCCGGATCCCCGTTCGGGAGGCGATCATCGCCCTGGACCGGGAGGGCTGGGTGACGATCGAGCCCCACCGGGGGGCCTACGTGCACGGTCTCGATCCCGAGTACGTGCACGACCACTACGAGATCTACGGGCTCATCTTCGGCATGAAGGGCCGGCGGGTCGTCGACCGGGCGGACCCCGCGGGTCTGGCCCTCGTCGCCGCCGCGGCCAAGGCGGTGGCCGACTCGACGGACGCTGCTGGTCTCTATTCCGCCAACATCGCCTTCCTCCAGACCCTCGACAGGGTGGCCGCCGCCCCTCGCCTGACGTCGTTGTCGAGGGTCCTGGGCAGCATCGTCCCCGGCAACTTCTTCATGGAGATCCCGGGTTCCGACGAGATCCAGCGTCGTGGGGTGCGGGCCATCGCCAAGGCCATCAAGGCGGGAGACGCCGAGAAGGTCGGTCAGGAGTTCACGGTGATGCTCGCTCGTCAGGGCGACGCCGTGGTCGAGGTCCTCGACGAGCGGGGTCTGTTCGCTCCCGAGGGGAGTGCTCCGGTCCGCCCCGAACCGGCCAAGGCGGTCGGCGCGTAGACGGCTGAGCCGTCGGCTCGTTTCTGCTCGACGTCGTGGGACATACTTGACGGTCGCTCCGGGGGCCGAGTTTCCCCCGATCCACGCGCGCCGGATGCTCACGAGGAGCGTCGGCGCTTCCCAACTGAGAGGTTCTCCGCACATGGGCATGCTCGACGGCAAGGTCGCCATCGTCACCGGGTCGGGTCACGGCATCGGCCGTGGCCACGCCATGGAGCTCGCGAAGCACGGTGCCAAGGTGGTCGTGAACGACCTCGGTGGCAGCGTGACCGGCGAGGGCGAAGGTCGGGCCGCGGACGAAACGGTCGCCCTGATCACCGACAAGGGCGGAGAAGCCACGCCCAACTACGGGAACGTGGCCGACCACGACCAGTGCGGCGAGATGGTCCAGCAGGCCATCGACACCTACGGCAAGCTCGACATCGTCGTGAACAACGCGGGCATCGTCCGCGACGCGGCCATCTGGAACATGCCGGTCGAGAACTTCGACGCCGTCATGAACGTGCACGTGCGGGGCAGCTGGTCGGTCAGCCACTTCGCCGCCAAGTACTTCCGTGAGCAGGCCAAGGCCGGCGCCGGCATCGCCGGGCGCATCATCAACACCACCTCCGGCGCCGGGCTGGGCGGCAACTTCGGCCAGACCAACTACGCCACGGCCAAGGCCGCCATCGCCGGGCTCACCCTCACCCTCGCCCAGGAGATGGCCGCCTCGGGTGTCACCGTGAACTGCATCGGTCCGGCCGGTCTCACCCGCATCACCGCCACCATGCCCGGTGCCGGCGAGGCCTTCGAGCCCGACTCGATCGGTGAGGACGAGTTCCACCCGATGGATCCGGGCAACTCCTCACCGGTCGTGGCCTGGCTGGCCAGCGATCAGGCCGGCTACGTCAACGGTCAGATCATCCGCGTGCTCTACGACCAGATCATCTGGATGAAGGGCTGGTCGGAGCGCGTCGTCATCGCCAGCGGCGACAAGAAGTGGGACGCCACCAAGCTCGGCGCCCGGATGTCGGCCGAGGTGTTCAACGTGGCCCCCACCGGCATCAACTTTCCCAAGGCCTGAACCCCGGGCCTGGGTCGAGGACCTGGGTCCCGGCCCAGAACCCACCCTGCTGAACGATCCCGTTCTGGTGGAGGATTCGCGTCGGCAGCGACGCGACCCCTCCACCAGAGCAGCTCGTCCTCTCACCGTGGGGCCGCGGGGTCAGAGCAGGGCGAAGGGGTCGAGATCTCGGATGGCGGCGAGGGAGCGCGTGATCATCGCCGTGAACATCACGTCCGACGCGTCGCTGGGGTCGGTGGCGTACACCGCGCCCAAGACGGTGATCAGCGGCCCCTGAACGACTCCCAGCCGGTAGTCGTCGAAGCACTGGCTCGGGTCGACGTCCACGCCGTGGACCGCCAACGCCTGCCGGTAGGACTCCACGATGGCTCGTTCCTCGACTTGGCGGATCCCGGGGTCCAGGCTCGTGGCCAGGAGGTAGCCGACATCGCGACCCGGCAACCCGAGGCCCACCGTCTGCCAGTCGACGGCCGACACGCCCGGGCCCTCGGGCGGGAACATGAGGTTGTCGGGCCGGTAGTCGCCGTGGATGAGCGAGAAGGTGTCGGGGCGGGCCGTCAGCCAGTCGGCGAGATGCTCGGGCACGGACTGCAGCGTGGCGGGATCCTCGGGAGCGACCATCGGGCCGAATCGCTCGAGGAAGGTCGGGATGGCCCCTCCGAGGATCTCGGCGTAGAACTCTGCGGTCTCGCGGGTGTGACGGCTCAGCCAGGGGATCTTCTCGAGCTCCGGGTCGCTCCACCGCGGTCCGTGGAGGCCGGCCAGGTTGCGCACCGCGTCGGTCGCCTGGGGCACCGTCAGCCCGGCGGCCTGCTGCCCTGCCGTCGCCGGCGCCAGGTCGTCGAGCAGCAGCACGAAGCAGGTGTTGTCGTCGGAGATGGTGGCGAACCAGCACCGCGGGGTGCGCACCGCCACCGTGCGGGCCAGCTCGGTGTAGAAGCCGTACTCGTTGCGGTAGCCCTCGGAGATGATCGTCCGGGCCTCCGGGGGGCCGGCGGCCATCTTGGCCACCAGCGTGGCCGGGGCGCCGGCGCGAGCGGCCGCGGCCGGAGCCTCGTAATCCAGCCAGAGCCGGTAGCTCGTCCCCATCTGGCCGGTGCCCACCCGCTCGTGGCGCACCGCGACGACGGGAGCTGTGACCCCGGCCGTGTCCAGGGCGGCGGTGATCCACTCGGGTGTGAGCTCCTCGGGCGAGTCGCACACGGGTGGCGAGGTGGTCGTCATGGTTGTCCCCCGGATCCGCCGACTCCCTTGACTCGGCGCGCCGACAGTAGGCGTCGCCCCGCCCCCGTCGCGGCGGACAGTGCACCAGGTCAAGCATCGACGTACCCTGGAGGTGGAGCCCGACGAAGGGATCTGCGGGCCGACGGGGGTCGGTCCGATGAGGAAGGGGAACGTCCATGACCGAGGCACTGCCTGCGTTCGACGCCGACAACCACTACTACGAGGCCGTCGACGCCTTCACCCGCCACATCGAGCCGGAGTACGCCAAGCGGGCCATGCAGTGGGCCGAGGTCAACGGCCGCCAGATGCTCCTCGTGGGGGGCAAGATCAACCGCTTCATCCCGAACCCGACGTTCGACCGTCTCTCCGCCCCGGGCTCCCTCGAGGACTACTTCCGGGGGAAGAACCCCAAGGGCGACAGCGTCAAGGACCTCTTCGGCGATCTGGAGCCGTGCGACCCGGCCTACCGCGACCGCGAGGTCCGCCTGAAGGTCATGGACCAGCTCGGGATCCAGGGCGCGTTGTTCTTCCCGACGCTCGGAGTCGGCATGGAGCAGGCCCTGGCCAACGACCTCCCCGCCGCTCGCGCCGCCTTCCGGGCCTTCAACCGCTGGATGGAGGAGGACTGGGGCTTCGCCTACCAGGAGCGCATCTTCGCCGTTCCGTACCTCACGCTGTCCGACCTCGACAACGCCCTGGCCGAGCTGGAGTGGGTGCTCGATCACGATGCTCGCGTGGTGCTCATCAGCACCGGCCCGGCGATGACCGCCGAAGGCTACAAGTCGCCGGGCGACCCGCGGTTCGATCCGTTCTGGGCCCGTGTGCAGGAGTCGGGCGTGTGCGTGGCCTTCCACGGCGGCGACAACGCCTACCGCAACATCATCACGATGTGGGGTGAGGGCGCCGACATGGAGGCTCACAAGTTCGAGCCGCTGCGCCAGGCCCTCTCGCCCGACGTGGTGGCCGACACGCTGGCGGCGATCATCCTCCACGGGCTGCTCGACCGCTTCCCGCACCTGCGCTTCGCCACCATCGAGACCGGAGCTGACTGGGTGGCCCCGTTGCTCAAGCGCCTCAACAAGATCTACAGCCAGAACCCGATGGCCTTCCAGCACGACCCGATCGAGCAGTTCAAGCGCAACGTCTGGGTGTCGCCGTTCTACGAGAACGACCTCGACAAGCTGCGGGCCATCATGCCCGCCGACCACCTCCTGCTCGGTTCGGACTGGCCTCACACCGAAGGCCTGCGCGATCCGCTCTCGTTCACCAAGGATCTGAGCGAGGCCGGCTTCACCGACGACGAGCAACAGCTGATCATGCACGACAACTGCGAGCTGCTCGTGCAGCGCCAGCCGCACTGAGCCGTTGATCGTCCGGCGAGCCCGTTCCCGACCGTGACCACGGCCGGGGGCGGGCCCTCGCCGTCGCCACCCCCCGAGCGAGGAGCGAGAGCGCTGCACGAGCCCGTGGCCACCGATGAGGCCTACCGGCGTCGCACCGACCTGCGGGTCATGCCGTCGTCGGTCACCGGGGTGATGGAGGACTACATCCACCACTTCGCCCTGCAGCTGCACCACGACGGCACCACCATCACCGCGGTGGACGTCGCTCCGGTGCGCGTTCCGTGGAGCACCTGCCCGGTCGGAGCGGCCGGGTTGCAGCGCCTCGAAGGGGTCCCCCTCGCCGACGTGGGGGCCCTCGAGCCGTGGATGGGCGGCCGGTCGGCCCAATGTGTGCACACCACGGACCTGGCCGTGCTGGCCGCGGCCGCCGCCCTGCGGGGCGCCGACCGATCCTACGAGATCTGGATGACCGAGATCGGCGCACCGGTGCGCCACGCCACCCTGCACCGTGACGGGGAGCTGTGGGCGGAGTGGGGGATCGCCGGCGAGACCGTCGTCGCCGACGAGCGCTTCGCCGACCTCACCCTCGATCGACCCGGGTTCTCGGCCTGGCTCGGACGCCAGGGCGACCCTGACGATGTCGAGGCCGCTGTCGTCCTGCGCCGAGCCGTGTCGATCGGCATGGGCCGGGGCCTGCCCATGGACACCTGGGCCTCGGCCGAGGTCGGACGACCAGCCGACGAGTCCTGCCACACCTACCGGGCCGAGGTCGTGCAGATCGCTCGCCGCAACGTCGGATCGAGCCGCCGCAACGAGGACGATGGTTTCGGTACGCCGGCCTCGGCTCCCGACTTCGGCGGTGTGCGGACGATCGATCCGGCCACGTAGGGTTCCCGCCCAGGAATCGCCGGCCGCGTCGGCCGGCGTCGTGAGGGGGATGTGAGCGTGAAGAGCAAGGCCGCGATGTTGTGGAGCAACGACGACAAGGCGTGGACGGTCGAGGAGACCGAGATCGACGAGCCGCAGGGTCGGGAGCTGCGGGTCCGCAACGTCGCCGCCGGCCTGTGCCACTCCGACGAGCACTTCATCACCGGCGACTTCCCTCTCGTCGCCACGCCCTACATCGGTGGCCACGAGGGGGCCGGCGTCGTCGAGGCGGTGGGCCCCGACGTCCAGGGCTTCGCCCCCGGCGACCACGTCGTCTTCTCGTTCGTGGCCGCCTGCGGCATCTGCCCCTTCTGCGCCGACGGCCACTCCAACCTCTGTGACAACGGCGCCGCCATCATGGGCGGCCGCATGCTCGACGGCACCTCCCGGATCCACGCCCGCGGCCAGGATGCCTTCGTGATGGCCGGTCTCGGCACCTTCGCCGCCCACAGCGTGGTTCACGAGTGGTCGGCGGTGAAGGTCCTCGACGACCTGCCCCTCGACAAGATCGTCCTGCTCGGCTGCGGCGCCACCACCGGCTGGGGTTCGGCGGTCTACGCCGCTGACGTGCGGCCCGGTGACAACGTGGCGGTCGTCGGGGTCGGCGGGCTCGGTTCCGCGGCGGTGCAGGGCGCCCGTCTGGCCGGGGCGGAACGGATCTTCGCCATCGACCCGGTGGAGTTCAAGCGGGAGACGGCCCAGAAGTTCGGCGCCACCCACACGGCCAACACGGTGGAGGAGGCCTTCGACCTCATCCAGCAGGAGACCTGGGGCCGCATGTGCAACAAGGTCATCCTGACCAAGGGCGTGGGCCGGGGCGAGGACATGGGGGCGGTCATGGCCATCACCTCGAAGCTGGGCAAGGTCGTCGTCACCAACATCCACCCGTGGGACGAGGTGTCCAACTCGGTGCCGCTGACCGATCTCACGCTGTCGGAGAAGTCGCTCGTGGGTTCGTTGTTCGGGTCGGCCAACCCCCGCGCCGACATCCCCCGTCTGGCCGAGCTGTACCGCAAGGGCCAGCTCGACCTCGACGGCATGATCACCCAGACCTACAGCCTCGAGGACATCAACGTGGGCTACCAGGACATGCGGGACGGCAAGAACATCCGCGGCGTGGTCGTCTTCGACTGACCCCACCGCACCCGAGGGCGGGAGAACGAAGTGCCGGAGCCGGTCCTCACGGACCGGCTCCGGCGCGTCGGGGGGACGGTCAGCGGGCGGGCTCGTTCGTCGTGCGGGAGGGGCGGCCGGCATCGGGCGGAGCGGCCAGATCGGGGTGGTCCGACATGTCCGGGAGGTCGAGGTCGTCGCCCCGGACCGGGGTCGGCCCCGCCCCTCCCTCGTCGGGCGTGTCCGTTGCGGGTTCGAAGACCGGGCCCTCGACGTTGATCGCCGGCAGCCACTCGAGCCAACGGGGGAACCACCAGGCCCGCTTGCCGAACAGCTCCATCACCGCGGGGACGAGGATCATCCGCACGATGGTGGAGTCGATGAGCACGGCGACGGCCATGCCGAAGCCGATCAGCTTCACCGTCGGGCTGGCGTTGGTCACGAACGAAGCGAAGACGGCGATCATGATCAGCGCCGCGGTGGTGATGACCCGGGCGGTGTTGGCCACGCCCAGAACCACGGACTGGCGGGGGTCGTGGCTGCGATCCCATTCCTCCCGGATCCTGGACATGAGGAACACCTCGTAGTCCATGGACAGCCCGAACAGGATCACGAACATGACGAGCGGCACGAACGAGACGATGGGGATCGTCGTGGAGAGGCCGACCAGGCCCCGGGCCCAACCCCACTGGAACACCAGCACGACCACGCCGTAGGCGGCGGCGATCGACAGGAGGTTCATCACCGCGGCCTTCAACGGCACGAGGATCGACCGGAACACCACCACCAGCAGCAGGAACGCGCCGGCCACGACCGCGGCGATCACCCAGGGCAGGTACTGCACGACGAGGGCGGTGAGGTCGATGAGGGTGGCCGTCGAGCCGCCCACCGCGACCTCGATCCCGGACCCCTGGGTGGCATCGGCCAGATCGGACCGGAGCCCGTCGACGAGTTGTTTGGTGGCCTGGGAGTCGGGCGCCGTCTCCGGGGTGATCTGGTAGATCACCGCCGTCGTGGTGTCGGCGTTGTTGGGGATGGGCCCGACCGAGTACTCGATGCCGGGCACGGTGTTGGCCGGTTGCAGTGCGCCCACGACCTTGTTGATCGGGGCGAGCTTCTCGAGGGTGGCGGTGTAGTTGGTGGCGCCCTCGGTGGGCAGGGTGGCGACCACGACGAGGGGCCCGTTCACCCCCTGGCCGAAGCCCTCCTGCATGAGCTCGAAGGCCGTGCGCTGCGAGAGGTCTCCGGGCAGCGACGAGTCGTCAGGCATGCCGAAGTTGATGCTGAGGAACGGAAAGGCGAGGGCGAGCAGTACGACGGCGCCGCTGACGAGGGTCAGCCAGGGGCGTTTGGCCATCGTCCGGGCGAACCGGCCCCAGAAGCTGCGCTCGGGATCGGGATCGGCGTTGCGGTTGCCGAAGGGCAGACGGAAGCGGTCGATCTTGGCGCCGGCGAATCCGAGCAGGGCGGGCAGCAGGGTGGCCGCCGACAGCATCATGATGCTGACCCCGATGGCGGCGGCCAGCCCGAGCGTCTGCACCAGAGGGATGGGCACCAGGAGCAAGCCGAGCAGGGCGATGCAGACGGTGACGCCGGCGAACAGAGCGGCCTTGCCGGCCGTACCGAGAGCCATGCCGGCGGCGTCATGGGGTTCATAGCCCTCGGCCACGAACTGGCGGTACCGGGTCACGATGAGCAGCGAGTAGTCGAGGCCGACCCCGATGCTGATCATCAACGTCACCGCGGGCGCGGCGGCCGACACGGTGGTCACGTGGGCCAGGAGGTAGACGAACCCGCTCGCGGTCACGGCTCCGAACAGGGCGCTGGAGATGGGGATGGCCATCCCCCAGACCGAGCCGAACGCGACCAGCAGCAGGATCGCACCGATGCCGAGCCCCACCTCGTCGGCATGGCTGGCCCACCACGACACGGGCTGGTTGTAGGTGTCGGCCACCTGGCCGCCGATGGCGATCGACACCGAGCTGGCCGGAAGGGCGTCGACCGCGGTGTTCAGGGTGTTGTACGGGTTCGGGTAGTCGGTGGCGTCCTTGTCCGCGGACGCCGGCTGGGCCTCGAGGAGCTCGGGGAGCGTCGAGTCGAAGGTGACGGTGGCGTAGGCGATGCGCCCGTCGGAGGAGATCGACGGAGGAAGGTTCGGAGCGATGTCGGTGACAGCCTTGGCCTCGGCCGCCGGCAGGGTGCCCGCGAACTGGGCCAGGGCGGTCTGGGGGTTCGATGTCAGCGGGTCGGCGACGTTGGCGACCCCGTCGGCGGCCTTGACGGCTGCAGTGGCGGCGGCCACCGCGGCGGCGTTCTCGGCGCTGGTGAGCTGTTGGCCCTCGGGAACCGAGAACACGAGCGTGGCGGTGGCCGAGTTCTGCGAGGAGAAGTTGGTCTCGAGGAGGTCGTAGGCCTCCTGGGAGTTCGTGTTCGGGATCCGGAAGTCGTCGGAGATGTCGCCCTTGTAGGCGCCTCCCAGCACGACACCCACGACGAGCAGCACCAGCCACGCCAGCGCCACCCAGCGGTGGTGGAGCGAGACGAACCGGCCGAGCCGACCGAGGCCGCCCAGGTTCGAGGGTGCGGCGCGATAGGACGCGGGGGCGTCGGTGGTCGTCTGCTTCTCGTGTCGCCTAGCCACGGGAGTTCCCCTCGGCGAACGAGCGGATGAGGTCAGGAATTCGGGTCACGGGTCTCTATCGGCAGGATGTTCTCCGGGCCTGATCCGAAAGCCGGCGCCGCTGTCGAGACCGCGGGCCGAGTGGTCATCACTGACCGAAAACGCGCCGACGGTCCTGATCCGGAGCCTCCGCCGGCTCGGGTGGATCAGGACCGTGGCTTTGGTTCCCGCAGGAACACCCGCCACCCGGAGTCCCCGGTGACGGTGGGGCTTCGACGGTTGCCCGGGGCCGGCTCGCTGGCTTCCCGTTCACTCGTCGCTTCCCTCGTGGGAGGCACCTTACGGCCGCTCACCGTGACGGGAAACCCTACGGAGCGTGATTGATTCGTATGGCCCATATGAGATTTCCGTTGTGTGTCGGGATCGAAATCGGGCCCGGAGTGCGTCGGGCGGCTTCGTGGTGCAAGTCTCTGCCCGTGCTCCGCCCGCTCCTCCTCGTCCACGTCGCCCAGCAGAGGCGCTGAACGGTGGCCAGCCGGGAGGCCGAGAAGATCGTCGCTGAGCTCTGGCAGGTCCCCGCCACCAGCGATCTGACCGTGCAGGAGTGGCGCGAGGCCGCATCGGGCATGGAAGGCCAGGCCCCTCCCCGAGGGATTCCTCGCCGTCGCCGTCGATGTCGGCGGAGTCGAGGCGCAGTGGGCCGGATGGGGTGACCTCGACGATCCGGGGCGCGCCGTGGTGCTCTTCTTCCACGGCGGTGGGTTCGTGGTGTGCAGCGTCGGAACGCACCGGGTGTTGGCCGGGCGGGTGGCCGCCACCATCGGTGGCCGGGCGCTGGTGGTCGGCTACCGCCTGGCGCCCGAATACCCGTTCCCGGCCGGTTTGGAGGACTGCGTGAGCAGCTACCGCTGGCTGCTCGCCGCGGGCGTCGATCCGGGCCGGATCGTCTTCGCCGGGGACTCGGCGGGTGGCAACCTGTGCGTCGCGGCGGCGGTGGCGGCTCGGGACGAGGGCCTTGCGCTCCCGGGCGCGCTGGTGGCGATCTCACCGGCGCCCGACCTCACCTTCCGGGGCCCGTCGAACGTCGCCAACCGACCCGTCGATCCCTTCTCCCGCATCGACGACATGCCTCGGATCGTCGAGAGCTACCTCCAGGGCCACGACCCCACCGATCCGCTGGTGTCACCGGTGTTCGCCGACCTCGCCGGGCTCCCGCCACTCCTGGTGCTCGTCGGGCCGGACGAGACCCTGCGCGACGATGCCGAGACTCTCGCCCGGGTTGCGACCGCCCACGGGGTCGACACCACCTTCGAGATCGTCGACGGCGCATTCCACACGTGGCTGCAGCACGCGGTACCCGAGGCTGACGCGTCGATCGCTCGGATCGGACGATTCCTCGAACTGAAGATCGGCGGTCGCTGACCGGGCGGGCACCGGCGACCTCTCGACGACGTGGACGGTCGGCGCGACCATCGGATCGACCGAGACGAACCGTCCGGGCGCCGGCCGTCCGACGGGGAGGAAGGAACGGTGGAGATGGCAGAAGCGCTCCTGCTGGACGAGGTCATGCCCGTCTTCGACGTCTCGCTTCCGTCTCACGGCATCGTCGACGCCCCACGCGCGGTCACCGCCGACAGCGGCGCGGGAGATCGACATGATGACCGTGCGCACCCCGTTGCTCGACGCCGCCATGTGGGCCCGTGGCCTTCCGATGAAGCTGGGAGGGCGACCCGCCCCCCCGGTCGAGCACCTCCGTCTCACCGACGAGCAAGGAATGGGCATGCCGGGCTGGATGCCGCTCGGGGAACGGCCCGGCCGTGAGATCGCGTTCGGGGCGATCGGCGTGTTCTGGACGCCCCAGATCGTCTGGAACGACGACGTCACCGCCGGTCGGCTGAGCGTCGAGGACTTCGCCGCGTTCGCCTCGCCGGGCTGGGGCAAGATCGCCTGCGCCTTCGTCTCTCTCGACTACGGCACCACCCGGACGCTCTTCACCTACGAGTGCCGCGTGGCCCTGACCGATCCGGACTCGGCCCGTCGGTTCGGGCGCTACTGGTCGCTCATCCGGCCGTTCGTGAGCCACATCATGGGTGCGACCGTCCGCCAGATCGGGACCGAGGCCGAAGCCCGCCGCTGACCGGCCCGGTGTACCAGCGCGCTCGGCGACCCACTGGAAAGCTCACAGGAACCTCCCAGGTCGGGCTTACCGGTCGCGAACCGGGTGCCGTCATGCTCAGTCCCGACCCCCGACGAGGAGCAGCGACCAATGGCTGACGGCAACGACGGCGAGCACGCACACCACAGAGGGCTGGCGTTCGATCTGCCCACCCTCATGAACCGACGGCGGGCGCTGCAACTGCTCGGCGGCGCCGGCCTGGGCGCCGGGCTGTTGGCGGTCGCCGGGTGCGGGAGCTCCAGCTCCGGGGCGTCCACCGCCGCCTCGTCGGGAGCGACGACGGCGACCACTGCGTCCGGTGCTTCGAGCGCGAGCACCGCCATGGCGACGCTCGATGTCGCGTCGTGCGCGGTGCTGCCCACCGAGACCGCTGGCCCGTACCCCGGAGATGGCTCGAACGGCCCCGACGTGTTGTCCGAGAGTGGGGTGGTGCGCAGCGACATCACCACGAGCTTCGGCAGCTCCTCGGGCACCGCCGCAGGCGTTCCCCTCACCGTCAAGCTCAAGGTGCTGGACACGGCGTCGGGGTGCACGCCTCTGGCTGGGGCGGCCGTCTACATCTGGCACTGCGACCAGGAGGGCCGGTACTCGATGTACTCCCAGGGGGTGACCGACCAGAACTACCTGCGCGGCGTCCAGGCCGCGGACGCCGACGGTTGGGTCACCTTCCAGAGCATCTTCCCGGCGTGCTACTCGGGTCGGTGGCCCCACATCCACTTCGAGATCTATCCGAGCACCGAGGCCGCCACCTCGGTCAGCGGTCGGCTGCTGACCTCGCAGCTGGCCCTGCCACAGGACGTGTGCGACGTCGTCTACGCCACCGACGGCTACAGCGCCAGCGTCCGCAACCTGTCCCAGACCTCTCTGCAACGGGACAACGTCTTCAGCGACGGGTGGACCACCCAGCTGGCCACGGTCACCGGAGACACCTCGGCGGGCTACGTCGCCCAGCTCAACGTCCCGGTCTGATCGGTCCGGTAGGTTGCGCGGACAACGCATCCGCCACCCTCTCGAGGAGACACCCATGCCCGCCGACACCTTCTTCGCCTTCATCGGCGTGTACGCCGACGTCGAGGACGCCCAAGCCGACTACGCCGCGGTCAGGGAGCTGCACGTCGAGGCCGGCCTCATCGATGCCTACGACGCGGCGGTGATCGAACGTCGCGACGACGGCAAGGTCAAGATCGTGGCCAAGCACGAGACCCCGACCCGCGTGGGCGGGGTGCTCGGTGGCGGCGTGGGACTGGCCACCGGCCTGGTCATCGCCCTGTTCCCGGCGGCGGCCATCGGCGGCGGGATCCTGCTCGGGACCACCGCCGGCGGAGCGCTCCTCGGGTCGGTGGCCGGCCACGCCGCCGGAGGTATGAGCCGCAAGGACCTCAAGGAGGCCGGCGAAGCCCTGGACGCCGGAACCGCCGGGCTGGTCGTGGTGGGCATCTCGGACATGGAGGCCAAGATCGAGCGGGCCATGAAGAAGGCCCAGAAGATCGAGGCCAAGCAGCTCAAGGCCGACGCCAAGGAGATCGAGAAGGACGCCTCGGCGTCCTGAGCGGTGGCCGGGCGGGCGCCCGCCGTCGGTTCTGTGGGACGCTGAGCCGGTCGTCCGAAGGCCGAGCCGGGACGAGGACCGAAGGGGGACGGGAATGGACATCGGGTACACGCCGGAACAAGAGGCGCTCCGTACCGAGCTGCGCGCCTACTACGACGATCTGCTCGACGAGGAGACCGTCGAGGCGATCGGCGGCGACTCGATCGGTCCGGCGGCCAAGCGGGTCTGGAAGCAGATGTGCTCCGACGGCTGGGCCGGTCTCGGTTGGCCGAAGGAGTACGGCGGCCAGGAGCGCGACCCGATCGACCAGTTCATCTTCTTCGACGAGTCGATGCGGGCGGGCGCCCCGGTGGCCACGCTCACGCTGAACACGGTCGGCCCGACGATCATGAACTACGGGACCGAGTGGCAGAAGGACTTCTTCCTGCCCCAGATCCTCGCCGGTGACATCCACTTCGCCATCGGCTACTCCGAGCCCGGTGCGGGCACCGATCTGGCGGCCCTCCAGACCCGGGCCGTTCGCGACGGCGACGAGTACATCATCAACGGCCAGAAGATGTGGACGTCACTCGCCGGTGGCTCCGACTACGTCTGGTTGGCGGTCCGCACCGACCCCGAGGCCAAGAAGCACAAGGGCATCTCGGTGATCATCGTTCCGCTCGACACCCCGGGCATCACCCTGCAGCGGCTGAAGCTGATGGCCTCCCACGACATCAACGCCACCTACTTCGACGACGTGCGGGTGCCGGCCAAGTACCTCGTCGGCGAAGAGAACGGCGGCTGGGGCCTCATCACCAACCAGCTCAACCACGAGCGGGTGACCCTCTGCGCCAGCGGCAGCCCCGAGCGCATCCTCACCGACGTCCGGCGATGGGCTCAGGACACGACGCTCCCCGACGGCCGTCGCGTCGCGGACCAGGAGTGGGTCCAGCTCATCCTGGCCCGGTGCCACGCCCGCCTCGAGTTCCTCCGCCTGGCCAACTGGAAGGTGGCGTGGTCTGCCAAGAACGAGAAGCTGCACCCAGCCGATGCGTCGACGGTCAAGGTGTACGGCACCGAGTTCTACCTCGAGCTCTACCGCCTCCTCATGGACGTCGTCGGCCCCGCCGCCTACGTGCAGGAGGGCTCGCCCGCCGCCGAGCTCCGGGGGCGGCTCGAGTCAGCCATCCGCGGCGTGGTGATCCTCACCTTCGGGGGTGGCACCAACGAGCTGCAGCGCGACCTCATCGCCATGTTCGGGCTCGGCTTTCCCCGATCCCGCTAGCGCCGCTGGACGTCACCGGGCGCCGCCGTGGGATGCTGGCGGTGGCGGCCACGGGGTTCGCCGGAGTGGGGGCCACGATGACCACGAACGACCTGATCATCCGCGGCGGCGACGTCGTCGACGGCACGGGCGCACCATCGGTGCGGGCCGATGTCCGGGTGCGCGACGGGCGCATCACCGAGGTCGGCCCCGATCTGGTGCCCGACGGGGAGCCGGAGATCGACGCCGCCGGTGCCGTCGTCACGCCCGGGTTCATCGACACCCACGCCCACACCGATCCCCAGGTCTTCTGGGATCCGACCCTCGATCCCGAGCCCCTCCACGGTGTGACCACCATGCTGGTGGGCAACTGCAGCCTCTCGCTCTACCCGGTGTCGGAGGCCACGCGAGGCACGGTGTCGGATCTGTTCGCCTACATCGAGGACGTGCCCCGGCACCTGTTCGACGACGAGGTCCCGTGGAGTTGGTCCGACTACGCCGGATACCGCGACACGGTGAACGCCACCGGCGCCGGCACCAACCTGGCCGCCCTGGTGGGCCACAGCCCGCTCCGCCTCCTCGTCATGGGTGACGACGCCTGGACCCGAGCGGCCGACGCCCGCGAGATCGCGGCCATGGCCACGTTGTTCGACGCGGCGATGGCGGCGGGGGCCTGGGGGCTGTCGACGTCGTTGCTCGACGTCGACAAGGACGGTCGCCCGGTTCCCTCCCGTGCCGCTGCGGGAGACGAGCTCGACGCCCTCCTCGACGTCATCGGCGGGTTACGGACGGGGCCTGGTCGAGATGGTGCCCGGCCCTGCTCGGCGACTCACCCGAGGTCGAGCTGGAGGCCATGGCCCGCCGCTCGGGCACCCGGGGCATCCCCTTCACGTGGACGGGCTTCACCCACACCGATTCGGATCCGTCACGCACGTGGCGCTGGGTCGAGATGGCGGAGCGGCTGGCCACCGAGGGCATCGGGTTCTACCCACAGCTGTCGCCCCGCACCATCGACTTCCGCCTCAACTGGGACTCGTCGATGATGTTCATGTCCATGCCCGAGGGTTGGCACCGCATCGTCGCCGCAGACCACGACGAGAAGCTCCGCCTCCTCGGTGACCCGGAGTGGCGCCGCACCGCGCGTGAGGAGTGGGACCGCACCGAGCGTGCCCTGTTCCCGCACCGTCGCCTGGAGGCGGTGCGCTTCGTCGAGGTCGTGGGCGCCGAGAACGAGCAGTGGCGGGGCCGGAGCCTCGCCGATCTGGTCGACACGGTGGGAGGGCACCCCTCGGACGTCTTCGCCGACTTCGTGGCGGCCAACGATGCCCGCCCGGGCGTGGTCGCCGTGGGGGTCTCCAACGCCGACGTCGACGGGGTGGCCCGCACCCTGCTGGATCCGTCGGTGCTGATCAGCTCATCCGACGCCGGCGCCCACATGCAGATGCTGTGCGCCTCGGGCGACACCACGCTCCTGCTCACCCGCCACGTCCGCGAGCGCGCCGACTTCACCCTCGAGGCCGCGGTCCACGAGCTCACCGGTCGTCAGGCCGACGTGTTCGGCTTCCACGGCCGAGGCCGAATCGCCGCCGGCCAGGTGGCCGACCTCGCCGTGTTCGCGCTGGACGAGCTCGACTACGGCGCCGACGAGTTCGTGCACGACCTCCCCGCGGGTGGTGCCCGCCTTCGTCGCCCCGACGGCGGCTACCGGGCCACCGTGGTGGCCGGAGTGCCCGTTCAACTCGACGGCAAGATCACCGGGTCGCTCCCGGGGCGGGTCATCAGCGCAGCCGACGGAGCCTGACAGCCGCAGCCAGCACAGGCGAGAAGGCGTCCGGGATCTCGGTCCCCCTGGATCCAGGAGTCTCAGGAGAACTTGGTCCGGGGCCGGTCGAGCATCACGCCGTCGACCTCGAGGTCCACCTTCTCGTTGTAGAAGCACACCAGCCCGGCGACGCCCAAGGACTCCGGCAGCGGGGTGGGGTAGCTCCACGCCAGGTCCTCGTGGCTGGCCGTCGCGGTCGTGACGCTCCAGTAGCGGGCGAAACCCTTGTAGGGGCAGCCCGACGAGGAGTCGGTGGCGGTGAGCTTCTCCATGGCGACGTGGGTGTGGGGCAGGTAGTAGCGGGTCGGGAGTCCGGTCTCGAACAGCAGCGTCGGATGAGCGGAATCGGCGACCACCTCGCCGTCGACGATCACCCGCACGTGGCGCGACGAGGAGAGGATGTCGACCCGTGTCCCCGGATTTCGAGGGTGGACGTGGACCTCGACGTCCTCCTCGAACCAGGCGTCCATGGCGTCCCACTCGAACCGCACCAGGCCCCGCAGCTCCTCGACCGGGGAGTCGACGTGGCTCCAGGCTGCGTCGGCAGTGGAGTCGCCGTCGACCACGAGGTCGTACCGGGTGCCCTCGCCGCGGCGGGGGGAGCGAAGCGTGTTGCCGTTGGCCACGAGCTCGCCGGCCACGTCGTCGACCGGGATGTACCAGGCCGGGTAGTAGGGGTTCTCCCAGACCAGGCGCACGTCCCGGCTGTCGACGACCGTGCGGCCATGGTTGACGCCTCGAACCCACTTCGGGTTGCGTTCGATCCGGATGCGCGTCTGCGATTCGCTCATGTGGTGGCGAACGTCTCCGCTGGTGGCGTCATTCCTGTCCGTCGGGGCACGCGAACGTGGTGGTCACGCGATGACGAGGGGGATGCCGGTCTCGCGCTCGGAGACCTTCCAGAGCGTGGCGATGGCCTTGGCCCGGCCCGGTCGCAGGACGGGTCGGCGCACCGCCGGACCGTTGCTGGCGAACCGGGGGGCGTACAGCTGGCCTCCGGCGGCGTGAGGGTCGGTGGCCGCACGGATCTGGGGGAGGGCACCCTGGGCGGCGTCCATGCCCATGAGCTCGGTCAATCGGTGGGCAGCGGGGCCGAGGAAGCCGGTCCCGCCCTCGGCCACCGTGGTGGCCTGGAGATCGGTGTTCGAGAGTCCGGGGTGGGCGGACAGGCTCTGGGCTCGCACGCCGGCCTGCTCGAAGGCCTCCTGCAGGCCTTCGGCGAAGTGGTAGTTGGCCAACTTGGCCTGCCCGTAGGCCCCCCACGGGCTGTAGCGCCCTTCGAGGTGGGGGTTGGCTGGATCGACGGCCCGTCCCATGTGGCGGGCCGTGCTGGTGACCGTGACCACCCGCGCGGCATCGGCGGCCACCAGAGCCGGCATCAGCTGAGCGGTCAGGGCCCAGTGGCCGAGGTGGTTGACACCGAACTGCATCTCGAAGTCGTCATCGGTCCGCTGCTCGGGCATCGCCATCAGCCCGGCGTTGTTGACGAGGATGTCGATCGTCGGGTGGGCGGTGAGTGTCTGGCTGGCCGCCTCGTGGATCGAAGCCAGCGAGCCGAGGTCGAGCGGGACGATCTCGATCGAGGCGTCCGGCGTGTCGGCCCGGATCTCCGTGACGGCCGACGCCGCCTTCGTCTGGTTGCGGGCGGCCATCACGACGTGGGCCCCCTTGCCCGCCAGTGCCTTGGCCGTCTCCAGACCGAGGCCTCCGTTCGCGCCGGTCACGACGGCCACCCGGCCGGTGAGATCAGGGATGGATGCCCGGGTGTACGCCATGTGTTCCTCCGGCTCGGTCTCCGACGAACCTAGGGGAGCCATGGGCTTGGTCCACCTTCGGGGCCGGGTGCTTCCGGAAGCGGCGAAGCGCGCCCGGTCAAGGAGCGCGCCCGACGCGCCGATCCCTTGGGCGGTCAGCGGACAGGGAGGACACAGAGGAGACCATGGCGACCACCAGGCGGAGATTCGTTGCGATCGGGGCATTGCTGGTCACCTTGGCCGTGCTGGCCGGGTGCGGGAGCGATTCCGCGGCGCAGGGATCGACGGGTACCACGGTCGACGAAGGCACGACGGTTCCGCCGTCGACGCCCGCCCCGAAGTCGGTGACCATCGACTCGTCGAGTCCCTACTACGTCGCCGCCAAGGCCCTGTTCGGCGCCCAGGTCCAGGCCGGCACCGTCGTTGGTGGTTGCACGATCAACGCCTACACGAAGTGCCCCGGAGCCGAGCTCGCCGGCCAGTACCTCCAGGGAGCGTTCCTGGCCTACTCGGACCTGAGCGGCGCCAACCTCTCGAAGGTCAACCTGCTCCAGGCCGACCTCGCCTTCGCCACCCTCGACGGTGCCGATCTCAGCGGAACCCAGATCAACGCCACGTCCACCACCAAGGCCTCGTTCCGCGACGCGAACCTGACGGGCAGCCAATGGGTGTTGGTCGCCGGGGCCGACACCGACTTCAGCGGGGCCGACCTGAAAGAGGCGAACTTCACCTCCGCCCAGCTGACGTCGTCGACGATGCGCGGCGCGGACCTCACCGGCGCCAACCTGGCGCTGGCCGACCTCACCGGGGTCGACCTCGCCGACGCCAAGCTCGACGACGTCAACTTCTGCCAGACCACGATGCCCGACGGTTCGATCCGCAACCCTCAGAGCTCGGCGGAGGCGGCCATCGCGGCCTGCGGGAACAACCCGCCGAGCACCGATCCGCCGCTGGAGCTCACCCCGATCAACCCCTACTTCACGCTGGCTCTCACCTATGACGCTCCGTTCGTCGCCGTCGGGACGACGGTCGGCGGGTGTCGCCTGGAGCCCCGAACGACGTGCAAGGAAGCCGACCTGGCCCGCCAGGAGCTCACCGGCGCCGTGCTCCCGTACTCCCGTGTCCAGGGGGCGAACTTCTCGGGCTCGGACATGGACGCCGTCGTGCTCGATCTCGCCGAGGGCGAGGGGGCCGAGCTGCGCGGCATCACCTTCGTCGGCGGCAGCATGGCCAACGGGCACTTCCGGCTGGCTGACCTCTCGGGCGCCCAGCTGGTGTTCGCCTCGCTGAACGGTGCCGACCTCCGCGACGCGAAACTCGTCAAGGCCAACCTCAGCTTCGGGTCCATCGTGGGCGCCGACGCCTCGGGAGCCGATCTCACCGGGGTGCAGCTACCCGACAGCAACGCCAACGGCACGAACTTCTCCGGGGCGAACCTCTCGGGTGCCAACCTGACCAACGCCGACCTCACCGGAGCGAACCTCGACGGCGCCAACCTCGACGGCGCGACCTTCTGCAACACGCTGATGCCCGACGCCACGGTCCGCAACCCGGTGAAGGGCCTCTGTCCGGACCAGTGACCGGAGGTCCGGGTCACACCAGGCCGGCGCCATGCTGTGATCCTCTCGATCGTCCACTCGCCGGCGATCGTTCGAGGCCCCGGGCGCTCTACTGTCTGGCCGGGGAAAGGAGGGGTCATGGACGAGCAGTTCGTTCCGCTGGTGGCGGTCGAGGATCTACCGGAGGACCTCGAGGCGCAGTGGGAGGCCACCGAGCGTCCGGGTCTGCAGGACTTCATCCGACTGATGGCCCACGCGCCCGACCACTTCCGGCGCTACAACGACGTCTACGGCCAGCTGCGCTTCGACAACCACCTCGGACCCCGTGTGACCGAGCTCGTGCGCATCGCCGTCGCCCAGACCACCCGTTGCCAGGTGTGCATGGCCGGTCGACACCCCACCGCCGTCGCCGCCGGACTCGACGACGAGCTGGTCGCCGAGATCGGTTCGTCCGAACCGTCGCTGATGGACGACGCCGAGCATGCCGCCGTCGTGTTCGCCACGAAGTTCGCCACCGACCACCTCTCGGTGACCGACGCCGACAAGGCGGCGCTGCGCCGTCACTTCACACCCGAGCAGGTCGTCGAACTGGCCCTGTTGTGCGTGATGTGCCTCGTGGGGCGCTTCTCCGCCCTCGTCGGGCTCGAGGAGCAGTCCTGCCCGGTGGACTGACACCTGTCTGTGCCGCCGCCGGCGCGCTCGAGCGACGACGAGGGTCCCGGGGTGGTCGGAGCGGTGGCGCCGAGCTTCAGGTGTGCTCGTAGATGCGGGCCCGCTCGGCCGGCGTGGCATCCGCGGCGAAGGTGTCCAGCTTCTCCAGGGCGGGGAACAGCGCGGTGAACAGCCGGTTCTGGAGCTCGTGCACCCGCTCGGTGTCGGGTTCGGTCCGCAGCGCGCCCAGCAGGTCGAGGCGGCAGGAGTTGATCCACGCCTGGATGTCGGCCTCACTCGCCCACGCCGTCTCGTTGCGCATCCCCACGAGGACGTGGCGCAGCCAGTCGAACGGGGTCTGGGGCCAGGGGTTGGGCTGGCAGAGCCGGTCCTTCTCGGCGGTGGTGCGGGCGGTGGTCTCGAGGTAGCCCGTCAGCGCGGCCGAGAGGGAGAGGTTCACCCGGGTGACGGCCTGGAGAGTGATCAGGTCGTCGGTGAAGATCGGCTTCGGCGGGTTGTCACTGAGCCCGGCGGAGGCACAGTGAACGATGAGATGGTCGGGCGTGGACGGGATCGACCCATGGTCGAGCACGATCTCGTGGGGCTCGACGCGGGTGACGTGACCGAGGCGGACCACGTTGGTGATCCGGCGCAGCTGTTCGAGCTCGCCCGGGCTGACGGTGCCGCCCCGCATCATCACCGGCTCGATGCTCGGATCGATGCGCATCACGACACCTCGGCGCTCGATCGTCTCGAAGACCTCGGTGACCGTGGCGCACGTCATGACGGCCTCCAACTGCTCCACCACCCCTTGGAGGGTGGCGAGCACGCCGTCACCGGGTTGGAAGCAGCGGCGGTTCAACAGCCAGGCGTCGCCCGGTCGGATCCAGGTGATGTCATCGGGTGTGGTGCCCCGATCGAGGAGCCAGCACGCGGCGTCGAGCCCCGTCTTGCCCCCGCCCACGATCACGAAGCCGGCCGGGCGGTGCTCCATCCTGGTCAGCTCGCCGACGGGGATCCAGCGAACCTCGTCGGAGACGGCGAACGGGGGCGGGTCGACGGCCGGGACACGAGACGCCATGTAGGTGGCGTCCACGACCCTGCGCCGCACCCTGACGTCGGTGACCTCGTCGGTCAACCGGCATCGGAACCGGCCATCGCCCTCGTAGTCGCTCATGGGGAAGAACCGGACCCGACCCGAGGCCAGGAGGCGGTGGCGCATGACCTCGTCGTAGTAGCCACAGATCTCGGTGCCGGAAGCACGTTCGTAGAACCCGCTGTCCGGCCCGGTCTCCTCGATCCGGTCGAGTCCGAGGGGCGTCGAGTTGACGCCGTAGTTCATCGAGGGCTGGTGCAGCTGGACGAACGGGTACGAGTCCAACCAGTGGCCGCCGGGGCCGTGGCGCCGGTCGATCATGACGACGTCGGCGTCGGAGCCCTCGATGAGGGCGTCCACGAAGCTCATCCCGATGGCGCCGGCTCCGACGACGAGGTAGTCGGTCTCGAGCATGGATCGCTCCGATCGGGATCGATGGCGGGAACGTGCGGTCGAGGCGGGGGCCACCGCCCATGGCTCGCGACGTCAGACGGGGCCGTTCGGGAACTTGAGCAGCGAGGCGGCATCGACCCGGATCTGCTGGCCGGTGATGTACCTCGACTCCTCCGAAGCGAGGAACACCGCGAGGTTGGCGATGTCGACGGGCTCGACGTAGGGGATGGGCATGCCCTGGAAGTAGGTGAACCGGGGCTCGGCGTCCTCGCGCGTGGGGTTCTCGATGTCGGGGCAGAACACCCGGTAGATGCCGTCGTTCTGGATGAGGTGCGTGTTCACGTTGGTCGGGTGCATGCAGTTCACCCGGATGAAGCGGGGCGAGAGGTGCAGGGCCATCTGCTCGGTGTAGGTCATCAACACGTTCTTGGCCCACCCGTAGCCGGCGCCGCCCGGGTCGGACTGCACGGTGTTGGCCATCATCGCCGCGGTCGAACCGGTGATGACGATCGACGCCCCGTCGGGCAGGTGGGGGAGGGTCACGGCGATCGCGTTCATGACCCCGAGCAGGTCGACGTCGGTGGCGTCGACGAAGTCCATGGCGTTCGGCTTGGCCGTGTTCATGGGGCAGATGCCGGCGTTGGCGACGACGATGTCGAGCCGCCCGAGCTCTCGGACGCCCTCGTCCACGGCGGCTCGCAGCTCGCTGCGCTCCCGCACGTCGGCCTGGCGGCTGACGATCCGGCGGCCGGTGGCCTTCACCAGCCGTTCTGTCTCCATCAGGTCCTCGGGCGTGGCCAGCGGGTACGGGTTCGAGGCGATCTGCGCGCAGATGTCGACGGCGATGATGTCGGCGCCCTCCTCGGCCATGCGGACCGCGTGGGCTCGACCCTGGCCTCGTGCCGCTCCGGTGATGAAGGCGACCTTGCCCTCGAGGCGTTCCCCCATGCGACTTCCCCCTTCTCGGCGGACGATCCCCGTCCGTGGTGCCACGGTACGGCACCGCACCACCGGCTGCGCCGGTGGTACGGCACCGCACCACCGGCTGCGCCGGCGGTTCGCCATCGCTGGCCCGTGCTCGCTGGGGAGGTGCGGGATCGTCGGGGAGGCCAAAAGGACATGCCCGTACAGCGCGCCTCCTCGAGGCCAACACTTGTCGACGAGCTCCCGTCGTGACCACTGATGGCTGGCTTCTCTGGGTACCGCCCCTGGGCGGGGCCGGAACGGGCATGGGGACGTACTCGGACCAGGTCCGCTCCGCGGTGGCGACGGGAGTTCCTGAGCTGGAGCTGGTCCAGCCGCAGGCCGCGCAAGCCAGCCGCCGGAGCCGCCCTCTCCGCCTCGGTCCGTGGGGCGCTTACCTCGGGTCTCACGGGCACTGCACCTGGGATCGTTCGAGTGGAGGGCGAAGGCCCAGAACCTCCGCACGCTCGTCGCCGCCTACGAGCAGGAAGGGCGCGGCTCTGTCCCGCTGGACATCGCCGGACCGGGGCCGGCCGAGGCGGTGTCGACCGACAGCCCCGCCGTGAGCTACCTCGGCGCGGTGGACGAGGACGAGAAGTGGTCGCACCTGGCGAACCGGACGGCCGGGATCGTGTTCGGGCCGAGCGGCGGTGGTTTCAAGCTCAAGGTCCTCGACTACGCCACGGCGAGCTTTCCTGTCGTCGGGGCTCGGGGCTCGGGGTCGGGGCTCGGTCGACGGGTTCGGGCTGCGCGACGGGGAGACCGGCTTCGAGGTGACGACCGCCGCCGAGGTCCCCGATGCGGTCGCTCGGCTGGCCGGCTCCGACGAGCTGTGGCAGCGGTGCAGCGAGGGCATCGGGCAGGCGCTCTCCGACTGCACGTTGAAACAGGAGGAGCGGGCCGGCCTCGCCGTGGACGCCCTCCGGTCGGTTTGCGGGGTGGCCTGAGCCCAAGAGGCTCACCGGGCGGTCGAGAGATCTCGAACGGACCTGTAAGAGCGCTGGGGGTCGTCGGTCAGGACCGGTGACGGCTCGGACGGACCGAGCTGCAGCCACTGGAGGCCCTCCGATGAAGCCCCGATCGTTCCTCGCCACCGCCCTGGTCGCCGCTACGGCCGTCGGCGGCTCGGCTCTCCTGCTCGGCGCCGCCGCCCCGTCCTCGGACCCTGCGGTCGACCGAACCGGTTCGGTCGCCGCCCCGACGTCCACACCGACATCGTCTGGCGCCCGGGGCCTCTTCTCCGAGGCCGACGGGCCGGCGGGGGCCGCCGCGCAGACCGTGCCCGACGACACCACCGTCGTGGTCCTACCCGGCGACGGGGCCGTTCGTCCTGATCCCCGTCCCGTCGAACCGCTCGGCGAGGTGGATGTCAAGGGTTTCGTCCCGGCCGGGCTCGACCTCACCGCCTTCCCCGGCGCCCCGTCCGCGCCCGCCACCAGCGGCTTCCAGGGCGCCGACTCCTTCAGCGCCGGCTGGGGCTGCGCCATCCAGTGCGTCACCAAGGGCGTCGCCTACCCCCGTGGCTTCGGAGCAGAGCTCGTGGTCGAGACGTCGGTGGACGCCGACATCTTCGTGTCCGTCATCGGTGACGCCGACGGCGACGGCGACTACGAGTACAGCAACTTCGAATGGAGCAACGGGCCGGTCGACCACCTGTCCTGGACCGTCGACGACCTCGACCCAGGGCAGACCTACTACGCCATGGTGTCGGCCCAGGACTCGCAGGGCGGGCACTCGCTGGCCTTCGGCGTGTTCACGACGCTCTCTCATCGCGAGGCGTACGTGAGCCTGGGCGACCTCACCATCACCGGGGGCAAGGACGACGACGGGGTGCGCCGTGCTCTCTCGGTGGACGGCTGGTGGTCGGACTACACGCCGGGGTCGGAGGGGATCCACCGATACACCGATCTCGATGGCACGGTCGACCTGCGCCTGTCCGTGTTCCGGGACTACGACGGTGACATCTGCGAGGCGCAGGGCCACTACGACGACCTTCCGGCACACGGTTACAGCTCCGTCACCTGCACGGCGTGGAACTCCGCCGACGTGATCGGACTCGACCTTGACGTCGTACCGGCCGGTGCCACCCGTTGGACCGAGACCGAAGCCCACGCCACCATCCAGACCTCGGCCGGTGGGGGAGCGCTGCCGACCGGGTACGGGGAGCCCTATTTCTTCCACTTCAGCGCCCCGGTGACCTTCTGGGTGCAGTACAGCTGAACGTCACCAGTTCACTCTGGCCAGGGCCGGCGCCGGCAGGGCGCCGGCCCCGGCGCGTGCTGCTGAACGGAGCGGAGGGGTGCGCGTCACCCTCGCCGGGGTGGCTGCCGAGCCGAGGTCGTCAGGTCTCGATGTCCGTGGTCTCGCCGATGGTGAGGAGGCGGAACCGAGCGCGCGTGTCGTCGGGGGCCGAGGCGATCCGGCGCTCGACCTCAGCGCGGCCTTCACGGAAGTGGGACCAGCCCTCGTAGTGCACCGGGATCACCGTTCGCGGCTCGACGAGTCGGCACAGCTCGATACCGTCCTCCGCGGTCATCGAGTACTTCACCGGACCGGTGATGGGGAACTGGACCTCACCGAGGTGAAGAACCAGCACGTCGACGGAGAGGCGCTCGGCGACCTCGCGCACGCCGTCGTACAGGACCGTGTCGCCGGTGATCCAGACCGCCCCGGCGTCCTGCCCGTCCCACTCGAGGGCGAAGCCCACCACCTGCCCGACGATCGGTCGGCTGAGTGGCGGACCATGTCGACAGGGAGTCGCGGTGATGCGCAGCGACGGTCGGTTCGACGCCTCCACGATGGTCGTCTGCCAGGGGTCGAGGCCCCTGGCGACCACGCCGAGGCGGCTCGCGGCCAGAGTGGTCGTGACCACCGTCCCGGCGTCCGGTAGGAGCCGGCGGCCCGCGTCGTCGAGGTTGTCAGCGTGGTTGTCGTGGCTGATCAACACCACGTCGACGGTGCCGACCTCGGCCGGGCTGAGGGCCGGGCCGGTGGTCTTCGTGGAACGCGTCCCCCAGCCGAACCCGTAGGTGCGGCCGGGGGGATCGAAGGTCGGATCGGACAAGATTCGCCAGCCGGCGGCCTCGATCAACACCGTCGGGCCACCGATGTGGGTGACCTCGATCCGACTCATGCAGGTTCGGGTGCCGGAGTGGCGACGTGCCGAAGCGCCCAGTCGAGCACGTGGTCGGCGACCGCCTCCCAACCGTCGGTACTCGGGAGCAGGTGCGGTCCTTCGAACTCGACGATCTCGGTGGTCGTGTCGGACTTGTAGTGCTTGAGGTTGGACTGCTGGATGCGGGGCGGCATCAGGTTGTCGTCGCTGCCGGAGACGAACAGCAACGGCGCTCGGTCGTCGTTGTGGTAGTCGACCCAGGTGCCCTGGTGGCCGGGCTCGACGTTGGCCAGGACGCTGTCCCAGAGGATTCGCCCCGAGGCGGGGACGTGGTAGCGCTCGTAGGTCTCCCGCGCTCGGTCCTCGGTGAAGGTGTTGGTGAACGCGTAGGTCCACTGCTCGAGGGTGTAGCCCACGGCCTTGTGGTGGTTGGCGGGGTTCTTGAGGACTGGGAACGTGGCCTTGATCTGGGCGGCGGGGACGACCTTCACCCCTTCCGTGGGCGCGGAGTTGATGGCGACGCCGCACGTGCCGAAGCCGTGGTCGAGCAGGATCTGGACGAAGGCGCCACCAGCAGAGTGGCCGATGAGGATCGGGGGTTCGTCCAGGGCGCCGACCACCTCTTCGAGGTGCTCGATCAGGGCGGGGACCCGCAGCTCGACGATCGGGGTCGGGTCGGCGTTGAGGGCCTCGACCTCGACCTCGAAGCCGGGATACGCGGGGGCCACGACCGTGAAGCCCTGGGCTTCGTAGTGGGCGATCCAGTCCTCCCAGCTCCGTGGTGTCACCCAGAAGCCGTGGACGAGGACGATGGTCTCTGGGGTGCCGGACTTGGTGGTCATGGTTGGGTCCTTTCCAGTGGTGTGTGGGTTCAGCAGTCGATGAAGGCGAGGAGGTCAGCGTGGAGCCGGTCGCGCGCGACGTCCGGAAGGGCGTGGGCTCCGCCCTCGTAGACCGTCAGGCGGGCCCCCTCGACGAGGGCGGCCGAGCGCATCCCGCCGACCTCGATGGGGACGATCTGGTCGTCGTCGCCATGGATGACGAGGGTGGGTACGTCGATGGTGGCCAGGTCGGCGCGGAAGTCGGTGGCCGAGAAGGCGGCGATGCAGGCGTAGGCCGCGCGGTGCCCGCATGCCATGCTCTGCAGCCAGAAGGCATCCCGGAATCCCTGGTCCACGTCACCCCTCCGGTTGTGGCCGAAGAAGGGGCCGTCGGCGAGATCGCGGTAGAGCTGGGAACGGTCGGACGCTTCACCCGCCCGGATCTCGTCGAACACCTCGACCGGAAGGCCCTCGGGGTTGTCGTCGGTACGCAGCATGAGCGGCGGGACCGCGGACACGAGCACCATCCCCGCGACCCGGGAGGTTCCGTGGCGGGCGCCGTAGCGGACGATCTCCCCTCCACCGGTGGAGTGGCCGACCAGTGTGAGCTCGCGCAGGTCGAGTGCCTCGATCAGGCAGCTCAGATCGTCGGCGTAGGTGTCCATCTCGTTGCCGTGCCAGGTGCGGCTCGAGCGGCCATGCCCTCGGCGGTCGTGGGCGACGGCCCGGTGGCCGTGCTCGGCGAGGAAGAGGGCGGCAGCCTCCCAGGCGTCGCCGTTGAGGGGCCAGCCGTGGCTGAGCAGCACCGGCGTGCCGTCGGTCCCCCAGTCGCGGTAGAAGATCTCCGCACCGTCGTCCGCCTTCACATAGGGCATGGCTCGCCTCTCTCGTCAGCTCGGTGTCGCGAGTGTGAGGTGAGGCGGCCGGGCGTGGACCACGCGTTTCGCGTAGTCCGGAACAGGCGGGGCTCAGCGGATGCTGTCGAGGTGGTCCCGGAGCTGGCGGCGCGAGGAGATCCCGAGCTTCTGGAAGATCTTGCGCAGGTGGTAGTCGACGGTGTTCGGGCTCAGGAACATCGTCCCTGCGATCTCGGCATTGGTGTGGCCGGCGCTGGCGAGCTGGGCGACGAGCTGCTCCTGGGCGGTCAGCTCCACCGGCGATCTGCGCTCGGGACCGACCTCCCCCGCCGGCATGTGGCCGAGAGCTCGAAGCTCGGTGACGGCCCGGGCGGTGAACGTCGGTGCGTCGATGCGCTCGAAGATCTCCTTCGCCATCAGCAACTGCTCGCGCGCCTCGCGCCGGCGCCGGTTCCGTCGCAGCCATTCGCCGAAGAGGAGGTGGGTTCGGGCCAGACTCCGACTCCACCGGGATCCCGCCGAGGCAGATCAGGCTCTGACGAAAGGCGTATTCGGCGTCGTGGCCCTCGAGCAGGGCCCGGGCTCGCCAGGCCACGCCCCGGGCCCAGGGCGACCGGGTCGTCTCGGCCATCGTCTCGAGGCACGCGGCCTGCACGACGGCCTCGGCGTGGTGACCGCATCGGGTGGCAGCTTCGACGAAGTCGGGGATGTTGATCGGCGTGACCTGGAGGAACGGATCAGCGATCAGGGGACTGAGCAGGGCAAAGGCATCCTTGTAGCGCCCATCGGACAGGGCCCGGACCGCCAGCGCGGCCTGTCCCGCGGCCCGCACGCCCTCGTAGCCCATGGCGGCGGCACCGTCAGCGATGGCCTGGACCTGGTCGACCGGGGCTCCCGACCAGGCGAGCAGGGACACGTTGATCACGTGCTCGGCGTCGTAGCCGTTGGCCCGGCGCAGCTCACGGACCTGGTTCATGGCGCTCGCCGCCCGCCGAGGGCTGCCCCCGTTGACCTCGCACAACGAGATGATCCACAGCGCAGCGTCGAGCAGCTGCAGCGCCCCGGCCTCCCTGGCTGCATCGGCGGTGCGATGCAGGCACTCGATGCGGGCGTTGGCGTCCCACAGGGCCGTCGTGAGGGCCACGCTGGTGGCGCCGTAGCGGAGCAGGTCGGCCGGCTCGAGGTCGGAGTAGGCGTTCACCGCCGTGCGCATCACGGGCACTGCCTCGTCGTAGGGGGCCAGGATGAGGGCGCTCAGCCCCCGCAGGATGGTCGCCGCCACCCCATCCGCCAGCTCGGCACCCGCACTCATCCGTCGCCCGAGCTCGGGAAGCGTCGTTCCCCGGGCGCCGCGCTCGGGGGGCAGAGTGAACTCGAAGGCCTTGATCAGGCGCGTCCTGTTCGAGGGCGGGGTCTCGATCGTGGAACAGCTCCGCGGCTCGCAGCATCTTGGCTCCGGCCCTTGTCAGCTCGGGATCGGCGGCGAAGACGGCGATGCTGGCCCGGGTGGCGATCATGCGGCCGAGCCACACGGCGTCGAGCTCGCCCTCGTCGACGTCGTCGAGGAGGGTGTCGGCCAGCTGGGCCGCGCCGGCCGCCAGCGCCGCTTCGGCGGCCGCGACGAGGCGGGCGTACCGGAGAGGTCCGGGGGGCGTGAGAGCCGACGCCTGGCGCAGCACCCGCGCTCGGGACGACGAGCCGCCCTTCCTCGCGGCCAGGTCGGCGACCTGCTCGAGGCGATCAGCCACGTCGGGGTCGGGGCCGAGGGACGCTCGCGCTGCATGCCAGGCCTCGACCTCGACCAAGCCCGCCTGCCCCGAGGCGATGGCGAGAGCGGTGTGGACCCGGCGCCGCTGGGCGCCGTGGGCTGCGTTGTAGGCCGCCGACCGGACCAGCGGATGGCGGAACCTGACGACCTCGCTCAACTCGACGAGCCCCGCGCCTTCGGCGTCGTCGCCCAGGCCGTCGTCGAGGCCCAACTGCCGGGCCGCCGCGTCGACCAGGGCGAGGGTGCCGCCGGAGTCCGCGGCTGCGACCACCAGCCACAGCTGGGCGGCGGCGGACAGGTCGCGAACCCGCCGGAGGTAGTGCGCCTCCAGGTGGCGTCCGATTGGGAGAGGCTCGGTGGTGAAGCTGGACTCGACCAGCTGTCGGGCCGTCAGCTCGCCGGCGAGATCGATGAGGGCGAGTGGGTTGCCGCCGGTGGCGGCCACGATCTGGGCGGCCGACGCGGGATCGATCTTCGCGGTGACCGAGGAAGTGAGGAGCTTCACGCCGGCGTCGGCAGGGAGGCCCACGAGCTCGAGGACCGGCATGCCCGCGGTCGCCGCCTCCAGTTCGTGGCCGATCCGCCCGGCGAGCACCAGGGCGACGGATTCCGCCTCGAGCCGGCGGGCCACGAAGGACAGGACATCGAGTGACTCGCGGTCGAGCAGATGGGTGTCGTCGACCGCGCAGACCACGGGCTCCGAGTCGGCGGCGGCGGCGAGCAGTCCGAGGACCCCCAGACCGACGAGGAACCGGTCTGGAGGTGGCCCAGTGGTGGCTCCGACCGCCACGTGGAGCGCTTGTTGGTGGCTGGCGGGCAGGTCGGTGATGAATCGGCGCAGCGGTATGAGGAGGCGATCGATGGCGGCGAAGGGGATGGACGACTCGGCTTCGTAGCCGTCGACCCGGAGTCTCGTCATGGCGGGAACTCCAGCGGTCGCAGCCTCGATCAGCGCCGACTTGCCGATGCCGGGCTCCCCGGTGACGAGGAGCGCGCCCCCGCGTCCGTTGCGCGCAGCCCCGAGTAGTGCCTCTATCCGTCGCTGCTCGGACCCACGCCCCAAGAGCTCTTCGGTGGGGCGCACGCCGCCAGTCTTCGTGCCCCGAGGCGAGTCGGCAAGGGCTGGTCCCCGGACTTGGGCCGCGGTCGCCGCACTACCGTGCTGGCGGCGGACGGAGCTCTGGGTCTCCGCCGGAATCGCGCGGGGGGACCGATGGGCGACACCAAGGGACAGAACATCGACGCGACGGGAGGGGCCCGATGAGCACCGCCGTTCCGGTCGACCCGGTCGAGCTCACCCCCGACTGGTTCACCGACGTGCTCCAGGAACGGCACCCTGGTGCTCGGGTGGAGTCGATCGAGGTTCTCGACGACCGCACGAGCACCAACCACCACGTGCGCTTTGCGCTCACCTACGCCGATGCCCCAGGTGGTCCCGCCACCGTGTTCGCCAAGATGGCCGCCCTCGACCCGGCACACCGTGCCGCCGTCGGCGCCACCGGCATGGGGGCCCGTGAAGCCCGCTTCTTCGCCGACCTCGCCCCCTCTCTCGACATGAGGATCCCGACCAGCTACTTCTCGGCGGCCGACGAGGGGGGTGCGTTCCTCATCCTGTTGGAAGACCTCGCCGCGTCCGGATGTGCGATGTCCGACGGCACGTGGGGTATTCCGGCAGGTCTCGCCGCTGGTGCGCTCGCCGACCTCGCTGCCCTTCACGTGCGCTTCGAGGACGGCGAACGCCTCGCCGCGGTGCGCCCGTGGGTGACGGCCCAGCCGCCGAGCTCGCCCGAGCTCACGGTGCCCATCCTGCGCCAGGTGATCGACGAGCATGCCGACGTGCTCTCCGACGGGTATGTCGCCGTGGCCGAGATGTACATCTCCGCCCCGGATGCGGTCCTCGCCCTGTGGGATGCGGGTCCCCACACGCTGATCCACGGTGACCCCCACATCGGCAACGTCTTCATCGACGGCGATCGGGTCGGGTTCCTCGACTGGGGGCTGCTGGCCATCACCACGCCGATGCGCGACGCCAGCTACTTCATCAGCATGGCGATGACGACCGACGAACGTCGCCGCCACGAGCGCGACCTGCTGAAGCACTATCTCGAGGTGCGGCAATCGCTCGGTGGGCTCGAGATCACCTTCGCCGACGCGTGGGAGGCCCACCGGATCCACACCGGCTACACGATGCTGGCCTCGTTCCTGTCGTTGGTCCCGCCCTACAACGGTGAGGACCAACGCGAGTTCTCCGACGCCTTCCGCAACCGGTCCATCGCCGCCATCGACGACCTCGACACCGTCGACGCGCTGGTACCCCTGCTCGCCTGAGGACCCGACCGGAACGCGGTCGGCCCGATAGGGCCGGCGCCGGGTCGGAAGCCGTCGGTCCGGGCCCGGTCGTACGATCCCCCCATGCTGTGTCCGGAGCTCATCGGTCGCGACGTCGAGCGGCGACTGCTCGAGCACCGGTTGGCAGAGCTCGGACAGGGCAACGGGGGAGTCACCGTCGTCGTCGGCCCCGCCGGGGCGGGCAAGTCGAGGCTGGTGCGCGAGGCCGTCGCCGCCGGTGAGTGCGACGTGCTGGCCGGTCGGGCCCTGCCCGCCGAGATGCCGGCTCCGTATCGCCCGCTGGCCGAGGCCTTCCTCGGCGTGGCGCGCGGGAGAGATCTCCCGATCGACCCGTCCCTCGCCGGGTTCAGCGGCCAGCTCGGTCGGCTCGTTCCGAGCTGGGGTGGCGCCGAGGTGGCCGACGACTCGCCGGTGCTGCTGGGCGAGGCGGTGGTGCGACTCCTCGCTGTGCTCTCGACCGAACGGCCTCAGGTGCTGCTCATCGAAGACCTGCACTGGGCCGATCCCGAGACCCTGTCGGTGGTGGAGTACCTGAGCGAGGCCCTTCGCTCGCAGCGGGCCGCGTGCGTGTGCACGACGAGGCCGGTCGAGCCCGCCCTGGCGATCGTCGACCGGCTGGAGCGCCGCGATGCATCGTCGGTGGTCTCCCTCGATCCACTCGGTGAGTCGGCCGTGGATCGGATGGTGGCGGCGTGCCTCGAGACGACCGATCCGCCGGCCGGGATCCGGGACTTCATCCTCGCCCACAGCGACGGGAACCCCTTCCTCGTCGAGGAGCTGCTGGCCGGGCTCGTGGCCTCCCGGACCCTCGTGCGGGCCGACAGCTACTGGGAGGTCGTGGGCACCCTGACCCCGGCGGTGCCGGCGAGCCTGCGGGCCTCGATCGCCCGGCGCCTCGAGCAGTTCGATCCCACCACCCGTCGGGTCCTGGGCGCGGCGAGCCTGCTCGGCCGGTTCTTCGAGTGGGACCTCCTTCCGGGCATCGCCGACGTCGACGGCCGCACCGCCGTCGAGTCGCTGCGCGCCGCGGTCGACGCCCAGATCGTCGAGGTGGACGGCACCGGGTTCCGCTTTCGTCACGCCCTCACCCGGGAGGCCGTGCTGGCGGATCTCCTGCCCCCCGAGCGTCGGGAGCTGGCGGTCCGGGCTCGGCCCGCGTTCGAACGGGCCCACCCGGAGCTTCCCGGTCCGACATGTCAGCTCGCCGCCGATCTGGCCGAGGCCGCGGGTGACCCGGCGGCGGCGGCTGACCACCTCGTCGAGTGCGCCCGTCGGGCGCTCGCGGCGGGGGCCCTGGCCAGTGCCGAGGGGACCGCGCGCCGCGCCCAGGAGTTGGCGGCGGCGGCCCCGGTCGTGGCCCTCGACGCCGACGAGGCTCTGGTCCACGTGCTGGTCGCAGCGGGCAAGCCGGACGAGGCCCTGATCCTGGGGCGCCGCCTCGCCGAGCACCTGGTGGCGCTCGAGGAGCCGGCGGCTCGGCGCGCCGACCTGCTCGTCGTGCTCGTCCACGCCGCCGTCGCCACGGGCGAGCGGGGCGCGGCTGAGGTCGCGGTCGAGGAGGCTCGGGCGGCGATGGCGGGCGGGTCGGACCCGGCGCTGGCCGCTCGACTCGACGCCGTATCGGCCGAAGTGGCCCTCGACGGCACGGATCTGGCCACGGCCGAGACCCTGGCCCGGCGGGCCATGGAGGGGGCCCGGGCCACCGATCAGGCGTCGGTGCTGTGCGAGGCGTTGCTGATCCTCGGGCGAATCCTGCGACCTCGAGGTATCGACCTCTCCGGTGAGGCCTTCCGGGAGGCCGAGGCCGTCGCCGAGGCCGCCGGCCTCGCCCGGTGGCACCTCCGGGCGCGCCAGGAGCTCGCCCTCGACTCGTTCCAGGTCGATCCCGGCGTGCTCGTCTCGACCCGTGAGCTCGCCGCCCGCTACGGCGCCCACCTCACGGTGGCGGTGATGGACCTGGCCATCGCCGACATGGCGCTGACCAACTTCGACCGAGCCGGGTGTCACCAGGCGGCAACGGCGTGCCTCGATGCCAGCCGACGGTTCCACCTGGCCACCGAGCCGGTGGCCCAGCTGTGGCTGGCCGGCGCTCACGCCCTCGGCGACGACGACGAGGCGATGAACCTGGCCATCGACGCCGCCCTGCGGCGCGACCCGGATGACCCTCGGATCCTCGCTGACCTCTACGGGAGGGTTCTGGCCACCCGGGCCTTCGTGCGCGACGAGCTCGACGAGCTGCCCGCGCTCATGGAGCAGATGATGGAGCAGGTCCGCCGGGCGCCGTTCGCCGCGTCGGTGTATCCCGGTCGGGTCGTCTGGGCGGTGCTGCACACGATGGACGACGAGGATCTCGGCGAGGCGGCCCGGAACGAGCTCCGAGAGGGGACCGCATCTCGGGGTCTCGCCCTCTTCACGACGGCCGGCGACCTGTGCGACGCCATCGCCTTCGGCCGCGCCGGCGACCTCGACCGCTCCGGCCGGGCGTTGTCCCGGGCTCGCCAGGCCATGGCGGCCTCGCCGATCGAGCGGGGCATGATGCACCCCGTCTGGATGCTGGTGGCCCGCGCCGCCATCCGGGATGGGTGGGCGGACCCGGTCCCGTGGCTCCGGGAGTCCGAGGCGTGGTTCGCGGCGCACCGGTTCGATCGCCTGGTCCGCCGCTGTCGAGCGTTGCTCGCCGAGGCCGGTGCGCCGGTCTCCCGACGAGGGCGGGGTGAATCAGAGGTGCCGACCTCGCTGCGGGGGATGGGTGTCACCAGCAGGGAGGTCGATGTCCTCAAGCTCGTGGTCGAGGGCCGGACCAACAAGGAGATCGCGGCGGAGCTCTATCTCTCGCCCAAGACGGTCGAACGCCACCTGAGCAGCCTGTTCGACCGCACCGGAGTGCGGAGCCGTACGGCGCTGGCCGAGTTGGCGGCCGCCCACCTCGCTTAATTGAGGGTGTCCACCCCCATGACACCCTCGGGCCCAGCTGTCATCGTTCCCTTCATGCAGACGAACATTCATGAGATCGCCGACGGGGTGTACCGCCTCTCGACAGTCGTGCCGGAGGTCGCCCCGGGCGGCTTCACCTTCAACCAGTACCTGATGACCGGCGACGAGCCGCTCCTGTTCCACACCGGTGCCCGGGCCCTGTTCCCTCTGGTGTCCGACGCGGTGGCCAAGGTGATCGACGTCGACCAGCTCCGGTGGATCAGCTTCGGGCACGTCGAGTCGGACGAGAGCGGCTCGATGAACCAATGGCTGGAGGCCGCTCCCCGGAGCGAGGTGCTCTTCAACCCGCTCGGGTGCATGGTCTCGCTGAACGACCTGGCCGACCGGCCGCCCGCGGTGGCTCAGCCGGGCGAGGCCCAGGACCTCGGGGCCCACGTGGTGGTCACCATCCCGACGCCGCACGTTCCCCACGGCTGGGAGGCGCAGGTCCTCTTCGACCAGACCTCGCGCACGCTGTTCTGCGGCGATCTGTTCACCCAGATCGGAGAGTCCCCGTCCATCGTCCACGACGCCGACCTCATCCAGCCCGCCCTCGACGCCGAGGACGTCTTCGGCGCCACTGCCCTGACCGCCGACACGGCGCCGACCATCCGTCAGCTGGCGGAGCTGGAGCCCCGCACCCTGGCCCTGATGCATGGTCCCGCCTACGCCGGAGACTGCGCCCAGGCCCTTCGCGACCTCGCCGATGCCTACGAGGCTCGGATGACGGCCTCGGTGGCCGTGGCCGCATCGGGGGTGAACTGATGCGACAGGAGCTCACCACCGACACCGTCGAGCGCTACATCGAGGCCTCGCCCGAGGTGCTCTACGACTTCATCTCCGACGTGACCCGAACCCCGGAGCGCACCCCCGACATCGTGAAGTGCGAGTGGATCGACGACGCCACCGGTCCTGCGGTGGGGGCCCGGTTCAAGTCGACCAACAAGCAGGGACGGGGCCCGAACTGGAGCAACAAGCCCATCGTCACCGTGGCCGATCCGGGCCGGGAGTTCTCCTTCACCCGTTCGGAGCCCTTCGGTGGCACCATCCTGTGGCGGCACCGGTTCGTCTCCGAGGGCACCGGGACCCGGATGATCGAGTCCTACGAGGTCATCAAGCCGGTGGCCATCGTGGGCTGGTTCATCATCGACACGCTCTACGGGCTGAAGGACCGCCAGGCCGGGCTCCGAGCCAGCATGATCGCCTCCATGGATCGCCTGGCCGAGCTGGTCGAGGCCGACGCCCCCGCCGGCGACTCCACCTCGAGCTCGTCGCCGTCGGCGTAGCCGCCGTCCGTCAGCGGGTCGTCACCTGGCTCCGCCACCTCCGGGGTGGCGCGGTGGGTTGTCGCTTCCGACAGGTGGGGGGCGGTCGGAGAGGGCGGCGTCGAGCAGTGCTCGCGCTGACCAGCGCATGAGCTCCCGCGCGTCGGGTCGGGACAGCCCGGCGATGTCGACCAGCCATACGAGGGCCTCGATGCCGGTGGTGGCTCGGACCGCCGCCACGAGCGCGTACAACTCCGAGTCGGTGAGGGGCACTCGCCCTTCCAGGGCCTCGTTGAACCAGCCGATCGCTCGGCCCTGACGCAGCGGCAGGTCGGTCTGGGTGTCATGGTCGAGCGACAGCCGCAGCATCGTGCGTTGCTGCGCCTCGGTGTCCACGATCATCGCCGTGAACGCCTCCACGGCCGCATCGAGTCGCCCCCGCGCGTCGTCGGGAGCGTCGTCCGGCAACATGCTGGCCCGGTCGACCTCGGGATGCGCAGCCAGCAACAAGGCTCGCTGTGTCGGGAAGTAGCGGTACGCGGTCGCCCTGGACACCGAGGCAGCCGCCGCGGCGTCCTCGACCGTCACCGTCGCGCCGGAGGCGACGAGCTGACGAGCCGCCGCCACGAGCGCTTCACGGGTCCGGCGCTTCTGCTGTGACCGGCCGCCGTGCTCGTAGGAGGTTGACACGGCGTAGATGATAAGCGAATCTCGTCATGGGACATTTGTCTCATGAATGGATCGGAAGGAACACGACCATGGGTGCCACTCCAGGAGTGATCGTTCGGGACCGAGACGAGGGCGAGCGGCGGTGGTTCTACGGCGGCGGCGAGCACACGTGGAAGGCGACGGCGGAGGAGACCGACGGCGCCTTCCTGCTCTTCGAGGATCGGATGGCACAGGGCAAGGCGACGCCACTGCACACCCACCCCGACTCTGACGAGTCGATGTTCGTGCTCGAGGGGGAGATCCTCATGCACATCGACGGTGCCGAGCATCGAGTCGGGCCCGGCGGATTCGCCGTCGCCGGTCGCGGAGTCCCCCACGCCTTCATGGTCACCTCGCCCGAGGCGCGACTGCTGTGCCTGCACACGCCGGGCTGCTGCCAGGCGTTCTACTGGGATGCCAGCGAGCCCCTCGCCCGCGGTGGAACCGAGACGACGGTGGACATGAACCGCGTGCAAGCGTCGGCCCAGAAGAACGGTGGCATCGAGATCCTCGGACCTCCGCCCTTCGAGGTGCATCAGCACCTCGCCTGAGTCCCGAGCCGTCAGCCATGCCGTGGAAGTCCGCCCAGCGATGGCGTCATGGTGGGGGTGGCACCACCACCCTGACCCGCAGGCTTGCCTCCTTGTACCCGTTGGTCCGATGGGGTCCACTGACGGGCATGAGGATGCGGCTCGATGGCTGAGGGTGTGATCGGGCGAGGGGGCACGGCGGCGGTGCAGCAGATCGATGGTGCGCGTATCACGGGGGCCACGGCTCCGCCGTGAGGTCGGCCCGGTCATGACCTTTGCCCGGTACTGGGCTCGGACCACGTTCCGGCAGAACTGGCGCCAACTGGCGAGCATCGCCCTGCTACTCGGACTGACCGGCGGGCTCGCGCTCTTCTCGCTCGCCGGGGCGCGCCGAACCCAGTCCGCATACCCGAGGGTGCTCCATGCAGCCAACCCCTCGACCATGGCCGTGGACGTCGGCGGCCTCGACGCGTCGGGTTACGAGGCTCTCGACGCCATCGCCAGCCTCCCGGAGGTTTCCGGCGCACGGGCCTATGCCGCCTTCTACGTTGCTCCGTGGGTCGACGGCGAGCCGGACCTCACCCAGAACTTCGAGGCGTTGGGAAGCCTCGACGGTCGCTACTTCGACCAGGATCGCTTCACCCCGATCATGGGTCGGCTTCCCGATTCGGGCCGCGCTGACGAGGTTGCCGTCAACGAGGAGAGCGCCCGGCGCTACGGCTACCACGTGGGCCAACAGATCGATCTCGGCACGTTCAGTGCGGCCGACGTGGAGGGCACGGCGACGGAGGGTCCGAGCGAGGCGCTGGCACCGCGACTGCTCATCCACTCGACGATCGTCGGCGTCGGCGCCTTCATCGAGGAGGTGATGCAGGACGACACCGACCGCTCACCGCTCGTTCTGTTCACCCCGGCCTACGTCCACGAGGCCAAGGGTCTCGAGCTCTACGCCTGGCAGGGCCTGGTGCTCCGACACGGTGACGCCGATGTCGCTGCGGTCAAAGCGGCCATCACCGAGAAGTCCGGCGGCGGTCCCCAGATCTTCCGGGTCACGTCGACCGACACGTTTCACGCCCAGCAGGCGATCCGTCCTGTATCGCTCGCGCTCGCCACCTTCGGGATCATCGTCGGGGTCGGGTGCCTCGTTCTCGTCGGTCAGGCCCTCAGCCGACACGTCCGGCGCGGTCGCGAGTCGCACGACGTCCTTCGCTCGCTCGGTGCCGGACCCCGCCAGGTCGCGCTGGCGGCGGCGATGGGCCCGGCGATCGCAGTCGTGTCCGGCGCTGTACTGGGTGCCGCGGGTGCCTGGCTGGCATCGCCGGCGATGCCGATCGGCCCGGTGCGACGTGTCGAGGCCGCCCCCGGTTTCAACATCGACGGGACCGTCCTCGGTCTCGGCGCGCTCGTGCTGGTCGGGGCCCTGTCAGCGGTGATCGGTGTCGTCGTGTGGCGGGAAGCGCCACAGCGTGTTCGCCGAGCGCGCCGACCGGCGTGGGCGACACGCTCGCACCCGAACGCTCGGCTCGTTGACGCTGCCACCGCCGGTTGCGATGGGGATTCGATTCTCGTTCGGGTCCGGTGAGGGTCCCAACGCCGTGCCGGTGATGGCCAGCGCGGCGGTCGCCGTCGTCGCACTCGTCGCCGCTGTCACCTTCGGCGCCAGCTTGCAACACCTCGTCTCCAACCCCCAGCTCTACGGGTGGAACTGGGATGTGGCCGTCGTTGCCGGCGCAGGGTATGGCAACACCAAGCCGGCGGAGACGGCGTCCGTGTTCGCGTCGGACGACGACATCGAAGCGTGGGGCGGGGCGTTCTACGGAGCCGAGGACGTCGACGGGCTCAACCTCCCGCTCCTCGGCATGAGCCCTTCGAGCTCAGTCACTCCGACGATTCGCGACGGCCGGATGATCGAGCGTGCCGGCGAGATCGTGCTCGGCACCCAGACGCTCGCACAGCTCCACGTGGCCATCGGAGACACCGTCCGCTCGTCGTCAGGTCCGCTGCGAGTGGTCGGATCGGCAACGTTCCCGACGATCGGTCTGGTGCACGGCGATCACACGTCGCTCGGCATCGGCGGGATCGTGATGCCAGACGAAGTGCCCGGGTACGACCGGAACCTGGCCGGAACCGATCCGTCGAGCTCAGGAGGGACGCCGGCCGATGAGTACGGTCCCAACGTGCTCTTCGTTCGGTTCCGGGAGGGAGTCGACAGGGGAGCGGCCATCGAGCGACTGCGCAACGAGAGCGATCAGATCGGCGACTACAACGGCGTCGAGGTCACCGAGGTCCAGCGATCGGCGGAGATCGTCAATGCTGACAGCATCAGCGGCTCGTCGGCACTGCTCGGCGCCGCGATAGCGGTGTCGGCTCTGGCGTCGTTGGCCCTGGCGCTCAACGCAGCTGTGCGGCGCCGGCGGCGCGAGCTCTCGCTGCTCAAAGCGCTCGGGTTCACCCGCCGCCAGGTCTCGGCCACCGTGGCCTGGCAGGCCACCTCGACGATCGCCGTCGGCCTCATCATCGGTGTGCCGATCGGAGTCGTGCTCGGCCGGCTCACCTGGAAGCTCTTCGCCGGACAGCTCGACGTCGTGGCCGAAGCGACAGTGCCGGTGGTTGCCATAGCCCTCACGGTCGTCGCCGCCCTCGCTGCCGCGAACACCCTCGCTGCGCTCCCGGCCCGCTATGCCCGTGCCGTGCCCAGTGCCTTCGTGCTCGACGAGTAGGACGGACGCCGAGAAGCCAAGGGCCGGGCCGCCATCACTCACCGTGGAACGCTCGCACCTCGACGGGGCGTCCGCAGGCGACCGTGGCCTTGGCGGCCCATGCGAGGGCGGCGTCGAGGTCGGCGGCCTTGATGATCCAGAAGCCGCCCATCTGCTCCTTGGTCTCGGCGTAGGGCCCGTCGGTCATCGACACGTCGCCATCGTCGGCGCGCACAACAGTGGCGGACGCGGTCGAGTGGAGGCCTCCGGCGAACACCCAGGCGCCGGCGGCCGTGAGCTCTTCGTTGAAGAGGCCGGTCGGGATCATCTGGCGCTGGACTTCGGGGTCGGACAGGTCAGGGTCGTAGTCGGCGTCGTGCCAGACGGCCATCAGGTACTCGGGCATGGTGTGCTCCCATTCGTCGGTGTGGGGTCGGGGTGGTTGGCCTGCTTCTGCTTCCTCAACGAACGCTCCTGCTCGAATCGACATCGAAGGACAGAGAACTTCTGATCATCGTCGGCCGAGCCGGTCAGCGAGCGTTGTTCGCACGTCTGGCCACTCGTCGCGGATGATCGAGTAGTAGGCGCTGTCGCGAACGGTGCCGTCAGTGGCCGGCAGGTGGGCGCGTCGGACTCCTTCGAAGCGGGCGCCGATCCGCTCGATCGCTCGTCGAGAGCGTGCGTTGCGTCGGTCGGTCTTGAACGTCACCCGTTCGACCGCCCAGACGTCGAAGGCGTGACCGAGCATCAGCAGCTTGGCCTCCGTGTTCGTCCCTGTCCGCTGGGCCGATGCCGCCAGCCACGTGCTTCCGATCTCTGCGACGTTCGGGCGGCCGGCACCACCGGTGCCGGGCCGACCGGGGGGCCACGACTGCGATGGGGTGCTCCAGTAGCCGAGATCGAGGAATCGGGTGGAGCCGACCACACGTCCAGAGGACAGCCGCACCGTGAACGGGAGCGCCCACCCTGTCTGTTCGTCTTCGAGGGCGGACTCGACGTACCGGCACATGTCGTCGAGCGTGCTCGGCACGAGCGTGTACCCGTAGCTCCGCTGGTCCTCGGTGACAGCTGCGACGAGGTCCGCTGCGTCTGAGAGTTCGATGGGCTCGAGTCGGGCGAACCGGCCTACGAGGGTGACTCGCTCGGGCACGGGCGCAGTGTGGCCGACTGGTGGTTCGCACGCGAGCCACTTTCGGGGCTAGGCGTGGTGGGTCCTGTTCCAGAACTGGTGGGTGACACCACTCGCCGACGTGACCGCCTCGACGGTGAAGCGGTCCTCGATACCGCTTGATCCTTCCCAGAGAGAGACACCCCGCCCGAGGGTGACGGGCACGACCGCGAGGTGCATGAAGTCGATCAGGTCCTCCTCGAGGAACTGGCGCACCGTCGACGGGCCTCCGCCGATGCGAATGTCGCCGCCGTCGGCGGCCTCCCTGGCCAGTTGAAGGACCTCGCTCGCCGAGCCGTCGACGAAGCGGAAGCTCGTTCCGTTGGGAAAGTCGATCGTCGGGTGGGGGTGGTGCGTCATGACGAACACCGGTGTTCGAAAGGGTGGCTCGTCACCCCACCAGCCTCGCCAGCCGTCGTCGGGCCACTCGCCGGACTGGGGGCCGAACTTGCGACGTCCCATGATCTCGGCGCCGATGCCCTGGCCCCACATGGTGGTCAGGGCCCGGTCGAGGGTGATGGAGTCGTCCACGGCGTCGACCCCATGGATGAACCGGCCGTCGAACCAGTCGAAGAGCTGCCCGGCTCCGCCGATCGGGGCGTCGAACGTCACGTGCTCGCCGGCGGCGTAGCCGTCGAGGGAGATGGTCATGTGGTGGACTCGGGCTCGGGACACGGCGACTCCATGAGGAGGTGGCGGACTGCTTCCGACGAGGTCGACGGGCGGGGGCGGCGGAACTCATCGCTCGGCCCTGGAGATCTTGCCCCACACCTCGTCCACATCTGTCGAGCGCGTGGGCTAGTCGCTCGCCGTCCTACCGGCCGTGGCCATCTCGGGCTCTCCCTCGACGTTGAGGTGAGGGAGCCATCGGAGCCACGAGGGCAACCACCAGTTGCGATCGCCGAGCAGCTCCATGGTGGCGGGCACCAGCACGAGGCGCACGATCGTCGCATCGATGAACACGGCGACGGCGAGACCGAAGCCGATCATCTTCAGCACGCGGAGGTCGCCGAGGACGAAGCTGCCGAAGATGCAGATCATGATGGCGGCCGCCGCGGTGATGAGCCGAGCGGTGTAAGCGAGGCCGTGGGCGACGGCGGTGGAGTTGTCACCGGTCGCGTCGTACTCCTCCTTGATGCGGCTGAGGAGGAACACCTCATAGTCCATGGACAGCCCGAAGACGATGGCGAACAACATCATCGGGATCCAGGCCTCGATCGGGCCGGCCTTGCCCACGCCGAAGATGTCCTTGGCCCATCCGTACTGGAAGACGGCGATCATCACGCCGTAGGCGGCGCCGATCGACAACAGGTTCATGATCACCGCCTTGAGCGGAACGAGCAGCGATCGGAACACGACCATCAGCAACAAGAAGCTGAGGGTGAGGACGGCGACGAAGAACCAGGGGAGCCGGGCGCCGAGCTGGTCGGAGAGGTCGATGCCGATGGATGTCTCGCCCCCCACGTAGGCCTGGACGCCGGACCCTGCCGTCGCGGCGGGCACCACGTCGTCGCGTAGGTGGTGCACCAGTTCGGTGGTGCTGGCGTCCTGTGGTGACCCGGTCGGTTGGACGTTGATCAGCGCCGCGGTGCCGTTGGTGTTGATGACGACCGGGCTCACCTGCTGCACCCCGGGTGCGGCGGCCATGTCGGCGGCGAGCTGGTCGATCGCGGCGCGTTGCTCCGGGCTGTCGAACTCGGCCACGACGAGCAGGGGCCCGCTGCTACCCGGACCGAAGCCGGTGGCCAGCAGGTCATAGGCGCGGCGAGTGGTCTGGCTCGTCGGGTCGTTGCCGGCATCGGCCACGCCCAGGCGCAACGAGATCACGGGAACGGAGAGGACGAGGAGGATGACGAGCCCGGTGATGGCCGCGGTCCAGGGCCGGCGCTGCAGGGTCTCGGACCAACGAACCCACATGCTGTCGCGAGCGGCGGTCCGATTCCTGGCGTGGGGCAGGGCGAACTTGTCGATGGTCTGGCCGACGAACCCGAGGACGGCCGGGAGGAGCGTGACGGACGCCAGCATCACGATGAGCACGGCCACGGCGGCGCCGGTCGCCATCCCCCTGATGAAGCTGAGGCCGACCACGAACAGACCGAGAAGCGAGATGACGACGGTGCAGCCGGCAAAGAGCACGGCTCGTCCGGAGGTGTTGATGGCGTGGACGACGGCATCGCGTGGGCTCCGGCCGTCGTGGAGCCCGTCGCGGTATCGGGTGACGATGAACAGCGCGTAGTCGATGCCGACGCCGATGCCGATCATGGCCGTGACCTGCGGCGCGAACGAGGGCACATCGAAGACGTGGGCGAACAACTCGACGATCGCCAGTCCGATGCTGATGCCGGCGAGGGCGGTGATGATCGGCAGGCCCATGGCCAGCAGCGAGCCGAAGGCGACGAGGAGGATCACGACTGCGGCCAGGATGCCGATCGCCTCGCTGGCCGGCATGGTCTGCTCGATGAACATCGGCCCGCCGAGCTCGAACTGCACCGTGTCGTTGCTGGCGGCCTTGACGATGGACCGCATACGGGCCGCTTCGTCGACGTCGATGTCGTTGGCCCGCTGATCGAACTGGATCTCGGCATAGGCGATGGGTGCGGTGGTCGACACGAAGCGCTGGGCGCCCGGGTCCTCGTCGAAGGGGGTCGCCACCGCGGACACGTGAGGTTGCTGAGCCAGCTCATCGAGAACGGGTTGCACGATCGCCAACACCGCGGGACTGGTCGGCGAGGACCCGTCCTCGACCTTCCACACCAGCTGGCCGCTGTCGCCGGGCCGGTCGAAGTCCTGTCCCAGGATCGTGAACGCCTTGGAGGCGTCGCTGCCGGGAAGGTCGAAGGTCTTCTGCAGGGAGCCGCTGGCGGCCTGGCCGGCCACGCTGAACCCGACGACGGCGACCACCCACAGGAGCAGGACGATCCGCCGATGGTCGTAGCACCAGCCGGCGAAGCGCTCGAGGCCCCGAGGATGTTCGGAGCCCGCTTCGGTGGCTCGGTTCTCCCGCTCATCGACCTGCTGGGACATGGCGCGCTCCGATTCCGAGGATCCGAGAACTCTCCCGTGCTGATCCGGTCATCTACTGACCGGTTTCGGGCCGGCGCTGCCGTTGGCCTCGCCGTCGCCGACGATTGTGCCCCCCGAATGGCCATTCCGTCGACGAAACCGGCGGTGCCGAACTCCGCATTCAGGTCGTATGCCGGCGGATCATCCTCAGGGGCTCCGAAGCGGCGAGATCCCCATCGTTGCCCGCTATCGCGCGCCTGATGCCGCTGCGCTCGTCCGCTCGACACGCGCCGAACCGGGCACAACAGCTAGACGCAGCGCTGAGCTATAGCCTGGGCGACTCGGGTGGGCGTCTCGCCGGCGAGGTTGATCTGGTGGCCGGTCATCACTCGCCCGAATGCGTTTGACGTGAGCGTGAGTGGCTCGCGGCGAGGTCGAGGCAACACCGGTGCCGTCAGCGAGTTCACGCCGTACTGGCGGTGTGGGTCGACGCGACCGATGGGGTCGGGAAGTTCGGTCAACTGGGCTGGTCGAAGGTCCGCTGACGCACTCCCGTCGGGGATAGGTGAGTGTTCCCGCATCCGAGCCCTCAGCGCGCTCAACGGATGGTCCTGAGGAATTTCGAGCGACACGAAGAATCCGCGCTCGGCGCGCCTCCCCGAGCTCCTCCCGCAGCCTTTCGATGTGTTCGAGCGGGATCGGTTCCGAGGCACGGCTGAGCCAGCGTTCCCAAACGTCCGGTTCCGCCCAGCCGGCAAAGGTGAAGCCGTAGGGAGGCTGGAACGGGAGACGCAGGAGGAAGTTCGGGTATCCGCCGGACGGATCGGCCCCACCGATGACCTCGAGCACGATGATCTGCTCGTCGGCCACCGTGGACACGCTGATCGGCATGCGCACAACAGCGGATGTCTCCGCGAGGACGGCATGAGCCTGCTGCAGATCGGGAAAGCGGGCCAAGGCTGCTCGACCGACTGCGACCACGCTCGGGCCGAGGCGGTAGTCCCTCCTGGTCGGGTGTTGAACCAGGGAACCCGAGTCCGTGAGCGCGGAGAGAACCGCGAGGCACGTGCTCTTGGCCATGCTGAGTTCCCGAGCAAGTTCGGATGCTCCGTTCCGGGAACTGCCTGTCGACCGCGCCGTCGCCGAGCGAGCCGGGCGCGTCGCCCGGGAGTTCGGACTCAGTCTTCCCGATGCGATGATCGCCGCCACCGCACTCGAGAAGGGCCTTCAGCTCTCGACGCGCAACACCAAGGACTTCCAGAACGTCCGCGGGCTCAGACTTCGAGCTCTGCGCTAGATCGTGCCGGGCCCGCCACCAACCGCCGGCCTGGTGACGAGTGCATTGAGCCGGTCGGGCATGATGAGCGCCTTGATGGACATCCCGAGCAGGGAGCGTGAACATGCCCGACCTCCAAGAGATGTCGGACCGCCTGCGGGCCCGACCGATGGACGGCACCGTCAACCTCGCCGGCTTCGATCCGGACGACACACCGTTCGCCCCGTCGAAATCCGACGCCAAGGACGAGCTCGAGCACATGCAGGAGGAGCTCTTCGACGCCCACGAGCTGCTTTTCGCCGAGGAGCAACGCTCGGTGCTGCTCGTGTTGCAAGGGCTCGACTGCAGCGGCAAGAACGGCACGATCAAGCACGTCATCATCGCGATGAACCCCGCCGGTGTCCGCACGGCGTCGTTCACCGAGCCAACCGAGGCCGAGCTCGAGGAACACTTTCTCGAGCGGTACCGGCGCGAGTTGCCCAAGCCCGGTCAGCTCGGTGTGTTCGACCGGTCGTACTACGAAGACGTGATCGTCCCGCTCGCTCACGACACGATGCCGAGCGACGACATCAGCGGCCGTCTCGACGAGATCAACGAGTTCGAGCAGGAACTCGCCGCCGCCGGCACGACGATCGTCAAGTGTGCGCTGCACATCTCCTACGACGAGCAGCGCGAGCGGTTCCTGCGCCGCCTTCGTCGCGACGACAAGCGCTGGAAGTTCGCCACCTCCGACATCGAGAGTCGACGGTTCTGGGCCGAGCTGCAGGCCGCGTACGGCGATGCGATCGCCGCGACCAGTACCGATGGCGCCCCCTGGTACGTCATCCCCGCCGATCACAAGTGGTATCGGAACTGGATGATCGCCAAGTTGCTGCTCGCGGTCTTCGACTCCCTCGGAGCCGCCTACCCGCAACCCGACCTCGACCTCGACGATCTCCGCGCCCGACTCCAGCCACCTCACTGAGCTCTATCCCCTCAGCGGCCGTTCATGACTGATCTACGAAACCTGAGAGGTCGCCGAGGCGTGAGGCCCAGATCCCGGTCGATCGACTGCGGCGCGAGCGCTTGGCGCTGCCGTCCGTGAGCACACCCCTCAGGAGCGGGGGAGCCGGGACGTGCAGGCGTTGAACCTGGTGGTGAGTTCACCTCGCTGGGCCTGGCTTGGGCGGCGAAACCTGCCAAGGCGCCCCCTCCGCCAAGGACGTCAGGCCCACCGGAAGGGCGTCAGGCCCACCGGCCGGGACGTTAGGGTCCGAGGCGATGGTGTCGACGGCCGGTTGGAGGCGGATCCCACAGCGAGCTCGGCACCTGTTTCGGCGCGAGACCGTCGGCCACGACGCCGCCGCCGGGCTCGCGCTCGCTGTGCAGAGCGTCCCCAACGGCCTCGCCACCGGTCTGCTCGCCGGGGTCAGCCCGCTCAGTGGCCTCTATGGCTACCTCTACGGAACTCTCGGCGGCTCGCTCGTGACGGCTACCTCGTTCATGCCGGTGCAGGCCACCGCAGCGATGGCGCTGATCGTCGCCGACGTCGACCTCGGCTCCCGCACCGACCCGACCCAGGCCCTCTACACCCTCACCCTGCTGACCGGCGTGGTGATGATGGTCGCCGGCGTGCTCAAGGCGGGCTCGCTGCTCCGCTTCGTGCCCACGTCGGTGATGGTCGGGTTCATCAGCGCCGTCGGGGTCAACATCGTGATCAGCCAGCTGAGCGATCTCACCGGATACCGGGCTCAGGGCAGCACCCGGATCGGTCGGGTCGTCGACCTGGTGATCCACCCGGGTCGCATCGACTGGCCCACCCTCGCGGTTGGCCTCGTCACCATCGCCGTCATCCTCCTGCTCAACCGCACGCCCTTGCGTGCGGTCAGCCTGGTCGCTGCGGTGGCTGTGGGGTCGGGCCTCGCCGCGCTGCTGACCACAGGCGGCCACCCCATCGCCCGGGTGGAGGACCTGGCCGTCATCCCCGGCCGCCTGCCGGCCATCTCGTGGCCGTCCCTCGGCGACATCGGCTTCCTGTTGGTCCCGTCCGTCTCGCTCGCCTTCGTCGGATTGGTGCAGGGGGCGGGAGTGGCCACCGCCTATCCGCCTCCTGACGGCTCGCGCGCCGACCGGTCACGCGACTTCATCGGGCAGGGCGCAGGCAACCTCTTCTCCGGGCTGTTCCGGGGCCTCCCGGTGGGTGGCTCGATGTCGGGCGCCGGCGTGCTGGCCGCGGCAGGGGCCCGTACCCGCCTGGCCCTCGTGATCGCCGGCCTGCTGATCGGCGTGATGGTCGTCGGCTTCTCCGGGGCGATCGGGCTCGTGGCCATGCCGGCGTTGGCTGGGTTGTTGGTCGTGATCGGCGTCACGGTGGTGAAGCCGGCCCAGATCGCCGCGGTGGCCCGGTCGGTGCCCGTCCAGACGATCACCATGGTGGTCACCTTCGGGCTCACCCTGGTGATCCCACTCCAGTACGCGGTGCTGCTCGGAGTGGCCTTCGCGGTCGTCCTCCAAGTCGTCGGGCTCTCGAACCGGATGCGGGTCCACCGGGTCATGCTCGACGCCCACGGCCACATGCGCGAAACACAGCCGCCGGCCGCCATCGGCGCGCGCGAGGTCGTCGTGCTCCAGCCCTACGGCAGCTTCTTCTTCGCCAGCGCCCCCGTGTTCGAGGCCCAGCTGCCGACGGTCGCCGAGGGTACCGACCGGTCGGCGGTGATCCTGAGGCTGCGAGGCGTCGACCATCTTGGGCTCGGTCTGCTCGACGTGCTGCGCCGCTACGCCGACCAACTCACCGCCCGGGGCTCGAAGCTCATGATCGTCACCAACGAGGTCGCGATACTCGACCAGATCAACCGGTCGGGGTTGGGCGACCGCCTGGGCGAGGAGAACCTCTATCGCGGTGACGAGTGGGTCGGCGCCGCAGTGCGGCGGGCCCACGCCGACGCCGAGGACTGGGTGAAGGGCTAAGTCGACACGGCGCGCTCACGGGGATGGGAGCAGTGACTATGGGCGCGGACCGGGGCAAGACCACTGCTGGCGACGTCGGCGTAGCCAGCAGTGGCTACGTCGGTAGCTGGCTACTGGTGTAATCAGACCCCATCACGGCGCTGACCAGTGAGAATAAGTGGAGCTGATGGGACTCGAACCCACGACGTCCTGCTTGCAAAGCAGGTGCTCTAGCCAGCTGAGCTACAGCCCCGGGACCGGTGGCCGTAGCCGCCGCAGGGATTCCGAGGGTAGTCCGCTCGGTGGCCTGGGTCGTAGCTCGACCCGGTGGGTCCGCGTCGCCCTTGGACTCAACCGGTGAAGCTCGGCGTGGCCTCGGTCGCCGCCACCGCGACGGGCGTCGGCGGCGGAGCGACGGTCGTGGGCGGCGGCGCCGGTTGGAGCGCCGCGAAGTCGTAGGTGCAGATCGTGGAGGCTTGCTCCCCGTCGATCGCCGGTTCGTCGCATGTGACGACTGGCTTGCCGTTCGCCCACGACTCCACGTGGAACTGGGCGGCCATGGTGCCCTCGTAGGTCATGGCCACCGGCCACAGGGCCGGTGAGGCGGGGAAGCCGTCCGGGAGGGAGACGCTCCATTCCTCTATGGCGATCTGGAGTGTGAACTGGCCCTCGAAGGTGGCCCAGCTGGAGGCCGGGTCGTCCCAGGGGTGATCGACCGTGAGGGTGCTCGAGTCCGAACCGCCCTCCTTCGCGACCTGGACGGTCATGGTGTCCGCGGTGTGGTCGAAGGTGAAGGTCGACACGAGGACGTCCCCGGGCTCGGCTCGGAAACCGGTCCCGGTCGTGCAGGTGTAGTCGAGGCTGCCGACCGGTTGGGGGTACACGTACTGAGCCGAGTAGTACCAGTAGGGGTTTGCGCTGTACGACGGGTCGGCCGGGTAGCCCATGGGAACCCCGGGCATGCCCGAGACGCAGTCGCCGCCGTACATGAGGACGGGCTGCAAGATGCCGAACGACGTGTCGCCGGTGGGGGACACGCCGGAGCTCTGGCCCACGCCGCACCAGGGGAACACTGACTGGCCGCTGTCGGTCTTCGGCAGGCCCGGAACCACGAAGGTGCAGGTGAAGCGATCGAAGTCGATGTACTCGACGCCGGCTGTGGAGAACCCGTGGCCGATCTCCCTGGCGGTGCCGTCAGGAAGTGAGGGGCCCTGCGGGACGCCGCCGCCGACTGCCTGTGCGGGGGAGCCCGAGGCGAGTGAAACGGCTGCGACGAGCATCAGTGCGGCGAGACCGGCTAGGGCGGATCGGCTTCGGGACTTCACGGTTCTCCTCGAGACAGAGGGCCCATCGTTGATTGTCCCGAGGGCGGGCGTCGAAGGGCCACCCCAGTGTTCGGCGCAGAGAACCGGTGGCTTTACCTTTGCGTCCGACGGTGGGCCGGTCGCCTGCCGAGGCCAGAGACGGAGTGCCGGACCGACGCTCGAGTCCCGACGTGCTCGTCGGCCGCCGTCCTGCGCTAGACACGACGCCATGGGGGAACTGCGCTTCGACGACAAGGTCGTGATCATCACCGGTGCCGGGCGAGGCCTCGGGAGGGAGTACGCCATGCTGCTCGCCTCTCGGGGCGCTCGACTCGTGGTCAACGATCTGGGGGTGGCCATCAGCGACACCGACGGCTCGGGTGAGGCCCCGAGGACGAACCCGGCCGGAGACGTGGTTCGCGAGATCGTGGCCGCCGGCGGGCGAGCGGTGGCCAACCACGACTCGGTGGCCACGACCGATGGGGGTGCGTCCATCGTGGCCACCGCCCTCGACGCCTACGGCACGGTCGACGTGGTGGTGAACAACGCCGGGCAGGTGCGCATGCAGCCCTTCGGCGAGTTCCCGGACGAGCACATCGACACCGTGATCGCCACCCAGCTGCTCGGCGCCCTGAACGTGAGTCGGCCGGCGTGGAAGGTCATGGCCGAGAAGGGCTCGGGCCGGTTCGTGAACGTGTCGTCGGGCGCGGCCTACGGCGGGTTCGACGGCAGCGCCGTGTACAGCATGGCCAAGGCCGGCGTGATCGGTCTCACCATCGCCATGGCGGCCGAGGGCGCCCCCGTGGGCATCAGTGCCAACGTCATAGCGCCGTACGCGAAGACCCGGCCCGGCACCGGCTTCGGCCCCATCCCGTGGAGCGACGGCCTGGCCGAGTGGTTGCACCCCAGCAAGGTGGCGCCGGTGGTGGCGTGGCTGGCCCACCCGTCGGCCGAGGTGAGCGGCGAGTGCTTTGCCGTGGGCGCCGGTCACGTCGCCCAGGTCGCCTTCGCGGTCAACCACGGGTTCACCGATCGCGACCTCACCCCCGAGTCGGTGGCCGAGCACGCCGCCGACCTCGCCGTCCCTCCCGACGCCGTGCTCAGCGGGACCGACTCCCCGCTGATGGCGTCGATGATGGGTGGTTTCTCCGGGGCCTGAGCGCTGCGGGATGTCGACCGCCCGCGGTGGTCGCGCTCTACGAGGCGGCGAGGATGTCGATCACGAAGACCAACGTGTCCGTGCCGGCGATCCCCGCGTCGCTGTTGCCGGCCTCGCCGTAGCCCTTGTCCGGTGGGATCACCAGCAGGACGCGCGACCCGACGGTCTGGCCGACCAGCCCTTCGTCGAAGCCCGGGATGACCTGGCCGCTACCGATCGGGAAGTCGACCGGCCCCGTGCCCCACGACGAGTCGAAGACCTGGCCCGAAGCCCAGATCATGCCCGTGTACTGCACGGTGACGGTCTGGCCGGCGGTCACGGCCGGACCGGCGCCGGTGATGAGCGGTTGCACGACGAGGGAGGTGGGGGCGTCGCCGGTGGGGGTGGCGATCGTGGGCACGCCGTCGGCGCCGACGGTGACGGCCGGGAGGCTGGGGTCCGGCGCGACGGCCTCGCCGGAAGCGGAGGTGGGCAGCGTCTGGGCGTCCCTGATGTCGATGGCCAGGATCACCCACTCGCCACTGCCCGCCGTCTGATCGACGGCCACGACGACCCGGCTGCCGATCGGGGTCCCGGTGATGGCATCTCCGATGGCCGGCAGCAGGGACGCACCGCCGAGGGTGATGTTCTCGGGCTTCGACTCGTAGGTCGATCCGAGGGTGGTGCCGTCAGCGCCGCTCACGGCGACGTAGTCGATCGACACGCGCTGGCCGGCCTCCACCGGAGCGCCGGTCCCCGCGGCGATGAGGCGGCTCGAGTCCTCGGTGCCCACGTAGGACGGATCGAAGGTGACGGTGGGCGGGGTGGAGAGATCGTCGCTGACCTGCACGTCGTCGAGCGACGTGGTGTTGACGATGGTGGTCGTGGTCGACCCCGAGGAGGTGCTCGTGGTCGAGGCGGAGTTGTTGTCCGATCGGGAGGCGGCGAAGGCCACGCCGACGATGGGCAACAGCACGACCACGGCCATCACCACGGCGATGATGGTGCGCCGGCGGCGCCGTTGGGCCTCGACCGCACTGGCGCTCTGGGCCCGGTTGGCCCGTGCCGCTCGGGCGTTGCGGGTGCGGGCGGCGGTCGTCGACGCGCCCGTCGTCTGCTCGGCCGCCGACGCCGCCCGGGCGGACGACCCCTTGCGGTTGGCCCCGGCGGAGGCCGCCACCGGGGTCTCCTCGTCGAGCTCCTCGTCGAGCTCGTCGTCGTGGATGCTCTCGTCGTCGAGGTTCTCGTTGTCGGGGTCGTTCTCGGTCACGGATGTTCCTGCCCAGGTCGGTGGTGGCGCGCCCGGCGGCGTCGCACCCGTCACTGGGGGACGCGACTCGCGGGTCTGGCCGTGACCCTAGGGCCCCGACCTGGGAAAGCGCTGGGCACCCCCTGGGGATTGGCCGAGCGTTCGCGCCGAGGTGCTCCCGGGATCGGTGGCGGAGGAGGGATCGCTGCCCCAAGGTAAGAAACCGGGGACAATGCCCACGTCAGGGGCTTACCGGCCTCTCACCGCCGACCGGTAGGAATGGGACATGGCTGCCAAGCTGGTTATCGCTGAGGACGACCGCGCCGTTCGGGAGTCCGTCACCCGTGCCCTGGAGCTCGAGGGGTACTCCGTGAACGCGGTGGCCGACGGCGCCGCCGCCCTCGAAGCGGCCGGCGCCGACGATGTCGATCTGCTGGTCCTCGATCTGGGGATGCCCCACATCGACGGGCTCACGGTCTGTCGCCGGCTCCGCTCGGCCGGGTCGAAGTTGCCGATCCTCGTGCTCACCGCCCGCACCGAGATCGCCGACCGCGTATCGGGCCTCGACGCCGGTGCCGACGACTACCTGCCCAAGCCCTTCTCCCTCGACGAGCTCCTGGCCCGGCTGCGGGCCCTGCTGCGCCGGTCCACCATCGACGACGACGAGTCGACCGAGGTCCGGGCGGAGGACCTCCTCATCGACCAGGCGGCCCGCCGGGCCTGGCGCAGCGACCGGGAGATGGAGCTGACCAAGACCGAGTTCGACCTTCTCGAGTTGCTGGCCCAGAACGCCGGGGTGGTCCTGTCGCACTCCACGATCTACGACCGCATCTGGGGGTACGACTTCGGCCCCGACTCCAAGGCTCTCGCCGTCTACATCGGCTACCTGCGCCGCAAGACCGAAGAGGGCGGGGAGCCGCGTCTGATCCAGACGGTTCGCGGCGTCGGCTACACCCTGCGCCCGTCATGACCCTGCGGGCCAAGATGGCGCTGGCCCTCGCCGGCCTCGCCGGGCTGGCCGCGCTGTTGGTGGGGGTCACCACCTACGTGGCCACCGACCAGCGGGTGCGGGCCGAGGTCGACCGGGCCCTCGACGCCCAGGCGGCGCAGCTGGACGATCCCGACGGCAACTCGCTCGCCTCGGCCTGTCAGACCGCAGCCAGCCAGTCCCCCCGGGGCCGGCGCCCGGGCGAGGGCTTCGAGACGTTGAGCGGTGTCGTGGCCCAGTGCCTCGACTCCAGCGGACAGCCCGTCTCCTACTACACGTCGGTCGAGCTTCCCGTCGACGACGACGACGTTGCCCTGGCGGTGGGCGGTGGTGCTCGCCGCACCCGGACCGTCACCGTGGATGGCGTCGCCTATCGCGTCGAGACCGTGCCCATCAGCTACAGCTCGACCATCGGCGCCGTGCAGATCGCCCGCGACTTCAGCGAGTCCCAGCGGGTCCTCGACGCCCTCCGGCTCTGGCTGATCGCCGTGGTCGTGACCGTCACCGGTCTCGGCGCCCTCGCCGGTTGGCTCATCGCCCGGCGGGCCACCCAGTCGCTGGTGCACCTCACCGACGCCGCCGAGGAGGTGGCCACGACCGGGCGTCTCGACGTCGACGTGCCCCCTGCGGGCAAGGACGAACCGGGGCGGCTGGCCCGGGCCTTCTCCACCATGCTCTCCGCCCTGGGTCAGTCGCGGGCCCAGCAGCAGCAGCTCGTCCAGGACGCCGGGCACGAGCTGCGCACGCCCCTCACCAGCCTCCGCACCAACGTCGAGACGCTGCGCCGCTACGAGAACCTGCCTGCTCCGACCCGCGACGCCATCCTCGCCGATCTCGACACCGAGACCCGCGAGCTGGGTTCGCTCGTCGACGAGCTGGTCCAGCTGGCCACCGACACCTACGCCGACGAACCCGAGGAAGAGGTGGACCTCGCGTTGGTCGCCGAACGGGCCGCCGAGCGGGTGCGCCGCCGCTCCGGCCGGACGGTCGTGGTCGACGCCGAGCCCGTGACCATCGTCGGCCGGCCCCGGGAGCTGGGTCGGGCCGTCGGCAACCTGATCGACAACGCGGCCAAGTTCAGCACGCCTCCCGGAGCCGTCGAGGTCCGGGTGCGGCCTGGTGTCGTCGAGGTGCGCGACCACGGACCCGGCCTGGGGGAGGACGATCGCGCCCACGTGTTCGATCGCTTCTACCGGGCTCCGAGCGCGCGGGCACTGCCCGGTTCGGGTCTCGGTCTGGCCATCGTGGACCAGACGGCACGGGGACACGGTGGTTCGGTCAGCGTGGCCAACCACCCCGAGGGAGGTGCGGTCTTCACCCTCGTCCTCCCCGGAGCGGTTGAGACTTGGTCGGTGCCCGACCCGGTCGTCCCACCGGTCGAGCCCCCGCTCACGCCACCGGCGTCGGTGGAGCCGTCCAGCGGTCCGGGGGCCGCCCCGACTCCGCCGCCGTCGACCCCACCTTCGCCGTATCCCTCGTCGCCTCCGACGGCTCCCCCCACCGCGTCCGCCTGAGCGGCGCGAGGCGCTCCACGGCGGTTCGACGGGTGGATGGCGTCGCCTCCGTCTCTGTTCAGACTTTTGTCAGAGAAACGGTCCGTTGGCGTAACAGTGCGAAAACGGCGAGGTAATCGCCGGTCCCTACGGTCAGCAATGCGTCAGACGGCCGCACCGCGGCCGTAAGACGTGGGACCGACAGCGGCGTCGTTCCCTACTCGCGTTTGTCAGCCGGGGCCACAGGGCTCCGATGGAGGAGGAGCGATGGTGAACCTGGTCACCGCGGTCATCAAGCCGCACAAGCTGGAGGAGGTGAAGGACGCGTTGAAGGGAATCGGCATGCAGGGACTCACGGTCGACGAGGTCAAGGGCTTCGGTCGACAGGGAGGCCACACCGAGACCTACCGCGGCGCCGAGTACCGCGTCGACCTTCTTCCCAAGGTGCGGGTGGAGGTGCTGTGCGATGAAGCCGACGTCGACTCGGTCGTCGACACGATCGTCGCCGCCGCCAAGACCGACAAGATCGGCGACGGCAAGGTCTGGATCACCCCGGTGACCCGCCTCGTGCGGATCCGCACCGGTGAGCGAGACGGGGAGGCGCTGTGATCTCCGACGCCTACCCGAACCAACTGGCCCCTTCGGAGGCCCCCAGTGGACGGAGGACTCCATTGAACGCCAAGCGCCTCGCGGTCGGCGCGGCCGTCATCGGTGCCACTCTCCTGGTCACGGCGGGTGCCGCCTTTGCCCAGGATGCCGAGGAGGCGCCTGATCTGGCCACCACGACGGAGACCGCCAACCACGCGATCCAGTCGGGCAACCTGGTCTGGATCGTCATCGGCGCCGCCCTGGTCATCTTCATGCAGGCCGGCTTCGCCCTGGTCGAGACCGGCTTCTGCCGGGCCAAGCACGCCGCCCACGTGGTCAGCACCAACATGGCCATCTTCTTCCTGGGCTTCGTCGGCTTCTTCCTGATCGGCTTCCCCCTGATGTTCGGCGGCTACTCCTACGCCGCACCGGGCATCGACTACGGCTACGACAAGGCGTTCGGCTCCGCGCTGGTCGGCAGTGGCGACTGGGTGTTCCTGTGGAAGGGCGGATGGGCCGGCACCTGGTTCGACGGCAGCAACCTGGCCTACGCCGGTGCCGTCAGCGCCTTCTTCCTGTACATGGTGGCCTTCATGGACACCACGGCCACGATCCCCACGGGGTCGATGGCTGAGCGCTGGAAGTTCAAGTCGTTCGTGTGGTGGGGCCTGTTCTGCGGCGCCATCTACTACCCGATCTTCGGGGCGTGGACCTGGGGCGGCGGCTGGCTCGCCAAGCTCGGAAACTCCATGAGCTGGGGCAACGGCTACGCCGACTTCGCCGGTTCCGGCGTGGTGCACGCCATGGGTGGCATCGCTGCCCTGGCCGGCTCGCTGGTGCTCGGACCCCGCATCGGGAAGTTCGACAAGGACGGCAAGCCACGCGCGCTGCCGGGTCACCACATCCCGATGGCCCTGCTGGGCACGTTCATCCTGCTGTTCGGCTGGTTCGGGTTCAACGCCGCTTCCACCTTCGCCTCGAGCGATCCCCAGATCGGCACGGTGGCGGTCAACACCGCCCTGGCCGCCGCCTTCGGTGGCTTCGCCGGCATGTTGTGGATCTGGGTGCGGGCCGGCAAGCCGGACCCCGGCATGATGGCCAACGGCATGCTCGCCGGACTGGTGATCATCACCGCTCCGTGTGCCTTCGTCGACCCGTGGATGGCGGCGCTGCTCGGCCTCATCGCCGGCGTCGTCGTGATCGAAGCGGTGTTCTTCATCGAGCGCAAGCTGAAGATCGACGATCCGGTGGGCGCCATCTCGGTCCACGGTGTCTGCGGCATCCTCGGCGTGTTGTCGATCGGACTCGTGGCCAACGGCAAGTACGGCGCCGGCTGGAACGGCACGACCACCTACCTCGACTCCGCGGGAGACCCGAAGAACATCACCGGTGTCTTCTACGGCGGCGGCGGCGGGCAGCTCCTCAGCCAGCTGGCCGGGGCGCTCACGATCATCATCGTGATGGGAGCCGTGGCCTACGGCTTCTTCAAGATCCAGGACATGATCACCAAGGGCGGGATTCGTCCGACCGAGGACGACGAGATCGCCGGCCTCGACCTTCCCGAGATGGGTGTGCTCGCCTACCCGGAGTTCTCGGGTACCCACGAGAGCTACTCGAGCGGCGAGGCCTAGAGCCAGAGCCTTCGAGAACAACATCTCGACCCGACGTTTGACCGACCCGGCGGAGCGCCTGCTCCGTCGGGTCGGTGCGCGTCCCAGGGCTGTTCAAAAACCCACTCTGAGCTGGGACGACACAACTATGAACGTCGTGTGACCAAGGGGCCCGTCGGCTTGTCATCGGCCGCCCCCGCGGGCATCGTGCAGGCATGGCTCGTACCCGCACCACCGGCAAGCTCATGACCAAGGCGACCAGCGCCAAGGAGTCCAAGATGGCGGCCGCTCCCGCCGTCGACGAGGCGTTCGCCGCCACCTGGAACGGCATGGACAAGACCGAGCGCCGCCAGATCCGTCGCCTCGTGCGCATCGGCCGGCCGCAGGAGTCCGTCGAGCGGGCCGAGCTGGCCGTGCGCTTCGCCGCCTACCAGCGGACCCGACCCTGGTATCGCTTCTACTTCCTGTGGATCGTGCCGATCGCCATCGCGGCACTGATCGCCGGGGCGAACATCCACCCGATCGTGTTGGGCGTGGTGCTCGGCGCCCTGGTGGTGTCGTTCATGAGCCGGCGCAACTTCAAGCGGGCCGACAAGGTCAACGCCGAGGTTCTCGGCGGCCAGCTCTCGCCCGCCGCGCCCGCCGCGGCCTGAGTCCACCGACCCCGCCGCGGGCCGCACTCTCGGCCCGGGCCAGGGTAGGAAGCGGGCATGGACCCAGTCGACGACCGTTCCGCTCCCGACGATTGGGGTGACCCGGCCGTCATCCGCCGTCTCCTCACCGCCGAGGGCACGACCTGGGCAGTGGTGGGCTGGTCCCCTCGAACCGACCGGGCCAGCCACCGCATCGCCCGGGTACTGCACGATCAGGGCTTCCGGGTCCTGCCGGTGAACCCCGAAGCGGTCGGGGTCGACGCCGGGCTCGATGCTCCGGTGGCGGCGTCGTTGGGGGAGCTCGAGGACCCGGTCGACGTGGTCGACGTGTTCCGTCGCTCGTCGGCCGCCGGAGCCGTCGTCGACGAGGCCATCGCCCTCAGGGCGGGGGCGGTTTGGATGCAGCTCGGAGTGATCGACGAGGGAGCCGCCCGTCGGGCCGAGGCCGCCGGGCTGAGCGTGGTCATGGATCGCTGCCCGGCCATCGAGCTTCCCCGGCTGCGCTGAGAGCCGGTTCACCGTTCGACCGGAGGCCTTTCATGACGAGGGAACAGGCCGTTCGTAACCACTTCGTGATGTCTGCGCGCCGCGAGGTCGGGCAGGTACTCCCCGTGATCAACGCCGTGGGCGCCTCAGGGTGCGGTCCACGGCTCGGACCCAAGGAGCCCCCATGCCGTTCGCCCTCTTCGCTGCCGTGGCTGTGACAGTCGCCGGGATCATCCTGACTGCACTCGTCCTCGCCCAGGCCACCGCCGGTCGCCGGATGGAGGAGGAGCTCCGAGCCTCGGGATCGGCCATGGCTTCTGGTCGGACCGGCCGACCGGATGGCGAGGCCGCCGATCTCCTGACCCACGCTCACGCCGCCTGAGCCGTCCCGCGAAACGGCCGGACCGCCACCCTCGGGGCGCGATCCGGCCGGTCGTCGTTCTGCCGGCGTCCCCCGACGCCGGGGTGGGCTTCGGGTCAGTCCGACTGCGGGAGTGAAGCCCTGACCTCGAGCAGCTTCTCGCGCAGCTCGTGGTCGCGGTGCCCGAGGTCGTCGACCCAGAGGTCGATGGCCTGGCGCAGCGTGGCGTTGTGGTTGCCGGACATGACCGCTCCGGCGAGGGCATCGTCCTCGGCGTTGGCCGCATCGTCGACCATCGAGGTGCCCTTGCGCTTCGAGTAGGCGACGGCGCCGAGCACCACGATCAGCGCGGCGGCGGCGATCAGGAACCGGGCGTTGTTGTCCCGCAGGTTGAGGATGGCCGGCAGCACCAGCAGGGCCACGAGGTTCATGACCTTGATGAGCGGGTTGAGGGCCGGGCCGGCGGTGTCCTTGAACGGATCGCCGACGGTGTCGCCGATCACGGCCGCCTTGTGGGCCTCGGAGCCCTTGCCGCCCTCGTTGCCGTCCTCGATGTACTTCTTGGCGTTGTCCCAGGCGCCGCCCGAGTTCGACAAGAAGTTGGCCATGAGCTGACCGGTGACGATGGCGCCGGCCAGGAAGGCGCCGAGGGCCAGGTAGCCGATGCCGAAGCCGATGATGACCGGGGTCAGCACCGCGAGCAGGGCCGGGGTGGTGAGCTCCCGCAGCGAGGCGGTGGTGCAGATGTCGATCACGGGGCCGTAGTCGGGGCGCTCTGTGTAGTCCATGATCCCGGGCTTCTCCCGGAACTGGCGACGCACCTCCTGCACCACCGTGCCGGCCGTACGGGACACCGCCCGGATGGCGAGCGACGAGAAGAGGAAGGCCACCGAGCCGCCGACCAGCAGGCCGATGAACGTCTTGGGGTCGGCCACGTTGATCGGCACGAGCGAGGCCAGCTTGCCGCTGAGCTCGGCTTGGAGAACCTCGGTCGCGGAGATGGTGCCCCGGGCGACGGTTTCGGCGTAGGAGGCGAACAGGGCGACGGCAGCGATGACGGCCGAGCCGATGGCGAAGCCCTTGGTGACCGCCTTGGTGGTGTTACCGACCGCGTCCAGGCCGACCATGATCCGCTCCGGCTCGCCTTCGAACTCGCCGGCCATCTCGGCGATGCCGGCGGCGTTGTCGGCTACCGGCCCGAAGGTGTCCTCGGCCACGACGATGGCGGTGGTGGCCAGCATGCCGATGCCGGTGAGGGCCACGAGGTAGAGCGAGAAGGCGATGTTCCCACCACCCAGCGCCAGGGCGGCGCCGATGGCGACAGCGATGGCGATGAGGGCCCACACCGCCGACTCGAGGCCCGACGAGATGCCCTCGAGCACCGTGGTGGCGGGTCCGGTGCGGGCCGCCTTGGCGATCTCCTGAACGGGCTCGGTCTCGGTGGAGGTGAAGTACTGGGTGATCTTGGAGGCGGCGAAGCCGAGCACGACGCCGGCGACGATGGCGCCGAACATGCGGGCGCCCGGGTTGCTCAGCGGCGTGGTGCCCTCGAGGGTGCCCTCGTCGTTGCCGACGTAGAGGAAGGCGATGGCGGCGGCGCCGATGATGGCGAGCACCTGGGCCACGTAGATGCCCCGGTTGATCGGCTTCAGGGCGTTGGTCTCGCCGGGGCGGCCCTTCACCATGAAGATGCCGACCATCGAGGCGACCAGGCCGACCGCCATGACGGCGAGGGGGAAGATCAGGCCTTTCGCCGCGTCGTCGGCGCCGAAGCCGATGGCCCGGAAGGCCGAGACGCCGAGGATGATGGAGGCCACGAGGGTGACGGCGAAGCTCTCGAAGAGGTCGGCGGCCATGCCCGCGCAGTCCCCGACGTTGTCGCCCACGTTGTCGGCGATGGTGGCCGGGTTGCGGGGGTCGTCCTCGGGGATGCCGGCCTCGACCTTGCCGACGAGGTCGGCGCCGACGTCGGCCGCCTTGGTGAAGATGCCGCCGCCGACGCGGAGGAACAGCGCCAGGAGCGAGCCACCGAAGCCGAAGCCGACGAGGATCGCCGAGGCGGTGTTCTGGAAGATCATGATGATGCCGACCGCGCCCAGCAGGCCGAGGCCGGCGGTGAGCAGGCCCACCACGCCGCCGGTGCGGAACGCGACCTGCAGAGCGGCGGGGAAGTCACTGCGGCGGGCGGCGGCCGCGGTGCGGACGTTGCCCCGCACGGCCAGCGACATGCCGATGAACCCGATGGCGCCGGAGAACACGGCGCCGACGATGAACGCCAGGGTGCGGAAGGTGCCGGACTGCACGAAGGTCAGGGCCACGCCGAAGACCTCGCCGCCGCCCTCCTTGTTGATCTCGGTGGACGTGAGGAACACCACGACGGCAACGGGCACCACGATGACTGCGATGGTGCGGAACTGGCGCCTCAGGTAGGCGAGGGCGCCCTCCTGGATGGCGCCGGCGATCTCCTGCATCTTCTCGGTGCCCTGCTCCTCGGCGAGCACGCCGCGCATGAGCACGAGGCCGAGCACCAGCGCCCCGATGGCGACGATGCCGGCGAAGATCAGCCAGCCCCACTCGCTTCCCGAGAGGGTGAACGCCTGGTAGCCGCCTTCAGCGGCGATGACCTGAGTCATTGTCCGTCCTGTTCTGGGTCCCGGCTTCGTTGTCGGGAACGTCGAAAGAGGCGCGCGCGATCGGTAAGGACCGCACGGCCGCCGCAGATTTCACTCGTCATGGCAAGAAGGTGTCAAGGTGAGCGCGTGACACGAGTCGCAGCTCCACCCGCAGAAGTCGCTCCAGACCGCTCCGGTGCGAGGATGGCCAGGTGACCAGCGACCACCACGGCGCCGACGCTCACGGCCCCGATGATCACGGGCCCGGGACCGCCCACGGGTCCGACGGTGGGCACTCCCACTCCCACGTCCCGAGCCGCTCGTCGGCCCTGGTCGTCGCCATCGGCGCCAACTCGGTTCTGCTGGTCGTCCAGGTCATCGTCGCCTTCGCGATCGGATCGCTCGCCCTGGCGGCCGACTCGCTCCACAACGCCTCCGACGTGATCGCCCTGGTGGTCGCGCTGGTCGGCCAGGTGCTGATGGCGCGTCCGCCGAACAAGAGCCGCACCTACGGCTACCGCCGGGCCGAGGTGCTGGCCGCACTGCTGAACTCGGCCGTCCTGCTCGCCATCACCGGCTGGGTCGTGGTCGAAGCGGTGGGCCGGTTCGGGGAGGCGACCGAGATCGACGCCGTTCCGATGCTGGTCGTCGGGGTGCTCGGCATCGTCGTCAACGGCCTCAGTGCCTGGTATCTCGCCCGGAGCGGGAGCTCGCTCAACATCCGGGCCGCGTTCTGGCACCTCGCCGGGGATGCCCTCGGCTCCTTCGGTGTGGTCGTGGCCGCCGTCGCCATCGAGGTGTGGGGCGCCGATTGGGCCGACCCCCTCGCCTCGATCCTGATCTCGCTGCTGGTGCTGTGGGCGGTGTTCGGCGTGCTGCGGGAGTCGGTCGGTGTGCTGCTCGAGGCCGCGCCGCGGGGGATCGACGCCGACGAGATCACCGAGGCGCTCGAGGCCATGCCCGGCATCACCGGTGTGCACCACCTCCACGTGTGGTCGCTCGACTCGGAGACCCCGGCCCTCACCGCCCACCTCCAGTTCCAGCACGAGACCGACCTGCATCGGGCGCAGCTGCTGGCCGACGCCGCCAGCGAGGAGCTGCGCGACCGCTTCGGCATCGTGCACACCACCTTCCAGACCGAGTGCGGCGAATGCGCCGACGTGCCGATCGCCCTCGGCACCCGCGCCGACGCCGAGGAGCACCACCTCGGCCATGACCACTGACTGGCCCGAACCCACCTTGCTCCGCCCCGGTCCGCCTTCCGGCCTTCGGCCGGGTCAGGTGCCCGGAGCGGCGGTGGTGCTCGATGTCGGGTCGGAGGCCGGTGGGTCGCCGATGGCGTAGAGCTTTCCCCCTCGGGCGGCGACGTAGATCCGGCCCTTCCACACCGCGGGGGTGGCCTCGATGCACCCCTCGAGCTTGACCGTCCACTTGAGCGGCGGGTCGATCCGTGGGTCGGAGACGTCGTACGCGTTCAGGTTGCCCTCGCAGTCGCCCTCGATGAGGGTGTCGTCGACCACGACCGGTGACTGCCAGGTCTGGGAGCCGAAGTTCTTCGACCACAGGATCTGGCCGGTCTGCATGTCGACGCCCAGCACCCGACCGCTGTTGGTGGCGAAGTAGACGACACCGTCGCCCAGCGCCGGTGTGGCCCACACTCCGGCCTTGCCCGCCACCTGGTCCGGGATCGACCAGACCAGAGGGTCGTCGGGCTTCGTGGGGTCGAGCTTCATCATCTGCCCGATCTGCTCGGAGCGGGCGCTGTGGGTCTCCCACTCGCTGCCCACGTAGAGCATCCCCTCCTTGTCGGCCACGATCGTGGCGTCGGTGTCGTCGCCGGTCCAGAACCGGAACACCCGGGTGGGGGTCACCCCCTCTTTGAGCCCGGAGATGTCCCAGCCCTGCACGAGACCGGCGGAGTTGGCGAAGTACACGGTGTTGCCCGAGATCGTCACCGAGGTCTCGATGGAGAAGTGCCGCGACGGGACGTCGAGACCGAGTTGGTCATCCCAGCCGGGCGACTTGAACACGATCTGAGGGGCGATGGTGACCTTGCCGGCGGCGTCGTAGCCCCGGTTCAGCTTGACGATGTAGAACCAGCTGTTCTCGCCGCCCTCGAACATGTAGTCGTCGATGATCAGGGCGGAGCCGTCCCAGTCGTCGTTCCACACCTTGGTCACGCCGTTCTCGTAGGCGTTCAGCTTCCAGAGGATCTCGGCCTGGTCGCCGCGGTCGGTGGCGGCGATGTAGAAGTTGTTGTCGCGCGAGCCCTTGTAGCTCAGGGGATAGCCGTCGGGGTCGGTCGTCATCGAGCCCTTGGCCAGGTCGCCCGTCTTGTACGGCTTGACGATGTCGTCGCCGGTGGCGGCGTCGACCCAGTGCAGGCCGTAGTCGTAGCCACCGAACGACACCCAGGTCTTGTCGTCGCGCTCGAACACGTTGGGCTGTCCGGTCCAACCGTCACCGCACCAGGTGGAGACCACCCCGCCGTCGCTCGAGGAACCGCACAGCGAGCTGTTCTTCGGATAGGCCCAGAGGATCTGGGGGTTGGACGGGACCGGCCCCTCGCCGTACCAGGACCGGGTGGGGTTGCCACGGAAGGTGAGCAGACCAACGGTCTTGCTGTCCCAAGGAAGCTGGGAGGACGCCGGGTTGACCCACCCGTCGTAGGGCGGGAGCTCGGTCGTGGTGGTGGTCTCGTCGGGCGCCGTCGTGTCGGTGGACTCCGTCGGCCCGGGCGAGCTGGCGCTGGCCTCGTCGTCCGACGAGCTGCGCCCGTCGATCACGGCCACCACCCCCCACACGACGAGGAGCAGAGCGAGGACACCCACCAGGATGAGCCATGGGCGGCGCTCGGGCGACTGGGCCGGACTCATCGTCGTCGGGGTCTCTCCGTGATGGGGGCGGTGATCAGCCGGCGCTACCTTCGGCGACCAGCCGTTCCAGCACCAGGTCGGGGTTGTCCTGCTCGAGGCGCTCGAGCCAGTACTGGCTCTCGAACAACGCCATGAGGGTACCGTCGGCCCGTTCGAGGACGCGGACACCCCTCATCCCCCGAAGACCCTCGGCACTGGCCTTGTCGGTGCGGCGGGCGATGCGGTAGCTGGTGGGGGAGAGCTCGACGGGCGCACCGAACTCGTTCTCCAGCCGGTAGACCGCGACATCGAACTGCATGGGGCCTACCGCAGCCAGCACGGGGAAGCCGTCGCCCTGGTCGGGATCCCGGAGGACCTGGACGACGCCTTCCTCGTCGAGCTGGGAGATGCCCCGGCGAAACTGCTTGTAGCGACCGGTGTCGCGAACCCGGGCGACGGAGAAGTGCTCGGGGGCGAAGCTGGGGATGGCCGGGAACTCGACGGGTGCGTCGAGCCAGAGGGTGTCGCCGACCCTGACCTCGGTGGCGTTCACCAGCCCGACGACGTCACCGGGGAAGGCCTCGTCGATCGTCTCGCGCTCGGAGCCGAACACCTGGTGGGCGTACTTGGTGGCGAACGGCTTGCCGGACGGTCCGTGGGTGATGACCATGCCCCGCTCGAAGGTGCCCGAGCACACCCGCAGGAAGGCGATCCGGTCGCGGTGCGAAGGATCCATGTTGGCCTGCACCTTGAACACGAACCCCGAGAACGGAGCATCCAGGGGGCGGGCCTCGCCGGCGGTGTCGGGCCGGGGGCTGGGGGAGGGGACGAGGTCGATCACCGCGTCGAGGAGCTTGCGCACGCCGAAGTTGGTGAGGGCGGATCCGAAGAACGCCGGCGTCGACTGGGCACCGAGGAAGAGCTCGGCGTCGAGGTCGGCGCCCACCTGGCCGAGCAGGTCGATCTCGTCCTGGGCGGTCGACCAGGCGTCGCCCTCGTCCGCCGCCGCCTGCTGCGGATCGACGATCTCCTCCGGCGCCTCGGTGGCGCCGCGGGCCACCCGGGTGAACCGCGTGAACAGGCCGTCCCGGCGGTCGATGACCCCGCGGAAGTCGCCGGCGATTCCCACCGGCCAGGTCACCGGGGTGACGACGAGGTCGATCTGCTTCTCGATCTGGTCGAGCAGCTCCAACGGATCGAGCCCTGGGCGGTCCCATTTGTTGATGAAGGTGAGAAGGGGCAGCTCCCGCTGACGGCACACGTCGAACAGCTTCAGCGTCTGGGGCTCGATGCCCTTGGCGGCGTCGAGGACCATCACCGCGGCATCGGCCGCGGCCAGCACCCGGTAGGTGTCCTCGGAGAAGTCACGGTGACCGGGAGTGTCGAGCAGGTTGACGACGCAGTCGCGATAGGGGAACTGGAGCACGGTCGACGTGATCGAGATGCCGCGCTGCTGCTCCAGGGCCATCCAGTCCGACGTGGCCGACCGACGGCCCGAGCGGGCCTTCACGGACCCCGCCTCGTTGGTGAGGGCGCCGCCGTAGAGGAGGAACTTCTCGGTGAGGGTGGTCTTGCCGGCGTCGGGGTGGCTGATGATGGCGAAGGTGCGGCGCCGGGTCGCCTCATCGGCGGGGGAGGGCATCCGGCCGAGGCTACCGGGGCCGATCGGGGGCACGGCCGGCTCACCGAACGGGACGACGCCAGGGGGTACGGAGGCGCCGCACTAGTGTCCCGGCCGTGGCGGGGAACGAGACGAGGAGCTTTCCGGGGGCCCGTCCTCCGGACCGCGTCCACCGGGTGACGAGCACCGGGCTCGGACTGGCTGTCAACGAATGGGGAGCGCCCGACGCCCCGATCCTCGGCCTCGTGCACGGCGGCTTCGACTTCTCCCGGACCTTCGACGTGTTCGCCCCGATGCTCGCCGACGCCGGTTGGCGGGTCGTGGCGTGGGACGCACGAGGTCACGGCGACTCGGATCACGCTCACCTGTACAGCTGGTCGGCCGACGTGCGCGACCACCTGGCCGCCATCACCTCCCTGAGCGACGAACCGATCGTGCTCCTCGGTCATTCGAAGGGAGGAGGTCAGTTGCTCGACCTGCTCGACGCCCGCCCCGACCTCGCCCGCGCCTTCGTGAACCTCGACGGACTCCCGTCGCAGCACTCCGCACCCGACATCAACGACCGCGAGCGACGCCGGATGCGGCGCGCCGACATCGCGTCCATGCTCGATCGCCGTCGGCGGCGCAACCAGCTGCAGCGGCGCCCCGACACCATCGCCGGACTGGCCGAACGTCGTGCCCCGATGAACCCCCGCCTGCCCCGCGAGTGGCTCGAGTACCTCGTCACCGTCGGTGCCCGCCGCGACCCCGACGGCTGGCGCTGGAAGATCGATCCGGTGCTGCACCTCGGCGGCTTCGGCCCGTGGCGCCCCCAGTGGTCGATGGAGCACCTGGCTGCGCTCGACATGCCCTTCCTCGGGGTGCTGTCGGGGGTGGCCGACGAACCCATGGGATGGAAGAGCCAGCGGGCCGACATCGCCCCGTACCTGCCGAGCGGCGGTCGTCTCGAGTACTACGACGAGATCGGCCACTTCCTGCACATCGAGCAGCCCCGCTTCATCGCCGACCTGGTGATCGAGTTCCTGGAGCCCCACCGATGACCCGGCGCACCGAGCGGCTCACCAGCGGGACGCTGACCTTGGCCCTCCACACCCTCGCCGAGGGCGAGGGTCGCCCGCTCCTGCTCCTGCACGGTCTGGGCGAGGAGTCCCCCGCCGAGTGTCCGTCGTGGGCGACCTCGTGGCCCGGTCCGGTGCTCGCCCTCGACTTCACCGGCCACGGTGAATCCGACGTACCCGTCGCCGGGGGCTACATGCCCGAGACGCTGATGGCCGACGTCGACGCCGTGCTCGCGGTCCACGGTCCGTCGACCATCGTCGGCCGGGGTCTGGGGGCGTGGGTGGCTCTGCTGGTGGCGGGGGGACGACCGCAGCTGGTGCACGGGGTGATCCTGACCGACGGGTCAGGGCTGGCCGGTGGAGGGCCACAGCCGCCGTCGCCCTACGCCACGGTGCTGCCCGAATCGGGCGGAGGGGCGCCGGATCCCTACGCGCTGGTCGAGCTCTCCCGCGACGTGCGCCCGGCCGACTACGCCCTCGACTTCGTGCGCTTCGCCCTCGAAGACTCCGAGCTGGAGCAGCCCATCGTGGTCAGCGCCCGGATCCGCCCGGACTGGCTGGCGGCAGTGGCCGCCGACATCGGTGTGGTGGAGCTCCCGCTGACCGAGGCCGTCGCCTCCTTCGCCTGACCCCTGCCCGCGCTCGCCCGCCCTCCCCTCCGATCGCCCGCCCTCCCCTCCGATCGTCCGCCCTCCCCATCCGGAGGCAGAAGTCGGGGCTCCGGCCGGGTCTGTGCCTCGCAGCTGGGTCGGTGGGGCCTTCGGAGGCCGATGTCGGGGTCGTGGCCGGGTTTCTGCCTCTGGTCGGTGATGGCCTTCGGAGGCGGATGTTGGGGTTCTGGCCGAGTTTCTGCCTCAGGCGGCGGCCAGGCGGCCGTCGCGCTCAGATGTCGGGGTCGAACAGACCGTCGCCGACGGGGTCACCGTCCCCGGACGCGTCGTCGCTCGACACGTCGTCGACCGAGTCGTCGAGCGCCTCCAGGTCGGCGACGATGCGGGTGATCTCGACCCGGGCCGAATCGATCCGGCGTCGGCACAGCTGGACGAGGTCGGCGGCGCGCTTGACCTGCTCGGCCAGCCGGTCGACGTCGACGTGGTCGCCATCCAGCTCGGCCAGGATCTCGTCGAGCTCGGCGACGGCCTCGGCGTAACCGATTCCGTCGAGGTCGGCCTCGCCGGTGGCGGGGTCCTGGGGCTCAGCGGACATCGTCGGGTTCCTCTCGGGGGGCGTCGGCGACGGTGCTGGTCACGGTCCCGTCGGCGACGGTGGTGACGAGGACGTCGCCGGGGGCCACGTCGTGGGTGCGCCGGACGACCGTACCCGTCGCGGTGCGGGTGATCGTCCAGCCTCGGGCCAGGGCCCGGGCCGGGTCGAGAGCGGCGACCCGGGCCTCGACGGCGTCGAGGGCGGTCGTGGCGGTGCGCACGGCTCGCCGGGCGCCGGTGCCCACCTGGATGACCTGGGCGTCGAGCTGGCGGGAGTGGGCCCGGAGATGAGCCCGTCCGCTGCCCTCCACCCGGCCGGCGGTGCGTTCGACGCCGGCCGAGGCCTGAGCCGGCACCGAGGCGGCGGCGCTGCGGAGCCGGAGGGCGGCGTGGTCGGTGCGGTGCCCTTCGACCACGACCCGGGCCTGGACGGCACGAGCGGCGCGGTGAGCCAGCGCCGCTGATCGCTCGCCGGCCTCGTCGACCCGGTGGCGGGCGGTGGCCACGATCGCCTCCCAGGCCGCTTCGGCCTGTCGGACCACGGCCGAGGCGGCGAGCACGAGGGCGGCGGCGCAGGCCGTGGGGGTCTTGTGGGCGCCGTGGGCCACCACGTCGGCCACCGACGAGTCGATCTCGTGGCCGATCCCGGTGAGCACCGGAACGCCCAGCGCGGCGATGGTGCGGGCGATGAGCTCGGAGTCGAAGGTGGCCAGGTCGGTTCGGGCGCCACCACCCCGGACCAGTGCGACCACCTCGGCGCCGGCCTCCTCGGCGGCCAGCAACCCGGCCGCCACCGCTCGGGCGGCGCCGGCGCCCTGGACCCGGGCGTCGATGATCGTGACCCTCCACTCGAGCCCGCTCTCCACGAGGGTCTGGAGGAAGTCGGCTTCGGCCGCGCTCCCGGCCGCGGTGACCAACCCGACGTGGGTCGGTGCGGGAGGGGCGGTGAGCGATCCGTTGCGGTCGACCAGGCCCTCGGCCTCGAGCAGGCGCAGGACCCGATCGCGCTCGGTGGCCAGCAGGCCCAAGGTGTAGGCGGGATCGATGCCTTGCATCTGCAGCTGGATCCGGCCGGCGGGAGCGTAGAGATCGAGGGGCCCACTGATCCGGATGCGCACCCCGTCGGCCATGCGGATCGATCCGGCCCGGCGCAACTGGGCGTTGACGCCGTCGCGGACCGACGACCACAGGACCACCGGTAGGGCGGCCTTCACCGTCCCGGTGTCGTCCCGCTCCACGAGGTCGAACCACACGTGGCCGTTGCGGCCCCGCTTGATGGCGGCGATCTCGCCGCTCACCCAGACCGGGCCCCCGAAGCGGTCGGTGAGGGCCGACCGGACACCGAAGAGGAGCTCGCCCACCGTGTAGGTCTCCCCGCCCATGACCGGCACCGTAGCGGCCGGGGACCGCCCTAGAGTCGGCCGGGATGCGGATCTCCCCCCTCCCTTCGTCCCGCGCCGGGCGGGCTGCTCGCGTGGGCGCCCTCGTCGCGGTGGCCGGTCTGACCCTGGGGGCGTGCAGCTCGTCGAGCGACGACGCGTCGTCCTCCACCACCGACGGCGTCGGAACGACGGTGCTGCCCACGACGGAGCCGGCGACCACGACGGCGCCCGAGAGCACCACCACGTCGACGACCCTCGGAGGGCTCCCGCCCGCGCCCTCGACGATCCCGGCGGGGATCGACACCACCTGTGCGGCGTTGGCCGAGACCTACGGGCTGGCCGAGTTGCGCCCCACCGATCCCGACCACTGGCCCGACGAACGGTCGCGCATCTCGGTCGACGCCCGCCGCGAGGCCGACCTGCTGGTGACGGCGTCGTCCACCGCCCCGCCCGCGGTGGCGCCGGCGTTGGGCACCGAGCGGGACTACGCGATCTTCGTGGCCACCACGGTCGAGGGGGCGGCGGGCTACTCGGCCGCGGTGGCGGCGATCGACGCCTACCCGGCCGCCGGCGAGCTCAGCGCCGCCGTGTCGACGGTCGACAATTGGCGGTCGGCCAACTGCTGACCGGCAATCAGCCCGACAGCACGTAGCGAGGGCCTGTGCCCCCGATGCCGGCGCGGTCCCCGGGGTTCACGAGCTTGCACACGCCGAGGGACAGGCAGCCGCATCCGATGCAGCCGTCCAGGCGATCCCGAAGGCGTTCGAGCATGGCGATCTGCTCGTCGATCCGAGGCCGCCACGAGCGCGAGAGCCGTGCCCAGTCGCGCTTGGTGGGTGTGCGGTTCTCGGGCAGCGAGGCCAGCGCCGACCTGATCTCCTCCAGGCTGAGCCCGAGCTGCTGGGCGACGCGAACGAACGACACCCGGCGCAGGACGTCGCGGTGGTAGCGCCGCTGGCCCCCGTCGGTGCGCTCGGAGTGGATGAGGCCCTCGGCCTCGTAGAAGCGCAGGGCGGACGTGGCCACGCCGGTGCGTTCGGCCACCGCGCCGATGCTGAGCTCGTTGTCCATGGCCAACACGCTAGGGACCACCGAGCTTGACTTCAAGTGAACTCGAAGTCCTACCGTGCCTCTCGCCCCGGGGTCACCGCAGTCACGGGAGCACGGAGGCCGTTATGCGTGGAGGCGGACGACAGGTCGCTGCCGAGGCCGGCGCCGCGGCCCACCGGATGCTCGACCAGCTCGCCTGGTGGGCCCACGCCGTGCGGGAGGCCCGCAAGCGCTGGCCCTACGCCGCCTGACGGCGGCGGTGCGAGGTCAACCCTCGCGTCGGCCGCTCACTCCTGGACGAGCTCGATGAGGGTGCCCAGTGCGTCCTTCGGGTGGATGAAGGCCACGGTGGTGCCCCGAGAGCCCGGGCGCGGGGCGTCGTCGAGGACCCGGAAGCCCTGGGCCTTCACGGCATCGAGGGCGACGGCGCAGTCGTCCACGCGGTACCCGATGTGGTGGATGCCGGGCCCACCCTTCTTGTCGAGCCACTTGGCCACGGTCGAGTCGTCGCTGACCGGCGTGAGCAACTGCACGTAGCTCTCGGCCACCTTCAGCAGCGCCTCTTCGACCCCGTCGCTCTCCACCACTTCGCGGTGGTCGACGACGGCGCCGAACGTGTCGCGGTAGTAGTCGATGGCAGCACCGAGGTCGGGCACGGCGATGGCGATGTGGTCGATCTCGGTCAGCAGCGGCTTGACCGCCGCCGACTCGTCGGTCTGGGTGACGTCGTCCTGCTCGCCGGGGCGTCGAGCGGTGATTCCCATGGTGGTTCCTTCCTCAGGCTCCGTGGCGACGGAAGAGGGTGATGCGGTCTTCGCCCACCTTCTCACGCATCTCGGGGTCGTCGATTCCGAGGCCCTCGGACGGGGCCAGGCACAGCACGCCGATCTTGCCCTCGTGGAGGTTCTGGTGCACCTGGAAGGCAGCCTCGCCGGTCTGCTCGAGGGGGTAGACGGCCGAGAGGATCGGCTGGACCTTCCCTTGTCGGATCAGCTCGTTGGCAGCCCACGCCTCGGCGTAGTTGGCGAAGTGGGAGCTGACGATGCGCTTCAGCTTCATCCACAGATGGCGGTTGTCGTACTCGATCATGAATCCGCTGGTGGCCGCGCAGGTGACGATGGTGCCGCCCCGGGCGGCGACGAAGACCGAGGCCCCGAAGGTCTGACGACCCGGATGCTCGAAGACGATGTCGACGTCACGGCCGACTCGGCTCCGGATGTCCTTGCCCAGGCGGCGCCACTCGGACTCGTCCTGGGTGTGGGGATCGGACCAGAAGCGGTAGGCCGCCTCGCGGCGGTCGATCACGTGCTCGACGCCGAGATCGTGGAGCAGGTCGGCCTTGTCCGGCGAGGACACCACGCCGACGGGGACGCCCCCGCCGTTCAGGACGTGTTGCACCGCGTAGCCACCCAGGCCACCCGACGCCCCCCACACCAGCACGGCGTCGCCCTGCTTCATCGGCGCGGCGTGGGGGCTGACGAGCATCCGGTAGCTCGTGGAGTTGCACAGCGCATTGACCGAGGCCTCCTCCCAGCTGAGATGGGCCGGCTTGGGCATGAGCTGGTTGGCCTTGACCACCGCGAGGTCGGCCAGACCGCCGTAGTTGGTCTCGAACCCCCAGATCCGCTGGTTGTCGCCCAACATCGAGTCGTTGTGGCTGGTCGGGTCCTGATCGTCGACGTGGTTGCAGTGCACGACCACACGATCACCGGGCGCCCACTTGCGCACTGCGGAGCCGACGCGCACCACGACGCCCGACGCGTCCGAGCCGACCGCGTGGAAGTCCTGGTCGTGGCGCCGCCCCCAGTCGCTCTCCCGACCCAGACGGGAGAGGAAGCCGAAGGTGGAGATGGGCTCGAAGATGGCGCTCCACACCGTGTTGAAGTTGATGGAGCTGGCCATGACGGCCACCACGGCCTCGTCGGGGGCCAGCGCGGGGAGGGGGATCTCCTGCACGTGTAGCGATCGCCGGGGGTCCTTGTCCGCCGAATCCATGCCCTCGAACATGTCCTGCTCGGCCTTGCGCACGACGACGGCGCGATAGCCCTCGGGGAGGGGGATGGCACCGATCTCGTCGCCGCTCGCTCCGGCCTGGATGGCGTCGAGGAAGGTCTGCATGGGCCGGAAGCTAGCTCCGCCGCCGCCAGACCTGCCAGGCTCCGCCGTTCCGGCCGCACACGGCGCTAGAGTTCATCCGGTCACTCTCCGTGACCATGAACGTCGCCCTGCGGAGGTCGATCGACGGTGGCCAGCTCGGAAGACATCGACGCAGCGGCGGCGCTGGCGCGATCGGAGGCGGAGGCCACCGCCATCCGGGGTCGCGCCGAGGTCGACGCCGACGCCATACGGGCTCGCGCCCTCGTCGACGCCGACGCCATTCGTGCTCGCGCCGAGCTCGAGGCCGAGGAGGCCCGGGAGCGGGCCGACCGTGATCGGGCCCGGGCTCGGCGGATCCTCGAGGACGCCCGCAACGAGGCCGAGGCCATGGTCGCCGATGCGGACGAGGCCCGGAAGGCCGGTCGCCAGACCCTCGATCGTCTGCTCGCCACCCGAGCCGACCTGCACGAGGCCATCGAGCGGCTCACCGAGATGACCCAGCCCGTCCTCGACCTGACCGACGGTGTGGGCACGGTGCGCCTGGAGGCCGATCTCGACAGCCTCGGCGACATCGACGTGGTTCCGCTCGGGGCGCCGCTGGCTCCGGTCGGCGCGGCGGCGGCCGAGATGGCTGACAATGGCGACCCGGTCGCCCGCTTCGTGCGCTCGGCGCTGGCCCGGGCCTCGGACAGCGCCACCCAGCCGGGCGAGACCGAGCCCTGGGCCGGGCAGCTCCCGTCGCGCAAGCGCGAAGAGCTGCGCAACGGCCGCACCGTGCTCTGACCCTCGGATCGGCGGCGGGAGTGGCCTCCCCGGCGGTGGCGGCGCGCCAGGGCCCGGTTACCAATAGGTAACTTCGGCCGTCCCGGGGTACGTTGGCCCCAGGGAGTCGCGGGTGCCTGCCACCCGATCGTGTCGGCTCGAAATCCACGTGGTCTGGAGGACGTCATGGCTGGATCGGTCATTCTCGCCGGGGCTCGCACCCCGATCGGCAAGCTCTCCGGCGCCCTCGCCGGCTTCGAGGCAACCGATCTCGGTGCCATCGCCATCCGGGCGGCCCTCGAGCGCGCCGGCGTCAGCCCCGAGCAGATCGACTACGTCTTCATGGGCCAGGTCTTGCTCGCCGGCGCTGGGCAGATGACCGCCCGCCAGGCCGCTCTGAAGGCCGACATCCCCCTGCGGGTGCCCGCCACCACGGTCAACAAGGTGTGCCTCTCGGGACTCAACGCCATCCACCTCGCCGACCTCTACATCCAAAACGGTGAGGCCGACATCGTGGTGGCCGGCGGCATGGAGTCGATGACCAACGCTCCGTACCTGCTTCCGGGCGCCCGGGCCGGGTACCGCATGGGCGATGCCGCCGTCGTCGACTCGATGATGTACGACGGGCTGTTCTGCGCCATCGACCAGTGCGCCATGGGGGCCGGCACCGAGAAGTACGCGGCCACCGCCGGACTCGACCGTGAATCGCAGGACCAGCTGGCCGCCGGCTCCCACGAGCGGGCGGCACGGGCCCAGAAGGACGGTCTGTTCGACGCCGAGATCGTCCCCGTGGAGATTCCGCAGCGCAAGGGCGACCCCGTGATCTTCTCCGAGGACGAAGGCGTGCGCGCCGCCACCACCATGGAGTCGCTCGGTGCCCTGCGCCCCGCCTTCGACAGGGCCGGCAACATCACCGCCGGCAACGCCTCGCAGATCTCTGACGGCGGTTCGGCCGTGATCGTGGCCTCCGAGGCCGCCGCCGAGCGCCTCGGTGTGACCCCCATCGGTCGCATCCTCGGCTACGGCCAGGTCGCCGGGCCCGACCCGTCCCTGCTCGACCAGCCCGCCAACGCCATCAACGACGCGCTGGGTCGGGCCGGCATGGCGGTCGGGGACCTCGACCTGTTCGAGCTCAACGAGGCCTTCGCCGCAGTCGGCGTCGCTTCGATGGCCACCCTCGGCATCACCGACGAGATCACCAACGTGAACGGCGGAGCCATCGCCCTCGGGCATCCCATCGGTGCGTCGGGCAACCGGGTCGCCCTCCACCTGCTCCACGAGCTGGCCCGCCGGGGTGGCGGCAAGGGTGCGGCCGCCCTCTGCGGCGGTGGCGGCCAGGGCGACGCCATCCTCCTCGAGACCGTCTGAACCGTCGCTGCGTCGGGAGCGTCCGGCCGTCGGTTGCGAGGCCCGCTCGGAGACGACCGGTCAATCGACCTCGCGCCGACCCTCCAACGCCCGGCCGAGCGTGAGCTCGTCGGCGTACTCCAGGTCGCCACCCACGGGTAGTCCGCTGGCGATGCGGGTGACCTTCAGACCGAGAGGCTTGAGCAGGCGACCGAGGTACATGGCGGTGGCCTCACCCTCGATGTTGGGGTTGGTGCACAAGATGACCTCGGTGATCCCCTCCGGCTCGATCCGGGTGAGCAGTTCCTTGACCCTCAGTTGCTCGGGGCCGATGCCCTCGATGGGGCTGATGGCCCCCTGGAGCACGTGGTAGCGACCGCGGTACTCGCCAGTGCGCTCCACGGCGACGATGTCACGGGGCTCCTCCACGACGCAGACCACACCCGACTCCCGGCGGGCGTCGTTGCAGATGCCGCACTCGGCTCCCTCGGCGATGTTGAAGCAGCGGGTGCAGAACGTGACCCTCTCCTTGACCACTCCGATGGCTCGGGCCAGGCGCAGGGCGTCCTCGGTGGGGAGCTTGAGGAGATGGAAGGCGATGCGCTGCGCCGACTTCGGGCCGACGCCCGGAAGGCGCCCGAGCTCGTCGATGAGGTCCTGGACCGGACCGGCGTAGAGGCTCACCCGGCGTCGGTGTCGGGATCCGGGGGAGAGGCTTCGGCCTCGGTGGCATCGGTGTCGAGCACCCCGCCGAAGCCGCCGAAGCCGGCCGGTGATCCCGCGCCGGCGCCGCCGACACCCCCGAGTCCGGCCATGCCGCCCAGCGCGCCGAGATCGACGCCGCCCAGGGTGGACTGCTGCATGGCGTCGATCTGGGCGACGGCGTCGTGGAGTGCGGCCAGCACCAGATCCTCGAGCATGTCGACCTCGTCGGGGTCGACGGCGCCCGGATCGATGCTCACGTCGAGGAACTGCATCGATCCGGTGACGGTGACGGTGACGGCGCCACCCCCGGCACGACCGGTGATCTCGGCGTCGGCCGCTTCCGACTGGGCCTCGAGGAGCTGCTGTTGCATCTCCATGGCTTGGTTGAGGAGGGCGTTGATGTCGAACGGCTCGGACATGGGGGCTCCGATGGATCGGGCGAGGGTGAGTGGCGGTTGGTCGGGTCAGCGGGGTTCGTCGGGGACGATCTCGGCTCCGGGGAACACTGCGGCGATGCGATCGAGACCCGAGGTGGCCGTGCCCTCGGCGTTGGTCAGTTCGCTCGGATCGATCGCCTCCTCGGAGTCGTCGGCTCCGCCGCCGTTGGTGGTGCCGGAGGGCGACGGGAGTGACGGAGGGGCGTAGGGGTCCGGGGTGTCGCCGTCGACCACCACGCGCACGGGAACCGGTTGACCGAAGTGGGCGGCCAGAGCCGCCTCGACGTCGGCCCGGCACTCCTCGCAGCGGGCGGCGTGGACCTTGTTGGGGAGGGCGAACACCGCCGCTCCATCGGCCACATCGAGCCAGTGGCCTCCGGCGAAGCGGACCTTGGCCCGTTGGGGGAGCGTCTCGATCACGGCGTCACCCCACGCCAGTGTCAGCTGGTCTCGGGTGGGCAGGGCGCCGCCGGCGGGCGTGGCCGACGGTTCGGGCGTCGGGGTCGGGGCGGGGGAAGGCGCGGGCGGCGGCGGTGAGGGCTCTGCGGCGGTGGGCGCGGGTGGGGGTGAAGGCTCGGGGCTCTCGGCCGATGTCGCGCCCTGGTCGCCGGCGGGGGCGGGTCGGGCGGGTCGGGCCGGTGACGGGGGACGGGCCGGCGGACGGTTGGCGGCCGTTCGACCGGGTGCCGCCGGCGGCCGGGTGCTCGACGGCTCCGACCCGCGGCGACGCAGGACCTCGCGCGCCGAGTCGGCCGGCCGGCCGGCCTCGGCGGACGGGGACCGGTCGGCGCTGTCGTCGTCGGTGTCGACCGGAGTCGGTTCGTCCGTCGAGGGCGCAGGGTCGGCGGTCTCGACCGACTCCACCGAGGGGGCGGGTGGCGAGGTCGACGGCGGCGCCGCTCCGGTGGCGACGTCGGGCGCCGGTGTCGGCGCCGATCGGGCCCCGGACGATCGAGGTCGGGCCGGGGCGGGGGCGCCCTGCTCGAGCCGGGTCAGGCGCTCGGCCAGGGAGGCCACCGACGTGTCGGCGTCGGCGCGGGTGAGCCGCACGAGGGCCACCTCGAGCGGCACACGAGGGTCGAGGGCGTCCTGGATCCCGACGAAGGCGTCGCCCAGCAGCTCCAAGGCCCGGGTGGCCCCGGCCGCACCCAGGCGAGTGCCCTGGTCGGCCGCTCGCTCCCTGGCCTCCTCGGGCAGGCGGGAGAGATCGGCGCCGACCGAGGCGAGGAACACGTCCCGGAGCCCGGCGATCAGGTCTTCGCCGAGCACCCGCGGGTTGCGCCCGCGACTGGTGGCGGCTTCGACGGCCACCAGCGCGCGACCCGTGTCGTGGTCGCACAAGGCCTCGATGAGCTCGTCGACGGTGTCGGTGGAGTCGGGCACACCACCGGCCGCGACCACCCGGTCGAGGGCGGAGAGGGTGTCGCGAGCCGATCCGGCGCCGGCCCGCAGCACGTAGTCGCGGCCTTCCGGTGAGAGCTCGAGTCCGGCGTCGGCCACCACGTGGTCGACCAGTCCGGCGAGGTCGGCGGCCGACAGCAGGTGGACCTCGAAGTGCTGGGTCCGACTGCGGATGGTGGGCAGGACCTTCTGGGGATCGGTGGTGGCCAGCACGAACACGACGTGCTCGGGCGGCTCCTCGAGCGTCTTCAACAGCGCGTTGGACGCCGGCGTCGACAGCATGTGGACCTCGTCGAGGATGTACACCTTGGTGCGCCCGGGGGTGCCGAGCGACGCCTTGGCGATGAGGTCGCGGATGGCGTCGACTCCGTTGTTGGAGGCGGCGTCGAGCTCGTGCACGTCGAAGCTGGTGCCGGCGTCGATGGCCAGGCAGGACGCGCAGGTGCAGTCGGGTTCGCCGTCGACCGGGTTCTCGCAGTTGAGGACCTTGGCCAGGATCCGCGCCGTCGAGGTCTTGCCCGTGCCACGGGGCCCGGAGAACAGGTAGGCGTGGCCGACCCGCTCCTCGCGGACGGCGTTGCGCAGCGCCGACACCAGGTGCTCCTGGCCGCGTACCTCGCTGAACCGGCGCGGTCGATATCGGCGGTAGAGCGACTGATAGGCCATCCCCGCCGAGCCTACCGACCACCCACCACACCCGCCGCCGCCCCCTCGTCGCACCCCCATCCCGTTCGCTGGCTCGTTCGGCACCCCCTCCCTTCCGCTGGCTCGTCCCACGCCCCTGGAGGGGCGTCATTCGAGCCACCGAACGCGTTCGCCCCTCCTCGGTGGCTCGTTTGGGGACCCTGGAGAGGCGTCATCCGAGCCATCGATGGGGTTCGGCGTGTTCGGTGGCTCGCCGGCGATGTCACACCCGGGCAGTTACATGGCCCCTATGGCCGAACACGAGAGATGGACGGTGGTGGCTGCTCGCCAGCACGGGGTGGTGGGGAGGCGTCAGCTGCGAGCCAGCGGCCTCACGGACAAGGCGGTGCTCCACGCGGTCGCCGCGCGCCGCCTGGCGTGGCTCTCGCCGAGAGTTCTGAGGTCGGTGGGTTCGGCCGACACGGCTCTCCAGCGCGCGACGGCGGCCGCCCTCGACGCCACCGACGGAGTGGTGGCCCTGCACTCGGCGCTCGCCCTCTGGCAGACGGCGGGCTATGACCTCGAGCCGGTACACGTGCTCACCACCCGGACCCCGCATCGAGGCAGCCGCCATCTCGGCATCGTGCACAGCAGCGTTCGTCTCGACGACCACGACGTCGCCCACCTCGAGGGGATACGGGTCACGACGCCGGTGCGCACGCTCGTCGACCTGTCGAGTCGCCTCCACCCGGCTCGACTCGAATCCGTCTGTGACGACCTCGTTCGCCGGCGTCTCCTGCCTCTCGAGACGCTGCACGCGGCGGTGGGCGAGCTCCCGCGACGGGGCGGCCCGGCCGGGTACGCCGCGCTGCGGCGCTTGGTCACCGCTCGGCCGGTCGGTCAGCAGGCCACCGGCTCTCGTGTCGAGCGCCGGTTCGAGCAGGTGCTGGAACGAGCGGGAGAGGCCCCGTTCGAGCGTCAGGTGGATCTGGGCGACGACCAGGGATGGATTGGTCGCGTCGACTTCGTGGACCGACGACTGAGGATCGTCGTCGAGATCCAGAGCACGCTGTACCACGGCACGGTGAGCGACCGACGTCGAGACCGCCACCGTCTGGCCCGCCTCCGGGCTGACGGGTGGATCGTGGTGGAGGTGACCGAGGACGAGGTCTGGCACCACGCCGAGCGAGCCGTCGCCAAGGTGCGAGCGGCGCGCGCTCTCGCCTCGGCATCCGCCGCCTGACCGGTTGCCGGCCCGTTCGACGACCCTGGACGGGCCCGAATCGAGCCACCGATCATTCATGTCGTGAACGGTGGCTCGGTTGGAGCCACTGGAGGGGGGCGAATCGAGCCACCGAACCTGGTGGGGGGCTGGAGGGGGTGGGCGCGGAAGGGCCCGCTCTCCCGTGTGACGGTCAGGTGACCTGCGGCACATCGGGGTTCCCGCTGAGAGCTGCTGCCTCCCGGCCCTGACTCGGTTCACGGGTTCCGATTGCACAGGGCCCGACCGCCACACGCGAGAGCGGGCCTGGGGAGACGATACCCTGTCCGCTCGGTTCCCCGTCCGACGCGATCGAACGGGTCCCCTGGAGGGGTGCGAGAGCGGCCGAATCGGCACGCTTGGAAAGCGTGTGTGGGGAAACTCACCGTGGGTTCGAATCCCACTCCCTCCGCCACCTAGGGTCCGGCCATGGCCGCTGGACCCACCGATGCCGAGCTGATGGGTCTCGCTCTCGCCGAGGCCCGCTCGGCCCTCGGCCACGACGACGTGCCCATCGGGGCCCTCGTGGTGGTCGACGGCCAGGTGGTCGCCAGTCGCCACAACGAGCGGGAGCTCACCGGTGATCCGACCGCCCACGCCGAGGTCCTGGCCGTGCGCGACGCCGCCCGACGCATCGGATCGTGGCGACTGGCGGGGGCGACGCTGTATGTCACCCTCGAGCCCTGCGCGATGTGTGCGGGGGCACTGGTGAACGCCCGCGTCGAGCGCCTGGTCTTCGGGGCCCGCAACCTCGACGCCGGGGCGGCCGGCTCGCTCTACCACCTCGGCAGCGACCCCCGCCTGAACCACGAGTTCGCCACCACCGCCGACGTCCGCGGCGAGGAGTGCGCCGCCCTGCTCACCGAGTTCTTCGCCGATCGCCGCTGAGCACCCGGCGCTGCTCGTCCCGGCCCGGATCGGGTCGAGTGCGTTCGCCGCCGCCGGCAGGCCACCACTAGTGTCGCTCCCGGAGAGTTGCCAGAGCGGACGAATGGGGCGGCCTCGAAAGCCGTTGTGGGTTTCGGCTCACCGTGGGTTCGAATCCCACACTCTCCGCCACCAGCCGGCGCCCCTCGGGGCGCCGCTGTCGCGTCGACCCTGTCCACCGTTTCGGGGATCGGCCCCCATCTCGGGGTCGGGTCCGACGGGCCCCGCCGTAGCCTGACGGGGCCATGCGACCTCCTGCCTCGATGCACATGATGATGAACACCGACGCCGACAAGGTGGCCGGGGCGAAGCTCAACCGCAGGACCGCCCGGCGGGTCCTCACCTTCGCTCGGCCGTTCCGGCCGGCGATCATCATCTTCGTCGTGGTGGTCGTGCTGGAGTCGGTGCTGGCCCTGGTGCCGATCTGGGTGCTCAAGCAGATCATCGACGTGGCCATACCTCAGGGCAACCGGGGCGAGCTCCACCAGCTCGCCGGCCTGGCTCTCGTGGCGGCCCTGGGCATCGCCGGACTGTCGTTCGTGGAGCGCTTCTACTCGTCGCGCATCGGTGAGGGACTCATCTTCGACCTCCGGGTCAAGCTGTTCGACCACGTGTCGGCGATGCCCATCGGCTTCTTCACCCGGACCCAGACCGGGGCGCTCATGAGCCGGATGAACAACGACGTCATCGGCGCCCAGCGAGCGGTGACCACCACGCTCGGCTCGGTCGTGTCCAACGTCATCGTCCTGGGCACGACGCTCGTGTTCATGATCGCGCTCGAGTGGCGGATCACCATCCTGGCGCTGATCTTGCTGCCGATGTTCGTCGTGCCGGCCAAGCGGGTCGGGCGCCGGCTGTCGTCCATCACCCGAGAGGGCTTCGACCTCAACGCCGCCATGAACACCCAGATGACCGAGCGCTTCAACGTCTCGGGCGCCCTGCTCGTCAAGCTCTTCGGCCAGGGCCGGCGGGAGTCCGACGCCTTCGGCGACCGGGCCGCCCGGGTCCGCGACATCGGCATCAAGAGCGCCATGTACAGCCGCACCTTCATGATCGCCCTCGCCCTGGTGGGCTCGGTGGGCACCGTCCTCGTGTACTGGCTGGGCGGCCAGCTCGTCATCTCCGGCGCCATCACCCTCGGCGCCATGACCGCCCTCGCCGCCCTCGTCGTGCGCCTCTATGACCCGCTGACCCAGCTCTCCAACGCCCGGGTCGACATCATGACGGCGCTCGTCTCGTTCGACCGGGTCTTCGAGGTCCTCGACCTCGAGAACCCGCTGACCGACCGGCCCGGCGCGGTCGACCTGGTCGACCCCCGGGGCGAGATCTCCATCGAGCACGTGACCTTCCGCTACAGCTCGGGGGCCGAGAGCTCACTGCGGTCACTCGAGGTCGGCTCGAGCGGCGTGGTCGACGACGGCCCCGGCGCCGAGGTCCTCCACGACGTCAGCGCCCACATCGAGCCCGGTCAGCTCGTGGCTCTGGTCGGGCCCTCGGGAGCGGGCAAGACCACCCTGAGCTCGCTCATCCCCCGGCTCTACGACGTGAGCGAGGGCGTGTTGCGGGTGGACGGGCACGACGTGCGCGACCTCACCCTCGACACGCTGCGGGCCGCCATCGGCGTCGTGTCCCAGGACCCCCACCTGTTCCACGACAGCGTCGCCGAGAACCTGCGCTACGCCCGCACCGACGCCTCCAACGTCGAGTTGGTGGCGGCGTGCCGGGCCGCCCAGATCCACGACGTGATCATGGCCCTCCCCGATGGTTACGACACGGTCGTCGGCGAGCGCGGCCACCGCCTCTCCGGCGGCGAGCGCCAGCGCCTGGCCATCGCCCGCATGCTGGTGAAGGACCCGGCGGTCGTCGTCCTCGACGAGGCCACCAGCCATCTCGACTCCGAGAACGAGTCGCTGGTGCAACAGGCCCTGGCCAACGCCCTCACCGGCCGCACCGCCATCGTGATCGCCCACCGGTTGTCGACCATCACCGGCGCCGACCAGATCCTCGTCCTCGATGACGGGCACATCGTCGAACGCGGCCGCCACGCGCAACTCCTCGCCGCTGACGGTCTGTATGCCGAGCTCTACCGCACCCTGGTCCGCGGCGATGTCGCCGACGTGGCCGATGTCGAGTTGGCCGGTCCGACCGTCTGAGTCACAGGCGGCCGTGAGGTCGCGGCTACCAGCCGCACCTACCGTTGAGTCCATGGACGACGATCTCGCCGCGCTCGTGGAGCGCACCTGGGCCCACGAGCAGATCCGCCAGCTGGCGGCCCACTACGCGGTGGCCATCGACTCACGCGACGTCGAGGCGTTGGTGGCCCTGTTCGTGGACGACGTCCGGGTCGGGCGGGACACCTGGGGACGAGAGGCGTTGCGGGCTTCGTTCGAGACGTCGCTGAGCGAGATCGGGGTCTCGATCCTCGACGTGGGCACCCACGCCATCGATCTCGTCGACGCCGATCACGCCACCGGCTCGGTGTACTGCCATGCCCAGATCCAGGACGGTGACCGCTGGATCCACCAGGCGATCCTCTACCGGGACACCTACGAACGGCGGGACGGGCGCTGGTACTTCGTGCGGCGGATCCACGAGCTCTGGTACGGCCTGGCCGTCGAACGCAACCCCCTCCACCAGGATCCGGCGGACTGGCCCACCCACCACGACGGTCGGGGCACTGTCCCCGAGGTCTGGCCCTCGTGGGGTCGCTTCTGGGCGAACCGCGCCGACTGACGATCCGTCGAGCTGCGACCGGCTCGGGGGTAACGTCGGCGGGCCACGGTCGGGCGTGGCCGGCGCGTGCGAGTGGTTCAGGAGGATCGATGACGGACTTTCCCCCTCCCGGCGGCGATTCCGAGCCGGACGACGAGGCGACCGAGCGCGCCGCCACTCCACCCGGACCCCCGCCGCCTGGCGCCGCCGCCCCGCCGCCCCCTCCTCCCGAGCCTTCGCCGGCCGCCACTCCGGCCCCGGACGCCTACCCACCCTCCGGTGACTTCCCCCCTCCCGGTGGCCACCCGGGCCCTCCCGCCTTCGGCCATCCCGTTCCGCCGGGCGCTTCGCCGAGCCCGCCCGGCGTCGGCCAACCCGTCCCGCCCGGCGGCGCGCCGACGCCGCCGACGCCGGTCTATCCGGCGCCGCCTCCTCCGCCGGGCCGACCATCACCACCGGGGGTCCCGTCCACCCCTCCCGGAGGGTTCGCCCCGCCCGCCCCCGGCTACGGCCCGCCCCCGACGGGCTGGTACGCGCCTCCGCCGATGGAGTCGCAGTCCAACGGTCTGGCTCTGGCGGCGATGGTGCTCGGGATCGTCTCGTTCCCCCTCCACCTCACCTGCTTCCTCGGCGTCCCCGCCGCCATCCTGGCCGTGGTCTTCGGCTTCGTTGGCCTGAGCAAGTCGATGCGGGTCGGCCAGGGCCGGGGCATGGCCATCGCCGGCCTTGTGCTCGGCGCCGTCAACCTGGTGCTGGTGGTGCTCTTCGTCGTCCTGGTGATCGCCACGTCCTGACCGCGCGCCCGACGGCGGTCGCAGGGCATCTCCTCCGGCGCGGGAAGCGCCCCGAGAACACCCGGCTCGGCCGCCGCCTACTGTCGGCGCCATGCGGGTTCACCTGGTCGACGGCACCTACGAGATCTTTCGGTACCACTTCGCCCTGCCGTCGCACGTCGCGGCCGACGGCATGGAGGTGGCGGCGACCCGAGGGGTGGTCGGCTCCATGCTGATGATGCTCGAGGACGGCGCCACTCACGTCGGCATCGCCACCGATCACGTTATCGAGTCGTTCCGCAACGATCTCTGGGCCGGCTACAAGACGAGTGCGGGGATGCCCCCCGAGCTGCTCGGCCAGTTCGGCCTCCTGGAGGACGCCCTCGGGGCCGCCGGGTTCACCGTGTTCCCGATGGTGGAGTTCGAGGCCGACGACGCCATGGCCGCCGCTGCTCAGGTGGCCTCGGCCGATCCCGAGGTCGAGCTGGTGGTGATCTGCACGCCGGACAAGGACCTGGGCCAGTGCGTCGTCGACGGACGGGTCGTGCAGCTCGACCGGCGCAAGGACACCTACATCGACGAGGCCGGCGTCATCGAGCGGTTCGGCGTCCCGCCCGAGTCGATACCCGACTACCTGGCCCTCGTCGGCGACACCGCTGACGGCTTCCCCGGTCTGGCCGGCTGGGGCGCCAAGAGCACGTCCACGGTGCTGGCCGAATACCGTCACCTGGAGGCGATCCCGGCGGCGTCGGCCGACTGGGACGTGTCGGTGCGGGGAGCGGGCAAGCTGGCGGCCACCCTTCAGGCCCAGTTCGAGCTGGCCCTGTTGTTCCGGCGCATCGCCACCGTCGAGAGGGATGCCCCCACCATGACCTTGGTGGACGAGCTCCGCTGGAGCGGGCCCACGCCGGAGCTGCGGGCCATCGCCGAACGCCTGGAGGCGCCCAACCTGGTCGCTCGTGCGGAACGACTGGCGGCCGCTCTGTGAGCGGCCGCGGATCGAGAGCTCTAGCTGCCTGACCGTCGGTCAGGCGCTCTGGGAACGACGCCGCCAGGTCAGGCGTCGGACTTGTTGGCCTCGGCGGCGAGGCGGGCGGCCTCAGCCTTGGCCTTGGCTGCCGCGGCCTCGGCTTCCGCGGCGCGAGCCTCGGCTTCGGCCACCTTGGCCTCCGCCGACATCTCCGGAGCGTCGGTGCCGGCATCGGCGGCCTTCACCTCTCCGTCCTTGAGACCCTTCTCGAACTCGCCCTTGGCCGAACCGAGCGAACGGGCGAGCTTGGGGAGCTTCGCACCACCGAACAGCAGGGCGATGATGGCGAGGACGATGACCATGTCCCAGCCGATGAGTTCTGCGAGCACCATTGGAGGTTCCTTCCTGCACCGGCGAATACCGGCCGACATGGTTCGGGCGCGAGGGCGGGCGCCTCTGACAAGGGTAGGACACGCGCCCCCGAAAGTCTCCTCTGGGAGGTGAACCGATGATGAACGGGCTCGCGAGGCCACTCGCCCTCCTACGATCGGGAGATGGCCAGCCCGTACACGATGCTCGACGTGGCGGGCCACGAGGTCAAGGTCACGAACCCTGAGAAGGTCTTCTTCCCGGCCCGGGGAGAGACCAAGCTCGACCTCGTCGAGCACTACCTCCTGGTGGGGGAGGGGGCCCTTCGGGGGGTCCTGCGCCGACCCACCGTGTTGAAGCGCTTCCCCGACGGCGCCGGCGGGAAGATGTTCTTCCAGAAGCGGGTGCCGGCCGGGCGCCCGGACTGGCTCCAGACGACGGTCGTGTCGTTCCCGAGCGGGCGTACCGCCGAGGAGCTGTGTCCGGTCGACGCGGCGCACCTGGTGTGGGCGGTGAACCTCGGCTGCCTGGACCTGAACCCCTGGGCGGTGCGGCGAGAGGACCTCGATCACCCCGACGAGCTGCGGGTCGATCTCGATCCCCAGCCCGGCGTGCCCTTCGACGTCGTGCGCCGGGTCGCCGGCACGGTGCGCGACGTGTTGGTCGACCACGGCATGACCGGGTACCCCAAGACGTCGGGGTCGCGGGGCATCCACGTCAACGTCCGCATCGCTTCCCGATGGGACTTCGTCGCGGTCCGGCGGGCGGCGGTGGCCCTGGCTCGGGAGGTCGAGCGCCGCGAGCCCGAACTCGCCACCTCCAAGTGGTGGAAGGAGGAGCGGGGGGACCGGGTGTTCATCGACTACAACCAGAACGCCCGGGATCGCACGGTGGCGTCGGCGTACTCGGTGCGGGCGAACCCGGAGGGAATGGTGTCGGCCCCGTTTCGGTGGGACGAGCTCGACGCGGTGGAGCTCGGCGACTTCACCCTGGCGTCGATGCCGGCCCGCTGGGCGGCCGTGGGCGATCTCGAGATGGAGATCGACGACGAGGAGTTCTCGTTGCAGCCTCTCCTCGACCGGGCCGACCAGGACGAGGCCGATGGCCTCGGCGATGCACCGTGGCCGCCCAACTTCCCCAAGATGGAAGGCGAGCCCGACCGCGTCCAGCCCAGCCGCAAGCGGACGCCCCCGGCGTCGACCAGCTGAAGGGACGGGGCGGCCGTCAGACGCCGAAGATGCGGTGCAGCTCGTAGGGAGGCACCTGCTCGAGCTGGGCGAAGGTGCACGTCGCCGGATCGCGGTCGGGACGGAAGTGACGGAGGCGGGTGGCGTGGCGGAACCGGCCGCTCTGAACGTGCTCGTAGGCCACCTCGGCCACCAGCTCCGGGCGCAGGGCCGTCCACGACATGTCTTTGGTCGCGTTCCAGCGGTTGGGTGAACCGGGCATGCGGGTGGCGTCGGCCCCGGCTCCGCCCCACTCCCGCCACGGATGATCGACGAGAGCGTCGCGCTCGTACGGGGCGACCTCGTCGACCAGCTCCCTGCGGCGGGCGGCCGAGAAGCTGGTCGCCACCCCCATGTGGTGCAGGTCGCCGTCGTCGTCGTACAGCCCGATGAGCAGGGAACCGACGCCGTCGCCGCTCTTGTGAGTGCGGTAGCCAGCGACCACGCAGTCCGCCGTGCGGCTGTGCTTCACCTTCAGCTGGGTGCGCTTGTCGGGGACGTAGATGCCGTCGAGGGGCTTGGCCATCACGCCGTCGAGCCCCGCACCCTCGAAGCGCACGAACCAGTCCTCAGCCGTCGCCCGATCGTTGGTCACCGGGGTGAGATGGATGGGGGGTCGGGCCGAGGCGAGGGCACCCTCGAGCAGGGCCCGGCGCTCGCTCAGGGCGCGGTCGAGGAGGGCGTCGTCGCCGAGAGCCAGCAGATCGAAGGCCACGAAGCTCGACGGCGTCTCCCCGGCCAGGCGGTTGATGCGTGACTCCGCGGGGTGGATCCGTTGTTGGAGGGCGTCGAAGTCGAGGCCGTCCGGGGTGGCGATGACGATCTCCCCGTCCACCACGCAGCGCGGCGGCAGCTGGTCCCGCAACGAGGCCACCAGCTCCGGGAAGTAACGGGTCAACGGCCGTTCGTTGCGGCTTCCCAGCTCCAGCTCGTCACCGTCGCGGAAGACGATGCAACGGAAGCCGTCCCACTTGGGTTCGAACTGCCAGGAATCACCCTCGGGGACCTCCGGGGTGGACTTGGCCAGCATGGGCGAGACCGGTGGCATCACGGGCAGCTGCACCCCGCCGACCCTACGCCGCCCGAGCCGGTTCGGACCCCTCCCCGGGTCCTCGGTAGTGTGGCCGCCATGTCGGACCATCCCATGACTGAGCGCCTCGCAGACCTGGCTTCGCGCAAGGACGAAGCCCTCCACGCCGGCTCCGACCGGTCGGTCGAGCGCCAGCACGCCAAGGGCAAGCTGCTGGCTCGCGAGCGCATCGACTACCTGCTCGACGACGGCTCGTTCCACGAGCTCGACATGTTGGCTCGGCACCGGGCCCACGAGAGCGGAATCGAGGAGCGCCCGTACACCGACGGGGTGGTCACCGGATGGGGCACGATCGACGGACGCAAGGTCTTCGTGTTCTCCCAGGACTTCACCGTCTTCGGCGGGGCGCTGGGCGAGGTGTTCGCCGAGAAGATCCACAAGGTCATGGACCTCGCCCTGTCGGTGGGGGCCCCGCTGATCGGTCTCAACGACGGCGCCGGCGCCCGCATCCAGGAAGGCGTGGTCTCCCTCGCCAGCTACGGCGGGATCTTCCACCGCAACGTCCTGGCGTCGGGTGTCACCCCGCAGATCTCGGTGGTGCTCGGGCCGTGCGCCGGTGGTGCCGTCTACAGCCCGGCCATGACGGACTTCATCTTCATGGTCGACGAGACCTCGCACATGTTCATCACCGGCCCCGACGTGGTGAAGACGGTGACCGGTGAGGAGGTCACCCTGGAGGAGCTGGGTGGAGCCAAGAGCCACGCCACCAAGTCCGGTGTGGCCACCTTCGTGTCACCCGACGAGAAGGCCTGCCTCGACGACGTCAAGTACCTCTTTTCGTTCCTCCCCTCGAACAACCTCGAGGAGCCGCCCTCGGTGGTGGCCGGCGACGATCCCCAGCGGCTCTGCCCGGAGTTGGCCGAGATCATGCCGGCCAGCCCGAACATCCCCTACGACATGAAGAAGGTCATCAGCGCCGTCGTCGACGACGGCGACTTCTTCGAGTACTTCCCCCGGTGGGCGGGGTCGATCGTGTGTGGATTCGCCCGCATCGACGGTCAGACGATCGGCGTGGTCGGCAACCAGCCCATGGTGCTGGCCGGCGTCCTCGACATCGAGTCGGCCGAGAAGGGGGCCCGGTTCGTCCGCACCTGTGACGCCTTCAACATCCCGCTGGTGACCTTCGTCGACGTGCCCGGTTTCCTCCCCGGTGTCGACCAGGAGTACGGCGGCATCATCCGCCACGGCGCCAAGCTGCTCTACGCCTTCTGCGAGGCCACCGTCCCCCGCATCCAGATCATCACCCGCAAGGCCTACGGCGGCGCCTACGTCGTCATGAACTCCAAGTCCATCGGCGCCGACCTCGCCTTCGCGTGGCCCTCCGCCGAGCTGGCGGTCATGGGCCCCCAGGGTGCGGTCGAGATCCTCTACCGCCGGGAGTTGCAGAGCTCGGCCGATCCGGAGAAGCGTCGGGCCGAGCTGGTCGACGACTACACCGAGCGCTTCGCCAACCCCTATGTGGCTGCCGAGCGGGGATTCGTCGACGACGTCATCGACCCGGCCGAGACCCGCATCAAGCTGGTGGCCGGGCTCGACATGTTGAAGTCGAAGCGCGAGGAGCTGCCCCACCGCAAGCACGGGAACATCCCGCTGTGAGCGCCAGCGGTCCGCTCTCGATCACCCCGGAGCCCACCGTCGAGGAGGCGGCGGCCATCGCCGCCGCCCTCGAGGTCACCCGGCCGGTCGCGGTGCTGGGCACCGAGCCGCTCGGCCCGTCGCGCTGGCGGTTCTCGGGCCGGTGGTGGTCGAAGCCGGTGCCCACCCGCCGGTCCCGTCCGTAGGTCGGGACGTGCGCGGCGACCGGGGGTTCACGCTGGACGACTCCCTGGGGCCCTACACCGAGGCTTCGGAATGGTTCGTCTCCCGGGTCCGCGCCGTGCCCGCCTCCGGGTGGTCGCAACCAGGCGTCGGTGAGTGGACCGTCCTCGAGCTCGCCGCTCACACCAGCCGGGCCTACACGACCATCGCCGACTACGTGAGACCCCCTGCCGCCATCGACGTGTCCTCGGCGGCCGAGTACTACCGCCGGGCGCTGTCGGCGCCCGACGTCGATGCCGACATCGCCGAACGAGGTCGGAGCGAAGCCGTGCTCCTCGGGGCCGACCCGGTGAACGGGATCGAGGCCCGAGCGGCGGCGGCTCTGCACACGGTGGCCGCTGCCCCGCCCGGAGCGGTGTGCGTCACGCGGGGCGGCACGCTCGCCCTCGGCGACTTCCTCGCCACCCGCGTGGTGGAGCTGGTGGTCCACACCCTGGACCTGTGCGCCGCTCTGGGCCACGCCGATGCCGAGCCACCGGCCGAGGCCGCTCAGCTCACGATGAGCGTGGTGGCCGCGCTGGCGTCGGACTCCTCACCGGCGGTCCTGCTGCGCGCCCTCACCGGCCGTGGCGCCCTGGTGCCCGGCTACAACGTCTTCGACTGATCGAGGCGAGCGGCGCGGCGTCAACCGGTGAACGTCGGGGTGGTCGCCGTCGCCGTGGCCGCCTCCACCTCGCCGCTCGGGGGCGGGACCGACATCGTGGTCGTGGTGGTGGTGGGTCCCGGGTCGCCGGCGAACAGGATGAACGTCTCGTCGCCCGGTGGGCCGCCGCCGGAGGATCCGGCTCCGATGATGCAGGCCTCGGGCACCGCGCAGTCGACGACGCCGACGTCGACGTTCAGGAACCGCTGCACCCGGATCGACGTGGTGAAGGTGCCGTCACTGCCGACCTGGAGGAACGTGAGGTTCGACAGGTCACATCCGGCTCCGTCGGCGCCCGGCTGGGGGCGGCACTGCACGACGCCTATGGAGCTGTTGCGGCGGTAGCCGGTGCCGTGCACCTGCACGAACTGGCCGTCCACCAGCCCGGTGTCGGGGGTGACCGTCAGCAGCGCCGGAGGAGGCAGCGGAGCATCGGGATCGAACTGGATCGGTGCGGTGTCGCCGTCGCTCGGGTCGCCGCTGCCGACGCCGAGGACGCACACGCCCGGGTCAGCGCAGTCGACGACGGTGTCGCCGACGTACAGCAGCCTGCTCACGGTCAAGGTGGTGATGAACGACCCGACGTTGTCGGTGTTGGCCGAGCCCAGGTTGGACAGGTCGCAGTTCGAGCCCGTCACCGAGGGCGGTTCGACGCACTGGACCACGCCATACGAGGAGTTGGGATCGAAGTCGGAGCCCTCGATCGTGACGGTCTGTCCGTCGAGCAGGTCGGTCGACGGGGTGACCGTGATGGACGGCGGGGGTGGCGGCGGGATGCTCGGGTCGAACCGGATCGGGGCCGATGCACCGAGGGAGCCGTCGAAGGTCTCGGCCACGATCTGGCAGGCGTCGGCGTCGGCGCAGTCCGTGGCGACACCTTCCAGCCGGAGGATGCGACGGGGCACGTAGTCGACGTTGAACGAGCCCGTGCCGTCCGTCATGACGCCGAAGAAGCTGCGCGAGTAGCAGTCTGTCGGATTCGGAGCGGGATCGAGGCACTGCTGGAGGAGGATGAAGTCGTTGGGATCGAAGTTGGCGCCCGCGACGCTGACGGTGTCACCGACCACGAGCAGGGTGGACGGCGTGACGGTGATGGACGGGGGCGGTGGCGGAGCGATGCTCGGATCGAAGCGGATGGGGGCGACCGCACCCCGGCCGCCGGAGGACGGCACGGCCACGATCTGGCAGGCGTCGGTATCGGCACAGTCGGTGTTGACGCCACCGATCCGGAGGATCCGGCGCGGGGCATAGGGCGTGGTGAAGGAGCCGCCGGAATCAGTGACGACCGCGGTGTAGCCACCGGGGGCGCAGTCATCCGACGTCAGGGCGGGGTCGAGACACTGTTGGAGGAGGATGAACGTGTCGGCGGCAAAGCCCGAGCCGGCGACGGTCACCGTGTCACCCGCCACGAGCAGGGTGGACGGCGTCACCGTGATGGTCGGTGCGGGAGGCGGTGGGATGCTGGCGTCGAACTGGATGAGGGCGACGGCGGAGGCCGTGGCCCCGTTGTCGAGCGTGCCGCCGCCGATCTTGCAGGCCCCGGCGACGGCGCAGTCGACGGCCGTGCCGCCGAGGAACAGGATCCGGTGCACGTGGATGTCGAGCGTGAAGGCGCCGCCGCCGCCGGTGGTGGCGTAGACGAGATTCCCCAGGTTGCAGTCGGCCGGGCTCGACGACGGCTCCCGGCACTGGACCATGGCGATCGAGGTGTTGGCCGGGAACCCCGAGCCGGTGACGGTGACGAGCTGGTCGTCGACGAGAGAGGTCGAGGGGGTGACGGCGATCGCCGGCGCAGCGGGCTGGAGGAAGACGTCACCGGCGGAGACCGCCGGCGGTGCGCCATCGGTCGGAGTCGTCGTGGTGGCATCCGACGACGGAACCGTGGCCGTCGTCGTAGGCGGGCTCATGTCCGTCGGTGGGGGCGAGGTCGGCGTGGTGGGGGACCACGACGGGGAACTGGCGGGGGCGGGGGTGGTGGCGGTGGTGCCTGGTCCCCACGCCGCTTCGGCGCCCGTGGTCGTGGCGGTGAGGACGGAGACGGCCAGCAGGGCCATCACCACCAACGACCAGCGGATCCGCCGGGCCGGCTCGGTCCCTCGGGCGCGGCGCGGCCGGCCTCCTGAGGTGTCTGATCCGCTCATCGGTCCCCCGTTCGCCCAACCGCCGGGCGTCGTAGACAAGGAACCGAGTATGCCAAAACCGATCCGAGTCTGCCGCCGGGTCGATCTCCGCCCCGATCGTGGGCGGTGGTCGCGGTCGTCCGCCACCCGCTCCTCGGTCGGTTCAGGGGCTACAAATGGTCGATGGAGCTGACCACCGTCGCCGACGACCACGCCGTGGTCCACGACGGGCTTTCGGTCCGGGTCTACGACGATCTCGAACCCGACACGGTCTACGAGTACGACGGCTTCGCCTTCCGCACCCTCGCTCGGCCGCGAGGTGAGCGGGTCAGCACGTTCGCCACCGTCAACGACGTGCACTTCGGTGAGGTGGAGTGCGGCGTCATGGACGGCTTCGACATGGGGCCGACGTTTCGGGTGGCCGACGGCGAGGAGCCCTATCCGGAGACGATGAACCGGGGGGCGATCCACGAGATCGAGCAGCTCGCCCCCGACGTGGTGGTGGTGAAGGGCGACCTGACCTCCACCGGCGCCACCGACGAGTACCGCGACTTCCTGGAGTTCTACGGGGAGGCCTTCGGTGATCGGCTGGTCCACGTCCGGGGCAACCACGACGCCGCGCCGGGCCAGGACTTCGCCTCCACCCCGGTCCAGCGCGTCGATCTGCCCGGCGTCACCCTGGCCGTGCTCGACACGGCGGTGGAGGGTCGGTCCTCCGGGCACGTGAGCGGCTCGCAGCTCGAGTGGCTGCACGACCTGGCGGCGGCGGCCGACCAGCCGGTGCTGGTCTTCGGCCACCACCACGTCTGGAGTCCCGACTCGGCCACCCGGTCGGCCAGCTACTTCGGCATCGACCCCGACTCGTCGGTCCGTCTGGTGGAGGTGGTCGCCGCTCGCCCGCGCATCCGCGGCTACTTCGCCGGTCACACCCACCGCAACCGCGTCCGCCACATCTCGATGAGCCGTGACGTTCCGTGGGTCGAGGTGGCGTGCGTGAAGGACTTCCCGGGGGCCTGGGCGGAGTACCGGGTCCACGAGGGCGGGGTGCTCCAGGTGTTCCACCGGATCTCCACGCCCGAAGCGCTCCTGTGGACCGAGAAGACCCGGAGCATGTTCGGCGGGATGTACACCGGCTACGCGTTCGGCGACCTCGGTGACCGCTGCTTCGCCGTCCCGGCCACCCGTCCGTCGTGACCGATCCGCCACCGGCCGAGGGCGCGGCGCTCCCACCGCCGTCGGGTCCGTTGGCCGACCTCCGGGTGATCGACCTGTCCACCGTCCTGGCTGGTCCGGGCTGCGCCCGCTACCTGGGCGACTTCGGGGCCGACGTCATCAAGGTGGAGCGCCCCGGCACCGGTGACACCCTGCGCACCATGGGCTGGCGGGATCCGGCCGACGACGTCGCTCTGTTCTGGAAGCTGGCCGGGCGGGGCAAGCGCAGCGTCGTTCTCGACCTCAAGGACCCCGGAGGCGTGGCCGACCTGCGCCGGCTGGTCGCCAGCGCCGACGTGGTGGTGGAGAACTTCCGGCCCGGGAAGCTGGAGGCCCTCGGCCTCGTGCCCGACGAGCTGATCGCCGCCAACCCCCGCCTGGTGATCACCCGCGTGACCGGCTTCGGTCAGGACGGGCCCTACGCCGAGCGGCCGGGGTTCGCCACGCTGGCCGAGGCCATGTCCGGGTTCGCGGCGATCAACGGCGAGCCCGATGGTGGGCCACTGCTCCCGCCCATCGCTCTCACCGACGAGATCACCGCTCTGGTGGCTGCCTTCGCCACCCTCGTGGCCGTGCACTCCGGGGTCGGGCAGGTCGTGGACGTCAGCCTCCTCGAGTCACTCCTGCAGGTCATGGGTCCGCTGGTGTCGGCCTTCGCGGTCCTCGGCTACGAACAGCCTCGGATGGGGTCAGGCCTGCCCTACACGGTGCCTCGGAACACCTACCGCTGCGCCGACGGCCGGTGGGTCGCCATCTCCACGTCGGCGGAGTCGGTGGCCCAGCGCCTGCTCGGTCTGGTGGGGGCGGGGGAAGATCCCCGACTGGCCGACTTCGGCGGGCGGGTCGCCCATCGTGACGAGGTCGACCAGTTGGTGGGTCGATGGGTCGCGGCCCACACGCTGGAGGAGGTCCTGGCCGCCGCCGAGACGGCCCACGCCGCCGCCGCACCGGTGCACACCATGGGCGAGGTGGTCGTGGATCCGCAGATCCTGGCCCGCGAGGCCGTCATCGACGTGGGCGGCGTGCCCATGCAGAACGTCATCGCCCGGCTCTCGGCCACGCCGGGCGCCGTCCGCTTCCCGGCCCGCCCCCTCGGCGCTGACACCGATGCGGTCCTCGCCGAGCTCGACCATCTCGACCCACCCACCTGACCCGCTGGTTCACTACGTCACCTCTGGGGTCACGTACTGAACCATCCCGGCTCTTGCTGGTTCAGCACGTCGTCTCCGGGGTGACGCAGCGAACCATCGCGGGGGTCAGGAGAGGCCGATGAGGACGTTCTTGGGGCGGATGAACTCTCGCAGTCCGTCCTCGCCGCCCTCACGACCGAAGCCACTGTCCTTCACCCCGCCGAAGGGGGCGTTGGGGGACAGGTAGGGAAAGGCGTTGACGGTCACCGCGCCCACCTCGAGGCGTTCCGCCATGCGGTGGGCCCGCCCGAGATCTCGGGTGAAGACGTAACCACCGAGCCCGAAGTGGCTGGCGTTGGCCCGGGCCAGGACGTCGTCCTCCTCGGTGAAGCGCATCACCGACAGCACCGGTCCGAAGACCTCGTTGCGGGCCACGTCGCTGTCGTCGTCGACGTCGGCGAACACAGTCGGAGCGATGTAGTAGCCGCCGGCCAGGTCACCCTCGAGCCGGCGCCCGCCGGTCACCAGTCGCCCCCCGCTCTCGGCCTTGGCTCGCTCGATGACACCCATGATCCGGGCGCAGGCCGCCTCGTTCACCACCGGGCCCATGAGGGTGGCGGGATCGAGCGGGTCGCCGACGGCGACGCCCTCGGTCAGGGCGACGACCCGATCCACCACTTCGTCGAACACCTCGGCGTGGGCGTACAGCCGCGTGGGTAGGGCGCACCCCTGGCCGCTGAGCATGACGGCGCCGAGCAGGCCGGCGATCATGCAGGCCTGGTCGAGGTCGGCGTCGGCGAAGACGATGTTGGCGGACTTGCCGCCGAGCTCGAAGCACAACGGTGTGAGGTTCGCCGCCGCTGCGGCCATCACCTTGCGAGCAGCCACCACCCCGCCGGTGAACGAGACCTTGTCCACGCCCGGGTGCCCGACCAGGGCCTCGCCGGTGGTGGCGCCGCCCGGGATCACGTTGACCACCCCCGGGGGGATACCGGCCTCGAGGGCGAGCTCGGCGAAGCGGATGGCGCCGAACGGAGCGATCTCCGGCGGCTTGGCCACGACCGTGTTGCCTGCGGCCAGGGCCGGGATGGCCTTGTGGCCCATGCCCATCATCGGTCCGTTCCAGGGCACGAGAGCGGCGACCACGCCGTAGGGCTCCGGACGGGTGTAGTCGAGGTGGCCGGCCATCGGCATGGGGATGACGCGGCCTTCGATCTTGTCCACCCACCCGGCGTAGTGGCGAGCCCAGTTGGCGGTGTACACGCCGGCGTCGAGGATGCTCACCGGGCAACCGTTGTCTCGGGCGTTGATGGCGGCCGCCTCGGTGCCGTTGGCCTCCAGCAGGTCGGCCAGACGGAGCAGGGCGGCGGCCCGCTCGGGCGGCGGGGTGGCCTGCCACCCGGGGAAGGCGGCCCGAGCGGCGGCCACGGCGTCGTCGACGTCGGTGGGCCCACCGAGCCCGACCTCGGCCTGCACGAGCCCGGTGGCGGGGTCGTGGTGGGCGTGGATCCCACCGTCGCCCCGGTGTCGGCGTTCGTCGCCCACGACCATCCCGCGCTCGGCGATGCCCTCGACGGCCGCGCTGGCCTCGGCGCTGGTGAACCCCATGTCGATCTCCCCACTGCATGCTCGGCTACCCGCCGCCGAGACGCTACCGCCGGCCATGGACGCCGACGGGCGGCTGTCGGTCAGACCTCGGCCGGCGCGACCTCGATGCGGTCGTGGCGCCACTGTCGGGCGGCGTCGAGCGCCTGATCGGCTCGGTCGAGCAGGGCGTCGGCGGTGAGCCCGTGGGCCGGGTAGCAGGCCACCCCCGCCCAGATCGACGCCGCCGGGATGGTCGTCCTCACCGACCGGCGCACCCGTTCGGTGGCCCACAGGGCGCCCATGTCGCTGGTGTCGTCGAGCAGCACGGCGAAACCCCCGTCGCGGAGGCGGAAGGCACTGTCGGACTCGCGGATCGTGGTGGTCAGCGCGTCGGCCACCTCGGTGGGCGAACTGGGGGCCGGCCGGCCCCCGGCCAGCCCCTCGACCACCTCGAACATGACCACCGCCACCGGTGTCAGGCGCCGCCGGGCGGCCGCGATCCGGTTCTCCAGCGAGACGACGAACCAGCCTTCGGAGTGCAGACCGGTCTCGGGGTCGGTCAGGGCGTCGGCCTCGGTGGAGCGGCGCATGGCGGTGAGCTGCATGCGCCATCCGAGTCGGGCCTCGGCTCGCTCCCGAGCCGACTCGGCCTGGTCCCGCTCGGCCTCGAGGCGGGCGACGTTTCGTTCGGAGAGCTGCCGTTCGTCGTCGGTCTTGCGGACGAAGACCACGGTGACGGCGAGCAACCCGCCGACGGCGACGATGCCGACGAGGCCGAAGGCGGGATGGGCCCCGAGCGAAAGGGCCCCCACGGCGAGAACCGCCACGAGCGTGCACGCGACGAGTGCTGGCAGGAGCCGTTCCACTCGGACTCCGTCGGCCGATCGGCCAACGTCCTGAAGCGCGGGAGGCCGATTTCGCGGAATCCGGCGCTCTCCGGGAGGGCGCCGGCGACGGTCAGCTCCTCGTTTCCCCGACCAGGGCGGCGATGTCAGCCATGATCCGGCCCAGCTCGAAGTCCTTGGGGCTGTAGACCCGGGCCACGCCGGCGGCCAGCAGACGCGGCCGGTCGTCGGCCGGGATGATGCCGCCCACGATGACCGGAGCGGTGACCCCGGCAGCGTGGAGCTGTTCGATCACGTCGGGGACGAGCTCGAGGTGGCTGCCCGACAGGATGGAGAGTCCGATGACGTCGACGTCCTCGTCACGGGCCACGGCGGCGATCTGGGCGGGGGTGAGGCGGATGCCCTGGTAGATGACCTCCATTCCGGCGTCCCGGGCGGCCACCGCGATCTGCTCGGCGCCGTTGGAGTGGCCGTCGAGACCGGGCTTGGCCACCAGGAAGCGGGGCGGTCCGCCGGGCATGGTCGCCACCGACTCGGCCACGCGGCGCAGGTCTGTGGGCAGGGTGCCGACGCCGATGGCGGCGGCCACCCCGGTGGGGGCCCGGTATTCGCCGAACACGTCCCGCAGGGCCGCGGCCCACTCGCCGGTGGTCCCACCGGCGTGGGCGAGGGCGATGGTGGCGGGCATGACGTTCGCGTCGGTGCCGGCCACCCGTCGCAGCTCGTCGAGGGCGGCGACGACCGCGCCGTTGTCCCGTCGGGCCCGCCAATCGGCCAGGTCGGCGACGGTGCGCGCCTCGACCTCGGTGTCGACCCGCAGGATGTTCTCCTCGCCACCGAGCGGCGACTCGGCCGTCTCGGTGAAGCGGTTGACACCGACGACGACCTGCTCGCCGGACTCGATCCGGCGGACCCGCTCGGTGTTGGACGCGACGAGGCGGCCCTTGAGCTCGTCGATGGAGGCGAACGCCCCACCCATCGACAACACGTCGTCGAGCTCGTGGTCGGCGGCGTCGACCAGCTCGTCCGTGCGGCCCTCGATCACGTGGGAACCGTCGAGGATGTCGTCGTAGTCGAGCAGGTCGGTCTCATACGCCAGCACCTGTTGCATGCGCAGTGACCACTGCTGATCCCAGGGGCGGGGGAGCCCGAGGGCTTCGTTCCAAGCCGGGAGCTGCAGGGAGCGGGCCCGGGCCCCCTTCGACAGGGTGACGCCCAGCATCTCGAGGACGATTCGCTGCACGTTGTTCTCGGGTTGGGCCTCGGTGAGTCCCAACGAGTTCACCTGGACCCCGTAGCGGAAGCGTCGGGCCTTGGGGTCGGTGACCCCGTACCGGTCGAGGGTGAGCTGGTCCCACAGGCGGGTGAAGGCCCGCATCTTGCAGATCTCCTCGACGAACCGGATCCCCGAGTTCACGAAGAACGAGATCGACGCCACCACGGCCGCCATGCGTTCCGCCGGCACCTGACCGGAGTCCCGCACGGCGTCGAGCACGTCGATGGCGGTGGCCAGCGAGTAGGCGATCTCCTGCACCGGCGTGGCCCCCGCCTCCTGGAGGTGGTAGCTGCACACGTTCATGGGGTTCCACGCCGGCACGTGCTCGCTGCAGTAGGCGACCATGTCGACGATGAGCCGCTTCGACGGCTCCGGCGGGAAGATGTAGGTCCCTCGGGAGAGGTACTCCTTGACGATGTCGTTCTGGGTGGTGCCCCGGAGGCGGTCACTGGCCACGCCTTGTTCCCCGGCGTGGGCCACGTAGAGCGCCAGCAGCCACGACGCCGGCGCGTTGATGGTCATCGAGGTGTTCATCTCGCCCACCGGGATGTCGGCGAAGAGCTGGCGGACGTGGCCGATGTGGGCCACGGGGACTCCTACCTTGCCGACCTCGCCCCGTGCCCGCGGGTCGTCGGGGTCGTACCCCGTCTGGGTGGGCAGGTCGAACGCCACCGAGAGCCCCGTCTGGCCCTTGGCCAGGTTGGTCCGGTACAGCTCGTTGGAGGCGACCGCCGACGAGTGCCCGGAGTAGGTCCGCATCATCCACGGCCGATCCCGCTCGTGCGCGGTCCCGGTTCCCGGCGGAGGAGCATCCATGCACCAATCGTCCCCCAGCCCCGGTGGTGCTGTCACGACGACGGCCACCGCTCGCTCATGCCGGCGAACCCGGCGGCGGAGCGGGTGGGAGCACGGGTTCGTCGGGGAACGCCTCGGTCGGAGCGGCCACGGCGACCTCCAGGCGACGGAGGTACTCGGATCGGGGGATCTCGACGGCGCCGAGCGAAGCCAGGTGCGGGGTGAGCCACTGCACGTCGAGCAGGTCGACCCCGATCCCACGGAGCCGCTCGACCAGGGAGACGAGGGCGACCTTGGAGGCGTCGGTCTCGCGGTGGAACATCGACTCGCCGGCGAAGAGGCCGCCGACGTGGACGCCGTAGAGCCCGCCGACCAGGACGCCGTCGTGGGGGTGGCGGACCTCCACGGAGTGGGCCCAGCCGAGGTCGTGGAGGTGGCGGTAGGCCGTACGGATCTCGGAGGTGATCCATCCGCCGTCCCGCTGCGGGTCGGCGCACGCCGCCATCACCTCGTCGAAGGAGGCGTCGACCGTCACGGCGAACCGGCGGAGCGAGCGCCGCAGCGACCGGGTGACGAGAAGTCCCCCGAGAGGGAGCACGCCCCGTGGGTCGGGAGACCACCATCCGATAGGCCGCCGCCCGGAGAGCGGCATCGGGAACAGGCCCTGGCGGTACGCGGCCAGGAGCGTGCCGGGGTGGAGGTCGGCGCCTATGCCCACCAGTCCGTGCTCGTCGGCGGACGACGGTGGTGGCAACTCCCAGTCGGTTGCTCGCGGCTCGATCGGCACCCTTCCAGTTCTATCGGCCCGATCGCCGCCGATCAGCGCCGGTGGTCGTAGAACCCGATGCCCGACTTCCGGCCGAGCTGGCCGGCTGAGACCATCCGTCGCAGCCGGGGCACCGGCGCGTAGTTGGGATCGCGGAACTCGTCGTAGAGAGCGTCGAGGATCGACAGGGAGGTGTCGAGGCCCACGAGGTCGAGCAGCTCGAGGGGGCCCATCGGGAAGTTGCAACCGCCCTTCATGGCGGTGTCGATGGCGTCCCTGTCGGCCACGCCGTTCTCCAGCATCCGCACCGCGTTGTTCAGGTACGGGAAGAGCAGAGCGTTCACCACGAAGCCGGCCCGGTCGGCGACCTCGACGGCGTCCTTGCCGCACGCCGCGACGAAGGCGACGGCGGCCTCGATGGTCTCGTCGCTGGCGGTGAGGGGACGGATGATCTCGACGAGGCTCATGGCCGGGGCGGGGTTGAAGAAGTGCACGCCGCACACCCGGTCGGGTCGCTTCGTGGCCCGGGCCATGTCGACAACGGCGAGGGTGGACGTGTTGGTGGCGAGGATGGCGCCGTCGCCGACCACGGAGTCGAGCTCGGTGAACAGCGCCTGCTTCACGTCGAGGTCCTCCACCACCGACTCGATCACCAGATCGCAGTCGGCCAGGTCCGCGAGATCGGCCGTGGTGCGCACCCGGGTGATCACGGCGTCGGCGTCGGCCTGGTCCCGTCGGCCCCGTTCGACCTGGCGGGCCAGTGACCGCTCGAGCCCGCCGATCATGGCCTGCGCCGACTCGATCGTCCGTGAGCGCAGGATCACCTCGTGGCCGGTCGACGCGGCCACCTCGGCGATCCCGGCGCCCATGATGCCGGACCCGACGATGCCCACCCGTGCGATTGCCATCGAACCAATCCCCTCGGTCGTGGCCGACGGGTCGACCGCCGACTGGAGGGAGCGATGTTACCGCTCGGTAGGTTCGCAGAGCCAACGCCGAGCCGGTCGGCGGCTCCCTGACCGGGCGCAGTAGCGTGCGCCCCGTGGGGACCTACCGGCCAGTGGTTGTCGAGGAGCGACGGCGGTTTCCCCGTCGTGTCGACCTCGAGCTGGCTCGCCGTCGGGCTCCGCTTCTCGAGCAGGCGTCGGGCCGGGTCCTCGACCTCGACCGAGCCGACCATCGCCACGAGCTGGCTCTGGCCGTCGCCGGTGACGGGCCGACCGGCGGCTACGACACGGCCGTGTCGGTCGCCCAGCTCGTGCGCTTCCCGGACCTGGGTGCCGCCCTGCGTGCCATCGACCGCCTGCTCGGTCCCATGGGTGTGCTGTTGGCGGTCGAACCGGTCGCGCGCCGGGATTCGTTCCCCTCCTGGTCCGGTCGCTCCTCGCCGCCCACCCGGCGGTGCGGGGGATGCACGTGGGCCGCGATCTCCCCGCTGCGGTGCGCACCACCAGCCTGGTGCTGGACGACATCGAGAGGTTCACCATGCCGACCCCCCTGATCCCGCTGCGTCAGGCGGTCGCCGTGCGAGCGTGCCGCATCGGCCCCCGGGGCGAGCGACGAGGGGCGCTCGCCGACGCGGCCGACTCCGAGGTGGGCCGGTGAGCGGGCCGCTCGCCCTCGTCGGCGGCGACGAGTTCGCCCCTGGGTGTGACTTCGACGCCGAGCTGTTGGAGGCCACGGGCGCCGACGAGGTCGCGCTCCTGGCCACCGGGTCGGCCTACGAGAACCCGGCCAAGGTCGTGGCCCGGGCGCGCGAGTGGTTCGCCGGCCTGGGCGTGGGCCTGCGGGAGGTGCCCGTCTACACCCGACCCGACGCGCTCGTGGCCGAGCACATCGACGCCGTGGCCTCGGCGCGCTTCGTGTACCTCACGGGGACGTCGCCGATGCACGTCCGCTCCGTCCTGAAGGACACGCCGCTGTTCGAGGCGCTGGTGTCGGCGTGGAACGGTGGCGCGGTGCTGGCGGGGAGCGGAGCCGGTGCCGATGTCGTCTGCGATCCGATGGTCGACACCCGGGGTGGGGCGTTCACCGTCGGTCTCGGGGTGGTCCCGGGGCTCTCGGTGGTGGCCCGGTCCAACTTGTGGTCCCCCGACAAGGTGCGGCGCACGGTCGACCTGGCCCCCCACGGCGTGGTCGTCGTGGAGCTTCCGGAGCGCAGTGCACTGATCCTCGACGGCGAGCGATGGCGCACCGCTGGCGTCGGGCCGGTGACGGTCCATCGCGAGGGTGTCGTGGTGTCCCTGGACGAGCTGCCGGCCCCCGCGCTGGGCTGAGCACCGGTCCTGTTCCATCCGCCCCTCGGGGGACGGTGCTCAGGGGACGGTGGTGGCGGTGCTGGAGGGGTCGGCTGCAGCCGTGGCCTCGGACGAGACCAGGTCGACGACGAACACCAGGGTCTCGTCGGGCGCGATTTCACCGGACTGCTGCGAGCCGTAGCCGAGGTCGGGCGGTATCACCAGCAACCGGCGGCCACCGGGCTGCATGCCCGGGATGCCCTCGGTCCATCCGGCGATGACCTGGTCCAGCGGGAAGGTGGCCGGTGTGCCGCGCGGCCACGACGAGTCGAAGATCTTCCCGGTGGAGCAGGACACCCCGACGTAGTTCACGGTGACCGTGTCGGTCGCCACGACCTCGGTGCCCGAACCCACGACGAGGTCCTCGGTGACGAGGGTCGTGGGTGGGGGCCCGACGGGCACCGGCACCTCGGGAGCCCCGGCGGGAAGGGTGTCGTCGAAGGCGACGCACGGCTTTCCCGCCGCGGACTCGAGGCCGACGGTGGTCGGTACGTCGATCGAGGTGGTGGTGGTGGACGCCGCCGCGGAGGACGTGCCGTCGCTGCGGCTCAGGGCGACGATCCCCACCGCGACCACGACGACGACGAACACCCCGAGAGCGGCGAACAAGGCCTGACGACGCCGTCGGTAGCGGGCATCAGCCGCCCGTTCGGCGTTGAGCCGGGCCCGGTGGCCGAGCTTCTGTCGTTCCCGCTTGGAGGTACCCATCCGGAGGACGACGCTAGCAACGGGACCGGTGCTGGTTGACCCACCGATGCGGGGGAGGTTGTGGGCGGCCGGTAGCGTGGCCTCTCGTGGCTCTGCTGGTTCAGAAGTTCGGTGGCACGTCCGTGGCCGACCCCGAGCGCATTCGCGCCGTGGCCGATCACGTCGCCCGCACGGTGCGGCGGGGCGACAAGGTCGTCGTGGTCATCTCCGCCATGGGCAAGGAGACCGACGACCTTCTGCGCATCGCACGGGAGGTGTCGACGACCCGACCGGGCCGTGAGATGGACATGCTCGTCACCGCCGGAGAGCGCAAGGCGACAGCGCTGTTGTGCATGGCCATCGCCGACCTCGGCGTGGAGGCCGAGTCCTTCACCGGATCCCAGGCCGGGTTCATGACCGACTCCACCCACATGAACGCCAAGATCACCGACGTGCGGCCCCAACGGATCAGCGAGGCCCTCGCCGCCGGCCGGGTGCCGGTGGTCGGTGGCGCCCAGGGCGTCTCCATCGAGCGCAACGTCACGTTCCTCGGTCGGGGCGGCTCGGACACGACGGCGGTGGCGCTGGCTCACGCCCTCGGGGCGGAGAGCTGTGAGCTCTACACCGACGTCCCCGGCGTGTTCACGAGCGACCCCCGGGTCGTCCCCGACGCCCGGAAGATGGATCGGGTCAGCTTCGACGAGTTGCTCGAGATGACCGCCAACGGCTGTCCGAAGCCGGCGATGCGCTCGGTCGAGTTCGCCCGCAACCACGGCGTCGACCTCCACGTGCGGTCGGCCTTCACGTGGGAAGTGGGCACCCTGGTCACCAAGGAGGAGGACGGCATGGAACAAGCGATCGTCTCGGCGGTGGTGCACGACGCCGACGAGGCCAAGGTCACGATCGTCGGAGTGGCCGACCGGCCCGGGATCGCCGCCCGTTACTGCCGGGCTCTGGCCAACGCCGACATCAACGTCGACCTCATCGTCCAGAACACCTCGGCCGCCGGCGTGACCGACATCTCCTTCACCGTCCCCCACGGGGACATGGTTCGCTCCGTGGAGATCTGTGAGGTCCAGGCCTCCGAGCTGGGTGCGGCGGCCGTCACCGGCGACCCGGCCATCGCCCGGGTGAGCGTGGTCGGCGCGGGCATGAAGTCGCATCCCGGCGTGGCCGCCACGGTCTTCGAGACGCTGGCCGCCAACGACATCAACATCGAGATGATCGCCACCTCGGCCATCCGGGTCAGCTGCGTGGTCGCCGAGGCCGATGTCGAGCGCGCCGTGATCGCTCTGCACGGTGCCTTCGACCTGGCCGAGGGTCCCGTCTACGTCGACTGAGACGCGGCTGACGTCATGGCGGCCACCGCTCGCCGCCTGACGGTGCTGCGGTGCCAGAGCTCCTTCTCGAAGCCCAGCACGTGGACATCGTGGGGCTCGCCGTCGACGACGGCCCGACCGCGGAGCACGCCGAGGTCGTGGCACTCGCCGCGTCGGACGGTGCTGGCGAAGGCGGAGAAGTTGGCGGCCAGGCAGTGGGCGTGGAGCCAGCGGACGTCCCAGTTGGCGAAGGCCCACTCGAGGAAGACCATGCAGCCCTCCATGACCAGCCCGTTCCCCCGGTGCCCACCCGCGGCGTAGACCGAGAACCAGCCGTGTCCGGCTCGAGCGTCGAGGTCGTAGAGCTGGCAGTAGCCCAGGATCTCGCCGGTCGCTCGACTCTCGACCACGTGGATCGCCGCCGTCTGCTCCCAGAGGCGGAGCTCGTACTCCGACAGCGCGGGCAGCGCGCCGCGGTAGCGCCACGTGCCCAGCGAGGCGGCGTCGTCCTCCAGGGCGTGGAGGGCCGGGTAGTCCGCCGGCTCGACCGGCCGCAGTGAGACGCGACGGGTGCGGGTGATCACCGGGGCTCCGAGGACGTCGGGAAGGAGGCGGCGAAGATCTGCGGATCGAGGGCCAGCTGGGATCGGGCCCGCATGGATCCGTCGACGATGGCGAACTCGGGGAAGACGACCTCGGTCTCCCAGAGGTACCCGGTGTCGCCGAGCAGGTCCGGGTCGTCGTCGAAGCGGTGGTGGTAGAGGCGGCGGAGCTGGGCCCCCACGATGGCGGCCCGCACGATGTCGGGAGCATGACGGCGCACGATCGACTGGGACCGCTCGTCGGGGAGGGCGTGGAGGTCGAGGACCGCGGTGCGAGCGGCGACGCTCCCCTCGGCGAGGACCGCGGCGCCGACTGGTCGCCCCTCGTCGTCGAGCACGACACCCCCGGCGTCGCACTGCTGGATGCTCTGCATGACGACCGGTGGGGACGTACCGACGCGGGTCAGCCGCCACCACCGGGGTTCGATGGTGACGGCCAGGTGATAGAGGAACGGGGCGTCGCTGGCCTCGGCGAGGCGCCAGCCGCCGACCGATCCCTCCGTCGTCACGCCCGCGCGATCAGAGGTAGTAGCCGGTCACGTCGATGAGGAACTGGGTGCCGGGCCCACCGCAGAACACCTTGACCTGCCGAGCGGTGTCGACCTTGACGGTGGAACCGTTGGCCAAGGTCTGGCCGGTGGCGGACCAGTTGATGGTCGAGGTGGTGAAATCGCTGCTGTCGCCGGGCACCATCGACAGGTAGCCGCCGCCCGACGTGCCGAAGATGGTGAGGTTGAAGGTGATGGCCCGGGAACCGGCGGGGACGACGTTGGCCGTCACGATGTTGCCGGCCGCGTCCTTCTTGTCCTTGATCGACACGGTGCGGTTCTGGCCGTTGCTGAGCGGGCCCTGCCCGGCCCAGCGGCTGTCGTAGACGCGGGCCGGGGTGATGGCGGTGAAGGCACCGGCCACGGCGGTGCCGGAGACCCGGCGCCAGCGGTCCGATCCGGCGCTGGACACGCAGAAGTAGAGGTCGCCGTTGTCGAAGCGGAACATGCCCTCGGTTCCGACCGAGGGGCTCGGGGCGCCGGCATTCGAGGAGTCGGACAGCTTCAGCGGGGTGGGCCCGTCGAGCTTTGCCCCGACGCTCGACCCCGAGCCGAACAGGCCGACGGTGAAGTCGGGACCGGTGGCCACGCCGGCGATGGCCGACAGGGAGGCATCGAAGCCGCCGCTCGGGGTGGCCTCGTCGGTGACCATGAAGCCGGCGTAGTTGACGGCGCCCGAGTAGCCGTTCGTGATGAGGGCGGTCGGCGACTGGGTCGTCTGGACCTGGTTGCCGATGACGACGGAGTTGCCGTCGGTGGCGGCGGCGGGGTTGGCGAAGGCGATGCCCCCCACCGCGGCGCCGGCGGCGGCGGCCCCCAGGGTCTTGAACGCCCGGCGCCGGCTGATCGACGGCTCGTCGCGCTCGGCCTTCTCGAGGTCGGTGAGCTTGGACTGCAGCTGGTCGAGCTGCGCCCGCAGCTCGGAGATCTCGTCGGTCATGTCTCTCCCCTTTGTCCGCTGGGTCATCCCCGCAGGTGCTACGAAAGTAGCCGAATCATCATCGACGATCACGAAAATTCTCACGATTTGTGACGGGATCCGCGCGGACCGCGCGAAGAGTGTGCGCGTGCTCACCGTCGGCAGCGGGAACCGACGTGGGACTCGGAGGTCTCGGCCGGTAGTCTTTTCGCCTTATGCGCATCGGGATAGTCGGGGCAACGGGGCAGGTCGGGCGCGTCATGCGTTCCGTTCTCGCCGAGCGTCAGTACCCCGTGGCTCAACTCCGCCTGTTCGCCTCCAGCCGTTCTGCCGGGCGCAAGCTCCCGTGGGGTGACGGCGAAGTCGAGGTCGAGGACGCCTCCACCGCCGACTATTCGGGCCTCGACGTCGTCTTGTTCTCCGCGGGGGGTTCGACGTCGCGCGAGCTCGCGCCCCGGGTGGCCGCCGCCGGTGCGGTCGTGGTCGACAACTCCTCGGCGTGGCGGATGGACCCCGACGTCCCGCTCGTGGTGCCCGAGGTCAACGCCTCGGCGCTCGACTCCATCCCCAAGGGCATCGTCGCCAACCCGAACTGCACGACCATGGTGGCGATGCCGGTGCTCAAGCCCCTCGACATCGAGGCCGGCCTGATCACGCTCGTGGTGAGCACCTACCAGGCCGTCTCGGGGGCCGGGCTGGCGGGCACGGCCGAGCTGGAGGAGCAGGTCCGCAAGGTCGGCGACGGCGCATCGGCCTTGGCCATGTCGGGGTCGGCCGTGGACTACCCGCCGCCCGTCAAGTTCCCCGCCCCGATCGCCTACAACGTGATCCCGTTCGCCGGGAACCTCGTCGACGACGGCATGGGCGAGACCGACGAGGAGCACAAGCTCCGCAACGAGAGCCGCAAGATCCTGGGCCTGCCCGAGCTCAAGGTGGCGGTCACCTGCGTCCGGGTCCCGGTGTACACCGGCCACTCGCTCTCGATCTCGGCGGGCTTCTCCCGACCCATCAGCCCCGAGGACGCCCGCCGGCTCCTCTTCAAGGCCCCCGGCGTGGAACTGGCCGAGATCCCCACCCCGTTGCAGGCCGCCGGCGTCGATCCCACGTTCGTCGGGCGCATCCGTGTCGATCCCACCGTGGAGAACGGCCTGTCGCTGTTCGTCGCCGGTGACAACCTGCGCAAGGGCGCCGCTCTCAACGCCATCCAGATCGCCGAAGAGCTCTACTCCCGACGCCACTGAGGCCGCGAGGTCGGGGCGCCGACGGGGGGTCCGGCGCGACGAAACCCCGGCGTCCGATGGATCGCCGGGGTTCCGGTGGGACACAACTGGTCGGGCTGGCGGGATTCGAACCCACGACCTCTTCGTCCCGAACGAAGCGCGCTACCAAGCTGCGCTACAGCCCGTGTGAGGGTTGAGACCATACCCGACCGCCCGGTCGGGTCACGAACCGGCGATCAGCCCTGGAACGTGAGATCTGCGGGCAGGGCCCGGGCCAGGTCGACCGGCTCCTCGTAGGCCTCGCCGGCGAGCAGTACCGATGCCGCTCGGCGCAGTCGCAGCGAGTCGAGCGGCTTCACGAGGTAGCCGTCGGCGTCGCAGCGCTGGGCCAGGAACACGTCGTGGGCCCGATCGAGCAGGATCATCACTGCGGTGATGGGGATCCGGTCGACGCCCTCGGCGTTGCGGATGGCCATGCAGGTGGCGATGCCGCCCATGTTGCCGATCTGCTCGTCGAGGATGACGAGATCGGGTTGGGCCTGGTCGATCGCTTCGAGAACGTCGATGCCCTGGCGGACCCGGTACACGGTGGTGTCGTCGTCGGCCAGCGCGGCGTCGACTTCCTCGAGGACCCAGTCGGCGTCGGTGGCGAGCAGCACGGTTGGCACGGGCGGAAGGCTACCGGAGGGGTCTGACCCCGACGCAACCAGCGGGAGGGTGGTCGACGGCCGCGACGCACCGCTACGCTCCCCGCTGCGGTGTCGACGTCGGGCTGGCGTATCGGCCCGGACCGGGAGAGTCACCTTGCTCGAGATCAACGTCGAACAGACCAGCGAATACACGCTGTGCCGTCCCATCGGGGAGCTCGACGCGTACACGGTGGGCCAGTTCCGCGATGCCCTGGCCGAACTGGCGTCGGTGGAGCGGCTGCTCATCGACCTCTCCGACGTTCCCTTCATGGATTCGTCGGGTCTGGGCGCCCTGATCGGCGGCATCCGGCGGGCGCGCGAAGCCGACGGTGACGTGGCGGTGGCGTGTGGTCGGCCCACGCTCACCCGCCTGCTCCACACCACCGGCTTCGACCGCATCGTCGCGGTGGCCGACACGGTGGAGGCGGCCGCCGCCGCCCTCCTCGACCCGGTCGAGTGAGTCCGGGCGGGCGCCCCGCCCGCCCGAGGATCAGGGGGTCGGTGCGCCTGGCGCGGCTCGACCGAACAGGTGCGAGGCGATGTCCTCCAGCCCCGTCAGGTCGTGCACGTCGCTGGCGAGGAACGGCACCCGCACGACCGGTGCCGGGGCGACCTGCTGGGTGAGGCCCTCGAGATGGCGATCCTCGGTGGTGGCCACGGCGGCGAAGTCGACGAGGTTGGCGGCGAAGGGGGCCAGTGGGCCGTCGGCGAGCACGGCGGCGCGCCGTTGCAGGGCGGACACGGGGGCGTTGCTGAACCGGGGGTGGACCCGGTTGACCACGAGCGCCTTGACCTCGAGGTCGAGGTCGGCCAGGCGGCCGGCGAAGTAGGTCGCCTCCTCCACCACGTCGGCCCGGGCGGCGGTGACCAGGACGAAAGCGGTGCCCGGATCCCCGAGGAGTCGTTGGACGGCGCCGGCCCTGTCCCGGAATCCCGCCTCCATGCCGTCGAAGGCGGCGAAGAAGGCGATGGCATCCTCCACGACCTCGCCGCCGACGACCTTCGACACGGTGCGCAGGAAGGCCTGGGCGGCCAGGTTGACGGCCCGGACGAGTCCCCGGGTGGGCGTGACGAGGATCCGGTAGAGGCGGTGGTCGAGGAACCGAGTGAGCCGACGGGGCGCCTCGAGGAAGTCGAGGGCGTTGCGGGTGGGGGGCGTGTCCACCACGACGAGGTCGAATCGACCGCTGGTGTGCAGCTCGTAGAGCTTCTCCATCGCCATGTACTCCTGGGTCCCGGAGAGGGAGCCGGAGATGTTGCGGTAGAAGCGGTTGTCGAGGATCGCCGCGGCCTGCGCGGCGTCGGGTGCGTTCCCGGCGACGAGGGCGTCGAAGGTGGCCTTGGGGTCGAGCATGAGCGCCCACAGCTCACCGGGCCAGTCCCCGCTGACCAGCGCCGGTGATCCGGTGAGCCCGGCCAGGCCCATGGCGTCGGCCAACCGCCGGGCCGGGTCGATGGTGACGACGCACGCCCGACGGCCCCGGCGGGCGGCCTCCAGGGCCAGGACCGCGGCGGTGGTGGTCTTGCCCACCCCTCCCGATCCGGTGCACAGGACGGTGTGGTGCCCGTCGATCAGGTCCCCCAGCGGGTCCGGGCTCGCAACCGCCGCGGCGTCGCTCACGGCGCCGCCTCCGGAGCCAGGGACCGGATGGCCTCGGTGAGGCTGTCGCTCAGGTCCGCCAGGTCATCGGGCCCGAGCTCGGTCGAGAACCGGAAGGGGAGGTGCAGCTGGGGGAGGGGCAGGGTCTCGGCCAACCGCTCCAGCTGCTCCCGCTGCAGGGCGGCCCGCTCCTGGCGGAACCGGGCGGCCGCCTCCATCGCGGCCAACTCGGCCGGAGGGACGGCCAGCCCTGCCGCGTCAGCCACCGTGTGAGGGTCGCGGTCCAGCCCCGGGAGCCCGGGGTACAGGCCGTTCACCACGACGGGACCGAGGGCCACCCCGACCTCGTCCTCGAGGCTATAGGCCGTGTCGACGAGCTCGTTGACCGGCGTCTCCTCCGGGAGGGTCACCAGCATCACCCGGCACCGGGTCGGGTCGTTCAACAGCTCGAGCACGTCGTCGGCCTGGGTGTGCACCGGTCCGGCCCGGGCGGCGTCCACGAGGCCGTGGGCCGACCGGAGAAAGGAGATGGCGTGACCGGCGGCGGGGGCGTCGAGCAGGATGAGGTCGGCGGCCCCCGTGCGCTCGAGCTGCTTCACCTTGCCGAGCACGAGGATGTCGCGGATGCCCGGAGCAGCGGTGGCGACCACGTCCATGGCCCCGGTGGAGAGGAGCCGTCGAGTCACCCGGCTGAGCCCGTGGTCCTCCAGGTACTCGACGAGGGAGTCGTCAGGGGTGATGAGCCGGGCCCTGACGTCGGCCGCACCGTCGGGTCCGCCTCCGGCCGACAGCTCCACCTCGTCGTAGCCGAACGGCGGCCGCCCGAACAGCGCGCCCAGTCCGCTCTTGCCCTCGACCTCCACGATCAGGGTCGACAGGCCGACGCGGGCAGCCGAGACCGCCAGGACGGCGGTCACCGTGCTTTTCGCCCACGCCTCCCTTCCCGGCCACGATGAGCACCCGTGATGCTGCGAAGAACTGCGCAGGGTCCATGTTCCCCTCGGAGGCATGTCGTGCGCAGACTACCCAGGACCGGCGCGGCCCTCGGCGCGCTCGGCTTGCTGCTCCTCGTGCTGGGGGCCGTGGGCCCGGTGGCGACGGCCGGCGCCCAGGATGCGACCACGACCACCACCACGACCACCACCACCGCTCCCGGCGCCGAGCTCGACGGTGGCTTCGTGGCCGTGGTGAAGGTCAGCGGTCTGCTCGACCCCGTGCTGGTCGACTTCGTGAAGCAGTCGGTGGCCGATGCCGAGGCGCAGGGCGCCGTGGCCCTCGTGCTGCAGTCGAACTCCAGCGGCGTCGTCGTGAGCGACGCCGAGTTCGCCGAGCTGCTCGATCTGATCGCCTCGTCGACCGTCCCCACCGACGTATGGGTGGGACCCTCGGGGTCTTCGCTCACCGGGTTGTCGGCCCAGCTGGTCGGGGTGGCGGACAAGGTCGGGATGGCCCCCGGCACCCGCCTCGGTGACGCCGGGGCCCCCGTCTCGCCGGTCGTCGACCCTGCGCGCGTCGACCCGATCGCCGATCGCACCGTCAACAGCCAGGAGGCCGCCGACCTCGGCATCACGTCGTTCGCCGCGCCCACCATCGGCGACTTCCTCGTGAACCTCCCCGGGGTCCAGACCCGGGAGGTCACCAGCGACTCCGGTGAGACCCGGAGGGAGCCGGTCACCCAGGTCCGCTTCGCCCAGCTCTCCCTCGTCTCGCAGCTGATGCACACCGTGGCCAGCCCGGCCGTGGCCTACCTCCTCTTCGTCGTCGGCCTCGCTCTCATCATCTTCGAGCTGTTCACCGCCGGGGTCGGGGTGGCCGGCGTGGTGGGCGCGGGCTCGCTGATCCTCGCCGGCTACGGCCTGGCCGTCCTCCCCGTGCGCTGGTGGGCCCTCGTCCTGCTCGGTCTGGCCATGCTGGCCTTCGCCGTCGACGTCCAGACGGGAGTTCCCCGGTTCTGGACCGGTGCCGGGTTCGTGTTGTTCGTGATCGGCTCGTTCACGCTCTACGACGGCATGTCGTTGTCGTGGGTCACCCTCCTCGTCGCCTTCGTGGGCGTCGCCCTCGCCTTCCTCGGGGGCATGCCGTCGATGGTGCGCACCCGCTTCTCCACGCCCACCATCGGACGGGAGTGGATGGTGGGGGAGATGGGCCGGGCCGTGAGCCGGGTCGACCCCGACGGCGTGGTGCAGATCCGCGAGGCGTTGTGGCGGGCGTCGACCAACCGGGCCACTCCCATCGACGAGCTCGACCGGGTCCGGGTGGTCGGCATCGACGGCCTGGTGCTCGAGGTCGAACCCGAGGAGGGAGCGGCCAAGGACTACCGGGAACGGTCCGCCAGCAGCCCGGCGGCGGCCGGTTCCGAGGCGAGCCCGGGCGACGCCGGGGCCGCGGGCCCTGCGCCCGACGAGGGCGACGACGACTGATCGCCCGCCCTCGGCCCGATTTGGAATCGAATTCCACGGTTCAGGCAGCCGACAGTGACATTTGTCGCACTTTTCCCTTGCCTCGCGGGTGGACCCGGTTGTACGTTCGCCATCCGGAAGGAGGGCGGACGGACCGTGAGTGCACAGCGAGTCGACGAGAACTGGCAGCTCAAAGCAGCGTGCCGTGGTCCTCAGTCCGCCGTGTTCTTTCCCCCTCCGCAGTTCGAACGCAAGGAAGACAAGTTGCACCGCGAGCGGCGGGCCAAGGAGATCTGCACCTCCTGTGGCGTTCGCCGCGACTGCCTCGAGTACGCCCTGTCGATCCGTGAGCCCCACGGCATCTGGGGCGGGCTCAACGAACTGGAGCGCAAGCAGTTGCTCGGCCAGCGAGCCGGCTGACGCTCCACCGCCTGCGACGTCCGTTCGGGGGGACGGGCGATCGCTGCGTACCCGGCGCCGGGGACGGCTCGTCCGACCCGGCGCCGGGGCTTTCTCCCCCTCTCCCGGCCCTGCTCGCCCGGGGATTCGAGGCCACGACGGGTACGATGGGGCGCCATGGTCGGCCTGCTGTTCGTGCTTTTCGTGGTGGTGCCGCTGGTCGAGCTGTACGTGATCATCACGGTCGCCCACCTCATCGGCGTGTTCCCCACCGTCGCGGTCCTGCTGGCCGTGACCTTCCTGGGGGCGTGGCTGGTCAAGCGTGAGGGCCTCGGCGTGATGCGGCGGATGCAGGCCACCGTCGCCCGAGGCGAGGTCCCCGCCGCCGAGATGGTCGATGGTGGCATCCTGCTCGCCGCCGGGGCCCTGTGCCTGGTCCCGGGCTTCGTGAGCGATGCCGTGGGGCTGCTCCTGCTCACCCCGCCGGTCCGCGCCGTAGTGCGCCGTCGGCTCCTCTCGCGGTGGTCGGCCGGTGGCTCGCTCCCCGGATTCGGCAGCCCCTTCATGCAGACGCAGGTCATCAACGTGGAGAACGTGGGTGACGTGACCCCGCCCCGCCGTCCCGCGGGACCGCCCACCGAGCTCGGACCGGGCCGATGAGCCTCCGGGGAATGGCCGCTGAGCCCACACCCACCGAGGAGGCACCGGCTCCGCCGCCCCTCGTCCCGGGCGTGGCCCGGGCCCTGTCGCCTCTCGTACGGCGGATCGTGGCGCCCAACCCCTCGAAGATGACCGGCGCGGGCACCAACACCTACCTGGTGGGCATCGACGAGATCGCCATCATCGATCCGGGGCCGGCCGACGCCGCCCACCTCGACGCCATCACCGGGTGCGGCGGCGATCGCATCCGCTGGATCCTGTGCACCCACACCCATCCCGATCACGCGCCCGGGGCCGCCGCCCTACGCGAGGCCACCGGGGCCGAGGTCCTGGCCTTCGGCAGCCGTGACGGGCTCAAGGTGGACAAGCGCATCGGGCAGGGCCATCGGGTCGAGGCCACCGAGTTCCGGCTCACCGCCCACCACACGCCCGGACACGCCTCCAACCACCTCTGCTTCGTGCTCGAAGAGGAACGGATGCTCTTCTCCGGCGACCACCTGATGCAGGGCTCGACGGTCGTGATCAAGCCTCCCGACGGCGACATGGCCGCGTATCTGGACTCGCTGGCCAAGGTGCGGGCCCTGCGGCTGCGCTCCATCGCCCCCGGGCACGGTCACCTGATCGACGACCCACGCGGCACCATCGACTGGTACGTCGAGCACCGCCTCGAGCGGGAGCAGCAGGTGCTGGCGGCAGTGAAGGCGGCCGGAACCACCAAGATCGACCAGCTGGTGACCGACATCTACGTCGACCTCGATCCCGAGTTGGTGAAGGTCGCCCGCAGCACGGTGCACGCCCACCTGCTCAAGCTGGCCGCCGAAGGCCAGGTCACGGGCCGGACGCTCACCGGCGCCTGGTCGCCCGCCTGAGCGTCGGTTCGGAGCCCCGGTCAGTCAGGGGGGTGCTCGGGGAAGCGGTCGACCCGGCGCAGGGCGGGGAAGAGGACCGTCCACAGTCCGACGACGCCGAGGGTGGCGACGCCGCCGAACACCACTGCGCCGGAGGTGCCGATCACCTGGCCGGCGACACCCGACTCGAAGGCGCCGAGCTCGTTGGACGCGCCCAGGAACACCCCCTCCACCGCCATCACCCGGCCGCGGGCCGGGCTGGGGGTGACCAGCGGGACGAGGGTGCCCCGGATGAACACGCTCACGGCGTCGGCGGCGCTGAGCAGCAGGAGGCTGATGAAGGCGACGGTGAAGCTCCGGGTGAGTCCGAGCACGATCGTGCCCATGCCGAACAGGGCGACGACGACATAGAGCTTGCGGCCGATGTGGCGTCGGACGGGCCTGATGGACAAGGCGATGGTGACGATGGCGGCGCCGATGCCGGTGGCCGCCCGCAGCCAGCCGAGGCCCACGGCGTCGACTCCGAGGCGCTTCTCGGCGATGGCGGGGAGCAGGGCGACGGCGCCACCGAACAGGACGGCGAAGAGGTCGAGGGAGATGGCGCCGAGCAGCACGGGGTCGGCGCGGATCACCCGTAACCCCTCGAAGGCCTCGTGGATCCGCCCGCGCGACGACGGGCTGTCGATCGGCGCCGACTCCGCCGACGCGGCGGACGCGGCGTCGTCCGGGCCCGCCATCGTGGCCGCGTAGGCCTCCCCGGCGACCTCGAGGGTCTCCGCCGCCCGCGTCTCGTCGCTCAGGGCCACCAGAGGCCCACCGGCGGGGCCGGCCACCGACGGTGCGGCGGACGATCGGATCGGGCGGGGCCGGGCGAACTGCACGGTCACGGCGCCGACGGTCGCCAGGGCCATGACGGCGATGAACGGCCAGGTGGGGGAGATCACGTAGAGGAAGCCGGCGAGGATCGGTCCACCGATCAGCGCGATCTGCCAACCGGCCGAGTTGAAGGCGATGAGCCGGGGCAACCCGCCGGGGGGAGCGATGTCGGGCGGCATCGATCGCAACGCCGGGGTCACGAAGGCCCGAGCCGATCCGAAGGCGACCACGAGGGCGAAGATCGGCCACGTCTCGACGCTTCCGCTGGCCGCGTGCCAGGCCAAGCCGCCAGAAGCGACGACCTCACCCAACAACCCGAGCGAGACGATCGTTCGTCGGTCGTAGCGGTCGGCCACCGAGCCGGTGACGGTCATCAGCAGAGCGGCGGGCAGAAACTCGGCCAGCCCCAGCAGGCCGAGGTCGAGGTCACGGCCGGTGATGTCGTAGAGCTGCTTGCCCAGGGCGGTGACCTGAGCGATGGCGGCCATCGTCCCGGCCAGTGAGGTGGCCAGGAGAGCAAGGACCGCCCGGTCTCGGAGCAGGTCCCGGGCAAGGGGGCGGGTGGTCGCGATGGGAGCACGCTACCGGTGGCCCGACGGGCGCCGGCCCGCCGCCGGGTGCCGGCCGACTCTCAGGATTCGATGGCCGGGGGCCGCTCAGGAGTGGACCCGGTACTCCATGCCGTCGGCGGTCTCGCGACGCTCGGCCTTGTCGGCCAGACGGAGGTTCTCCAGATGGGCGTAGGTCTCGCTGTCGGCCATCGGGCCGCGGCTGCGCTCGGAGAAGAGGAACTCGGACCAGCGGGGGATGAGGGCCCATTCCGCCTCGGGGGCGGCATCGACCAGCTGCTGCAGACGCTGGGCGTGGTGCTCCTTGATCGCCTCGCACCGACCGGCCAGATCGGGGAACGGATGGCCGTGGGCGGGCAACACCTGGGTGATGCCCTCGAGGGCGGCCACCTTGTCCAGGTTCCGGAGGTAGTTGGAGAGCGGATCTCCACCCATGAAGCCGGCGATGTGGGGGGTGATGGTGGGCAGCACGTGGTCTCCGGAGAGCAGCACGCCGTCCTCGGGCGACCACATGCAGAGGTGGTCGTGGGTGTGGCCCGGCGTGAACACGGCCACCCAGTCACGGTCACCGAGGCGCACCGTCTGCTGGTCGTCGACGACGATGGTCGGACGCGGGGCCTTCATCCACGTCACCTCTTCCAGGCGTCCGTCGGCGATGGCGCTGCGGACCCGGTCACGGAACGCCTTGAAGCCCGGGAAAAGGGTGGCCAGCTCGTCCTCACCGGTGGAGGACATGGCGTCGAGCAGCGTGCCCGCCTCGCCGGCGTCGGCCGGATCGAGTGGCTCCAACGGCGTCTCGTCCAGGTCGAGCAGCTCGGTCCACTTGCGGAACATGGTGGACGTGAGCACGTCGGCGTGCGCTTCCTCCACGAGGCGGTGAGCGCCACCGAAGTGGTCGGGGTGGGAGTGGGTGACGTACACGGTGTGGACGCGGGCGAGAGGGATGCCGGCGTCCCCCATGCGGTCGAGGAGGGCGGCCCACGATTCGTCGCTCGGCAGTCCGGGGTCGACGAGGGTGAAGCCCCGGGAGTCCTCGATGGCGTAGGTGTTCACGTGTCCGAGGCCGGTGAAGTCGGTGGGGAGCTGGAGGCGAAGGATGCCGCGCGCCACCTCCGTGATCTCGGTGGAGGCGGGCTCCTGTTCCTGCCTGGGTACCCGGGCAGGGGCGCCTCCGTGGTCGTGTTGGTGCACCGTCACACGGCGACCCTACCGCTCTCGCCCGCTGCGAGGCGCGGGCCTGGTCCTGAGCGTCCGCGTCCGCCGGCCCTAGTCCGGAGGAGGGGGTGGGGCGCTCTCGTCGGCCAGACGGCAGAAAGCCTCGCGGTAGTAGCGGAGCTCGGTGAGGCTCTCCCGGATGTCGTCCATCGCCCGGTGCCCCTCGGCCTTGGCCGGCGCGCTCCCGAGCAGGGTCGGGTTCCAGCGCTTGATGAGCTCCTTGAGGGTGGAGACGTCGACGGACCGGTAGTGGAGGAAGTTCTCGATGTCGGGCAGATACGCGGCGAGGAACCGTCGGTCGGTGCCGATGGAGTTGCCGCACAGCGGAACGCTGCGCGCGTTCGGGATGTGCTGACGCAGGAAGGCGAGGGTCGCCTGGCCCGCTTCATCGAGGGTGATGGGGGACGACTCGATCTCGGGCAGGAGCCCGCTGCGGGTGTGCATGGTGACCACCACGTCGTCCATCTGGGCCAGCGCCTCGGCCGGCTGGTGCACCACCAGGTCCGGGCCCTCGGCGACCAGTTCCAGGTCGTCATCGGTGATCAGGGTGGCGATCTCCACGATCACGTGGCGTCCGGGGTCGAGCCCGGTCATCTCGAGGTCCATCCAGGCGAGCACCAGGGGATCCTACGCACGCCCTACCATCCGACCGTGCTCGAGCTGCCGGTTGTGCGCCTGGACCCCGACCTCCCGCTCCCCGCCTACGCCCGTCCAGGCGATGCCGGGCTCGACCTGGTGGCGAGGGAGGACGTCGTGCTCGAACCCCGAGGTGGACGGGCCCTGGTGCCGACGGGCCTGGCCGTGGCCATACCCGCCGGCCACGCCGGGTTCATCCAACCGCGTAGTGGGCTGGCGCTGAAGCACGGGGTCACCTGCCTCAACACCCCCGGCCTTATCGACAGCGGCTACCGGGGCGAGCTCAAGGTGCTGCTGATCAACACCGACCCGGTCGAGCCGTTCGTGGTGCAACGGGGTGAGCGGATCGCTCAGCTGGTCGTCCAGAGCGTGGACCACGCCGTACTCGAAGTGGTCCCCGACTTCGATCACCTCGGGGGCTCCGACAGGGGTGAGGGCGGGTTCGGTCACACCGGTCGCTGAGCCGGAGCCGCCCGCCTTCGGTCGTGCGTCCGATCCTCACCGCACCGACGTGGCCTCCCGGATCTGATCTCCGGATGTGACCGTCTGGATCGTCGAGGTCAGGCGCCTCGGGTGAGTCGGGCGAGTTCGATGAGTTCGTCGAGGCGTTGGCGGATGGCGGCGTCTTCTTCGGCGGTCCAGGTGGGGTGGTGGTGGTCGTAGTGGGCGTCGAACGGGAGGGTGGCGACACCGGTGGCGGTGGTGGGGACGGGGAGTTCGGGTGGTGGGGCCCACCCGGGGGGTCGGGTGGTGTGTTCGATGCCGGTGGTGGTGGTGATGGTGTAGGTGCCGTCGGGGTCTATGTGGTCGGGCCATCGTCGGCGGTGGTGGTCGAGGTGTTCGTGGCGGCATTTGGTGACGGCGTTGGTGATGTCGGTGCGTCCGCCGGTCTCCCAGGGGATGACGTGGTGGATGTCGCACCGTTGCGGCGGTGCGTCACACCCGGCGACGCGGCATCCTCGGTCGCGGGCCAGGACGGCCCGGCGTTGGGCGGGGGTGAACGTGCGGATGGTGCGGCCGTGGTCGAGGACCCGACCCTCCACGGTGAGAAGTCGTTCGAGGGTGCCCCCGGAGGACAGGCACGACACCAGTGCGTCGGAGATCGGGTTCCCGTCGAGGGTGGATGCGGTTCCGCCGGCGCCTTCGAAGGCGTCGCAGAACAGTCCTCGCTCGACGGCGCCGAGGTCGGGGCGGGCGTCGAGGAACCGGTCGAGATGATCAGCGGTGACCACACCGGCGCCGCGTAGCGCCGCCCGGTACAGCACCCGCACATCCGCGACCACGGTGAGTCGTTCCTGACGACGGTTCCCGTCCGGGTTGTCCAAACCTTCCAGGTACCGGCGGCACACCTCGACCAGGGCATCAGCCCGCCGCTGCGCCGGGGTACGCCGTTCGTCCTCGCCGTCAGGACGGGTAGCCGCGGTCAACGCCTTCTCGATGTAGGCGGCGGAGTCCGGGTCGAACGACCCGTTCACCACGAGAACGTCGTCGAGGATCCGTGACGCCGACAACTCCCGCTCCGGCGGCGGGTCGATCTGCTCCACCCCGGCCTCGGCCGCTTCACGCTCGGCCGCCGCGTCCGCGCAACCCACCCAGTGGCGCAGCACGGCCCGAGAGTCAGCCACCGACAACGAACGCAAGATCCCGACCGTGTCGGCGGCCACCGACGCGAACCGATCCACATGCCGATCCGGCACCAGAGCCACCGCAGCGTCGATCTGCGCACCCGCCAACGAGCCCGACCGCCACGCCTCGGCCATCTCCGGCCACACGCTCAACCTCGCGGCGCGGGTCGCCGTGCGGCGAGCGTCCGGGTTGGACAGGCGGCACCGGGACCGCAGGAACGCCGCCATCGACCCGAACCCATCCACCTCGAACCGGCCACTCGAGGCGTAGACGGACTCGGCCTCGGCGATGCGGGCATCGAGAGCATCACGCAGACGACGGGCCTCGGCGATGGCGTCACCATCAACCGGGACCACCGCCCCCTCGATCGCCTCCCGCAACCCCTCGAACATGGGACGAACGATAGCAAACAGATGTATGTGATACGAGAGAAAATCATCAAGATATTCTGGATTCGCAATCCCGTCGGGCGGTGCCGACATCTGCTGACTTCCGAGGGGTCTGTGAGCGGCCCGTCAGCGGGCTGTCGGGTCGGGGTCTGACCGATTCGTCGTCGGACGCCACCGTGGCGCCACGCGGCGAAAGCCGGTCCGTCGTCGATCGGCGCGGTGGTGGGAGGCCGGTCAGCCGGGGTGGCAGAGCTCGACCAGGCCGGCGTCGGCACCGGCCCGGGCGATCGTGACTCCCGGCGGGACCAGCTCGTGGAACCGGCTCAGAGCCTCACGCCAGGTCTCGTCGTTCTCGCGCCCGGCGATCGGCTCGGGAGGATCGAGGGAGATCACGACGCACATCCCGGCACCCTCGGGGCGCAGCTCGACCTCGACCGACACATCGTCGTTGGTGGACCACGACGCCTCCACCGGAATCAGGAGGAGAACGAGCGCCTCGTCCACCGCGAGCCTCAGGTCGGCGACGGCTTCGCGGGGGAGGTCGAGGCGAAGGGCCATGGCCGCGGTGGCCACCCGGACGAGACGGGCATATCCGGGGTCGGCGGGGACGCGCAGACGGACACGGTCGAGGTCGTCGCCCTGCTCCATTGGCCCTGGCACGGGCACAGCTTCGCACCGCACGGTGGCCGTGGCTCGCACGCGGTGGCCCGAGGAGCGCCCACCGCGGGTCAGGAGGCTCGCCCCACCTGCGCCGGGTCCTTGTCCGTGCGCTCGCCGATGAAGGCCGGGTGCCGGAGGACCCCATCCGCGGTCCACTCGGCATGGGCCACCTCGACGACGATCAGCGGCCTCACCCAGGAAGCGACACGGAGCACGGCGCGAGGCGGGGGCGGGTCGAACGGGCACTCGTCGACCCGGAGGTCGTCGAGGCGCGACCGCAGTGAGCGGAGCACGGCGTCGGAGAAGCCAGTGCCCGCTCGTCCGGCGAAGCGCAGCGGTCCCGCCCGCTGCCCTGTCGGCGGGTCGGCGGGAGGGTCGTGGTAGCCGAGGAGGAGGGCGCCGAAGGTCGGGGCGCGGGCACCGGCGCCCGGGAGCCAGCCGCCGACGACGAGCTCCTGGTGGTGACGGACCTTCACCTTCACCCACGCGGGGGATCGCCGGCCGGGCTCGTAGCGGCTGTCGACCCGCTTGGCCACCACCCCTTCGAGTCCCTGGGCGGTGACGGCGGCGAGCAGGGCCTCGCCGTCGGACTGGCTGGGGCCGACGGACCACCCCGGCCCGGGGACCACCAGCTCCTCGACCAGCTCCCGGCGGGTGGCGTAGGGGACGTCGAGGAGCGACCGGCCGTCGAGGGCGAGCATGTCGAACACCACGTACTGGACCGGGACCTCGGCGGCGATGCGGCTGACGGCGGCGGGGGAGGCGGCTTGGATCCGGGGCTGGAGCCGCCCGAAGTCGGGACGGCCGGTGGTCGGATCGAGGGCAACCACCTCGCCGTCGAGGGTGACCTCCGGGTGGTCCGGGACGGCGTCGGTCAGGGCGGTCAGCTCCGGGAACCGGGCGGCCGCCTCAGTGCCGTTGGCCGACCAGGCCGTGACCTCGCCGGCCGCGACCTCGGCGATGATGCGCATGCCGTCCCACTTGACCTCGTAGGCCCACACCCCGTCGCCTCGGGGGAGCTCGGCGGCGTTCACCGCCTTCATGGGCGTGAGCGGAGCCGTCATGGGCCGACAGTACCGGCCGGTGCTCTCAGCGGTGGTCGGGTCGACTCCATCCGGCGACTCGCCAACCGACCTCGAGCACCCCGGCGGCGGCGGCGCCGACGGCCACGGCACCGACGACGGCGCGGGCCGGTGGGAGCACCAGGTCGAAGTAGTCCCGGACGAACGGGATGGTGAGCGCGCCCACGAACGCGAGACCCATGGCCGCCACCAGAGCGAGGCGCCAGGCGTTGAGTGGACGGGCCAGGATCACGAGGACCCAGAGCCCCACGAGGAAGAGCACGATCACCGCGATCGTGCGGGACTGCTCGAGGCTGATGTCCGACCGGGTCCGCGCGATCAGATAGGCGACCAGCGTGGCCACCGCGGCCACCAGTCCGGTGGGGATGGCGAAACGCAGCACGCGCGGGAGGAACCCGGACTCGGCGCGACGGGCGTTGGGGGCAAGGGCGAGGAAGAACCCCGGGATCCCGATGGTGAGGGCCGAGATGATGGTGAAGTGGCGGGGGATGAAGGGGAACGGGAGGCGGGCGACACCGATGGCCAGGGCCAGGGCCATGGCGTAGAACGTCTTGGTGAGGAACAGGTTCGCCACGCGTTCGACGTTGGCGATGACCCGACGCCCCTCGGCCACGACCGACGGGAAGACGGAGAAGTCGTCAGCCAGCAGGACGAAGCGAGCGACGGCCCGGGCGGCCGCCGAACCCGCCCCCATGGCCACGCCGACGTCGGCGTCCTTCAGGGCGAGGGTGTCGTTCACGCCGTCGCCCGTCATGGCCACGGTGTGGCCCCGGCTCTGCAGGGCGTGGACCATCTCCCGCTTCTGGTGGGGCGTCACCCGGCCGAAGACCGAGTGCGTCTCGAGCACGGCGGCGAGCTCGTCCTGGTCCTCCGGAAGGGTCCGCGCGTCGACGGGCTCGTCGGCCCCGGGGACACCGACGCGCACGGCCACCGCCCCAACGGTGACCGGGCTGTCGCCGGAGATCACCTTCACGGCGACGCCCTGCTGGCCGAAGTAGGCGATGGTGTCGGGCGCAGCCTCCCTTATCTGTTCGACGAGGACGACCAGGGCGACGGGCTCCAGGCCGTCGGGCAGCGACTCGCCGGCCAGGCCGTTGGGGCTGGCGGCCAGCAACAGCACCCGGTGCCCTTCGCGGGAGTGGTCGTCCATCCGCTGGCGGACCCGGTCGAGGGAGGGGCCGCTCGCGGCTCGGTCGAGGAGGATGTCCGGCGCGCCGAGGTACCAGGCGCCCTCATCGTCGAACCGGGCCGCGCTCCACTTGCGGGCCGAGGAGAACGGCACCGCGTCGGTGAGGTTCCACCCCGGAGGGTCCGGGTACTCGGCGACGATGGCCGCCAGGCTCGGGTTGGGGTGGTCGTCGGCGGCTCCGAGGGCGCCGAGGACGGCGTCGGTGTCGGTCCCGTCGGCGAGGGGGTCGACGGAGCCGAGGCTCAGCGATCCCTCGGTCAGGGTGCCCGTCTTGTCCAGGCAGATCACGTCCACCCGCGCCAGCCCCTCGATGGCCGCGAGCTCCTGGGTCAGCACCTGCGACCGGGCCAGCCGGGTGGCCCCGACGGCGAAGGCCATGCTGGTCAGCAGGACCAGGCCCTCGGGCACCATGGCGACGAGGCCGGCCACGGATCCCTGGACGGCTTCGACCAGCCCTTCGTGGGTGGCGAGCTGGGCGCTCACCAACAGGATCGCGGTCGGGACCATCAGCCAGCTGACGAGCTTGATGACGCGGTCGATGCCGGTGCGCAGCTCGCTCTTCACGAGCGAGAAGCGACGGGCCTCGCTCGACAGCCGGAAGGCGTAGGCCTCGGCCCCCACGCCGGTGGCCCGGATGCTGCCACTCCCGGCGACGACGAAGCTGCCTGACATCACGTCGTCGCCAGTCGCCTTGTCGACAGGGTCGGCTTCGCCGGTGAGCAGCGACTCGTCGATCTCGAGACCGGACGCGGTGAGCACCTCGCCGTCGACGGCGATCTGGTCCCCGAGGGTGAGGACCACCACGTCGTCGGCGACCAGCTCGCTGGAGGCGAGGACCACCTCGGCGCCGTCCCGGCGGACCTTCGAGCTGGGGGCGTTGAGCACGGCGAGACGGTCGAGGGAGCGCTTGGCTCGCAACTCCTGGACGATGCCGATGAGGGCGTTGGCGACCAGGACGATCCCGAACAGCGCATCTCGGTACTCGCCCACGGCGAGGATGACCACCAGGAGGACGCCGAGCAGGGCGTTGAAGGGGGTGAAGACGTTGGCCCGCACGATCTGTCCCACCGTCCGGCTGGTGGGATCGGGGACGTCGTTGGTGCGGCCCTCGGCTCGGCGCTGTTCGACCTCGGCGGTGGTCAGGCCCGGTGCGGGGGCGGTCACCGGGTCGTGTCTCGTGGACAGGTCACTCGTCCCCGCGCACCACGACCACGGGACAGCCGGCGTGGCCGACACAGTGCTGGCTCACCGATCCGAGCAGCATCCCGGTGAAGCCACCGTGCCCCCGGGACCCGACGACCAGGAGGTCGGCGTCGGTGGCCGCCTCGATCAGGGCGGCGGCGGGCGAACCCTCGGCGACGACCGTCGACACGGGAGCCTCCTCGGTGGAGGTGACCCCCTCCTCGGCCAGCACGGCGAGCAGCGACGACTCGGCCTCGCCGCCGAGGTTCTCGGGAGGCGGCATGGCACCGAACGCGGGCAGCGTGGTCATCACCGGGAACTGCCACACCGACACGACCTCGAGCGGGGCTCGTCGCAGCCGGGCCTCGGTCAACGCCCACCGCAACGCCGCCCGGGAACCGACCGATCCGTCCACCCCCACCACGATCTTGCTCATCGGACCGGAACCAGCACGACCGGCACCAGCGTGTGGCGCAGCACCTCCTCGGCCACGCTGCCGACCAGCAGGTGGTGCAGCCCACCCCGTCCGTGCGAACCGAGCACCAGGTGGGTGGCGCCGGTGTGGGCCACCGCGTCCAGCAGTCGCTCGGCGGTCGGTCCCATGATCACGAGCGGGGCGACCGTCAGGCCATTGGTGGCCGTGATCTCCTCCGCGACCTTGCGCAGCTGTGCGTGCTCGTCTGTGAGTTCGCCGGCGCGGGCGTCCCGGGTGAAGGAGTTGACCTCCTCCTTGTCGTACCCGGCGAGCACCGGCTCACCACCGGCCACATGGACCATGTGGAGCGTGCCGCCCGATGCCGTGGCCAGGGCCACCGCCTCGGCCACCACCCCGTCACCGAGCTCGGAGAAGTCGACGGCGACCACCACGTCGCCGACGAGCCGTGCGTCTGTCATGGCGCGAGACTAGGACCCCGGCCTCGGTGGCGACTTCGCGTTCCCGCGCTCGAGGAGTCGTCGGCGACGGGAATCGACGACCCCGCCGGGTCTGGGCCACGAGGAGGTCGGGATGAGACTTGTCGACGCCGAGACCGGTATCGAGGTGATCGATCGCCAGGAGTGCCTGGAGCTCCTCGGGACGACCGCCGTCGGGCGCATCGCCGTGGTGGACGCCGGTCATCCGATGATCTTCCCGGTCAACTACGGGCTCGACGGCGACCTGATCGTCGTGCGCACCGCTCCCGGCACCAAGCTCGACGCGGCCCTCCAGGGCGGGCCCGTGGCCTTTGAGATCGACGCCACCGACAGCGCCACGCGCACCGGCTGGAGCGTGATCGTCACCGGCTGGGCCCGGGCGGTCACCGAGCCGGCGGCACTCGAGCGGTTGGGTCGGATCGGGCTGCGGTCGTGGACCGAGCATCGCAAGGACCACTGGATCGCCGTGCACCCCGAACGCGTCAGCGGTCGCCGAATCGTGCCGTTGGGCACCTGAGGCGAACCCGCCGTCCGGGGCCGGTCCGGGAGGGCGGCGATACTTCGACGGGAATCGGTCGTGCGAGGATGGGCCGGCGATGCTGGCCGAGACCAACGATCTGATCCCCGTGGAGACCGCGTCGGTCTTCTTCGCCGTCCTCGCCCTGCTGTGCTGGGGCGGGGTGATCGTCCTCGGCATCGGTGCCCTCGTGCGGCGCACCCGCCGGGGCCGCCCCGGACGCCTCGAGCCGCTTCGCGACGACATCGGCCGTATGGCCCTGCCCCTCGCCTGGATCGTCGCCCTGGTGACCATGCTCGGCTCGCTGTACTACTCCGAGGTGCAGGGCTACGTGCCCTGCGAGCTGTGCTGGTACCAGCGCATCTGCCTGTATCCCTTCGCGGTGATCCTGGGCATCGCAGCCTGGCGGCGCGACATCGGCATCCGGGTCTACGCCATACCGGTGCTGGCCGTCGGGGCCGTCATCTCGACCTACCACCGTTGGATACAGGCCTATCCGCCGTCGAACGGCACCTCGTTCTGCACCGCCGAGGCCCCCTGCACGACTCAGTACGTGAAGGAGTTCGGAATCGTGTCCATTCCTTTCATGGCCCTTTCGGCCTTCGCGTTCATCATCGTCCTGCTCCTCGTCGCCCGGCCGTCCCGGACAACCCTTCTGGAGGATTCGTGAGCAACCGTCCGTCCCGCAAGCCATCGGCCTCGACCAAGGTCCGCCAAGCCTCGTCGAGCGGGTCGGGCCGCTCCACCCTGTGGCTGTGGATCGGCCTCGTCGTGCTGGTCGTGGTGGTGGGGGGCGTGGCCGTCGCCGTGAGTCGGTCCAAGAGCGACTCCAACACCGCCGCAGGAGGGACGGCCTCACCGAGCGGCGGCACCGTGGTGCCGGCCGGCGACGTCGACTACGGCACCGTCACCGTGGACGGCGCGGCGCTCACCGCCGCCACCGCAACCGATCCGTCGCCCGCCACCGGTGCGACCCTCCCGACCGTCACCGGCGAGACGTTCGACGGCAGCGCCGTCACCATTGCCCCCGACGGCAAGCCCCAGATCATCATGGGCGTGGCCCACTGGTGCCCCCACTGCCAGGCCGAGGTGCCCCGCATCCAGGACTGGCTCGACACCAACGGGATGCCCGCCGACGTCAACATCGTCGCCGTGGCCACGTCCCCGAACCCGTCGCGGGGGAACTGGCCGGCGGGTACCTGGCTGCGGGACGTGAAGTGGAGCGTCCCGACGATGGTCGACGACGACCAGAGCACCGCCGGGCAGGCCCTCGGGGTCAGCTCCTTCCCCTACTTCCTGGTGGTGGGCGCCGACGGCAAGGTCATCCAGCAGACCAGTGGCGAGATCTCCATGGACCAGTGGGCAGCCCTGCTCGACGCCGCTCGCACGGGTACAGCGGCCACCTGATCACCAGCGGGGGCGGTGCCACCCGCCGGCCTCGCTGACGTGGTGCCCCCGGTGGGGATCGAACCCACGGTCGTCGGATTAAAAGTCCGCTGCCTTACCACTTGGCCACAGGGGCGTGGGCTCCGCGCTGCCCCAGGCTCGACTGGCACCGGGACCCGGCTCGGAACGACTGCAGTATGGCCCAGGGTGCAGAGCGCGCCGCTCGACTCGTCCTCGGTCGCCACGGCTCAGCGCGACGCCTGGGATCGTGAGCTGAGACCGTGCCGGGGTCCCGTCGTGGTCGCTGGCCAGTCGTCGGGCTCCTTGGCCCGAATCCAGCGGCTCAGCGGGGAGCGGTCCTCGTCGGGTCCGTCTCCCCAGTCGTAGAGGACGTTGGTGCCGGCCGCCTTGTCGTGCAGCGCGCGATGCGACCGGGCCAGGGCGATGGGAACCAGCCCGAGACCGAAGAACAAGAAGCTGAACGGGAAGACCACCACCCGAGCGAGGGCGTGGCGATTGCGCATGGCGGAGCCGTCGACGCGCAGGACGCGCAGGCCGACCAGGGCCATGCCGATGGAGTTCCCGCTGATCTGCAGACCGATCAACATGTAGAAGAGGCCGAAGGCCAGGAAGAGGCCGGCGAACCCAGCGCCCGACACGCGGCTTCCGGCACTGATGTTGATGTCGCCGTCGGTGAACAGGTCGAGCATGAAGTTGGACACCCAGACGAGGACGCCGTAGAGGGCGGTGACCACGCCGAAGTCGATGAGGAAGGCAGCCAGGCGGGTGATCCCGCCGGCCAGCAGGCCGGTGGGGGAGGCGGTGGTCGGTGGCTCCGGGCGTGGGCGATGGGTGAGGCGGGACACCACATGGGCGAGGATCAGATCGAGCGCCACCAGCTGGCGCCGGGCCAGGGTGAGGATCCGGGTGCCGGCGCCTCGCGTGGCCTCGGCGACGATGTCATCGATGCCGGCCCGCTTGGCCAGGGCGGCCACGTCGATTCGCTCGGCCAGCGCGTCGATGTCGACCCGCTCGAGCAGGGCCTGGATGTCGACCTTCTCCAGGAAGGCGTCGACGTCGAGGCGGTCCGTGAGGGTCTGGAGGTCCACCCGGGCCAGCAGGGCGTCGAGGTCGACTCGTTGGACGAGAGCGTCGACGTCCACTCGCTGCACCATGGCGTCCACGTCGACCCGCTGGACGAGAGCGTCGACGTCGACGTCACCTACGAGGCGGTCGACGTCGACCTTGGCCACCACGTTCTCGACGGGCACGGCGTCGACGACGGTTGGCACGATGGCCCCGAGGATGCGCTCGCCGAAGTTCACGCGACCCATCCTTTCAGGCGCGGGCGCCCAGCGTCCCGGGTCCGTCGGAGGGGTGGCCCCAGGGTGTACGAGGACCGGTAGCGGCGTCCGATTACCGTCACCCCGTGACCGCCACCCAGTCGACCGAGCCGAGCGCCCGGAACGACGAGTCATCGGCGTGGGTCGACGCCGTCGCCCCGTTCGTGGTGGCGATGATCGTCGTGGGGGTGGCGGTGTGGCTGGGCGCACGCGGTCCCATCGTCTCCCCGGAGACCCACGACCTCTCGGCCTATCCGGGCTCGGGTCTCTTCGGCGGCTGGTTCCGTTTCGACGGACGCTGGTACGACATCATCTCGACGCAGGGCTATTCGTTCAACGGCTCCGACGCCCAGTCGCCGGTCGCCTTCTTCCCCGCCTACCCGCTGGTGCTGTGGGTCGTGCACGCCGTCACCGGGATGTCGGTGAAGCTCCTCGGAACGCTCGTCACCATGGCCTGCGGCCTCGCGGTGGTGGTGCTGTTCCACCGCTGGGCGCGTGGCCGCGTCGACGCGGCCACGGCCCGGGTCGCCGTCATCACCCTCGTCGTCTATCCCTACGCCTACTACCTGATGGGCGCGGTGTACGCCGACGCCCTGTTCCTGCTCGCCGCCATCGGCGCCTTCGTCCTCCTCGAGCGCGACCACCCCGTGCTGGCCGGCCTGGCCGGTCTGGTGGCCACCGCCACCCGGCCCGTCGGGATCGCCGTGGTGGTCGGCCTCGTCGCCGTCACCCTCTGGCGGCGAGCAGTGGTCGAGCGGCGCGGGCGTGGGCTCACCGTTCACTGGAACCGGCTCCACCCCGGTGATGCCGGAGTGTTGCTCTCCGTGGGCGGGCTGGTCGGTTGGATGACCTACCTGTGGGTGCGCTTCGGCCACCCGTTCGCCTTCGAGGAGGTGCAGAAGGCGCCGGGATGGGACCAGGGCGCCGGTCCTCGCACCTGGTTCAAGATCACGTGGCTGCAGCAGCTCCACCGGCTGCCCGGCACCACCCGCGAGTGGTTGGCCCACGGCGATCCGGTGGTCCACGAGAAGATGCTGTACGGCTACGGGGTGCTCCTGCAGGGTGCCCTGGTCGGTGTCTTCCTGGTCCTCGCCTGGCTGGCCTGGCGGCGGTTGGGCTGGGGCTACGGCGTGTACTCCTTCGCCCTGCTCGCCATCCCGCTCGTCGGCACCAAGGACTTTCAGGGGTCCGGGCGGTACCTGCTGGCCGCCTTCCCCTGCTTCGTCGCCGCCGCCACCGTGCTGGTGGAGCGACGGGCCCTGCGCTGGGGGTGCTGGTCGGCCAGCGCCACCGTGCTGTTGGGGTGGACCTTCGCCTTCGGGCGGGGCTACTACGTTTCGTGACCGCCATGGCGAACTTCGAGAGCCTCACCATCTTCTTCCCGATGTGGAACGAGGAGGACTCGATCGACAGGGCCGTAACCGCGGCCATCGAGGCGGGCAACGAGCTCGTGACCGCCGGCGAGATCGGCCGCTTCGACATCGTCATCGTCGACGACGCGTCGACCGATGCCACCGGCCCACTGGCCGATGCCCTGGCCGCCACCGATCCCCGCATCTCGGTGGTGCACCACCCGGTCAACCGGAAGCTCGGAGGCTCCATCAAGACCGGCCTCACCGCCGCCACCGGCGAGCTGGTCCTGTACACCGACGCCGACCTCCCGTTCGACATGGCCGAGTTGGCCAAGGCCGTTCGCATCCTGCGCCTCTACGAGGCCGACGTGGTCAGCGCGTACCGCTTCGACCGCACCGGGGAGGGCGCCCGGCGCCTGGTCTACAGCTACGTCTACAACCACCTGGTCCAGGTCACGCTCGGACTCCGGCTCCGCGACATGAACTTCGCCTTCAAGCTGATGCGCCGCTCGATGCTCGACCAGATCGACCTGCACAGCGAAGGGTCGTTCATCGACGTGGAGCTGCTGGCACGGGCCCACCGGCTCGGCTTCCGCATCGTGCAGTTCGGCGTGGACTACTTCCCCCGCACGCGAGGCATCTCCACGCTCTCGTCCAACGCGGTGATCTTCCACCTGCTCCAGGAGATGGTGCTCCTGCGATCCCACCTGCGGGCCATCGAACCACTGCCGCCCCCGGCGACGGAACAGCCCGGCGATTCCGGGTCGGCGGCGTCGTGACGGCGGCTCGCTCGTGCCTTCTCGTCGTCAACGCCGACGACTACGGGCTCACCGAAGGCGTGTCGCACGCCATCCTCGAGGCCCACCACCGCGGCATCGTGACCTCGACCTCGGTCCTGGCCCTGGGCCCGGCCTTCGAGCGCAGCGCCGCCTGGTTGGCCGACGCGCCCGACCTCGGCCGGGGCGCTCACCTGGCGGCCGTGGGCGAGGACCCCCCGCTCCTGTCGGCACGCGAGGTCCCGACCCTCGTCGACCGGCGCGGGCGGCTCTGGTCGTCATGGCGGGTGTTCCTCCCTCGAGCGGCCCTCGGTCGCATCGATCCCGACGACCTCCGTCGCGAGTTCGGCGCCCAGCTCGACGCCCTCGCCGCAGTCGGGATCCGGGCCGACCACCTCGACACCCATCAGAACCTGCACCTGTGGCCGATGGTCGCCGACGTCGTGGTGGATCTCGGCGAGGCGCGGGGGATCCGAACGGTTCGGGTGACGCGCTCGGCCGAGCACGGTCCCGTCGGCCGCACCGTCGCCCGCCTGGCCAGCCGGCTCGAGGCGCGACTGGCCGAGCGGGACTGGACGTGGCCCGAGGCCTCGACGGGCCTCGACGAGGCCGGCCACCTCGACCTCGGGGGCATGGTTGCCGCCCTGGGCCGCCTGGCCGCCTCCGGTGCCGCCACTGCCGAGCTCGCCACTCATCCGGGTGGACGCGCCGACCCCGATCGGGAGCGCTACCGGTGGGGCTACCAGTGGGAGGACGAGTACGAAGCGCTGCGGTCGGCGACGGTCCGCACGGCAATCGGCGAGCTCGGCTTCCGACTCGGGACCTTCGCCGACCTGGCGGGGACGGCGGCGTGAGGCCGCCCCGCTCACCGGCGGCGCGCCGGGTGCTCTCGTTGTGGGACGACGCCCCCTTCGGCGACCGTTTCCACACGCGGGCGCGGTGGTGGACGGCGCCGTTCGCCGCCCTCGAGCTGGAGGTCCCGCTGAGCGGCGACGTCTTGGAGATCGGTTGTGGGCACGGCGTGTTCAGCACCTACCTCGCCGTCACCTCCCGGGCCCGTCGCGTCGTCGGCGTCGACATCGACGCCGACAAGATCGCTCTGGCCCGCCACGCCGCCTCCCACCTCGACCCCGGGGAAGGCGACCTCCGCTTCGACGTCACGCCGTCGGGGGCCGTGCCCCAGATCGAGGGCGGATGGCGCGCCATCGTGTTCGCCGACGTGCTCTACCTGCTGTCCCGGGACCGACGTGAGGCGTTGTTGCGCTCCTGCGCCGAGGCACTGGCTCCGGGTGGCCTCCTCGTCGTGAAGGAGGTCGACACCGAACCGCGCGCCAAGGCGGCGATCTCCCAGGCCCAGGAGGTCCTGGCCACGCGGGTCCTGCGCATCACCGATGGGGACGACCTCGACTTCCCCTCGGCGACCGAGCTCGAAGCGGTCCTCGCCGGGGCGGGGCTCGACACCTTGGCCAAGCGCATCGACCACGGATACCTCCATCCCCACTGCGTCGTCCTCGGCACCCGCGCCCTCGCCGGGCCCGCTTGACGACGGCCGACGCCATGGGTCCGTCGGGGGCATCGCTGGGCGACCGGGTGCAGCGCTGGCGGCGACGGACGAGGGTCTGGCGCCTCACCGCGCGCCGTGGCCTCGGGTGGGTGAGCGTGAAGGTGAGGGGCAAGGCCCTCGGGGCCGAACGGCGGGCCGCCCTCGAGGAGAGGTTCACCATCCGCAGCGCCGAGGACGTCGCCACCGAACTGGGCCAGATGAAGGGCGCGGCCATGAAGCTCGGCCAGATGCTCGGCTTCGTGGCCGACGGTCTCCCGCCGGCCGCCCGAGACGCGCTGGCCCAGCTCCAGCAGGACGTACCGCCGATGGCGCCCAGCCTGGCCGACCAGGTCGTGTGCGAAGAGCTCGGTGCGCCTCCCGAGGAGCTGTTCCTCGACTGGGACCCGGACCCCGTGGCCGCCGCGTCGATCGGGCAGGTCCACCGAGCGGTGATGGCCGACGGACGGGTGGTGGCCGTCAAGGTCCAGTACCCGGGGGTGGGGACAGCCATCCTCGACGATCTCGACCACGCCCAGTTCCTGTACTCGATGTTCTCGTCGTTCACCCTCTCGGGCATCGACATGCCCGCCCTCGTGGCCGAGCTGCGGGCCCGGATGGTCGACGAGCTCGACTACCGGCTGGAGGCGGCCTCGCAGGACGCCTTCGCCGACCGCTACCTCGGTCATCCCTTCGTCCGCATCCCTCGCGTCGTACCCGAGCGCTCGACGCGACGGGTCCTGACCAGCGAGTGGGTCGACGGTCTGACCTTCGAGCAGTTCGTGCGCGGCGCTTCGCCCGACGAACGCCAGCACACCGCCGAGGTCGTGTTCCGGTTCGCCCAGGGCTCGCTGCACGAGCACCGCGTGTTCAATGGCGACCCTCATCCCGGCAACTACCGGTTCCACCGCGACGGAACGGTCACGTTCCTGGATTTCGGCCTGGTGAAGCACCTGACCGCGGCCGAGCACGACTCCCTGCTCCCCACGATCGACCACGTCCTCGCTGGTGACGCTGTCGGGTTGGTGTCGGCCATGGAGCGAGCCGGCTTCCTCCATCCGGGGCACGGTCTGGACCCTCAGCGCGTCTACCGCTGCGTCAGTGCGCCCTACCGTGCCTACCTGACCGAGGAGTTCACCTTCACCCCGGACTACACCGCGAGGCGCTCACCTCGCTGCTCGACGTGCGCGGTCCCTACGCCGACGTGCTCGCCGCCCTCGACATGCCTCCCAGCTTCGTGCTGCTCGACCGGGTCGTGTGGGGGGTCAGCGCCATGCTCGGACGCCTCCACGGGCGCAACCGATGGCGGGCCATCCTCCAGGAGTACCGCTACGGCTCGACTCCGGCCACGCCTCTCGGTGAGCAGGAGGCGGCATGGCGGCGCCGACGCGGAGCCTGACGGCGAACGGTCAGAACAACGTGGGCCGGAAGCCGGCGCCCTCGGTCGTCCCCTCCGTCTCGACTCCGGTCCCCGGGTCGGTGTCGAGCGCCGGCTCGTCGAGGTCCGGGACCGGTTCCTCGTCGTCGCCGAAGGCCTTGGCGATGAGGAAGCCTCGAGCCCGCTCGGCCTTCGGGTAGCGATCGACCAGGGCGTGGAACGCGGGCGAGTGGTTGGCCTCCACCAGGTGGGCCAGCTCGTGCACCAACACGTAGTCGAGGACCCACGGCGGCCAGGCGGCCAGCCGGCTGGAGATGCGGATGACACCGGTCGACGGGGTGCACGAACCCCACCGGTGCTGTTGGTTGTCGGCCCACCGAACCTCGGTGGGGCTCGGGAGGCGGTAGCGCCGGGCCAGGGCCGCGGCCCGATCCTCCAGGTCGACGCCGTCGGTCCGGAACCGCCGTTCGAGGCGGTCGACCAGGTTGGCGATGTGGCGGTCGAGCTCCTCGGCGTCGATGCCCGCTGGCGCCTGCACCCTGATCACACCGTCGACGACCGTGGCCTGGACGGTCTTGCGGCGCCGTCGGCTGTAGACGACCTCGACCGGGAGGGGCGAGCGGTGGGGGAGGGACACGTCAGATCTGCGACGGGATGGTGAGCTCGTCGTCGTCGATCAGGATGATCCTGTCGCCGACGACGAGGCGGTCGCCGAGGTGGGTCACCGAGCGCCCGCCGAGGTTGGGCATCCGCTCCCAGGGCAGGCCGGCATCGCGCTCGACGGCCCCGATGAGTCCGCCGTGGGTGAGCACGAGCACGTCCGCCCCGCGGTACTCCTGCTCGATGCGATCGAGCGCCCCCCGGGCCCGGGCCAGGAGCAGGTCGTGGCCCTCGTAACCGGGAGGACGACGGTCGGTGGCGAGGTAGCCCGGCCAGCCCTCCTCGATCTCCGCGCGGGTGAGCCCTTCCCACTCGCCGGCGTCGCGTTCGGCCAGATCGGGTTCGACCACCACGGGCGCCACGCCGATCTGGCCGCTGATGATGGTGGCGGTGTCGAGAGCCCGGATCAGGGGCGAGGCGATGATGACGTCGACCGCGCCGATGCGCGCCGATGCGTGGAACGCCTGGCTGCGGCCGAGATCGGTGAGGGCCGGATCAGCGCAGCCCTGCCAGCGGCCGACGGCGTTCCACTCCGACTGGCCGTGGCGGACGAGCAGCAGGTGGGTCACGACGCGACGGTACCCGCGCCCTGTGACGGCCCGGGACCGCCCGGAACAGGAGAACTACTGTCTCCCCGGTGGCCACGCTCCGACTGTTCGCCGCGGCCCGAGAGGCCGCCGGGACCGGACGCGTCGTGATCCCGGGGGCCACCGTGGGCGAGGTCCTCGACACCGCCGCGGAGCGGTACGGCTCGACCTTCGTCGAGGTCCTGGACAACAGCCGGGTGTGGTTGAACGGGGATCAGGCGGTGGCCGACGATCCGGTGAGCGATGGCGACGAGGTCGCCGTGCTGCCCCCGGTGTCGGGTGGCTGCCGGTGAGTGATCCCTCCCGGGGGGACGTGCTCACCCGTCGTCTCGCCTACGTGCCCGTCACCGACGGACCCCACGGACGGCTCGGTCTCCTGTGGTTCCTGGTCGCCATCGGGGCCTGCGCCGTCGGGGCGGCGACCGTCGGGCTCCTCTTCGCCGCGCTGGCCGCGGTGGCCGCCCTCCAGACCGCCATCGCCTGGCGCCGAGCCGGCCTTGCCGTCGATCGCTTCGTCGCCGGTGGGGGGGCGGGAGCGGTGGGCCTCGCCGCGCTGGCTGGCATCGGTCTGGCGGGCATCGCCCTCCTGGGTTTCGTCGGCGCCGCGTTGGGCTTCGCCCTGCAGGCCGACGGTCGCACCCGCGCTGCGGTGTCGCGCGCCGGGGTCACCGTGCGCTGCGGCGCGCTGCCCGGGGTGGCGGCGGCGTCGGTCGTCTTCGTGGCCCGCGCCGACCTCGGTGCGGTGACCGTGTTGCTCGTCTTCGTCAGCGCCTACGAGGTGGGCGACTACCTCGTGGGAACCGGTGCCGGAGGAATCGTCGAAGGACCGGTGGCCGGCATCGCCGCGGTGGTGGTGTTCACCTTCGCCGAGGCCGTCTTCCAGCTCGGCCCCTTCGACGCGCGGGGGGCGTGGGTGTTCGGCGGACTGGTGGCTGCGCTCGCGCCACTCGGCGGCGCCGTCGCCTCCGGGCTGGCTCCGTCGGCCGAGCAGGCCCCACCGGCACTGCGCCGGCTCGACGCCTGGCTGCTCGTCGCCCCGGCCTGGGCGTGGCTCCTGTGGGGGTACCTCGGCTGAGCCCGACCGCGAGCAGCCATGACCCGACCCGCCGGGTGCCGGTAGGCTCTGCTCAGCCCAGACCGGGCTCGCCGATGGCCACCGAAGGTCGTCGGTGGCGAGGAGGAAGCGGCGAGATGACCGAGAACGAGGCCCCCATCGAGGACCGCGATGCGCTGGCCGTGGTCGACCTCACACCCGAGTCGCTCCCTGACATCGAGCTCGGCGAGCTGCGAGCAGCACGAGACCGGGCCGTCGGAACCGAAACCGGGCTGTCCTACCTGCGCCGCATGGTCCAGGGTCCACTCGACCTGGTCAGGGGCGAGCTCGAGCGCCGGGCCGGAGGCGGTCACGCCGATCTCGCCGACCTGGTCGAGGACCTGCCCCGCATCCTGAGCGAGAGCGCCGGCCCCGGCGGCGGGCGCCTCCCACAGACGCTCCAGCCCGGAGACGTCGATCCCGAGTTGTCGGCCCGGCTCGACGCCATCACCGCCGGCGGCATGCGGATCGCCGACGTCCCCACCGAGTCGGACGAGGAGTTGGTCACCCTGGCCGGCGAGCTCGACACCCTCGAACGCACGGTCTCCCGTCGGCGCCGGATCATGCACCGAACCATCGATCTGCTCAACGCGGAGCTGGCCGGTCGCTACCGGAGCGGCGCGGCCACCGTCGACGGCGCCCTCGCCGACGCCGGCCCCGTGGCCGACTGACACCCGCACGTGAGCCACGACCACAGGGTGTCGACGCGCGCGCCTCGCCGTAGCGTGGGTGCGCCATGAGATCGCTCGCCGTGCTGTCGATGCACACGTCCCCGTTGGCCCAGCCCGGTAGCGGCGACTCGGGCGGCATGAACGTCTACGTGCGGGAGCTGGTCGGTGCGCTGGCCCAGGCGGGCGTGGCCGCCGAGGTCTACGTGCGTCGCTGGCACGACGATCTCCCTGCCGTGGTCGACGTCGAGCCCGGATTCCGGGTCGTCCACGTCGACGCCGGCCCGCCTGACCTGCCCAAAGAAGACCTCCCCCATGTCGTCGAGGAGTACACCGCGCGGGTGCGGGAGCACCTCGACCGGCCCAACGGCCCCGACGCCATCCATGCCAACTACTGGCTGTCGGGAATGGCCGGACACGTGCTCAAGCACGAACTCTCGCTTCCCCTCGTGTCGACGTTCCACACGCTGGCCCGGGTCAAGGCCGAGACGGGCGATCCCGAACCGGCTCTGCGCATCGACGCCGAGGCCGAGGTCATCGCCTGTTCCGACGCCATCCTGGCCAACTGCGCCGACGAAGCGACCCAGCTGGTGGAGCTGTACGGCGCCGATCCGTCCCGGGTCGAAGTGGTGCCACCGGGGGTCGACCACGCCTTCTTCTCGCCCGGCGATCAGGGGGGTGCCCGAACGGCGCTCGGCCTCGGCGACCACCCGGTGCTCCTGTTCGTCGGCCGTATCCAGCCTCTCAAGGGGTTGACCGTGGCTCTCGGCGCTCTGGCCGAGCTGACCCCCCGCCATCCGGATGCGGTTCTGGTGGTCGTGGGCGGGCAGAGCGGTCGCGACGGCGAGACCGAGATGGCCGCGGCGCGGGCTCTGATCGCCCATCACGGGCTGGAGAACCGGGTGCGGTTCGTCCCACCTCAGCCCCACCACATGCTCTCGACGTACTACCGGGCCGCCGACGTGGTCGTCGTTCCCAGCCGCTCCGAGTCGTTCGGCCTCGTGGCCCTCGAGGCCGCGGCCTGTGGCGTGCCGGTGGTGGCCGCCGCCGTCGGTGGGCTGCGGACCCTGGTGGAGGAAGGCGTCACCGGCCTGCTCGTCGACACCCGCGACCCCGCCGCCTACGCCGTCGCCCTGGATGAGTTGCTGGGTCGGCCGGCGGTCGCCGCGGCCATGGGCGCCGCTGCCTCTGAGCGGGCGCGCCACTACACGTGGTCGACGACCGCCGCCCGTCTCCGCCGGTTGTACGCCGACCTCACGGCACGCACACCGGTCTCCTGCAGCTGACCGGAGCTCCCATGGCTGACGAGATCGCCGACACCGACACGCTGGACGCGGTCGCATCGCTCATCGACGGCTGGCTGACCCTCCAGCTCGAGGAGAACCCGGTGGTCGACGCGGTGGAGCGAGGGGAGCCGGGCGAGCGCCGCTGGTACGTACGGGTCACCGGCGAGAGCAAGGACGTCTTCACGATCTGGTTCACCCTGGGACAGCGAACGCTCCAGTACGAGACCTACGTGATGCCTGCGCCGGAGGAGTCGTGTGCCGCCTTCTACGAGCATCTGCTCGGGCGCAACCGCAAGCTGAACGGAGCAGCGTTCTGCATCGGGGAGGAGGAGGCGATCTTCCTGGCCGGGTCCCTTCCCGTGCACGCCGTCGACGAGGGCGAGCTCGACCGCATCCTGGGCTCTCTGTACACCTACGTGGAGCAGTTCTTCCTGCCCGCGCTGCGCATCGGTTTCGCGTCCCGCTTCGGCGACCGGTGATCAAGAGGCTTTCAGTACTTTTCATTGCTTTTGAGGTTTCGCTCCGGTAAGGTCGGCCTCGGCCCGGGCGGGCGGCGGGCGGTGGGACCCATCGGGGAAGTGGGACCACCGGAACCGAACGCCCGGGCCCCCCTCCCCGCCCACGCTGTAGGTTTCGCCGCCATGGTGCGTCTGCAGATCGTCGGTGGCGGCAAGATGGGTGAGGCCCTCCTCGAAGGCCTGTTGCACGCAGAGTGGGCGGGAGTCGACGAGATCGTCGTTGTGGAGGCCGTCGAGGACCGTCGCCGCTACCTGGAACAGACCTTCCCGAACCTCGTCGTGGTGGGCCGACCGGTGCCGTGCGAGGGCGCCCTGCTCGCCATCAAGCCGGCCGACGTCGCCCCCATCGCCGCCGAGGTGGCCGCCGCCGGCGTCCGGCGGGTCCTGTCCATCGCCGCCGGCATCACCATCGCCGCGCTGGAGGAGGCGGTCGGCACGGATGTGGCTGTCGTGCGAGCCATGCCCAACACGCCGGCCGTGGTCGGCTCGGGGGCGTCGGCCATCGCGCCCGGGGCGTCGGCCACCGCCGGGGACATGGAGTGGGCCGAGTCGATCCTCGCCGCCGTGGGCGTGGTGGTCCGGGTGAGCGAGGACAAGCTCGACGCCGTCACCGGCCTGTCGGGGTCCGGCCCGGCCTACGTCTTCGTGATGGCCGAGAGCCTCATCGAGGCGGGCGTGCTCGTCGGCCTCCCCCGAGACGTCGCCGAGGTCCTCGCCGTGCAGACGTTGCTCGGCTCGGCCCAGCTGCTCGAGTCGAGCGACGAGCACGCCGCCGCCCTGCGGGCCGCCGTCACGTCCCCGGGCGGCACCACGGCGGCCGGACTGCGGGCGCTGGAGGCGGGTGGGCTGCGGTCGGCCGTCCTCGACGCCGTCGCCGCTGCCACGGAACGGTCCCGCCAACTCGGGCAGGGTTGACGGGCCGGTAACCTTCGGGACCCATGGCTCTGCGCTACGAGACGATCTCGTTCCTGTCCGACTACGGCCTCGCTGACGAGTTCGTGGGCGTGGTGCACTCGGTGATCCGGTCGATCGCCCCCAAGGTCGCGATCGTCGACGTCACCCACGGCATCACTCCCTACGACGTGCGGGCCGGCGGGCTGGCTCTCGCCCGCAGCGCCCCCTACCTCTGTCCCGGAGTCGTCCTGGCGGTGGTCGACCCCTCCGTCGGCACGTCCCGGCGACCGATCGCCGTCGAGGTGGGTGACGGCGCGTCGGTGCTGGTCGGTCCCGACAACGGGCTCCTGGCCCCGGCGGTGGCGTTGTGCGGCGGAGCCACCCGGGCCGTCGAGCTGGTCGAGGCCGAATACCAACTCCCCAGCGAGGCGGCCACCTTCGACGGCCGTGACCTCTTCGCCCCCGCGGCCGCCCACCTGTGTCTGGGCGTGGACATGGGTGAGTTCGGTCCACCGATCGAGGACACGTCGCTGTTCCCGGGCCTCGTCCCCCTCACCCGTGAGGAGGAGGGCCGCCTGCACGCCGAGGTGCTGTGGGTCGACCGCTACGGCAACGCCCAGCTCAACGTCGATCCGGACGAGGTCGACCAGTACGGCGATCACGTCCGCCTGGTGATGGACGACGGGTCCCGCTCGGCCCGTCGCGTGCCCACCTTCGCCGAGGTCGAACCGGGCGAGGTCGGACTGGTCGTGGATGCCTACGGACTGCTCGCCGCGGTGTGCGACCGGCGCTCCGCGGCCGAGTTGCTCGGCCTGGAGGCGGGGTCGGCCGTGACCATCGAGGCCCTGGACGAGGACCGGCCTCCGGGCATCGTCACGCCCGTCAACCTCGGGCCTCGCCCCGCCTAGCCCTCGGAGCTCTCGTGCGACCCGGAACCGTCATCACCATTGGTCTGCTGCTGTTGTTGATCCTCGGCGCAGCCTTCCTCCAGCTGTTCATCCTGGCCAAGTAGCCCGACGGTCGTCGCCTCGGCTCCCCTCAGGTGGCCGAGGCCAGGCGGTCGCGGGTGAAGCGACGGCTGTTCAACCACAGCAGGGCGAGGGCCAACAACCACACCACCACGCCCATGCCCACGACTCCCAGAACGGGGAGGAGGAGCACGGCCGAGGCCTGGGCCGCGGCCAGGAAGATGAGCGGGAGGATCACCGCGCCGCCGAGCTGGTTGGCCTCCTGGGTGGTGCGGGCCCGCGACGAGACGATGACCAGCAGGCCGAGGGCCAACAGGGCCACCGCCGGACCGACCCAGAGCACCATCACCGCGAACTGCCCGAAGGGCAGGAAGGCGCGGTGCATCACCGGCCAGGCCACCGCGTTGCACACCACGGCGTAGATGATCGAGCCGATCCAGGTGATGGCCACGGCGGGGATGAGGGCGGTGAGCACCTTGGCGAGGAACAGGTCGCGATCGGTGATGGGCAGGTGCAGCACGACTTCGAGGGTCCGCCGCTCCTTCTCCCCGGCGAAGGCGTCGGCGGCGAGCACGGCCGACACCATGAGGGGGATCACGAGGAGGAGGGGCGAGAGCAGGTAGCCGAGGACCAGCACCACCAGTTGCTCCCGTTCGGGGAGTTGGAGGATGGGCTCGGCCAAGCGGCGGACCAGGGGGGAGCTGAGAGCGTTGGCCACCTGCTCGGTGGGCGCCGACCGGGCGAGGAGCCCAATGGAGGCGGGCAGCAGCACGAGCAGCACCACCGGGACCAGGATCATGGGCAGGGTGATGGCCTTGGACCGGCGCACGGCGCGCAGGTCCCGACCGACGATCGTGCGCACCGCCACCCAGTCGACGGCGTTGCGGCGTCCCGTCACGGCTCGGTCTCCTGATGGTCCTCGGGCATGGGGGGCGACGCGAATCCGTCGGTGGCGAGGGCCCCCTCCTCCTCGGCGATGCGGCGCTCGATGGCGAAGTAGACGTCCTCCAGCGTCGGGCGGCGAACGGCCGCGCCGTAGACGGGCAGACCGCGCCCGACGACGGTGGCCACCGCCGCGGGGAGGGCGTCACGATCCTCCAGCACGAGTCGCACGCCTGTCTCGTGAGCCTCGGCGCGACGTACGCCGCGGACCGACGCGAGGGCACCGAGCGTTGCGTCGTCGGCGGACCGGTCGAGCTCGATCTCGGCTCCGACCCCGGTCCACAGCTCGGCGGCCAGGTCGTCGGGGGCGCCGAAGGCCCGGAGCCGGCCGTGGTGGAGCACGGCCATCCGGTCGGCCAGGCGGCCGGCCTCGCCGAGGAAGTGGGTGGCCAGCACCACGGTCCGCCCTTCCGACGCCAACTCGTTGATGAGCGTGATGACGTCCCGGGTGCCGGCCGGGTCGAGCCCGGAGGTGGGTTCGTCGAGGAACAGCAGCTCGGGGTCGTGCAGGAGGGCGCGGGCCAGGGCGACCCGCTTTCGTTGCCCGGTCGAGAACCCGCCGGTCAGATCGTCGGCCCGGTCGGCCATGCCGAAGCGCTCCAGCAGCATGTCCACCCGTCGGCGGGCCTCGGAGTGGTCGTAGCCACGGAGCCGGGCCACGTAGGTGAGGTTCTCCCGCGAGGTGAGACGGTCGTCGAGCCCGGCGTTCTCGGTCAGCACCCCCGTCCGGTGGCGGATCTCGTGGCCCTGGGTGGCGGCGTCGAGCCCGAGGACGGTGGCCGACCCCGCATCGGGGCTGAGGACGCCGTCGAGGAGGCGCACCGTCGTCGTCTTGCCCGCTCCGTTGGGCCCGAGGAGGGCGAGCACCTGTCCGGCCTCGAGGTCGAAGGTGAGGTGGTCGACGGCCAGCCCGGAGCGGAAGCCGCGTGTCAGCTCGTGGGTCTCGATGGCCGGTGTCACCGGAGTCTCATCGGCGGCGAAGGCGCTGGACTGGAGCGCACCGGGGTCCGGTCACTGTGGCCCCCGGCGCCGGATCACGGCTCGTAGATGTGGAGCGCGTCGAGCACGAGGGCGGCGCGAGCGGGGTCACCCGGCCCGGGGGGAGGTGGTGGGGGGGGAGGCGGGGGAGGAGGTTCGGTGGTTGTCGTGGTCGGTGCGGGGGTGGTCGCCGGTGGCGCCTTGCCGCCGCCACCGCCGCTGGATCCACCGCCGCCGCCCGAGGATCCGCCGCTGCCGGATCCGCTGCCGCCACCTCCCCCTCCCGCAGGTTGGAGGTACCGCTGCACGGTGTACTGGGTGCCGTTCGACCACACGACGCCCAGGCCGATCTTGGTGAAGCCGGGATCGACGATGTTGGCGTAGTGGCTCGGGCTGTTCACGAAGGCGGTGTAGATCGTGGCCGTGTCGGTGCCCCGACCGATGTTCTCGCCGAGCTTCGACCAGCCCTGGGAGACCCCGGCCGACAGATCGGAGGCGTGCTGCAGGCGGCCCATGGCGGCGAGCTGCTGGGCCCACGACTGGGCCAGCCCGGACAGCTCGGCGTCCAGCTGCAGCGGAGCGGCGCCGGCCGCGGCCCGACTGGCGTTGATCCGCGACAGGTAGTCGTTGACCTCGCCACCGGCGGCGGCGGCGGGTCGGGCGTCGACGACGAACGGGGCCACGGTGAGGCCCGCGACCAGCACGATGGCGGCGGCCACCTGGGCGGCGCGGGGTCGCCAGACCTGGGGTTCGGGCAGGCGGAGCGAGTGGACGCCGTCCCCGGTGTTGGTGAGAAGGAAGCCGATGAAGATGATGCCGATGCCGGCCACCAGCGAGATGGCGAACCCGTTCATCTCGTCGACGACGGAGTTCAGCAGCCCTCCGGCGCTCAGTACGAGCGTGCCGAAGGCGATGAACAGATTGGCGAGGGCCAGTCGTCCGGCGGGCACGGTCGTCGGGGCGCCGGCCCGGCGTCGGCCCACCAGGAGGCGAACGGCGCTCCAGACGGCGCCGCCGATGATGACCACGGCGGCCACCCCCGAGGCCAACGCGGCGGCGACGCGCGGTCCGGGGCCGAACAGCTCCTTGCCCTGCGGGAGGACCTCGGGATCGATCACCCCGAGCAGGGGTGCCTCCACCACGATGCCGGCGGCGAAGGCGCCGAGCACGGTCACGATGGCGGTCCACCGACGGCCGTGTCGAGGGCCGGCGAGGAGCTCGACGGTGCCGAGGGCGAGGAAGGGCACGTTGAGGATGGCGCCGAACAGGTAGAAGGCCTTGAACGACCACTCTCCCCAGCCCGCGGCCGCACCCCACCACAGCGCGGCCGAGCCGGCGGCGAACATGAACAACGACACCGTCCATGCCCCCTCGTGGCGTCGTCGGCGCACCAGCCAGCGCTCCAACGTCGAGAAGGCGAACGCCAGCGACACCAGGGTCGCCGAGGCGGCCAGAGCGGCGTGCAGCGTCATGGCCGACAGCGTAGGGCGAGCGCCTGACGCTCTCGGTGGCACCAGGGCGGCCGCCGGTGACGACGAGCCGGGAGCCCGGGACTTTGTGAACAAAGGAACGTGGTCGGTAGCGTTCTGGTCGTGGACCGGACCCGCCGTCGCATCCCCGAGGCCACCGTGGCTCGTCTGCCGGTCTACCTGCGCACCCTGGTGGACCTCCACGCCGAGCAGACATCGACCATCTCCTCGGAACGGCTGGCCGAGATGGCCGGGGTGAACGCGGCCAAGGTGCGCAAGGATCTCTCCTACCTCGGTTCCTACGGCACCCGCGGGGTGGGCTACGACGTCGAGTTCCTGTTGTTCCAGATGAGCCGTGAGCTGGGCCTCACCAAGGACTGGCCGGTGGTCATCGTGGGCATCGGAAACCTCGGTGCCGCTCTCGCCAACTACGGCGGCTTCGGTGAGCGGGGCTTCCCCGTCGCCGCCCTCGTGGACGCCGACGCCGCCAAGGTCGGCACGACGCTCGGCGCCCACGAGATCCGTCACATCGACGAGCTGCCCGCCCTCGTGGTGGAGCGGGGCATCGCCATCGGCATCATCGCCACGCCGGCGGCCGGCGCCCAGGACGTGGCCGACCGGCTGACGTCGGCCGGCGTCACCTCCATCCTCAACTTCGCTCCGGCGGTGCTCGCCGTCCCCGCCGAGGCGTCGCTGCGCAAGGTCGACCTCGCTCTCGAGCTGCAGATCCTCAGCTTCTACCGACAGCGGGACGCGGTGGCCGACGGGGCCGACGGCAGCGACAACCCGGCCTCCGACTCGGCCGGCCCTCCCGGCCAGGGTGCGGTGGCCTCGGCGACCGACTCGTCGACCTCGGTCAACTGATGCCCGTCGATTCGCTCCTCTACCCGGTGAACCTGGTGCTCGCCGGCCGGCGCTGCCTGGTGGTGGGGGGCGGGCGCGTCGCCGCTCAGAAGGCGAAGGAGCTGGCCGCGTGCGGCGCCGAGGTGCACGTCGTCGCTCCTCGGATCGACGACGCGACGGCGGCCCTCGCCGGGGTCATCTGTCACCGGCGGGCCTACGAGGCGGGTGAGGTCGCCGGCTACCGCCTGGCCGTCACCGCCACCGACGACATCGAGGTCAACCGGCAGGTGTTCGAGGAGGGGGAGACCCACCGCGTGTGGGTCAACAGCGCCGACGATCCCGCCCACTGCGCCTTCACCCTGCCCGCCCGGGTGCGTCAGGGGCCGCTGCTCGTCACCTTCGCCACCGGAGGGCGATCGCCGGCCCTGGCCACCTGGTTGCGGCGTCGTTTCACCGATGAGTTCGGCCCGGAATACGGGGTGTTGATCGACCTGCTGGCCGAGGCCCGGGCCGATCTTCAGGCTCGCGGAGTCGGAACCGAGGGCCTCGACTGGCAAGGAGCACTGGATTCAGGGATGCTTGAACTCGTACGCGAGGGTCGCCTCGCCGAAGCCAAGGAGCGCCTCCAGGCGTGTCTGTCGTCATCCTCGGACTGAACCACCGCACCGTTCCCCTCGATCTGCTCGAGCGGGTGACGATCGACGACACGCGTCTGCCCAAGGCCCTGCACGACGTCATCTCCCGCGACCACGTGAGTGAGGCCGTCGTCCTGTCGACGTGCAACCGCACCGAGGTGTACGTGGTCGCCGAGAAGTTTCACCCGGCGTACGCGGACCTGCGGTCCTTCTTCTCGGAGCTGGCCTACGTTCCGCCCGAGGTGCTGGCCGACCACTTGTACGTGCACGACGGCGCCGATGCCGCTGCCCACCTCTTCCGGGTGGCGGCCGGCCTCGACTCGGCCGTCGTGGGCGAGGCCGAGATCCTCGGCCAGGTGCGCCACGCCTGGGAGCGTGCCCAGCAGGAGAGCGCCGCCGGTTCCCAGTTGAACCTGCTGTTCCGCCACACGCTCGAGGTGGGCAAGCGGGCCCGCACCGAGACCGGCATCGGCCGGCACGTGGCCTCGGTGTCCACCGCGGCGGTGGCCATGGCCGCCCAGCACCTCGGGCCCCTCGAGGGTCGCCGCATCCTCGTGATGGGCGCCGGTGAGATGGGCGAGGGCATGGTGCGGGCGCTGGCCACGAGCGGCGTCACCGACATCCGGATCGCCAACCGCACCTGGGAACGGGCCCACGAGCTGGCCGACCGCGTCGGGGGCCAGGCCATCCGTCTCGTCGACCTCGATGCCTCGCTGGCCGAGGTCGATCTGCTCCTCACGGGCACCGGTGCCTCATCGATGTTGATCGAGAACGCCGACGTGGCCCGGGTCATGGCGATCCGTGCCGGCCGTCCGCTCCTGGTCGTCGACGTGGCGGTACCCCGCGACGTCGACCCCACGGCGGCCGCGCTGCCGGGCGTCACCCTCTTGGACATGGACGACCTGCGGGCCTTCGCCGAAGCCGGGCAGGCCGAGCGGCGGCGTGAGGTCTTCAAGGTCGAGGCCATGGTCTCCGAGGAGATCGAGCGCTTCGTGGCGGTCTCCTCGGCCCGCGAGGTCGCTCCGCTGGTGGCGGCGCTGCGTGAGCGGTCCGAGGACGTCCGCCGAGGCGAGCTCGACCGTTACCGGGCCCGACTCCGCGACCTCGACGACCGCCAGATCGAGGCCATCGAAGCTCTCACCCACGGGATCGTGGCCAAGCTGCTGCACGGGCCCACCGTGGGCCTCAAGGATGCGGCGGGCACGCCCAAGGGCGAACGCCTGGCCGAGGCCCTTCGCGACCTGTTCGACCTCTGAGCCGACCCGATCCCTGCCATGGTCGGTCGCGAGCAGGTCCGTCTGCGGGCCGCCACTCGCGGCAGCGCGCTGGCGCTGTGGCAGACCGACCACGTCGCCGCTCTGCTGGCCGCCGCCGGAGCGCGGGTGGGTCTCGAGGTCGTCGTCGATCGGGTGGTGGTCGAGACCGTGGCCGACACCCGCCTCGACATCCCGATCTGGGAGATGGGCGGCAAGGGCGTGTTCGTGAAGGAGGTGCAGGCCGCGGTCCTCGACGGCCGGGCCGACATCGCTGTTCACTCGGGCAAGGACCTGCCCGCCCTCGGCGCCGACGAGCTGGTGGTCGCCGCCGTGCCCGAGCGCGCCGACCCTCGTGACGTGCTCGTCGGTTCGACGTTCGCCGCCCTCCCGGTCGGTGGGCGGGTGGCCACCGGGTCGGTACGACGGCGGGCCCAGTTGGCCTGGCTCCGGCCCGACCTCACGTTCAGCGGGCTCCGGGGGAACATCGCCACCCGCCTGGCCAAGGCCGAGGGCTTCGACGCCATCGTGATGGCGGCGGCGGCGGTCGAGCGCCTGGAGCTGGACCTCGGCGACCGGGCGGTCGAGATCCTCGAGCCTGCGGTCATGCTGCCCCAGGTGGCCCAGGGCACGTTGGCGGTCGAGTGCCGCGGTGACGATCACTCAGCGGTCGAGCTGCTGGCCGGCATCGAGCACCGGGCGAGCCGGATGGCCTTCGACACCGAGCGGGCCTTCCTCGCCGAGCTCGGTGGCGACTGCGATCTGCCCGCCGGGGCCCATGCCACCCTCGCCGGCGGCGAGGTGGCCATCGAAGGGCTCCTGGCCTCGATGGACGGGCACGTGGTGCTCCGTGAGCGTCGGCGGGCGGCGGTCGCCGACGGCCCGGCCACCGGTCGGGCCGTGGCTCGTTTCCTCCTCGACGACGCCGGCGGCGCCTCCCTCCTCACCCGCTGACGACGGCTCTCCCCCTCGCCACCAGGAGGGTGGGGTGGGTCAGTCGGAGGGGTTGCGGAGGGCGGCGGCGGTGAGTTGGCTGATGAGGGCCGAACTGCTGACGACCTCCGCCCGCGGGTTGGTGTGGTCGTCGACGACCACGATCCCCCACGCCGAGTAGGAGGTGTCCACGAACGGGTACAGCCCGTAGCGGTTGGGTGCGGACACGACCGACGCCACGTCGGAGCCTCGGAGCCGGTCCCGCCACACCCCGAGGCCGTAGGTGGGCACGCCCGTCTCGGCCACCCACGCCTCGGTGTGGGTGTCGAGACGCACCGTCTGGTCGAGGAGCATCTCCCGCTGCGAGGCCGGGGACAGCACCGGCTGCCCGTCGACCGTGCCGCCGTCGCGGATCATGGCCAGGAAGCGGCCGAAGTCCAGCGGCGTGGTGCTCCCGTCCACGGCCAGGAGCCCACCAGTGGTCGCCGGGTCGGCGTAGGTGGTGACCGCCATGCCGGTGGGTTCGGCGATCCGTTCGGCGAACAGGTCCGCCCACGTCTGACCGGTGACCGTCTCGGCCAGGCGGGCGGCGACGTGGGCGTCGAGGTCGGTGACGGAGAACGCCTCGCCCGGCGCCGCGACCAGGGCGGAGGAGGTGAGCGCCTCGTCGCACGCCACGACCGTCGGCTCGGCACAGGCCAGGTGAGCGGGCAGACCCGACGTGTGGGACAGGAGCTGGCGCAGTGTGATCGACGCGGCCGGACCGGTGAGCAGCCGCAGGTGCCCGCCCACGGGGTCATCGAGTCCGAGGGTGCCGTCGTCGACCAGGGTGAGCAGCACGGCCGCCGTCGGCCACATCGACGTCTCGGCCATCGGGAGCGCTCGGGACAGATCGACCGCGCCGGCGACGTACCTGTGCCCTTCGCCCTCGGCCGGTTCGACCACGATGGCCGCCCCGGTCAGGCCCTGCTCCGCCGCCCGGTCCCGCAGGCGCTGGTCGATGCGGTCGAAGGTGACTCCCAGGAAGTTCTCCTCGCGGTCCTCGAGGAGCCGGTCGATCGTCGCGCCCGACTCGTCTTTCGCGCCGTCGTCCTCGGACCGACCGACCCCGCACCCCGGCGCCAGGAGGAGGGTGGTCGCGATCAGGGCGAGGACGAGGCGGCGGCCGAGGCGAGGCCGGCCCGTCCGCAGCCGTGGTCGGGGGCGCGCCGGCCCGGGTGCCACGATGGCGTGGTCACCGGAGCAGGGGAGGGCGGTCATCGCCGACGAGGGTACGGGCGCCGACCCCGCCGAGAGGGATCGGGAGGAGCGGGTCGTGGGCGTCGGACCCCACCCGCGACCGTGGCCCGACGATTCGCGTCTCGATCCCGAGCTGTTGGCCGACGGCGATCGCCGCAACGTGGTCGACCAGTACCGGTACTGGTCCAACGACGCCATCGTGGCCGACCTCGACGGCCGTCGGCACCCCTTCCACGTGGCCATCGAGAACTGGCAGCACGACATGAACATCGGCACCGTCGTGCGCACGGCCAATGCTTTCAACACCGCCGGGGTCCACATCGTGGGACGGCGGCGGTGGAACCGCCGGGGGGCGATGGTCACGGACCGCTACGTGACGGTGCGCCACCACGGCGACGTGGCCGAGCTCGTGACCTGGGCGGCTGACGCCGGACTGCCGATCATCGGGATCGACATCGTCCCGGGCGCCGTTGCCCTGGAGGCCGTCGATCTCCCCGAGCGCTGCCTCCTGCTCTTCGGGCAGGAGGGGCCGGGGCTGAGCCCGGAGGCCTGTGAGGCGTCGGCCATGGTGTGCTCCATCGCCCAGTTCGGCTCCACCCGCTCGGTCAACGCCGGCGTGGCCGCCGGGATCGCCATGCACACCTGGATCTGCCAGCACGCGCTCTGACCGTCGCCGGGTGACGAAGCGACCACGGACGACGTCGGGATGGCCGTCGTGGTGCTCAGAGGACGGCGGCCACCTCGTAGCCGGCCTCGTCGACCGCCTCCTTCACGGCCGCTTCGTCGACCTCGCCGGCCACCGCAACTGTCTTGGCGTCGACGTCCACCGTGACGGATTCGACGCCGGGGACGGTGCGGACCTCGCCTTCGATGGCGGTCTTGCAGTGGCCGCAGGAGATCCCGGGGACGGAATAGGTACGGGTCGTCATGATCGACTCCTTGACGTGGCATGAGTGGCGGTGGGGGCTGACGCCGGGGTGGCCGACGCCCGAGGACGCGAATTCCCACGCCGGGCACCCCGGAAGCGACGCAGGCGCAGCGAGTTGCTGACCACGAACACCGACGAGAACCCCATCGTCCCCGCCGCGATCATCGGGTTGAGCACGCCCAGGGCGGCGAGGGGGATGGCGGCCACGTTGTAGGCGAAGGCCCAGAACAGGTTGCCCTTGATGGTCGCCAGGGTGCGCCGGGACAGGGCGACGGCATCGGCCGCGGCGCGTAGGTCACCGCTCACGATCGTGAGGTCACTGGCCTCGATGGCGATGTCGGTGCCCGTTCCGATGGCGATGCCGAGGTCGGCCTGGGCCAGGGCGGGGGCGTCGTTGATCCCGTCGCCGATCATGGCCACCGTGTGGCCGTCGTCCTGGAGACGACGGACCTCGGCGACCTTGTCGGCGGGGAGGACCTCGGCCACCACCCGGTCGACGCCGACGGCAGATCCGACGGCGGCGGCGGTGCGGCGGTTGTCGCCGGTGAGCAGGACGACGTCGAGGCCGAGGCGATGCAGATCGGCCACGGCCTCGGCGCTGGTGGCCTTCACCCGGTCGGCGACCACCAGCACGCCGCGGGCGACGAGGGGCCCGGCCGCGCTGTCGGCCCAGCCGGCGAGGACGGCGGTGCGGCCTGTCTCCTCGGCGGCGGTGGCCGCGTTCTCCAGGTCGGCGGGCACGCCGTCGAACAGCGCTCGGCGCCCCACGCCCACTCTGAACGACACCCCGGAGTCGGCCGTCACGGTGGCGATCACCCCCCGTCCGGGCTGGTTCTCGAAGTCGGCGACGGAGGTGGTGGACGTCGTGCCGGGCCGCGCCGCTTCGGCGCCGGCGACGATGGCCTGGGCGATCGGGTGCTCGGAGCGGCTCTCCACCGCCCCGGCGAGACGCAGGACGGTGTCGGGCTGCTCCCCGGTCGCCGCCACCACGTCCACGATCTCCATTCGCCCTTCGGTGAGCGTGCCGGTCTTGTCGACGACCGCTACGTCGATCCGACGGGTCTGTTCCAGCACCTCACCACCCTTGATGATGATCCCGAGCTGAGCCCCTCGACCGGTGCCGACCATGATGGCGGTCGGGGTGGCGAGGCCCAGTGCGCAGGGGCAGGCGATGATCAGTACGGCCACCGCGGCGCTGAAGGTCTCGTTGGCGTCGTGCCCGGTCGCGGCCCAGCCGATGACGGTGAGCACGGCGACGGCCAGGACCACGGGGACGAAGATCCCGGCGATCTGGTCGGCGAGGCGCTGGATGGGGGCCTTGGACCCCTGGGCCTCCTCGACGAGGCCCACGATCTGGGCGAGAGCGGTGTCGGAACCGACCCGGGTGGCCTCGACCACGAGGTGGCCGTTGGCGTTGACCGTGGCGCCGATCACCTCGTCGCCGGGGCCGACCTCCACGGGCACGGGCTCCCCGGTGAGCATGGAGGCGTCCACTGCCGAATGACCGTCGACGACGACGCCGTCGGCCGCGACCTTCTCGCCCGGTCGCACCACGAAGCGCATCCCGACCTCGAGGGCGTCGAGGGCGATCTCCCGGCCGTCCTCGAGGCGGGCGGTCTTGGCGCCGAGCTCGGCCAGCTTGCGCAGGGCGTCCCCGGAGCGGCGACGGGCTCGGGCCTCGAACCACTTGCCGAGGAGGATCAGGGTGATGATGACGCCGGCCGTCTCGAAGTACACGTGGGCATCGGAGCCGCCGGCCATGGAACCCATGGCGTCGGTGTCGGCGGCGCCGAGGAAGAGGAGGGCGACCGTCGACCACGTCCAGGCCGCCAGGGTGCCCATCGACACCAGAGTGTCCATGGTGGCGGTGCCGTGGCGCAGGTTCACCAGAGCCGCCCGGTGGAAGCCCCAACCGCTGTAGAAGACGACCGGCGTGGCGAGCACCAGAGCGACCCACGGCCACCCGTCGAACTGGAGGGCGGGGACCATCGAGATCAACACCGTGGGAACGGTGAGGACGACGGCCACGACGAGTCGGCGGGCCAGGGTGTGGAGAGAGGCGGCCTCGGCCTCGGCGTGACGGTCCTCGGCGGGCACGTGGTAGCCGAGGCTCTCGATCTTGTCGGCCATGGCCGCCGCGTCGACCCGGTCCGGGTCGAACACGACGGTGGCCCGCGCCGCCGCCAGGTTCACGTCGGCCCGCTCGACGCCGTCGAGCTTGCCCAGGCCCTTGCTGATGCGGGTGGCGCACGCCGCGCAGGTCATGCCCTCCACCGGGAGGTCGACACGGGTCGACGAAGGGGGCGATGAGGTCTCGGCCATGGAAGGAGGATACCCCCCCTCCCTATCGGGACCAACCCCGCTACGCTGGGGATCATGACGACGAGGGGCTATTCGATCACCAAGGACGACTACCTCAAGCGGCTGCGTCGCATCGAGGGCCAGGTCCGTGGGCTCCAGGCGATGATCGAGGACGACAAGTACTGCATCGACGTGCTCACCCAGATCGCGTCGGTGACCAAGGCCCTCCAGGGTGTCGGTCTCGGGCTGCTCGACCAGCACCTCCACCACTGCGTGGTGGCGGCGGTGGGGGAGAGCGGCGACGCCGGCGACGCCAAGCTGGACGAGGCCATGACGGCCATCGAACGGATGCTGCGGACCTGATCAGGCCGATCGTTCACCCAGTACCCGGGCGAAGGCGGCGAGGACCGAGGCGGTGTGCTCGTCGACGCCGGCATCGGGCCGGCTGATGGCCTCGACACCCCGTTCGGTGAGCTCCAGGACGAGACGTTCGACCTCGGCGGTGGCGCCGGTCGAGGTGAGGACCTCGGTGATGGCGCGCACCGTGGCCGCGTCACGGGCGACCCCGACATCGGCGAGCACCTCGGCCTCGGCGGGCGTGGCCCGTTGCCGGGCGATCGCCACCAGCGGGGTCGGCTTCCCCTCGCGGAGGTCCTCGCCGACGGGCTTCCCGGTGAGCTCGCTGTCGCCGTAGACGCCGAGCAGGTCGTCGCGGAGCTGGAAGGCCAGGCCCACCGTGGTGCCGTACTCGTCGATGGCCTCCGGCACGTCGGTCCGGCCCGCCAACGCCACGCCGAGCTGCAAGGGGCGGGCCACCGTGTAGCTACCGGACTTCAGCTGGGCGATGCGTGTGGCGCGCTCGATGGGGACGTCACCGGTGGCGGTGCCGGCCACGTCGAGGTACTGACCGAGCATGAGCTCGGACTCGAGCCGCTCCCACACCTCTTGGGCCGGTCCCGGCGCGGCGGCGATCAACCGGCGGGCGTAGGTGTGCCCGAGGTCGCCGACGAGGATGGCCACGTTCTCGCCGAACCGTCGGGGGTCCCCCCTCCAGCCCGCCCGACGATGCTGGTCGGCATGGCGCACGTGCGTCGTCGGCTGCCCCCGGCGACTGGCCGAGTCGTCCATCACGTCGTCGTGGGCGAGGGCGAAGGCGTGGAGCATCTCGAGGGCGGCACCAGCATCGACGAGGGCGGCGGTGGGCGAGCCCCCGCCGCCCTCGACCCCTGCGCCGGTCACCGCCTGGTGGCCCCAGTGGCAGAACGCGGGGCGCAGGCGCTTCCCCCCGTTCAGGACGAGTGCCTCCAGCGACTCGATGGGGGGGACCAGGGCCGGGTCGATGATGTTCCACCGTTCGGCCTCGGCGGCGAGGAAGGCCTCGAGTCGGGCGTCAGTCGCCTCCGCCACGGTCCGCAGCTCGGCCAGAGCCTGAGCTTCGGCGCCACGTCCGGTGTTGGGCGCGAACGCCATGGGGTCCTCCTGGGGGGCCGTCACCGGCGACGGTAGCGCCCGGGGTGGGTGGCGCCCGCCTCCGGGCCGGGCGGGCGCCGGCTCACCGGACGGCGCGCACCAGCGAGACGACGGTCCGACCGACGGCGGAGTCGGTCAGCCTCGGGTCGTAGCGGTAGCCGTGGGGGTGCTCGAAGCGCTCGAGCGCCGCCGGTTCATCGGCGCCGGTGGCGAGCACGTGGCGCACCAGGGCCCCCTTCAGGAGCTTGTTCCAGTGGTTGACGGTCGTGAAACGTCGTTCGCCGCCGCGCCGACGGGGGTGCTCCTCGAGGAAGCGCACGGAGATGATCGCCGTCGGGGCGTCCGGTGCCCGGGACCCGGCGGTCGGCGGCGCCCATGCCGCCTCGTGCTCGTTGGGAAGCAGGTCCCACACCACACGGCGGTCGACGACCGGAGCCAGCGCAGCGGTGACGGGGCCCCTCCAGAAGGTCGCGAGCCTCCCGATCGGGGGGAGCGAGACACCCATCTTCAGCTTGTAGTCGGGGATCGGGTCGCCCGGCGCCACTGCGCCCCAGAGCCCGCTGAAGATCACGAGCTGGCGGAGGCGTCGCCGGTCGACCGAGGTGAGCGAGGCGGCATCCAGTTCGCCGTAGAGGACCCCGGAGTAGCGCTCGATCGCCGGCCTGGTGGGGGAGCAGCGGATCGTGGCATCCACCTCGGTGGCGGTGGCCAGCGCCTCGCCCTTGACGCCCAACAGCTTCCTCCGGCTGGCCTCCGACCGGCGCATGGCCCGATCCAGTGCGTCGATGACGACGATCCGCTGGTCGTCGAGGCTGGCGAACATCCCGGCACCGGGCGCCCACGGTCGTCCCCTCCCGCCGCTGGTCTTCCCTTCCGAAGGAGGGAGGAGGACCACCGGGAGCCGAGCCATGGCCGCCATCCTGCCAAACCGGGTCGACCCCCTCGAACCCCCGGTCCCGAGCCAGGTCCCGGGCCCCGGTCGCCGGTCACCGGTGGGAGGAGCAGAGCGGATCCCGTGGTAGAAACCTCTGTCGGCTCTCTTTCGTCGAGAACCGATGTGGACCGCCGAGGAGGTGATGTGCGATGCCGGCCAGCGAACCCCCAAGTACGCCTCAGCCCCCGCGCGCCATCTCCTCCGGCCGTCGCTGACCGCGTCGGCCTCGCCGCTCCCGTCTGAACCAGCGGCATGGAGGTGGCACGACCTGATCGTGCCCGTCCCGTCCACCCCGTGGAGCCCGCCATGTCCCACACCCTCCATGCACCGCGCGCCATCGCGCAGCGGCGCAAGCAGCGCACCAAGCGGCTGCTCGCCCTCGAGGCGGTGGCTGAGTCCCTCGTCTCGGTCGCCGGCATCACCGGCGCGCCCGTGGTGCACTCCTCGGGTGCCGAGGTCGGCCACCTCGTCGACCTCGTCGTGCGCTGGGAGGGTGAGCCCTACCCGCCGCTGAACGGCCTCGTCGTCCGGGTCGGTCGCCGCCTGGCCTGGGTTCCGGCCGACAAGATCGACGAGCTGGGCCAGCGGCGGGTGGTCCTGCGCTCGGCCAAGCTCGACCTGCGCGACTTCGCCCGCCGGGACAACGAGGTCAAGCTCGTCGACGACGTGATCGACCACCAGATGGTCGACGTCGACGGCGTCCGGGTGTTCCGGGCCGCGGACCTTTTCCTCTCCCGTGTGGGCGGCGGGTACCGACTGGTCGGTGCCGACGTCGGCTTCGCCACGCTGTTGCGTCGCCTCGGACCCGTCCGCTGGCGAGCGCGGCCGCACCCGGACCACGTCATCGACTGGGCCGCCATCCAGCCCTTCAGCGATCCGGGCGAGCCGGTCCGCCTGAGCCGGGCCAACAGCGAGCTGCGGCGCCTGCGCCCGGGTGAGCTCGCTGACCTGCTCGAGGAGCTCGGGCGCTCGCAGCGCCAGGAGCTCCTCGCCGCCCTCGACGCCGAGACGGCGGCCGACGCCCTCGAGGAGATGGAGAGCGACGAGCTCGCCCTCCTCCTGCGCGACGCCGACGTCGACCAGGCCGCCATCCTCGTCGCCGAGATGGAGCCCGACGAGGCCGCCGACGCGCTGCGGGACCTCGACGACGACACCCGCGAGGAGCTGCTGGCGGCCATGCCCGACGACGTCGCCGGCATCCTCGCCGACCTGCTCGACTACGACGAGGAGACGGCGGGCGGGGTCATGACCACCACGATCCTCGTGCTCGAGGGCGACGCCACCGTGGCCGAGGCCCGCCGCCGGCTGCGGTCCCGCCCGGAGAACCACGACATCGACGGCGTGCTCGTCGTCGACGCCGACGGTTGCCTGGTCGACGACGTCCACATGATCGAGCTGTTCACGGCCGAGCCCGATCAGCGCCTGCGTGATCTCACCTCGGCACCGTGGCCGGTCACGGTGACGGCTGACGTGCCCCTCGACGAGGTGGTCGAGGCGTTCGTCGAGAACCGCGGGTCCTCGGTGGTGGTGGCCGACGACGCCGGCCACCCCATCGGGCGCATCCTCGCCGACGACGTGGTCGACGCCCTCCTTCCCGACCGGGAGCGAGGCCGGCGCCGCTTCGCCGGTCTGCTCTCCTGAGCCCGAGCCGATGACCGAGCGCGATTCCGGACCCGATCCCGGCGTCGCCCCGCCGCGCTCCGGCGGGGGCCGACGCCGGCCCCGGTGGACGATGTGGCTGCTCGTCCTCGGCCCGGGGTTGATCGCGGCCAACGCCGGCAATGACGCCGGTGGCATCGCCACCTACGCCTCGGCCGGGGCCGAGTTCGGCTACCAGGCCCTGTTCATCATGACGCTCGTCACCGTGGCCCTCGTCGTGGTGCAGGAGATGTCGGCCCGCCTCGGCGCTCACACCGGTGAGGGCCTCATGTCGCTCATCCGGGAGCAGTTCCCGTTGCGGGCGTCGGCCTTCGCCATCGTCTGCCTGCTGGTCGCCAACCTCGGTCTGGTGGTGTCGGAGTTCGCCGGCATCGGCGCCGCCTTCGAGCTGTTCGGGGTGTCGCGCTACATCTCGGTCCCGATCGGCGCCGTCGTCATCTGGGCCGTGGTGGTGCTGGGGAACTACCGCTACGCCGAGCGGGTCTTCCTGGTGCTCGGGCTGGCCTTCGTCGCCTACCCGATCGCCGCCGTGCTCGGGAGCCCGGACTGGGGTGAGGTCGGGAGCAACCTCGTGCTGCCCCACTTCACCGCCAGCCGCGAGTTCCTGTTCCTCGCCGTAGCCCTGATCGGCACCACGATCACGCCCTACATGCAGCTGTACCAGGCGGCGGCGGTGGCCGACCGGGGCTCGGGTCCCGAGGAGTACCGGATGGTCAAGATCGACACCATCACGGGGGCGATCTTCGCCAACGTGGTGTCGATGGCGATCATCATCGCCACCGCCGCGGTCATCGGGGGCACCGGTCCCCTCAACTCGGCCAAGGAGGCCGCCCAGGCTCTCGAGCCGGTGGCCGGGGCCGGGGCCGAGGTGCTGTTCGGGATCGGGCTGTTGGGTGCGTCGGCGCTGGCCGCCGCCGTGGTGCCGCTGTCGACGTCCTACGCGGTGGCCGAGGCGCTCGGGGTCGAGCGCTCGGTGTCGCGGACGTTCCGGGAGGCACCGCTCTTCATGGGGCTGTTCACCGCCCTGGTGGTCGTCGGGGCGGCGGTGGCGCTGCTCCCCGGGAACCTCATCACCCTGCTGTTGAGCATGCAGGTCCTCAACGGTGTCATCACGCCGATCGTGTTGACCTTCATCCTGATCCTGGCCAATCGCCGCGGCGTGCTCGGCGACGCGGTGAACGGGCCGCGGTTCCGGGTCGTGGCCACCATCTGCGTCGTGGTCATCGCCGTGCTGGCGGTGGCGGTGGTGCTGCAGGGCGTGGCCAGCTGGCTCGGCCTGGTCTGACCACGCGCCGGCCGCGGGCGTCCGCATCACATGGGCTGCGCTGCGCCAACCGGTTGGATGTTCGGGGGTATCGGTCAGAAGCCCAGTCCGGACTTGGCGCCGCTGCCCCGAGCGACCCCCTCGGACGGCTGCACCATCACCCACCCGGTGCCGGCGAAGGACATCTGGAACGTCTCACCCGAACCCTTGCCGATGAGGGTCTTGAGCCCGACGTCGCTCTTGATGCCCATCTGCACGCCGCTGGTCCACATCACCACGGCCTGGGGATCGGCGAAGGTCGGGGCGCCGGAGACGTCGAGCACGACGGGCGGCCCGTCCATGGTGATGGCGACGTAGCCCGTACCGCTCAGCACCACGTTGTACATGCCGCCGCTCATGGCCCCGGCGCCGCCGATGCGCTTGATGGCGAAGGCGATCGACGCGCTGAAGGCCAAGATGTTGGCCCCGTTGACCCAGATCTCGTCGTTGTCGAGGTACATGACCTGGATCTCGGAGGCGGCGTCGGCGAGGAACACCTCACCACCGCCCTGCACGTCCATGATGGGCGCGCCCTCACCGGTCACCTTCGACTTCAGGTAGCCGGAGGCTCCGCCCGAGCCGGCGTGGGTGAAGGTGGCGTCGCCCTGGTAGGCGACCATCGAACCGATGCGGGCCTTGATGGGGCCGTACTGCAGGAACACCTTCAGCAGCTTCTTGTTCTGCAGGGTGAACGGGTCGGCACCCGTCGTCTCCTTGAACTCGGTGAAGTCGGCGTGGATCACCGGGGCGCCCTCCTCGTCAGCGTCGGGGCCTACCGCCCCACCGCCGCAGGCTAGGAGACCGGCGCTCGAGCGTCCGCCCCGTCGCCGGCGCGTCACTCTGCGAGTCGCTCCTGGCGTCGCTCAGGCGTCGCCCCGAGGGTCGGTTTCCGACCCTCGGCTCGTCGGGAGATCGTCGCTGGGTCGTGACGTGTTCCGGCGGTTGATCGCGGGGTCGGCTTCCGACTCTGAGCTGCGCGGCTGGGTGGCCGGCGGCGGACGGTGTCGGGCGCTGGCGCGTCACGCGGCGCGGCGTTGGAACACGGCGAGGAGGACGCCGACCACGTAGCCCGGAGTGTGGATCTGCTCCCAGGTGAACCGGCTGACCTCGATGCCCGCGCGCTGGGCGGCATGGTCACGAGCCCGGTCGCGTTCGAAGTCAGCCACCCGCGCGTGCCACGAGCGACCGTCCCCTTCGACGATCCGGCGCGGGCCCGGGAACCACGCGTCCACGGTCTGGCCTCCGCCCGACTCCCACGGGGCGGGGGCCTGGGCGACGAATGCGGGCAGGCGGGGATCCTGGAGGAGGGGGTACAACGCCGCTTCCAACTCGCTGGTTGCCGTGGCGCAGGACCCGCTCCGCTCAGCGAGGAGTCGACCGAGGAGGCGTACACCCGAGGCGTGCCTGGCCCGACCGACCCGCCACACTGACGCCAGCTCGTCCAGGTCGGTCTTCCCGGCCAGCACGGCATGGTCGATCGCGGCGGCGAGGCAGGCCGCGTCGCAGGTGCCGGTGACGTCGACGAGGGTCTGCGCCGTCGTGGTCACGCGGATTCCCTCGATGCGCGTCACCGGCACCGGCAGGCGATGGCGCACCGTGGCCAGCCGAGTGCGCCCGGCGGACCGGTCGGCGCTCAGCTCGATCCGACCGAGTCGGAAGCCGGGGAGCCCGTGCAGGACGGCGGCGCTCGTGCCCGACAGCGCCGAGCCACGGACCGCCAGCTCGGCCGCCTTGAACTGGCGCAGCATGGTCGGCGGGTTCCCCGGCAGGGCGTACACGCCGCGTTCGAGGCGGAGCCATCGACCGGCGGCTACTCGCCGTTTCGCCTTCTGGCGGTCACCGTCGACCTGGTGGACCTGAGCAATGGAGAAGGCGCCGTGCTGTCGTCGGGCGAGCGCCTCGATGGCCCTGTCGAATCTGGTGTCGGCCATCTCGTCAGTCTGGCGCCCGGGTGTGACAGTTGAGCCGGGGTGTCGATGGCGCAGAGGTGGGGGTCGGTTTCCGACTCTTGGGTCGACGGGTGAGCGTGGTCGCGTGTCGGGGTGTCGATGGCGCGGAGGTGAGGGTCGGTTTCCGACCCTCGGGTCAACGGACCCGGACCACGACTCGGCCCATCGTCCTCCGTTCGATCATGTCGGTGAGGGCCCCGGGGACGTCGTCGAAGTCCACCGTGCGGGTCACGAGCGGGCGGTACGTGCCGGCGTCGAGCATGGTGCGCAGGGCGGCGTCGGCCTCGGCCCAGAGGGCGGCCATGTGCTCCGGTGGGTAGCCGCCGAGGGTGGCTCCGACCAGGGTGTGGTTGCGGACGTAGAAGTGCGGATCGTGGGGGATGAGGCCGCCGGCGTGACCACACAGCACGTGGCGTCCGTCGGGCACGAGGGCGTCGCGCAGGTCGGCGCCGGCCTGCCCCTGAACGGGGTCGACGATCACGTCGACGCCGCGCCCGTTCGTCAGCGCCCGCACGGCGTCCACCACGCCACCCTCGAGGTGGTCGACGGTGTCGGCGCCCAACTCGGCGCAGAAGGCGGCCTTCTCGGGACCGCCCACGATGGCGATGACACGGGCCCCGGCCGCCCGGCACAGCTGGACGTAGGCCGAGCCCAGGCCACCGGCCGCACCCAGGACCGCCACCGTCTCCCCCGCCTGGACCTGCGCCCGACGGTTGATGACGTGGTACCCGGTGTACGCGGGGATGACGAAGCCGGCGGCGTCCTCGTCGCTCATCGAGTCCGGCACCTCGAAGATCGTCCCGACGCCGATGGCCACCGGGGCCAGGCTCCCGAAGGGTTGGATGCAGGTGGCGACCACCCGCTTGCCGAGCAGGTGGCGGCTGTGCGGCGGGGCGTCGGTGACCACGCCGACCCCTTCTTGTCCCGACGTGTACGGCCGGTCGACCGGCACGGGGTAGGCGCCCGTGGCCATGGTCACGTCGGGGAGGGCCAGACCGGCGACGCTCACGTCGAGCACCACCCAGTCGTCGTACGGATGGCGTCCCCGGGCCGCGGGCACCCAGCCGCCCATGCTCATCCCGAGGCCCTCGAGGTCGGCAGCGCGGGGCGGGGCCACGTCCTCCTGGACCAGCACATCCTCGGGCTCGCCGAAATCGTGGACACGCCAAGCGCGCATGTGTCTCCCCCTCGCTCCGTCGGTCACCCTACGGGAGCGACCGTGGGCCCGGCCGGGTGACGGTTCAGTCAGCCCTGGGGGCGAGGCCGCGGAGCATCGTCTCGACCAGTTCGTCGGCGGTGGTGCCCATGTCCGACACCAGGCAGATGCCGGCCAGCTCGAGGGAGACCACGCCATGGCCGGCGGCCCAGATCTGCTGGGCCACGCTGGCCGCGTCGCCCGGGGCGAGGGCGTCCTCGCGCATGCCTCGCTCCACGGCCCGCACCAGCTCGTCGAACGACGAGGCCGCCACGGTCGCGGATTCCTCGGAGGGCTCGAAGCCGGGGACCGAGCGCATGAACATCACCTCGTAGGTGGTGGGGTGTTCGATGCCCAGTCGGCGGTAGCGACGACAGAGCTCGCGGAGGGCCTCGAGCGGGTCGTCCATGGGGGCGACCTCGGCGAAGGCCGCCCGCAGACGCTCGAAGCCTCGCCGGAAGACGGCATCGATGACCCCGTTCTTGCCGTCGAAGTGGTTGTAGACCCCCATGGGGGCCACGCCGGCCTCGGCGGCGAGCTTGCGGACCGACAGACCTTCGGGCCCGTCTCGGTCGAGCATCCGGACGGCGGCGTCGACCAGGGCCTGCTCGATCTCGACCGACGGCGTGCGTTGGCGGGTGGCGGCGGACATGCCCTGGACAATAACAGAACGCTGTGCCACAGTCATGGCACGTCGTACTACAACTACGTCACGCTGTTCCACAGCCGACCGTCGGAGGTCCCCCCCATGGACGAATCGCTCATCCACCGTCGCCGCTGGTCGATACTCGCCGTGTTGTCGGTGTGCGTCTTCCTGGTGGTGGTCGACAACACCATCGTCAACGTCGCCCTCCCCACGCTCAGCCGCGAGCTGAGCGCGTCGACCACCGAGCTGCAGTGGATCGTGGACGCCTACAGCCTGGTGTTCGCCGGGCTCCTCCTGGCCGCCGGCGGCCTGGGTGACCGCTTCGGTCGCAAGGGCACGATGCAGATCGGCCTCGTGCTGTTCGGCCTGTTCAGCCTGGCCGCCGCCTTCTCCACCAACTCGGGCCAGCTCATCGCCGCCCGGGGCGCGATGGGAATCGGTGCCGCCCTCATCTTCCCGGCCACGCTGGCCATCCTCACCAACGTCTTCGCCGATCCGACGGAGCGGGCCAAGGCCATCGGCATCTGGTCCGCCGTGTCCGGTCTGGCCGTCGCCTTCGGACCGGTCACCGGAGGCCTCCTCCTCGAGCACTTCTGGTGGGGCTCGATCTTCCTCGTCAACGTGCCCATCGTGCTCGTCGCGCTCGGTCTCGGGCGGGTGCTCGTGCCCACCTCCAACGACCCCGACGTCGGCCGCTTCGACATACCCGGCGTGCTCCTGTCGATCAGCGGCGTCGGGCTGCTCGTGTTGACCGTGATCGAGGGGCCCCGTTGGGGCTGGTCGTCCCCGAGCACCCTCCTGGGCTTTGCCGGCTCGGCGCTGCTGCTCACCGTGTTCGTGCTGTGGGAGCTGAGGATCCCCCACCCGCTGATCGACGTGCGGGTGTTCCGCATCGCCCGGTTCTCGGCGGCCGCCGCCTCCATCGCAGTGGCCTTCTTCGCCCTGTTCGGGTTCATCTTCCTCGCCACCCAGTACTTCCAGTTCGCCCTGGGCTACTCGACGCTCTCCGCCGGGCTCCACACGCTCCCATTCGCCATCTTCGCCGGCATCACCGCGCCGATCGGAGCGCGCCTGGCCCTGCGCTACGGGCCCCGCCGGGTGGTGTCCACCGGCCTGGTGTCGATGGCCGTCGGGCTCTTCATGGCCAGTCGCTTCAGCACCGAGACGGCGTACTTCGGGCCGGTCGTGATCTCGATGGCCCTGCTCGCCATCGGGCTCTCGCTCGTCACCGCACCGGCCACCGACGCGGTGATGGGCTCCCTCCCCCCGGAGAAGGCCGGTGCCGGTGCCGCTGTCAACGACACGACGCCGCGAGCTGGGGGGCACCCTCGGTGTGGCCGTCGTCGGCAGCGTCTTCGCCTCGGCCTACGCGCCGCGCATCGGTGACTTCCTCTCGCGCTTCCCGGTGCCGGCCGAGGCGCTGGCCGCGGCCAAGGAGTCGATGGCCGCCGCCGTCGAGGTCGCCGCTCAGGCGCCGGTCGGGATGCAGCAGGCCTTCCGTGACGCGGCCACCGACTCGTTCATGCACGGCATGAGCATCGGCTGCCTCATCGCCGCCGGGGTCGCCCTGGTCGGGGCCGTGGTCGCCTTCGTGGCCCTCCCGGATCGGGCCGACGAGCCCGCCGTCACCCTCGCCGACCTCGGCGAGGAGAACCTCGACGGTGAAGGGGCTCTCGGCTCGGTCGGCCTGGCCCCCGAGCCTGCCTGAGCACGGCGTCGACGGTCGCGGGCGGAGAATTCCGTCGGGGACCGTCGGAGTCGGGGTGGCGGCGACGACAGTAGGGATGTGAGCGACGCACGCGAGCGGGACGAAGGAGCGGCGAGGGGAGTCCTCGACCTCTACGACCGCACCCTGCCCACGGTGTACGGCTATCTGATCGCCCGCTGTGGCGACGTCGGGGTGGCCGAGGAGCTGACGTCGGAGGTGTTCCTCGCCGCCGTGTCGGCCGAGAAGGGCGGGGCGACCGACCTGAGCGGGGCCTGGCTCGTCGGGGTGGCCCGTCACAAGCTCGTCGACCACTGGCGCCGCCGGGAGCGCGAGGACCGCAAGCTGGCGGCTGTCGCGGCCCAGCCCTCGACACCCGACGATCCGTGGGACGACCGCCTCGACGTGCTCCGGGCCCATGAGGTCCTGAGGACGCTCGGTCCGGCGAACCGCCTCGCCCTCACGCTGCGCTACCTCGATGGTCTGTCGATCCCCGATATGGCCACGGAGCTGGGGCGCAGCCGACACGCCACCGAGGCACTGGTGGTGCGGGCCCGAGCAGCCTTTCGACGCGCCTACCTCGAGGAGGAGCAGCCATGACCGATCCGCTCGACGCGCTCCGCCTCCCCGCCACTCCGCTGGCACCGAACCCCGAGTTCGCCGTTCGCCTGCGCCAGCAGATCACCCGCGCCCTCGCCGAGGGCATCGACCAAGGAGGTCCGATGACCACCACCGAGAACACCGACCTCACCGCCGCCTCGAGCACGAGGCGCCCGACGCTCTCCCCCTACCTCGCCGTGCGAGACGCTCGACGTGCCATGGCGTGGTACGTCGACGTCTTCGGCGGGACCCTCGGCGACGTGGTCGAGATGCCCGACGGTCGCGTCGGTCACGCCGAGGTCCGCATCGGCGACGCCACCTTGATGCTGGCCGACGAGTTCCCCGAGATGGACGTGGTCGGCCCGTTGGGCCGGGGTGGCACGACGGTGTCGCTGGTGCTCGACGTGGACGACGTGGACCGCACCACCGACACCGCGGCGTCGGCCGGGGCCACCGTGGAACGAGCGCCCGCGGACATGCCCTACGGCTTCCGAGCGGCGGCGGTCATCGATCCCTTCGGTCACCGGTGGCTCATCGAGGCGCCGCTGGCCGCGAACGAAGGCGCCGACGAGCCGGTGACGGCTGACGAGCCGGTGACCGGTCCCGGCGACATCGTGTACGTCACATGGCGGGTGCAGGACGAGCAGAAGACGGCGGCCTTCTTCGGGGCGCTGTTGGGCTGGACGTTCACCCCCGGGCACGTCGAGCGCGGCCTGCAGGTGCACGGCGCCAACGTGCTCGGCGGTCTGTGGGGGGGCGGCGACGATGCGGTGGTCGACGCCAAGCTCATGTACCAGGTGTCCGACATCGTCGAGGGCGTGGCGCTGGTCCGCTCCCTCGGGGGCACGGCCACCGAGCCCGAGCGGCAGCCCTACGGCTGGTCCTCGGAGTGCACCGACGACCAGGGCATGGAGTTCTGGATCACCAGTCCGGGCGAGGACTGACCGGCGGGTCCCGGTGACCGGGCGCCGGTCGTCGGGTTCGGGGAGACTCGGTTCATGACCACCACCGACGACCTGTTGGCCCGCGCCGAGATCACCGACGTGATCCAGCGCCTCGCTCGGGGCACCGACCGCCTCGACGAGGAGCTGATGGCGTCGTGCTACCACCCTGACGGCTTCGACGACCACAACAGCTTCCGCGGGAGCGGGACCGAGTTCGCGGCCTGGGTGTGCGAGGTCCTGCCCAACTTCGCGGCCACGACCCACTTCATCGGCCTGCCCCACATCCGCCTCGACGGGGACGTCGCCCAGGTCGACACGTACTGCGTGGCCCACCACGTCGCCAGGCCCGACTCGGAGGGCGAGGCCAGCGACATGGTGTTGAGCCTCCGCTACGTCGATCGCTTCGAGCGGCGCGACGGTCGCTGGCTGATCGCCAAGCGGGTCTGTGCCTTCGACTGGAACTACACCGTTGCGTTCGACTCGACGGTCGGCTTCCAGTTCGAGGCGGACTTCACCGTCGGGCACCGCGACCGCAGCGACATCACCTATGGCGGCGTGTAGCGCCCCTCGCCTAGCTCTGGCTGGTGGCGACGTCGCGCCGGACGGAGACACCGGTGCGCATCAACAGACCGGCCACGACCAACACGGCGCCGACGGCGAGGGCGATCCAGCCGTGAGCTGATTCGAGATCGAGGTCGGCTCGGCTCGAGCCGGCGATCACGATGCCCAGACCGGCGCAGGCGAGGATGGCGCCGACCACGACCTTGGAGGCCCGGTCGGCCGACCCGCCAGCGATCATGGCGACGAGGGCGGCGACGAGGGTGCCGATGGCCACCCACGGGGTGAAGGCGACGCCGGCCACGTCGACGGGGGCGGAGTCGAGCCCGGCGGTCCAGTCGATGCGGATGAGGGCGATGACGGCCATCACCGTGGGGACGGCCGCCGCGATCACGGCCAGCCCCCGCAGGGCCGAGTTCCACGCCGCATGGTCGGAGCTGCTCACCCGTTCGGAGTAGCCGGTGCGAGCGGGAGCGTCGCGGTCGGTGGCCACCGCGTGGCGGGTGCCCACGAGTTCGTCGTCGTGGTCGGCGGTGGTGGATTCGTGGCGGTTGAGCATCGACATGGTGGTTCCTCGGTTCGAGTTGTTCTCGCCGTCCGAGGTCATGTACCCACGTAGCGCTGTTGTGTGCCCGGCAGAGCACCCTTGTGCTGGCGATCGAGGGGTCACTAGCGTCAAAGCCGTGGGTGCGGGGGGTCTGCACCCGGAGGTTCCGTCGCACGCGAGGGGTCGCGTGCGGTCCGCCCATCGATCAGGGGGAGCACACGTGGAGTTCGGGCTTTTCATCCAGGGCTACGTGCCCGGTTTCCGGCAGGACGCCGATCCCGAGGCCGAGCACAAGGCGTTCCAGGACGAGCTCGCCGCCGTGATCGCCGCGGACAAGGCGGGCTTCAAGTACGTCTGGGTCACCGAGCATCACTTCCTCGACGAGTACTCCCACCTCTCGGCCAACGACGTCATCCTCGGCTACCTCGCTCACGCCACCGAGCGGATCCACCTCGGATCGGGCATCTTCAATCCCCTGCCGACGGTCAACCACCCGGCCAAGGTGGCCGAACGGGTGGCGATGCTCGACCACCTCTCGAACGGCCGCTTCGAGTTCGGGAGCGGTCGCGGAGCCGGTAGCCACGAGATCCTCGGGTTCTTGCCCGACATGACCGACCTCACCGGCACCCGGGCCATCTGGGAGGACGTGATCGGCGAGTTCCCCAAGATGTGGATGCAGGACACCTACCAGGGCTATGACGGCGAGTACTGGTCCCTCCCGCCCCGCAAGATCCTGCCCAAGCCCTACAAGAAGCCTCATCCGCCCATGTGGTACGCCGCCGGCAACACGTCGAGCTACGAGATGGCCGCGCACAAGGGCCTGGGCGTGCTCGGTTTCTCGGTCGGCGATCTCGAGGGGGCCGAGAAGGCGGTGAAGTCGTACAAGTCGGCCATCGCCGACGCCGACCCGGTCGGCGCCTTCGTGAACGACAACATCATGTGCACCGTGGCGGCCTACGTGGGGGAGGACGGCCAGGACGTGCGCCGTCGGGCCGTCGAGTCCCGCCCGAACTACCTCGTCAGCAACGTGTTCCGCTACCACGACACCTTCCCCCATCCCCCCGAGGTCCCGCAGTGGCCCGACCTCATCCCGGACGCCGATCTCGACGCCATCAACTTCATGGGCGACTCCGGCCAGCTCGTGCTGGGCGACCCCGACGAAGCCCTGGCCACCTGCCGCAGGTGGGAGTCGGTGGGCGTCGATCAGCTGGTGTTCGGAATCGGTCCGGCGTCGCGCGAGGACACGCTGGAGACGATCCGGCTCATGGGTGAGCACGTGATCCCGAAGGTCGACACCGATCCGGTGCACCGCACCACCCGCATGCGCGACGGCGCGGCGTCCACAGTCTGACGGCTCTGCCGCAGAGCAGTGCCCCACCCTGCCTTCTGGCGGGGTGGGTCGTCTCGGGCGCCAGATCGGCGGCCGGACCGAGGGGGGAACTCGTGTTCAGAGAGCAACAAGCGAGACCGGTGGGCAGCCACCGGAGCTCGAGCCGTGGGGGGCGCTCGCGAAGCGCAACGGCTCTGGTCGCCGTGGTGGCCGTGATGGCGCTGTTCGCCACGGCGTGCGGCAGCAGTGGCCGCTCCGAGTCGCCGACCGACACCAGCTCGTCGGGGGGCGGCGAGGGTGAGTCGGCGACGATGTTCGGCGACCTGCCGTCTCCGTGTGGTGAGGGAGACGCGTCGGGCGCCACCCAGCTGGGTGTGACCGACACGTCGATCACCATCGGCTACGGCGACGACGCCGGTTACCAGGCCGCGCCGGGCCTCAGCCACGAGATCAGCGACGCCATGCGCGGCATGATCAAGTGGTGCAACGACCAGGGGGGCATCAACGGTCGTGAGGTGATCGGCCACTACGGAGACGCCAAGATCTTCGAGGTCAACAACGTGATGACCGAGGCGTGCCAGACCGACTTCATGCTCGTGGGTGAGGGCTGGTCGGCGGACTCGTCCCAGGAGGAGGTGCGCCTCGGGTGCAACCTCGCCGCCGTGCCCACCTTCTCGGTGAGCCCGGCCTTCGCCAACGCCAAGCTGATGATCCAGCCGGTGCCGAACCCGATCGACTACACGCCGGTCGAGATCGCGGCCGCCATGCAGAAGAAGTTCCCGGACAAGATCACCAAGTCGGCGGTGATGTACGCCAACTACGCGTCGACCAAGGACACCAAGGACAAGGTGCTGGCGTCGTACCCGGACTTCGGGTTCACGTTCCTCGACTGCCCGCAGGAGTACGCCATCGCCGGGGAGTCGGACTGGAAGCCGTTCGTCCAGCGTCTGAAGGACTGCGGGGCCGAGGTCGTGTACTTCACCGGATCACCGGCGCCGAACTTCGAGAACGTCCTCGACGCGGCCAACCAGATCGGTTTCGACCCCATCTGGATCACCGACGCCAACTTCTACGACGAGGCCTTCGCCAAGTGGAACACCAACGGCAACGCCGACAACGTGTACGTGCGTGAGGCGTTCATCCCGTTCAGCGAGGCGAGTGAGAACCCGGCCACCCAGCAGTTCCTCGACATCGTCAGGGGCAACGGCGGGGACGTGAACCAGCTGGGCATGCAGGGGGCCTCGGCCTTCCTGCTGTGGGCCACGGGCGCCAAGGCGTGCGGGTCGACCCTGACCAGCACGTGCGTGATGGACGAGCTGGCCAAGGTCACGAGCTGGACCGGTGGAGGACTGCACGCCGAGACCAACCCGGTCAGCAACAAGCCGCCGGACTGCGGACTCGTGCTCAAGATGAACGGCACCGCGTACGAGCGCTACTACCCCGAGGAAGTCGCCACCTACGACTGCGACCCGAGCTACGTGGTCCAGGTCACGGGGGCGATCGTCGACGGGGCCAACCTCGACGCCAACCGGGTCGTCCAACCGGGCTGACATCGACCGTTGTTCCTGGGGGCGGCGATGCGATCGTGGCATCGCCGCCCCTGGCGCGTGTCGCCTGAAGCGACGGTGACACGCTTGTCCTCGTCGACCCACCCGGCCGGGTCGGTCGACGAGCATCGAGGTCGTCGATCCCGACGGCCCAGACAGTGAGGGGGAAGCGCGAAGTGGTCAACAGAGAATGGGATCGAGAGACGAGAGGACGAGCGCGTCGTCGAGTCCGGCCGGTGGCGGTTCTCGTCGCCGTCGTGGCGGTGGTGAGCCTCGTGGCCACGGCCTGCGGCAGCGGCCGCAGTGATTCCGAGGGTGACGGAGGCGGGGGCGCAAGCGCCACGACGGTGGCGGCCGGCGACGCCACGTTCGGTGACATGGCGTCGCCGTGCGGCCCCGGTGAGGGCGGGCCGGCCACCGGTCAGGGCGTGACCGAGGACCAGATCACCATCGGCTACGGCGACGACTCCGGCTACGCCGCGGCGCCGGGGTTGAACAAGGAGATGTCCGACGCCATCGTCGCCATGATGGACTGGTGCAACGAGCAGGGGGGCATCAACGGGCGCAAGGTGGTCGGGAACTTCTACGACGCCAAGATCACCGAGGTCAACAACGCCATGACCGAGGCGTGCAGCCAGGTCTTCATGCTCGTCGGCCAGGGCTGGTCGCTCGACTCGGCCCAGGAGCAGACGCGGCTCGGCTGTGGCCTGCCGGCGGTGCCGACCTACACGGTCAGCCCCCAGTTCGCCCACGGCAAGCTGATGTACCAGCCGACGCCGAACCCGGTGGACGTCATGTCGGTGCAGCACGAGTTCGCCATGGCCGCGGCCTTCCCCGACGAGGTGAAGAAGGCGGCCACGATGTTCGGCAACTACGCCGCCACGATCGACAGCACCGAGAAGTTCCAGCTGTCGGCCGAGCAGGCCGGCTGGACGTTCCTCGACTGCCCTCAGTCCTACGCCATCGGTGGCGAGTCGGACTGGAAGCCGTTCCTCCAGCGGTTGAAGGACTGCGGGGCCGAGGTCGTGTACTTCTCGGGGTCGCCGTACCCGAACTTCGAGAACGTGCTCGATGCCGCCGCCCAGATCGACTACTCGCCGTTGTGGATGACGGAGGCCAACTTCTACGACGCCAAGTTCGCGGCGTGGAACACCTCGGGCAACGCCGACAAGGTCTACGTACGGATGGTCTACTACCCGTTCGAGCAGGCCGATTCCCAGCCCGCGGTGCAGCAGTACCTCGATCTGGTGAAGGCCTCCGGAGGTGAGACCAGCCTCCTCGGGATGCAGGCCACGGCGGCGTTCCTGCTGTGGGCCCAGGGGGCCCAGGAGTGCGGGGCCGACCTCACGCGGGACTGCGTGATGTCCAAGTTGTCGACGGTCGACGAGTTCACCGCCGGTGGGCTCCAGGCCGCGGCCAACCCGGGCGGCAACCTCCCGGGAGACTGCGGCATGGTCCTCAAGATGAGCGGCACGACCTACGAGCAGGTGCTCCCGAGCACCATCGGGGAGTTCCAGTGCAGCGAGGACTACCTGGTCACCCTCACCGGCCCGGTGGTCGATCGAGCCGCGCTCGACGCCAATCGGATCGCGACCGGGGCGGGCTGATCGGGTAGCGGCTCGCCGCCCGTGATGGGCGCCGGGGCATCCGACTCCGGACCGACGAGCTCCGAGGGGCCGGCCCGCGAGGGCCGGCCCCTCTGCCGTGGTCGGCGGGCCCCATGCAGCTGACGAGGTGCGAGCAGGTGCTACCTTTCCTGGCTCGACGGGCAGGGTCCGTCGTGAAGGGGGTACCGAAGTGGTGCCCGCCCAACAGGGGGAGTCTCATGGTCCAAGAGGAACGAACTGATCGACCGGGCAGAAGCCGGTCGACTCGACGAGGCGCAGCAACGCTTGTCGCCATCGTGGCGGTGATGGCGCTGTTCGCCACAGCGTGTGGAAGCAGCGGTCGCTCGGATTCGTCGACCGACACCAGCTCGACCGATGGCGGCGGCGGTGGCTCCGAGACCTTCGGTGACCTGGCGTCACCGTGTGGTGAGGGCGATGCGTCGGGCGCCACCCAGCAGGGCGTGACCGACCAGTCGATCACCATCACCTATGGCGACGACGCCGGCTACCCGTCGTCCCCGGGTCTGAACCACGAGATGTCCGACGCGATGGAAGCCATGATCAAGTGGTGCAACGACCAGGGCGGCATCAACGGTCGTGAGGTCATCGGCAACTACGGCGACGCCCAGATCACCGAGGTCGTCAACCAGATGACCGAGGCCTGCCAGTCGGCGTTCATGCTCGTCGGTGAAGGCTGGTCGCTCGACTCGGCCCAGGAGGAGACCCGCCTCGGGTGCAACCTGGCCGCCGTGCCCACCTATTCGGTGAGTGCCGCCTTCGCCAACGGCAAGGACATGATCCAGCCGGTGCCCAACCCGATCGACTACACGCCGGTCGAGATCGCGGCAGCGATGCAGAAGCAGTTCCCGGACAAGATCACCAAGTCCGCCGTCATGTTCGCCAACTACGCGGCGACCATCGACACCAAGGACAAGGTGCTGGCGTCGTACCCGGACTTCGGGTTCACCTTCCTCGACTGCCCGCAGTCGTACAACATCGCCGGTGAGTCCGACTGGAAGCCCTTCGCTCAGCGGCTGAAGGACTGCGGGGCCGAGGTGGTCTACTTCACCGGCTCGCCGTTCCCGAACTTCGAGAACCTCCTCGATGCCGCCGCCCAGATCGACTACAAGCCGATCTGGATCACCGACGCCAACTTCTACGACCTGGCCTTCGCCCAGTGGAACACCAGCGGCAACGCCGACAACGTCTACGTCCGTGAGGCGTTCATCCCGCTCGAGGAGGCCAGCAGCAACCCGGCCACCCAGGACTACATCGACATCGTCAAGGGCAACGGCGGTGACGTGAACCAGCTCGGCATGCAGTCGGCCTCGGCCTTCCTGCTGTGGGCCACGGGCGCCAAGGCGTGCGGGTCGACCCTCACCAGCGCCTGTGTGATGGACGAGCTGGGCAAGGTGACCGACTGGACCGGCGGCGGGCTGCACGCCCCCACCACCCCCTCCAGCAACAAGCCGCCGGACTGCGGCCTGGTGCTCAAGCTCAACGGCACCGCCTACGAGCGCTACTACCCGGAGGAAGTCGCCACCTACGACTGCGATCCCAGCTACGTCGTGCAGGTCACGGGGGCTGTGGTCGATCAGGCCAACCTCGACGCCAACCGGATCGCTCAGCCCGGCTGACGTCGCTCGGCGCTCGCGTCGACATCAGTTCCGTCCGAGGGCGGCGATGCGCTGGCATCGCCGCCCTCGGCGCGTCCGGGCCCAGGGTTGACGGACGCCCCCCTCTTCTTTACTATTCCAATTAGGAAGTCATCCAGAGGGGATGGCCGGGGTCCGATAGTGACCCGACGAGGGGGCAGTCATGCGGTTCTCACTGATCTACGAGGCCCAGGTGGCCGAGGTGTCACGGCGCAGCGACCACCAGATCTTCACGGAGATCATGGAGCAGGTCATGCTCGCCGAGGAGCTCGGCTTCGACGTGATCTGGGCCGTCGAGCACCACGCCCTGAACCAGTACGCCCACATGTCGGCGCCCGAGACGTTCCTGGCCTTCGTCGCCGGTCGGACCCGCCGCATCGGCATCGGCCACGGCGTCGTGTGCCTACCGCCCATGATGAACCACCCGGTGAAGGTGGCCGAGCGGATCGCCACCCTCGACATCCTCTCCGAGGGACGGCTGCACTTCGGTGTGGGCAAGGGCGGCACCCAGCAGGAGGCGGGGACCTTCGGCTACCTCAAGACCGACGCCCCGTCCATGATCGACGAGATGATGTACCTCATCCCCCGGATCATGGTCGAGGAATCGCTCTCCTTCGACGGTGAGTGGGTGCAGTTCGAGGAGCGGTCGATCCACCCCAAGCCCTTCCAGGACCCGCATCCGCCCATGTACCTGGCGTGCACCGGGGACGAGTCCCTGACCATCGCCGGCAGCCGGGGCATCGGTGCCCTCGCCTTCGGCTTCGGTGGTCTCGACCAGGTCGCCCGCAAGAACCTGATCTACCGGGAGGCCTACGCCAACCGCGATCCCGCCGACCAGGCCGGCTTCGTGCCCAACGAGCACTTCGCCGCACTGTGCCCGGTGATCATCTCCGACGACCGGGAGAAGGCCCGTCGCATCGGACTGCGCGGTCAGCGCTTCTTCATCGAGTCGCTCAACCAGTGGGCGGTGGGAACGCCGGGGCCCGATCCCGACTCGTGGGGCGACGACCTCACCACCACCGATGCCGACGGGAAGATGGTGGTGAAGATCGGCTCCGAGCTCATCGAGGTGGACTTCTCCAAGCCCAGCGGTGCCCTGTTCAACCCCAACAACGCCTACGGCACGGTGGAGGACTGCATCCACTACGTGCAGGCCCTCATTGACGCCGGGGCCGACGAAGTGCTGTTCATCACCCAGATGGGGACCGTGCCCCAGGACATCCAGATGGAGACGATCCGGGCTCTGGGCGAGCAGGTGATCCCCTACTTCCGAGACGCCGACGCCAGCGTCGCCGTGGCCTGACCCGTCGCCACCCGGGCGGTCATCTTTTCGTCGGCTAGGGGTCTGGGGGCGATGGTCCCGGGTACATGAACGGTCATGGGACTCATCTTGTGGATCATCGCCGTGATCATCGGCATCGTCGGAATCGTCCAGCTCCTGCAGGGTCAGATCCTGCTGGGCATCATCCTCATCATCGTGGCCTTTGCCGTCGGCCCCGGCGGCTGGTCGATCTTCAAGGGTCGCTCCCGAGCCTGACCTCACGTTCCCGCCAGTCAGCGCGAAGGAACCCCGCCTCCGGGCGGGGTTCCTTCGCGTCGTGCGGTCGGGTCCGAGGGTGGCGTCAGCCGGGAAGGCGGTAGGCGACCAGTCGGGACGGCGAGGCCATCCCGACGGGGACGACGAGCAGATCGCCGGCGGCTGACATCCAGCCGTTGACGCCCCCCGGCGCCTCGAAGCGACGGACGAAGGCGCCGGTCTCGCGATCGAGGGCGACCACCGTCCCGTCCAGCAACGCGGTCAGGACGAGGTCGTTGACGACGACCACCCCGCCGAGGGGGTCGCCGTCCACCTTGGTGTCCCACAGGACGGTTCCGTCGGAGGCGTCGATGGCCACGACGTCGCCGTCGTCGGTGCCGAGGGGGGAGCCGATGTAGGCCTTCTGATCGGGCGCCAGCACGGTGGGGGAGTTGACCGCGGCCACGTACACGGTGCCTTCGGCGGTGGCCGGCGGGGTGAGAACGCCGCCGAAGGTGCCCGGGAGCACCGGAGTGGGCCCGTCGAGGGCGGTCAGCTCGTCGTTGTCGTGGAGGCCGACCGACGTCGACCAGAGGGACTCACCGGTGGACGGGTCGAGGCCGACGACGACGCCGCCCTTGCCCGTCGCCACGGTGATGGCCCGCCCGTCGACGCGTGCGATCAGGGTGTGGACCAGGTCCCTGTCGAACAGGTCGTGGGGGTGGACCTGGTGGTACCAACGCAGCTCGCCGGTGTCGAGGTCGAGAGCCACCGCCGAGTCGGTGTACAGGTTGTCGCCCGGTCGGCTCGATCCATTGGGGTACTCCTCGGTGCCGGGGAAGGGGGCCGGGTTGGCGACGCCCCAGTAGACGACACGAGCCTCGGTGTCGATGGCCGGCGGATACCAGGATCCGCCGCCGGAGTTGACCTCGGGGTGTCCCCACAGGTCTCCCTGCACGGTGTCGAAGGTCCACCGGACCTCGCCGGTGGCGGCGTCGAGAGCGGTGAGCACGCCGCGATCGCCGGGGGTGTAGATGCCGCCGATGCTCACGGGGACGGTGCTGGCCAGGACGATCCCGTCGTACACGGTCGGCTGGATGTCGACGCCCGTGGTCGGCGTGGCTGCGATCTCACGGACCCAGAGCTCGTGGCCGTCGACGGCGTCGACGGCCACGATGGCGTTCGAGCCGTGGACCCCGAACACCCGGCCGTCGGCCACCGCGACCCCGAACGGGCCGATGTTGAAGCCCGAGGGCTCGGTCCGCCACCGCTCCGACCCGGTCTGGCGGTCGATCGCGACGATGACCCCGGTGCTGTCCGCCACATACACGGTCTCGCCCACGATGAGGGGAACGGTCGTGAGGGCGCCGCCGATCTCCGCTTCCCAGGCCTTCTCCAGGGTGCGGACGTTGGTGGCCGTGATGGTGGAGTCGAAGGTGGCCCGGGAGTTGTCGTAGTCCCGGCCCGGCAGGACCCAGTCCGCCGAGCTCGCCTGGTACTCGGCCGAGGGGAGGGGGACCGTGGCCTGCGCCGTGGTGGAGACGGGCGAGGACGAGTCGCTGCTGCACGCGACGACGAGGGCGGCGACGACGGCGGCGGCCACGAGGGCGCGCCGGCGGAGCATGATCGTGGTGCTGCGGTTCCCCCCTGGCATGGAAGCGCAAGCTAGTGGAGCAGGCTGATCGAAGCGGGGTGCCGATCGCTCTGGCCGGCGGCGTCCGCTCGGGGCGGGGTGGGGGTCAACGAGCGAGCTGGCGCAACAGCACGATCCGGCGATGGAGGGCGAGGTGGAGGCGGGCCACGTCCTCGTTCGTGCCGGTGCTCCGGAACCAGGCGGACGGGCGGCGCGACCGGGGTCCGGAGCTGACCATGATCGCTTCGTAGCTCGTCCGATCGGCAGGGGGGAGGGCGTCGACCGCGGCGTGGTCGCAGCAGCGCATCTGGCGCCAGGCCGTGGAGACCGCCTCGGGGTGGGCCACGAGCCGGCGGTCGATCTCGTGGAGGTGTTCGGCGACCTCGGCGAGGACGACGCGTGGATCGTCCGGATGTTCCATCTCGACGAGCGACATGGCCTTGCCTCCTGACGGAGCGCCTGGTGTCAGCCGGTGGCTGACTCAGGCAAGGTATCGACCGCCCGTGTCCGGTCGTTGAGCAGGAACCCAACGGAACGGGAACTCTCGGCGAATCGCTCGATGCCCGGGCGGACCGCTCTCAGCCGCCGCCGGTGGCGCAGCACACCGATCGGATGATGCCTGAAGCGCCCCCGGGAGGACTCGAACCTCCGCACATGGTTTAGGAAACCAATGCTCTATCCCCTGAGCTACGAGGGCGGGGACGGCTCGTCGGTGGGCGCCGGAGCACCGCAGGACGGCCGTGAGCAGGAGATCCTAACGGCGAGGGGAGGGCTGGCGATCGGCCCCGTCCTCGTGGGTCTGACCGGGTGGTGGGTCGATCCGGGCCCCCCGGAGGATCCACAGCAGGACACTGAGGATCACGATGGCGACTCCGGCGATGGCGGCGACGGCCCCGACGTAGGACGGTCCGAGGTCAGCGGCGCGCAGGTCCCGGTCCTCGAGGACCAGCACCACCGTTCCGGTGACGAGGGTCGCGCCCACGAGCAGGGCGGCCCCGAGGACGAGGAGGCGCAGGCTCGAGAGGGATCGGCCGAAGAACTCGTGGTTGGGGGACGTTCCGATGCCGCGCCACGCGATGAGGCCGGCCACCACGGCAGTCGCCCACACCGTGGCGATGAGGTAGGCGGCGATGATGTCGCTGGGCCGGTGCCATCCGGCGGTGAGCGTGGCTCCGCCGATGGCCACGGCGTAGGCGATCCCGATGGTGCCGGCCATCACCCGCAGGCGTGCCGGTACCACCAGGACCAGGGCCAGAGCGAGTGACATGGCCACGGTGGCGTGACCACTCGGAAAGCTCGGCACCGTGGCGGCCCCCGGACGCTGCAGCAGGTTCGGACGACTCAGCAGGTTCGTCTTCAGGACCTGGGAGGTGACGTTGGCGCCGATGATCAGCACGGCCACGCCCAGGGCGAGCCGTGGCCGCCGCCGGGTCACGGCGAGCAACAGCAGGGCCATCCCGGCGGCCACCAGCGAGGTGACGCTGATCGTGTCCAGTGTCCTCGTCGTCGTGAGCTGCACGAGCTGGTCGCCGGCCCGGCCGACGATGGCGGCCTCGTCGACCCGCTGGCCGGCGCGGGTCCGGACGGCGCCGATGTAGAGACCGGCCACCCCGGCGGCGCACAGGATCCCGAATCCGACGAGGAGGGTCACCCGCCACCGGGCGGTGAGCCGGCGGCCGTCATTCGTCGACGGCGGTTCGACCGGCATCGTCTCGTCCGAGGCTGGGATGGAGACCCCGTGTGGCGACCTCGGCGCCGGGTCGATCGGGGAGGTGGTCATCACCCTCATCATGCCCGCGGCGCGCCGGGTGGATTCCGCCCGTCGTCGCCCGACGGGCGGGCCACGATCCGGCGCAGCGGGATGCCCAGGTCTCCCCGCCACCGGCGGGCCCATCGCCGAGCCAGCCGGGCCCTCCAGGGGCTCACGCGGGGGAGGTACAACGAGCGAACGAAGCGTTCGCCTTCGTCAGGACCAGGCAGCGGAACGGAGAACCGGCGAGTCTCGTCGCTCTCGATCGTGAATCCGGCCGCGGCGATGGTCTCCGCCGTCCGCCGCAGCACCGACCGGGTCGGGAACGGGAACCCCGGGGTGCCGACGAGGACCATGACCGTCCCCATGCGGAATCGGTCCCGTGTGGTCATCGGAGCGGCCGCCGGGGTGAGCACGAGGAGACGGCCGTCGCGCCGCAGGGCCCGCCGCACCTCGGCGAGGGCGGCGGCGGGATCGGGCACCACCATCAGGGCCATCGAGAACACGGCGGTCGACGCGCAGCCGTCAGGGAACGGCAGCCTCGAGGCGTCGCCCTGGACCACCGGCGTGCGGCCGTGGGCGACGGCTCGGCGCAGCTCGCCGAGCGAGCGGTCGAGGCCGACCCATCGCTCGGGGTCGGGGCCGGTGGGGGCGCTCCCGCAGCCCACGTCGAGCACGAGTCGCCCGTGGTCCTCCCGGCCGGAGACGAGCCAGGCGTAGGGAGAGAGGCCCGACTGGTCGGTCGCCGGGCCGAGCAGCTCCTCGGTGATGCCCGCGGCGGTGCGGTGGAACTCGGCGAGGTAGCGGTCCCAGTCGACGTCGGATCGCCGGGTCACGGGCCCGGCCGGGTCAAGGTGCGGCGGGCCCACACGAGGCGTTGGCCCACTCCGATCACGACGGCCACGGCCATCACGGTGAAGATCTGGGGAGCGTAGGAGGGGACCACGAGGAAGGCCGTGAAGATCGCGATGGTCTCGGTCCCTTCGACGAGGGCCGGCGGCATGGTGACCGACGTGAGCTCGCCGTTCGTCGTGGCTCCGGCCGAACGCTTCTCCAGCAGAGCAGCGAGGTAGGCCCACGAGATGGTGTTCACGTAGAACGCGGCGAGCAGGAAGGCCACCGCGATCCACCCTGCCCGGGTGTCGAGCCAGAGCGCGACGCCGAGGGGTACGAGGGCGTAGCCGACGGTGTCGAGGACCATGTCGAGGTAGCCGCCGAGGTCGGTCACCCGTCCGGTGGCTCGGGCGACGGCACCGTCGAGCCCGTCGAGGAGGCGGCCCACCAGCCACGCGGCCACGGCGACGGCGGAGAGACCGGACCAGGCCGCGCCGGCGGCGCCGACCGTCGAGGCGAAGGCCGCCAGCGTGATGGCCAGCGGACTGGCCACGCGTCCGAGGCGCCCGGCCAGCCGGGCCGTCACCGCTTCCTTCGTCCGGCGCAACCGCTGGTCGAGCATCAGCCCGTGAGCCGACTCACGGGTTCGTGGTGGGGCCGGGCGCTACCTCCTCGGGCAGGAGGCCCCGCTGGTCGAGCGTCGTCAGCGGAACCAGCACGATGGGGAACGCCAGAGTGAACGCCATGTGAGCCTGGGTCCACGGCACCGGGTTGACGTCGGCCCGCACGGTCACGAGCGACACCGTCCCGCTCATGACCCGACGCCCGCCATCCCGTCAAGGTAGAGCATCCAGGATGGACAGGGCGCGGCGCACGACGGTGTTCCTGCCAGACTGCGGACTCGTTGTCGACCACGGGGGTGGGGGATGGGTTCGTTGGGCTACGTACGCCCGGACTGGGTGCGGCGGCTGAACGCCATGGCCGTCGGCGCCGGAGGGGCGCGGGCGATCGTGCCGCTCGACGCCGACGAGATCATGGGGACGGCGTCCGCTGGCGTCGGGCTCGACGACTTCGGCGAACCGACCTGGGAGGAGCCGTACCGACGCCTCATCGAGTCCCTCGAGGACGAGGCCGAGCTCAACGTGGTCGGTCGGCTGCAGTGTCGTCACGACCTCCTGCGCCATCTCAGCACCCGTCTCCAGATCATCGAAGCTGTTCGCGTCGATCCGTCGATCTCCGAGGAGCACATCGTCGCTCCGGTCGTCGTCACCGGCCCCGCTCGCTCGGGCACGAGCATCCTGCACGAGCTCCTGGCGTGTGATCCCGGGCTGCGGGCGCCGCGAGCGTGGGAGATGGCCCACCCGCTCCCGCCCCCGTCCGACGAGGACCGGGCCCGACGCATCGCCGCTGCCGAGTCGGAGTTCGATCTGTGGGGTGACGTGCAGCCCGAGTTCCTGGCCGTCCACGAGATGAAGTCGACCCTCCCCGAGGAGTGCATCTGGTTGATGGCCCCGGAGCTCGACATGACCTACTGGGCGACCTGCGTGAACGTCCCGACCTTCTTGATGTGGCGAGCCCAGACCGACGCCGTGCCCGTGTATCGCTTCCATCGTCGGTTCCTCCAGACGCTGCAGCACGGAACCACGTCCCGCCCGTGGGTGCTCAAGTCCCCCGTGCACATGGGGCGCCTGCCCGCGCTGCTCGCCGTGTACCCCGACGCGCGGGTGATCCTCACCCACCGCGACCCTGTCCGGACGCTGCCCTCCACGGTCAGCACGGTGGCGTCCGGGCGGTGGCTGCGGTCCGACGCGGTGGACACCGACGGCATGGCCGCAGGTATGACGTTCAGCTTGCAGATGATGCTGGGGGCTCTCCCCGCCGCGTGCGCCGCGGTGCCGGCCGGCCAGCTCACCCACCTCCACTACGTGGACCTCCTCGATGATCCGGTACAGGCCATCGGGCGGGCCTACGACGAGCTCGGCATCCCGAGGCCGACCGGCCACGCCGAGCTGATCAGCGACTACCTGGACGCCCGGCCTCAGACCAAGTACGGGGTGCACCGCTACGGGCTCGGCGACTTCGGCTTCGACGAGGCCGTCATCCGCTCGGAGTTCGCTCCCTACACCGAGGCGTTCGGGGTGGCCGCCGAGAAGGCGGTCTGAGAGCGGTTCAGTCCGGCGGGGGACCGCTCCGTCCGGGCCGGTGGATGGAGGCCACGGCGCGCAGGACCCCACCCGGCCCCCAGTGGTGGTGTCCGTCGGCTCGCACCGACCGGCCCGCCGCCAGGCCGACGCTCGACACAGCGATGGCCACCGCGGTCCCGAGGGCCCAACCGGCCAGCACGTCGGTGGGCCAGTGCACGGCCGTGACCAGCCGGGCCATCCCCACCGCCACGGCGATCGCCCCGGCGGCGGCGAGCACAGCCACGCGGCCCGGTAGCCCGGGGACGAAGAGGACGGCGACGACGATGGCGATGCTCAGGTAGACCGCCGCACTACCCCCGGCGTGGCCGGCGGGGAAGGAGATGCCGGCGTCGCCGAGGAGCCGCCCCGACTGCCCGGGCGATGCTCGATCGACGATTCCCTTGGTCAGCGCCACGAGCAGCGCACCGACCAGGAACGAGGCGATGGGTACGACCGCCTCGACCAGCCAGGCACCGAGCAGCCAGAGGATCGCCGATGCCGCCGAGGCCACCACGACCAGCACCGGCACCGAGCCCAGGCGGCTGACCGACTGGGCAAAGCGGTACCAGCGGTCGGGGCTACGAGCGATGTGGCCGAGGAGGTCCGGGTCGTCGGCGGCCGGGCCCTGGTTGGTGGCGACGCTCACCGCCAGGGTGGCGAACACCACCACGGTCGCGACGAACACGGCGAGGGCCATCCAGCGGGTGGGCTCGCTCTCGTGGCCGGCACGGGGCATCGGGTGAGGCTACCGACGCGGTCGGGCCCGCCCGACCGCGCCCCGTCGGTCAGGCGTTGTAGCCGTAGCCGGCGGTGCCGACGTCGGAGCCGGGGAGGCCGGGCTCGAGGCGTCCGCTCATCCAGCCGCCGTCGACGACCAGCTCGGTGCCGGTGATGTAGCTCGACTCGTCGCAGGAGAGGAAGGCCACGGCCTTGGCGATCTCGTCGGGACGGCCGATGCGTCCGATGGCCTGGAACCGGTAGGGCTCGACCTCGACCTCGGGCATGTCGAAGGGGTTGCCCATCACCGTGTTCACCCCGCCCGGGTGGATCGAGTTCACCCGGATCCCGAACCGCCCCCACTCCATGGCCGCGGTCTTCGTCATCCCCCGGATGGCGAACTTCGAGGCGGTGTAGGAGATGAGCCCGTTCTTGGAGCCGATGCCGTCGATGGAGGAGATGTTCACGATGGCGCCCCCGCCGGCGTCGCGCATGGCGGGCATCACCGCCTTCATGCCCAGGAAGCAGCCGACCTGGTTGACGTTGATGACGCCCATGTAGTCGTCGAGCGAGGTGTCCTCGATGGCGGCGGGGCGCAGGATGGCCGCGTTGTTGACGAGCACGTCGATTCCCCCGAGCTCGGCGGCCGCGGCCACGAGATCGGCCCAATCGGACTCGCTGCTCACGTCGACGTGGAGGTAGCGCGCCGGGGCGCCGATGTCGGCGGCCACCTTCTCGCCCGGTTCGTCGAGCACGTCGGCGAGCAGCACCTTGGCTCCCTCGGCGGCGAACATCCGGGCTTCGGCCTCGCCCTGCCCGCGCGCCGCACCCGTGACGATCACGACCTTGTCGTCGAAACGACCCATATCTGTTCCCCTCGGTCCTCCGGGCGACGACCTCGCCCGGCCGTCGCGGAGTGTACGGGGACGTTCCCGGTCGTGTCGCTCGGTGGTCGCCAGAGCGTCAGGTGACGGCCAGCGCCACCGCCACCACCATCCCGAAGCACGCCACCGTGAACCGCAGTGCGGTGGGGGACAACCGTCGGGCCACCGACGCGCCGGTCCAGCCCCCGAGGAGGCTCATGGGCGCCATGATGGCGACCGCGAGCCACTGGACGGGGCCGAACAGAGCGAAGGCGACCAGAGCCACTGTGTTGATGACCAACGTGAGGGCGCTCTTCAGGGCGTTGGTGCGCTGGAGGCCCTCGGCCAGGAACACGCCGAGGACGGCCAGCAGGATCACGCCGAGGCCGCCGCCGAAGTACGCGCCGTAGGCCGCCGCCACGAAGGTGGCGAGCTGGAGGGCGACCGGACGTCGCGACCAGGCGTCATGAGGGCGGCCGAGCACCCACCGTTGGATGCGGGGCTGGGCCAGGAGGAGGACCGACGCGGCGAACACGAGGACGGGCACGATCCCGTCGAACACCTCGTTCGAGGTGGTGAGCAGGATCACCGCACCGACCACGGCGCCGACGATGGAGATGGGGGCCAGGCGGCGCACCTGGGCACCCTGGCCGGCGAGCTCGCGGCGGTAGCCGATCGTTCCGCCCACGTAGCCGGGCAGGACCGACACGGTGTTGGTCACGTTGGCCGAGACCGACGGGTAGCCCACGAGGAGAAGGGCCGGAAAGGAGATGAGCGATCCTCCCCCTGCCACCGCGTTGATGGCGCCGGCGAGGAAGCCGGCGGCGGCCAGGAGGACCGCCTCCCCTCCGCTCAGCACGGCGATCATCTCGTTCGTGCTCGTGTCGGGGTGACCATGGCGAGGGCAACCCTTGCAGGCCGGTCGGGCCGACGAAAGCCCGCGGGGGGAGCGGCCCCACTCGCCCCCGAGGCGTTCACAGCGTTCGCTTAGGCAGGGTTTCGCCCCGACCCGTGATCATGGGTGGCACTGGTCCACACTGGACCGAGACCTGCTCCGTCCCTCCCCCCCAGGAGCCCTGATGAATCCTCTTGTTGTTGTTGTGCCGGTGGTTGTGGTGTTGGCGGGTGTTGTGGTGTTCGCGGCGTTGCGGCGTCGTGATGGTGGTGAGGCGACGGGTGCGTTGTCGCGGGAGACGGTGCGGCGGGATCGTTCGTCGGTGTCGGGGTTGGAGGGTTCGGCGACCGAGGCGGTGTCGGGTCGTCAGGTGGAGGCGCAGGCGTCTTTGGAGCGGCGGGCGCCGGAGTTGGTGAAGGCGGGTGGTTCGGATCTGGCGGAGTACGTGCCGCCGGATGCGGAGGCGTTGGGGGTGACGCGCCGCCAGTTCTTCAATCGGTCGATCGTGTTGTTGATGGGGTTGGGTCTGACGGGGTTCGGGGCGGCGGTCCTGGCGTTTTTGTGGCCGGTCCCGAAGGGTGGTTTCGGGTCGAAGATCCGGGTGGGGAACGTGGATGATGTGTTGGCCAAGATCGCGGCGGGGGATGGGTTCTTGTATTCGGCGGAGGGTCGTATGTGGATGACGGCGTATCCGGCGACGGCGGTGGAGAAGGCGAAGAAGGTGTATTCCCAGCCGGTGTTGAACGGGTTGGAGGCGGGGGTGGCGACGCTGTATCAGAAGTGTCCTCATCTGGGTTGTCGGGTGCCGTCGTGTTCGACGTCGCAGTGGTTCGAGTGTCCGTGTCACGGCAGTCAGTACAACCAGGCGGGGGAGAAGAAGGGTGGGCCGGCGCCGCGGGGGATGGATCGGTTCGCGACGGAGGTGACGGCGGGGGTGTTGACGGTGAACACGGGGACGATCATCCAGGGTCCGCCGATCGGGACGAACACGACCGGTCAAGAAGCTGAGGGCCCGCACTGCGTGGGCGGAGGACACTGACCCGACGTCACGCTCCCGTGACACGCCGATCACCCGGTGCACACATCGATTCAACAAACTGTTGAACGATGCGAGTCGATCTCGACTTCTACGGCAGTGCCTCGATGCCCGATGCCGGGGCCGGTCGCCCTGACCCTCGTGACCGGCGGGTCACCAACGACCAGGTGGTGGAGGCCTACGGCAACCTCTGCTCCTGGGCGGGCCAGGCCGACGAGCTGGGCTACGACACCATGTGGCTCACGGAGCACCACTTCCAGCACGAGGGCTACGAGCTCACCCCCAACCTCGTGCTGTTCGGGCTCCACCTGGCCGGTCTCACCCGCCGGCTGCGGTTCGGGCAGATGTTCAACGTCGTGCCCCAGTGGCACCCGCTGCGCCTGGCCGAGGACTTCGCCATGGCCGACGTGCTCAGCGGCGGGCGGATGGTCTTCGGCGTGGGCCGGGGCACGGTGCCGCGGGAGGCCCAGACCCTCGGCGGGGTGGTGGCCAGCGGTGACAACGCCATGAGCCGCGACGCCGACCAACGCAACCGGGAGATCTTCGAGGAGGCGATGGAGGTGATCCTGACGGCCTGGCGGGCCGAACGGTTCAGCTTCCACGGTCGCCACTTCTCCTTCCCGCCCGAGGGCATCCCCGACCGGGGCTCGACGGTGCAGGAGCTGACCCTCGTCCCCCGTCCGGTCGGTGGGGTCCCCACCGTGTTCCAACCGGTCACCTCGCCGGCGACGTCGAGCTACGTGGCCCGCATGGGTTTCACCGGGGTCTTCGCCAACGCCGTGCCCTCCATCGCCAGGCAGCGGTGGGAGGACTTCGGGGAGCAGTCCGCCGAGGCCGGCAGCCCCTTGGCCCCCGGGGAGCGCCGCTGCCTCCAGATGATCGTGCACGCCGCGCCCACGACGGCGGAGGCGGTGCGGGTGGCCGGCCCCGGGCACGACGAGTACGTCAAGTTCCTGTCGCCGTACGGTCGTCTGCGCTGGATGGCCGAGGACGCGCCCTTCGCCTATCGGCCCACCCTCGACCAGACCCGAACCGACGGGGTCTGGGCCATCGGTTCGGTCGAGGAGGTCGTCGACAACCTGGGTCGTTGGATCGAGCTGCTCGATCTTCGCCACCTGGTCGTGTTCCCCGAGCTGCCCGGCCTCGGTCGCCACGCCGTCACCGAGCAACTGCACGTGCTGGCCGAGGACGTGCTTCCCCGCCTCGGTGTGTCCATGCTGGTGCCGTGACCCTCCTCCAGGGCGGCCGTCGGGCCGACGGCGCCCGCATCGACGTCCGGATCGACCCCGGCACCGGCCGGGTCGTCGCCGTGGACGCCTCTGTGCTGGCGGAACGCGGCGAGGAGGTGCACGACTGTGCCGGTCTGGTCATCCTCGACGCTCCCGTCGAGCCCCATTGCCACCTCGACAAGGCCGGGACCTGGTCCGTGGCCCCCAACCCGGCGGCCGATCTCATGGGCGCGGTGCGGGCCTGGTCCTCCGAGCTCCAGTACCGCGACGCCGGTGCGATCCTCGACACCGCCCGGCCCGCCCTCCACGACCTCGTGCTCCACGGGGCCACCGCCGTGCGCACCCACGTCAACCTGGGTACGGGCAGCGGCATGGCCCCGCTCGACGCGATGGTGGCCCTGCGGGAAGAGGCGGCGGCGACGGGACTGGTCGAGCTCCAGGTGGTGGCCCTCGTCTCCATGCCCTACAGCGGCGACGCCGGCGCCCCCCACCGGGCCATCCTCGACGAAGCCCTCGGCCGGGGAGCCGACCTGGCCGGGGGAGCGCCCCACGTCGACCCCGATCCCGACGCCGGCGCTGACGTGGCCCTCGCCGCCGCCGCCCGCCACGGGGCCGGAGTCGACCTCCACATCGACGAGACCCTCGATCCGGCGATCCTGGGGCTCCGCCACCTCGCCGCCGCCGTGACCCGAGGCGGGTGGGGTCCGGGACGGGTCACCGCCTCGCACTGCGTGAGCCTGGGCATGCAACCGCCGGACGTCCAGGAGGACGTGGCGGCCTCGGTCGCCGCCGCCGGCATCTCCGTGATCGCCCTGCCCCAGACCAACCTGTACCTGCAGGCCCGAGGGGCTCGGACCGCCTCGCCCCGCGGCCTCACCGCCATCCGGCCACTGCTCGACGCCGGGGTCAACGTGGCCGCCGGGGGCGACAACGTCCGCGACCCGTTCAACGCCGTGGGGCGAGCCGACCCGGTGGAGACCGCCGCCCTCATGGTGATGGCCGGCCATCTGACTCCCGACGAGGCCTGGCGATCGGTGGGCAACGCCGGGCGCGTCGCCCTCGGCCTCCCCGAGGTCACCCTGACCCCGGGGGCACCGGCCGAGCTGCTCGCCCTCGAGGGCACCGATCTGGTGGACGCCCTCGCCCGCGCCGGGGAGCGCCGGCTCGTCGTCCACGGCGGGCGGGTCGTCGCCCGCACCGTCGTGCGACGATCCCTCCTTCCGACCGACGCCCCCGGAGGGCCCGAATGACCGCTGTCCGCAGTCACCTTGTCGTCCACGGGTGGACCTCGCAGGGGGGTCTCACCTTCCACCACCTCCGGTGGGATCCCGCTCCCTCGGCGGCGGGCCCGCCGGTGCTCTGCCTCCACGGCGTCACCGGGCAGGCATGGGCGTGGAACGGAGCGGCGCCGCTCCTGGCCACCTCTGGGCCCGTCCTCGCCCTCGACCTACGGGGCCACGGCGGGAGCTCGTGGGCACCGGATCGCGACTACTCCACCACCGCCCTGGCGGCCGACGTGGTCGGCCTCCTCGACGGTTGGGACATCGGTCCGGTCGACGTGGTGGGAGCGTCGTGGGGTGGGTTGGTCGGGGCGACCGTGGCCGCCGCCCGCCCTGATCTGATCCGCCGGCTGGTGATGGTCGACGTGCCGCCGGTGTTCACCCAGGCCGTGGACGACGTCCCTGTCCGTCCGGCGGCCTTCCCGGACCTGGCCTCGGTGGTCGACTTCGAGGGCGCCGCCAACCGGTGGGCCCCGTCCGACCACGTCGCCGTGTTGGCGGCGGGCAGCGTGCGGCCGGGTCCGGCCGGCCTCGAACGCACCCACGATCCGCTCTTCTTCACCGAGTGGCCCTTCCGCGCCGAGGACCACTGGAGCGCGGTACGGGCGGTGCGGGCGCCGGCGCTGGTGGTGCGGGCCGAGGACAGCTTCGTCCTCTCCGCCGATCTGGCGGCGGCCGAGGCGGAGGCCCTCGGTGCCGAGCTCGTCGTGATCGGCCCGAGCGGTCACCTCGTCGCCGTCGACCAGCCGGAGCGCTTCTCCGAAGCCGTGCTGGCCTTCCTCGGCGGAGCCTGACCCCGGCCGCGTGAGTCGGACGCGGAAGAAGGCGCGGATAGCCTCCCGCCATGACGGCCGACGACGGGGTCGACGGCGGGGGCGGCGCCGAGGAACCGGATCCCTTCGCCGGCCTCACGCTCGACGAGGACTTCGTCTCCGGCGCCCCCGTCTCCGAACCGAGCGCCGAGGACCGTCAGCTGCGGATCGCCCGACTCCGGGCCGAGCACGAGCGACTGGCCGAGAGTGCGGACAGCGCCCGCCGCACCGCTCGCCGGTCGGAGAAGCGCGAACGTCGTCGCAACCGCCTGGTGGTCGCCGCCGTGATGAGCGGCCTGGCCTTCCTCGGCGTGTGGTCCTACACCCATCGGGACTCGAACGAGGCCGCCGGGGTCATCGACCTGGCCGGATCCGGAGTCGGTGGGACCGAGGTGCAGCTGGCCGGTGGGCAGCCTCCCGCCGGAGTGGAGGCGGCGGCGGAACCGCTCGGCCAGCCCGCTCCGCTGGCGGCGACGTCGCCGGTCCACCGCTACATCGCCACCCAGCCCGGCTCGTCCGAGCCGGTGGCCTACGACCCGTGTCGTCCCATCCACGTCGTCGTCAACAACCGGCTCGCCGTCACCGGTGGTGACGCGCTGTTGAGCGAAGCGCTGGCCGAGGTGAGCCGGGCCACGGGGCTGCAGTTCGTGGTCGACGGCCAGACGGAGGAGACTCCTGTCACCACACGGGAGCCCTATCTGCCCCTGCGGTACCCGGACCGGTGGGCGCCGGTGCTGGTGGCCTGGACCGATCCCACGGAGATGCCGGAGCTCGCCGGCGACGTGGCCGGTTCGGGTGGGAGCAGCTGGGTCACCACGCCCGACGGTTCGGTGTACCTGAGCGGCCAGATCGCCCTGGACGGGCCGGCCATGGCCGCCATCGCCACCGAGGCCAACGGCTACAACGTCGTGCGCGCCGTCATCGAGCACGAGCTCGGTCATCTGGTCGGGCTCGACCACGTAGACGACGACACCCAGCTGATGGCGCCGACCACGACCGGCGGGATACTCACCTACCAGGACGGCGACCTGACCGGCCTGGCCGAGCTGGGCCGGGGGGACTGCTTCCCCGACCTCTGACCGGACCCTGACCTCGACACAGGGCGGGGGAGATGGCGGTGGTGGTGCCGTCGGTTCAGGCGCCGGGCTTGGTGGCGGTGACCAGGCGGCTGGCGTAGAAGGGGTTGCCGTACCAGCCGTCGACGCCCAGCTTGTGCACGACCACGTCCGCGGCTCCGGCGGCCGTCAGGTCGTCCTTGTACTGGTCGACGTACTGGATGTCGACGATGGCGATCCGGCCGCCTGCCGGCGGTGACCCGGACGATCTCGTCGATCGCCGTGCGCCGCCGCTCCCGGTTCTTGATGTTCTGGATGGCCACGTTGGCCACCACGACGTCGAACTCGCCGTCGACGAAGGGCATCTCGGTCATGTCGCCGGTGTGGAGCTCGACCTGCTCGGCGACACCGACGGCATCGGCGTTGGCCATGACGGCGTCGGGCCCGTTCCCGGTCTGGTCCTGGCCCCGCCAGAGGTCGAGCCCGACGACCACCCCGTCGGGCAGCGAAGTGGCGGCGGTGAGCATCACCATGCCCCGGCCGCATCCCACGTCGAGCAGCTGCTCGTCGCCCTTCATGTCCATCTCGTCGATGATCCGCCGCCAGATCACGAACTTCCCCCGGCGCGTCGCGTGCAGGTAGCAGCCGGCCTGGCCGAGCAGCACGAGGGCCATGAGGAAGGAGACACCGGGCGCGGACCCGGCCACGGCGAGGCCGATGAACACGACCGCACCGATGGCGCTCAGCACGGGCACGTAGGGCGCATCGACCCCGTAGGAGCCGGGCAGGCGGGCACTCATCGACATCTCCTCCTCGGGCCGGGCGGCCCCGGGCCGGTTGTGAGTCTCACAGACCGGCTGGTGGTCGCGGGACTCGGTGGCGAGGCACCGCCGGCAAGCGGGTGACAAGGTGGGCCGGGTGACGAGCGAACGGGGGATCCGATGGGCCTGGTGACGACGAGCCGACCGACCGAGGACGTGCTGCTGGTGGAGCTCGATGACCCCGAGCGGTACAACGCGCTGAGCAGCAACCTGATCACGGACCTCGGCGCCGTGTTCGCCGGTCTGCGCGACGACCGGGAGGCACGGGTCGTGATCCTCCGGGGGCGCGGGCGAGGGTTCTCCGCGGGGGCCGACATGGGGGGTGGGGGTGAGGCCCCGGAGCGGGCCAAGGGCCGCGGGCCGGTCGGCTTCATCCACGAGTACCAGGAGCATCTGGCCGACCTCATGCTCGCGGTGCACGAGTGCACCCAACCGGTGATCGCCGCCGTGCACGGTGCGGCGGTGGGCGGCGGCCTGGCCCTGTCCCTGGCCTGCGACATGCGTCTGGCCAGTGACGACGCCTACTTCGCGTCCCACTTCATCCGGGTCGGTCTCTCGTCGTGCGACGTCGGAACGAGCTACTGGTTGCCCCGGATCGTCGGGCCCACGGCGGCGGCAGAGCTCATGTTGACCGGGCGTCGGGTGCCGGCCGAGGAGGCCTTCCGCCTGGGTCTGCTCAACCGGGTCACCACCGCCGACGGGCTGCTCGACGCCGCGCTGGAACTGGCGGCGGGGATCACGGCCAACAGCGAGTACGGGGTGGTCATGACCAAGCTCGGGATGTGGGCCAACTTCGACGCACCGAGCCTGCGCCATGCCATGCAGCTCGAGAACCGCACCCAGGTGCTCGGGACGTTCACCGGCAACATGAGCGAGGCGGGGGAGGCCTTCCGCGAGAAGCGCTCACCGACGTGGGCCCCGATGTGAGCCATGAGATCGACGGTCGGCGGGACCCGGGGGCGCTGGGGCCCACGCCGGTACTGTCCCTGGATGCCCAGCTCGATCTTCCACATGGTGGCCCTGACCGACGACCTGGACGGGGTCATCCGCTTCCTCCGCGACGTCGTCGGGATGGATCCGGTGCGCGAGTTCGGCGACGAGCCTGCCACCCGTGAGCAGGCCGAGCAGAACTTCGGCTGGCCGGCCGGCGAGGTGAGCGTTCGCGGTGCCGTGGTGGGCGCCGGCGCCGGGATGATCGAACTGGTGGAGATCCCCGAGACGCTCCGCGCCGTCGAGGCGCCCCGGGTGGCGATGATGACCTTCGCCACCCCCGACGTGGAGGGGTACTCGCAGCGAGCCGCTGACGCCGGATTCGACGCGAAGCCGGTCATCGCCGGGGATGGGGCGGTGTCGACGTTCGCCATGGCCCCGGTGACGGTCGGGGGCCTGCCGTTCGAGTTCATCCGTTTCGGCGCCGCCGCACGCGACGAGTAGCTCTTCCGGGAACGAGTCTTCAACCGCCGGAAATCGAACGGACACCGGCCGTCTCGTAGCGTCGGTCCATGTCGTCTTCCGTCACCGTCCAGCTCGTGAGCCTCATGTGCCGCGACCACGTGGCCCTGGCCGCCTTCTACGCCGAGGCGTTCCTGCTCGAGACGGTCCCGGAGGTGCAGAGCCCGATCTTCACCGCCCTCGACGCCGGAGGGGTGGGGCTCGGGTTCCACGCCGACGAGGCCTTCGACCTGCTCGGCGTGGCCGAGCGCCGAGATGGCTCGACGGCGAACCACGTCACCTTCGACCTGGGCACCGCCGCCGCCGTCGACGCATCGGTCGATCGGCTGGTGGCCCTGGGGGCGACGGTCGTGAAGGCGCCGTTCACCACCTACTACGACGCCCGCCAGGTGGTGTTCGCCGATCCGGAGGGCAACGTGTTCCGGGTGTCGGACACACAGACGGCCCTCGCCTTCTGGGCCGAGCGAGCGCACCGCTGAGCTGACCCTTCCTCGGCCCGGGCGGTAGCGTCGCCGGTGTGACGACCGCCACCGCCAACGGGATCGAGATCTACTACGAGCGCAGTGGCGAGGGGCCGCCGTTGCTGTTCTTCAACGGGTCGTTCTCCACCCTCGACGCGACGCGCGCGATGGTCGCGGTCTACGCCGACCGCTTCGACGTGGTGGCTCACGACCAGCGGGGGCTGGGACGCACGTCCATTCCGCCCGGGCCGTACTCGATGGCCGACTACGCGGCCGACGCCGCCGCCCTGCTCGATCACGTCGGGTGGGACTCGTGCCGGGTGGTCGGCACCAGCTTCGGAGGCATGGTGGCCCAGGAGTTCGCGGTGACCTACCCGGAGCGGGTCGAGCGGCTGGCCCTGCTGTGCACGTCCCCCGGTGGGGTCGGTGGCCCGTCGTACCCCTTGGAGCAGTTGCGGGATCTCCCGGCCGCGGAACGGGCCGAGCTGTCGATGCGGCTGCTGGACAGTCGGTTCGATGCCGAGTGGCTCGCCTCGCATCCCGGCGATCGCGTCCTGGCCGAGGGCCTGGCCAGTCGGGCCGGCACCACCGAGGGCACCGAGGCGGCGCGGGGCGAGCAGGAGCAGCTGGGGGCTCGCGCCGGCCATGACGTCTGCGACCGACTGGGGCAGATCACCTGCCCGACCCTCGTGGCGGCCGGCCGCTACGACGGCATCGCCCCGATGGCCAACGGTGAGAACATCGCCAGTCGGATCACCGGGGCCGAGCTGCGGACCTACGAGGGCGGCCACATCTTCTTCATGCAGGATCCGGCCGCCATTCCCGACGTCCTCGACTTCCTCGCCGCCTGATCCACTGCTCCGTCTACCACCACACCTCGACGCCGGCAAGGAAGAGGGCGGCTACTCGGCCGGGGCGGCCTGGGTCATGAACTGACCGAGATCGAAGTACTCGCGCCACCGGGCGATCTTGTCGCCCTCGAACTCGAGGATGCCCATCACCGGAAGCTCGACTCGCTCCCCGTCGGCCTTTTCGAAGATGTCGACGCGCTCGGTCATCACCGTGGCGCCGTCGGAGATCATGTTCAGGACCTTGAACTCGACGACCTTCAGCCCGGCGGTGAAGCCGTCGACCATGGCCCGGATCTCGTCGGGTCCCACCATGGGGTCGACGGGGATGTTGTGGTATACGCCGTCAGGCGTGAAGAACCCGACGATGGCGTCGGTGTCGCCGTCGGCCCACGCCTGGAAGAAGTCGCGGACCAGCTGCTCGTAGTTCGCCCCGTCGCTCATGGGTTCCTCTCTTTCGCACGTCGCCCGCCGACCAGCGGGCCGAGCCCATCCTGGCACCTGCCCCGAGCCGCCGTCGCCCCGTCGATCGCCGCGACCGTGCACCTCCGCACGCGTTCGCCGCCTCCGCCTCTCCGACGTAGGTTGTCCAGGTCAACAAAACACCGGGGGGACACGGGCCATGGCCGACTTCAGCATCGATCCGGACTTCGCCGACCAGCTCGACTGGATCCGCGAGTTCGTCAAGGCCGAGGTCGAGCCCCTCGACCTGGCCTTCGAGGGCTTCGCGTCCACCTACGACAAGTCGGGGGCCTTCTACCAGGACGCCATCCGACCGCTCCAGGCCGTCGTCAAGGAGCACGGCCTCTGGTCGTGCCACCTCACCCACGAGTTCGGGGGCCAGGGCTACGGGCAGGTCCGCCTCGCCTACATGAACGAGATCCTCGGGCGCTCGCAGTTCGCGCCGACGGTGTTCGGCACCCAGGCCCCCGACACCGGCAACGCCGAGATCATCGCTCACTACGGGACGCCGGCTCAGAAGGAGACGTACCTCCAGCCGCTCCTCGATGGGCACATCTCCTCCTGCTACTCGATGACCGAACCTCAGGGCGGCGCCGACCCCGGGGTGTTCCGCACCACCGCCGTGCGCGACGGCGACGAGTGGGTCATCGACGGCGAGAAGTGGTTCTCCTCCTCGTACCGGTACGCGTCGTTCATCGTGGTCATGGCCGTCACCGATCCCGACGTGTCGGTCTACAAGGGCATGTCGATGTTCCTGGTGCCGACCGACACCCCGGGCCTCGAGCTCATCCGCAACGTCGGGGTCGGCACCGAGGAGGAGGGCCACGGCAGCCACGCGTACCTGCGCTACAACGCGGTGCGGGTGCCGGCCGACAACCTGCTGGGCGGCGAGGGCATGGCCTTCAACGTGGCCCAGACCCGGCTGGGCGGGGGCCGTCTGCACCATGCCATGCGGTCGGTGGGCGTCATCGGCAAGTGCCTCGACATGCTGTGCGAGCGGGCCCTCAGCCGCACCACGCAGGGCGAGCTGCTGGCCAAGAAGCAGATGACCCAGGAGAAGATCGCCGACGCCTGGATCGAACTGACCCAGTTCCGGCTGCAGGTGCTGCACGCGGCGTGGCGGGTCGACGAGGTCGGTGGCCACGCCGCCCGCAAGGAGATCGCCGGGGTGAAGATCGCCATGCCCAAGGTCTTCCGCGAGGCGGTGCTGCGCACGATCCAGCTGCACGGCGCGCTCGGTGCCTCCAACGAGCTGCCGCTGTCCAAGATGTTGATGTCCTCGGTCACGATGGGGATCGCCGACGGGCCCACGGAGGTGCACAAGGGCACCCTCGCCCGCGAGGTGCTGAAGGGCTACTCGCCGGCCGCCGGTGACTGGCCGTCGGAGCACCTGCCCGAACGCCGGGCCGCCGCCCGCGACGAGTGGGCCGACCTGCTCGAGCGTGTCGTCGCCGAGTCCTGACCCACCAGTTCGGGCATCGGGGGGCCAGCGAGGGGGTCGGGGGTCAGGGGCCGGGCGGGGCGCCGGCCAGGGAAGCGCCGATGAACTCGAGCTCGGCGGGGGCCTGACGGGTCCAGAAGGCACCGTCGTGGCACCCCGGCTCGATGCCCCCCGCCGGCGTCGGGTCGAGCGAGTCCCGGAACTCCCGGACCCTCGGCTCGAAGGGGTCGTCGGCCCCGCAGTCGATGCGGATGGGGATGTCCTGGAGCAGATCACGACGAGCCCAGAGGTTGTGGGCGGCGAAGTCGTCCTCGTCGTCGTAGGCCCCCGCCTGCCATTCGCCCGGGTTCTTCCAGAGGGCGGGGCTGGCGGCCACCACGCCGGCCCACTGAACGGTGTCGAGGGTGGCCAGGTAGAGCGCGCCGGTGCCCCCGAGCGAGATCCCCCAAAGCGCCGGGTGGCTCACGTCGAGGCCCTGGTCGCGCAGGACCAGGAGGAACTCGTCGGTGATCATCGCCGCCGGGTCGTCACCGTCGGCTCGGGGGTGCCAGTTCACGGCGTCGCCCCCGTCGACGGACGCTATGGCGAAGGGAGCCACCGTTCCCTCGTCCACGGCGGCAGCCAGGAAGCGGTCCTTGTGGTCGCCGTCGACCGCGTCGGTGTTGTGGCCGCCCCGCCCGTGCAGCGAGATGCACACGGGGAGCGAGTCACCGGGGCCCGAGCCCGGCGGGTACATCACCGTCCAGCCCACCTCGGTGCCGTTGCGGGCGGAGGAGGTGAAGCTCCCGTGGACGATCGGACCGGGCTCGTTGGTGGGCACCGGTCCGGTGTCGCCGCAGGCGCCGAGGAGCTGGTCGAGCCGGTTCTTACCGGGAACGACGCCCTCCTCCACGAGGACGTAACCCCCTCCGGCGGCCACCGCGACCACACCTACGGTCGCCGCGCCACCGATGAGGAACCCCCGCCTGCTGATGCTCACCGCCGCTGCACCTGCTCTCCTCGGGGTCGACGCCGGCTTCGGTGGCTCGGTTCGAGCCCCTCCAGGGTCGTCGATCGAGCCACCGAAGGGTGGGTGGGGGGGTGGGGCGGGGTTAGTAGCCGCCGCCGAGCTTGCGGTGGTCCCAGGAGATGACCTTGTCGACGAGCATCTTCACGACGACCCGCTTGTTGAGCATCATCTCCACGTAGGGCTTCATCTCTTCGGTGTAGGGCGCGTTGTACCGGGAGAACACGCTGACGCCGAGCTCCCAGATGCGGTCGGGGTCCTCCACGACCTCGCCCCGGCCCACGAAGCTGACGCCCCGCAGGGTCTCGTAGGTCTCGCCGTCCTCGACCAGCATGGTCATGGTCGGGTTGCGGCGGAGGTTCACGACCTTCTGGGCCTTGGCCTTGCTCTCGATGGCCACCGCGCCCTCGAGGAAGCCGTACCACATGGCCACCGAGTGGATGCTGCCGTCGCCGGCCACGGTGGACATGGTCATGGAGTGGCGGCCCTGGAGGAACTCGTCGATCTCGTCCTGGCTCATCACGATCTTGTTGCGCTGCTTGATGCCCGACGGCTTCGGCGTGTCGCTCACGGGGTCCCCCTGGTTCAGATTCTCGGTGAAGGGACGGTAACACCCGCACCTCGGCGCCCGGCCGGGACGGGACATCGGGTCGGGTCCCCTCGCCTAGGGTGCCGAGCGAACGAACCACGCTCGACGCAGGGGGAACGACATGACACCGCAGGACGCAGCGCGGGCCAGCGCCGAAGCCGTCGGCGCGCTGGGCGGCGCCTTCATGATGGACGGCCAGACCTACGCCCGGGGCGCCGAGCTGGGCTTCTCCGGTCTCGACTTCTACGTGCTGGGCCGAGGCGGGGCGCTGGGCGACACCCACGCCGATGTCGTCGCCGCCGCCTTCTGCTTCTGGAACCCCGACCACGTGCGGGCGCAGTGGGAGAGCGGGCGCAAGGTGCTCGGACCGGCGGAGGCGGCGGCCGAGTGGGTGGCGTTGTCCGCGGCCTACGGCGACGCCCACCTTCCCGACCTCGACGGTCTCGACCGGCTCACCCAGCTGTGCGAGCAGGTCGTCGACGCCGCCTCGCCCTCGGGCGCCGCCCTGTTCGCCGGCTGGCGCTCCTTCGACCGGCCCGGCTCCGATCGCCCGAAGGGGCGGGCCCAGCACCTGCTCAACGCCCTGCGCGAGCTGCGGGGTGGCCTCCACGCCGGGGCCGTCCTCGCCGCCGGGCTCACCGGCCAAGAGGCTCTGGCCTTCCGGGCTCCGATGATGGCCCCCGTTTTCGGCTGGGACGCCGAATCGATGCCCGACGGGGCCATCGTCAAGGAGCGGTGGAAGGTGGCCGAGGCGGGCACCGATGCCGCCTTCGGGCTGGCCCTGGCCGCCCTGGACGAGGGCGACCGGACGGAGTTCGTCGAGCTGATCAACGCGACCCACGCTGCGGTGAAGGCCGCCCAGGAGGCATGACCACGATGGACGTCTACGAGGCGCTCTACACGACCCGGGCCATGCGGCGGGTCACGTCCGAGCCCATCCCGATGGATGCGCAGGCCCGGATCCTCGACGCCGCGGTGCGCGCCCCGAGCGGCGGCAACACCCAGAACTGGCGCTTTCTGCTCGTCGACTCGCCCGAGGTCAAGGCCCGCATCTCACCGCTCTACAAAGAGGCCATCACCGGCCTCTGGACCGGCTACTACAAGGACCGCATCGACGCCGCCCACGCCGACCCGGGCGCGGCGGAGTCGAAGTCGATGCTGCGCACCCAGCGTTCGGCCCAATGGCTGGCCGACCACTTCGAGGAGGTGCCGCTCTACCTGTTCGCCTTCACCCAGCACGACACCAGCGGCAGCTCGATCTACCCGGCGATGTGGAGCGCCCAGCTCGCCGCCCGGGCCGAGGGCATCGGCACGTCGCTCACCCAGGCGCTGGCCTTCCACAACGACGAGACCCTCGAGATCCTCGGCGTCCCCTCAGGGGAGGGATGGCACATGGCCGGATGCGTCTCCTTCGGCTACCCGACGGGCCGATGGGGTGTGGCCACCCGCCAGCCCGCCCGCCAGGTGTCGTTCCGCAACCAGTGGGGCACCGACGTCGGCTTCGCCTCCGACGGCCCCCTCTGGTCACCCGACTCCTGAACCCGTCCTCCCGCCGAGCACCCACCAGTTCGCGAGAGAGGGCCTAGGTGCTCGAGGGCCTAGGTGTTCTCGCTGTCCTCGGCGGCGCCGGCCCAGCTGGTGCGCAGGTCGGAGAGCCAGTCCGGGAAGTCGAGAGGCGGATCGGGCAGCGCGGTGACGCCGTTGTCGGCCAGCGCCGCCTCGTAGACCTCGGGCTGGTCGCCCCACGAGCGGGGATCGCCCAGCATCACCTCGAACAGCTTGGCCCCCTCCTCGCCGGCCCGGATGGGGCCGAAGGCGGCACCGTACGGGAGCTCGACGTGGGTGCCCGCCGGGCACCACCGATCGCCGAACCAGAGCCCGCCGTCGATGACGAACACGACGTGAGGGCTGTGGTGCCCGTGGCGACGCACGATCATCCCGGGGTCGTACTCGGCGTAGAGCGACAGGTACTGCGGATCGGGGCTGAAGGCGAACCACTTCTCCCTGACGAAGGCCTCGGACCCGTCGGCGTTGCGCTGGGCCCGACACAGCTGCCAGGGCATGTCGGCATCGTCCATGTGGCGGAAGATCGGCTCGCACCCCTCCTTGGGGAGCGCGCTGTCACTGGTCTCGGGCTGGCTCACGGGAGCCTCCATTCCTCTCGGCGGAACCTCAGTCGACGAAGTCGAACTCGACGTGGGCGGACTCGATCCCGCGCACGAAGGCGTTGGGCATCTCCACGGGGGCGGTGCCGGGCACCAGGCGCCATCCGGAGGTGCGCCGCAGCAACTCCTCGAAGAACACCTTGATCTCCAGCCGGGCCAGCGACGCCCCCAGGCAGAAGTGCGTTCCGAAGCCGAACGAGATGTGGTTGTTGGGGCTGCGGGTGACGTCGAGGTGCTCGGCGTCGGTGAAGTGGTCCTCGTCTCGGTTGGCCGACGAGTACATGAGCACGATCTGGTTCCCGGCGGGGATCGTGACCCCGCCCACCTCGGCGTCGACCTTGGCCACCCGGCACATGTTGTGGATCGGGGTCACGTAGCGGATGAACTCCTCCACGGCGACGGTCATGTCGGCCCCGGCGCGAAGCGCGGCCAGCTGGTCGGGGTTGGCGATGAGGTCGAGGATGGTGCGGGCGATGACCGTGCGGGTGGTCTCGGCTCCTCCGTCGAGCAGCAGCAGAGAGTCGGCCACCGCGGTGTCGACGTCCATCGGGCAGCCGTCGACCTCGGCCGTGGTGTAGTGGCTGAGCACGTCGTCGGCCGGGCAGCTCTTCTTGGCCTCGAAGAGGTCGGCGGCGGCCTGAGCGAACTCCATGGCCGAGATCATGCCGACCTCGCTGAAGTACCGAGGGCCACCGCCCATGGCGATCGTGGTCTCGGACCATCGCTTCAACTCGGGCCACTGGTCCTCGTCGAACCCGAGCAGCTTGCCGATCATCATGGCCGGCAGGGGAGCAGCCAGGTCCTCGATGATCTCGGCCTGGCCGCCGCTGGCCTGGACGGCGTCGAGGAGGCGGGTGACCTTGCCGCGGATGTCGTCCTCCCAGGCTGATGCGGCGCGCGGGGTGAACCGCCGCGAGACGAGGTTTCGGCGCTTGAGGTGCAGCGGATCGTCGAGTCCGATGATGGCGGGGTCGGCGGGCAGGTTGGGCCGGTACCCACCCTTCTCCGTGTCGGAGTTGATGAACACGGCCTTGTTCTTCTCGATGGCGACGATGTCGTCGTAGCGGGCGATGCCCCAGAGCTCGTTCTCGGAGTCCCAGTAGACGGGCTCGTTGGCCCGCATCCACGCATAGGTCGGATAGGGGTCGCCGCCGTAGAGGTCCTCTGCCAGCAGGTCGATCGCGAGCCGTTCCACGTCCTGAGCCTCCCCGCCCCGTCGCCCGACGGGTTCGCGGCCGGTCATGGTAGCCCTCGCCGAGCCGTCTCGAAGCGGCCGGTCAGCGGCCGGCGGGGACCGGACGGCGGTCCGGGACGGGCTCGACCGGGGTGGGGGCCGACCGGTCGGGAACGGTTCGGGAGGGGACGGCGCCGGCGCCGAGGCGCTGGTGGCGGGAGGGCCCGAGGACGCGGTAGGCGGTGAAGCCGACCACGGCGGCGACGGTGGTGAGGACCGTCCCGACCAGCACCGGTGAGTGCCGATCGGTGCCGGCGGTGAGGAGGTGGACGGTGGCCAGGGCGTACATGGCGTAGCTCGAGAGGTGCACGCCCTTCCACCACTGCTTGGGGATGTGGCGACGGAGGAGGGACGTGACCTCGATGGCGACCAACAGGTAGAGGGCGACCACCCCGAACGAGACGGCCACGGGGTTCCAGGAGGACGAGAAGGGCACGACGAACTGGAGAGGTCCGAACGACACCCACGGGTCGAGGAGCAGCCCGAAGAGGTGCACCGCCACGAACACCACGGTGAGCCCGCCGAGGAAGCGGTGGAGGTCCAACAGCCACGGTGCCCGCGGGCGTCGACCGAGGGCCCGGGTCGAGAGGGCGAGGCCCCAGAGCACGGCGGCGGCGCTGAGCGCCCACGCCACGAGGCCGGAACTGCGAGCGACGTACCACCACAGCGAGGTCATGGCCGTCAGCTCGCCGAGCTGCGGGCGCTGGTCGAGCGGTTGGTTCCATGGCTGGTGGTGGCCTTGGCCGCCGAGCTGGTCGACGCCGTCGCGGTCGTGGTGCTCGACGACGTGGACGCCGGCGAGGAGGTGGCGCCCGACGTCGTCGAGGCGGCCGTCGTGGGTGTCGTGCCGGCGGTCGTCACGGCCGCGCTGGTGGAGCCGGTCGTCTGGTTGAGGGCCATGCCGGCCCCGAGCACGCTGGCCACGGCGATGCTCATCGACGCGACGAGGGCCCGGCTGCGAGACGCCTGGTGTCGTTTGCGGGGGGAAGCCATGCCCTGAACCTACGGAGGCGAGGTGAGGCGTCGGCGTGGCCCCGGTGAGAGTCGGGTGAGAGTCGACGGTGTGAACCTGGTCACATTTGGGAAACGAGTCTGTTTCGGAATGAATGTGTTTCGATATGCTGGCGGCTGACATCCGGGACGATCGAAAGCACGCGCAGCATGGACGAAGCACGGATTCACGAACGGCGGTGGTGGGCGCTGGCGGTGCTGTGCATCACGCTGCTCATCATCACCCTGGACAACACCATCTTGAACGTGGCCATCCCGGCCCTGGTCAAGGACCTGGACGCGTCGACCAGCCAGCTCCAGTGGATCGTCGACGGCTACACCCTCGTGTTCGCCGGGCTCCTGCTCACCATGGGAAGCGTGGGCGACCGCTTCGGCCGCAAGGGCGCCCTCATGGTCGGGCTGGTGATCTTCGGTCTCGGATCGATCTTCTCGGCCATGGCCGACAGCCCCGGACAGCTGATCTTCACCCGGGCCTCGATGGGCATCGGTGCCGCCCTGATCATGCCGGCCACGCTGTCGCTGCTCACCAACATCTTCCACGACCCCCGCGAGCGGGCCAGAGCCATCGGTGTGTGGGCTGCGGTGGCCGGTGCGAGCGGCGCTCTGGGCCCCGTCATCGGAGGCGTGCTCCTCCAGCACTTCTCCTGGGGTTCGGTCTTCTTCGTCAACGTGCCGGTGATCATCGTCGCCCTCGTCGCCGGCTGGTACGTCCTGCCGTCGTCCCGTGATGCGGAGGCCCCTCGCCTCGACCCGATCGGTGCCGGCCTCTCGATCGCCGGCCTGGTCGCCGTGTTGTGGGCCATCATCGAAGCTCCCACCAAGGGCTGGACCGAGCCGTCGGTCCTCGGCCTGCTCGGCCTGGGCATCGCCGTGATCGTCGCCTTCGTCGTATGGGAGGCGCGGTGCTCGCACCCCATGCTCGACGTCCGCTTCTTCCGGAACCGTCGCTTCACGGCTGCCAACGCCGCCATCACCCTCGTCTTCTTCGCCATGTTCGGCCAGATGTTCCTGGCCACCCAGTACCTGCAGACGGTGCTCGGGTTCTCGCCCCTCGAGGCCGGGGTCCGCATGCTGCCGATGGCCGTGCTCATGGTCGGTCTGGCCCCGGTGGCCCCACGCCTGGTGGAACACGTCGGCACCAAGGTGGTCGTCGGCGGAGGCCTGCTCTTCGCCGCCGTCGGGCTCATGGTCGTGGCCACGGTCCCGGTCAGTGACGGCTACACGCACATCCTCATCGGCTTCTGCCTGGTGTCGGCGGGGATGGCCCTCACCATGGCTCCGGCCACCGAGTCGATCATGGGCTCCCTGCCCCGTTCGAAGGCCGGCGTCGGGTCGGCCATGAACGACACGACCCGCCAGATGGGTGGCGCCCTGGGGGTGGCCATCCTGGGCTCGGTCTTCGCCACCGTCTACCGCCCCGGTGTGGCCGAGCAGGCCTCCACCCTCGGGCTCAGCTCGGAGCAGCTCGCCACCGCCCAGGACTCCATCGGCGGAGCCCTGCAGGTGGCCGCCCAGCTCCCGCAGCAGGCCGCGGCCCAGCTCACCACCATCGCCAAGACCGAGTTCGTCGACGGCATGGGCCTGGCCCTCACCGTCGCCGCCGTCGTCGTCCTGTTCGCCGCCGGCATCGTGTTCGCCTTCCTGCCGGCCCGCGCTGGGGACGCACGCGAGGGCGGCGAGGGGTTCCTCGACGGTCTGGCCTCGCTCACCTTCGCCGAGGCCGAGGGCGTGCTCGAGCACGACGCGGCGGTGGCCGAAGGGCTCCTCGAGCCCGCTCTGGCCTCCGCCCCCGGCGGCAACGATCCCCCCGTCGACGGGGCCGAGGGCGAAGCCCGAACCGATCCTTCCGCCATCGACGCGAACCGCTGACATGGGTCCCGCCGCGACCACCAAGGCCCGGCCCGGGCGCCAGCGCAGCGAGGCCGCCGACCAGGCGATCCTCACCGCCACCCTCGACGTCCTGGCGGATCAGGGGTACGGGGGGCTCACGATGGCGGCCGTGATCGCCCGCTCCGGTGTCTCCTCGGCGACCCTCTATCGGCGCTGGGACACCAAACAGGGCCTGGTGGCCGCCGCTCTCGCCTCCCTCCACCCCGACATCATCGATGTCGACGCCGGTTCCCTCGAGGCCGACGTGGCGGCCTACGTGCGCAGCGTCGCCGCGTCGATGTCGGTGCGTCGGGACGACTTCGCCGAGGACGTGGCCAACGAACTGCGGCGCAACCCCGACTTCCAGGCCGCGGTGAACGAGAAGTTCCTCGTGCCTCGCCTGGCCGTCCTCCGCGGGATGCTCGAACGGGCCCGGGAACGAGGCGAGCTCGGCCCCGGGCTCAGCCCGGAGGTGGCCATGAGCGTCCTGTCCGGACCGCTGCACCACCGCATGTACGTGCTGGGGGAGGCCCTCTCGGCGCCGTTCCTGCGCACCATCGCCATTGCGGCGGTGGCCGCCCTGCGGGCCATCGCCCCACCGGGCTGAGGTCCGAGACGTCTCAACCGGCGGTGATGCCCCGATCGCTGGAGAGGACGGCCCCGTGGATGTTGGCGCCCTCGTCGGAGGCCACGAGGGAGAACAGGGCGGCGATGTCTCCAGCGGTGCCCATGCCCCGGAACCCCGCGTAGCGCATCACGAGGTCCCAGTCGGGCTCGTCGGGCATCTGGTACCCCGCGGTGAGGCCGGTCTCTGTTCCGCCCGGAGCGATGGCGTTCACTCGCAGCGGACGCTTGATGAACTCCATGGCCAGCGACTTCGTCAGCTGGACCACGCCCCCCTTCGACATGCAGTACGCCGCGGTGTAGGCCTGGCCCATCAGCCCGGCGTTGGAGGCGATGTTGACGATGTTGCCGCTCGACTCGAGCAGGTGCGGGATGGCGGCCTGGCAGAAGAAGAAGGGTGCGTCCATGTTCACCGCCATCATCCGGCGGTAGCCCGCCTCGGTGACGTCGACGAAGTGCTGTCCGGCGGCGATACCGGCCACGTTGCCCAGCACGTCGAGCTGACCGTAGGCGTCGACCGTGGCGGCGACGGCGTCGAAGCACTCGTCGCGGTCGGTGACGTCGCCCACTCGGGTCTGCACCGTGCCCCCCGCCTCGGTGATGGTGGAGGCGGTCTCGGCCACGCCGTCGGCGTTCACGTCGTGGGCGAGGACCTTCGCCCCTTCGGCAGCCAACCGCGTGGCGGTGGCCCGACCGATCCCTGATCCCGCGCCCGTGATGAGCGCCACCTTCCCGTCGAACCGTCCTGCGACCGTGTTGGTCATCATCGCTCCTGTCTCCCCGAAGGGGGCGATCGTGGCACACCGACCGGCCTGCGGGGGGCGTCGGTCGTCCGGTGCCTTGGGAGGGAGGGGTCGGGTCGCGCTACCTTGCCCCTGCGATCGGGTGCCACGGGGGCACCCCCGGGGAGGACCTGATGGAGATCAAAGCCGGCAGCCGACTTGCCTGCCCGCAGTGCACCGTGGAGCTCGTGGTCGTGCGGCCTCCCAGCGCTCCGGTGACCGTCACCTGTTCCGGTGAAGAGGTCGTGGAGGCGGGCGCCGAGCGCCCCGGTGCCGGTCATGGGGAGACGTCGGGCGACGGCGCCCTGGTGGGCAAGCGCTACTCCGACGAGGAGTCCGGTCTCGAGGTGCTGTGCGCCAAGCCCGGTCCGGGCACCCTGGCCGTCGACGGGCGCGAGATCACCATCAAGGGCGCCAAGCCCCTTCCGTCCTCGGACTGACTCGAACCTCGACCGCTCGTCGATGCTGGAGACGCTGTGAACCTGTCGTTGTTGTTGGAGATGGCCGCTGGAGCGCTGGACGACCGAACTGCGGTGGTGTCGGGTGACGTGTCGGTGTCCTATGCCGAGTTGGATGGTGCGGCGCGTCGTTGTGCGGGGCGGTTCCTCGAGATGGGCGCCACGTCGGTGGTGTACTGCGGCACCAACGACGTCAGCTTCCCGGTGGCGTTGTTCGCGGCGGCGTATGCGGGGATCCCGTTCATCCCGTTGAACTACCGGCTGGGTGAAGAGCAGCTGACGCCGCTGGTGGAGGCCAACGCCGGTGGGGTCGTGGTGGCCGAGGTGGAGCCGGTGGCCGGTGCCGATCCGGCGATGACGGTGGATCGGCGGGATCTGCTCGACGCGTCGTTCGCGCCAACCGGCGAGGTCGAGCTGCCGGGGTTCGTCGATCCCGACGACGTCGCGGTGTTGTTGTACACGTCGGGGACGTCGGGTACCCCGAAGGCGGCGATCCTGCGTCATCGTCATCTCACCGCGTATGTGATCGGGACGGTGGAGTTCGCCGGGGCCGAGCCTGATCAGGCGGCGTTGGTGACGGTTCCGCCGTATCACATCGCTGGTCTGGCCAACCTGTTGTCCAACGTCTACGCCGGTCGTCGCATCGTGTACCTGGACGCCTTCGATGCTCAGGTGTGGCTCGACACGGTGCGGTCCGAGGGTGTCACCAACGCCATGGTGGTGCCGACCATGTTGGCTCGGGTGGTGGCCCATCTGGCGGGGGCGCCGGCTGACGTTCCGACGCTGCGTACCCTGTCCTACGGCGGGGCCCGCATGCCGCTGCCGGTGCTGGAGCAGGCGTTGCAGTTGTTCCCCGACACCGGGTTCGTGAACGCCTACGGATTGACCGAGACGTCCTCGACGATCGCCTTGTTGGGTCCCGAGGACCATGCCGCGGCGTTCGCCGGTGATCCGGAGGCGAAGGTGCGCCTCGGTTCGGTGGGCAAGTTGTTGCCGGGTATCGAGGCCGAGGTCCGCGACGAGCTCGATCAGCCGGTGCCGTCGGGGGAGACCGGTCTGGTGTTCCTGCGGGGAGAGCAGATCTCGGGCGAGTACGACGGGGGGAGCATCGTCGACGCCGAGGGTTGGTTCCCCACCCGGGATCGGGGCTGGGTCGACGCCGAGGGCTACCTGTTCATCGAGGGGCGGGCCGACGACACCATCATCCGGGGCGGGGAGAACATCGCGCCGGCCGAGATCGAGGACGTCCTGGTCCGCCACGACCTGGTGGTCGACGCCGTGGTGGTGGGGGTGCCCGACGACGAGTGGGGTCAGCGCATCGCCGCGGTGGTGGTGTTGGCCGAGGGCGAGAAGCTCGAGGTCGATGAGCTCCAGGCGTTCTGCCGGATCCACCTGCGGGGCTCCAAGACCCCCGAGATCATCGAGTTCCGCGCCGAGCTGCCCCGCACCCCGACGGGCAAGGTCCTGCGCCGTGTCGTCCTCGCCGACCTGACCAGCTGAAACCGTGGTCCCCGACCCGGCCGACCGGGAAGGGGACGAGGAGGCGCCGCCATGGCTGTCGTGCACGTCGAGGTCTCCGATCGCGTGGCCGTCGTCACCCTCGACGACCCGGAGCGACGAAACGTCGTCTCCCACTCCCTGAACGGGGAGCTGATCGCCGCCCTCGACGATCTGGAGGCCCGCGACGACGTGGGCGCGATCGTCGTCACCGGCCGGCCTCCGGCGTTCTGCGCCGGTGCCGACCTGGCCGACCTGGCGGCCTGCTCGACGACCGAGGAGCTGACCTCGATCTACGCCGGGTTCCTGCGCCTCGCCGGGTCACCGCTCCCGACCGTGGCCGCCGTGAACGGGCCGGCGGTGGGCGCCGGCCTGAACATGGTCCTGGCCTGCGACGTCGTGGTGGCGGCGGAGTCGGCGAGGTTCGACACCCGCTTCCTGCAGCTCGGCATCCATCCGGGGGGCGGCCACACCTGGCGTCTGCGCCGCATCACCGACCGGCAGACCACCATGGCTCTCGTGCTCTTCGGTGAGATCGTCGACGGGCCCCGGGCCGCGGAGATCGGGCTGGCCTGGAGCTGCGTGGCCGACGACCAGCTGCTCGACGAGGCTCGCCGGCTCGCCGATCGGGCGGCGGCCGCACCGCCGACGTTGGCCCGTCAGATCAAGGCCACCATCGTGGGCACCGACGCCATCACCACCGCAGACGACGCGGTGGCGGCCGAGCTCGGCCCCCAGCTGCGGTCCATGGCCGATCCCGCCTTCACCGATCTGCTCGAGCGGATGCGGTCCCGGATCTCCGGCCGCCGGTAGTGCGGGAAGGGGTGGCTTCCGGCTGGGCCGGTGCTGTGGCCCTCGCGGCGACGGCGCTGGCCGAGCGGGAGCGGACCGTGGATGTGGGCCCGGCGCCGGAAGAGTCGCCCGAGAACATGCTCTCGATGCGGTCGTCGTTCACCGGCTGGGCGCCCTCGGGCCAGACGTCCGCGGGTGGAGCCACCCGACTCGTGGCCGCGGTCGACGGCTGGGTGGCGGTCGCCCTTCCCCGCCCGGACGATCTCGAGCTCCTCCCGGCCTGGTTGGGCGTCGACGGCCCCGCCGCGGCGGTAGCCGAGCCGCCGTGGCCCGCAGTGGAGCACGCGATCGGTCGCCGTGACGTGGCCGGCCTGGTCGGGTCCGGCCAGGAGCTGGGTCTGGCGGTGGCGGCCGTTCCCGACGCGAGCGCAGGGGTCGACGAACAGCTGCGGGCCCGGGGCACCGCGGCGGCGAACCGGCCCTACCGGGTCGACGCCGTCGCCCCGGTCGCCAGGCCCCGTGCGGTGGCCGGAGCTCGAGTCGTGGACCTGTCGTCGTTGTGGGCCGGGCCCCTGTGTGCTCGCCTGCTCGGACAGGCGGGGGCGTCGGTGCTCAAGGTCGAGTCGACCACCCGCCCGGACGGCGCTCGTCTCGGCGACGCGTCGTTCTACACCTGGCTCCACCCCGACCAGGAGGAGAGAGCGGTGCCCTTGGCCACGCCGGCCGGGGTCGACGAGCTGCGCGACCTGGTCGCGGGAGCCGACGTGGTGATCGAGGGTTCCCGGCCGCGTGCCCTCGCCCGGATGGGCATCGACCCCGCAGCCGTGGTGGCGGCGCGTCCTGGCACGGTGTGGGTGGCGATCACCGCCTACGGGCGCTGCGGACCCTGGTCCAACCGGGTGGGCTTCGGCGACGACGCCGCCGCCGCCGGCGGTCTGGTCGAGCGGGCCCACGACCAGACGCCGTCGTTCGTGGGGGACGCCGTGGCCGATCCGCTGGCCGGTGTGGTGGCGGCCGCCCTGGTCGGTCGGGTCCTCGCCGCCGGTGGAGGGGCGATCGTCGACGTCGCGCTACGAGAGGTCGCCCGATGTGCCGCCGCCGGAGGGCACGTCGAGTGGTGACGGCCCTGGTCGTCGCCGACGCCGAGGTCGACGGTCGTCGAGTCGACGTCCGGGTGGAGGGGGACGGCGTGACCGCCGTCGGTCCGTCCGTCGACCGCTCCGGGGCGGAGCTCGTCGCCGCCGCCGGCGGTGCGCTCCTGCCCGGCCTCCACGACCACCACGTCCATCTCCTGGCCATGGCCGCCCGCCGGGCTGAGATCGACCTCGACGGCCTCACCGACCCGGCCGCCGTGGACCGGGCCCTCACCTCGGCCGTGGTGGCCGTCGAGCCCGGCCGCTGGGTCCGAGCCGGCGGCTACGACGAGCATCGCCACGGCGTGCTCGACCGCCGTCGCCTCGACGCCGTCGCATCGGGTGCGGCGGTCCGGGTCCAGCACCGCAGCGGTCTGTCCTGGATCCTCGGTTCGGAGGGCCTCCGCCTCGTGGGTGTCGACCCCGCCAGCCGGTCCCCGGGACCGGCGGAGCCGGCCGGGGTCGAGCGCGGTCCCAACGGGTCGCCCACGGGCTGGCTGCACCGGCTGGACGGGTGGCTGGCCGAACGGATCCCGCGCCCGATGCCCGATCTGGCGCCGGTCGGCCGCGCCCTGGCCGCGGTCGGGATCACCGGTGTCACCGACGCCACCCCCCGACTGGGCTCCGTCCGCCTCAGGGCCCTCCGGGAGGCGATCGGGGACGGATCGCTGCCCGCCCGCCTGGTGGTGCTGGGAGCGGACGAACCCAGCGAGGTCGCGGGATGGGCGACCCTCGGTCCGGCCAAGCTCCTGGCCGACGAGTACGTGGGCCTCGACCCCGACTCGCTGGCCGCAGCGGTGGCCGCCGCTCACGCCGCCCGCCGGGCCGTGGCCATCCATGCCGTCACCCGGGCCGAGAACGTGGTGGCGGTCGGGGCCCTGACTGCCGGCCCGCCCCGTCCGGGCGACCGCATCGAGCACGGGTCGGTCCTCCCTCCCGAGCTCGACGAGGCGCTGGCCGTCCGGGGCATCACCGTCGTGGTGCAGCCCGCTCTCGTCGCCGAGCGGGGCGACCACCACCTGGCCACGGTCGAGCCCGCCGACCTCGGGGCGCTGCACCGGGCCGCGTCCCTTCTGGCCGCCGGGGTGCACGTGGCCGCGGGGAGCGACGCTCCGGTGACCGACGTGGACCCGTGGGCGGGCATCGCCGCCGCCTCCACCCGGCGCACCCGCACCGGTCGGCAGCTCGGTCCAGCCGAACGGGTACCCGCCGCCACCGCACTCGGTTGGTACCTGTCCGATCCGCACGACCCGGGGGGTCCGGCCCGGCGGGTGGTTCCGGGCGCCCCCGCCGACCTGTGCCTCCTGCACGTCCCGCTGGCCGCCGCCCTGGCCCGACCCACCGCCGAGCAGGTGCGGGCGACATGGGTGGGCGGCAGGCTGGTGGGCCCATGACCGCGCCGCCCCTCCTCGACCTTCTCGATCTCGACGACGCCATCGCACTGGCGACGGCGCTCGACGACACGGTGGTGGGTGCGGTGGCCGGCCGCCCGGCCATCGCCGTGGCGGTGGACGGCGCCACCGAGCCGGCGGACCTGGCTCGCCTCATGGCCTTGGTCGCCCCCGCCCCGCTCGTTGTCATCGCCGTGGCCACAGATGCCGCCGCCTGTCGGTCGACTCCGCCGTGCGACGTGGCCCTCACCGACCTCCCCGATGCGCCGAGACCGTGGGTGAGCTGCCCCGACGGAACGACGGCCGAGCTGGCCGCCCTGGGCGCCGCCGTCGAGGCCGCCCCCGGAGCGGCCACCGCACTGGCCCAGCTGCTCCGGGTGGGAGAGGAGCTGACCGCGGCGGAGGCGGTGGTGGCCGAGTCGTGGGTCTACAGCCTCCTCCAGTCGGGCGAGCACCACCGGAGCTGGTTGGCCGGCCGCGCCGGGCGGACCCGCCGGCCCCGCCCGGAGCAGCCGGTGGTGCGGCTGCACCGCGATGGTGGCTCCCTCCAGATCACCCTCGATCGGCCCGAGGTCCGCAACGCCTACGGGGTGCGCATGCGCGACGAGCTGGTCGAGGCGTTGCTGCTGGTCGAGGCCGACCCGTCGATCACGTCGGTCGACCTCCGCGGGACCGGCCCCGCCTTCTGCAGTGGTGGGGACCTCGATGAGTTCGGCACGGCGGCCGACCCGGTGACGGCCCACGTGGTGCGCACGACCCGCAACGCGGGTCTCCACGTCATCCGGGTGGCCGACCGGGTCGTCGCCCACGTCCACGGCCCGTGCGTCGGGGCGGGGGTGGAGATCCCCGCCTTCGCCCACGAGGTGGTGGCCCGGTCCGACGCCACCTTCCTCCTCCCCGAGGTCGGCATGGGCCTGGTGCCGGGCGCCGGGGGCACCTCGAGCATCCCCCGCCGCATCGGTCGCCACCGGGCGGCGTACCTGGCCCTGCGGGGTCGACCGGTCGACGCCGCCACCGCCCTGGTGTGGGGCCTGGTCGACGTGGTCGACGACGACGCCTTCGCCGCAACCGATCGCCCGGCGCCCCCGCCCGACCTCTGAGGAGCACGCCCATGAACACCGACGGAGACCCCACGGCGGGGTCGCACGAGTGGGAGACGTGGCGCCGACGGGTCGACCTCGACCAGTACGACGAGCGATGGCATCGGATGGCCGCCTCCGGGGAGAACCCCCACGGCGAGGCCGACCTCGTCAGCTCCTTCCACCCGACGTCCGTGCTCGACGCCGGTTGTGGCACCGGTCGGGTGGGCATCGAACTGGCCCGTCGCGGAGTCGAGGTGGTGGGAGTCGACCTCGACCCGGACCTCCTCCAGCGGGCGATCACCAAGGCGCCGGAGCTCACCTGGCTCGTCGCCGACCTGGCCGACCTCGAGCTGGACCTCACCTTCGACGTCGTCGTCGCCGCCGGCAACGTGATCGGGTTCGTGACCGTCGGTGCCCGGGCCGCTGCGGTCCAGGGTATGGCCCGCCACGTCGCACCCGGAGGGCGCCTGGTGGTCGGCTGGCAACAGCGGGCCGGGTGGCCCACCGTCGACGACCACGAGGCGTGGTGTGCCGAGGCCGGGCTCCGCCCGGAGCACCGGTTCGCCACCTGGGCCGGCGACCCGTTCACCGAGGGTGGCGACTACGTCGTCACCGTGCACCGCCGTCCCTGAACGCCGCCGGCCTCGCCTCACACCTCCGCTCCCAGGACCCGGAGAAGGCAGGAACCGAGGCGGTGGCAACCGGGGCCGTGGGCGGGGGCGGGGGCACGTCCTACGATCGAGGGTCGTGAGCGCCCGCCCGGAGATCGTCGTCACCGCCACCCGGCGCCGGGCCGACGGCGGCCCGAGCGCCCGGGCCCTGCTGATCTCGGTCATCGGCCAGTGGGCCCTGCCCCACGATGTCGCCGTCTGGAACACCACGTTGGTCGGGGCCCTCGAGGCCCTGGGGGTGGAGGAGCGGGCCGCTCGGCAGGCCATCAACCGCACGGCGGCCGACGGTTGGCTCGAGGGCGAATCGGTGGGCCGCTACACCCGGTGGCACATCACGGCGACCGGCCGCCGGCTGCTCGACACCGCCTGGGCCCGGCTCCAACGCTCGCTCTACCTCGATCAGCGGTGGGACGGCCGGTTCCTGCTGCTGGTGCTGGCCGGCCCCGGGCCCGACCGCCCCACCCGCGAGCGGTTGGCGACCCGCCTGGACTTCGAGGGCTTCGGCACCCTCGGGCCCAACCTGTGGATCTCGGCCGACCGGCGGGCCCGAGCGGGGGCCGAGGCGCTGCTCGAGGGCTTCGACCTCGCCGAGCGGGCCCTTCTGTTCGACTCGACGACCGTGTCGGGAGCCGAGACGCCGGCCGAGGTGGTGGCCGCGGCCTGGGATCTCGACACGGCCGCGGCGGCTCACGAGTCCCTCCTCGACGCGTTCGACGGCGTCGTGCCGGCCGACGACCGCGAGGCGTTCGCCCTGACCACCCGGCTCTCCCACGAGTGGCGCCACCTGCTCAGCGTGGATCCGGCCCTCCCCGCCGAGCTGCTCCCACAGGATTGGCCCGGTGTCCGCGCCGCCGAGATGTTCCACCGGTGTCGATCCGCCTGGGCGCCGGCGGCGACGTCGTACTACACAACGTTGGCCGCGGAGTCTGTTGTGTCGTAGATTGAGCTCATGACCGAGCTCGGCTACCTCGCCTTCGACGCGGACAACCACTACTACGAGGCCCTCGACGCCTTCACCCGCCACCTCGACCCCCGGACCGGACCCCGCACCATCCAGTGGGCGGAGATCAACGGTCGCCGGTACCACGTGGTCGGCGGGCAGGTCAGCCGAGCAGTCGTGAACCCGACCTTCGACCCCGTCTCGCCGCCCGGGGCGCTGAAGGACTACTTCCGCGGCAATCCCAACGGCGATTCCCCGCTCGACCTGTTGAAGGTGCGTGAGCCGATCCGCCCGGCCTACCGGGACCGCGACGCCCGGGTGGCCACCCTCGACGAGCACGGCCTGGAGAAGTGCTGGCTGTTCCCCACCCTCGGGATGATCTACGAGGAGCTCCTGAAGGGGGACCCGGGCGCCGTGCAGCTCGTGTTCACCGCGTTCAACCGCTGGCTCGAGGAGGATTGGGGTTTCGCCTACCAGGATCGCATCTTCGCCTCCCCCTACATCAGCCTGGTCGACGTCGAGTGGGCCGTCGCCGAGCTCGAGTGGGCGCTCGACCACGGCGCCCGCACCGTGGTCATGCGCCCCGCCGCTCCCACCACCGAGCTCGGTCCACGGTCGCCGGCCGACCCGATGTTCGACCCGTTCTGGGCTCTGGCCAACGAGGCCGGGATCACCGTGGTCGCCCACGCCGGCGACAGCGGCTACGGCTCCAACGGCTACGCCGACGACAAGGGCTTCTCGGCCAGCTTCACCACCGGCGGCCGCCCGCAGCCGATCAAGATGACGATGTTCGATCGGCCCATCGAGGACTTCCTCGCCTCGCTCATCTGCGACAAGCTCTTCGAGCGCTTCCCGAACGTGCGCGTCGCGTCGGTCGAGAACGGCTCGGGCTTCCTGCGCTCACTGCTCAAGAACGTGGACACGGTTGCGTCGAAGATGCCGGGCTGGTTCCACCAGCTCCCGTCGGAGACCTTCCGCCAGAACATCTGGATCAACCCGTTCTGGGAGGACGACCTCCACGAGGTCATCGAACTGATGGGCTCCGACCGGGTGATCTTCGGGTCCGACTGGCCCCACATCGAGGGCATGCCCGAGCCCCTCGACTACGCCGACGAGCTCAAGGACCTCTCCCCCGTGGTCCAACGACTCATCATGCGCGACAACGCCGAGGTGTTGAACGAGCGGCGCCCCGCCTAGCCAGCCCGAGGGTCACAGGGATCCCGGGGCGGAGCACTAGATTCGCGCCGGCCGTCCAACGCTGTCGCGTCGCCCGGCCAGGAGCGACATGTCCAAGCGGGGTCCAGAGCTGTTGGTGCTGGTGGTCGGCGGCATCGTCGGGCTGCTGCTCACGTTCCTCAGCCCACCCTGGGCGTCGGGCGCCGACGAAGCGACCCACTTCGCGCGGGCGCTGGACATGGCCCACGGCAACCTGTTCCCCGGCACCCACGATGGTCAGGTCGGGTCGCTGATCCCCAGCTCCTACACGCGGGACCAGAACCGCATCACCTCCAACTTCCTGGTCACGTCCCCCTGGGGCGGCGGCCTGCTGGGCGATCTCCTCGACAGCCACCCGAACTGGGACGACACCACCTTCATCGACACCCAGCCGACGACGGCGGCGACCCCGGTGGCGTACGGACCGTCGGCGTTGGGCATGGTCATCCCCAACGCGGTGGGAGCGCCCGGTGTGGTGGTGGTCTGGTGCGGTCGCCTCGCCGACCTCCTCGTGTACCTGGCCCTGGCCGTGTTCGCCGTGCGGGCGGCGACGGCCTTTCGATGGACGCTGGCCCTGACCGCACTGTTCCCCCTCAACCTGGCGATCGGCGCGTCCGTCACCCCCGACTCGGTCACCGTCGGCGCCCTGCTGCTCGCGTTGGCGGTGTGGACGCGCGTCTGGCGCCCGGCCCCGGTTCCCGACGCCCCGGCGCGGCTCCACGCCAAGGAGGCCGACGCCGCCCTACCAGGGATGCGCCCGTGGTGGACGACCGCGTTGTGGGTCGGAGGTTCAGGCTTGCTGTTGGCCCTGGCCAAGCCGCCCTACTTCCTCGTGCTGGCCGCCTTCCCTGCGCTGCTCCTCGTGCGGTGGCGTGACCTCCACGTGCGGGTCGCGGCGGCGGCCGCTTCTGGAGCGGCCCTCATCGGGCTGGCCGTGACCCTGCTCACGACCTCCGGCACCTACCAGTCGGTCACGGTCGGCGCCTTCGACACGATCACCTACCAACCCGACGTGCAGCGCCAGCGGCTCCTCGACGACCCGTTCGGCTTCCTCGGCCGGGTCCTCGGCAACTGGTTCTCTTCCTTCCCGGATTCGGTGCAGCGGTGGACCCGCCAGCTCGGCTACTGGCGGTCCGGGCTCCCGGAGTTCGTGCCGTGGCTGGTGCTGATCGCCTTCGTGGTGGCCGCCATGGTCCTCGACCGGGACGACCTGCTGGCCCTGCGCCGCCTGCCTCGAGCGATCTTCGCACTGGGGACGGCGGCACTGCTCCTGGTGCTCTACGTGTCGAGCTACATCTACTTCGACGACACCCTCGACGGGAAGCGGATGGGCAACCAGATCACCCGCTACGCCCTTCCGTTGTTCGGAATGGCGGTGATGGGCTGGGCGCCTCGCTGGCCGCTGCGCCCCAAGGTGCCCGATCCCCGTCTCAAGGTGGGGGCGTTGGCCACGGTGGTCGTGCTCGAGGGGGTGGCGGCCGGCGCCATCATCGTGACCTGGCTGTGGACCGGCATGGTGAAGCTCAGCTGATCGCTTCGTCCCCGGTCTCGGGCCCGCACGCCTCATCGGGCTCGGGCTCGTCGGGGTCCGGGTCGAATCCCCCCAGGGCCTCGACCCGGGGGCTCCAGCGCCACGAGACCGAGACCCGGGCCCCGGCGGCCGCCACCTTGGGCACGCCGTGCTCCCAGTCGAGCTGGCACCGCCCGCCCATGACCAACAGGTCACCCGAGGCCGGGGCCACGTCGATCGACGGACCCCCACCGCGAGGTCGAAGGTGGAAGGGACGCCGGTCGCCCAGGGTGAGCACGGCCACGAGAGCCTCGTCGAGCTCCCGCAGCTCGCGGTCACGGTGCGGAGCCACGCTGTCGCGTCCGTCGCGGTAGTAGTTCAGGCCCGGCCCGCCGAACCGACGTCGGTAGCGGTCGACGAGCACGCGCCTCGCCTCGACCAGAACCGGATGGGGTGGGGCCACGTCGACCGCGAACCACCGCGACAGGCGGGGGTCGTCCAGGACCCGGTCGTACATCCGCCGCCGGTGGCACCGCCAGTCGACCGACTCGATGAGAGAGGCGCACACCTCGTCGGCCCCGGCCAGGAAGCCCCGGGTCACGTCGACCCAGGAGGTGGGGTCGAGGTCGACGCGCTCGGTGGGGGCCTCGGGCACCGCCTCGGGTCCGCCGAGGGCGAAGAGGGATCCCTGCCACTGCGCCATCCCTCCACCGTAGCTGAACACCTGTTCGGTGCGGTGGGTCGAGGGTCAGGCGGGCGCCGGCTCGGCGCGGCGGGAGAGGGCCTCCACCAACGCTCCCACCCCGATGCACCACATCAGCTCGACGGGGGTGCGGAGCCGGGGGGGCGATGCGAAGGCGATGGTGACCACGAAGAAGTAGAGCGCCACCAGGCCGGCCAGGCCCACGAGAGCCTCCCGCCGGCGCAGGATCAGGGCGACGGTGCCCAGCACGGCGAAGGGGTAGAACGCCCACAGCGTCCAGTCCCGGACCGTCTCCGAGCGCCCGTCGATCCGGTCGGCGTAGTCGTTGGAGCTGCGGTTGAACTCGAAGTAGTCGCGAACGTTCCCCCCGACGACCTGGGCGACGACGGCGGGGTCCTCACGGATGTTGTCGACGGCGATGCCCCGCAGCACCGTGTCCCACCGCACCTCGTTGAACTGGGCCAGGCGCACGTTGCGGTCGTCGAAGCGCGCGTCCTCGTTGGGGTCGATGAAGTGTCCGTCGTCGGTGGCCGCCTTCGAGTACTTGGCACTGAGGTTGAAGCCGTTGGACGTCACGAACACGGGCTCGCCGAGCTGGATCCAGTTGCGCACCATCCAGCCCCCCATGAACACCCCCACGATCACGGAGAAGCCGAGCGCGGCCCGCCATCCGGTGCGCCATCCGAGGCGGTGCCACAGCCACACGGCCAGCACGACCACCAGGAACTGGGCGCTCGGCCGGGTGAGCACCAGGGCCCCGCACGCCAACCCCGCCGCCCACCAGTTGCGCTCCATCAAGAACCACAGCACCACCACGAGCAGCAGCATCGACAGCGTGTCGCTGAGGGGGTAGGTGTCGTTGCCCAGGAAGTTGGGGATCACCGACGTGAGCAGGGCGGCGACGATCGCCGCCCTCGGCCCGACGTGGCGACGCACGAGGAGGTAAACCCCTACGACGACGAGCACGCCGAACCCCACGTTCAGGAAGCGGGCGGCCTGATAGGACGCTCCGGTCACGCTGAACAGCAGAGCCAGGACCCCCGGGTAGCCGGGCGGTCGGAAGGCGGTGGCGTGCAGGTACAGCTGCGGGAAGGTGTCCACGTAGCCCCGGCCCTCGGAGAGCACCCGACCGAGGTCCATGTACTGGATGGCGTCGCTGCGGGGCGGGGTGTTCCAGGTGAACCCGAACAGGTACACCAGGCGCACGAGCGCGGCGAAGCCGGCGACCAGCGCGACCGACCAGCGGGTGGCGGCCCAGCGGTCGATGCGGGCGGGCCAGGAGGCGTCGGGCTCCGCTCGGGTGTCGCTCAGCTGGTCGACGTCGCCACCTCGTCGCGCAGGGTCCGCTTGAGGATCTTCCCGGTGGCTCCGCGAGGGAGCGGCTGGTCACGCACGAACCAGCGGGTGGGAACCATGAACGAGGCGATCCGCTCGGCGAGGAAGGCGTCCAGCTGGTCCGGGTCGAGGGAGGTGCCCGGCACCGGTTGCACCGCCGCCGCCACCTCCTCCCCGAGACGCTCGTGGGGGAGGCCGAACACCGCCGCTTCGTGCACGTCGGGGTGCTCGTAGATCGCCGCCTCGACCTCGGCGCAGTAGACGTTCTCCCCGCCCCGCAGGACCATGTCCTTGATGCGGTCGACGATGAAGACGAATCCGTCGCCGTCGAGGTAGCCCAGATCGCCGGTGCGGAACCAACCGTCGGTGAATGCTTCGGCGGTGGCCTCGGGCTGGTTCCAGTAGCCCCGGATCAAGATGGCCCCGGCCAGCTGGATCTCCCCGATCTCTCCCGGCGCCAGCACCTGGCCGGCCGGGTCGACGACCCGTATCTGGGCGATCGGGATCAGGCGGCCCGAGCTCGCCGGGTGGGCCAGGTAGTCGTCGCCCATGTGGCTCGGGCCGAAGCCGTTGGTCTCGGTGAGGCCGTACCCCAGGATGGGATGGCCGTGGCCACCGAAGGACCCTTCGATGCGGCGGACCAGCTCCGGGGCCATCGGGGCCCCGCCCCCTCCGACCTGGGCCAGGGTGGAGGTGTCCCGGCGGGCGAAGTCCGGGTGGGCGAGCAGGTCCTGGGCCATCGTGGGCACACCGATGAAGCTGGTCACCCGCTCCCGCTCGATGAGCTCCAGGGCCCGTCCCGCGTCCCACCGCTGCATCATGACCAGCCGGGTGCCCGTGATCGCGGAACCGAGCATCACCGGCACCGAGCCGGTGACGTGGAACAGCGGCACGACCAGGATGAAGCAGGCGGGCACGGCGGTGTCGGCCGGGGGGACGGTGCTCTCCGATCGGAGACCCTCGACCAGGGACCGACAGGCGAAGCCCATCAACGCCGACAGCACGGCCCGATGGGTCGACACCGCGCCTTTGGGATGGCCGGTGGTGCCCGAGGTGTAGAGGATGGTGGCGTCGTCGTCGGGGGCGATCGCGACCTGCGGCATCGCCGCCCCCGGCACCACGACGTCGTCGAGGTGGTCGCACCCGTCGGGGAGCTCGCCCGTGGCCCGCACGGCGAGCCCGTGCACCCCCAGCTCGGCCAGCCGGATCCCGATGCGGTCGATGCGGGTCTGGTCGGCCACCAACACGACGGTCCCGGAGTCGACCAGCCCGTACTCGATCTCCGGTCCGGTCCACCACGCGTTGAGCGACACCACGACCGCGCCGATGGAGGTGACCGCGGCATAGGTCATCACCCACTCGGGGAGGTTGCGCATGCCGATCGCCACCCGGTCACCCCGGGCGACACCGCAGTGGTCGACGAGGGCGGCGGCGATGGCGTCGGTCCGGGCCATGAACTCGGGGAACGTCCAGCGCTCGTCCTCGAAGACCAGGTAGACGTCGTCGGGTCGGGCCCGCAGCGTGTCCCACAGGTCCCGCAGCGACGGAGGGGTGCCGGCGAAGACGGTCGCGGTGCGCCCGAGGACGTCGGCCTCGCCGAGCTCGAACGGTGCCCCAGGGCCGGTGAGCGCGGCCACGGCCTGGTCGAACGTCAGCGCCACGAACTCCCTCCTGGCCTCGGTGAAGGGTCTGAGCGTAGGGCAGCGCTGACCCGGTCGTGAACCGGTCCGCGGCGTCGTCGATCGACCCGGGCGGTGATCCCTCAAGTGCGGGCGATCGTCGGCCGATGTACCGGCAGGTCGGCCACCGGGTCGGTCCGTGCGGAGAGGCCATGGCCACCAGTCCCACTGACGTCGCCCACGTCCTGCGCCGCGCCGGTTTCGTGGCCACCCCGGCGCGCATCGCCGAGCTGGCGCCCCTGGATCGGCCCGCCCTGGTCGAGGCCGTCCTCGACACCACCGATGCCCCGCCGGCGGTGGCGCCCCCCGCCCTGGTCGACCCCGCCCTCAGCGAGTACCAGAAGTGGGTGGCCACGACCCAGTGGTGGCTCGACCGCATGGCCACGGCACCGGCGCCGGTCGTGGAGAAGATGACCCTCTTCTGGCACGGCCACTTCGTCTCGGGCCAGGGCAAGGTCTTCCACATGCCGTCGATGTACGCGCAGAACGCGCTGTACCGGTCGAAGGCGCTCGGTGACTTCCAGTCGCTCACCCAGACCATGGCCCTGCAGCCGGCCATGCTCGACTACCTCGACAACGCCCGGAACCGCGTCGGCGGTCCGAACCAGAACTTCGCCCGGGAGCTCATGGAGCTGTTCACCCTGGGCGTGGGGACCTACAGCGAACCCGATGTGGACGCCTCCTCGGCGGCGTGGACGGGTTACGGCCTGGACTACGACACGTGGACCTACGTCTACCGCCCGTCCTGGCACGACGGTGGCCAGAAGACCTTCATGGGCGTGACCCGGGCGTGGACGGGACCGGAGATCATCGACCACCTCCTCACCGACGCCACGACCCGTCCCATCGCCGGTCGGTTCATCGCCCGGAAGGTGTGGACCTACCTCGCCCATCCCAACCCGTCGCCGACGCTGGTCAACGAGCTGGGGGCAGGCTTCGCCTCCGATCTCAACGTGAAGAACCTGCTGCGGGCGGTGTTCCTGCGCCCGGAGTTCTGGACCGACGCCGCCCGCCTCGGCCTGGTCCGCTCGCCCATCGAGTGGGTCGTCGCGGTGATGAGGGCGACCGGGCTGAACGCAGCCACGGCCAACCCCCAGTGGTGGCTCGGCGCCATGGGCCAGTCCCCCTTCGATCCCCCGAACGTCTCCGGTTGGCGGTCCAACGGTTACTGGATCTCGTCGAGCGCGGCGGCGGCCAAGGCGGCCTTCGCCCGCTACGTCACGTGGCGAGCCATGGATGCCGGTGTGCTGGCCGACGTGAGCAGCCTCACCCCGGCCGCCGCCGTACAGGCCGCCTTCGACCTCTGCCAGCTGGATCGGGCCACCGCTCACACCCGCAGCACGCTGGAGGCCTTCGTGGCGGCCCAGCGCAGCGTTCCCGGCCAGTCGTGGGCCGTGCGCCCGAACCTGCTGACTCTCGTGCTCCTGACGCCGGAGATGCAGCTCGCATGAGGACGGAGCAGCCGTGACCGCTGACGACGAGACGACCTTCGACGCCCTGCGTCGCCTCAGCGTCCCCGGTGATCGCCGCCCCGGCGCCATCGGCCGGCGTCGGTTCCTGCAGGCCGTCGGCCTCGGCGTCGGTGGCGCCCTGGTGGCGCCCCAGGTGCTGGCCGGCCTCGTACCGGGGTGGGACGAGGCCATGGCCGACGCCACCCCCATCGGTCCGAGCGACGGCGTGCTCGTCGTGGTGTTGATGGGCGGCGGGAACGACGGGCTCAACATGGTGGTGCCGACCGGACAGAGCACCTACTACGCCAAGCGGGGGTCGCTGGCCATCGCCCAGGCGGCCGCCCTGCCCCTCGTCGCCGGCACCGGCCTGCACCCGAACCTGAGTTGGCTCCACGGCCAGTACGGCGCCGGGCGGGTCGCCGTCGTCCAGGGCGTGGGCCGCCCGGACTGGGACCTGAGCCACTTCAACTCGATGGCCCAGTGGATGCAGGGCTCGGCCAGCGGGGGACCACCCACGTCGGGATGGCTGGGCCGGTGGGTCGACGGGCTGGGGTGGGACGATCCCTTCCGGGCGGTGGCCATCGGCTCCTCGACGCCGCTGCACATGGTGGGGGTCGGAGGGTCTGCGTTGGCCGTCGGCTCCTCCTCGGCGACGGTGGCGGCGTCGACCGATCCCAACGACGTCCGCCTCTACCAGGCCCTGGCCGACCTCGGTGAGGGTCCCGTCGGCCTCGGCCCCTGGGCCGACGCCCTCGGGGCCAGCGGCCGGGTGATGGTCGAGACGTCCCTGGCCCTCGCCCCCCTCTACGACACCGCTCTCCCCGACAGCGGCATCGTCCGGGACCTGACCCTCGCCGCCCGGCTGGTCAACGCCGACCTGGGGATCCGGATCATCGGCGTCAGCTTCGGCGACTTCGACTCCCATGCCGACCAGACGTACATGCACGGCCAGCGCATGGCCGAGCTCGACGCCGGCCTCCATGCCTTCTTCGGCACGCTGGAGTCCCGGTTCTCCAAGCGCACCGCGTTGATGACGTTCTCCGAGTTCGGCCGCACGCTCGGGGCCAACGACTCCAACGGCACCGACCACGGGACGGCGTCGTCGCTGCTGCTCGTCGGAGCCGGTGTGGCGGGAGGGCTCAAGGGCCAGCTGCCGTCGCTGACGACGCTGGCGCAGGGACAGCTGACGCCGACGGTCGACTTCCGCTCCGTGTACGCCTCGGTGCTCGACGGCTGGTTGGGGGGCGGGTCGGGCGAGATCCTCGGCGCCGACTTCCCGCACCTCGACCTGTTCACCGGCGCTCCGGGCCACGGGGACCCTCCGCCCCCTCCACCCCCGCCGCCGGTGGTGCCTGCCGATTTCGTCCCGTTGAGTCCGGCCCGGATCCTCGACACCCGGACCGGGAACGGCGCTCCACTCGCGCCCATCGGCCCAGCCGCGGCCATCGCGGTGACGGTGCTCGGGCAGGGTGGCGTGCCCCTGACCGGGGTCACCGGTGTGATGCTCAACGTGACGGTCGCCAACCCCTCGGCCGGGGGCTGGCTCACCGTGTACCCGAGCGGCGTGTCGGCACCGGTGGCCTCGAACCTCAACTTCGGCGCCCACCAGACGGTGGCGAACATGGTGGCGGCCAAGCTCGGGCCCGACGGTCGGATCATGGTTCGCAACCAGTCCGGCTTCTCCCATGTCGTCGCCGACGTCGTGGGCTACTACACGACCCAGGCCGGTCAGCGGCTGCTGGCCCTGCCTCCCCAGCGGATCCTCGACACCCGCAGCGGCCTGGGACGCCCGGGCCCGAAGGTGCCGATGGGGGCCGACTCCACCGTGGACCTGACGGTGGCGGGGGCCGGCGGCGTCCCGGCCACGGCCGTGGGGGCCGTCGTTCTCAACGTGACCGCCGTGAACCCGACCGCCGGAGGGTGGTTCACGGTCTGGCCGACAGGCGAGGACCGGCCCCCCACGTCCAGCCTCAACTTCCGACCCGGGCAGACGGTGCCGAACCTGGTGGTGGCGAAGCTGGGCGCCGGAGGCCAGGTGAGCATCAACAACTCGAGTGGGGCGACCCACGCCCTCGCCGACGTCCTCGGGTGCTTCGTGGGCGACCCGTCCAAGGCGCAGTACGTCTCGCTGACTCCGGCGCGGGTGCTCGACACCCGGGCGGCCGGAAACGACGGCCGGGTGTCCGCCACCCATCCCATCGAGCTCGGGGTGGCGGGCAGGGGCGGGGTACCGGCGACCGGTGTGAGTGCGGTGCTCCTCAACGTCACCGTGACCCAACCGGCGGCCGGCGGTTGGCTGAACGTGTATCCGACCGGGACGTATCCGCCCGTTTCCTCCAACCTCAACTACGTGGCCGGTCAGACGGTGCCCAACCTGGTGCTGGCCACCCTCGGCATCTCCGGGCGGGTCACCCTCACCTCCAGCGCTCCGGCCCACGTGATCGCCGACGTGGCCGGCTACTTCACCGCCTAGGTCACCCGGTCAGGCCTCGGCGCGAACCGTGACCACGGCTCGGGCGATGGGCCGATCGTCGGCGCCGAGGTCGCGGACCACCAGGCGCACCAGGTGGTCGGCGCCCCGCCGTCCGACGATCTCGGCGGTGGCCCGCACCGGGCCCACCCGGCCCGGGCTGAGGTAGTGCACCACGATGTCGGTCACGACGACGTCGGACTGCGCGGCCGTGCTGGGCCGGCCGCTCACCACGCTGCGGGCGGCGGCGTCGGCGGCGATGGCGATGGCCCCGCCGTGGAGGATCCCCCACGGGTTCCGGGTGCGGTCGACCACGGCGAGCGTGGCCCGACCGGCCGGTTCGTGGTCCACCAAGCCGAAGAAGGTCGGTACCGGGGCCAGGTAGACGGGGTCGTCGGGTCGGGGGTGGTCGAGCGGACGCACGGGCCGTACGACGGGGGGTGGTCCGTCGGCCGGGCTGAGGATCGCCGCGGTCATCCAGGCCGTCGCCACCTCGGCGCCGTCCGCCGCGATGGTGGTGATTCGGGCGACGACCGCCGACCGGCCCTTGCGGATCGCCTCCGAGCGCAGCACGAGCGGGCCGGTGCCCCGGGGGCCGTGGAGGGCGTCAGGAGCGCGCCGCAGGGTCAGGTTCGTCGTCACGATCCATTCCGGGAGAGACGCCAGTCCGCAGGCCAGGCCGCCCACGGAGTCCACGAGCGAGCTCAGCACCCCGGTCGGCGTCCGCCCGTCGTCGTCGACGAGGTGGGCGGGCGCGGCGAAGTGTCCCTCGAGCACCGGCAGCGGCTCGGTGCCCGAGGTCGTCTCCGACACCGACATCGGCAGGTAGGCGGCCACCCCGCCTTCGCGCTGGAGCCCGAAGCCGCTCACCGGGGCGGGTTCGCCAGCCGACTCGGTGCTCACGGAACGGTGACCTCGGCGGTGGCGTAGGAGCAGAGCCGGGCGTCGGCGTCGCGGACCTCGACCTCGACGGTGGCCCGGTCACCGGCCGGGGCGGGGCCGCCGACGAGGGTCGCCCGGGCGAGGAGGGGGCCGGCGCGTCCCAGTTCGAGGAAGGCGAGGTGCACATCGGTGGTCTCGGCCCGGGGGCCCAGCACCTCGACGCCCAGGGTGCGGGCCGCTTCGTCGACCAGAGCGGAGTGAACGCCGCCGTGCAGGGCGCCGACGGTGTTGCTCACCTCCGGCCTCAGCTCGACCGAGATGTGCCCGGGGCGCTCGACGACCAGACCGAGCTCCTCGAGGTAGGGCCCGGCCGGAGGCTCGTCGGGATCGAGGACGGACATCATCCGGCGCCCCGGCGACGTGTCGATCTGCACGTCGACGAGGTGCTCCGGACGGGCGACGATCGTGAACGAGAGGGTGGCCAACCCCGCCGGGATCCCATCGGCGGTGAGGTCGACCTCGAGCACCAGGGTTCGTCGTCCCCGCCGCCGGACGTGGGCGTCGGCCTGCAGCCGCGTCGTCGGGCCGACGGGCAGCAGATGGATCGACATGTCGGCGGTGAAGGCCCAACCCGGAGCGGCGGCGCTCAGGGAGCGGAGGCCCCCGAGGGCGTCGACGAGCATGGCCACGGGAGCCAGCCGGGCCCCGCCCGAGGGGGTGCACGTGGTCGGACCGACCCGCAGCCAGCCTCGAATGTCGCCGGTCGCGTCCGTTTCGGACTCCAGGGCCAGCAGCCGCATGGCGTGGCGGGGCGGTGGATAGGCGGTCAGGGGCTCGGGCACGAGGGGCGAGTCTACGGGTGGGCGCGGACGGGCTCGGCCGACCGAGCGGTGAGGGTGTGGAGGCACTGGTGGCGACTCGGTGCCAGGATGGTTTCCTCGACACGTCGCCAGGGGGCCACCATGCTCGATCTCGTCATCCGCGGAGGAACCATCGTCGACGGCACCGGCCGTCCCGGCTTCCGGGCTGACGTCGGAGTCCGCGACGGGCGGATCGTGGTCATCGGTGCGGTCGACGAGGACGCCGCCCGCACCGTCGATGCCGAGGGCAAGGTCGTCACGCCGGGCTTCATCGACGTGCACACGCACTACGACCCGCAGCTCATGTGGGACCCGGCGGCCACGCCGTCGTCGCTGCACGGCGTCACCAGCGTCTTCGGTGGCAACTGCGGTTTCAGCATCGCCCCCATCAATCCCGACGCCGCCGAGTACCTCATCCCGATGCTGGCCCGGGTCGAGGGCATGCCGGTGGAGGCGCTGGAGGCGGGGCTCGACCTGAAGTGGGACTCGTTCGGCTCCTGGCTCGATCGCCTCGACGGTCATCTGGCCGTCAACGCCGGTTTCATGGTCGGCCACAGCGCCCTGCGGCGCGTGGTGATGGGCGCTGACAGCGTGGGCCACGAGGCGTCTGCGGAGCAGCTCGACGCCATGGTGGCGCTGCTCCACGCCAGCATCGCCGCCGGGGGTCTCGGCTTCTCCAGCACGTTCTCACCCAGCCACAGCGACCACGAGGGCAATCCTGTGCCGTCGAGGTTCGCCACCGAGGCCGAGTTCCTCGCCCTGGCCCGGGCCACCGGCGAGCACCCGGGCACCTCGATCGAGTTCATCCCGGCCGCCTCGGCTCGGTTCACCGACTTCGAGGCCGGCCTGATGGCCGACATGTCGGCGGCCGCCAACCGCCCCCTGAACTGGAACGTGATGGTCGTGTCGGCCGGCGACGAGGCCCGGGCCGGACGGGCCAACAAGCTGGCGGCGTCCGACCTCGCCACCGAGCGAGGGGGTCGGGTGGTCGGCCTGTGCCTGCCCGAGCCCATGCGCATGCGGCTCTGCTTCGGTTCGGGCTTCGTGCTCGACCTGATCCCTGGTTTCGCCGACGTCATCCACCTGCCCCACGCCGAGCGCCGAGCCGCCCTCGCCGATCCGGCCGTGCGTCAGAGGCTGCGCGCTGCAGTCGCCGACCTCCCGCCCCAGCACACGATCTCGCGGTTCGCCGACTTCCGGATCGCCGACGTCGGGTCGGCGGACCTGGAGAGCCTCGTCGGGCGGACCATCGCCGACATCGCCGCCGAGCGGGGCACCGGTGACGCCCTCGACGTCATGCTCGACATCGTGGTCGCCGACGACCTGGCGACCGGGCTCGAAGCGCCGACCATCGGCACCGACGACGAGTCGTGGGCGGAACGGGTGCGGCTGTTGGAGTCCGATCCCCGTGTCGTGGCCGGCGGCTCCGATGCCGGTGCGCACCTCGACATGATGAAGACCTTCGCCTGCCACACCAGCTTCTTCGCCGAGGCGGTCCGGGAGCGCCAGCTGATGGGTCTCGAGCGGGCCGTCCAGCTCTTCACCGAGGCTCCGGCGCAGCTCTACGGCCTCCGAGACCGGGGCCGGATCGCGGAGGGCTACCACGCCGACCTCGTGGTGCTCGATCCCGACACCGTCGGGCCCGGTCGGGTCGCGCCCCGCCAGGACCTCCCGGGCGGCGGGTGGCGGCTGTACAGCGAGGCGACGGGCATCGACGCCACCATCGTCGCCGGCGTCGACATCGTCCGCGACGGGGTCGTCACCGGAGACACCCCGGGCACCACCCTGCGCTCGGGCCGCGACACCGACACCGTCACCGCCTGACCCCAGCCGGTCAACCCTGCCGAACTGGTAGGTGAAACGAGCGCCGTGGGGCACGCTCGCCCCACCCGTTCGCCGGCGAGGGGCGGGTCAGCGTGAAATCTGCTCGTGCCGTTCGGTAAGCCGATCGACGACACCCGAGTCGACCTCCACGCCCAGGCCGGGCTCGTCGGGCACCGCGACGGTCGCCGGGGCGGCGGTGCGGTCGAGGGTCACGGACGGACACACGTCGTCGGTGAAGTACCGATCGGTGGCGGCCAGGTCGCCGGGCAGCGACGCCCCCGGGTGCGAGGCCAGCGCCACGTTGGCCCTCCGGCCCAACCCGCCGTCGAGCATGCCCCCGACCCACGCCGGTGTCCCCGTGCCCGCGCACCTCTCGAGCACCTCGGCCGCGGCCCGCCAGCTTCCGTAGCGCGGTGCCTTGACGCACACGACCGAGCAGGCGCCCATGTCCAGGGCTTGGAAGGTGAGGGCGGGGGAGGTGAGCGATTCGTCGAGGCAGACCGGCGTGTCCAGACGGCGGGCCAGCTCGACGTGGTCGAGCAGGTCGTCGGCGGGGAGAGGCTGTTCGATGCAGGCCAGGGCGAGGGCGTCCAACGCCTCGAGTCGTCGAGCGTCCTCGGGCGCACCGGGCTCGGCATCGAGGCGGTACGCGCCGTTGGCGTCGACCATGAGGACGACGCCGTCGTCCGCCGCCTCCCGCGCCGCCCGGACGTGGTCGAGGTCGCGACCCGGCGCGATCTTCACCTTCACCCGGCCGTATCCGGCGGCGCAGAGCGCGGCCACCTCTGCGGCCACCGCCTCGGGGTCGGGGAGCAGTCCCACTGCCGCGCCGGCCACGACCGAGCGGGCCGGACCGGGAGGGTCGGGCACGAGGAGGCGGGCCAGCGGGACGCCGGCGGCGCGGCCCTCGTAGTCGAGGAGGGCCAGCTCGAGGGCGGCCTTGGCCATGGGCTGGCCGACCACGTCGGCGGTGAGACGACCGAGGTCGGCCGCCGTCGGTCCCGGCCCGTGCCCTCCCGCGTCGAGCAGGCGGGGGACCAGGTGGTCGCGCAGGGCCAGGAAGGCGGCGGCGACGAACTCCGACGTGTAGGTGGGGGCCTCGAGGGCGGCGCACTCGCCCCACCCCTCGCCGTCGGCACCGACGAGTCGGACCAGCACCGACCGACGAATCGACACGGTGCCGTGGGCGGCGGCGAAAGGCGCGACCATCGGTAGGGCGACGATTCGCAGCTCGACCCGCTCGACGCGCATGGGCGTGGAGCCTACGGGGGGCCGACCGGCAGTTCACCAACTCGTCACCGCCGTCAGAGGCGAAGGCTCCGGAGGTGGACCTATGGTCGCCGGCCATGTCCGACAACTCCGTCCCCTCGGCGCCCGATCCTGCCGCCCAGCGTCCGGCCGACCTCATCGTCGTGGGCGCCCGGATGGTGGCCACCATGGACACCGACCGTCGGGAGCTCGACGGTGGGTGGGTGGCGATCACCGACGGGCTGGTGTCGGCCATCGGCGCGGCTGACGAGCCGACGCCTCAGGCCAGCCGGGTGCTGCGGGCCGAGGGCTGCCTCGTCACCCCCGGTCTGGTCAACACCCACCACCACATCTACCAGAACCTCACCCGCGCCTACCGCCCCGCGGTGGAGGGTTCGCTGTTCACGTGGCTCACCACCTTGTACCCGCAGTGGGCCCGCCTCGACGAGGAGGCGGCCTACGTGTCGGCCTGGATCGGCCTGGTCGAGCTGGCCCTGGGCGGCTGCACCACGACCACCGACCACCTCTACGTCCACCCCGCCGGAGGCGGAGACCTCATCTCCGCCGAGATCACCGCCGCGGTGGAGCTGGGCATGCGCTTCCACCCGACCCGGGGCTCGATGAGCCTCTCCCGCAAGGACGGCGGTCTCCCTCCCGACTCGGTCGTGCAGGACGACGACGAGATCCTGGCCGACTCCGAGCGGCTGGTGCGCCGCTGGCACGACCCGACCCATGGCGCCATGGTGCGCATCGCGCTGGCCCCGTGCTCGCCGTTCTCGGTCACCCCCGAGCTCATGCGGCGCACGGCGGAGCTGGCCGAGCGTCTCGACGTCCGGCTCCACACCCACCTGGCCGAGGACGCCGACGAGGACACCTTCGCCGCCGAACGCTTCGGGTGCCGCACGGTGGACCACTTCGAGAACGTGGGGTGGATGAGCGACCGCAGCTGGGTGGCGCACTGCATCTTCCCCGACGCCGACGAGGTGGCCCGTCTCGGCGCCCACGGCGTCGGCGTGGCCCACTGTCCGAGCTCGAACATGATCGTGGGCGGCGCCGGCGCCCTGGCGCCGGTGGCCGAGATGCGCGCCGCCGGGGTGAAGGTCGGTCTGGGGTGCGACGGTTCGGCGTCGGCCGACTCGGCGTCGCTGTGGATGGAGGCCCGCAACGCCATGTTGTTGGGCAAGCTGCGCCAGGGTCCGGCGGCCATGGGCGCCCGCACCGCCCTGGAGATCGCCACCCGGGGTGGTGCCGGGGCGTTGGGTCGGGAGGGCGAGATCGGCGAGCTGTCGGTCGGCGCCGCCGGTGACCTGGTCTGCTGGCCGCTGGAGGGGGTCCGCTTCGCCGGGGCCCTGTCCGATCCGATCGAGGCCTGGCTGCGGTGCGGTCCCGTCTCGGCCCGGCACACGGTGGTCGCCGGGCGGATGGTGGTCGAGGGCGGCGAGCCCACCGCCCTCGGCGTCGACGAGATGCTCGTGCGCCACCGCGCCCTGGCCGAACGCCTTCAGGCCCCCGTCTCCTGACCCCCGAGTCTCCGCAAACGATGCGCATCCCGCGTGCCGGGGCACGCGGAAAGCGCATCGTTTCGGTGGTTGGGGGGCGGGCCGGGTGGTGGCGGGGGAGGGCGGGTTCAGGTCGGGGTCAGGGGATGGTGACGGAAGCTGTCACTGCGGGGACGACGCAGTGAAACCCAGGTCTGGCAACATGTCAGACATGTCGAATCACGTACTCCGTGGCGGTCGAGTGATCGATCCCGCCTCCAAGACCGACGAGATCGCCGACGTCGTCATCCGTGACGGCCGCATCGAGGCGGTGGGCCAGGACCTGGCCGCCGCTCACCCGGATCTCCCGGTGCACGACGTCGCCGGTCTCCTGGTGACCCCCGGCCTGATCGACCTCCACGCCCACGTGGCCGCTGGTCTTGGCGACTTCTGCCTCGAGCCCGACCGGGTCGGCGTGGACGCCGGCGTGCCCACGGTGATCGACGGCGGCACCTCGGGCGTGGCCACCTTCGGCATCACCCGGCGGCTCTGGGACTCGAACGAGGTGCGCACCCGGGTCCTGGCCTTCCTCGATCCGAACCAGCTCTACCTGGCCACCAAGGACTTCATCTGCCACAAGCTGGAGATCGCCAACGACATCCGCAACCTCGATGTCGAGTCGGCGATGGAGTGCGTGGAGGACAACGCCGACATCGTGATCGGCATGAAGGTGCGGGCCTGCTACACCGACGACCCCAAGGTCTCTCCGTTCGTGGAGGCGGCCAAGCAGGTGGCGGGGGCCATGCCGGTGATGGTCCATCTCGGGCGCTTCCCGTTCACGCCCACCATCGCCACGTCCTATCTGCTCGACACCTTGCGCGGGGGCGACATCCTCACCCACGCCTACCGGGGCGCGTCGGGCGTGCTCGACACCGACGGCCGGGTGACCCCGCAGTTCCGTGACGCCGTCGACCGGGGCCTGGTCCTCGACATCGGCCACTCCGCCACCGACTTCCGCTTCCGCGACGCACGGAAGCTGTTCGAGCAGGGCTACCTTCCGAACTCGGTGTCGACCGACCTCAACATCTTCAACGTCGACGGCCCCGTGTACTCGCTGGCCGAGACCATGTCGAAGGTCTGGGCCCTCGGCGCCGAGCTGGCCGACGTGGTGGGAATGGCCACCACCGGGCCGGCGTCGGCGGTCCACCGCGAGTCCCTCCTCGGTGCGCTCGAGCCCGGCCGTCCGGCCGACATCTCGCTGCTCGCCATCGTGGAGGGCGAGGGCCTCACCGTCACCGACGGCTTCGAGACCCTCACGGTCGACCAGAAGCTGGCGTCGGCCGGTTGCTACCGCGCCGGCGCATGGGTCGATGGCGCGGGGGCTGCGGCGTGACCGCAGTCGAGGTCACCACGTCCGACCTGCCCGGCGAGGTCGAGCTCCCCGACGGTTCTGCGTCCGCCCTCGACGGCGCCATGGACCCCAAGGACTTCTACGACTCGATGGTCGCCGAGCTGGCCGAGCTGCGGGCCGAGGTCCCCGCCGAGGAGGCCAGCTTCGGGGCCCACAAGCCCCTGGCCACCGCCGAGCTGGTGGAGTGGCTGAAGTTCCAGGCCTGGTACGAGCTCCAGGCCGCGCACTTCATCGGGGCGTGGCTGGCCGACACGCCCGAGACGGAGATCTTCTGTGCCCTGGCCCGTCAGGTCCACGACGAGGCCCGTCACTTCAAGATCATGACCAGCCAGCTCGACGCACTGGGTGAGTCGCTCGACGGGTGGGCCCCCGAGCCCGAGTGGGTGGCGTGGGTCGCGGAGTTCTATCCCGCCGGCCAGGACACGCTCGAGCGGGTGTCGGCCCACAACATCACCGGTGAGTTGGGTGCGGCCCAGGGCATGGAGGACCTCATGCCCCGGGTGCCCGAGAGCGTGGCCCGGGCCATCGCCAAGATCCTTCCCGACGAGCGCTTCCACATCGCGCTGGGGCGCACGACGGTGTTGCGCTACGCCACCACCGCCGACGCGCAGCGACGGGTGCGCGCGCGGGTGCTCGACGCCTTCGCCCTCGAGCGGGCCGGTCGCGCGGCCTACGAGCGCCGCATCGCCGCCCTCGCCTGACCGCTCCCTCTCCTCGGCTGGCTCGTCTGGCGCCCCTGGGGGGGCGCCGATCGAGCCACCGATGGCCCAGCGGTCTCTCAGCGGGGTGGGGTGCCGCGTGGGGGGACGACGCGGACGAGGGCGAAGGGGACCATGCCCGGCACGTGGTGCTCGGTGCTGGTGAACAGGGCCCGCCCGCTACGGCCCAGCCCAACCTGCTCGATGGTCATCACTGCGTCACCGACCGACCGGTCGAGCCATCCGGCTTCGCGTTGCTCGAGGGTGATGGCGCCGGGCCGGGCGATGGTCCACACCACCTGTTCGTCGGCCACTTCCGCGGCGAAGTCGAACACCGACGTGGTGACGTCGGGTGGCACCGAGCTCGTGCCTTCGGGCATCGGCACCAGGTTGACGGCGGCCATGGCCGGGCGGCCGTCGGCCCGCCAACGCTTCACCGTGCGCAGGGCGGTGGTGCCGGCCGTCCGACCGAACACCTCCGCCGCGTCGGGGTCGAGAGGGATGAGGTCGGCGGCGAGCACGTCGACGCATGCGTCGTGGCCCAGGGCTTGGAGGAGCTCGGCGTAGTCGAAGGTCTGATCGAAGCGGGCCACCAGGTCGAGGGCGGCGGCGTTGACGACGGTCTCGCTTCCGCGCCGGCGCAGCACCAGACCCTGGGCCTGGAGACGGGCGAGCACCTCCCGGAGGTTCGGGCGGCTCACCCCGAGCTGGCCGGCGAGGGCGGGCTCCGAGGGTAGGACGCCGCCCGCGGCGGCGGCGTCGTGGAGGACGTCGAGCAGCCGGCTCAGGAGGTCGTCGGTGTCGGGCTGCATGAGATCCACAGTGTGCCAGCCGCGACCATCCGCCTCGACCAGGTGGCTCGCCGGTCCCGAGGGCGATCTCGCGGTGTGCCACCTTGGTCAACGCCCCCGACCTCGATCGGGCCCTGATCGACGCCTTCGACCGCACGGACTACTGGCGGTGCTGCGTGGGGTGGGCGTGTCTCCCGGCCGGTTCCGGGCCGAGCCGGCACCCTCCGGGCCCGCTCAGGACCCTGTGGACTCCCACCGCTCGGCCTGGGTGCGCAGCCAGCCCTCCTCCCAGAAGCTGACGTCACCGCCGTCGGCCAGCAGCCGTCGGTGGGCGGCCGCCATGAGCCCGGGCAGTCGGGAGTTGCCGGGGGCGGCGGCCTCCACGGCCTCACCGAGACGGATGGCCACCACCGCGTCGCCCCGCTCGAGGGCGGCCTCGGCCCGGTCGAGGGCGGTCGGGGCGCCGACAGCGTCGACCAGCTCGGCCAGTGCCGCCGGGGCCGGGTCGGCGTACAGCTCGGTGGTCGACTGGAGCTTGAACCAGCCGACGTACTCCTCCCAGAACGTGCGTACGGCCCACGAGACCTTCCCGTAGCTCTGCCCGACCCGTAGCTCGGGAGGAAGCTCGATCTGGTCCATCAGGGTCCACACGTCGGTGCCGGCGTTGAAGCCCTCGAGGGCCTTCGTGTGCACGTGGTCGACGGCCCCGTGCAGGCGCTCCAGCGACGCCTCGATGAGCTCGGCCCCGACGATCGGCTCATAGCGGCCGGTGACGAGGATCTCGGGGCGCAGCTCGCGCACCATGCGGTTGGTGGCCTGTTGGGGTTCGACGAACCGGTAGCGGTCGCCGCGGATGGTGTTGATGTTGGGGAAGTGCGGGAACAGCGGTCCGAACAGGTTGCTGACGAGGGCGATGCGGTGATCGGGCAACCACACGACGCAGCAGTCGATCGTCTCGCCCACGGCCGCGAGCAACTCGATGCGCAGGCCGTCGACGGTGAGGGCCAGGCGGTCGTCGAAGAGGATGTCGGGGGTGGGCTCGGACTGGCGCATGGACACGCCCGGGTTCTGCTCGTAGATGCGCTTGGCGTCGGTGCCGAGCATGTCGAACCAGATGCCGGCCGTGCGGTTGCGCAGCCCTTGGATGCGCTTGTCGTCGGCCTGGCACGCCGGGTTGTTGGCCTGAGCGATGTAGGTGGTGCCCGGCTCCTTGAACAGGTCGACACCGCCGACGTGGTCGACGTGGGCCTGGGTGGTGATGATCATGTGGGTCGGCCCGGGCCGGATGGCGTCGAAGACCCGCTTGTGGTGCGGCGCCTCGAACCCCATGCCGGTGTTCACGATCACCCGGCCGCTGTCGGTGAGCACCAGGTACGACGCGGTGGTGCCGCCCGAGCGGTAGATGAGCCCGTCCACGATTGGGTGGGCCGGATCGTCGTAGACCGGCGTGAGCAGCTCCCGGCCGGGCCGGGTGTCGATGAGCTGGTCGACCTGTTCCTGGATGTTCACTGGACCTCGATCCGTACGTTCGGGAAGGCGTCGAGGTACGCCCCGAAGCGGGAGCGCACCTCCTCGGGAGTGGTGGAGAAGTCGCCCCGCAGGTCGTAGACGACCCGGCCGCTCTTCCCTCTGGGGTGGGCGTCCTGGTGGGCGGTGATCTCGGCGCGCGCCAGATCGGTGAGCTCGATGCCGGCGGCGTCGTAGATCCGTTGGAGGGTGCCCATCTCGTCGGCCATGTACTCGTGGAAGTACACGTCGATGAGACGGTCCTCGGGCAGCAGCTGCCGGTCGCGCAGTGAGGCGTCGAGCAGGCGGCCGATGCGGTCGGTCCAGTAGTCGCGGTACCACGTCGGGTCAGTGGTCCGGTAGGAGGTGCGGGATCCGTAGGTGCTCATGGTGATGGTGGACTGCACCACCGCCACCGGGTCGCGATGGGTCACCACGACGGTGGCGTCCGGGAAGGTGGTCATCAACGGGCCGATGTTCTCGAGGTGCTGAGGCGACTTCAGCACCCAGCGCTCGCGGGGCCGGTACCACTGCAGGATCTGCAGCGCCGTCTTCATGTACGCGTAGTGCGGGGTCTGGTCGTGGCCCAGGTAGTAGTCGCGCCACTGAGGGGTGCGGGCCACCCACTCGAGGTTGTAGGACGAGAAGTCGGGGAGCATGAGCTCCAGCTCCTCGTGGATGTGATCCGGCTCCATGGGGTGCATGGCGGCGATGAAGGGCGCACCGACCTGCATGGCCTCCCACGCCTGTTGGCACCGCGTCCACCGGGGGTCGACACCGTCGACCTCGGTCGGTTCGTCGGGGTTCGGAACCGGCTCGTAGGACTCCCAGAGCGGCATCGACCGGAAGCGGGTGTCGGAGGCCAGCAGGTTCACCAGGTTCGTCGTGCCCGAGCGAGGGAGCCCGATGACGATGACCGGCTTCTCGATCTCGATGTCGAGGATCTCCGGGTGCTCCTTCAGCAGGGCGCGGATGCGAAGCCGGTTCGACGCGTAGCGGGTGCAGTCACCGAACATCATCATGCGGCCGAGCCCGGTTCGCTCCGGGTCGGCGTCCATCTCCGACAGCTGCACGTCGAGGCGCTCCCGGAAGTCGTCCGGCCCGAAGTCGTCGAGGCCGGTGGCGGCGACGGCCGCGGCACACACGGCGTCGACGGTGAGCTCGGTGTGGACCGACTCGCCGTACTCCAAGCCCATCTGCTGCACCTCGTTCAGCACCGGCGCGGCCAGATCGTCGATGCGGATCTCGTTGGTCATGTCGTCTCCTACTTCGCGAGGAACCCGCCGTCGACGGCGAAGACCGATCCGGTCGTGAACGACGAGGCCTCGCTCGACAGGAAGAGCACCGCCGCAGCGACCTCCTCGGGCGTACCCATGCGGGCCATGGCGCCCCGGTTGATCTCGGCCTCGAGCACGTCGGGGAAGGACTTCATCGGTGAGGTCATCGGGGTATCGATGAGGCCCGGGGCGACGGCGTTGACCCGGATGCCGTCACCGACCCAGTGGACTGCGAGGTTGCGAGTGAGGGCCACCAGGGCCGCTTTGGACGCCGAGTACCCCGGGACGACCGTGACCGCCCGGAACGACGCCATCGACACGATGTTCACGACGCTGGCCCCACCGGTCATGGCGCTGGCGGCCAGGGCCTCGCGGGCGCGGACGGTGAGGCGCTGGGCCCCCTCGATGTTCATGGCCAGCGACGTGGTGAAGCCCTCGGGGCTCCATTCGTCGAGGCCCTCGGGGAACGTCGTGCCCGCGTTGTTGACGAGGACGTCGAGCGAGCCCAGGCCGGCGGCGAGCGCGTCGATCGCCTCGCCGTCGCGCATCTCGAGTTGGCGGAAGTCGAAGGCCGACAGGTCGGTGTCGTAGTCGCCCGGATCGGTGCGGGTGCCGGTGACGATCACCGACGCACCGGCCGCGGCGAACGCCGAGGCCACTCCGTGGCCGATGCCACTGGTGCCTCCGGTGACGAGGACCGCTGTCCCCGAGAAGTCGAAGGTCAACCCGTTGCTCATCCGACGTCTCCCATCGTGATCATCACCTTTCCGCAGTCCTTGGAACCCTCGAGCACGGCCAGCCCGTCGCCGAACTCCTCGAGGGCGAGGGTGTCGGTGACGAGCCCCGACAGGTCCCGCCGCTCGAGCAGGTCGATGGCGTCCTCGAACCGCTCCGGGTACTCCATCGAGCCCCGGATCGTGAACTGCTTCATCAGCACGTTCACGTAGTTGGTCGACACCGGCCGGTAGTGGAGAGCGACGACGACGAGGGTGCCGTCGACCCGGCCGTTCTGGAGCACGTCGCCGATCACGCTGTCGGCACCGGATGCCTCGATGAAGATGTCGGTCGCCGCGGTGGGCCCGAACATGAACGGCGCCGTGCCGTGGAGGCGTTTCAGCTCCTCCCAGACGTCGACCTCGGCCGGGTCGAGCGCGTGCGCAGCCCCGACCGACGTCGCCAGAGTCGCGTCGGACGCCGCTGAAGTCGATGGCCACGGTGTCGGTGACCCCCCGGTCGGCGAGGGTGGCCAGGGCCATGAGTCCGATGGGGCCGCAGCCGAACACGGCCACCTTGTCGCCCGGCCCGGCGTCGGACTGGTTCACCGACTGCATGCCCACGGCGAGCGGTTCAGCCAGGGCGGCGGTGGTGAAGGGCATGCCCTCGGGCAGCTTGAACAATCGGCGTCCGTCGGCCGCCTCGGGGACATGGAGCAACGGCGTGAGCCCGCCTTGCGGCCCGCCCGTACCCATCGGGCCGTGCCCCGCATCGGACGGGCAGACGACGACCCGGTCGCCCACGGCCACGCCGGCCACCTCGGCGCCCACCCAGTCGACCACACCGGCCATCTCGTGGCCGAGGGGGATCGGATGGCCCGGCGTCATGCCCATGTGCACGTAGGAGACGTCCGTGCCGCAGATGCCACAGGCGGCGACGCGGACCAGTGCGTCGCGTGGGCCGGGCCGGGCCTCGGGGATGTCGTCCAGGCGCCAGTCGTTGGGGCCGTGCAACATGATCTGCTTCATCGACGGCCTCCTTTCTGCGTCGAGTCGGTTTGGGTGGTGGCGGGGCCGGCGGGGCGGGCGCCGTCGAGGACGACGGACACCAGCGCGACGATCCATGCCTCGTCGATCTGTTCGGTCATGCCTGCGAACGCGGCGTGCAGGACGGGTCCGTCGATCAGCGAGGCCAGCAGGTTGGTGTCGATGTCGGCGCGCAGCTCGCCGGCGGCCTGCGCCCGGTCGAGCCTGTCGGCGACCAGTCGCGAGGCCCGGGCCCCGTCGGTCACCCGGTTGCGGCGGTCTGTGTGGGACTCACCCAGTAGCCCGCCGATGGCCGTCAGCGCCACCGGCCGGTAGATCTTCTTCACCGACCAGCGGACCATGGTGGCCAGGTCGTTGGCGAGGTCGCCGGTGTCGGCGACGACCTCGTCGCCGTCGGTGCGGAACACGGCGTGAGCCACGAGTGCGGACTTGGTGCCCCACCGGCGGTAGATCGCGGCGGTGGTGGTGTCGGCCCGTTCGGCCACGGCGGTGAGGCTCAGCTCGTTGTAGCCCCTGTCCTCGAGCAGCTCGAGCGTGGCGGCGACGATGGCGTCGTCGAGACGCTCGTTCCGCGGTCGACCGGCGCGCTTCTCCGCCATCGTCGTTCCCCCCATTTCGCAGCAGTCTGCATCGTAAGTGCGGCGGGGTCAACCGCTCGCCCCCCGCCGAACGACTACGGGGTGGCGCTGGTCGGGGGGTGGCCGACGATCCGCTCGTAGGCGGCCGGGTCGGTGGCGCCCTCGGTGCAGATCAACAGGATCGAGGTCTCCGGGCCCAGCCCCAGCGCCTGGCGCACCGCCGGCGGCCCTGCCAGCACGGCCCGCAGGCCACCGAGACCGGCCCCGCCGGTCTCGCCCGCCTCGATGCCGAATCGGTCGAGGTCGCGCATGGCGTCACAGGCCCGGCTGTCGTCGATGCCGACGAAGGCGGTGAACGAGCCGGCCACCGGCGGGAAGGCGAGCATCGAGGGGGCGCCACAGTTGAGACCGGCCATGATCGAGTGGTGGGGACCGGGGACGTCGACGGGGTGGCCGGCCGCCGCCGACGCCAGCATGCAGTCAGCTGAGGTGGGCTCGACGCCGAGCAGGGCGACGGATCCGGATCGGGCGTCGTCGCCGTAGCGGGCGACCGCGGCGGCGGCCAGTGCACCCACGCCGATCTGGATGACCACCACGTCGGGTCGCGAGGCATCCTCGGCGGCCAGCGCCTCGTCGATCTCCTCGAAGATGGTGGTGTAGCCCTCGATGACCCACCGAGGCACCAGTTGGTAGCCCTCCCACGACGTGTCGGACACCACGAGGGTGCGACCGTCGGGATCGGCGGCGGCGACGTCGGCGGAGTGGACCACGGCGTCGTCGTAGGTCCCGTCGACCACGGCGACGGTGGCGCCTTCGCCCTCGATGGCCTCGATGCGGGCCTCGGCTGTCCCCGACGGCACGAAGATGGCGGCGTCGAAGCCGAGGAGGCGGGCGGTGCGGGCCACGGCCCGACCGTGGTTGCCGTCGGTGGCCGAGCAGAGGCGGAGCGGGCGGATCGGGTCCAGGGCCCGGGCCAGCGAGTCGATCGAGTCCCACTCGGGCTCGTCACCGAGACGGTCGATGAGGGAGCGGTAGGTGGCCCACGAGGCGCCGAGCATCTTGAACGCCGGCAGACCGAGGCGGCTCGACTCGTCTTTCACCCAGACCTCGCCCACGCCCAGCTCGGCGGCCAGATCGCTCAGGCGGTGCAACGGCGTGGGGGCGTAGCCGGGCAGACGGCGGTGCAGATCGAGGGGTCGGGAGCGGATGCCACCGGACGGCACTGGCCAGCCCTCGCCGGAGCGGCGGTCGTTCACGAAGTAGCGGGTGAGCTGCGGCATCGCTGTCCGTTCGGGGGGGATTCGGGCCACGGGCCGGTCGAAGGACGCCCTTCAACAGATTGTTGAATCTAGTCCATCGCGGTGGCGGCGATAGCCTCTCGCCGGTGCCCAGTTCCCCCCGTCATCCACTGGTGGCCGCCGTGCAGCCGGTGGCCGATGCCGTCGGCGCGACCGTGGTCGGACCCGGCCAGGTCCGGCCCGGGGACGTCGAGCTGCGGTGGGACGGCGAGTTGGTGGGCGGCTTCCGTCCGGCCAGCCTCGACGGTGCTCTCGACCGGATGATCGCCGCCGTGGAGAAGGAGCTGGGACTGCCGGCCGACCAGCTCGACCGAGAGCAGAAGCAGGAGTTCGTCCGCCGTCTCGACGAACTCGGAGCCTTCACTCTGCGCCGCTCGGTGGAGGACGTGGCCGAGGTGCTCGGCGTCAGTCGCTTCACCGTCTACAACTACCTGAACGCCCTCGACTCGCGCTGAGTCGTGGCCAACGCGACGCGGTGTCGCGATGGTGGTCGGTCTGCTCAGCGCGGGGCGGCAGCGGTGCGCTCGAGGAACCGACCGTGCCCGGGCTCGCCCACGTAGCGTCCCTCACGGGCCACGATCGTGCCCCGGACCGTGACCAACGACGGCCACCCGGTCGAGCTCATGCCCTCGTAGGGCGAGTGGTCGGTGGCCATGTGCAGGGCGTTGGCGTCGAGGCTCTGGACCCGCTCGGGGTCCCACACCACCACATCGGCGTCGGCCCCGACACGAAGGCTGCCCTTGCGGGGCCACAGGCCGAACAGCCGGGCCGGTGCTTCGGCGCACAGTCGCACCCAGTCGGATCGCGACAGCCGCCCGTGCTGCACGCCGTCCCAGACGAGGGCCAGCCGCGTCTCGATGCCGGGCAGCCCCCCGGGGATCTCGGTGAAGTCCTGCCAGCCGTCGGCTCGGCCCTGCATGCCGGCGTGGCGGTCGGCCACCCAGAACGGGCAGTGGTCGGTGGCCACCGTGTGCAGCCAGCCTCGAGCCAGGCCTTCCCAGAGCTCCTCGGAGTGCCACGGGTCGCGCAGGGGCGGGGTGCACACGAAGTTCTCCCCGTCGGCGTCGGCCAGCCGGTCGGCGTCGAGGAAGAGGTACTGCGGACAGGTCTCGCCGTAGGCGGCGACCCCGCGCTCCTGGGCGGCCCGCAGGGCCTGCAGTGCGGGACCCGACGACATGTGGACCACGTAGATCGGCGCCTCGGCCACCTCGGCCAGCGCCGCCGCCCGGGCCACCGCCTCTCCTTCCAGCACCGCCGGGCGGGTGCGGGAGTGCTCGAAGACGCCGGTGCGGCCGGCGGCGAGCGCCTGACGGCGCAGGGCGGTGATGGCGCCGCCGTTCTCGGCGTGGATGGTGACCATGCCGCCGTGGCGTTTGGCCATGGTGAGCACGTCGAGGATGACGTCGTCGTCCACCTGCAGGGTCTCGGGGTAGGCCATGTAGAGCTTGAACGTGGTGACGCCCCGCTCGACGCACTGGGCGACGACCTTCTCGGCCACCGCCTCGGTGAAGGTCATGTGGAGGGCGACGTCGACCGAGGCGGGTTCGGCCCGGCGCTTCCAGTCCTCCAGGCGCTGGAGCGGGTCGCTGCCCCGTTCGGCGGTGACGTACTCGATCACCGTCGTGGTCCCCCCGATGGCGGCGGCCACGGTGCCGGTGTGGAAGTCGTCGCTGGCCCCGATGGCCCCGAGCGGCAGGTGCAGGTGGGTGTGGGCGTCGACGCCGCCGGGGATCACGTAGCGTCCGGCTCGCGTCGTGGGTCTCCTCGCCGGCCTCGGGAGCCAGATCGGACCCCACCGCGGCGATGCGGCCGTCGGTGCCGATGCGCAGATCGGAAACCCGCTCGCCGTCGACGTCGATGAGGGTCCCGCCCGTTACGAGCACGTCAACAAGCTACCCGTCGAGGATTGACAGTTTGTTGAAGGCAGTAGCCTCGAACGTGCCATGCGTACCTCGTCGACCACCGTCCCGCTGTCGGCCGGAGCCTCTGATCCCGGCCACCTCCGGTGCGACGCCGGACGCCTCGGACGGCGCCTGGCCGAGCTGGGCGAGGTGGGCTCCACCGGCGACGGCGGCTGCAGCCGATTGGCCCTCACGGCGGCCGACGGGCTGGGCCGCGACCTGGTCGTCACCTGGATGCGCGACCTGGGCCTCGAGGTCACCATCGACACCGTGGGCAACGTGGTGGCCACCCGGCCCGGACGCCGATCAGGACCTCCGGTGCTCACCGGATCCCACATCGACACGGTGCGTACCGGCGGCCGCTACGACGGGAACCTGGGCGTGCTGGCCGGGCTCGAGGTGATCGAGACCCTCACGGAGAACAAGGTCGAGACCGAGCACCCTCTGGCCGTCGCCTTCTTCACCGACGAGGAGGGCAGCCGCTTCGCCCCCGACATGCTCGGCAGCCTCGTGTACGTCGGCGGCCTGGGTGTCGAGGATGCCCTCGACGTGATCGCCATCGACGGGGCCCGCCTGGGGGACGAGCTGCAGGCCATCGGCTACGCCGGCCCGACGCCGTGCCCCGGTGTGGCCCCGGTGGCGTTCGTCGAGCTCCACGTCGAGCAGGGACCGGTGTTGGAGGCCGAGGGGTTCACGATCGGCACGGTCACCGAGGTGCAGGGCATCTCCTGGCACGAGGTCATCGTGGCCGGGCAGTCCAACCACGCCGGCACCACGCCGATGGACCATCGCCACGATCCCGGCTACGTGGCGGCCCGCATCGCCGTGTTCGTGCGGGACCTGGCCCTGCGCCTGGGCAGCCAGCAGGTCGGCACCGTGGGCAAGCTCGACCTGCACCCCGATCTGATCAACGTCGTCCCCGCCCGGGCCACGTTCACCGTCGACCTCCGCAACACCGACCCCGACGCCCTCAAGCTGGCCGAGCTCGAGCTGTGGCGGTTCTGCGACCAGGCCGCGGCCGAGGAGGGGTGCACGGTCGAGGTGCGCACCCTGGCCCGTTTCGAGCCGGTCCCGTTCGACGTGCGGATGATCGAGTGGATCGAAGCCACTGCCGCCGACCTCGGACACGATGTCCGGCGTCTGGCCAGTGGTGCCGGACACGATGCCCAGATGCTGGCCCGCGTCTGCCCGGCCGGGATGATCTTCGTGCCGTCAGTGGGCGGCATCAGCCACAACCCGGCCGAGCACACCGACCAGGACGACATCGCCGCCGGTGCCGACACGCTGTTGCAGGTGCTGCTCGGCCTGGCCGGCGTGGTCTCCGTCGACGGGCGCCTGCCGGGCCCGGGGTGGCAGCCGGCCCTCGACGGATCGGCACCCCCGGCGCCGGGAGGGGATCACTCGTGAGCCGGCTCATCACCATCGGCGCGGCCCAGCTCGGTCCGATCCAGCGCGACCACTCCCGTAAGGATGTCGTCGAACGACTCCTCGACCTGCTGCGTCGGGGCGCAGACCACGGCTGCGACCTCGTCGTGTTTCCCGAGCTCGCCCTCACCACCTTCTTCCCCCGCTGGTACATCACCGACGAGGCCGAGCTCGACCAGTGGTACGAGACGGCCATGCCCGGTCCCGAGACGCAGGTCCTGTTCGACGAGGCGGCCCGCCTCGAAGTGGGCTTCAGCCTCGGGTACGCCGAGCTACAGGTCGACGAGGCCACGGGCGAGCGCCACCGCTACAACGCCCAGGTGCTGGTCGAGCGGGACGGTTCGGTGGTCGGCACCTACCGCAAGGTCCATCTGCCCGGTCACCGGGAGAACGAGCCGTGGCGTCCCTTCCAGCACCTCGAGAAGCGCTACTTCGAGCCCGGCCCGGACGGTTTCGGCGTGTGGCGCGCCTTCGGCGGCATCGTGGGCATGGCCATCTGCAACGACCGCCGCTGGTCCGAGACCTACCGGGTGATGGGTCTGCAGGGGGCCGAGCTCATCCTCATCGGGTACAACACGCCGGTCCACAACCCGCCGGCACCCGAGCACGACCGCCTGGGTGACTTCCACAACCACCTGGTGATGCAGGCGGGCGCCTACCAGAACGGCACCTACGTGGTCGGGGTGGCCAAGGCGGGCGACGAGGAGGGGACCCCGATGATCGGCGGGTCCGCCGTCATCGCCCCCACGGGCGAGGTGGTGGCCCGGTGCGTGACCGAAGGTGACGAGCTCGCCGTGGCGGTCGCCGACCTCGACCTGTGCACGTCGTACAAGACGTCGGTGTTCGACTTCGAGAAGCACCGCCAGCCCTGGGCCTACGGCCGAATCGTCGACCAGACCGGAGCGGTGCCCCCACCCGAGTGACCGCCCGGAGGCCGATGCCGGGGTTCGAGGCGTGGATCTGCCTCAGGCGCGGGTCTCGACCTGGACGGAGACACGGGTGGCTCCGTGTTCGACGGCGGCGCGCAGCACGGTGGCCACCGTCTCCACCACCAGCTCGTCCTCGCCGTCGATGGCGGTTCCGAAGGGGCCGATCTCGACGTCGAGCCCCGCGGCGGTGGCCGCGTCGAAGGCGGCCTGGACGTGAGGGCCGGGACGGCCGGCGGTGAAGGGCTCGACCGTGAACTCGGCGCGCAGGGTCACAGCTGCGAGGCTACCCGGCGGTCACCGGGCGAACGCCGCCTTCGGCGCCGGGAATCGTCTAGAACGGAGCGATGGACGCAGTCATCCTCGATCCCGAGCTCGGCCCCCTCCTCGAGCTCTTCCCGCCGTTGGCACTCACACCTGAAGGCCTCGCCACCATGCGGGCCGCCGGCCCGGCGGCCACCCCCGACCTGCCGACCGACGTGGAGCGGATCGACCACGTGGTGAGCGAGGACCCGCACGTGTTCGTGCGCGTCCACCGGCCGGTCGGGGTCGCCGAGGCGCTCCCGTGCCTCCTTCACATCCACGGCGGCGGGTACGTGCTCGGTTCGCTCGACATGGACGATGCCCGCTTCGGGCGAGCCTGCACCGGGCTCGGCCTCGTCGGCGTGTCGGTCGAGTACCGCCTGGCCCCCGAGACCGCCTATCCCGGTCCGCTCGAGGACTGTTACGCCGCGCTGCGCTGGACCCACGAGCACAGCGCCGAGCTGGGCATCGACCCCAGCCGGATCGGCATCGGCGGAATCAGCGCCGGTGGCGGGCTGGCCGCCGGCCTCGCCCTGTTCGCGCGCGATCGAGGCGAGCTGTCCATCGCCTTCCAGCTGCTCGAGTGCCCGATGATCGACGACCGTCAAACCACGTCATCGAGTCGGCTCGACGGACTGCCCGTGTGGAGCCGGGAGTCCAACCAGTTCGGCTGGCAGGCCTATCTGGGTGACCTCTACGGCGCCGACGACATCCCCGCCACCGCGGCGCCGGCACGATCCCAGGACCTCAGCGGACTCCCGCCGACCATGGTGATCGTGGGCGGAGCCGACGGGTTCCGAGACGAGGACATCACCTACGCCCTCCGTCTGGGTCAGGCCGGTGTCCCGACTGAGCTCCACGTGCTCCCGGGGGCGCCCCATGGCGTGCAGCTGTTCGCCGGCACCACTCTCGCCCGCCGCTGGGAGGCCCTCGTCGACGACTGGCTCCTCCTCCAGATCGCCCCCTGACGCGGGCGGATCTCAGCCGGGGGTGCCGTCCCAGCCGGAGAAGGCGTCGATCATGGCGTGCACGTCGCCGAGCGGGTACAGGATCGGGCAGGTGCACCCGTGGGCCATGTACTCGGCCACCTTGGCGCGGGCCTCGGCCGGTGTGCCCGACGCGGTCAGCATCTCCACGATCTCGTCGGGCACGAGCTTGGCGGCCTCCTTCACCTGCTCGTAGGTGGCGGGCCAGGTGAGGACCTCACCCACTGCGTCGAGCAGCGACTGGGGCACGCCTGACGCCTTCATGATGTGGGGCTGCTGACCGAGGTACTGGGTGACCATCATGCGGGCCATGTCGAGCGCGACCTCGCGGTCCTCGTGCACCGAGCACACGACGAGCTGGGGCCGGTCGAGGTCGTCGACCGAGCGCCCGGCCCGGTCGGCTCCGATGGCCAGGTGCTCCATGGCCCGTGCGTTGTAGTCGGGGGACACGAGGTAGTTGAGCACCACACCGTCGCCGATCTCGCCGGTCAGCTCCATCATCTTCATGCCCGTGGCCCCGATGTAGATGGGCACGTCCTTGGGGCGGCGCTCCTGGTACACGTAGTCGAGCTCGACACCGTCGAGGTGCACGTGCTGGCCGTCGAAGGTGACGGTCTCGTCGTGGAGCAGGGCCCGCACCACGGTGACGATCTCCTTCATGGCGCCGAGCGGCTTGGCCCGGCTGATGCCGACCTTGGCGGCCAGCGGATCCCACCACGCGCCGATCCCGAGGATCACCCGCCCGGGGGCCAGGTCGTCCAGGGTGGAGAAGGTGGCGGCCAGGCGGGCCGGGTTGCGGCTCCAGCAGTCGACGACGCCGGACCCGACCTTGATGTGCTCGGTGACGCTGGCGAAGGCGGCCATGGGGACCGTGGCCTCCCGCACCAGTCGGCTCTCGGCCTGCCACACCGCGTCGAAGCCCTTGTCCTCGGCGTAGCGGGCGAAGCCCATGGCCTCCCGGATGGGGTGGGCGTCCTGCAGGTAGATGGCGACGGGCACGGCCATGGTGATGGGCTCCAGGAGGGACAGCGGCCGGGTGGAGGCGGCCGGGGGTCAGAGCCGGGCGTGGAGGCGGGCGGCCTGTTCGGCCGCGCGCGCCCGCACCTCGGCGGGGTCGACGCGAGTGGGGGAACCGTCGGCCAGCACCGCCTCGCCGCCGACGACGACGTCGCGGGGCGAGACGCCGGGGGTGTAGGCGAGGTGCCAGGGGCTCATGGGCTCGTAGTCCCAGGTGACCCGGTCGTCGAGGGCCTCGGGGAACAGGATCCATCCGCCGGCCAGCCAGTCCCACGCCTGGTCGGGGCTGGCGGTGACGTCGCTGGCCCGCAGGGCGGCGAAGGCGAGGCGGAACTCCTCGAGCATGTCGCCCCCTATGCCGTCGGTGCCGAGCACGATCGGGTTGGGCCGTGACGCCGGTGCGGCGTACCCCACCGCGTTGTTCATGTTCGAACGGGGGTTGTGGGCGATGGTCCCGTGCAGTCGACGGTCGAGGTGCACGCAGTGGGCCAGGAGCCACTCCGGCGTGGCGAGGGCTTCGAGGCGGGGGCCGGCGTCGACGTCGGTGACGTCCTCGGCGACGTGGATGTGCACTCCCACCCCGAGGTCGGTGGCCAGGCCGACGACGGAGTCGAGGGTGGGGGCGGAGAGGGTGAGGCAGGCGTGGGCGCCGACGTATCCCCGGCCCCCGGCGCGCAGGTAGCGCTCGTTCTCCAGCAGGCCCCGGCGGGCGCCGTCGGGCCCGTGGCGGTCGGTGACCTCGTAGCAGCACGAGACCCGAACCCCGACCTCGGCGCAGGCCTCGGCGATCACGTCGAGCGAGCCCTCGATGGCGGAGGGGGATGCGTGGTGGTCGACGATGGCGGTCGTGCCCCGCTCGAGGGCCTCGAGGGCGCCGAGCATGGCCGACCAGCGGATCATCTCCAGATCGAGAGCGGTGTCGAGCCGCCACCACACCAGGTCGAGGATCTCGGTGAAGTCACCGGCCACGCGTGGGGGCGCCGGCATGCCCCGCGCCAGCGCCGAGTAGAGGTGGTGGTGGCCGCAGACCAGACCGGGGGTGACGTCGGGAGGAAGGTCCACCACCACGGAGGCGATGGTTCGGTCGTCGGCGGTGGTCACGGACCGGACGTGCCGGTGCCGGGCCGCATGGGGAGCGCGGACCGCCACACGCCGTCGAGCTCGTGCAGGGCGGCGGCGACCGCTCCCGCCGTCGGTACCAGGCCGATCTCGCCGACGCCCTTCACGCCGTAGGGCGAGTCGGGCTGGGGCACCTCGACGAGGATCGTCTCGATCTCCGGCACGTCCTTCGGGCGGATGATGTTGAGCGATCGCAGCGTCATCGTGGTGGGGCGTCCGTCGGCGTCGGTCGGGAAGTCCTCGGTGAGGGCGTACCCGAGGCCCATGTGGACCGCGCCCTCGATCTGCCCGATGCACAGCAGCGGGTTCATGGCCCGGCCCACGTCGTGGGCGGCCACCACCTTCTCCACGTCGCCCGACTCGCGGTCCATGATCACCATCTGGGCGGCGTAGCCGAACGCGGAGTGGATGACGGGGTGCTCGACGCCGGGCTCCCCGAGCTTGGAGGTCCAGTCGACGCGGTGCTCACCCTCGTAGTCGACACCGACGCGACAGCCGTCGGCCAGAGCGGCCTTGCACGCCTCGGCCACCGAGCCGGCGGCCATGAGGGTGCCGCGACTGCCCGTCGTCTGACCGGCGCCCAGCTCCCGAGTGGTGTCGACGATGACCCGGATCCGCTCGGGCTCGATGCCCAACTCCTCGACCGCCACCTGCAACGCGACGGTGTGCACGCCCTGGCCCATCTCGGTCCAGCAGTGGCGGACCTCGACGGTGTCGTCGGGCTGGAAGCGCACGACCGCCTTGGCGATCTCGACGAAGCCGTTCCCGAGGCCGGAGTTCTTCAGCCCGAGGCCCAGCCCGACCGCCTTGCCGGCGGCCACCGCGGCGTCGTAGGCGGGCTGGATGGCGTCGAGGCAGGTGCGGGCCCCTCGGCTGCCGTCGTCCATGATCTGGCCCGGGCCCCACTCGGCGCCCGGGGTGATCACGTTGCGCGACCGCATCTCCCACCCGCTGATGCCGACGGCGGCGGCCAGGCGGTCCATGACGCCTTCCATGGCGAACTGGGCCTGGTTGGCACCGAAGCCGCGGAACGCGCCGCACACGGGGTTGTTGGTGCGGGCGGCGACGGCCTCCACGTCGATGGTGGGCAGGCGGTACGGCCCTGACGCGTGGCCGGCGGCGCGTTCCAGCACCTTCATGCCGACGCTGGCGTAGGGGCCGGAGTCTCCGACCATCCGCACCCACAGGGCGGTGAGCTTGCCGTCGGCGTCGCACCCGGCCCGATAGTGCATGCGGATGGGATGGCGCTTGGCGTGCATGAGCAGGCTCTCTTCGCGCGAGAGCGTGCACTTGACGGGCCGGCCGCTCAGCCAGGACGCGAGGGCGGTCTGCCCCTGGTTCGACATGTCCTCCTTGCCGCCGAACGCTCCACCGTTGGAGACGAGCTCGACGGTGACGCGGTCGGTGTCGACGGCGAGGAGGGAGGCGATCTGGTTGCGGTCGTCCCAGACGCCCTGGCCGCCGGAGTAGACGTACAGACCGCCATCGGAGGTGGGCACGGCGAGGGTGGACTCGGGCTCGAGGAAGGCGTGCTCGATGCGTTGGGTGTGGAAGACCTCGTCGATGGTGTGGGCCGAGGCGGCGAGGGCCTCCTCGACGTCGCCCCGCTCGTAGACCGATCGCGACAGGACGTTGCCGTCGAGTTGCCACACCGCGTCGGGGGCCCCGTCGGCGATGGCTGCCGCCGCGTCCGTGATCGGTTCGAGCACGTCGTAGGTCACCTCGACGAGCTCGGCCGCGTCGCGGGCGGTCTGGCGGTCGCCGGCGACGACGATGGCCAGCACGTCGCCGAGGTAGGAGGTGCGGCCACCGACGGGGATCATCACCGGCCAGTCGGTGTGGATGATGCCGACCCGCAGCTCACCGGGGATGTCGGCTGCGGTGTACACGGCTTCGACTCCCGGAACGGCGAGGGCGGGCGAGGCGTCGATGGCCAGGATGTCGGCTCGGGCGTGGTCGGCGAGGCGCAGGGCGCCGTGGAGCATGCCGGGCACCCGCAGGTCGTCGACGTAGCCACGGTCGCCGAGGGCGAGGGCCTCGGCCTCGTACTTCACGCCGCTGGTGCCCACCCCCCGGGGGGCGATGCCGACCGGAACCTCGTCGGCGGCGAGGGCCTCGATGGCGTCGAGGATCTTGACGTAACCGGTGCACCGGCACAGGTGGGCGCCGAGGTGGCGGGCAGCCTTGTCGCGGGTGAGCGGGCTCTCGGGGGTGGCCTTGTCGAGCAGGGCCTTGGTGCGCACCAGGATGCCCGGCGTGCAGAAGCCGCACTGGAGGGCGCCGAGGGCGGCGTAGGCGCCAGCCAGGCGCTGGCGCTCGACCTCGTCCATTCCCTCGAGGGTGACGACCGAACGACCCGATGCCTTCTCGAGTGAGGTCTGACAGCTGATCTGGGCCTTGCCGTCGAGCAGCACGGTGCAGCAGCCACACTGCCCGGACGGCGAGCAACCGTCCTTGGGCGAGGTGATGTCGAGCTCCTCGCGGAGGGCGGCGAGCAGGTGGGGATGGGCGCCGCTCACGGTCACGGGCTCACCGTTCACCATGAGGGGGACGGCGGCCGTGTCGGTGACGGTCGGGGGGAGGGCGTCAGTCGTACCGGTCACGGCCCAATGGTCCCGTGGCCTTCAACAAACTGTCAATCAACCGGAGGAGCCTTCACGCGCCGTTCACGCCCTCGGTCGAGCCGACTCGCGCCGCGGCGTCGCGAGCGCTGAGCTCGGCGACATCGGCCACGCGGTGCGACAGGGCGGTGAGGTCGGCCATGGCGTCGAGCAGGGCGGGAGGGACCGGGTCCGCGCTCGACAGGGCTCGCCACCGCGTGAGCACGACGTCGTCGGTGGCCGTCGGGCCCGTGTCGGACCCGGGTCCGACGGCGCGGCGGAGGTCGTCGGCCAGGGCGCCGGCACTGCCGTCGAAGGCGGCGGCGGTGGCCGGCCCGGGGGGTGTGCGGAACGTGCCGGTGCTGGACGCGTCGGCTCGTCGGACGAGCTCGGCGGCCTGCTCGAGCTCGAGGACGAGCGGTACCAGCGCTGATTCGGGCTGGACCATCTCGTCACGCACGCTGGCGCCGAGGGTCGAGCGAGCCTGGGCCATGCGCCGGTGGGCCCGGCGGCGGCGGTCCTCGAGGGAGGCATCGGCTTCGCGCCCCGTCACGGCACCCCGCACGGCGTCGAGGTGGTCGGCGATGGCCTCTCCCGCGCTGGTGACGGCCCGGCGCAGAGCGTCGACGGAGGTGCTGGGCCAGAGAACGAACGCGACCCCGAGGGCGGCGCCCAACCCGAGGATGGTGGCGACGAGTCGCTCACGCTCGAGTGACCAGTCACCGGGCTGCTCGAGCTGGAAGAGGGTGAGCACGCAGGCTGTCACCGCCATCACCGCCCACGCCCACCGCACCCGGGCCGCACCGGTCCACAAGGTGGCGGCCAGGGTGATCACCGTCATGGTCTCGATGATGGCGACGCGTGCTCCGCTGGCTTCGGCCACGGCGATGGTGACGGCGGCGACGGTCAGCCCGGCGACGGTACCGAGGAGGCGGTCGGCCGATCGGCGGGTGGATGCTCCCCGGTTGGTGCGGAGGGTGACGACGACGGTGAGCACCGCCCAGTAGCCGTGGGGAAGGCCGAGGGCGCGATAGGTGCCGACGGTGACGGCACACGCAGTGGCCAGCCGGATGGCGTGGCGGAAGGTCATCGATCGGGGCGAGAGGTTGAGCCGGAGCCGTTGGGGGTAGGAGGGGAGGCCACCGGTGACGTCGACCAGGCCGTCAGGGCCGACGAGGCGGGGCCGCTCGAGGTGGAAGGCGGCGGCGTCGACACCGTCGGTGATGATGGCGGTGAGTCGACACGCCGCCGCCACCGACCGGGCCATGCGGAAGCGGTCGAAGGCGTCGGGATCGCCCACCCGTTCCTCGGCGATCGCCCGGGTCGCCAGCTCGACGGCCTCGGTGTGCTCGCGCGCGGTGCGGACCGCCGTGCCGTCGGGCCCGGGCCCGTCGTCCACGAGCCATGCCGCCAGGGCGCGCAGCGCCGTCGCCGTGGTCTGGCGCTCGACCCGTCCCTGGTCGCGGGCCGATCCCGCACGGTCGGCGCGGTGGATGGCCACGCCCCGGGTGTAGAGGGACTGGAGGTCGTGGGCGAAGGCGAGCCGGGCCCGGTCCACCGGGTGTCGTGACAGCGGAGGCCACCGTTGGGCGGTCACCGCGGCGACCATCGCTCCCACGGCGGTCGTGGCCGCCTGTTCGAGCTCGTCGCGGGGTTCGTCTCCGTCACCGGCCAGCGTGGCGGTGGAGCTGGCGTCGTCACCGTGGGTTGGTCCGGGCGACGGCTCGATGAGGTCGGCGATGGCCCGACAGGCCTGGGCCAGGGCGGGCTCGGTGCGCCGGCGCGGCGGGGCCGGCGCCAGCCAGATGATGGCGGCGGCAGCCAGCGCGCACCCGATGATCACGTTGACCGCTCGCCAGCCCGCTTCGCTGGCGTCGGTGGGCGTGCCCGCTGACAGCAGGAAGACCAGGAGGATCGATGTGCCGGCGGCGGCGAGGTAGGGGCTGCACACGCCGACGAAGGCGGCGGCGAAGGCCACCACGAACATGGACACCACGAGCACCGGGGCCGAGTCGGCCGCCACTGCGCCCAGGAACACGGCGATGGCCGAGCCGACGAGCAACTGGGCTGCGGTGCGCACCCGTGGCCCCTTTGGCCCTCCGATGTCGGGAAAGAGGGTGTTGAGCGTCCCGATGAACGCCCATGGGGCCCAGGTGGTGAAGCCGACGGTGGCGTAGACGGCGAAGAGCGGGACCGAGCAGGCCACACCGCGAACGGCGTTGCGCCACGCCCGCCCCTCCGGATCGACCCGGTGCCTCCAGCTGTTCGTAGCAACGACGGGAGTCGTGGGGCCGGCCACCGCGGGATGGTAGGTGCGGTCCATCGACCCGGGTGCGATGACCATGATCCGAGACAGGTCCTACGGTGAGGGTGTGGCCGAGGACGACGGGGTCCGGTGGGACGCGAGGTATGCCGGGCGGCCAGACCTCCCCGTCGAGGCGCTGCGGCCACCGTCCGCGTTCGTCGATCTCGCGGGCCTGTTCCCGACGGCGGGATCGGCCCTGGAGCTGGCGTGCGGTGACGGTTCGGGAGCGGCGTGGCTGGCCGGCCGGGGTCTCGACGTGTTCGCCGTCGACGTGTCCGGTGAGGCGGTGAGCCGAGGGCGCGATCTGGTGGCGAGGGCCGGGCTGGCCGAGCGCTGTCGGTTCGCCGTGGTCGACCTCGACGACGGCCTTCCTCCCGGTCCGCCCGTCGACCTGGTGGTGTGCCACCTCTTCAACGCTCGGGCCCTGGACGAGGCGATGGTGGACCGGCTCACCCCGGGCGGTCTGGTGGCCGTTGCGGTGTTGGGCGGAGAGGGTGGTCCCATGGGCCGCTTCCGTGCCGCTCCCGGCGAGCTCCTCGAGCGCTTCGACCCGCTCGAAGTGGAGGTCCTGGACCACCGCGAAGGCGATGGCGTGGCCCGTCTGGTGGCCCGCCGCCGCTGACCGTTCTCGACTGCCAGCGTTGGTATGACCACAAAGCGCGCGATTCGGGTCTGACGATCTCCCGGTGTCTCTTGTCACAAGGATTCAGCCTCTGGTGGGCGATCCGGGACAGGTTTCCACGATGCGGATGTGTTCCGGCGCGTTTCGTGCACATTTCTGGTGTCCCACCGAGACCTGATCCGCGTCAGCCTCTGACTTCTTGCGCCTCGCGTTGCGTTCGCGTGACAGAACCAGCAACGTAGGCCGCTGTTTGTTGCAGCTCCGTTGCGGAGTTGCGGAAGGAGACACCCCTCGCATGACCCCCACCCCCACCTCTGGTCGCACCCGTCGCGTGCAGGCCGGCGCCGTTGGAGCCGTCGCTCTCACCGCTGCCATCGCCCTCCCGGCGTTCGCCATGGACCGAGGCGGCGAGTCGACGGTCGACACCCAGCCGGTGGCTGCCACCGCGGACAGCACGACGACCACCACCTGGGACAACGGTCCCGCCCTGGCGGCGATCGACTCGCTCACCAACTTCCTCGACCAGCAGTCCCTCGATCGCTTCCTCGCCGGTGTCGACGCCATGACTCCCGAGGAGCGCTTCAACTTCGTCTGGTCCACCATGACGCCCGACGAGCAGGCTGCGTTCAGCGGCTACGTCGAAGGCGTGGCCGCCGCCGAGCAGGCTCGGGCCGAGGCCATCGCCGCCGCTGTCGCCGCCGCCCAGTCGGCCCAGAAGCAGGCTCGCGTCACCACCGCCCCGGCCACCCGCTCCGTCTCCGGCGGCAGCGTGTGGGACACCCTCGCCCAGTGCGAGACGGGCGGCAACTGGTCGCACCCCACCGTGTCCGGCGGCTTCTCCGGCGGTCTGATGTTCCACTACGCCACCTGGAACGCCATGGGTGGACAGGCCTACGCGCCCACCGCTTCGGGAGCCACCCGTGAGCAGCAGATCGCGGTGGCCGAGCGCATCCTCGCCTCTTCGGGCTGGGGCGCCTGGCCGGGATGCTCGCGCAAGCTCGGCCTGCGCTGATCGACCCATCGCTCGACGAGCACGAGGGCGTCGCCGCCGTCGATCCTGCCGGATCGGCGGATGCGGCGCCCTCGTCGCGTCCGGCCCGTGGCCGCCCACGACGAGTCAGCGGGCGGCTCCGCTAGCCTCCGAACAGTCAACGTCGTCACGCTTCAGAACCGAGAGGAAGGACCCCTCAACATGGCCTTCGAACTTCCCGCCCTGCCCTTCGCCGAGGATGCCCTCGTGCCGCACATGAGCGCCGAGACCCTGGAGTACCACTACGGCAAGCACCACGCGACCTACGTCAGCAAGTTGAACGACGCCGTCAAGGGCACCGCCGACGAGGACGCCTCGCTCGAGGACATCATCATGAAGGCCGACGGGGGGCTGTTCAACAACGCCGCCCAGACCTGGAACCACACGTTCTTCTGGAACAGCCTCTCGCCCAACGGCGGCGGGAAGCCCTCTGGTGCGGTGGCCGACAAGATCGACTCCGACCTGGGCGGCTACGACGAGTTCCGCAAGCAGCTCACCGATGCCGGCACCACCCAGTTCGGTTCCGGATGGGCCTGGCTCGTCGAGGACGGCGGCAAGCTGGCGATCATGAAGACGGCCAACGCCGACCTGCCCATGAAGCACGGGGCCAAGGCTCTGTGGACGATCGACGTCTGGGAGCACGCCTATTACATCGACTACCGCAACGCACGGCCGAAGTTCATCGATGCGGTGCTCGACAACCTCATCAACTGGGACTTCGTGAACCAGAACCTGGCCTCCTAGAAGGCATCGCAGTTCGTTCCGGGGCCCCCGTCCGCGGGGGCCCCGAACGCGCCCGGTCACCCGATCTCGGTCGGGATCGCCATGGGTCGCCCCCTGTCCCACCGGTCTGAGGGATCATCGAGCCCGCCATGAGCCTTGCCGTCCTGATCGCGCAGACGTCGACGTCGACGTCGACCACCGTCGACGGCGCCACCTCCGGGCTGGCCCCGCTCGTCGACCTGAGCCAGGCGTGCGGCCAGAACCCTTCGTGGGCCTGCCGGTGGGTCTACGACTGGACGGGCTCGGACGCCTGGGCCGGTGTCGCCGACTGGATCGTGGCCAAGCCGCTGGCGATCATCGTGATCCTCGTCGTGGCCTGGGTCGTCAGCCGGATCCTCCGGGCTCTCGTCGGTCGGTTCGTCCACCGGGTGGCGGGCCCGGCCCAGTCGGCGCGAATGCGGCGGCTGCGAGCGCGGGCCCCCGTGGGGCTCGTGGGTGGCGACGAGGACGGCATGCGGGCGCAAGCACGGTCGAGCACCCTCGCCACGGTCGGTCGCTCGGTCGTGTCCGGGTTCGTGTGGTTCGTGGCCCTGGTGGCGATCCTCGACGTGGTCGACATCAACCTGGGACCGCTGCTCGCCGGCGCCGGGATCGTCGGCGTCGCTCTGGGCTTCGGCGCACAGACGATGGTGCGCGACTACCTCAACGGCTTCTTCCTCGTCGTCGAGGACCAGTACGGCGTGGGTGACTGGGTCGACCTCGGCCCCGACGCCAAAGGGGTCGTCGAGCGCATCACGTTGCGTTCGACCCGCCTTCGGGCCTTCGACGGCACCGTGTGGCACGTCCCCAACGGCGAGGTGACCCGGGTCGGGAACTCGACCCAGGACTACGCGTACGCCGTGCTCGACGTGCAGGTGGCCCTTGGCGTCGACCTCGACCGCGTCGAGCGGATGATCACCCACATCGCGGAGGAGCTGGTCGCCGACCCGGAGTGGTCCGGTGACGTCAGCGGGCCGCCCGACCTCTGGGGTGTGAACACCCTCACCCGGGAGGGCGCCACCGTCCGCCTCCTCATCAAGACGCCTCCGGGCGCTCAGTGGCGGGTGCAGCGGGAGCTGCGCCGGCGGGTCAAGCACGCCTTCGACGACGTCGGTCTGACGGCCCTGCTGGCCGGCCAGCCCGCACCGCTCACCTTCGATCGCCAGAGCGAACCCGGCTCCGAGGAGCCCACCGATCCGGGCTCGTCGGAGGACCGCACTCCCACGCCGCGGCCGGCCCCCGGTCAGTCCGGTGAGGACGCCGTCACCCGCGACTCGCTCGAGGTCGCCTCGGAGCTCGAGCGCGGCGACGACAACCGCTAGAGGGGAGCTGGTCAGCCCTCGTCGGGGTCGGCGGCGAGGTTGACCTCGACCGAGGGCTCGGCGGCCACGTCGACGACGACCTCGCTGGCGTTGGCCGCCTCACGCACGTCCTCGACGACGCCGGCCAGCGCTTTCAACCTCGGCTCGCTGTCATGGACGCCGACGAGATCGACCGGCCAGCGCAGCGAGCGTTTGGCCTCGGTCTTGGCCCGCCGGACGGCGCCGAGAACCTCGGCGCCGAGCACGAAGGCCAGCGGTTCGCCGTCGGCCGCAGCGTCGCGCAGCACCGAGGCGTCGGGCCACGCCGCGGTGTGGACCGAGCCGTCCTGCCACCACGACCAGACCTCTTCGGTGACGTACGGGAGGAAGGGGGCGAAGAGGCGCAGCAGAGTGGAGAGCGAGATCTGCAGGGCGGCCTGGGCGGACCACGCCGCCTCGTCGCCCCGGCTGCCGTAGGCCCGGCCCTTGACGAGCTCGAGGTACTGGTCGCAGAAGCGCCAGAAGAACGCCTCGGTGCGTTCGAGGGCCCGCGCGTAGTCGTAGCCGTCGAACGCCGCCGTGGCCTCGTCGACGAGCTGGGCCAGCTCGGCCAGTACCGCCCGATCGAGCGCCTCGGTGACGAGTGACGCGTCGTCGACCTGGGCCGAGCCGTCACCGCCGCCCAACCCCAGGGCGAAACGGCTGGCGTTCAGCAACTTGATGGCGAGGCGACGACCGACCTTGAGCTGGCCTTCGTCGAAGGCGGTGTCGGTGCCGGGGCGGCCGCTGGCCGCCCAGTAGCGGACGGCGTCGGCGCCGAACTGATCGAGATGGTCGAGGGGCGTGACCACGTTGCCCTTCGACTTCGACATCTTCTTGCGGTCGGGGTCGAGCACCCATCCCGAGATGGAGGCGTTGTGCCACGGGAGGGAGTCGTGCTCGAGATGGGAGCGCACGGTGGTGGAGAACAGCCAGGTGCGGATGATCTCGTGGGCCTGGGGTCGCAGATCCATCGGGAAGGTGCGGGCGAACAGGTCGTCGTCCTCGCCCCAACCGGTGGCGATCTGCGGGGAGAGCGACGACGTCGCCCAGGTGTCCATGACGTCGGGGTCGCCGGTGAAGCCGCCGGGCCGGTCGCGCTGGGACTCGTCGTAGCCGGGAGCGGTGTCCGAGGCCGGGTCCACCGGGAGAGTGGCCTCGTCGGCGAGGATCGGAGCGTCGTGGCGGGGGAGCCCGTCGTCGTCGAGCGGGTACCAGATCGGGAAGGACACACCGAAGTAGCGCTGCCGGCTGACGAGCCAGTCGCCGTTGAGGCCGTTGACCCAGTTGTCGTACCGGACCCGCATGTGGGGCGGGTGCCAGTGCAGCTCTCGTCCCCGCTCCAGGAGAGTGGCCCGCAGGTCGGCGTCGCGGCCACCGTTGCGCAGGTACCACTGCCGGCTGGTGATGATCTCGAGCGGCCGGTCGCCCTTCTCGTAGAACTTCACGGGATGGGAGATCTTCGTGGGGTCGCCGATCAGCTCACCCGACTCGCGGAGGAGCTCGACGATGCGTTGCTGGGCCCCGGCGACCTTCTTGCCGGCCAGCTCCTCGTCGTAGACGGCCGCGCCGGCGGTGGTCATGGCGCCGGCGTCGGCGGGGCCGAGGCGTCCGTCGGCGGTCACGATGGCTCGGGTGGCGAGCTGGAGCTCCCGCCACCAGATGACGTCGGTGAGGTCGCCGAAGGTGCAGATCATGGCGATGCCCGATCCCTTCTCGGGATCGGCCAGCTCGTGGGCGTGCACCGGTACCTCGACGCCGAACAGCGGGGTGCGAACGGTGGTGCCGAACAGCGGCTGGTAGCGCTCGTCGCCGGGGTGGGCCACCAGGGCGACGCAGGCGGGGAGCAGCTCGGGTCGGGTGGTCTCGATGAAGACGTCGCCGTCGGCGCCGTGGAAGGCGAGGCGGTGGTAGGCGCCGTCGCGATCGCGGTCCTCGAGCTCGGCCTGGGCCACGGCCGACTGGAAGTCGACGTCCCAGAGCACCGGAGCCTCGGCCTGGTAGGCCTCACCCCGCTGGAGGTTGCGGAGGAAGGCCCGCTGGGCGACGCGGCGGCTGCGATCGTCGATGGTGGCGTAGGTGCGCTCCCAGTCGACGGAGAGGCCGAGGGTGCGGAACAGGTGCTCGAACGCCTTTTCGTCCTCGGCGGTGAGGGTGTTGCACAGGTCGATGAAGTTGCGGCGGCTGATCGGTGTGGGCCGGGCCTTCTGCTCGGCCTTGGGTCGCTCCGACACCGGCGTGGGGGTGGTGAAGGCCGGGTCGTAGGGGAGCGTCGGGTCGCACTGCACGAGGTAGTAGTTCTGCACCCGCCGTTCGGTCGGCAGGCCGTTGTCGTCCCATCCCATCGGGTAGAAGACGGACTTGCCCCGCATGCGCTGGTAGCGGGCGATGGTGTCGGTGTGGGTGTAGCTGAACACGTGGCCGACGTGGAGAGAGCCGCTCACGGTGGGCGGCGGGGTGTCGATCGAGTACACGCCGTCGCGGTTCGCGGTGCGGTCGAAGCGGTAGGTCCCCTGCTCCTCCCAGACCTGGCCCCAGCGGGCTTCGAGCCCGTCGAGGGCCGGCTTCTCGGGGACGGACCAGGTGTCGCGTGGGGTGGGGGCGGCCGTGCTCATGGTCCGCCCAAGGTAGTGCCCCGCCAGGTGAGCCCCCACGGCCGTGCCGCTGCGGTATCCGCTTCCGGTGGGGGGCGGTGGGCCGGGTAGCGTTGCGTCCCGTGCTCCGCCTCTTCGACACCGCCCAGGGCCGGGTGGTCCCCTTCGAGCCCCGCGAGCCGGGCAAGGTGTCGATGTACGTGTGCGGGCCCACGGTCTACGGGCCGCCTCATCTCGGGCACGGTCGGTTCTCCCTCGTGTTCGACGTCCTCCGCCGGTATCTGATGTGGAGCGGCCTCGAGGTCACCTACGTCTCCAACATCACCGACATCGACGACAAGATCATCGACAGGGCCGCACGCGAGGGCCGCGAGGCGGCCGACATCGCCGAACGGTGCGAGAACGTGTGGTGGCAGGCGATGGAGGCCATCGGCGTGGAACGGCCCGACCACGACCCCCACGCCACCGCCTACGTGGAGCCGATGGTCGCCCTCATCGCCGATCTGATCGAGCGGGGCGACGCCTACGTCTCCGACGACGGCGTGTACTTCTCGCCGGCGGTCGTGGACGACTACGGCCTGTTGGCCCGCCAGTCCCTCGAGTCGTTGCAGGCCGGCGCCCGGGTCGAGGTGGCCAGCCACAAGCGCTCGCCCGTCGACTTCGCCCTGTGGAAGTTCGCCAAGCCGGGTGAGCCGGCGTGGCCGTCACCGTGGGGTGAGGGGCGTCCGGGCTGGCACACCGAGTGCGTGGTGATGTCGCTCGATCTCCTCGGCGACGGCTTCGACATCCACGGCGGTGGGCTCGATCTGGCCTTCCCGCACCACGAGAACGAGCGGGCCCAGGCGGTGGCGGCGGGGCGCACCTTCGCCCGCCACTGGGTGCACAACGGCTTCGTCGAGGTCGGGGGCGAGAAGATGTCGAAGAGTCTCGGCAACTTCACCAACCTGCTCGATCTGGTGGAGTCCACCGATCCCCGGGCCTACCGGTTGCTGGTGTTGCGGGCGCACTACCGCTCGCCGCTCGAGATCTCCAAGGTCAGCACCGACGACGCCTCGGCCCAGCTGCGAGGTCTCGATGCCCTGGCCCGTCGGGCCGCCGCCGCTGACCTGCCGCCGGTGGGCCCCGATGCCGCTGCCCTGGAACGCTTCCGGGAACTGATGGACGACGACCTCGACACCGCCAAGGTGGTGGCGTTGCTCGCCGACCTGCGCTCCCGGGCCAACTCGGCGCTCGATGACGACGATGCCATCACCGCCTCGGGGCTGGTGGGGGCGTTCCTCGAGATCTGCGGGGCCCTCGGCCTCGTTCTCGATGCCGGCGGCGACGACGTCCCCGAGGACGTGCTCGCTCTGGCCCAACGACGAGACGACGCTCGCGCCGCCAAGGAGTGGGCGTCAGCCGACGAGCTGCGGGACCAGCTCGAGGCGTCGGGCTGGCTCGTGGAGGACACCCCCTCGGGCACGCAGGTCCGTCCCCGCTGATGGCGCGAGGTCGACGCGCTTCCTCCGGCGAAGGCCCGCGCTACCCGCGCGGCTTCGGGGTCATCTGGACCACGGTGGCCATCGACCTCATCGGTTTCGGCATCGTCTTGCCGATCCTGCCGCAGTACGCCGAGCGTTTCGGCGCCGGCGCGGCGTTGATCGGGGTGCTCTCGGCGTCGTTCTCGCTCGCCCAGTTGCTCTTCGCCCCGTTCTGGGGCCGGCTCAGCGACCGTTACGGACGCAAGCCGATCATCCTCGTGTCGCTCTTCGGCACCGCCGCCGGATCCCTGCTCACCGGCATCGCCGGCTCCATCTGGATCTTGTTCCTCGGGCGGATCATCGACGGCATCTCGGGTGCGTCGGTCTCGGTGGCCCAGGCCGCAGTTGCAGACCTGTCGGCGCCATCACAGCGAGCCCGGCTCATGGGGTTGGTGGGCGCCGCGTTCGGCGTGGGGTTCGTGGCCGGGCCGGCCATCGGCGCGCTGGCCGCGCTCGGGGGTGCGCACATCCCGTTCTTCATCGCTGCCGCCATCGCCGCCGTCAACGGGGTGGTGGCCATCCGGCGGTTGCCGGAGACGGCCAAGGGCGCGGTCGGACACCCACTGGCCGATCCCGTCGTGGTGGCCGAGCGTCAGGCCGAGTTCGCCGCGGTGGACGCGGCGGCCGCGGCAGCAGGGGCGTTCGTGGAGGGACCCGAGGCGGGGGCGGCGGCGGTGGATGCCGAGCGGATCGCCGTCGAACCGGCACTCGACGGTCCGGGCATCGTCGAACCCGCCCACCTGGCCCGACCGGGCCGAGGCGACCCCATCCCGGCGGCCGACCGCTCGGCCATCGTCCGCCTGATCCTCGTCGCCTTCGTCGGGGTGGTCGCCTTCAGCGGTTTCGAGGCGACCTTCTCCCTGCTCGCCCAGGAGCGGTTCGGCCTCGCGTTGTCCTCGACCGCAGCGGTTTTCGCCGCCATCGGCGTGGTGCTCGTGGGTGTGCAGGGTGGCCTGGTCGGCCCGGTCACGGCCCGGCTGGGTGAGACCAACACGGTGCGCACCGGCCTGGTGTGCAACGCCGCGGGGTTGGGCCTGCTCGCCCTGGCCCTCGGATGGGCCGGGCTGATCGTGTCCCTGTTGTTGTTGACCGTCGGGCAGGGACTGCTCACCCCGACGTTGTCGTCGGCGGTGGCCGGTCGGGCCGGACGCCAGCGGGGCCAGTGGCTCGGGTGGCAGCAGTCGGCCGGCGGTCTGGCCCGGGTGATCGGACCCATCCTGGCCGGTTCGTTGTTCGAGTTCAGCGGGATCGGGGTTCCGTACGCAGTCGGAGCGGTGCTCGCCCTCGTGGCCCTCACCCTGGTCCCGGCCGCGGGCCGGGCCGGCAGCCGGCCGAGCTCGCTGGCTGCGTAGGCGCCCCGTCGCTCAGCGGATGGGCCGCCCGAGCAGGTAGGTGACCTGGCCGTCGGTCGGGGTGGTTGCGGTGCCGATGTCCCAGACCCAGTCGTCGCCGCCGAGGTCGGCGGTCATGGCGGCGAGGTCGTCCTCGCCGTAGGCGCGGACGTTGGAGACGACGGCGTCCCAGGTGATGGCGAACGGGAGCACCGGGAGCACATAGGTGAACACCACGTGGTACCAGCGCCTCGGGCGCAGGCGGTGCAGGTACCGGAAGGAGCGGGCGGGGAAGTACCGGATCGTGGAGCGCACCCCGGCGCGATCGACGATGTCGAACACTCCGATGGGTTGGCGCCGTTCCCACGCGCCGGCGAGGACCTGGCGCGCCACCGCGGGAGGAAGGTGGTGGAAGGCGCTGAAGGTGGTGATGACACCGGAGGCGTCGGAGGGGAGATCGGTGGCATCCACCGAGTCGGTCCGGAAGGTCGTCCGCCCGTCGTCGAGGGTGCGGGCCACTCGCTCGAGTGCTTCGCGGTTTGGGAACTTGTCTGTCAGGGTCAGCTCGACGGGCCCGCACAGCTCCTCGAGCTGCCCCTTGAGGTGGGTCCAGGGCCCGCCGGCACCGGAGCAGATGTCGGTGATCTCGGCGCTCGGCTGGTCCTCGAGGAGCTGGGCCAGGAGTTTGGCCGTCGGCTCGTACAGGTCCTCACCGAGGATGAGGTCCTGCAGCCAGTCGGTGATCACGTCGCGGAACGCGGAGGGGAACCACCGCAGGTCCTCGAACTCGAAGAGTTGCCGCCGTCGCATGGTGAGTCCTCGCCGTCAGGGGAGACGTCCGCCGTCGCCCGTCGCTGTCCCTACGACGAGGGGGCGCAGAGGGATTTCATGCGAGAACAGTTACCGGCCGGTAACTTGGAGAGCGCGCTCCGCCACCAGTCTCGGCCCGCCGTCCACATCCAGTGAGGTGCATGCCCGATGTCCGATTTCAGCCTCGACCTCAACGAGGACCAGCTCACCATCCAGAAGTGGGTCCACGACTTCGCCGAATCAGTCGTGCGACCGGTCGCCGAGGAGTGGGACGAGCGGGAGGAGTTCCCGTGGCCGGTGGTCCGTGAGGCCGCTCAGATCGGGCTCTACGGCTGGGAGTTCATGGCCACCAACATGGCCGACCCCACCGGGCTCACCCTGCCCCTCGCCATCGAGGAGCTCTTCTGGGGGGATGCGGGAATCGGCCTGTCGATCATGGGATCGGGTCTCGCCGCCGCCGGCATCAGCGGGAACGGCACCCAGGAGCAGGTGATGGAGTGGGTGCCGCAGTGCTACGGCACCGCCGACGACGTGAAGCTCGGCGCCTTCTGCGTGAGCGAGCCCGACGCCGGCTCCGACGTCTCCTCGCTGCGCACGCGGGCCGTCTACGACGAGGCCACCGACGAGTGGGTCATCAACGGCACCAAGGCGTGGATCACCAACGGCGGCATCGCCGACGTGCACGTCGTCGTCGCCGCCGTGGATCCCGAGCTCAAGGGTCGGGGTCAGGCCAGCTTCGTCGTCCCTCCCGGCACCAAGGGCCTGTCCATGGGCCAGAAGTACAAGAAGCACGGGATCAAGGCATCGCACACCTCCGAGGTCGTGCTCGACGACGTCCGGGTGCCGGGACGCTGCCTGCTCGGCGGCAAGGAGAAGCTCGATGCCCGCCTGGCGCGCGGCCACGAGGCTGGCCACACCGGGGCGAAGCAGCCGGCCATGGCCACCTTCGAGGCCACCCGCCCTGCGGTGGGCGCTCAGGCGGTCGGCGTGGCCCGGGCGGCCTACGAGTTCGCCCTCGACTACGCCAAGGAGCGCGAGGCGTTCGGGCGGCCGATCATCATGAACCAGGCCATCGCCTTCAAGTTGGCCGACATGAAGATGGAGATCGATGCGGCCCGCCTGCTGGTCCACCGCGCCGCGTGGATGGCGGCCACCCGCAAGGAGTTCGTGGCCGGCGAGGGTTCGATGTCCAAGCTGAAGGCCGGTGAGGTCGCGGTGTGGGTCACCGAACAGGCCATCCAGATCCTCGGCGGCTACGGCTACACCCGGGAGTACCCGGTGGAGCGTTGGCATCGGGATGCCAAGATCTACACGATCTTCGAGGGCACCTCGGAGATCCAGCGCCTGGTCATCAGCCGCAACATCTCCGGCCTGCGCATCCAGTAGGTCGACCAGGGAGCATCTGGCGAGACTGAGAATCCGGGAGTGTTCGGGTGCCAGGCATGGCCGGCGTTTCCGGATGGTTGCCACGGACTGTCATACATTGCTAGCATCGCCGTATGACGATGCTGAGCTTCCGCGTCGATGACCACGACGCGACCGCAGCGCAACGATGGGCCGAAGCACTCGGGGTCGACCGCTCCGAGCTTCTGCGTGAGGCGCTTCGTCGCCACCTCGACCGTCTCGCCTCCGAAGAGGACGGCGACCGCTGGGAGGCTTCCCCGTTGCAGTCGGGTGAGACCGCTCTGGCCGAGATCGCCGATTGGGGACCGGCGGAGGACTGGTCGGAGTGGGCTGATGCAGCGGGGTGAGGTCTGGTTCGCGGCGACTCCGGGTGGAGACCGCCCCGTGTTGGTGCTCACACGAGACCCAGTGGCAGACAGGATCGGATCGGTGGTCGTGGCCGCACTCACGCGGACCCGTCGGGGTCTCGCGTCGGAGCTGGAGTTGACAGAGGCCGACGGCGTCCCGACCAGCAGCGTCGTCAACTTCGACAACATCCACACGATCCGACGAGAGACGTTCCGGCGTCGGGTCGCCACGTTGTCACCGGCCCGCATGGCTGAAGCCTGTCGAACCCTCCAGGCAGCGACGGGCTGCTAACCCGGCGGTATGGGGCGCAGCCCCCTTCAGCTATCGAGGGCTCAGCGCTGGGCGATGCAGACGCTCTCGGTTGATCTGAGCAGACGCGAGTCCAGCGATGAAGAGAGCCGCACAGCCGACCGCGACGAGGAGAACAACGTTCGCTGCCGCCTGGCTTGCGTCCGCCCACTCTGGGTCGCCCTTCCACATCAGGCGTGTGAAGCCGAACAAGACTGCGCCAACTGCTCCGACGGTCATCGCCGTCACCGGTGCCCATCGGCGCCCGTGAACGAGGGCGACGGTCAGCAGCACAGCAGCGACGGCGAACATGACAAGCACGACCTTCATGACCAGCCGACTGGTGTCTGGGAGGTCACGCATCTCGCCGACGAACGGAAGCGCGACGAGGCAGCAGAGCACGTACACGCCGCAACAGATGACGACAGCCGCCGTCAGGAGACGATTGGGCCTCGCCGCTTCATCCGCCATGAGTCGGAAGCCTTTCACGATCGCTCACTGCGGCGACTGTCACCCAGTCCCGGGTTCGGTGCTACCGAGGGCGGTAGACGTCGCTGCGGTGTTGGATCCGAACTACGAGCACCTGGTGGCGCTCGTGGTCGAGCCGGTAGATGATCCGGTACGCACCGCGTCGGGCGGACCAGTAACTGGTGAGCTCACGCTGAAGCGGCTTGCCCACGACGGTCGGCTGCTCGCAGAGCGGGCCGAGCATGAACTCGACGATCGCCGCGGCCACGCCCTCGCTCAGCCGATCGAGCGACCGGGTGGCAGGTGCGGCCACGGCCAGCTCCCAGGGGCTCAATGCTTGAGGTAGCGGTCGCGCAGCGCCGCCGCGTCGACGATCTCACCGGCGTCGATCGCGGCCTCGGCTCTGCGGATCTCGCGCATCGCCTTCGGGTCCGAGAGGATGTCGAGGGTCTCCTCGAGCGACTCGAGCTCGTCCGGGCTCATGATCACGGCGGCCGGTCGGCCGTGGCGGGTGAGGACCACGCGGTCGTGGCGTTCCTCGACCCCGTCGACGATCTCCGACAGTCGCTTCTTGATCTCGGCGAGGGAAAGGACTACGTCAGACATGACCAGAATTGTAGTCACAGTTCTCCGAGGTCAACCGTCCTAGAAGCGCCGTTCGCTGGCGTACGCTCCCGGCGATCGGGGACGCGATCTCGATCACAACAGTGGAGACTTGGATGATGTCGAGACCCGCTGGCTTCATAGTGTCTGTCGCTCTGGCAGCCGGCCTGGCCTTTGCAGGGTGCAGCGACGAGGCCCCGACTGCGAAAGATGATCCGATCGTCGGCTTCTGCGTGGGCATTGCTGACGCGAACGCCGCGCTCCGCGAGCTGTCGTCGGAGAGTGATCCGGATCCAGGCCTCCAGGCAGCGGCGGGACAACTCGACGGGATCCCAACGGGCACGTTCCGAGACCAGGCGACGTTGGTGCTGCTCCGGCTGGAGGTTGTGGCCGAGGACGGCGTCGGGCCGGTCTCCGGCGCTGAACAAGCCGCTCTTCGAGGTGCGTTGTCCGAGGTGTCTTCGGAGTGCACCTCCCGCGGCCAGGCACTCGATCTGCTCCAAGGCTTCTCTTCCACCTGAGCAGGGCACTGAGACCGACTCACACCCGGCGTTTGAGGACGGTCTCAGCTACAGGTCATCAGACCGGTGATGATCCATCCGCCGTTCACCGGACTCACTTCGACCGTCCCTACGTTGCGGCCGTCTCGGACCAGTAGGTAGGTGTTCGGACGGGTCGGTAGCTCGGAGGCGACGAGCGCACCGCTCGGCAGGTTCACACGGTTCGGCGGATCGGCGAGCGCTTCTTCGACGGTGGGAGCGCCCTGGGCATCCGGCGCGACGTCGAGGGCCATACCTTGCCGGTTCGTGCACGAGAGTTCCACGTCGGTCGCTTGCGGAGGTCCGATCGTCACCGACGACGGGCCGGACGACGAGCACCCAGCGATCGCAGCGACTCCTAGAGCCGCAGACAGCAGGACACCGATCCGCTTCATCATCTGGGGTTGGACGTTAGGTGTAGGCCGGGGGTTCCCGCTGGGCTGCCGAGTAAGCAACTCCCTCCCGGCGTTTGGAGACGGCCATGGCGGGTAGCGTCCGGTGCACCATCAGCCGGGCGGATCTTGCGGTGATGCGATGAACCCGAGGTCGCCTCAGGTCACTTTCAGCGTTCTCGGGAGTGGCTTCGGGATCGTCCGGTTCATCGAGGGCCTGAGCTCTGGCGCTCCGGTCCTCGACCAGATGGTCTGGCGTGCGCTGTTCGTGGCCGGAGCGCTGCTCACCGTCTACTTCCTGCGGATGCCGGACGTCGATTGAGGGCAGGGTCCGCCCCGGGTTGTGTCACCCCTTCCCGGCGTTCCGGGGCAACCACCCGGCGTCGGCAAAACCCACATCGCGGCCGGGCTCGCCCGCCGCGCCGCTGAGACCGGCTACCGCACCTACTTCACCACCGCCGCCGACCTCGCCGCCCGCTGCCACCGAGCCGCCATCGAAGGCCGCTGGGCCTACACCATGCGCTTCTTCGCCGGCCCCACCCTCCTCGTCATCGATGAGCTGGGGTACCTCCCCCTCCCCGCCGAAGCCGCCAGCGCCCTCTTCCAAGTCGTCTCCCAGCGCTACCTCAAGACCTCGATCGTGATCACCACCAACCGAGGCGTCGGCGCCTGGGGCGACATCCTCGGCGACACCACCGTCGCCGCCGCCATGCTCGACCGGCTCCTGCACCGCTCCGTCGTCATCAACCTCGACGGCGACAGCTACCGCCTCCGCGACCACCACGCCCGCACCGACACCCTCCGCCGAGCCACCACCGGCAACCGCAACCCCTACCTTGACCACCCCTCACAGGTGAGGAACTTCGACGAGCACACCTGGGGAACATCGGCGAGCGCCATCAAGGCCAGCAGGACGAAGCAATCGTTTGAGCAGCCGCCAGGCAACGCCATCGAGCGCAACCCTCCAGGCGACACGGGCACCACGTAGGTGCCACCCAGTCCCGGCGTTCTGGGATGCACACCCTTGACAGGGCGGAGCTCTGATTCGACGCTTGCAGGATGAGCGATGAGTCCCGCCTGCCGATGGAGCCGGTTGCCGAACCTTGGCGGTGGGTCTCACCGGCCGAGATCATCCGGGGCGGGGACGGACCAGAGCCGGCCGGTGTGCGTGAGCCTCGCCATCCCAAAGCGCCTTCGGGAGCGTCCCCGATGTACTCCGACCCCAGGAACAACTAGACACCCGGACCCGGCGATCGGGGGCGCTGAGATCGTCGGGGCCGGAGCAGAGTCCGCACGTGCAGTGAGCCGCTGACCTAGGTGCCCACGGTGAAGGACGTCTGGAGATTTGCTACGTCCCCGCCGTTCTCGATGCAGGTTTCGGCCGCATGCCGCACCTCGACACCGGCAACGTCTTCCACAAGGTCGGGAGGGATGAAGCCACCCCCAGCGACGACACCGGCACCTATGCGGATCTCTTGGCCGTCGGGTAGGAGGATCGCTCCAGGACTTTCTTGCCACGTCGTTCCGGTCGGCCACACGATCGGTCACGGTGCACGATCATCGCCTTGGTCGAGACCAAGGCATCCAGTGGCCCCGTCAAGGGTGATGCGCCCGGCAACGATCGCGTCCATGATGGCCACCTCCCTCGTGGACCCAACCGTGAGGACTGGGCCATCGACGGCGCCGATCGTCGCCTTGGAGCCGTCGGTCGCGCAGCCCGCGACGCAGATCACGAGCAGCAGCGCAACGGCTGTGAGTGATCGGCGACGACCGTGGTCCCGCAGGAGGCGCATTGACCAAGGCTACGGAGACCGTGACCAGCGGGGTCGTCGCCGTCGTCGCTCGCCGGGTGGTGGTTCAGATCGAGCATCGACCCGCGACCCACCGACGAGTCGGTTGCTGCACCGTGGCATAAGTGCCGCTCGGTGCGTCCCACCGATCCGGCGGTCTGGGATGCCGGCAGGATCACGCAGTGGTTCCGCCTTCGGGCCGCCCGCGCTAGGCGAAGGGTCGTCGGGTACCGTCCTGCGTGGCCCGCGTTTCGGTGGACCTCGAGGCAAGGACACTCGAATGCCAAAGCTGATCGCAACCCACGAGGTCGACGACGTCGCTCACTGGCTGTCGTCTCCGAAACGAGTCGAGGTCTTCGGTTCCGTTGCGAGCGACATTCGCACCTTCGTCGACCCGGCGAATCCCAGCCGAGTCGGTCTCAGCATGGACGTCTCCGACATGGACGCCTTTCAGGCAGTCATGGAGAGCGAAGCGGGTGCTGCCGCCATGGAATACGACGGCGTCCGCCAAGCCACGCTGGTCGTCCTCGTCGAGAGCTGACGTCAACGGCGGTCACGCGGCTAACTCATTCACGACCGGGCATAGGGCACAGGTGATCAGGGGATGCGGGACACCGAGGAACGCCACCCAGGCCCGGCGGTCTGGGATGCACCTCCTCGCACGTCAGCGACGGCGAATGTGTCTACGGATGTGCTGGAACCGATGTGCCGTACTCGGGTGCGGTCACCTGCTCGGTGGCTGTGGGGTCCGAGGGTGCAGCACGCCTCCACATCAGGACGAAGACCACAACGATGGTGATGCCGATGGTGTTGAGGATTGTGATCGACACGGTGACCAGCGGGTCGGTGCCGAAGGGGAAGATCATCATCAGCAGCATTGGGGCGATGTTGCGCACCGCCGTGGTCGCCTCCGTTGCGTGCCTGATTCCGACATCTCTGACCCGCACAGCGGTCACGAGTAGGTAGCCGCATCCGAGGCCGATGAAGGGGCCAGCAAACGCTGCGACGTAGCTCGCCGTGCCCCACTCCTCCACGAACAGATCCCAATACGCAACCAGCGTGAAGTTGAGGTTGAACAGCAGGCACAGGATCGCAACTCGGGTGACCCACTCTGTCAACGGCGGCGCCAGGTCGGCCCACCAGGTGCGGAAGGCACACCCCAGGACCAAGGGGAGGAGCAAGAAGAGCAGCAGCGGCCATGCCACGTCCCAGACACCGACGCTGAGCGGCGCGTCAACGGCGTCGACGGCGAGGGGCAGCCCTATCGGCAGGGCGATGAGGGTCCCTGCGGTCAAGACCACCAACAGCGTGGTGGCGATGCTGACGTCCGCCTTGGCCAACCGTGCCAGGACGGGAGCGAATGGCATACCCGCGCAGAGGGCGGCGACGCAGAACCCGACCTTGATCTCCCCGGGGATCGAGGAAGCGATCGTCAGCAGATAGCCGACGAACAGGAGCGGGATGACGACGAAGTTGATCACCACGGCCCACACCACGATTTTCCAATGCCCGAAGGCGTGTGCCAGCAACTTGCCGATCGGAAGCCTCAGACCCAACGCGAACGAGTTCAGGATGACGAAGAGCACCCCGAAGCCGTTGATCAGGACGTCCGCAGTGGACGGAGTTGCCATATCGCTCCCTTGTCATCGCAAGGGCCTGGTGATGTTCCGCCTTGCCCCGCGACCGCAGACCGCTACCGGCTGGGACTCCATCATGGACCAGGGAACGGTGGCGTATCCCGAAGTGCCGATTCGCGTCACCGACTGCCGGCGATCGGGGACGGCTCAGGGTTCGAGCAGCGCCTGGAGGCGGGCGGCGATGTCGCTGACCTCAGGATGAGTCGTGGTCGCCCACATCATGAAGTCGTAGACGGCACCGTTCGTGGCTTGGGTCGTGGTGACACCGTTGAGATCGAGGAACACCGCTGTGGCCAGCCAACCGAGGCGCTTGTTGCCATCCACCAGCGCATGGTTCTGCAACAGCGACTGCAGCATTGCTGCCGCTTTCGACATCAGGTCCGGGTACGCATCCTGTCCACCGACGGTGGCCTGGGGACGCGCCGCGGCCGAGGCCAGTAGACCCCCGTCACGAAGCGGGGGTGGTTCGCCGAGCAGATCGACCGCCAAGGCGAGGAGGTCATCGACGTCGAGGTACTCGACCTCGTCGGCGGTCACTGGCCGAGGCGATCCAAGGCTTCAGCGTGCGCCTCACGTACCCGTGCCGATGCTGTCGTGACGCGGGTCCGGTGCTGGGACCGCTCGACGTACTCGCGCACCGCACGACGTGCCGCGTCTTGCATCGAGATCCCCTCGCGCCGGGCCTGGTCGCGCAGCGCGTCCTGCTCCTCGTCCGTCAGTCGTAACGTCATCGGCATGACCGGGATGGTATCAAAGTGACACTGCCCTGGAAGTGTTGTTACAGGGACGGTCGATATCGCCTCGGCCAACCCGGACGCAGGGGACCGGTGGACGGAGGGGTCCGTGTCTCAGGCGCCCCTGCCGGTCAGAGCGACGCGGTCGATGTCGACCAGGGGGAGCCGTGTCGCACATCACCGGATCCGGCATGGGAACTCGCGGTCGGGACCTGTCCCGGCATCCAGATGAAGCTCCTAGTGAGTGTCAAGGGTCGATCCCGAACGCAGTGATGGTGCCGTGCCTGCGGGCCCGCCCCAGCAGGTCCCGGTAGCCGTCAGCGGTGGTGGCGAAGCTGGCGACGTCGATCACGCCGCCCACCTGGTCGAGCGCGGCGGCGACGTGGATCTCGGCGTGGGTGTCGACGCCCACCGTGATCGAGGTGGTCGTGTCGGTCATCATGGTCATGCAGCCGTCCGGTGTCGTAGCTGACGGGTTGCGCCGCACCTGCTTCACGACCGACGGTCACACTCACGAGGCCTCTTGCAGAGGCTCCTCGTAGGTCACGCCGTTCCGCTGGTGGTGCTGAGGTGAGCTCCTGGCCCGGCCGACGCTTCACCGTCGGGACAGCCCTGTCGGACGTCAGCAAGTCTGCGGGTCAGGACGGGTCAGGGGCACACCCCGCCAGCCTCACGAACCAGCACCGACCCGACGCGGATGGGCTGTGCAGAAGACCCGGCGATCTCCCGGTCCGGGCGACGTTTCATCGAGAGCTGACGCCGCTGCCGGGGATGCGGGTCGAACGGGATGCCGGCCGGTTCGCCCTCGACTCGGAGTCGAGCATCGATCGAGCGCAGAGCCTCTCCAAGACGTTCGAGGTTGTCGTCCCCTCCCGAGGGGCAGATGTCGATGTCGACGGTTGCGTGGCCCGTGTCGTGGAGGCGGGCCGCCACACCGCCGATGACGATGAAGACCACGTTGTGGTCGAGTAGGACGCGACAGACAGCCGCGATGCGCTCGTCGTCGATCTCGTGTTCAGCCACGGCTGCTCACGAGGCGGTAGCCCTGCGCCTGCAGCCGCTCGCGGTCCCGGTCGTCGAGCGACCGTTCCCATTCCGCCAGGATCTGGTCGTGGCGGTCCTGCTGGGTGAGCTCCATGCGGAGGTCGAGCCCCGCCCGGCCGAGGAGCCGAAGCAGCGTGGGCAGGGTCGGCTGACGGTGACCGGACTCGTAGGCCGACAGCGTCGGCTGGGCGATACCGAGCAGCTCGGCGAACGCGGTCTGCGACAAGCCGAGCTGACCGCGTGCAGAAACGAGCAGGGCGCCTGCGATCTGCTCCTCGAGCCGCTTCATGGCCATAGCGTATCGTCTATGAGGCAGGAGGGGAAGCGGTCAGGCCGGCACCGGTGGCTGCCAGTTCTCGGCGATCGCACGACGTTCGACGGACGGCGACGTCCGAGCAGGCTCCGGCTCAGGTCAGAGGTAGGAAGCCACTGCACATGATTCGCAGCCATGAGATCTTCTCATCATCGATCTGGAAGTACGCCTGTTGTTCGATGACGAACTCGCCCTCGGGGCGCTTGACCTTGAATCTGTAGCTGACGCGATCGAGTGCACCCACGCTGTCGGTCTCGACAGCAAGTAGCTCGGTTATCTCTCGCTCGTCGTCGAACCACGTTCCGAGAATCGTCTCATCGACGATGATGTCGATATCGGTCGGTCGCCTGCGGCCCGACGCGCGACCGCCCGACAGTGGCAGGATCCACGTCGACGGTCATGACCATCGTCTGCTCGGACGTGGCCATGTCGGTACGTGCGTAAGGTCAGCAACCGGGGGAGGCAGCGCGCTGATGAACATCGTGGTGTGGGTCCTCGTCGACGAGGTCACGGAGGATCACATGGACAGCGTTCTCACTCGCCGCGCGGGCGAGGTCGTCACGTCGAGGGACGCGGCATGAGCGATCAGCCGATCCCGGTGACGACCGTCGAGATGCCCTACGTGCGAACGTTGGGGCCGGTGATGTCGCGATTCTTCACGGGCCTACGTGATCGCGAGATCTGGGCGAACCGGACCCAGGGGGGCACAGTGATGTGCCCGCCGTTCGAGTACGACCCTTCATCGGGTCACGACGCCAGCGACGAGTGGGTGCAGCTCGAAGGTTCGGGCACGGTCACGACCTGGGCGTGGATCGATGAGCCGTTGCGGAACCACCTCCTCCAGGAGCCGTTCGCCTGGTGCCTGATCCGACTCGACGGGGCCGACACCGACCTCGTCCACGCGGTCCGGGTGGCCGACAAGGGCCAGATGCGCTCGGGGATGCGGGTCGCGGTGCGGTGGCGTGACGAACGAGTCGGCGGCATCAGGGACATCGAGTGCTTCGAGCCGGAGGGCGTGCAGTGACCGACCCCGTCATCACCATCGAGTCGCTGGTGTCGCTCGACTACGAGCGCCCGCTGACCCTCGCCAGCCGCCAGTACCTCGCCGCCATCCGTGAGGGCCGGATCCTCGGGCACCGCTGCCCGTCGTGTGGACGTGTCTTCACCCCGCCCAAGGGCTACTGCCCCATCTGCACGGTGCAGACGGGCGAGGCCGACGAGATCGAGCTCTCCCCGATGGGCACCCTCGTCGGCTTCAGCATCCTCAACCCCGACTCGCTGCACCAGGGCGACGACTCCGTGGTGCGGGGCACGGTGCTGCTCGACGGGAGCGACGTGACCCTGACCGGGGAGCTCACCGACGTGGCGCCCGACGACGCCCATCCCGGGATCCGGCTCCGAGCGGTGTTCGCCGACCTCTCCGCCCTCGAGGGAGCCCTCGGCGAATGGGGCGGCGCTGGAATCAGAGGGTGGGAGCGCTCGGGTGAGCCTGACGTGGCCGCCGACGAGATCGCCCGGTTCGACACCGGAGGTGCGATCTGATGCGCGACGTCGCCGTGGTCGCCTTCGCCCAGGGTCCGCTCGTCCGACGCCAGGCGGATCACAGCGAGCCGGGCATGATCCTGCCGGTCGTCAACGACGTCTACGCGCAGTCCGGCCTCCAACGCTCCGAGATCGACTTCGTCGTGTCCGGCAGCGCCGACTACCTCGCAGGCCAGAGCTTCGCCTTCATCCAGGGCTTGGACGGCGTCGGGGCCTGGCCTCCCATCTCGGAGTCCCACGTCGAGATGGACGGTGCCTGGGCGCTGTACGAGGCGTGGATGATGCTGCAGATCGGTCATGCCGACACGGCGCTGGTCTATGGCTTCGGCAAGTCGTCCTCCGGCAACCTCCGCGAGGTGCTGACCACGCAGCTCGACCCGTATTACCTGGCGCCGACGGGGATCGACTGCATCGCCACCGCCGCGATGCAGGCGCGTGCCCTGCTCGAACGGTCCGACTACACCGAGCGCGACATGGCCGAGGTGGCGTCGCGATCTCGCCGGTCGGCGATGAGCAACCCGCACGCCCAGGTCCGGGGCGACGTCACCGCCACCGACCTCCTGGACGAGCCGTACTGGGTCGACCCGCTCCGGAAGCACGACTGCCCACCGATCACCGACGGCGCCGCCGCGGTGGTTCTCGTCGCCGGCGATCGGGCCCGGGACACGTGCGAGCGGCCGGGCTGGATCCGCGGCATCGAGCACAGCATCGACCCGCACTACCTCGGGACCCGTGATCTCACCGTGTCGCCCTCGACGGCGTCGAGCGGCCAGAAGCTGGGAGCGCACGACGGCATCGAGGTGGCCGAGCTCTCGAGCAGCTTCACCCACCAGGAGCTGATCCTGCGAGACGCGCTCCGGCTGGGTGCCGACACCGAGATCAACCCCTCGGGGGGTCCGCTCGCCGCCAACCCGCTCATGGCCACAGGCCTCATCCGGGTGGGCGAAGCGTTCGATCGGATCCGCAACGACGGCAGGCGCCGGGTGCTGGCGCACGCCACGTCCGGTCACTGCCTGCAACAGAACCTCGTCTGCGTCCTGGAAGGTGACTGAGATGGCCGAACGCTGTGCGATCGTCGGGATCGGCATCTCCGACCACAAGCGGGTCCGTGCCGACCTGTCGATGCCTGGCCTCCTCCGGGAAGCGGCGAACCGCGCCCTCGCCGACGCCGAGATGGACTGGGACGACATCGATGCGGTCGTGTTCGGCAAGGCGCCGGACCAGTTCGAGGGCGTGATGCAACCCGAGCTGTTCCTGTCGGACGCGATGGGCTGCGCTGGGAAGCCGATGATCCGCATGCACACCGCCGGCAGCGTCGGTGCCCACACCGCCATCTTCGGCGCCCACCTGATCGAGTCGGGCCTGTTCGAGTCCGTGCTCGCTGTCGCGTTCGAGAAGCAGTCCGAGACCAACACGGCCCGCATCCTCGGCGGCGGCTCCCGCGGGGGCGCGGGCGTCGCGTTCGCCCCGTCGATCAACGAGTACATCCAGCGGAGCGGCGCACCCGCGCACGTCGGTCCGATGGTCGCGGTGAAGGACCGGCTCAACGCTCTCAAGAACCCGCACGCCCAGCTGAAGATCCCCGACATCACCATCGAGAAGGTGATGGAGTCGGAGATGGTGATCCCGCCGTTGCGGCGCCTGGAGTGCTGCCCGACCTCGGACGGGGCCGGAGCGATCATCTTCACCAGCGAGCGGAAGGTGCCCAAGACGCCGCGTAGGCCGGCCTGGCTGCACGCCAGCTCCACCCGCACTGAAGCCATGGGTCACCCGAGCAGGAGTTGGGTCAGCCCTCTGGCCGGCCAGCTGTGCGCCCAGGACGTCTATCGCCAGGCGGGCATCACCAACCCGATCGAGGAGCTCGACGCCGCCGAGATCTACGTGCCCTTCAGCTGGTTCGAGCCGATGTGGCTCGAGAACCTCGGGATCGTCGAGGAGAACAAGGGCTGGGAGCTCACCGAGTCCGGTGCCACCTCGCTCGAAGGCCGGTTCCCCGTCAACCCGTCGGGAGGTGTGCTCTCCGCCAACGCCATCGGAGCCGCAGGCCTGATTCGATGCGCCGAGGCCGCCATGCAGGTTCGCGGTACCGCCGGCGAGCACCAGGTCGACGGGGCCCGGAAGGCCATGGGGCACGCCTACGGCGGCGGATCGAACTACTTCGCGATCTGGATCGTCGGGGCCGACAAACCTTGACGGCGGGCTGCCAGCAGCACCGTCCGACCTTGGGTGAACGTCCCGCTCCCGGTGGCCGCCCGGGAGCGGGTACGTCGCGTGCCGTCGAGATCGACGTCGCAACCATCTTCGATGTTCGAGACGGCCTCATCAGCAGCCTTGCCGACCACCACCGCAACTCCTGAGGGGGCGTGCGATGAGCTCGGCGATCATCTCGTCCACGGGGGCCGGCTAGCCGACGTCGCGACGTATCGTGCGGACGACGCCGGCGGCGAGCGGGACCGCCACCCAGAAGAGGACCGAGACCGAGATCTGCGGCACATGTCCTCCCCAGTCGTTCTCGAGCACCCAAGTCCAGGGGGTGGACATGTCGATCCACTCCGACGCCAGCGCCGATGCGGTACCGAGCAGCGCAAAGGCGGCGGGGAGAGCGAAGGAGGCGGCGATGGCCGCGGCGGAGTTCTGCAGCAGCGCCCCCAGCGCAACGGCGGCGAGGACATTGAGGAGCACGTAGAGCAGGTAGGAGGTGATGGTGCCGACGCTCAGGTCTGCCGCCAGGGCGCGGCCCGAGGCCGCCGCCAGCCCGAGGCCGGCGGCGGCGACCCCTCCGCCGAAGGCTGCACCGCCACCACCCAGCACGAGTGAGACCGCCAGCTTGGCGTTCAGGACTCGGACGCGTCGCGGTTCCTGGGTGAACGTGGTCATGACGCTGCGTTGGCTCCATTCGCCGGTGAACATCAGGATCGCCACCACAGGCAGGAGGATCGACAGCCCGAGGGCGGCAACGCGGAGGTAGCTCGCGTAGGTCTGATCGAAGCTCGTTGGAACGAGGACCGGCACCAGCATGATCCCAACGGTCGACAGGCCGACGAGAGCGAGGAGCCAGCGGGCGGCGCGGGTGTCAGTGGCCTTGGTCCACTCGACCCGGACAAGCCGTGAGAAAGGGATCGGTCCTGGGGCCGTTGGTGCCGCGTCGATGCCGAGGGTTCGGGGGGAGAGTGACGTGGTCATGCTGCAGCCTCCTGGATCGGAGTCGCCTTGGCGGCGGTGAGAGCGAAGAACAGCTGCTCCAGGCCGCTTGTCTCGGACTGACGTAACTCGGTGAGCAGCACCTGGTGGTCGCGGGCGACTCCCGCCAGCACCTCGGTCGTCACCCGACCTCCGGAGACGTCCACGGTGAGCGCATCTCCCGGACCGGCGACGTAGTCGATCTGCGCCGCTCGCAGCGCTGCGGCGAGGGCACCGGGGTCGGGGCTGCGCACGAGGATCGTAGAGCTGGCCAGCAGCTCGTCCAGCCGACCGGCGGCCACCACGGCACCGTCGGAGATGACGACGAGATGATCGGCGGTGGCCTGCACCTCGTGGAGCAAGTGACTCGACAGCAGCACCGTGCCGCCATGGTCGGCGAAGTCGCGGAGAAGCGTTCGCATCCAGGCGATGCCTTCGGGATCGAGCCCGTTCGCCGGTTCGTCGAGGATCAGTGCCGTCGGTTCGCCGACGAGGGCCTGGGCGATGCCGAGGCGTTGGCGCATGCCGAGGGAGTAGGTCCCGACCCGCTTCTCCGCCGCGTCGGTGAGCCCGACGAGGTCCAAGAGGTACTCGACTCGCCTTGGGTGAACGCCTGCCATCCGGGCCGCGATCGTGAGCGTCGACCGGCCACTGCGCCCGGGATGCATGGCAGACGCGTCGAGCAGCGTTCCGACCACGCGCGTCGGGTTGGGCAGCTCGACGAACGGTCGGCCGTCGATGGTGGCGGTTCCACGATCGGGTCGCACCAGCCCGACGATCATCTTCAGCGTGGTGGACTTGCCGGCGCCGTTGGCCCCGAGGAAACCGGTGATGGTCCCGGGTTCGCAGCGCAATGCGACGTCGCGCACGACCGGCATGTGTCTGTAGCTCTTGGTGAGAGCGGTTGTCGTGATCATGTGGGCAGCCTGAACCGGCCGGCGCACCGCGGCATCGGGAGGACGGCCACGATGCGCTGTCCGAAGGGAGGCTGGTCGCCTTCGACGTCTGGTCTTTCGTTGGCGGCAGTGTCGACTTTCGTCGATGTTGCACGGGGGCCCTGAGCCCTACGCTCCAACCATGTCCTGGCTTCGCAGATTGTGGGCCCAGACCGCCCCCACGGCGATGCTGGCACCGAGCGACTCGGCTCGTCCCGACCAGATCGCGCCCAGGACTGCGCGTGACTGGTCCTTTGACGCCGGTGCCTTCGTCGTCGCCACCGCTCTCGGCGCCGTCATCTTGAGCGTCACCATGGATGACGCCGCCAATCGGATGACCTCGGGGCAGGTGGTCACCGACGCCGCGTTCGGACTTCTTTGCTGCATCGCTCTGTGGTGGCGGCGGCGATGGCCGTTCGGGGTGGCGCTGGTCTGCGTCCTGCTGGGCGCGTTCTCGACGTTCGGCACGGTGGCCGGCCTGTTCGCCCTTTCCTCGCTGGCTGTGCACCGCCATGTCCGCCCCGCCCTGCTCGTCGCCGCGCTGTTCGTTCCGTCGGCAGTGGTGTGCTCGATCTGGCTCGGGCGTACGAATACCTGGTCGGTGATGCTGCCGACGCTGGCGCTTGCGGCCGCCGCCATCGCATGGGGCATGTTCGTCCGCGCTCGGCGTCAGCTGCTCTCCACCCTGCGCGATCGTGCCGAACGGGCCGAGGCCGATCAGCTCGTCCGCGCCGAACGGGCGCGCCTGGCTGAGCGGACCCGCATCGCGCGGGAGATGCACGACGTGCTCGCCCACCGCATCTCCCTGGTGGCGCTGCACGCCGGTGCGCTCGAGGTCGCCCTCGACCTGCCTCCCGCCCAGGTGCGGGAGAGCGCAGCGCTGTTGCGGTTGACAGCCCACCAGGCGCTGGAGGAGCTGAGGGACGTGATCGGCGTGCTGCGGGAGGAGCCGGGGCAGGAGCGGCCGTCGACGGTGCCCCAACCGACGTTGGCTGACATTCCACGCCTGGTGGAGGAGACTCGCCGTGCCGGAGCGAAGGTCGACTTCGAGATGCGGGTGGACGGTGCGGCGGCCGCACCTGGCCCTCTGGGTCGTGACGCCTATCGCATCGTGCAGGAAGCGCTGACCAACATCGGCAAGCACGCTCGCGGCACCCTCGCCCAGGTCCGGGTGGCGGGTGCGCCGAACCGCGGACTGCACGTCAGCGTTCGGAACCCCCGCGCACTGGGCGCCCACGCCCGTCCGGCTCTGCCGGGTTCCGGCACCGGCCTCCTCGGTTTGCAGGAACGGGTGACCCTGGCCAATGGCGTGCTGGTGCATGGGCTGGACGCTTCCGGTGACTTCGTCGTCGAGGCCGACCTGCCGTGGTGAAGGTCCGGGTGCTCCTGGTCGACGACGACGCGTTGGTGCGTGCCGGTCTGCGGATGATCCTGTCGTCCTCAGAGGAGATGGACGTGGTGGGCGAGGCGGCCGACGGGGCCGACGCCGTTGCGGCCGTGCGGGCGCATCGTCCCGATGTCGTCCTGATGGACATCCGGATGCCCGGGATGGACGGCATTGCCGCCACGTCGGCCCTGCGCCGTCTGGCGACGCCGCCACACGTGATCGTCTTGACCACGTTCCAGGCCGACGAGCAGGTCATGAGCGCGCTCCGGGCCGGCGCCGACGGGTTCTTGTTGAAGGACACCGCGCCCACGGAGATCGTCAACGCCGTCCGCCTCGTGGCGGCGGGAGAGGCGATGCTCTCACCGTCGGTCACCCGCACACTTCTCGCTCACCTCGGTGACGACGAGATGACAGATCGCCGTCGCGTCGCGGCCCAGCGCCTGGCGTCGCTCACGGACCGGGAGCGTGAGGTCGCGACTGCTGTGGGGTCCGGCGCTTCCAACGCCGAGATTGCGGCGTCGCTGTTCATGAGCGAGGCCACCGTCAAAGCGCACGTCTCGCGTCTGCTCACCAAGCTCGGCGTCACGAACCGGGTGCACATCGCGATTCTCGTGCACGACGCGCAATCGTTTCGTTGAGGTGGCTCACCCAGACCACTGAGCGGCGAACACAGCCGGCGCTGGGTGGCTCGGCGTCAGAGCGGCCGCAATGCGAAGCTCCCACTGTGCCGGTCGAGGTGTCCATCGAGGATCCAGCAACCCTTGACGTCGTCGCGGTGCTCGAGCGTCACCTCGCCTTCGCTCACGAGGTCACGCCGGAGGGCGGTGTGTTCGCGCTCGATTCGGGGGCGCTTCGAGCTCCGGGTGTCGTGTTCTTCTGCGCTCGTCTCGACGCACGTCTACTCGGAGTCGCCGCCCTGCAGGAGATGGATGCTGGCCACGGTGAACTGAAGTCGATGCACACGATCGCGGAGGCCCGAGGCGAGGGTGTCGGCCGAACGCTCGTCAGTCATCTACTCGGATTCGCTCGAAGCTGTGGCTACAGCAGAGTGAGCCTCGAGACCGGGAACTCTGCCGCGTTTGCACCGGCCCGTGCGCTCTATCAGAGGTGTGGATTCACGCCGTGCGCCCCCTATGGCCAGTACGTCGGAAGTTCCACGAGTGCGTGCATGACCATCGAGATCGATCCGACCCACCCCTGAGCGGGCCGCACATGAACTCGACGATCGCCGCGGCCACGCCTTCACGGATTCACGGATTCCTGCTCTGCTCCTGGGATGATGACGAGCATGAGCGAGGGCGATGACGCCGAGATCGACCGGGCACCGATCTGCCCATCGTGCGGCGTCACGGCTCTCCCCGCGGAGACCTCGAACGTCATCGACTCCGGCTTCGTGTGCGAGAACCCCGACTGCGACGCTTTCGGAGACGCCGTCGAGTTCTAGAGGCACCCGATCGCGCGAGGGGGCGTGGTCGCCTTCCGGCGCCATGGGACGGGCTGTTCGCCTGAGGATCTCGCGCCCTGCTGCTCGGTTCTCGTCGAGCACCGAGCGTGCCGTTTCCTGGCCACGTCGGGTGAGCAATGACTGCAGTTGGCGTTCTGGTGCCGGCCTCGAGCGACCCGTCCACCGGCTATCGGTGCTACCCGGGGGTCCAGTTGGCGAGGCGGCACCGGATCCGGGCCCTTCGGGACCCCGGGCTGTCAGTCAGCTGGTCGAGGGCTCGAGCAGCTCGAGTCGATTGCCGAACGGGTCGTAGACGTACACACGGTGCCAGCCCTCGAGCGGTTCGTCTTCGACCGTCTCGAATCCAGCACCCTCGAGATCGTGAACGAGACGGGCGAGATCTGTCACCAAGAACGCCGGATGCGCTTTCCTGGCCGGGCGGAAATCAGCCTCGACGCCGAGGTGGACCTTCAGAGCCGGGGTCTCGAACCAGCATCCGCCCCGCGTCGCCAGGTTCTCGGGCTTGGGAACCTCGGGGATGCCGAGGACTTCGCCGTAGAAGCGACGTGCGTTGTCCTCGCCGCCAGCCGGCATTGCCAGTTGCACGTGGTCGATCGAGTGCACAGCCACGAGTCCAGCCTTCCAGGATCGGCCATCCGGTGCCGATGTTCCGGCGACCTTTACCCCCGCTGTCTCACCCTTTGCGGAGTATGGACGGATGACCAGAGCTCCCGATCGCCCTCACGCCTGCTGTCCGTTCTGCACGGAGACGCCGACTGTGCGCCGCCGCACGGCGGGTGCCACCCCCCGTCCGATCGTGTGTCGTCGCTGTGGAGCGCAGTTCGTTGCCTTCGTCGCCGGATCGCAGGTCCTGCGACTACCGACCCGAACCCCCGCCGCAGCCGCGTGAAGACGATGCGTGGGGCCTGACCCACGCCGATCGGCCGTCAGGCGATGATCTCCCGGGTCCGGAGGTCAGCGATCTGGTCCCCGAGTCCGCGACCACGATCGTGACCGGGCCGAGCACGGCTCCAAGCTCTCTGGACACGTCGGTCGACGCCGGACCTGCGACGCTGGCCGGCGTGGAAGCTCCGCCGATCGAAGTGCTGAAAGCGTTCGACGTCGGGTCCAGCCAGCGCCTGACTGGTGGGCAGGGGAACGCCCACAGGGCTGGTGCCATCGTGCTCAAGGCGGTCGACGATGCGTCCCGAGCAGGAGCGTTGGCCTCAGGTCTGGCGGCGGTCGGTGTGTCCGGACCCGTGCGCATGGCGCTACCGATCGCGTCGAGGGACGGACGGTGGGTCGTCGATGGATGGGCTGCCTGGACGTGGCTCGAAGGCGGTCGACAGGAACTCGGATGGGAGGAGCACCTCGAGATCTCGAGGCGCTTCCACGCGGGGGTGGCCGACGTACCTCGCTCGGCGGTACGACCCGGTCGTGACCGCTGGGCGGCGGCGGACAACGCCGCCTGGGACGACACGAACAGCCGCGAATGGAACGACTCGCTCGCCGCGCTGGCCCGTCGCCGTGGGGAGCTCGACGCTCCCGCGCAGTTCATCCACGGTGACATGGCCGGCAACGTCGTCCTCCATCCAGACCTGGGTCCAGGAGTCATCGACATCAGCCCGTACTGGCGACCCGACGCCTACGCGGAAGCCGTCCTCGTCGCTGATCTCGCCGCCTTCGGGCCTGATGCAACCGGGCCTGTCGAGCATCATCTCGGGATGCACGGCGTCCAGCTGCTCATCCGAGCCGTCCTGTTCAGGGTTGCCTCGAGCCCTGATCATCGGGCTGACTACCAACCCCTCGTCGACGGACTTCTCGCCTCGTGACGACACCTCGGCCCCGCCGAGCTCCCTAGACGCCGAGAACCGCGACGTAGTGCTCGACGTGGGGGAAGGGCTCGTAGAAGTGATGCAGGAGTTGGCGCCACCTCTCGTACTCGGGAGAGCCACGAAATCCATCGGTGTGATCTTCGATGCGGTCCCATTCGACCAGCAGCAGGTACCGCGACGGCGCTTCGACACAGCGATCGAGGGTGAGGGATCGGAAGCCGGCCATCGAGGCGATGATGTCCTTCGCCTCGGTGAACGCCTGCTCGAAGCTCTCCTCGTGCCCAGGACGCACGTCCAGCACCGCGTGCTCTCGGATCATCGCGAGATCGGGGCCCGGCCGACGAGCAGGGCAAATCCCCGCCAGCGCCAGTAGCAGTCCACCTGGGTCAATCCGGCGTCGCGCATCCACCCGAGCTGCGGTTCGATCTCGGCGAGCGCGTCCTCCGGGTCGCCGTCGGGCCGCTCGATCCTGCGGAGGAACTCGGCCTGGAGCTCGGGGGTGGCGCACTGGACCACTTCGAGGTTGGCGAAGGTGCCCCCCGGGGCCAGGATCTCGGCGATCTCGGCGAAGAGCAGCCGCTTGCGCTCGTCGCTGAGGTGGTGGATGGCGAACCCGGACACGACGAGATCGAACGGATCGAGCTCCGGCAGTGCTTGACCGAGGTCGTGTTCGGTGATCGCGACACGGTCGTCCCCTCCGAATCGTTGCGAGGCGAGCTGGAGCATCGGTGGAGAGTTGTCGAGCCCGACGGCCCGGCCGACGCCCGGTCGCGCCGAGAGCACGAGCTCGATGAGTCGGCCGTCGCCGCAACCGAGGTCGAGCAGCCGGTCGACGGTCGGAGGAAGGACCTCGACCAGTTCCGCCTCGCCGGCGGCCCGAGCCGAGAGGCGATCCATCCGACCGACGTACTCGCTGACCTTCTCGCTGTCCTTCCACGTCGTTTCCACCACGCCATGGTGCCCGTCTCCCGACCGTCACGCTCTTCCGCTTCCTCCGGACCGCGGTCGAGCGGGTCTGGACCGTGTCCGAACTGGCCGGTCGGTGGTGGGCGTCGGCGTCCTACGCTGGCCTCGTGACCCCCCGACCCGAGCTGGCTGCGGACGAGGTCGAGGAGATCGACGACGGCCAGACGACGTGGCGCTTCGAGCGCTCCTTCCTCCAGTCGAACTGGACCTGCATCTGGGGCCGGGGGTGCCTCGGCATCCTCGACGAGCCGGCCGAGGAGCTGGGCCAGGGCTGCTGCTCGGTCGGCGCCGAGTTCGGGGACGAGGGAGAGGCCATGACCATCAGCGCCCTCGCCGCCATGCTCGAGCGCGATCGGTTCCAGTTCCACGACGACGCGGTCGTCGGGGGCGTCTTCAGTGATGAGTCCCGCACCAACACGCGAGTGGTCGACGGGGCCTGCATCTTCCTCAACCGGCCGGGCTTCGACGGTGGCGCCGGGTGTGCCCTGCACCTCGCCGCCGTCGATGCCGACGAGCCCCCGTCGGAGTGGAAGCCCTCGGTGTGTTGGCAGCTGCCGATCCGAGTCGACTGGGCCGACGAGGCCGGCGGTCGCGAATCGGCCACGGTTCGTCGATGGACGAGGGCGGACTGGGGTGCCGAAGGCGACACCATGGCCTGGTGCTGCACTGAGGGCGAGCGGGCCTACGTCGGTGACCGACCGGTGGTGGAGTCACTGGCGTCCGAGCTCGAGGAGTTGGCCGGCTCGGCGGTGTTCGTCGAGCTCCGGCGCCGACTGGACTGACACGAACCCCATTCCGTGGCGCGCGCCGGGCGTGGTCCTAGTCGAAGGGGTGGCGGGGAGCGGTGAGCGGTAGGTCCAACGAGCTCACCAGCCCGGGCTCGGCCTCGTGCACGTAGGGGATGGCGTTCACGATCCGCATGGTCGTGGCCACCATTCCCGCCTCGTAGTAGTCGGTGGGACTGCCGATCGTCAGCTCGCACTGCAGGTTCGGCTCGCCCTCGATGACGATGCGGTAGACGCCGTCGCGTTCGGCGATCGGCCAGTCGGGGACGAGGTCCATCTTCAACCGGTTGACGTGCTCGACCACGATGACGTCGCGCCCGTCGACCACTCCGATCGTCTCGAAGCGCACGGCACCGACCGTTCCGGCGGTGACGGGGCCGAACGCGGTGTCGAGATCGCGAGGGGTGGGCTCCTGGTACCAGGTCTCGCGAATCGAATCGAGGGTGACGCCCAGCCCGGCGGCCACCAACTCGACCACCGGTCCCCAGGTCGAGGCCTGGGCGCCGGTGCTGGCCATGATCGGTGTGTGGTCGAGCGGCATGCCGAAGCCGAAGACCTCCCGCATCATGAACTCCACCGGATAGGTGTCGTAGGTGAACAGCTCCTGCACGCGGACCGAGCGGACTGAGTTCGAGAGCGTCATCAGCGTGAGCGGGAGCTGGTCGGCGGCGAACCCGGGCTCGATGCCGGAGGCGTAGAGCGTGGCCCCGCCGGCGCGAGCGGCGTCCTCGAGCTGGCGTCGCCCGGCGTCCGGGTACGCCGGCGGGTAGACCAGTCCGGGACTGCTGACGGTCACGACGTCGATCCCGGCCTCGAGGAAGCGGACGTAGTCGGGGATGGCGCCGGCGTCGAGCTGTGGCCCGCTCGCCGTGTAGCAGATGCACTCCGGATCGAGAGCGAGGATGGCGTCCTGGTCGTTGGTGGCTTCCAGTCCGAGCGGATCGACCCCGGCCAGCACACCGGCATCGACGCCGACCTTGTCGTCGGAGTGCACCCACACACCGGTCAGATCGAGGTCGGGGCGCCGGGCGATCGCCGCCACCGCCAGCGCCCCCACGCCGCCCGTTCCCCACACCGCTACCCGTAGCCCCATCGGACCTCCCTCGGTCGCACGAACCGATCATGGTGACACGGGCCGATCGGCGGCACCCGAGCTGCGACCGTTGACCGACGCCACACCTCGCTTTTGGGGCACCCGCACAGCACTGCCGTACGATGGGCGGTCCGACCTGGCGATCGTCGCCGAGAAGGGGGAAAAGTGTCCGACCAGATCCCGCTGGTTGACTACCTGGTGCTCGGCCACGAGCCGCACCTCGAAGCCAACGAGTGCACCACGTGCGGCGCCCGGTTCTTCGACCGCCGCAACGCCTGCGCCTCGTGTAGCGGCACCGACTTCCGCAAAGTGGCCGTGTCCACCACCGGCGAGGTGCGCTCGTTCACCATCGTGAACTGGGCGGCCCCCGGCATCCCTGCGCCCTACGTCGCCGCGATCGTCGACTGCGACGGCACCAGCGTCAAGGGCAACGTCGTCAACACCGAACCCGACCCCGACCATGTTCAGCTCGGGATGAAGGTTCAGCTCACCACGTTCCCGATCGGGAACGACACCGCCGGCACCGAGGCCATCGGCTTCGGATTCGAGCCCATCGGAGGCGCATGACCATGGATGACGTCTGGATCCTCGGCATCAACATGACCAAGTTCGGGAAGCACCCGGACAAGGACCCGGTGGACCTCGCCTCTGAGGCCGCGCTCGCCGCGCTGGCCGACGGCGGTGTGACCATGAAGGACATGGGCGTGCTCGCCGCGGGCAGCCTGATGAACGCCTCGGCTGGCATCGGCCAGCAGGTGCAGAAGCAGATCGGCCAGACCGGCATCCCGGTGTTCAACGTGGCCAACGCCTGCGCCACGGGGGCCACCGCCCTGCGCACGGTGATCATGGCCATCCGCGCCGGCGAGTGCGACATGGGTCTGGCCTTCGGCGTCGAGAAGCTGTCCGGCGCCGGCATGCTCGGCGGCGGCGGGGCCAAGCCCGCCTCCGACGAGTGGACCCCGTCCGGTCGCTACGGCGCCGTCGCCGGCCTCGACGGCCGCATCGGCACCGACATGATGCCCGGCGTCTTCGCCCAGGTCGGCATGGAGTACGGCCACGAGTACGGCGGCACCACCTTCGAGCTGTTCGCCCGGATCTCGCAGAAGAACCACGAGCACTCCACGCTCAACCCGCTCGCCGCCTACACCAAGGCGATGAGCCTCGAGCAGATCATGGGCGACGTGATGATCGCGTATCCCAACACCCGGCCCATGTGCTCGGCCAACTGCGACGGCGCCGCCGCCGCCGTGGTGGTCAGCGATGCCAAGCTGAAGACGCTCTCGCTCGAGCAGCGTCGTCGGGCCATCAAGGTCTCGGCCTCGGTGCTCACCAGCGATCCGTTCGAGGAGGCCTGCCAGATCCTCCCCAACGTCAACACCCTCACCCGCAACGCCGCCAACATCGCCTACGAGCAGGCCGGTGTCGGCCCCGAGGACCTCGACCTGGTGGAGCTGCACGACTGCTTCGCCACCGCCGAGCTCGTCCACTACGACAACCTCATGCTGTGCTCCGAGGGCGGGGCCGTCGACTTCTTCGAGTCGGGGGCCACCCGGCGAGACGGCTCGACCCCGGTCAACGTGTCGGGCGGCCTGGAGTCCAAGGGCCATCCCATCGCGGCCACGGGCATCGCCAACATCTGGGAGGTGTGCCACCACCTACGCGGCGAGGCCGGCGACCGCCAGATCGAGGGCGCCAAGGTCGGACTGGCCCACGTGATCGGCCTCGGGTCGGCCTGCGGCGTGCACATCCTGGAGAAGTCGGGCCTCTGAGCCCCGCGCCTTCCGAGTCGGCCATGAGCTGATCTCGAGGTGAACACCGACCGGCCTCGTGGTGAACCCCGCGAGGCCGGCCGGTGGCGCGTCGCGGTACCCTCTCGGGCTCGCGGCCGTCGACGAACCCCCCCCGAGGTCGACCGGTCGCCGAGGTGCGTCGAGCGTGGAGACCCAGGCCCCCAACAGAGCAGGACAGCGCGAGCGCGGCCTCGACCTCGTGCGCGCCCTGGCGCTGCTGCGGGTCATGATCTGGCACGCCACCGGCGCCCCGGTCGTCACCCTCGTGGCGGCCATGCCGCTCATGTTCTTCGTGTCGGGCAGCCTGTTCGCCCGCTCGGCCGAGCGTCACGGCGCCGGTCGCACCGTGATCGACCGCCTACGTCGGATCGGCCCGCCCCTGTGGGCTTTCGCCGTGCTGGCCTGGGGCGTCATGGCCTTCGGTGCCTGGCGAAGCGGTACCGACCTCGTCTGGTCGCGCTTCCCCCTCTGGCTCGTCCCCGTGGGCGACCCGGTCGGTTCGGCGTGGGAAGGCGGATGGCTCGCCACGCCCCTGTGGTACCTGCGCACCCTCCTGTGGGTGATGGTCCTGGCGCCGCTCATGGCCCGGGCGGTACGGCGGGCGCCGAAGCTGTCGGCGCTCGGTGGCGTCGCCGCCGTGGTCGCCCTGGAGTGGGCGGAGCGACGAGCCGTGTGGCAGCCCGCTTTCGCCCCTCGCGTCCTCTGGCAGGCCGGCGACGTCGCCCTGTTCGGGCTGTTCTTCGTGTTCGGGATGTGGACCCGCACCGCGGCCACGACGATCCGCCCCCGCCGGTGGGTCGCGGCCAGCGCCTCCCTGGCCGTCGGCGCCGCCCTCTGGTGGTGGGTGGCGCCCCCGCCCGGCGGCATCGTGAACGACTCGCATCTCGTCCATCTGGTCGTCGGCGGCGCCGTCGTCGCCCTGGTGGTGGCCGGGCTCGGCCCGCTGGAGCGCATCGCCGCCCATCCGGCCCTGCGGGCCCCCGTTCACCTCCTCGGCCAGCGGTCGCTCACCATCTACCTGTGGCACACCGCGGCCATCGTCGTCGCCCTCTGGATCCTCGATCGGGCCGGTGTGGACCCTTCTGGATCCGGGGCCGTGGCCTACGCCCTGCTCATCGCCATCGGCACGGTGTCGGCGGTGGCCGCCATGGGCTGGCTGGAGGACCTCTCGGCGCGGCGAGGCCCCGTGCTGTGGCCGTTGCCGGCGGGATCAGGCGGCCGGTCCCCCCGCTACTGGACGATGCCGGTGCCGTCGCGGCTGGCGGCCGGCGCCGTCGCGGGAGCGATGATCCTCCTGCTCGCCGCCGTCCCGGTCGTGTCCGCCCGAGACCGGAGCTCCACCGTCGCCGCGTTCCGGCCGCGTGTTCCCTCGCAGGCGCCGCCCGCTCCCACCGTCGACGCCGAAGCCACCGAGGAGCTGGTGTGGCGGGATCTCCCCGCCACCCTCGACCCCGGAGCGCTCCAGGGCCTCGTCGACGGATGGGCCGTCGAGCACGGCGTGACCGGCCTGTCGGTGGCGATCTCGGTCCCCGGCGGCGGCTCCTGGGTCGGTGTCAACGGCCTGGACGTCGACGGCGTGGTGCGGATGCCGGAGGCCGACGTCGACACGATGTCGGTCACCAAGCTCTTCACCGCCAACCTCGTGTACCGCGCCGTGGACGCCGGGCTCATCGGCCTCGACGAGCCGCTGCCCCCCATCGAGGCCCTACCGGACGTGGTGTTGCCGCCCGATCTCACCGTGCGCCAGCTGCTGTCACACCGCTCCGGCCTCTCCAACTACCGCGACACGGCGCCCTATCAGGGCGACCCCTCGGTGGTGCAGGGCCCGGCCGACGCCGTCGCCCTCTCCATGTCGGACCCGACGACAGTGGGCCCCGGCCTCGAGGCCCGGTACTCGAGCACCAACTACCTGATCCTGGGCTACCTCCTCGAGCAGCTCACGCGGGTCAGCTTCGACGACCTGCTCGACCTCGCCCTGCTGCAACCGCTGGAGCTGTCGCGGACTGCGCACCTGGCGCCCGGTCCCGGCGAACCCCGCTTCTCGACGGGCGGCATCGTGTCCGACGTCGAGGACCTGGCTCGGGCCGGTGAGGCGCTCCTGGTCGAGCATGTCGGGATCAGCGACGACGCGTGGGAAGCGATGTCGGCCATGGACATCGAGGCCGGCCTCGGTGCCGGCACCATGCAGTTCTGTCCGTGTCGGCCCGACGCCGACGGCGGGGTCGAGGAGTTCGCCATCGGCTACGCCGGCGGTCACACGCTGCTCGCCCACCTACCCGGCTACGACCTGGTGGTGGCCGTCGACCTGACCGACGACTTCTACGGCGACGCCGGGCAGTTCGACGCCGTCCAGGCGTTGGTGGCTTCACTCGCGGCCATGGTCGCGCGACCCGGCGGCTGCTCAGACGGCGTGAGGTCGGCGGGACCCGGGCTCGTCCTCGGACCGCACCCCGACGGGCCGGCGTAGCTCGGGGCCGGTCCGTGCCGCGATCTCCTTCTCGACGGCGCCGAGGGCCATGCGGAGGAGCTGCTCGGCCTCGGCCGCAGTGCTCAACGCCTCGTCGAGGCCGGCCCGGTCGACTCCCTCGTCCTCATCGTCGTCGTGGTCCGGGATCGAGGCGATGGCCTGGGCCACCGCCGGCGTCGGCCGCCCGTCGGCCGGAGCCCAGGGATCGGCGAAGCCGCCCGGCACCCACATCACCAGAGAGTCGTCGGCCGCCACCAGGGCCATGCCCGCCGGCCGGCCCGGGACGGGCCAGTGATAGCGCCAGCGCCACGGGCCCGCGGGCAGGTCGTCCCCGGTCCAGGGGGTCGTCGGCTCGGCCCGCTCACTGGGAGCGGGCACCGCAGCGGTGCCACCGGCGTCGCCCGCCGTCGTCGGTGCAGGCGGATAGGGGATGGTGGGACGAGCGTCGGAGGCCCCGGGCGTGTACCGGTGCGGGGCGGTGGCCCCCAGCCCGCCGGGCGGGGTCGCCGGCGAGTCCCGAGTGGACGGATCGACGAGGCGGCGCAGCTCGTCGCCGGTGCGCAGGGCACAGCCCAACACCCCGGCGAGGTGCGAGCGCCACGTGTCCAACATTGCGACATCGTGGCACGTTGACCACGGTGAGTGTCCAGAGCCCCAGCTCGCGGACCGTTCCGGCCGGCCGATGTCGATACGCTCTGCCCACCCGAGCCCCCAGGAGGAATCCGTGAGCATGCGCCTTCCGGCGCCGGCCCGTCGTCAGCAGCTGCTCGACACCGCGCTCGCCACCTTCGCCCGTTTCGGCTACCACGACGCGTCGATGAACGACATCGCCGAGGCCGCCGGCGTCACCAAACCCGTGCTCTACCAGCACTTCGGATCCAAGCGGGACCTCTTCCTCGAGGTCCTGAGCGATGTCGGGGGGCGGCTACGGGCGGTGGTCAGGGAAGCGACGGCTTCAGCCGAGGGCCCTCGTCAGCAGGCGGAACGGGGTTTCGCGGCGTGGTTCCGGTGGGTCAGCGACCATCGAGACGGATTCACCGTGCTGTTCGACAGCGAGGTCCGGCGCGATCCGGAGTTCGCCGAGGAGACGGCCAAGGTCCAGCGTCAGATCGCCGACGCGGTGGCCGAGCTGATCGTCGTCGACGGCCTCAGCGAGGAGCGCCGACGGCTCCTGGCCTACGGCGTCGTGGGGCTGGGTGAGACCACGTGTCGCCGTTGGCTGGCCAAGGAGATCGACCTCGACGCCGACGAGCTGGCTGCCCAGGTGGCCGAGCTGGCCTGGTCCGGACTCCGAGGTCTGCACCCCGCTTGACAGCGGCTCGATCAGGGGCCCAGGGAGTCCAGAAGTGAGCCAGCCGACGGGTGGAACGGGTCAGCGGCCGTGCTCGCGGTCGTCGCGCTCGGCCGCCTTGACGGCGTAGGAGGCGACGATGGCGGGCGCCAGGAGCAGCGACCCGACCGCCATCATGGCGACGATCACGGAGACCACGCCCGGCGTGAAACCGGCGAAGAAGCCCACGAAGAAGGCGACCACCGCCACCGCGAACAGGGCATAGCCGATGCGTTGGGCGAGGGTGGCGGCCCGGGCGACCTTGGCCCGCTGGGCCCGGACCGGGTCGTCCCTACCGGCGGGGGTCTGCTCGCTCGTCACGGCAACCAGCCTGCCTCATCGAGCAGTGCCCACAGCGCGGCCCGCACCGACGCGGGGGAGAGGTGTTCGGCCACCACGGCGCGGTTGTGGTCGAGGAGCGTCGCGTCGGGGGACGCCAGCCATCTGCGCAGGGGCTCGGGCGCGCCGGGCTCGAACCACCGAAATCCCAGCGCCCGTAGCTCGTCGGCCACCGGGTAGTGCGAGACGATGGCCGGACGGCGATGGGTGGCCGCCTCGATCGGTGGGTTCCCGAAGCCCTCCCACGTCGAGGTGAAGGCGACCACGTCGGCGGCGGCGTAGAGATCGTCGAGATCGCCCGCCGGCTCGTGCACCACGCGCACCCCGCCGGCCCGGGCCCGATCGAGGATCGCGGCCAGCTCCTGCCCGTACCCTTCCTCGGCCGGACCGGTGAGCCAGTAGGTGCCGCCCAGCACGCCGGCCAGGGCGGCCGCGGCAGGAACGTCCTTGCGGCGGATGGCCCGCACCGGATGAGCGACGACCAGCTCGTCGTCGGCGAAGCCGTGCCGGGCCCGTTCGCCGGTGCGATCCCCGGCCGGCGGATCGGGGTCGAAGCCGTTGCGAATGGTCACCGAGCGGATGCCTCGGTCGGCGAGCTCGGCGCGGGTCGTGTCATTGATCACGACGTGTCGCCAGGCCGGGTCGTCGACCGGGAGGCCGTCGACGTCGCCGTAGCGGTCACGCTGCCACGGCAGGTCGTGGTGGTGCCACAGAGCAGCCCTCCCGGCGAGGGCCCGGGCCACCGCTTCGGCCGCCGGTAGGTTCATGGGGATGGAGCCGAGGTTCTCGACCACCGTCAGCTCCGCGTCGGCCAGCGCCTCCCGCACCGCCTCGGTGAGGGCGTCGACCTCGGCGGCGGTGGCGGCGGCGGGTCCGGTCCGACCGGCTCGCCCGTCGGGCCACCGACCGATCGCCAGGTCGGGGAGCAGACGGTCCACGGGGCCGTCTCCGGCCACCGTGACGACGTCGAAGCCCAACTCGCCCAGGATCGAGATCCAGCTGTCGGCCACCACCGAGACGCCGTCGGTCCCTCGGAGGCGGAACGAGATCACGGCACAGGTGGGCATGGGCACCAGAGGGGTCGGCGGGTGAGCGAGACCCTCGGCGAGGGCCGGCCCACGGTACCGGTCGACCCGGCGACGGTCGTCGCCGGTGCCCGCACGGTGCTGGAGGCCAACTGGCGACGCGAGGGCTACACCGTTCCCAACAACGCCGTGTACCCCTTCCAGTGGCTCTGGGACTCGTGCTTCCACGCCATCACGTGGGCGGTCCTCGGCGACGGGACCCGAGCCCGATCCGAGCTGGCCCACCTCTTCCGCACCCAGGACGCCGCCGGGTTCGTCCCCCACGTCGACTACGAGCCCGACCCCACCCATCACGCGGCTTTCTGGGGACGTGAGGGGCAGTCGTCGATCACCCAACCTCCGATGTTCGGCCACGCCGTGGCCGAGCTGGCCCGGCGGGGGATCGTCGTCGACGATCTCGTCGAGCCCGCCACCCGAGGCCTTCTGTTCCTGCTCGAGCGCCGCGAGCGAATCGACGGCCTCATCTCGCTCTGTCACCCCTGGGAGAGCGGCGGGGACGACTCGCCCCGATGGGACCACTGGTGCCCGGGGGGTTGGGACGTCTCGCGGTGGTACGGCGTCAAGGGAGAGCTGGTCCCGACGATCGTCCGATCCGCCGAAGGCTCACCCGTGGCCAATCCCGCCTTCCGGGTGGCCAGTTGCGGGTTCAACGCCCTCGTCGCCTTCAACGCTCGCGAGCTGGCCGAGGTGACGGGCGACGACGCGCTGACCTCGGGCGCGTCGGAGCTGGTCGCCGCCCTCGATCGCCGCTGGGACGAGAGGCTGGCCACCTGGGTCGATGCCGGCGACTCCGCGACCACCTCGGGTCGGGTGCGCACCCTCGACGCCCTGCTACCCGCCCTCGTCAGCCCGGACACGGCCGCCGTCGCCCGGGCGTTCGACCAGGCCCTCGACCCCCGGGCGTTCGGCGGCGCCTGCGGCCCGGCCGGAGTCCACCGTCGCGAACCTTCCTTCGCCGCCCGCACGTACTGGCGGGGGCCGGCGTGGCCCCAGCTGACCTACCTGTCGTGGGTGGCGGCCCGCCGCCGCGGATCCGCAGACCAGTCCGAGGCCCTCGCCGCGATGCTCGTCCACGGTGCCACCGAGTCGGGTTGGGCCGAGTACTGGGAGCCCGACGGCGGCGACGGGCTCGGCGCCGCGCCGCAGTCGTGGGCCGCCCTCGCCGCCGTGGTGGTGTCTCCGTAGGACTGCTCGATCGGGCCCACCTTCAGCGCTTGCTCAGGAGACGCGCTGGAGGCGACGGTCGAAGTCGCGGAGGTCGATCTCGTCCTCGTCCTCGGCGACGTCGTAGACCGTCGGCGTGGCCCCGGCCGCAGCCGCCGCCGCTCGCACGGCCGGATCGAGGGGCGTACCGGTGATCCGGACCTCGCCGGTGAGGTCGCGAGTGAGGGCGAGGTGGTTGCGGGGGTCGGGGACCGCTTCGAGGATCGACCAGATGGCGGCATCGGCGCCGCTCGGGAGCTTCAGGCCGTCGTTCGTGGTCGATGCGCCGGGATGCAGAGCCCCCGGCACCACCAGCACGGCGGCGACCACGACAGCGATGAGGGCGACGGCAGCGATCACGAGGACCATGGTCGGAAGGTAGGCCCGGGCGTGCCGTGGGTGGTGGATCCCGGCGGGCGCTACGGTCGCCGCCATGATCCGGACCGCTCGCCGTGGCTCCGTCCTCGTGGTCACCATCGACCGCCCGGAGCGCCGCAACGCCCTCGACCACGATGCCCTCGCCGGCCTCCATGCCGCGCTGGAGGAGGCCCACGCCATGGAGGCGAGGGTCCTCGTGCTGACCGGATCCCATGGTCACTTCTGCTCGGGCGCCGACCTCACGACGGTCGAGGACGACGAGTTCGTCGCCGCCCTCGGCCGCCTACTGAGAGGCCTGCGGGCCGCGCCGTTCCCCACCATGGCGGTGGTGGAGGGCTACGCCCTCGGGGCGGGCACCCAGCTCGCTCTGGCCTGCGACCTGCGCACCGCCACCCCCGGGGCCGGCTTCGGCGTGCCCGCGGCCAAGCTCGGCCTCATGGTCGACCAGTGGACGGTGCGCCGGCTCGTGGCGCTCGTCGGCCAGTCCACCGCCCGCCACATCCTGTTGAGCACCGACGTGATGAGCGGCGAGCGGGCCCACTCCCTGTGCTTCGTCCACCGCCTCGGCGACACGACCGACGGCCTGGCCTGGGCCGACCACATCGCCACCTTGGCTCCCCTCACGCTGCGGGGCCTGAAGGTCGGGCTCGACGAAGCCGACCCGGACGCCGACCCGTCGTCCACCTACCAGGCCGCGTTCGACGCGGCCTGGGCCAGCGCCGACCTGGCCGAGGGCCTGGCCGCCTTCGCCGAGAAGCGGACCCCTACCTTCGAGGGCCGCTGAGCCGACCGGTCCGTCTGCCGGTCATCGAGCGGTGCCGCGGACCGATCCCACCAGCTTGCCGAGCGGGTCGAAGGCGAGGCAGCCGATCTGCTGGTTCCCGCGGTTGCGTTGATCCTCGCCGGGGAAGATCCAGCCGACCTCGAGCGCCGAGTTCTGGTACGGGATCCCCAGGTAGGTCTCGAACGCCGGCGGGCACAGGCGCTTGGCCGCCGTCGTCAACTGCTCGACGCCCGGCCGCGGATCGCCGGGCAGGCCGGCCTCCACCACCGAGATGACTTCGTACTGGTGCGGGAGCGAGCAGTCGAGACGAAGGATGATCTGGGCGCTGCCCTGGGGGGTGGCATCGGTGCCGGGGGTGGGCTGGGTGGTGACGGCGTCGCCGTCGGCGTTGACCCGCAGGTCGATGCAGTCCCCTTCGACGGGGCCGTAGACGAAGAACTCCTTGCCCTCCGCCTTGGATGGTTCGAGGGTCGTCGTGGTCTCCACCGGCACCGCCGACGTCGATGTCGTGGTCCCCACCGACGAACCTGACGCGTCCTTCGAGCACCCGGCGGCCACACCGAGGAGGGCGCCGGCCACCAGCACGGACCGGAGGACGCCCATCAGTAGGACGCCGGAAGGAGGCGGGCGATGTTCTCGTAGGCGAAGAACAGCACGACGATGAAGATCGGCGTCCCGATCACGTAGGCGGGGATGCGCATCCAGTGGCGGGCGAGGTACCAGGTGCCGAACCAGATGCCGAGGGCCAGGAGGGTGAGGCCGATCGCCGCCGGCCAGGCCGAGGAGTCGCCACCGGCCAGCGCGTCGAGCGAGGCGTCGAGCGTGACGGCGCCGTTCTCGTCGGGAAGGCCCGTGCCGGAGGGTTCGGCCACCGGCGTGGGCGGAGCCGGGGGAGATCCGAGGGTGGCAGTGACGACGATGCGCTGGGATGCGCTGTACTTCGGGTGGCAGGCCATGAGGGTCAGTCGATTCCCCACGTCCTGGTCGAGGATCTCCACCTGGCTCGGGCTCACGATGAAGTGGCCGCTCTCCCCACCGTCGCCCGTGTCGTGGGCGTCGACCGTGTAGGTGAAGTTGCCCTGCAGGGTCTCGATGTCGATCTCGTCGCCGGGTCGGAGCTCGTCGATGCGGTTGAACGGTGCCTTGTAGGTCGTGCGGTGGCCGGCCAGCGCGGCGTTGCCGGGTTGGCCGGGCAGCGGGGTCTGGGGGAAGTGGCCCGGTCCTTCCTTGAGCCACTTGAGGTCCACTCCCTGCAACATGATGAAGTCGACGCCGATGGCCGGTATCCGGATCCGGCCGACGGGATCGCCGGGCTCGGGGACGGGCAGGTCAGCGGGCGCGGTGACGGGGGGCAGGGTGGTGACCGGGCCCGGTTCCGTCGTCGGAGTGGTGGACGACGTGGTGGTGGAGGTCGCCAACGCCGCCTGTTGCTCGGCGAACTCCTTGCTGAGCCGGTCCTGGGCCCGGGCGGTGGCCAGGCCCGTACCCCACAGCTGATAGGCCACGAACAACAGCACCAGCACGCCGGCGCGCATCATGAACCTTCCGATCGCCCCGAGGACACGCCACCACTGCACGCGAGGACCCTAGCGAGACCCGAGAGGCGCCCGGGATCGCCTGGGCGGCTTGGTTCGGCGGAACCCCTGGCAGGTACCCTCGCGCCCGACCCCCAATGGAGACCGACGACCCCTTCCGCCCGACCGGGGCGGCGCCCGTGGTCCACCTCCGGGGAGCGGTGGCCCTGCTCGGCCGGTTCCCCGCCCTCGCCGGCCTCGACCTGGACGTCGACCGCCGGCGCATCGTGCTCCTGCGCGGTCCGAACGGCGCGGGGAAGACCACGTTGCTGCGCACACTGGCCGGGCTGGTGCGGGTCACCGAGGGCGAGGCCGAAGTGCTCGGGGTCGATCTGGTGCGCGACCCGAAGGCGGTGCGTCATCGGGTCGGCCTGTTGGCTCACGCCACCGGCCTCTACGACGAGTTGACCGTGGCCGACAACGTGCGGTTCTGGGCCCGGGCGGCACGGGCCGAGCAGGCCGATGCCGACGCCGCCATGGCCCTGCTCGGTCTCGACGGTCGGCTGGCCCGGGTGTCGGTGGGGCGCCTGTCGGCCGGCCAGCGGCGGCGCACGTCGCTGGCGTGCCTCATCGCCCGTCGCCCCGAGCTGTGGCTGCTCGACGAGCCCCATGCCGGACTCGACCAGGACGGCCGCGACCTCATCGACCGCCTCATCCGCGACGCCACTGCCGCGGGGGCCACCGTGATCCTGAGCTCGCACGAGCTCGACCGCTCCATGCAGCTGGCCGACGACGTCGTCACCATCGTCGGCGGGGTCGCCACCCTCGAGCCGGCAGACCCGAGCGCACCGGAGGTGACCCGTGGTGCGTGACGCCCTGCTCGTCGCGGGCAAGGACCTGCGCCTGGAGGCCAGGTCGCGGGTGGCGATCAACCAGGTCGCGCCCTTCGCTCTGCTCGTCCTCGTGCTGTTCGCCTTCGCTCTCGACCCCGACCGGGGCCTGCTCGAGAAGGCCACTCCCGGGCTGTACTGGATCGCGGTCCTGTTCAGCGGGCTGCTCGCCCTGCAGCGGGCCTTCGCCATCGAGGCCGCCGATGGCAACCGCGACGCCCTACGCCTCTCCGGCCTCGACCCCGCCGGGATCTTCCTCGGCAAGGTCCTCGCCGTCGCCGTCCAGCTGCTGGCCCTCGAGGTCCTCCTGGGCCTCGGTGTGGCCCTGCTCTACGGCACCTCGTTCAGCGGGTGGGGTCTGCTCCTCGCCACCGTGGTGGTCGCGACCGCGGGGATCGCGGCGGCCGGTACCCTCTACGGCGTTCTGGCAGCCGGTCTCCGAGTACGCGAAACACTGCTGCCGCTCCTACTCTTGCCGGTGCTCGCGCCGGTGCTCATCGGATCGACCCGGGCCTTCGAAGCCGCCCTCAACGGAACCCCCTCCGAAGGCTGGCCCTGGATCGGGCTGATGAGCGTGTTCGCCGTGCTGTACATCGTGGCCGGGGTGTTCGGATTCGGCCCCCTGTTGGAGGAATCGTGACCACCCAGATCATCAAGGGGAACGAGGGCCCGACCGGTGCTGGCACCGACCGCGGGCCCACCTCCACGGGATCCCGGTCCACGAGGGTGCTCGGAATCCTCACCCTCGTCGGCATCGCTTCGCTCGCCCTGTTCGCGCTGGTGTTGAGCCCGGCCGACGCCAGCCAGGGCGATGCCGCCCGCATCTTGCCGCTGCACGTGGGCGCGGCGACGTTCGCCTACGTCGGCTGCTTCCTCACCACCCTCGGGTCGGTCCTGTTCCTCTGGAAGCGCTCGAAGTGGTGGGAGCTGGTGGCCTACGCCAGCGCCGAGATCGCTGCCCTGTTCACCGCCGCCACTCTCGTCACCGGCATGCTCTGGGGTCGTCCGACCTGGGGTGTGTACTGGGTGTGGGACGCCCGCCTCACCTCCACCGCCATGCTCCTGCTCCTGCTCCTCGGCTACCTCGCCGTGCGCCGCCTCCCGGCCGACTACGAGGTGCGGGCCAAGCGGGCCTCGATCGTCGGGCTGCTGCTGGTGCCCAACGTGATCATCGTGCGCCAGTCGGTGGAGTGGTGGCGCACCCTGCACCAGAAGGCCACGCTCTTCTCCGACGGCCTCGACTCGAAGATCGAGGGCCTCATGTTGTTCTCCCTCTTCGTCGGCTTCGTCGCCATCGGCCTCCTCTTCGTGTGGCTGCTCATCCACCGCTTCCGCGTGGCGTGGCTCGAGGAGCAGGTCGCCGACCAGGGCCTCACCGCCGCCATCGCCGAGCGCCGCGCCGAGGCTCCGTCCCGAGCCGGTGCTCCCCGCGCCGGGGAGGTGGCCCCGTGACCGACACCTGGGGCTACGTCGCCGCCGCCTGGATCATCGTGCTCGGCGCCTTCCTGCTCTACGCCGTGGTCACCGTCCTGCGCGGGCGGGCCCTCAGCAGGCAGGTCCCGCCGGAGGACCGTCGATGGAGCTGACCCCCCGTACCGGCCCCGAAGCCGGCGAGCCCCTCGGTGCCGATGGACGCCCCGCCCCGTCCCGCAGGCCCTGGCGCAACCGCCTGCCCGCCCTGGCGGTGCTCGCCGCGGTGCTCGTGGTGGGCGGCTTCGTCATGGTCAACGCCCTGGGCAGCGCCACGACCTTCTACCGCAACGTCGACGAGGCGGTCGCCCAGCGCGACTCACTCGGCGCCACTCGCTTTCGGATGCAGGGAACCGTCGTGCCCGGCACCGTCGAGCAGACCGGTGAGGGCGTCTCGTTCATGGTCGCCTTCAACGGCGTCGAGGTGCCCGTCGAGCACCGGGGCGACCCGCCCGAGATGTTCAAGCCCTCCGAGGCCGTCCTGCTCGAGGGTCACTTCGCCGAGGACGGCTCGGACACGTTCGACTCCGACCTCATGATCGTGAAGCACAGTGAGCAGTACACGGCCAAGGAGGGCGACCGTCTGAAGGAAGCCCAGGACGGTGGCCAGGTTCCGGTGAGCACCACTGCCGGAACCGGCGGGTCGTGAACGTCGCCCTCGGGCGCGCCGGGGTCACCCTCGGACTCGCCGCCGCGGTGCTCGGGGCGATCACCGTCGCCTACGGCCTGGTCCGCAAGCGGCCCGACCTCGTCAAGCTGTCGAAGGCCTACGCGGCGCTCATCCTCATCGGTGCCGTGTTGTCCGTGGTGGCCATGGAGCGGGCCCTCATCACCCGTGACTTCACGGTGAAGTACGTGGCCGACAACGGCTCGTCGACCACCCCCGCCCTCTACAACTTCGCCACCCTCTGGGGCGCCCTCGAGGGATCGATCATCCTGTGGTCCACCATCCTCGCCGGCTACCTGGTGGCCGTGGTGGTGAAGTTCCGCAAGCGCCTGGCCGACCCGCTCGTCGGGTGGGCCGTGCTGACGATGCTCGTCGTCTGCGTCTTCTTCTTCTTCCTCATGGCCGGTCCGGCCAACCCGTTCAAGAGCTTCTCCCCGCCGATCGGCTACGACGGACCCGGTCCCAACCCGCTGTTGCAGAACCATCCGCTGATGGCCTTCCACCCGCCGATGCTCTACCTCGGTTACGTCGGGTTCACCGTTCCGTTCGCCTTCGCCATCGCCGCCCTGGTCACCGGGCGGGTGGGGGAGGGGTGGCTGCTGTCCACCCGGCGCTGGACGCTCATCGCCTGGGGCTTCCTCACCGTCGGCATCGTGCTCGGCGCCTGGTGGAGCTACGAGGTCCTCGGGTGGGGTGGCTACTGGGCGTGGGACCCGGTCGAGAACGCCTCGTTCCTGCCCTGGCTCACCGGCACCGCCTACATCCACTCGGTGATGGTGCAGGAGCGGAGGGGGATGCTGCGGGTCTGGAACCTGTCGTTGCTGTGCGCCACCTTCGCCCTCACCATCCTCGGCACGTTCATCACCCGATCGGGGGTGCTGGAGTCGGTGCACGCCTTCACCGAGTCGAGCATCGGGCCGTCGCTCATCGCCTTCTTCGCCCTCATCGTGGGCACGACCGTCGCCCTCATCGGATGGCGGGGTGATCGGCTCCGCTCGCCGGGCCGCATCGACTCGCCCATCTCGCGCGAGGGCGCCTTCCTCGCCAACAACGTGCTCTTCGCCGCCTTCGCCTTCGTGGTGCTGCTCGGCACGGTCTTCCCGCTGATCATCGAGGCGCTCAACGACGACCGCATCTCGGTCGGCACCCCGTACTTCAGCCGCATGACCATGCCCATCGGCCTCACCCTGTTGTTCCTCATGGCCGTGGCGCCGGTGCTGCCCTGGCGCAAGGCCAGTGGCGAGCTGTTGCGCCATCGCCTGGTCTGGCCGGCCTGGGTCGGGGTGGGCGCCATGGTGGCGGCCGTGATCCTCGGGGCCCGGGGTGTGCTGCCGGTCGTCGCCTTCGGCCTGGGTGGCTTCGCCGCCGGCTCGGCCCTCCGCCAACTCGTGCTCGCCGCCCGCCGCCAGGGCTGGCGGGGCCTCGTGGGTCGAGCCAACGGGGGCATGGTCGTCCACATCGGCGTCATCCTCATCGCCGTGGCCTTCGCCGCCAGCAACGCCTACGTCCGCCAGGCCGAGTTCACCCTCGAGCCGGGCCAGAGCGCCTCCTTCGCCGGCCACACCCTCACCTACGAGGGACAGAACGAGAAGATCGAGGACGCCAAGATCATCAGCCAGGCCCTCATCCGCATCGACGGCACCGGGCCGTGGGCGCCGTCGCTCAACCGCTTCGGCAACGGCCAGACGATCGGCACCCCGTCGGTCCGGTCCACCTTCACCGACGACGTCGCGCTCTCCGTGATCGAGGTGCCCGGGGGCGACGTCACCGCCGTCACCGTCCGGGTCACCGTGCAACCCCTCATCATCTGGCTGTGGATCGGCGGGGCCATCATGGCCCTGGGCACGCTGCTCGCCGTGTTCCCCGGAAGGCGTCGCAACCCGACTGATCCGGTCTCGGCCCCCGTGGCCGGCGCGTCGGCGGGAGATCCGCCGCGTGGTCCCGACGAGCCCGAGCCGGCAACGACGCCGACCGGCGACGCGGACGACGACGTACGTGAGCCCAGCGAGGTGGGCGCATGAGCCCGGCCACGGTCGACATCGACGACGACGCCATCCGCTCCTCCGGCGGGCACCTGGCCCGCAACGCCGCCGTCGTGGTCGGCATCGTGTTGGTGGCCTTCGTGATCTTCCTCGCCACCCGCGGGGCCAACGAACCTCTCTCGAGCAAGATGGTCGGTCAGGCCGCTCCGACCTTCTCGGGTACGACCACCACCGGTGAGACCTTCGATCTGGCTCGCTACCGGGGCGAGTGGGTCGTGGTGAACTTCTTCCAGACCACCTGCGTCCCCTGCCGCCTGGAGCACCCCGAGCTGGTGAAGTTCGCCGACCAGCACTCCGGTGATCCCGTGCAGGTGGTCAGCGTGGCCTTCGAGGACGATCCCGACGCCATCCGCTCCTACTTCGCCGAGGAGGGGGGTACCTGGCCCGTGGTGCCGAGCGACACTGGCCGTGTGGCCCTCGACTACGGCATCACCGGCGTGCCCGAGAGCTACATCGTGGCTCCCTCGGGTGTGGTCGTGGCTCGCTTCGAAGGTGTCACCGCAGCGGGTCTGAACCAGGTGATCGAGGCCGGCGGAGGCATGGCCGTCACCGCCGACGGCCAGGCGGCCGGCTCGTGAGCAGCGCGGGCGCGACCGAGGGATCGGTCCGTCCGGGCACGCTCTCGTCGGGCTCGCCCCTGCGTCGCTGGCTGCCCTGGGCCCTACTCGCCGTGGTCGCGGTGACGGCGTTGTCGGTGGCCGCCTTCGGCACCCGTGAGGCCCCCACCGCCCAGGACCGGGTGGTCAACATCGCCAAGACCATCAAGTGCCCGACCTGCGCCGGCGAATCGGTCGCCGAGTCGAACGCACTCGTGTCCCAGGAGATCCGGCTCGACATCGCCGAGCGGATCCAACAGGGCCAGAGCGACGCCGAGATCCGCGCCTATTACGGCTCCGGCTCCCGCTACAACCAGAACCTCCTGCTCAGCCCACCCACCACCGGTATCAGCGTTCTCGTGTGGATCCTGCCGGTGCTGGCGCTGGCCGTCGCCGTCGGTGCCCTGGTGGTCGTGTTCCGGCGGTGGAGCACCGATCCCACGGCCCACGCCACCGACGCCGACCGGGTGCTGGTGGCCGAGGCGCTCCGGCGGGAGCACGCCGAGGCCGCTCAGGTCGACGACCCACACGGTGAGGGCGGGTCCCGGTGACGGCGTCCACCTCCTCGGCGGGCGGCGGTGGCACCGCGGCGCGCAAGGCCGCCCGCGGGGGCGGCCATCCTCCCGGTCGCTCCGGTGGCCGTCCCGCAAGCCGGGACACGGGGAGCGCCCCCGCCGGCGCGCCGGCCGCTGACGCAACTGATCGACCGCCCCGGCCGACTCGACGGGAGCTCGATCCGGACGCCCTCGCCGCCCTGGAGGAGGAGCGGGACTTCCTGCTGCGCTCGCTCGACGACCTCGAGCGCGAGCACGACGCCGGCGACGTGGACGACACCGACTACGCCGAGCTGGTCGACGACTACACCGCCCGTGCCGCCCAGGTCATCCGCGCCATCGACGACCGTCGAGCTCTCGCCGCGTCGGCCCGACGGCCCCGATCGCAAGGACGCACCCTGGCCGCCCTCGGCGTGGTGGCGGTGCTGGCGCTGCTCGGCGGTTGGCTGGTGGTGCGCGACTCCGGATCGAGAGCACCGGGCCAGGGGCTCAGCGGCGACGTCCGTCAGGACAGCGCCAACCTCCTTCTCCAGGCCCAGCAGTACACGGGTGAGGCTCAAGCCGCGCTGAGCGACGGCGACACCGACACCGCGACGGCCCGGTACCAGAGCGCCCTCGAGACCTACCGCCAGGTGCTGGACATCTCGCCGGCCAACGTCGAGGCCCTCACCTACCAGGGTTGGGTGCTCCACACGATCGCCGTGAACGGCACCGGCACCTCGGGCGCCGAGCTCGACGCGCAGGCCCGGAGCCTGCTCGACCAGGCCATCGCCAGCGACCCGGGCTACGCCGACGCCCGGGTGTTCCGAGCGGTGTTGGAGCGCAACGGCGGGCAGTTCGCGGCGGCGCTGGAGGACCTCGACGCCGTCGACATGAACCGGATCCCGAACTACATGACCACGTTGGTCGACCGGGTGCGGACCGATGCCGAAGCCGGCGTGGCCGGCGCCACCCCCACCACCGCCGCTCCCTGATCCCGCGGTCAGCGCGTCGTCGCCCCCGAGGCGGAGGGGTCAGGAAGGGTCGGGCCGAAGACTCGGTCAGGCGCCGGGGGGCAAGTAGCGGCCCCGGGTCACCCGACCCATCGTGGTGTCCAGGATCCAGACCGAACCCTTCTGGTCGCGCAGGTCGCCGTCGATCTCCATGCCCTCGGCCACCAAATGCCGCAGGAGCACCGGGATGATGTCGCCGTGGCTGCAGGCCAGCCCGTCGGCGGCATCGAGCTCGAAGAGGGCGGCGAGAGCCACGGCCGGGTCGGCGCCCTCGACGAAGCGGTCGTCGGGCTCCACGACGAGGCCGAGGGCGTTGGCCAGTGGCTCGACCGTCTGCAGGCAGCGGATGGCGCTGCTCGACACGATGCGGCGGACCGCCCCGCCCGCCAACGCCTCGACAAGCGACGTCGCCTGGTCCCGGCCCCGGGGCGAGAGGGGTCGCTCGTGGTCGTCACCGACCCACTCGGACCGTTTGCCGGCGTGTGCGTGGCGTGCCAAGTGGATCGTCACCGCCGGTCACGCTAGCGAACGACCTGCGTCCCGAGCGGACACTGGCACCCTGGAGCGGAGTGGAATCGGTCACGCACCGGCGACCGAACGCGACGGTCCCAGGTGCGATCGGTGGGCCCCTCGAAGAAATCCCTACAGTTCCGGACCCAGGTGACCGATGATGGCTCCAAGATGGCTGCCCTGACGGCGGGTCGGTCATCCTGACCCTCGAGGGAGAAACCCATCATGAGTCCCGCAGGTGAACAGCCGTCGTCCAAGGCACGTTCCGGTCGCCGGGTGGCGGCCATCGCCGCAGCCGCGTCGGCCGCCCTCCTGGTCGGAGGTATGGCCGTGGCGTCCGCTGCGGACGGCGACGGGTCCGGTGCCGACGTCACCGACACCACCATCGAGTCGACGACCACGACGACGGCCTCCACCCTGCCGGAGGAGCGGATCGACGAGGAGACGACCACCACCACCAGCACGACGCTCGACGCGTCGGACCAGCAGGAGGTGGACGACGAGAGCCAGGACCTCGACGAGGCCGACGAGGCCGAGTCCGACGAAGAGCAGCTCGACGCCGCCGACGCCGCGGAGAAGGTGCACCCCGAGAACCACGGCAAGTACGTGAGCGAGGCCGCGCACGACCACTCCCAGGACGGCTCCCACGGGAAGTCGGTCAGCGAAGTCGCGCGCAGCGACGCCGGCAAGAAGCAGAAGTGAGTCGCTGAGCCACCCCGCTCGGGGAGCGGCTCAGCCGGCCAGTGCTCGCAGGCTCCCGACCACCTCGGGGAACGCGTCGAGCACCGCGTCGACGTCGGCGTCGGTGCTCGACCACCCCACCGAGAGCCGCAGCGAGCGTTGGGCATCGACGCCCATGGCCTCCAGCACGGGCGAGGGCTCGAGACCCTCGGATGCGCAAGCGCTACCCGAGTGGGCGGCGATGCCACGTTGGTCGAGCCCGAGCAGCACCCCTTGGGGCTCCACCCCGGCGACCGACAGGCACACGAGGTGGGGGAGCCGGGCGTCGCGGTCGGTCGGGCCGAGCAGGTCGACGCCCTCCACGAGGGTGAGGGCGGCGACGAGTCGGTCGGTGCGCCTCCGCGCCGCCTGCTCCTCGACCGAGCGTCGTTCGTCGTCGAGGGCGGCCATGGCGGCGGCGAGCCCGACCACGGCGGGCCCGTTCTCGAGCCCGGCGCGGCGAGCCCGTTCCTGATCTCCACCGACGAGCAGGGGCGCCAGTCGCAGTCCTCGCCGCACCACCAGCACGCCGGTGCCGGGCGGGCCTCCCAGCTTGTGGCCGCTGACCGAGACGAGGTCGGCGCCGAGCGCGCCGAGGTCGAGAGCGACCCGACCGGCGGCCTGGGCGGCGTCGACGTGCACGAGGACGCCTATCTCCCGGCCGCGCGCCACCACCTCGGCCACCGGCTGGATCGTGCCGACCTCGTGGTTTCCCCACTGGACGTGCACGAGCGACGTCTCGGGGGTGACGGCGGCGAACAGCTCGTCGGGGTCGATGCGGCCCTCTCCGTCCACGCCCACCTCGGTGACCGACCCACCGGCGGCCAGCGCGAACGCGGTGGTCGACTGGCGCACAGCCGAGTGCTCGACGGCGGCCATCACCACGTGAGGGCGGCGGTCGGCCTCGACGCTGCGGCGGACGGCTCCCCACGTGGCGCTGGCGATCGATTCGGTGGCGCCGCTGGTGAGCACCACCTCGCGGGACCGGCAGCCGAGGAACCAGGCGATCTGCTCGCGAGCTTGTTCCAACGCCACCCTGGCCCTCATGCCTTCGGCGTGGATGCGTCCCGGGTCGGCGACCAGAGCGTCCCGGGCTTCTTCGAGCCAGGCGATCATGGCCTCGACCGCCTCGGGTCTGATCACCGAGGTCGACGCGTGGTCGAGGTAGTGGCGGGGCACGGCCGACAGCCTAGAGACCGTTCGAGGCGGCCGGGCCGCCTGGTCAGCCCTCCAGGGCGGTGACGCAGATGTCGTCGCCCATGGGCTTGGACGACTCGATGGCCAGGGTGCTCTCGCCGTAGAGCTCGGCGACCATGCCCTTCATCATCCCCCGGTCGACAGCGCAGATGACGGGGTTGGCCATCACCGCGTCGCCGAAGGGGCAGTGCTCGGACACGATCCGCAGCTCGTCGTTGCGCTTCTCGGCGTGGGCGGCGAAGCCGTGAGCGGTGAGCGCGTCGGCCACCGTGTGCAGCGCCGAACGGAACGACCGCTGCTGGTCGGGGTTGGCCCCCATCCTCTGAGCCATGAGCCGGCCGTATTCGACGCCGACCTCCTCGGCCATGGCCTCGGCCTGCTCCCGGGGCAGCAGGTCGAGGGCCCGGCCCAGCAGGGTGACGAGCACGTCGTCGTGGCGGACCGGGAGGTCGAGTTGATCGCCGAGGGTGGTGGCCCGGTAGCGCTTGGAAGGCCGTCCGGCACCGGACCCGCCGCGGGTCGTGCCCACCTCCAGGTAGCCACCACCGCTGAGCTTGTCGAGATGGTGGCGGGCGACGTTCGGATGCAGCTCGAAGTGCTTGGCCACCTCGGTCGCGGTGACGCCGTCGTCACGGCTGCGGGCCAGCAGGTAGATCTCGCGCCGGGTGGGGTCGCCGAAGGCCGAGGTGATGGCCGTGACCACCGAGGAGAACTCGGTGGGAGTGAGGGTGCCCCTGTCCACGCCGGTATTCTACCTACCGCCGTAGGAGAAATACCGACCCCGAAGAGGCCCGCACCATGCCCGTCACCGATACCGACGTCATCGAGGCCCTCCGGCCGGTCGAGGATCCCGAGCTGAATCGCAGCATCGTCGACCTCGGCATGGTGCGGGGCGTGGCCATCGACGGCGGGGTGGCGGCGGTGCGAATCGCCCTCACGGTGGCCGGATGCCCGCTCCGCAACGAGATCCAGAACCGGGTCTCCACCGCTGTGGTCGCCCTCGACGGAATCGACCGGGTCGACCTCGATTTCACGGTGATGACCGACGAAGAGCGGGCGGCCGTCCGCGAGATGCTCCACGGCGACCCCGCCTCCACGGCCGGCAACAACCAGGCCCACGGTCACGCCGAAGGCCGCGACATCCCCTTCGCCGACCCGTCGAGCACGACGCGGGTCCTTCTCATCGCCTCCGGCAAGGGCGGCGTGGGCAAGTCGTCGCTCACCGCCAACCTCTCCGTCGCCCTGGCCCAGCGGGGCCACAAGGTGGCCGTGGTCGACGCCGACGTCTGGGGCTTCTCGATCCCCCGCATGCTCGGGGTGGAGCACGCCCCCGTCGTCATCGACCAGATGCTGGTGCCGCCGGAGTCCTACGGCGTCCGGTGCATCTCCATGGGCTTCTTCGTCGACGACGACCAGCCGGTCATCTGGCGGGGGCCCATGTTGCACAAGGCCCTCGAGCAGTTCCTCACCGACGTCTTCTGGGACGAGCCCGACTTCCTCCTCGTCGACCTGCCGCCCGGCACCGGTGACATCGCCCTGTCGCTCGCCCAGTTCCTGCCTCGGTCGGAGCTGTACGTGGTCACCACCCCGCAGCCGGCCGCTCAGCGGGTGGCCCAGCGCGTGGCCTTCATGGGCGAGAAGGTGAACCTCGAGGTCAAGGGGATCATCGAGAACATGTCGTGGTTCACGGGCGACGACGGCAAGCGCTACGAGCTGTTCGGGGCCGGCGGCGGCGCCGAGCTGGCCGAGCGCCTCGAGGTGCCGTTGCTCGGCCAGGTGCCGCTCGTGAACGCGCTGCGCGAAGGTTCCGACTCCGGTCGACCGATCTCGGCCGTCGATCCCGAGAGCGAGGCGGCCACCGCCATCATGGGCATCGCCGAGCGCATCGACCTCGAGCTCGCCCCGACCCGCCGTTACAACCCGGGCCTCAAGCTCCTCGGCTGACCTCACCCCACCCTGAGGCGGATCTCCGGCGTCGGCCCGGATTTCTGCCTCGGGAGTCGGACACCGCGCCCAGTCGGAGGCAGATCTCCGGCTTCGGTTCCGGTTTCCGCCTCCCGCTGGTCGGGTCAGGGGCCATGCTGGCAGAGTGAGCCGTCCGGTGCCCGAGCTGATCGCCGAGCAACTGGGCGAGTGGGACGGGGCCACCGCGGTCCACCTGGCCATCCACGGAACGGCGGCGGTCGACGTCATCGCCGACCAGGTCGTGCGCTGCGCCGAGCGCGCCACCGGCCGATCGGTGGTCGGCGGGCTCTTCCACGTCGCCTCGGTCGGGAGCGTCACCGGCGTCGTCCTCGATGACGGGACGACGGTGGTGGTCAAGGCGTACCAACCCCGGTGGACCCGGCCCTTCCTCGTCGCCGTGCGCACCGCGCAACAGGCGTTGGTCGACGCCGCGCTCCCGGTCGCCCGCCCGCTCGCCGGACCCGTGCCGTTCGGACGCGGGCTGGCCACCATCGAGAGCCATCTCCCCGATCCCGGTCAGCCACCGCAGTACGGCGCCCCCGAGATGATGGCCTCGGCGGTGGGCTTCGCGGCGGTGCTCGACGCGGTGCCCTGGCTCGAGGAGCTGGCCGCCCATCCGTTCCTCGTTCCCCACGGGGGGCTGTACCCGGTGCCCCATTCGCCCGTCTTCGACTTCGACGCGACGGCGGACGGGGCGGAGTGGATCGACGACCTGGCCCGCGCCGTGGCACCCCGGCGGGGGCGAGGTCGCCAGGTCGTCGCCCACACCGACTGGTCGGCTCGCAACGTCCGATTGTCCGCCGACGGGGTGCGGGCCATCTACGACATCGACAGCCTGGCCCTCGTGGCCCGGCCGGCCGCCCTGGCCACGGCGGCGATGACGTGGCGCTTCACCGCCGAGGAGGGCGAGGGCCCGGCGCCGGGCGTGGACGAGATCGACGAGTGGCTCGACCTCTGCCCCGTCGACCTTCCCGACGACGAGCGCCCAGCGGTGTTCGCCGAGGTCGTCTTCCAGCTCGCCTACACCAGCCGCTGCGAGCACGCCGTCGATCCCGACGGCCTCGTCCACCGCCGGGCGCGCCCCACCCTGGCCACCGAGGCTCCCGCCCTCCTGCGTCGGGCCGGCCTGGCCTGACCGCCCGCCCCGAGGCAGTCTGAGCGGCGTGTGCGCCTCCGCTGCGGGAACCCGGGCCGCGGCCACCTAGCATGACGACGCCGACCGTGGCCGGTCGGCCCCGCCCAGCATCGAGGAGACTTTTCGTGGACGTTCGCATCGGTGTGGTCCACACCGCCAAGGAGATCGACGTCGAGCTGCCCACCGACGCCGACCGCGACAAGATCCGCGCCGACATCGACGCCGCTCTCGCCGACACCGACACCACGCTGTGGCTCACCGATCGTCACGGCCGCGACGTGGCCATCCCCGCCGCCAAGATCGCCTACATCGAGCTGGGCAGCCCGGACAGCGAGCGCCGCATCGGATTCGGCGGGGGCTGAGCGCCCGTTCGGCGTCGTTCCCATGACCCCCCCCGGCCTCGGTCTGCTCGAGCGTCGGCTCCTCTTCGTCACCGGCAAGGGCGGCGTGGGCAAGACCAGCGTGGCGGCCGCCCTCGGCCTGCTGGCCGCCGGTCGCGGCCAGCGCGTCCTGATCGTGGAGATCGACGCCAAGGGCAACACCGCCGAGGTCCTCGAGTCGGGCCCCGTCTCCTTCCAGCCCTCCGAGGTCGCCCCGGGGCTGTGGGTCATGGCCATGGACACGGAGGAGTCCCTGCGGGAGTACCTCAAGCTCCAGTTGCGGATCCCGTTCCTGGCCCGGATCGGACCCCTGGCCAAGAGCCTCGACTTCGTGGCCACCGCGGCACCCGGGGTGAAGGAGATCCTCACCGTCGGCAAGATCGCGTGGGAGGTTCGCGAGCGCCACTACGACCTGGTGGTGGTCGACGCCTCGGCCACCGGCCACGTCGTCGGGCAGCTGGCGGCGCCCGAGGCCATCAACGAGCTCGTGCACGTCGGGCGCATCCGTGACCAGACCCGCTGGATGCTGGACCTGCTCTCGGACCCCGCGGTCACCGGCACGGTCGTGGTGGCCACGCCCGAGGAGATGCCGGTCACCGAGACCCTCGAGCTGGTCGATCGGCTGGAGGTCGAGACCCGGGTGCCCCTGGCCGCGGTCGTGGTCAACAAGGTGCTCCCCGAGCTGTTCGGCCGAGGGGAGCAGGAGGTCTTCGACCACCTCGACGGTGAAGACGGGCGCGCCCGTCTCCAGGAGCTGGTGGGGGCCGGTGCCGGCGCGGTGATCGACGGAGCCGACCTCGCCGTCAGACTCCGCCGCGGTCGCGCCGAGCACATCACCCGGCTGCGCACCGAGTTGCCGGGCACGCTGCCCCTGCTCTACCTGCCCTACCTGTTCACCCGGGCCCACGGCATGCGGGCCACCCGCAACATGGCCGACGCCCTCGGCGCCGAGCTCGGGTACTGACGTGACCGGCCTCGAGCAGATCTGTGCCGCCCGCGAGATCGTCATCACGTGCGGATCGGGGGGCGTGGGCAAGACCACCACCGCCGCCGCCATCGGCACCATGGCGGCCGCTCAGCTCGGTGGCAAGGTGCTGGTGCTCACCGTCGATCCCGCTCGGCGCCTGGCCACCGCGCTCGGGCTCGAGCAGTTCGGGAACGTCGAGACCCAGGTCCCGCCGGAGCTCTTCGTCGAGGTGGGGTTGGAGGCGCGCGGCGAGTTGTGGGCGGCCATGCTCGACACCAAGCAGTCGTGGGACGACCTGGTGCGGGCCCATGCGCCGGACCCGGAGACGCGCGACGCCATCCTGGCCAATCCGCTCTATCGCAACATCACGGCCAAGTTCGTCCAGAGCCACGACTACATCGCCATGGAGCGGCTCTATGAGATCCACCGGTCGGGGCGCTACGACCTCATCGTGGTCGACACCCCGCCCACGCGGAACGCCATCGACTTCCTCGACGCCCCCGATCGCATGGCCGAGTTCTTCTCCAGTCGACTCCTGCGCTGGCTGATCACGCCGTACCGCTCCCGCCTGGTGAACGCCGCGTCGCGTCCCTTCTACACCATCGCCGACCGCATCCTCGGCTCGCAGTTCCTGGCCGACATCGCCGAGTTCTTCGTCCTCTTCCAGACGATGTACGACGGCTTCGTCGAGAGGGCGGCGGCGGTCAGCCGCACGTTGTCCGACCGGCGCACCACGTTCGTCGTGGTCTCCACCCTCGAGGAGGCGCCTGTGCGCGAGGCCGAGTTCTTCATGGAGGCGCTCTCGGCGCGGGGCATGCAGTTGGGCGCGTTGGTGCTCAACAAGGTGCTGCCGGAGTGGTTCGGTGACGAGCAGGCCACGGCGGTGGCCGACCACCTGGTGCACGACCACGAATCTCTGGCCGCGCGCCTGGCCGAGGCCACGCCGGACGGAGCCGGGCCGCTCGGTGACCCGGCTCAGGTCGGGAGGGTGCTCCGTGAGATCGGGCAGAGCTTCCTCGACTACCGCGTGGTGGCCACCCGTGAGCGCGAGCAGGCGGCCATGCTCGGCCGGCGTCCGCAGCTGGTCGTGTCCGCCCCCCACCTCGACCGAGACATCAGCGACCTGGCCGGCCTCGTCGCCCTCGGTCGATCCGTCTGGTAGCCGGGGACGCGCCATGGCCAGCCTCGCCGAGCTCGCCCGCCACCACACCCGACTCACGCTGCCCGAGATCGACCACCTCCAACGCCTGGTCGCGTCGTGGGGGCTGCTCGCCGACCTCTGCTTCGCCGACCTGATGCTCTTCGGTGGGGCCGAGCACGACGCCGAGGGCACCCGTTTCGCGGGCAAGCCCGAGGACCGCCCGCTCGTCGTCCTCGGACAGATCCGTCCCACCACCAGCCAGACCCTGTTCCGCAGCGACTGGGTCGGCCGGATCATCCCCGCCAACGAGCGGCCCTACGTCGCTCGCTCCCTGGCCGCCGGGGGGATCATGGAGGGCGAGGTCACCGGAGATGTTCGAGGCGAGCCGGTGCGCGAGCTGTGCATCCCGGTCACCTACCAGGGCCGCACGGTCGGCGTCCTGACCAAGGAGTCGGCCCCCACCGTGGGTCGCCAGCCCGGGGAGCTGGAGCGCACCTACGTCGAGGTCTTCAATCGCTTCGCCCGGATGATCGCGTCCGGGGCGTTCCCCTTCGCCGGCGAGCAGGGTCCGAGCGAGGAAGCGCCCCGGGTGGGCGACGGCGTGATCCTCCTGGACGGATCGATGCGCGTCGTCTACGCCTCCCCGAACGCGGTGTCGGCGCTGCACCGCATCAGCGTGCACGCCAACTCCGAGGGCCGGCGACTCGGTGAGCTGGGCCTGCCCGAGACGGCCATCCGCACTGCGTTCACCCAGGCCCGCCCGGCGACCGAGGAGGTCGAGCGAGGCCCGGAGGTCACCGTCCTGCTCCGATTCATCCCGCTGCTCGAGCACGACTCCGTCACCGGCTCGATGGTGCTGTTGCGCGACATCTCGGAGCTGCGTCGCCGTGATCGGTTGTTGCTCTCCAAGGACGCCACGATCCGCGAGATCCACCACCGGGTGAAGAACAACCTCCAGACGATCTCGTCGCTGCTCCGGCTCCAGGGCCGTCGTCTGTCCTCTCCCGAGGCCAAGGCGGCGGTGGAGGAGTCGGTGCGGCGTATCCGCTCCATCGCCCTGGTGCACGAGACCCTGTCCCACGCCGCCGGGGACGACGTGCCCTTCATCGAGATCGTCCGCCCGCTGGTGCGGATGGTCGAGGAGGGGCTGATCTCACCCGAGCATCCGATCCGGTTCTCGGTCGAGGGCGAGGCGGGCATCCTCCCGGCCGCGGTGGCCACCGGGCTCGCCGTGGTCCTCACGGAACTGCTCCAGAACGTGGTCGACCACGCCTACCCGGAGGGGACCAGCGACGGGGCCGCGGTGAGCGTGGACCTGGCCAACGACGGGGAACGACTCACCGTCACGGTCACCGATGACGGGGTGGGGCCCCCCGAGGGCTTCTCGGTGGACTCCAGCACCGGGCTGGGCCTGTCGATCGTGCGCACGCTGGTGACGTCGGAGCTGGCCGGGACCATCGACTTCCACGCCGGCACGGGTCCTCACCCTCGTCCCGGCATGGTCGTGGTCCTGTCGGTTCCGGTCCACGGCTGAGCGCGGCGGCGCGGTTGGCGCCACCGACCCCGGACGCGACGACGACCTCCCCAAGGAGGTCGTCAGGTGCGGCCCGGCGGCTGCCGGGTCAGGTCGGTGCTCGACCTACGAGGCGCGGCGCCGGGCGGCCAGCCACTGGCGGCGCAGCTTGCGTCGCTCCTCCTCGGAGGTGCCACCCCAGATACCGGAGTCCTGGTTGGTGGTCAGCGCGAACTCCAGGCACGGGGCCTTGGCCTCGCACTGGTCGCAGACGGCCTTGGCGCTCTCGATCTGGTCGATCGCCGGGCCGGTGGTGCCCACCGGGAAGAACAGGTCGGGGTCGGTGTCCCGGCACGCAGAATCGTCACGCCAGTCATCGGGCGCAGCAGAGAGGGTCAACGAGCGGGACGTGGTGAGGGCCACGGTGCCTCCACAAATCGGGCTCACGAGTCGGGAGCGGCTGCTGCCGGTCGTGAAGCTGTTCACATGCCACCACGCCGGGAGAACTCGGACCGTGTGGCTGGGACGTGCTGAAGGTACCGGTGGGGGCATTCCCGCGCAAGGGTCTGTTCGTCAAAAGTTTCCCGAACAGGTGCGATCTTTGACACATCACGGTCAGGATCGGGCAACAATGTGGCAACTGACCACTGAGAGTGTTGGTCTGGACGTCACTTGTGGTTCAGCCGGCTCCCGTAGGGTTCCGGCGTGACCATCGTCATGGCCCACCGAGGCGCGTCGGAGGATCATCCACCCGGCAACACGGTCGAAGCTCTGGCGGCCGCCGGCCTGCTCGGAGCCGACTGGGTCGAGCTCGACGTGCGCCTCACCGCCGACGGAGCGCTGGCCGTGCACCACGACCCCGAGCTGCCCGACGGCCGGCGGATCATCGACCTGCCGGCCGCCCGCCTTCCGGTCTGGGTGCCCCTCCTCGGTCCGGCCCTGGACGCCACCGCCGGGCTGGGGGTGAACGTCGAGATCAAGGCCGACTGCCCTGATGACCAGCGCGCCCACCTGGTCGCCTCCACCGTCGGGTCGATCGGGGCCTGCGCGGCACCGGGAGCACGGCTGGTGACCTCCTTCGACATCGATCTCGTCGACATGGTGAAGGCCGCGGCCCCGGCCATCCCGACCGGCGTCATCTCCTTCGGCACCGCGGTCGAGCTGGTCGACCAGGTGGCGGACCGGGGCCACGGGGCGGTCTGTCCCTGGCACGCCGACGTCACCCCGGAGCTGGTGGAAGCCGCACACCGGCGGGGGTTGACCGTCAACGCGTGGGCGGTCGACGACCCGACCCGCATGGCGGAGCTGGTGGAGCTCGGCGTGGACGCCATCATCACCAAGCGGCCGTCGCTGTGCCGCCAGGTCGTCGGTCGCACCTGAGACCGCGGCCCGTCAGCTTCGGGGAACCACCAGGCGGAGGGCGTCGGGCTCGTGGTGCAGCTCGAGGTTCTCGACGTCACCCAGGTAGTCGCCGTCGACCTGGTAAGGGATCGGGCCGTAGCCGGTGACGGTCGCCGCGGTGATGTCGGTGCGCACGGCCACGTGGCGACTACGGCGCAGGTGGGTGCCCGAACCGAGAGCGGACAGGGCGACGCCGATGAGGGGTACGGCGTCGAGGTTCCGGACGGTGACGAGGGCCAGACCTGTCTCGAGGGTGGCCTCGGGCACGAGCGTGAACGGTCGCCGTCCTATGTAGGTGTACGGGTCGGTGTTGAGACAGACGGTGAACTGGCCGTCGTCGACGGTGGGGCGGCCGGGTACGCGCACTGCGAAGCGCGGACGGGACCGGTCGTAGCGACGGAGCCAGGTGTCGAACGCCGCCCAGGCGAACAGCGCGTGGCTGGCCCAGCGCTTCCAGGAGCCCCGTCGCTCGACCTCGGCCACCACGGCGGCATCGAAGCCGACGCCCACGTGGAAGAGGAAGTAGCGGCCGTTGACCGATCCGAGCCCGACCCTCCGGATCGACTGATGGGCCAGCGCGTCGAGGAGGACGCCGGTGGCCTCGATCGGGTCGTCGGGTAGGCCCAGGGTTCGGGCGAACACGTTGGTCGAGCCACCGGGGAGCGCGGCCAGCGCCGTCTCCGAGCCGGCCAGACCGTTGGCTGCCTCGTTCAGGGTTCCGTCGCCGCCGAGCACGGCCACGACCTCGATGCCGTCGATGGCCGCGCCCCGGGCGAGGCGGGTGGCGTGGCCCCGGCGGGTCGTCTCGGCCACCGTCACCTCGTGGTCGGCGGACAACGCCTTGGTGATCACCACCCGGCCCCGGGCGGTCACCGACGAAGCGGCCGAGTTCACGACGAGGAGCACCTTCAAGGACCGGGACGGTAGCGGAGCCCGCGTCCCAGGGCTCACTGACCAGCGGTGGCGGGCCGGTCTGGCAGGCACTACACCATGGCCGACGACACACCCGGTGATTTGGCCCGAGGGCCCCGACCGGCGCAGAATCGCGTCATGAACGTCGTCGTGTGCGTCAAGCAGATCCCGGACCCGGCCGACCCCGGCGCCATGGATCCCTCCACCAAGACCCTCAAGCGAGACGGCAAGCTCATCCTCGACGAGTCCGACTCGTACGGCGTCGAGATGGCCCTGCAGCTCGTGACCGCCGCGGGCGGCGGCGAGGTCACGCTGGTCTCCATGGCCCCCAACGCCGAGGTCTCCGGTCTGCGCACCGCCCTCGCCATGGGTGCGGCCAAGGCGATCCTCGTGAGCGACGAGGCCCTCGCCGGCAGCGACGCCCTCGGCACCGCCAAGATCCTGGCCAAGGCCGTGGAGCGGGTGGAGGGCGCCGACCTCGTCCTCACCGCCACCGAGTCCAGCGACGGCTACACCGGCACGGTGCCCGAGCAGATCGCCGCCCTCCTGGACCTCCCCTCGGTGACGTTCGCCAAGCAGATCGAGATCGACGGCAGCACCGTCAAGGTGCAGCGCCAGACCGAGTCCGGCTGGGACGACGTGGAGTGCCCGCTGCCGGCCGTGGTCTCGGTGACCGCCGGCGTGGTCGAGCCCCGGTACCCGTCGTTCAAGGGGATCATGGCGGCCAAGTCCAAGCCGGTCGACACCCTCTCGGTGGCCGACCTCGGCTTCGAGGCCGGGCAGGTCGGCTGGGCCGGCGCCGGCCAGGAGATCGTCGCCGTCGAAGATGCCCCCGCCCGCGAAGCCGGCGAGGTCATCGAGGACGACGGCACCGCATTCGAAAAGGTCGTCGCCTACCTCGACAACCTCAAGGTCCTCTAGGAGGAACTGGAACCATGGCTCTCTCCAAGATCTGGGTGCTCGCCGAGGCGAACGACGGAACCGTCACCACCCCCACGCTCGAACTGCTCACCAAGGCCCGCTCGATGGCCGACACCGTCGAGGCCGTCTACGGCGGCGCCGACGCCGATGCCATCGCCGCCACGCTCGGCGAGTACGGCGCCACCAAGGTGTACGCCACCGGAGACCTCGGCGGCGCCCTTCCCGGTGTCCCGGTGGCTGGTGCCATCGCCGCTCTGGTCGAGGGCGGCAACGCTCCTGACGCGATCCTCGCCGTCACGAGCTACGTCGGTCGCGATGTCGCCGGGCGCCTGTCGGTCAAGCTCGACCGCACGGTGCTGACCAACAACGTCGACCTCGAGGCCGATGGCGACAAGCTCGTCACGACCGAGCCCGTCTTCGGGGGCAGCACCAACGTGAAGACCACCTTCACCGCCGGTGGCCCCCACATCGTCCTTCTCCGCCCGAAGTCCTTCGCCGCCGAACCCGGTGGTGGCGCCGCCGCCTCGGTGGAGACCATCGCCGTGCCCGACGCCGGTCGTAGCGGGGGAGCCACCATCGTCAACCGCCACGTCGAGGAGCGGGAGGGCCCGTCGCTCGACGAGGCCGCCATCGTCGTCTCCGGCGGACGGGGTCTGGGCGAGGCCGACAAGTACGACATGGTCGAGCAGCTGGCCAAGCTGCTCAAGGGCGCTCCCGGCGCCTCGCGAGCGATCGTCGACGCCGGTTGGGTCCCCTACAGCTACCAGGTCGGTCAGACCGGCAAGGTCGTGAAGCCGACGGTCTACATCGCCGCCGGCATCTCCGGTGCCACCCAGCACATGGTGGGCATGAAGGGCTCCAAGAACATCATCGCCATCAACAAGGATGCCGAGGCGCCGATCTTCTCGATCAGCGACCTGGGCATCGTGGGTGACGTGCACAAGGTGCTCCCGCAGCTGATCGAGGCCCTCAAGGCCCGCTGACGCGGCTCCCCAGTTCCGTTCCCGACCGGCCCGCGTCGATCCCGCTGCGGCGGTGGTGGACGCGGGCCGTTGCGCGCCCGGGCGAGGCCTCCGTCGCTGGTGAAAATCTTGGCCAAGCGCGTCGTGCCGTGCCCCTGTCTGGTCGAGAATGCGACGATGCCGTCTCCTTCGCCCCTGGCCGTGCTCGACAAGCTCTTCGGCCTTCCCGCCCATGCCCTGATCGTGCACGCAGCGATCGTCCTCGTCCCTTTGGCCGCCCTCGGGACGCTGGCCATCGCCTTCTGGCCGTCGGCTCGTCGGCGCATCGGCTGGATCGTGGTGGCCATGGCCTTCGTGGGCACGGTCTCCTGCTACGCCGCGAGCAAGAGCGGTGAGGCCCTCCAGGACGACGTCCCGCGGACCGAGCAGGTGCTCAAGCACACCGGCCAGGGCGACGGGGCCGCGTTCTTCGGGTTCGGCGTGTTCGTCGGCAGCGCCGGGGTGATGGGGCTCGACCTGGTCAAGCGTCGACGGGAGGCCGAGGGCCTCGAGTGGACGACCGGTCTCCGCAACGTGGGCGTGGCGGTCGGCGTGCTCGCCGCCGTGCTGTCCATCGGCGGCGCCGCCCGCATCATCCAGGTCGGCCACAGCGGCGCCGACGCGGTCTGGAACGTCGACAACGGGACCAACACCACCCCGACCGGTTCCCTCACCACCGTGCCGTCCCGCGGCGACGGGCGCGACGACGGGGACTAGACGAGGGGCCAGGGGTAACGCCGACCGGTGGGATCGGCGGGGAGCACGCCTTCGCGCACCACGGCCCGGGCCCGGGTGAGCACGGCGTCCCGCTCGAAGGTCCCGAGAAGGCCGCCGACGGACTCGGGGAGACCTTCGTCGAGGAGCCGTTCGAGATCGGCTCGCAGGTCGTCGGGAACGCTCTCACCGGCGAACTCCCAGATCACCGTGCGCAGCTTGAACTCGGCGTGGAACGACAACCCGTTGTCGATGCCCCAGATGTGGTCGCGGTCGTCGAGGAGGCAGTGCCCGCCCTTGCGGTCGGTGTTGTTGCAGACGAGGTCGAACACGGCCATGCGGCGCAGCTGGGGATGGAAGCGTTCGTCCTCGTAGAGCGTGAAGTAGTGCTGCTCGAAGTCGGCGTCGACGAAGCGCTGGAGCGAACCGATCCCGTGGGGCATGTCCTCACGCTCGATGGTGAGCGGGACGACCGACCAGCCCAGCGCCGCGCTCGAGGGCGTAGGCCGCCACCTCCCGGCGGTACAGGCCGTCGGGGAAGTCCCAGAGCGGTCGCTCGCCGGCATGGGGCTTGTAGATGCCGCGCGCCGTGCGGCCGTCGTGGCAGGCCTCGACGAGGAAGGTGGCGTTCGAGCTCCACGGCATCCGCCCGATGATCGACACCTCGCCGCGCTCGAGCACCTCGGCCGCGGCGCTCTCGTCAGGAGGGCCCGATGGGGTCAGTTCAGCCTCGGGCACAGGTGGCCCTCCGGGTCCATGGGCCGGCCGCAGAGGCGGCACTCGGGGCGCCCGGCGCTGACGAGGTCGTTCCCGACGGCGATGAAGGCGGCGACCTGGGCCCGGGTCAGGCGGAACCGAGCGGTGGCCGGGTCGAGCCCGGCGGCCACGAGGGCCATCGGGTCCTCGAGGTCGATGTCGTCGTCGTCGTCGACCTCGACGAACTCCTCGGCCACGATCACGATGCGGTCGTCGGCCTCCTCGTAGGCGACGGCCAGGCGGCCCACGACCCACTCCATCTGGTCGGGCTCCACGGGCGCCGTGGGCGCCACCAACTCGCCCACGGGCAGCGGCGCCAGGTCCGCCAGGATCCCGCCCAGGTACTCGCACAACGCGGTGACCTGCTGCTTCTCGACCTTCAGGGAGGCGACGCGCCCGGCCTCGGAGATCTGCAGGTAGAAGGTGCGCTGACCGGGGCTGCCCACCGCGCCGGGGGCGACACGATCGGGGTCCTGGAAGTCGAACGACTGGCTCATGGCCGACTCACGACAGCCCGAGGCGGGAGAGGTCGTCGCCGGTCGAGTTGGCGGCGAGCACGGCTGGTCCCGACGCGCCGTAGTGCACCGCGGAGATGGAGCAGGGCGAGACGATGATGCGCTGGAAGAGATCGAGGTGGGTGCCGAGGGCCTGGGCCAGAGCCGCCTTGATGGTGTCGGCGTGGGACACGGCGACGATGGTCTCGCCCGGATGTCGAGCCACCAGGCGGCCGATGGCATCGACCATGCGGGTCTGCATCTCCGTGAACGACTCACCGTTCGGGAAGCGGAACCCGCTCGGGTAGCGCTGCACCGTCTGCCACTCCGGCAGCTTCATGAGGTCCTTGAGGGCCGATCCCGTCCAGTCACCGAAGTCGCACTCGAGCAGGCCGCGCTCGACCTGGACCTTGAGCCCCAGCGCGGCGGCGATGGGTGCCGCCGTCTCTCGGGTGCGCTCGAGGGGAGAGGCGTAGACCGCCGTCACCTTCTTCAGCGCTCCGATGCGGGCGGCGGCGGCCTCGGCCTGGGCCCGGCCGGCATCGGCCAGGTGCAGGCCCTTGGCCCGTCCCGGCAGGTTGGCGCCGGTGGTGGGCGTCTGACCGTGGCGGACGAGGAGGACGAGAGTCGGGGATGGGGGTTTCGGCTTCCTGGGCATGAGCGGGCCTCACGATACCCAGAGGTCCGTCGAGAGCGACCCGGCGGGCTCTCGACGGCCGACGTCCCTAGAGTCGGCCCCGTGAGCGGAGACCGGGTCGACCAGGCGTCGTCGAGGTCCGGTCTCGAGGCCCTGGCCGCTGATCTCGCGGGCTGCCGTCGCTGCCCTCGTCTGGTGGCCTGGCGCGAGGAGGTGGCGGCGACGAAGCGGGCGGCCTACGCCGAGGAGCAGTACTGGGGACGACCGGTGCCCGGATTCGGAGACCCGGATGCCCGGGTCGTGGTGATGGGCCTGGCTCCCGCCGCCCATGGCGCCAACCGGACGGGCCGGATGTTCACGGGCGACCGGTCGGGGGAGTGGCTGTACCGGGCGTTGTACCGGGCCGGCTTCGCCGATCGGGCGGCCAGCGTGAGCAGGGACGACGGGCTGGTGCTCACGGGCGCGTGGGTCACCTCGCCCGTGAAGTGCGCACCGCCGGCCAACAAGCCGGCACCTGTCGAGCGCGACACCTGTCGGGACTGGCTGGAAGCCGAGCTGGCTCTTTTGCCGCGCGCCCGGGTGTTCGTCGCCCTCGGGAAGTTCGGTTTCGACGCGGTGGCCACCCATCTGGGCCTGCGGCCCCGACCGGCCTTCGGGCACGGCGTGGAGGTCGATCTGGGCGACGGGCGGACCCTGCTCGGCTGCTACCACGTCAGCCAGCAGAACACCTTCACCGGGCGGCTCACCGAGGCGATGCTCGACGCGGTGATGGCCCGCGCCCGAGCCCTCGGCGGCCTGCCGCCGACCCCGTGACCCGTTCTGGCGATGCCGGAGCGGTGGGGGGCACCGGCTACGGTGTCCCCGGCTCGCCGCCGGTTCGTGGCGCGAGCGCACACGAGTCCACGAGGATGGTTCGAAGGATGACGCGACGAGGCTTCGGCGCTGCGACGGCCGGTGCGGCCATGGTGTTGGCGCTCGCCCTCTCCGGCTGCGCGCAGAGCAACACGCCCACGGAGTACAACTCGGTGACCGAGCAGAACTTCCTCGAGCTGTGCACCAACCGGTACTACGACGTCACCGACGGCACGGCCTCCGACGGCGCCGACACCACCATCTTGAGCATCACCGACAGCACCATCGCCGCGGATGTCACGTCTCCGGATCAGAGCCAGTGCGCGTGCCAGTACGCCGTCTTCGTCGACCAGATGCCGATCAACGCCGACGCCGTGCCCGAGGGCTCCACCGAGCAGAACTTCACCAGCCTCAACAGTCAGCTCAAGGACAACCCGACCGACGCCTGGGCCACCGTGTCCGACTCCATCAAGGCCGACGTCGAGGCCTGCGGCCCGGGGTCGGGGAGCACCACGTCGACCACCGCTCCGAGCGGCGACTCCACCACCACGACGGCGGCGGAGACCACCGACACCACCGCCTGAGCGGGCCCCCCGCTCAGCTCTTGGCGGCAGCCGGCTTCTTCTTCCCGGGCAGCCCCAGGCGCACGCCCGGCTCGGCCCACTGCGGCCATCGGGCCCGACTCTTCTCGGCCAGCTTGCGCATCAGGGCGACGGCGCCCGGGTCCTCGTCGCCGGGACGGGCGATGATCGACCCGTCGGCGATCATGCGCTGCATGATCTCCCGGCCGAGCTCGGTGCGCACGATGGTGAGCGTCCAGTCGTTGTCCTTGCCGATGCCCCCGGTCGAGATGTCGGCGTGCTCGGCGGCGAAGTCCGGGCAGTGGTTGCACCCTTCGCGCGTCCAGGCGTGGCACTCCTTGAGGTTGACCTCGTGGTAGGTGCCGTCGGTCATCCAGATCTGGAACACGCCCTTGATGTTCATCTTGGCGATGTCGGCCTTGGGCAGGCCGTACTTGGCCTCGAAGAGCTCTTCGAAGATGGCGTCGTCGAAGCTCTTCGAGCACAGGAGCCCGATGTTGAACACGATGGGCTTGGAGATCTTGCCGATCTTGCGGGTCCACATCACCGGGGGCACCGACGACTGGCAGCTCATGCCGACGAGGGCCAGCTTGGTGAGGCCCTTCTCGCGCGCCTCGTCGATGGCGAGGGTGTTGGCCGAGTACGTGTAGCGGCTGCCCGCCCCGGCGAGGATCTCCTCACGGTTCGTGGCGACCCCGGGGATGGCCTTCCAGCTGCCCGAGTCGGCGCCCCCCTCGATGTAGGAGGTGAGGGCCCCGTCGATGTAGTCGTTGTCCATGGCCCAGATCAGCAGGGCCGACACCAGGCCGCCGTCCTGGCCCATGCGGTGGACCATGTCGTCGCTCGCTCGGGTGAGGAGGACGTCGCTGGTGATGCCGGCGATCTCGTCGTCGGCGCGGTCGCGTCCGAAGAGGTGGTCGTTGGCCTGGGGCTCCCACAGGCGGAAGCGGGGGCAGGCCCGGGTGCAGCTCGTGCACCCCTTCTCGCCGTGGCCGCAGTTGGTCGGGCCCAGTTCGTCCTCGATGTGGAACGGCGTGTAGCCGCCGGCCTCGTGGTCGTAGCCGATGACGTCGTGGGGGCAGGAGATCACGCAACCCGCGCACCCGGTGCACAGCCCTGAAGTGATGACCTCGTCGTAGAGCTCTTTCCACTGGAAGGTCCAGCGCTCCGTCTTGGCGGGAGCGGCGGTCGTGGTGGCGCCATCGGTGCTCATGGCGGCGAATCTAGCCAGTCCCCTGTCCGACGACGTCCGTGGGGCCGGCATCGTCCCGCCGACCAGTCGTGTCGCCACCACGTGATCGGCGCTGACGACCCGTCAGGGACTGGCGTCCGAGGGGACGGGGTCGGACAATGTGTCGATGGATCTCACGTACCCGCCCGAGACCGAGACCTTCCGTGTCGAAGTGCGTGGTTGGTTGGAGGACAACCTTCCTGACGGCTGGTTCGACGAGGGCTTCGAGATGAGCGTCGAGCAGCGCGGCGTCTGGCTCGAGGAGTGGACGAGGCGGATCTTCGAAGGGGGCTGGATCTGCGCCACCTGGCCCAAGGAGTACGGCGGCAAGGGCCTTTCGACCATGGAGGGCGTGGTTCTGGCCGAGGAGTTCGCTCGGGCCGGGGCACCCATGCGGGGCGACTTCTTCGGGGACACGCTCGTCGGCCCCACCATCTTGCAGTGGGGCACCGAGGAGCAGAAGAAGACGTTCATCCCGGGCATCCTCTCCGGCAGCATCGCCTGGTGCCAGGGGTTCTCCGAGCCTGATGCCGGCTCCGACCTGGCCAGCCTCAAGACGGTGGCCGAGCTCGACGGTGACGAGTGGGTGATCAACGGCCAGAAGATCTGGACCACGCAGGGCTTCATCGCCGACTACGTGTTCATCCTGTGCCGCACCGACAAGGACGCGCCCAAGCACAAGGGAATCTCCTACCTGCTGTGCCCGATGGACCAGCCCGGCGTCGAGGTGCGACCCATCAAGCAGGTCGACGGGGCGGCCGAGTTCGCGGAGGTGTTCCTCACCAACGCGCGGTGCCCGAAGGACAACGTGGTCGGAGGCCTGAACAACGGGTGGGCGGTGGCCATGACGACCCTCGGCTTCGAGCGGGGGACGTCGGCCACCACCGGCTATCGCCGCTTCGAGAACGAGCTCGACACCATCATCGATCTGGCCCGGGCCAACGGTGCCGTCGCCGACCCGATCGTCCGCCAGCGCCTGGCCGCCTGCTACACGAAGGTGCAGATCATGCGGGTGAACGGCCTGCGGTCGTTGGCCACGGTGTTGAGCGGAAAGAAGGACCGGGGTGTGTCAGCGCTGGGTGCCACCAACAAGATGTTCTGGAGCGAGTTCCACCAGGAGCTGCTGAACCTGGCCATGGACATCCTCGGCCCCGAGGCCCAGCTCCTGCTCGGCGATCCCGGCGTCGAGGAGTCGGTCCCGGGCTACGGACGACGCCAGACGAGCGCCGAGTATCCGGCCAACGCCTTGCAGTCGTCGTTCTTCTTCAGCCGATCCGAGACCATCTGGGGGGGTACGGCTGAGATCCAGCGCAACATCGTGGGCGAGCGCATCCTGGGCCTGCCCAAGGAGCCCAGGGTCACGGGTTGAGCTCCGATCCGGTCGGGATCGCCGCGCCCCGGGGGACCTCGTCGACCGGCCCGGGGGTGACCCGAAGGTGACAGGGAGCCGGACTACCCTGACCCCGCCATGTCCGTCGTACCCCCCTCGCCGGACGACAGGCCGACGCCCAGGCCGGGGGCGCGACCGTCGTACCGCCACGCCCGCCCTCCCCGCCGTCGCAAGCGGGTGTTCCAGGGGCTCGGGCTCGTGGTTGTACTCGGCATCCTGGCCGTCGTCGCCGTGGTCGGGTACGGGTGGTACCGCTACAACCAGATCGGGCGCAAGGACCTGGCCCTGGCCGAGAGCGTCGGCGGGGTGCAGAACTGGCTGATCGTCGGATCGGACAGCCGGGCGGTGATCGACGAGTCGGACCCGAACGCCAGCGCCTACCTCAACGCTCCGGGTGTCGAGGGGTCCGGGCAGCGCTCCGACACGATCATGATCGCCCGGGTCGACCCCGACGCCAAGACCGTCGACATGGTGTCGTTCCCCCGCGACCTCTGGGTGCCGATAATGCCCTCGGGTGAGCCCGAGCGGATCAACACCGCCTACAACACGACCGACCCCGGGGCCGACGGCGCCCAGCGCCTGATCGACACCATCGAGGCCGACTTCGGGATCGACGTCAACCACTACATCGAGGTCGACTTCGCCAGCTTCAAGGGCGTGGTGAACGCGGTGGGCGGTGTGCCCATGTACTTCGACACCGCCGTCCGGGACCGGCACACGGGCTTCTACCAGTACGAGCTCGGTTGTCAGACGCTGAACGGCGAGCAGGCGCTCGAGCTGTCCCGTTCGCGCTACCTCGAGTACATGACCCCGAAGGGCACGTGGGCGCAGGATCCGAGCTCCGACCTCGGCCGGATCGCCCGCCAGCAGTACCTCATCCGGAAGGTGCTCGACCGGGCCAACGCCAAGTTCGGCTCGTTCGACCCGAAGGCGGTCAACGACATCATCTCGTCGACCTCGGACAAGTTGAAGATCGACAGCTCGCTCGGCCTCGGTGACATGGTGTCGCTGGCCAACGCCTTCAAGGGCTTCGGCGGCGACCAGATCACCACCCACACCCTGCCTGTCTACGACGACACGACCAGCGGTGGCGCCCGGGTGCTGATGCTCGACACCACGAACGCCGAGGACGTGCTCAACGTGTTCCGGGGCCTCCCGGAAGGCACGGTGTCGCCGTCGTCGGTCACCGTCGCCGTGAGCAACGGGAGCGGCGCCCCGAACCAGGCCACCGAGGTGAGTCGTCGCCTCGGTGAGCTGGGCTACGGCGCGTCGGTGACCGCCGACGCCACCAAGACGAGGAGTCGGACGGTCGTCCGCTACGCCCCCGGTATGCAGGCCCAGGCCGACCAGGTGGCCCGGCAGCTGATCAGCGGCGCCGACCTCGAGGTCGACACCTCGCTCTCCGGAGCCGTGAACCCGGTGGTGCTGGTCACCGGAACCGACTTCACCGGTGTGCTGCAGGAGGCCACGGCGCCGACGGCGCCGACCTCCACCACGGCGGGAACGTCGAGCTCGACGAGCACCGCCGGACCGGTGACCACGGTCGATCCGAGCGAGGTCACCGAGTCGGTCGGATACGTGGTGGGTGACCCTCCCGCCGGCGTCACCTGCGGCTGACCCGACGACCGTGCTCCACGACCTGATCCGTCGGGCCGCCGCCGGCAACGGCGATCGGCCGGCTCTGGTCCACGGACAGGAGTCCATCAGCTTCGCCGAGCTCGAGGTCCGGATCGACCGCGCCGCCGACCGCGCCGAGCAGCTCGTGGGTCGGGATGGCCGCCTGGCCGTCGTCGGTCCCAACCACCCGGTCTGGATCGAGCTCTACTACGGCGCCCCGGCGGCCGGTGTGGTGCTGACCTTCCTGAACCACCGCCTCTCCGCGGTCGAGCAGGCTCGGCTCGTCGTGCGCAGCGGCGCCACCGCCATCGTGGGCGATCCGTCCGTGCTGGCCGGTCTCGCCCCGCTGGTCGATCCTCGCGCCTTCGGGTGGACCGAGTGGAACGAACATCGGGTGGGAGAGCCGACCACGGCCCTCGGGCGTGGCTCGGCCGCTGACGTGAGTCCCGATGACGCGGCCTGGCTGCTGTTCACCAGCGGAACCACCGCAGACCCCAAGGGGGCCGTGCTGACCCACCGCAGCGTGCTCGCCGCGGTCGAGGCGAGCACGGCGGCGCGCCCCGTCCCCGACGACGACGTCTACCTCTTCTGCTTCCCCCTGGGTCACGTGGCCGGTTACAACGTCGTGCACCGCCACGCCCACGCCCGCCCCGTCGTGCTCCTCGACCGCTTCGACCCGGGGGCGTTCTGCGCGGCGGTCGACGAGCACCGCGTGACCTCGACCTCCCTCGCCGCCACCATGCTCTCGACCCTCCTCGATCACCTGGACGACACCCCCGGAGCGGCCCGGCAGCTGCGCACGCTCCGGTCGATCGCCTACGGCGCGGCCCCGATGCCGGCCTCGTTGCTGCATCGCGCCGACGACCAGCTGGGGGTGGAGTTCGCCCAGGGCTACGGGATGACCGAGTTGTCGGGCAACGCCGTCTTCCTCGACGCGTCCGACCATCGGCGGGGGCTGGCCGGGGAGGAGCACCTGCTCCGGGCAGCGGGCCGGGCGGCGCCAGGGGTCGACGTGCGCATCGCCGACGACACCGACGAGAGCCTTCCCGTCGGGGCGGTGGGGGAGATCCTCGTACGGGGACCGCAGGTCATGGCCGGCTACTGGGAGGACCCGGTGGCCACCGAGTCCGCCCTGCGCGGCGGTTGGCTGCACACCGGCGACGTCGGGCGCCTCGACGACGAGGGTCTGCTCTACGTGGTCGATCGGAGCAAGGACGTCATCATCACGGGCGGCGAGAACGTCTCGTCACGCGAGGTCGAGGACGTGCTGCTCGAGGACCCCGCGGTGTCCCGGGTGGCCGTGGTCGGGGTCCCCGACGCGACCTGGGGAGAGAACGTGTGCGCCGTCGTCGTCCCCCACGCGCCGGGTGGGGGCGGGTTCGACGCCGACGCTCTGGTCGCCCGCGCCCGGACCCGTCTGGCCGGGTTCAAGGTCCCCCGCCACGTCGTGGTCGTGAGCGAGCTCCCGGTGAACGCCGCGGGCAAGGTCGTCAAGGCCGACCTGCGGGCCCGCCTGGTTGCCGATCGGGAGCTCCTCGGACCGCGGCGCTGAACCCGGCCGTCCGACGGCGGGTTGGGCCGATGCGCCGTCGTTCACGCGGGCGTCACGTGTCAGACACGTGGTGGAGGGTGAGGGTCCGTACCGTCGGGACCATGCCCGAGGTCCTGACCGACCCCCCGTCCCTCGATCCCCGCACCGAACGCTTCCTCGCCGACCCCCACCCGGTCTACGACGAGCTGCGGCCGCTCGGCGGTCTGGTCACCGACCATCTGGGGTGGTCGACGATCTCCCACGCCGCCAGCGAGGCCGCCTTCCGCGATCCGGCCCTCATCCCCGGCATCGACCCGCTGCTGGAGCAGCTGGGCATCGGCGCCCTCTGGGGCGAACGGGATCACACGCTCACCAACGCCGAGGACGCCGACCACCAACGGCTGCGCCGGGCCGTGAGCCCGTGGTTCACGGTGCGGCGCATCGAAGCCCTCCGCCAGCGCACCCGTGCCCTCGTGGACGAGTGCCTGGCCCGCCGCCCCGACGGGCTCGACGTGATGGCCGATCTGGCCGACATCGTCCCCGCCCGGCTCTTCTGCTGGATGATCGGCGCACCCGAGGCCGATGCCGAGGTCCTGGCCGGCTGGTCGAAGCACCTCATCAGCGTCTTCACCGCCGACCCGGCCCTGGCCGAACCGGTCAGGCTCGTCAAGCAGGAGATGGCGGGCTACACGGCCGCCCTGCTGGCCGCCAAGCGGCGCACGCCGGGCGACGACCTCACCACCGTCCTGGCCGCCGCCGAGGACGCCGGCACGCTCCTGGCCGCCGACGTCGGCCCCCTCCTGGAAGAGTTGCTCAGCGCCTCGGTGGACAACACGGCCAACACCGCGGCCCTCACCGTGTGGACGCTCGCCGCCCGTCCCGCCGAGTGGTCCCGGATGGCCTCCCGGCCCGACCTCCTGGCCGACGCGCTGGAGGAGTGCGGACGGTTCGAGCCGTCCATCCGCCACACCATCAAGTACGCCCGCCAGGACACCGAGCTGCTCGGGCGCCCCATCCCCGAGGGCACCTTCGTCACCATCAGGATCGCCGCCGCCCAGCGGGATCCGGCGGTGTACGACCAACCGCACCGCCTCGACCTCGGCCGCCGCCAACCGGTTCCGCTGCTCGCGTTCGGCGCCGGCCGGCACTACTGCCTGGGCGCCGCTCTCGGACGCATGGAGATCCAGGAGATGGTCGCTGGACTGCTCGAGCGCCACCCGTCGGTGGCCATCGGCGAGGATGTGGCCATGAACCTGAACGGGGCCGGCATCGTGTTCCGCCTTCCCCTCGAGCCGTTGGAGGTCAGCCGGTGAGCGAGTCCGTCGAGGCCCCCACGGAGTGGGACCGCCCCATCCCGCACTGGTCGTCCGACCCGTTCGCGTCCCGCACGACCATCCACGGGCTGGCCAGCGACGAGGTCCGTTCGGCGCTGCACAAGCACATCCGGCTCGGTCGCCGGGAGGAGGCCATCAACACCGCCCTGGAGCTGGCTCGCACGGACGCCGCTCACGAGGAGATGCTGTGGTCGAGGCTGCAGATCCTCGCCGCCGAGGACGTGGGCATGGGCGAGCCGGCGGCGGCGTCGGTCGTGCGGTCCCTTCGGGAAGGGGTGCTCGACGCCGATGAGGGTTCCTATGACCGCCTGGTGTTCGCCGCCCAGGCCGCCGGGTACCTCGCCCTGTGCCCCAAGGACCCCACGAACGTGGAGATCATGCAGACCCAGCTCCTCGCCGAGCGGATGCCGACCATCCCACCGGAGTCCATCTGCGTCCACACTCGCAGGGGACAGGAAGCGGGCGAGACCATGTACACCTGGTTCCTCGGCACCCTCGACACCGCCCCCGAGGTCCCGGGTCGGGACCACACCTGGCGCGACGCACTGGTGGAGGCCTACCGGATCGCCGATCCTCCGCCCGAGGGCTGACCGTCGGCGGAGCCCGGACCCGCCGGAGCGGGCGCCGGGGTCGGGGCGTTCACCGGCGCCGGAGGGGTCGGCAGGTCGATCCAGAACGTGGAACCCCGACCCGGTTCGGAGACCGCACCGTGGTGCCCGCCGTGGGCGGTGGTGATGGAGGCCACGATGGCCAGGCCCAGACCGCTCCCGCCCGATCCGGCCGAACGGCCCTCGCCGCCACCCCGGTAGAAGCGGTCGAACAGGCGGGGAAGCTCGGCGGGGTCGATCCCCGGGCCCCGGTCGGTGACCTCCACCCTGGCCCACTCGCCGAGGACCCGGGCCCGCAGCTCGAGCCCGGCCGCGGTCGGGGTGTAGCGCAGGGCGTTGCTGGTGAGGGCGGCCACGGCCTGGACGAGCTGGTCGCGGTCACCGAGAACGACGACGGGGGCGGGTGCATCGACGACGACGGATCGGTCGGGCTGCACGACCCGAAGGTCCGACGCCAGGTCCTCGAGCACGGCGGCCAGGTCGACCCGGTCGTGGAGGCGGCTGCCATGCTCGTCGAGCTCGGCCAGCAGCAGGAGGTCGTCGACGATCCGGGCCATGCGGGCCGCCTCGGCGCCCATGCGGCGCATGGCGTCGTCCACCGCCGCGTCATCGGTGAGTCCGCCGGCGGCCCGCAGGGACGCGTAGCCCCGCAGCGTGGTGAGCGGGGTGCGCAGCTCGTGGGAGGCGTCGGCCACGAACTGGCGCAGGCGACCGTCGGCCGCCTGGTTGGTGTCGATCATGGTGTTGAAGGCGTCGGCCAGCCGGGCCGCCTCGGTTCCGTCGGGCCCGGCTTCGACGCGGCGGTCGCCGGCTCCCGCGGTGATGGCGTCGGCGGCGTCGGTGATGGCCCGGATCGGCCGCAGGCCCAGCCTGATCACCCACCACACGACGAGCCCCAGAACGGTGACGATGACGGCGCCGGCGAGGGCGATGGCCGCGGTCAAGCGGCGCGACGACGCGTTGGCCCTCGCCTGGGACGCGGCGAAGACGGCCTGGGAGCCGTCCGGGAGGGGAGTGACCAGCACCCGGGCGCGAGCGGAGACCCCCGACGTGGTGGGGCGCGTCCCCGGCTCGGACAGCGCCGACGGGTTGCTCACGTCGGGCACCATCTCGGGATCGGCCGACGGCGTCACCAGCGTCACCAGCTCACCGTCGGGGGTGATCCGCCCGACGTAGTACTCGGTGAGGGCGACGCCGGGGCCGACGCTGCGTCCGGTTTCGGTGCTGAGACGGGTGACGATCACCCGGGCGTTGGGTGCGAGGGCCTCGAGCTGGTCGTCGAGTTGGCCGATGACGTAGTTGCGCTGCACGACCGCCACCACGACCAGGGCGCCGGCCAGCGTGACCAGCACCACGACGAGGCCGGCCAGCAGGCGGGCCCGCAGCGTCATGGGGACTCCTCGGTCATCAGGGTTCCCGGATGCTGTAGCCCACACCTCGCACCGTGTGGATCAGCTTCGGCTCGACGTCGTCGACCTTCTTGCGCAGGTTGCTGATGAACGACTCGATGATCGACGACTCGCCGTCGAAGTCGTACTGCCAGACGTAGTCGAGGATCTGGCCCCGGGTGACCACCCGACCGGCGTTGCCCATCAAGCAGCGCAGGAGGGTGAACTCGGTCGACGAGAGGTGGACTTCGCGCTCACCGCGCCAGACGCGATGGGCGTCGTCGTCGATGACGAGGTCGTGGACCTGGAGGCGGGAGGGGGTGCCGCTCGACCCGGCCCGGCGCAGGGCCACTTGGACCCGCGCCACCAGCTCCTCGAGGGCGAAGGGCTTCACGATGTAGTCGTCGCCCCCGGCGGTGAGCCCTCGCACCTTGTCCTTCGTCCCGTGGCGGGCGGTCAGGAACAGCACGGGGGCCTCACATCCGCTGGCCCGGAGGCGGCGGAGGATCTCGAAGCCGTCGATGTCGGGGAGCATGACGTCGAGCACGATCACGTCGGGTGCGAAGCGGGCGGCCACGTCGAGGGCCTCGCGCCCGGTGGCCGCCGTACGGACGTCGCACCCGTCCAGGCGCAGGGCCGACGACACGAGGAACGAGATGTTCTCCTCGTCGTCCACGACGAGGGCCCGAGGGGTGGCAGCGTCGGTGGGCACGAGCCCAGCCTGCCAGGCGGGACTGGCGCTGCCCTCGATGGAACCTGGAGGTCTCCTGGAGGTTCCCCGAGCGCCCGAACCTCCAGGAACCGTCCAGCCTGCGTTCCAGCCGGATCGAGGGTCACTGCTCATGGTGGTGGTCATCCCAAGCGAACGGGCACCCCGCCCCGCCTGAAAGGAACCACCATGAACTCCACCCGGCTCCGCACCATGATCGCCGGCGGACTGCTCGGCGCGGTCGCCCTCGCCGGTCTGGCCGGCGGGACGATGGCCGTCGCCGGTGCCACCGGCACCGACTCGGCCTCCGAACCGGCGGCCGCCACGGCGCCGGTCGAGCACCCCCGCCTCGATGCCGCCTGGGACCGTCTCAGCACCGACGACCAGGCCTGCCTCGAGGGTGAGGGCGTGACCCGACCCGAAGGGGCAATGACCCGTGAGGAGCTCAAGGCCTGGGGCCAGCAGCTCGCCACGGCGGCCGACACCTGTGACATCAACATCCGCCAGGACCTGCGGGTCAAGGCTCGTCAGGCGTGGGCCGAGCTCACCCCTGAGCAGCGCCAGTGCGTGAAGGACCAGGACCTGACCCGTCCTGTCGGTCGGCTGGACAAGGCCGAGCGCCAGCAGCTGCGGGCGGACCTGAAGAACGCCGCCGACACGTGCGGCATCGAGGTGCCCACGGCTTCCGCGGTGCCTGTGGGCTGACCTTCATCGCTCCCGTCGGTCCCGGTGGCGTCCCTGGCGGACGCCACCGGCGCGTGCGGGAGGAGTCGACGAAGGGTCAGCTGCTACAACGATCTCGTGCGTGAAGTGGTCCTCCACCGATCTGACCGCCGCCGAGTGGCCGCTACCGATTTCGGCTCGCCCGACGACACCGCCGTGCTGTGGTGCCATGGCGGTCCGGGAAGCAGACACGAGCCGGCTTACGTCGCCGATCGGGCGGCCACCGCCGGCTTCCGTCTCGTCGGCATCGACCGTCCCGGTTACGGCGGGTCCGACCCGGAGCCCGGTCGCTCCATCGCCGACTGGACGGACGATGCCCTGGCGGTGGCCGATCGCCTGGGCCTGGAGTCGTTCCTCACGGTGGGGCTCTCGACCGGGGGTGCCTACGCCCTCGCCGTTGCCGCTCGGGCCCCTGACCGCGTGCTCGGCGTCATCCCCTGCTGTGCCGTGACCGACGCGAGCTACGAGCCGGCGCGGGCGACGATGAGCCGGCCACACGTCCTCGCCGTGTGGGACGCGCCGGATCGTGACGCGGCCATCGCCGCCGCCGTCCGGTCGCACGGGCTCGACGGCGGCCGCATCCTGGAGGCGGCCGAAGGCCCAGCGCTGCCCGAGTCGGACCTGGCCATGCTGACCTCGGCGTGGGGCCGACTGTGGCAGGAGGACGTGCCCACCATGTTCGCCCACGGGCTGGCGGGCTACGCCGACGACCGCATCGCCGACCGCGACGGGTGGACGTCGTTCGACGTGACCGCGATCCGCTGTCCCGTCCTCGTCCTCCACGGCGCAAGCGACGTGATCGCTCGTGTGATCCATGCCCGGCACACCGCCGGACTGGTTCCCGGCGCCGAGCTTCGAGTCGTCGACGGGTTGGGTCACTTCAGCATCCAGGACGAGCTGGTGCCCAGCCTCGTCGACCTGCGACGTCGCTTCATCGGGTGATCGGCGAGACCGTGTGGGCGCGACAGCGGCTTCGGTCCGACCGGCTGATCCCCTCGCTCAGCCGTCGCCGCCGGTGCTCCCGGTGTGCATCTCGAGGGAGAGGGGGAGCACGAGCCAGAGGGTGACGATGGCGGCGCTCACACCGATCGTGACGAGGATGGCCGTGGTGTCGCCGAAGACCGCCCTGGTGACCAGAGCCAGGGCGACGAGCAGGGTGGCGGCGAGCAGGGCCAGGCCGGCGCGGGTCGTCCGGATGGCCCACTGCAACCGCTGGGACCGGGCCTGACGTTGCCCCAGACGGTGCAGCACGGTCGGGGTGGTGAACGCGACCACGGCGAGCACGCCGGTGCTGAGAGCGATGCCGTAGAGGGCGCGGCCCAGGTCGTCGAGGGAGTCGAAGCCCTGGGCGAAGGGCACGGTGAGCAGGAAGGCCACGAGGATCTGCACTCCTGGTAGCAGGACGCGAAGTTCCTGGAGGAGCCCGTAGTAGCGATCACGCAGTTCGTCGCGGTCGCGCTCGTCGTCGAGATCGCGAGCGGGCCGCTCCTGGGACTCCTGCCGGGAGATCTCGTCCATCGACTCAGGTCCTTCCGGTCCCGGTTTCACACGGCCGGCGTCGACTGTACGGCGACCGGGTGCGGACAACACGAGAGGCCCAGCCCCTCGGGGAGGCCGGGCCTGCGCTCTGCTGCGCAACGTGGCGGTCGTCCCGATGAGGCAACTGGCGTGGCGGATGGCCGAGCTGAGCACCGACCACCACGGCTTGTCGACCCTCGGCGCGGAGGCTGTCGCTGCGGCGATCGAGACCCGAGGGCGACTGCTCGTGTCCACTCGCGATGACGGCCCCGGCATCCGACGGTGCTGCGGGACACTCGGAATCGGATACGACGCCGTCCCCCGCTAAAGCCTCCGCACTCCCGGCGGTCGGGTACGCGTCGGCGAGGACTGGCCTGGCTCGTGTGTGCGGGTAGCGGCATCGGTCGTAGTGATCATGATCGCCGCGGCCGGACCCGTCTCTTCTCTCGTGCTGGTCAAGTTCCTCTGAGCTCGGCCACCGGGACGACCCGGCAGATGGGCATGACGGCGGGGTCGGCGTGGAGCCAACGGAAGAACATGACGCCGATGCGGTGGCCGCTGGTGTCGAGCCAGTTGGGGTGGCCGGGATCGCCGTCGGCGAGCACGAGGCGCACGGTTCCGCCGGCCTCGGGCACGACCTGGCAGTCGTTGAGGTTCGATCGCCGGTCGGGGAAGCACTGGAACCAGCGGTCGCACAGCTGGAGCGCCCAGTAGCGGGTGTCGGGCGGGTCGAGGTCGATCACCAGTGCCTCGCCCTCGGCCAGGCGCCACCAGCTGAAGGCGTAGACGACGTCGGGATTGGTGACCGCTGCGACGATCTCATCGGCGCTCTGGCGAACGAAGGCGTTGGGGGTGGCGCGTCGCTCGGGGCTCCAGAGCCGGTTGAGCTGGGCGTTCCAGCGCATCGACTGCGCGGCGTTGACCACCCGCGCTGCCACGCCCGCGGTGGTGGGGCGGGCAGTGGTGGCCGGCGCGGCGTCGACCGCGGCATCGAGCCGTTCGATGGTCCAACTGCCGGCGGCCTGGGTCGCACGGTCGTGGAAGTACTGCCGCACGATCACCCGGGCGGCCTCCGGATGGTCGAATTCGTAGGTGAAGGTTCCGTCGGGGCCGACGAGGTCGTCGACGTCGATCGACGCCACGATGCCGCTCGCGCCGGCCGCCCCGGCGTGGCCGTAGACGGCGATGCCCACGAAGCTGGCGCCGCCGCGGCGGCCCGTGACGCGGTGGGCGACGCCCGGCTGCACGATGGCGACGTCGTAGTCGATGTCGGGTCCCGACGCGCCGAGGTAGCGCACCGACTCGAGCATGGGCAGGAACGCCGGCCGGGTCGGGTCGAAGGTGAGCAGCGCGCTCTCGCTTACGGCGGTGAGGATGCGCACGAGGTACTGGTTGCCGTCAGCCGCCTCCCTCTCGTTGAGCGGGTCGGGATCGTCGGTGATGCACGTCGCCGCAAAGGTCAGCGCCTCGGCCATCTCCGCCCAGCTGGAAGTCGTGCCGGTACTCGTCTCCATGCCCATCGACGTTAGCTTTGAGACACTCGTCTCAAAGCACGCCAGCGAGATCCGGGGCCGGACGGGCTGCCTACCCGGCGATCGGGGCCGCATGGTGCGGTCGATCTCGGGTCAACGCGATGCTCTGGCAACCGTCGTCGCTCATGACGGTCCAGGACGGCCGACGTCTACGCAGTCGTGGCATCGAGGTGTTGCAGGAGATCATGAGCGGCGAGTTCGATGTCCTTGTGCCGCCACTCGCTCGCTCGATAGACACAGGCGATCAGGCCGCTTCGGTGTACTCGACGGAAGTCACCGAACACGAACGCGTGGCGGGCTTTGGTCTCGTCGTTCGCACCGACGGTCAGCCCGAGATGCCACGCGCCGTACTCGTTCCAGGAATGCTTGGCGAGGAACGCGTTCTCGTCGTCAGGCGATGGCTGCACGTCACCCCAGTCGCTCTCCAGTACGTACTGGCGAGCATCGATCAACCTCCGGGCGTTCTCGACCGCCGCGGTGTTCACCTCATAGGACGCCACACGGGTTGACGATAGTGCTCCAGCTGGTTCCCGACGTGAGAGATGCGCCGTCCCGGACGCCCCAACCCTCTCTCGCTGCCGGTCTCAGGCGTCCTGCTGACCCGGCGGTCTGGGATGCAGCGCTGTGCGTGTGGCCGGCGGGTGCGCGGCCAGTCGAGGGGTCTCAGGTCAATTGGGTTGAACGTCGTTGTCTCGTTGCCGGCAGCTAGGTCCGAGATGATCGCAACGGCATCGCGCAGATCTCCGTAGTTCACTGCCCGAGGAAGTTGCCCAGATGAGGCAGGCCCTCGACGAGGGACACAGCCTGTGCGACGCCGGCGACGATCCGGCCTTATCCCGCCAGAGCGACCCGTAGCCTCCGCGATCGATACGGCCCGGCTGCCCGCCCGCCGAACTCGCCGGGGCCAGGCAGAAGGTGACGCACGCTCCCGGCGATTCGGGGGGACCTGCAGGGGTTCGCCGGGGCAGGCGGACACTCTTCGGTGAGCCGTGGCTACAGCGGCAAGAACATGAGCGTCCCGGGCTCAAAGTCCGTCTCGACCTGGTCCGAGCCCCTGAACCCGACCCGCAGGTAGAAGGCCATGGCATGGGGGTTGGCGGTCACTGCGACCCGTCGGGCGCCTGCGGCCCGAGCGCGATCGACCACGTCGGCGATCAGCCGAGTGGCCACTCCTCTGCGCATCCAGTCGGGATGGACGAAGAGGTCTTCGAGTTCGACGTCGTGTCCGGCCGGGAGGGTCGTAGCGAAACCGACCGTCACGCCGTCGATCTCTGCGAGGCGGAGCCGCTGTTCGGAGATGGCCCTGTCGTTGAGCTCGAGGAACTCCGGATGAGCGAGGAGGTTCTCTCGGTCACCCTCGTTCGAGAGTGACGCGGAGCGGAACACCTGGGTCAGGTCATCGAGGTCGCTGGCATCCGCCGTTCGGATCGAGAGTGGTTCCACGGCGAGAGCGTGACACCTTCGGCCGGATCCCGGCGACGGAACCACGTGGGGTATGGCCACTGGCGCATCACGATCCCGGCGCTATGCGCAGCATCCGCGCCGTGAGCATGTCTGCGCTGTGCGTGACCGAGCCGGCGCCTCGGACAGCGCCCGGCTCTCAGGCCTACCGTGTCGCAGATGGCAGACGAGAGCCAGACTGGGGGCTCCGAGGAACTCGTGATCCTCGATGACTTCGGAGACGCGTTCACGGCGGACCTGGTGGCGGCCAAGCTCCGTGCCTTCGGAATCCAGGCCCAATCGCAGCCGGCGACGGCGAGAGGTGGGATCCGACTCCCAGCAGGAAACATCGTGTGGGTGTTCGCGAGCGATCTCCAGGATGCCCGGACGATTGTCGTCGACGACTGACCTGCCCTCTGCTCTGGCGGCCGGCCCTTCTGAGCGCCACACCGACCCGGCGTTCTGGGGCGCGGCATCACCAGCCTCCAGGCCGCGCATGCTGTAGTGGTTCGTAGAACGAAGCGGCCGGAGCGGGAGCGAGTCAAGTGGATAGCAAGAAGCGCTGGAACGACCTGAGTCCGCGAACTCGCAGGCTGATTGTCGTGGGTGCCGTTGTAGATGGAGCTCTCAAGCTGGCCGCTGTCATCGACCTCTTGGGTCGGCCAGCCGACGAGATCCGCGGATCGAAGGCGAAATGGGCGGTAGCTCTTGTCCTCGTCAACTCCGCAGGAGCGCTGCCGCTCTACTACTTCGTCCACGGGCGACGAGCGCCAAGTATGCCGGGGCGCGGGTAGACACCATGACGTGAATCTGCCGGTCAAGACGCCGCTGAGCGACCGATCCCGAGATGCCGTTCGCTCTCTCACCATCCCACCGATCTGGGACGGAGAGACGGCTTGCGGAACTGAACCACGGCGGTCATCGTCTAACGGTCATGCGCTGCGCTCGGATCACTCTCACTGTCGCCGCTATAGGTGCCCTCATGGCGACGCCGATCGCCTGCACAGCCTCAGACTCCGGATCGCATCCCGATGAACAGGCGCCGACCATTGTGACCGCACCAGATCGACCCGCTGCGGTGCGAGCAGTACTGGAGGCTCCGTGGGAGAACGACCCATCGTCGTCGTACCGACTCGGTCAGGTCTCGGACTCCTACTACACCGAGATGGCTCTGCGGCTCACACCGGAAGTCCAGATCTTCAGCGCGAGCGAGAGCGTCGACCCGGCCACGCTGCAAGTCGGCACCTCCGTCAACGTCTGGGTCGCCGGTGGCTGCCGCGAGTCGTATCCCGTGGGATGTGACGTTGCTGCCGTCGAGATCACCAAAGACTGAAGGTTCGACATGGCTCCCACTGCCGGCGGTAGTGGACGCTGCGCACCGTCGGACTGAATGCGATACTTAGTCAGCTCAACGGGGGAGACGACGTGATCGACGCCGATGTGAAGGGGGATCTTCACGGCTACTTGCGAGATGCCCGTGAGACTCTGGTTTGGAAATTGGATGGGCTCGGTGAGTACGACATCAGGAGGCCGCTGACTCCTACGGGCACGAGCCTGCTTGGTCTTGTCAAGCACAGCGGCGCAACGCATCTGCGGTACTTCGGGGGTGGGGTATTCGGCCGCACCCCGGACGAGTCTCTTTCGTGGTTGTCGGGAGGCGCTGTCCCCAACGGTGAGTTCTGGTCTGCGCCGGACGAGTCGCGAGTCGACATCGTGGAGAGCTGTCGCCGTCTGTGGGAGTTGGCCGACGCGACGATCACCGAGCTTCCGTTGGACACGGAGGCGCGGGTGCCGTGGTGGGGCGACGGGATGGTGTCATTGCACCGGGTTCTTGTGCACGTCACCGCAGAGACGCAACGCCACAACGGACACGCGGACATCGTTCGTGAGCTGATCGATGGCTCGGCCGGTCTTCTGGCAGGGCATGACAACCTCCGGATGGGCGACTCGGCTCAGATGGCTGAGTTCCGGGAACAGGTGGAGGCCGCGGCGCGTCTCGCTTCCGACCGGTGACCGTCTTGGCGGTGATCGGAGGCAGGAATCGCGCCCCTTTCCGGCGTAGTGAGATACCCAGTGTGCGCTGGCTGACGAGTTGGCGGCTGCTTCGAGGCCCGTCATTTCCGTCGGGGGGAGCGTTGGTGCCGTCGATGCATGGCGGATCAACCCGACAGACGAGGGCTTCCTTCGTCATCGTGGCGACGGTCCGGCACGTCCGTTCTCGCCCTTGTCCTGGCGATCGCAGCGCTGATCGTCGGCCTCGTCGGCTACCAGATCGCCAGTGAGGCGATCCGGTCTGGCTGCACGCTCGACGAGAACGACGATCTCGGGCAACGGCTCATCGGCGTTGCGTTTTGGCTCCTCGCCCCGGCCGCATTCCTGGTGGGATTGGTCGCCACCATCTGGCGCGGACCAGCGTGGTCGCGTGTCGCGGGAGCCGGCGCGTTGGCCACAGCAGTCGCGCTGGTGGCCGCGTTGGTCACGAGCTACTGGGACTACACCTGCAGCTACTGAGAAGACGCGAGTCACCCAGCCTCGGCGAATTGGGGCGATCTCGGCCGCCGACGAGGCGGGGTTCAGCGCCTTGATGCGGAACAGTGCACACCATGAACTCGCTGCCGCGTAGGTGTAGAGCGTCCGAGGGCTACCCGGGACAGAATGGGGTGCGGTGCTACCCAAGGAGCGAACGTCGATGACGGAGAACGATCGCCAGGCGGCCCCCGATGGGCTTGCCGACGAGGTGAAGACGCTGCTCGACCGCCAATCGATCGTCGACGTGCTGAATCGCTACGCGCAGAGCATCGACGGCAAGGCCTGGGCGACTCTCGATCAGGTGTTTGTCGAAGGTGCCGACTGCGACTTCTCACCGCTCGGAGACGCAGGACACCGAGCTCCCTTCCCCGAGATCACGAAATGGCTCGAGACAAGCCTGGCGGGATTCAGCACGCAGCACATTCTGTCGAACTACCAAATCGAGGTAGACGGCGACACCGCTCGAACCCGAACCTACCTCCAGGCGCAGCATGCCTACGTCGATTCCGATCCTGCGCGACACATGACCTTCGGCGGGGTCTACGAGGATCTGTTGGAGCGAACGGCAGAGGGATGGCGCATCGTTCGCAGAACGCTGCGTCCGATGTGGTTTGCGGACGAGCCAGCACCGTCATGACCGTGGCTCAAGGCGGAGTTCATGCCGGCAGCGTGGTGGTCACCACGAAGGCGTTCTGACGCGGGCCGTCTCCCGATGGCGGCGTTTGGAGATACCCCCTGTCCTCCTCGTTGGGTGGTGGGAGCGGTCTCGTCCGGCGGAGCCGATTGACGCCTCGCCACGACGGCCGAGTGACCACGAACCTCCCGTCCAGCTCGCGACCGATGCGAACACCTGGCTCGCCTCAGCCCGGACGGATCGATGATCGTCGTCGCCGATGTCGGCCACTCGTCGCGCCTGCTGGACGCGGCGACCCACCAACCGATCGGGCCGCCGCTCCCGATCAACGCATTCACCGGACCCGTCTTCGACTCCGACGCCACAATGGACCCGCTACCTCCCTGACCGCGGACCCCGCCAAGCAACGTGCCCCCAATACTCGTGGGCCCGAATGGCCGGCGGCCTCGTCCCACTCGTCAGTGATGGTTTCCCGGATGTTCCGCAGGATCATCGGTCATGGCCCTCTCGACGTCGTAGCTCCAGATCCAGTCGAAGCGGGCGGTCGGTGCCTCCGGTGTGGCCTGTAGCTGGGCGTTCCGAGCTTGAATCTGCGTCGGGTCGGCCAGGCTCACGGTCGCGGCGGCATCCCGCGACGCGTTCTGGACGGCGGCGGCTCGCGGGGCACGGCGGGTCGAGTAGGCGTTGATGGCGCGTACCGGATCGGCGCCGTCAGCGGCAATGCTGAGGGCGAGGACGGCCGCATCCTCGATGCTCTGACTGGCCCCTTGTGCCATGTACGGGAGCATCGGGTGCGCAGCGTCCCCGAGCAGCGTCACTCTCCCGCGCGTCCAATTCTTGAGAGGCGGGCGGTCGAACAGCGCCCACTTGAACATCTCGTCGGTACCGGCGATCAGGGCCCGGACCTGCTGGTGCCATCCGGCGTAGAGGGCGAGTAGCTCGTCGCGGTCACCTCGTGCTGACCATGACTCGTCCTGCCAGTCGTCGTCGCTCTGGGTGTTGGCCACCCAGTTCACGAGCCGACCATCGGCGACGTAGAAGGTGACGAACTGCCGGTGCGGGCCCCAGAAGGAATGGTGACGGACCTCGAGGCCGACCTCGTGCCCGAGGTCGGCGGGCGCGAGGCCACGCCACGAGACCTGTCCGGACCAGACCGGCCTATCGGGACCAACGACTCGGTCGCGTACGACAGAGTGGACCCCATCGGCGCCGACGAGGAGATCACCGGACGCGGTGCGTCCGTCGGCGAAGCGGACCGTTACTCGTGAGTCGTCCTGCTCGACAGCCACGCATCGGGCGCCGAGAGTCAGGTGGACTTCGCCGAGTGCATCGCGCAGGGCGTCATGGAGGTCGGCCCGGTGCAGGTGGTACAGGGGAGCACCCCACCGCTTCACCGCGTGCTCGGCGAGGGGTACTCGGCCGAGGAGCGCGCCAGTCTGCCAATCGCGGGAGTCGAGCGACAGGGAGATGACCCCAGCGGTTCGGAGCGCCTCGGCCATTCCTAGCCCGTGCAGAACCTTGACCGCGTTGGGACTTACGGCGATCCCGGCGCCGACCTCGCGCAAGACGCTGGCCTGTTCATGGACGTGGACATCGAAGCCGGCCGACCGCAGGGCCAAGCCAGCGGTAAGACCGCCGATCCCGGCACCGACAACAAGAATGCGCATGCTGACTCCTTGTCCGCACGGTCGCCCCGAGTGCGAAGCACCACGAACTCGGACAGGGTGTGACGCGTGCTCGTTGAGTTGATGCACCAGGCCGCACGGGGACTGACCCTCGTGACGGTAGTAGGCGGCTCCGACGACGTCCGGAGAGAAGTCGCCGGGCCCCGGAGGTCAGCCGGCCGGACGACCTCGAACGTCTTGTTCCACGTCCCGGGTACTCACAGTCCTGAAGCGCCCCGGGTCTGGTGCGTGCTCTGAGCAGTCACGGAACCCGGGGCTCCTCACTCTCCGCACCGGGCGTTGCCCAGTCGTTCATTCCGTTTGGCTCGGTCATCGGCTGCTCCCAGGTGGTTCGATCCGTTCCCGGTACCTCGACCGAGGCGTCCTGCAGCGCCGGCGGTAGGTGAGGGCCGCATCGCGGGAAGTGCCTGGAGCGCCAACGTCAGGGGTTGTCCGCCCCATCGGTGATTCACTGACGGTGTGGAGCTGCGGTCCGGATCACTCGAGCTGGGCCTCCGGTCCGACCGCTGCCTCATGTTCCTTCCGGGCTTCGCCTGCCCGCCGGGCGCGTACCGCAGCTTCCTGGCGCCCGTCGCCCGTCGCGTCGGGAAGGTGATCGTTCCCGAGGTCGCTTCGCTGCCGGTCCAGCTCACCGGCCGCTCCTCGCCCGGTGACGAGGCTGTGCGTATCGTCGAAGGTGTCGAGCGACTCTGCGCCGACGGCATGCGGGTGTGGCTCGGTGGCCACTCTCGCGGTGGCCTCGTGGCCTGGCACGCCGCCCCTGTGGCCCAGGTCGAGGGCTTGGTCCTCGTCGACCCGGTGTCAGGCGGCGGTCCCCCATGGCACCCACCGGAGCCGCCGCCCCCGATCGAGGTCGACGGTGCTGTCACCGTCATCGGCTTCGGCGTGGGTGGCCGTTGTGCACCGGAGGGCCGCAACCACGAGACGTTCGCCGCGGTCCTGCCAGCGGCCACCCACATGCTGGTCCCCGGGTGCGGGCACGGCGACATCCTCGACGGCGCAGTGGGCTGGTTAGGTCGCCTGACCTGTGGTCACGGCCCAGATCCGGAGGCCGCGGCCGACGCCGCTCGCGAGGCCCTGCTCGCCGCCCTGCAGGTCGCCGGCGCCCTGGGCTGAACACGCGCTCATGTACGGCTTGTCATGGTGAAACCCCCGGGCCGACGCGCCTCGTAGCCGGCGGTAGGTGAGGCCGAGGGCTGACTGGCTTCCGTGGGGCGGTCAGATGACGACGACTGCAACGAGGAATACCGGGTAGGCGCCGAGAAGGACCACGGCCCCCGTGCGGGTGATCGACCCTCGGGCGCTGACGATCAGCACGAGAAGCATCGCCGCCACCATGAGCACGAACGGCAGGTGCAAGGTGGCGGCGTCGGTGACCACCAGCGGCCGGGCGAGCGCTCCTGCGCCGAGGGTCATCGTGGCGTTGTAGGCGAACGATCCGACCACTGCCGCCACGACGGCCTCGCTGATGCCACGACGAGCCGAGGACCACGCCAACACCACCAATTCGAACGCGGTGGCGAACCCCACCAGGGTCAGTCCCAGCTTGGTCTGGGTCGCCTCGACCCCCGAGATCTGTTGAACACCCTCGACCAGTGCCAGCGCCCCGATCGCCATGGCAACGACCCCGGCCAGGACGAGCACGAGCTCCCGGCCGACTCGGCTCGACTCGTGGTGACCTTCGGCTTCCTCGAGCTCGCCGATCTCACCGAGCGCAGGCGGTCGGCGTTCCCTCACCCAGATCACGGCCACGAACACGACGTAGGCGGCCACGAGCACCAGACCCCCGAGCCGGGACACCTCGCCGTCCCACGCCAGGACCGCCGCCAAGACCCCGAGCGGAAGGCCTGCCACCGCGTAACGCCGAACCCTGGGCGGGAACGGCAGCGGAGCAATCAACGCGCCGACGCCCAACGCCACGAGGCAGATCGCCACGTTGGCACCAATGACATCGCCGAACGCGATCCCGGGAGCGCCGCGCAGCGAAGCCGCCACCGACGTGGCCAACTCCTCCGGCTCGGCTCCTGCCAACAGCAAAGCGAGAGCGAACGCGCTCACACCGAGACGAACCGACGCCACCGACAGATGCTCGGCGAAGGTCTCGGCGCCCCACACGATCAAGCCAACACCGACGAGAACCAGCCCGACCCACAGCAGCACCATCAGACGACCGAGCCTAAGGGCGTGCCTGCTTGAGAGTTCGGGCAGGCGTTGCGGCTGGTTCGTAGCGTTCAGGGGTCCTGGCGGGGTTGCTCTCTAACGGCCTGCCGGTGGGGCGCAGCTCGATCTGGCTTTCCAACGAACAGCACTCCCGTCGGGATCTCGCCGCGGTATGGCTCGAAAGAGGACAGAGCACGAACCGACTGCAAGCAGGGAACGACTCGTTGGCCAGCGTGACCGGCTCACATCCCTGAACACCGAGTCCCCGGGGATGGACCGTGCCGCGCTCGGAACGTTCTTGTTCACCGCCGAGCGCATCGACCACGCCCATGCCGCGCTCGCCGTGCTGCTCGGTCTCAACGGGCTGCGGGTGAGCGAAGCCTGCGCCACCAACATCGAAGACCTTGGCTTCGAACGCGGGCACCGGACCCTGAAGATCCTCGGCAAGGGCTCCAAGCCCGCGCTGATCCCGCTCGTGCCGCGCACGGGCCGAACCGTCGATCTCGCCATCGGCGAACGAACCGAAGGACCCATCCTTCGCCGGGCCGACGGTCAGCGACTCGATCGGCGGACCGCTCACCGCTGGGTCAGCTCCGTCGGCAAGAGAGGCGGGCTCGGACACGTTCATCCCCACATGCTCCGTGCAGCGTTCATCATGGCCGGCCTCGACGCCGGGGTCCCGCTGCGCGACATGCAGATCGCCGCCCGCCACGCCGACCCGCGCACCACGACGATCTACGACCACCGCCGCCAGAACCTCGACCGCCACGCCGCCTACATCGTCGCCGCCTTCGTCACCGGCGGATAGCGCAGCATGCCGGCGTTCGGAGACCTCGTTGCAATCGTGGCATCTCCATGCCACTCTTGTGGCATGAGAGTCCGTGTGAGTACCACGGTGGATGGGGAGCTGCTCGCGGCGGCACGGGGTCTCGATCCCGAGTCCAATGACGCCGCGCTGCTCGATGCTGCGCTCGGTGCGCTCATCGCACGACATCGTCGGGCTGAGGTCGACGCGTCGTACTCCATCTATGACGAGCATCCTCTGAGCGAAGCCGATGAGTGGGGCGACCTCGAGTCGTTTCGTTCGGCCGCCGCCGCGTCGTGACCGACCTGCCACGCCGGGGTGAGCTCTGGTGGTGCGAGCTGCCCGAGATCGGCCGGCGCCCAGTGGTCGTGCTGTCCCGCGACGTGGCGATTCCCCGATTGGGACGAGCGCTGGTGGCTCCGTGCACGACGACGGTCCGGGGCATTCCGAGCGAAGTGGTCCTCGAGCCAGGTGATGATCCCGTTCCGCGTCGATCGGCGGTGAACCTTGATTCGGTCGAGAGCGTCTCGGTCGGGGTACTGGTGGATCGTCTCGGCACCCTCACTGGCGACCGAATGTCACGGATATGCGAGGCACTTGAGATAGCCGTCGATTCCGCGCCCTGACCCGGCGTACTGGGACGCTGCCAGCGGATCGCCCAGCCCGGCGGATGATGTTCGGGGTCGTTCCACGGGTAGTGCCCGTGGGTTGCACAGCGGGCGATCAGGTTTTCGCGCCCGGGATAGGTCGGGGCTTGGAAACTCACCGGCACTCGCATCGTCGGATCGGCACCGACGACGTACTCGCCGCAGATCGGGCAGCGGATGTTGGAGTTGCCGAACGGTTCGGCCTTGCCGTCGGCCAGTCGCTTTCGGATCCATGCGATCGGGCCCATGCGTAGCTACTTTCCCGAGCCGGCCGGTGGCTCACACTCCCGGCGATATACGCAGTGTCGAGGTGCCTCGCGCCGGACGGTGCCTCTCAGACATGCGGCGTCGGTGGGCTCGTCCGCGATCACCCGTATCCCCGGCGGTAGGGGGCACGGCGATGGCGGCTCGGTCGTAGCCTCGCTGTCTCGACGGAGGGATCGGCGTGAACACCGAACAGTTGGCAGAGATGCAGCAGTACTGGCTCGATGTGGCGATCTTCGAGGGTCAGCTCCGCGATGGCTCCGCCGTTCGATACGTCGGTGAAGAACTGGCTCTCGATGGAGACTGGATCGTCCTGAAGTTCAGGCAGATCGGGTCGACCGAGCTACTCGGAGTGCGATTCCCCAGCCCGTCCCTGCCGGAACAGTCCGGAATGGCGTATCTCGACATGCCCATCGAGACACCCCGCGACTGGATACTCGACCGCCGCATTGTTCTGGACGAGGAACTCGGCACCACGGCGCTCTTCACGGGTACGCCGGTGGAGCACCCAGAATGGACGGAATACCCCATCGCGCCAGAACGGTGGAAGTCCGCCTACGAGTAGGCGCAGGCTTCTCCCCGTCCCGGCGATCAAGGATGCTCGGGCGTCTGGGCTTCGTTCGATCGCTCGTCCGCCACGTCGTGCACGTCACGAGCTGCCCCCCAGATGGCCTCTTGGATCTCGATGAACTGCTTCGCGTCGGCCTCGCAGCCAACGCAGATGAAGATTTCACCGGAGTCATCGCTGGACCCACGGGTCCGCCTCCGATGGCAGACGGAACAGGTTCTTGCGGCAGAGGGCACGGCACATCGTTGCGTCTCACCCGTATAACCGGCGGTATGTGGCAGGTCGAGGAGCGGTACGGTCGATGCGATGACGCTTCAGGTCGTTGGGCCGGGGGTGGGGCGAACGGGGACCTTCTCGCTCAAGGTGGCGCTCGAGAGGCTGCTCGGCGGTCGTTGCCACCACATGGCGGAGATCCTCGCCGACCGCGAACGCCAGATGAAGCTGTGGGGACCCGTCCTGCGCGGTGAGCGGGTCGACTGGGAGAGCATGTTCGACGGCTACGTCGCCCAGACCGACTTCCCCGGGGCAGCGATGTGGCGCGACATCACCCGGGCGTTCCCGGATGCGCTCGTCGTGCTGTCCACACGACCTGCCGAATCCTGGTATCGCAGCTCAGCATCGACGGTTTTCCAACTGGGCGACGACCATGGCTCGTCTCCATTCCAGCCACTCTGGGATCAGTGGCTCGGCGATCGAGTCGATGATCGAGAGGCGATGATTGCGGCCTATGAGCGGCACAACGCAGCCGTGCGAGCGACCGTCCCCCCGGAACGCTTGTTTGAGTGGAGCGTCACCGACGGCTGGGAGCCGCTGTGCGATCGACTTGGGCTTCCCGTCCCCGACGAGCCGTTCCCGCTGACCAACACGACCCCCGACTTTCGAGCGGCCAACGGACTGGACGTCCCCGGACCAGGCTGATCGCGGCGCGGCACCATCCCTCCGTTCGGGCGGTGACCACGGCGGAGGCAGAAACGGGCGCGGTGAGTCGATGTGCGAGCGAGCAGACTGCCTGAATGCTTCCGATCGTGGGGATCAGGCCGCTGTCGGGCAGGACCGGCACGACCCTCCTGATGAACCTTCTGGGCACGTCGCCCCAGATTGCGTTCGATCGGCGCTACCCGGCCGAGTATCGGGTGGCTTCCTATCTCGCACGAACCGCTTGGGCCATGACCGAGCCCTTCGACGACAGTCGACACCAAGGCGTGACCGACTTCTTCTTCGGCGAAGAGCCCTCCTGGGTCCCGATGCCGTTCGCCAGCGATGCCCTCGAGGTCGACGCCTGGCGCCCGTCACTCCTCCGGGCGATGTGGTCGTCAGCGTCAGAGGCAATGCTCGCCGTTCGGCCCGACGCGAAGTGGTACGCCGAGAAGCTCGCGGTCGAGGAGGTGGCACTCATCGACGCTGGTATCCCGGTTCTACGTGTCGACCTCGTGCGCGATCCACGCGACATCCTCGCTTCGCGGCGAGCCTTCCGAGCCGGGGGCACGGAGGGTTGGGCCCGAGAGGCCGGTGTCGTCTGTGCGCAGCTGATGTTCGCGCCTCGACGAACTCGACCTCGACCCATCCGAGATTCGATTGCGCTACGAGGACCTCGCAGGGGACTTGGCCGGGACGGCGGAACAGTTTGGGCAGCGTCTGGGTGTCGAACTGCGCGGAGAGGCCGTCGAACGGGTTGAACACCACGTCACCACTGCCTCGGTCGAGGCGAGCATCGGCCGGTGGCGCAGTGACCTCACCGATGCTGAGGCCGATGCACTCGCTCCAGTTGTAGAGCGACTCGGTTACTCCGACTGACTACGCGGTATCACCCGGACCCGGCGTTGTGGGGCAGCCTTGGGGGGATGGACGTGGAACGGGCGAACGAGCGTCGGATGGCAACTCTGGTCGACTTCCGCAGGGACCTAGCTCTGAGTGACCCTGCGAAGTACGACCGTCCGATCGACCCGGCCATCCGACGCATGATCGAAGATGGTGGGAACGAGGTGCTCCCCGCTGGATACGACGCCCTGGATCTGTCGCAGTTGTCGCCCGATGGAGAGGCTCTCCCGTCGCCCGGGCCGGGCTGGTTCGTCTATCGGGTGACAGTCGAGTCGACCAAGGAGCTGTTCGTGGTGGCGACCCATGAAGCCCATCCGTATCGAGTGCTTGGCGGGCCCTGGCCTGCTGACTGAGCCCCATGCCGGCGTTATGTGGCGCGGGTTTAGGCGGGACCGATTGCATCGGCGTGGTTGTTCAGGGACCGCGACTTCCCCGCTCTCGCCGTTCGTGCATTGCCTCAGCCGCGTCGATCGCTGACGGTCCGAAGAAGTAGCTCAACTCCTGGGCGGGGACGTAGCCGCCACCGCCTTTGACCTCACTCCCGATCGACATCGTCTCGCCGGTGGAGGAGATGACCGCCTGGATGTCTGGGTCCCACCTCGTGCCGGCCGGCCACACGATCGGAATGGTCCCCCCGAGAGTGAGGCAGGACCCGTTCAGGTCCAGTTCCCCGCCCACGACTGCGAGCGCGTTCCCGTAGCTCACGGGGCTGACGAAGCGCACCACGGGTCCGTCCAACTCGGAGAGCATGCCGGAGAGGTCCATGTACGGCACGACGACCTGAAGAGCCTGGTCCTCGAACCCGTGGCTGGGCTGACCGGGGAGGCGCAGGACGAACGAAGGATGGGCCTTCTACGCGATCAACGAGGACGACGAACGTCTGCCGAGTAGGCGGCTGCGCGCATGCAGTGTCCGGCTGGACGAAGACGGGAGTCAGAGTGTCGCCGACGACATCGAACCCGCTCAGTTCGCGCTCACAGTTCTCGGCCGGGATCGTGACACTCACCACGATCCACTTGCTGAAGTCGACGCGAGGCGGGGGTTGCCCGTCCCCGACGGCTTCCCACAGATCTCCGAACTCCTGCGTGTTGCCTGCGGAGCGCAGGTGCCCGGCCGCATCAGGACCGGCGTCGAAGACCTCGACCACCTCGAACGGGATCGCCGATGGGACGGTCGTGACAGGAGACGACGTGGTGTCGCTCGACGCAGCGGGTGGCGCTGCCATAGGGGCGGTGCTGCCGCACCCAGCGACCCCCAGGCACGCGAGAGCAAACGCGCCGATGACCTGAGAGCGACGCCGCCCTACCCGCTCGCGTGTGACCACGGTCACTAACGGTAGTGGCGGTCATCTCAGCGTGCCCCGGTCAGAGCCGAGGGGTCGACCGCAACGTCACCCGACCCCCGGCGGTTGGTGACACCCGTCGAGCTGCTCGGAGGGCGTGGGGGCGACCGCTAAGCCCAGTAGCAGGACGGACATCACGAGAAGCCCACCGGCATAGGCCCAGCGGAGCGCCCGGTTCGGCGTCTGAACGAACGGCCAGATCCGAAGCTCAACTCGCCCCTCAGCAGCAAGGCCCTGCAAAGCAGCGCAGGCCAGCCCGCCAAGGCCGAGAACCAGGTAGAAGATCCGCACTCAGGGGAGCGTAGGTGGCGTTCCGGGGTCGCCCGATCCCGGCGTTAGGTGACGGGGGAGCGAACTCAGGGTGCTGAGGTGGTGGCGCTTCCATCAGAAGCGATAGCCACTTGTGCGTAGGCATGCCGCGGGGGACAGCCCTCGCCGTTGGGTTGCACCTCGACGGTTGTGATCTCGCCAGCTGCGTCGATCGCTTGCCCCTGCCCATTCACAAGGCTGACGGTGTAGGGGTGGAGTTCGGCGTCGTCGCCGACGGGCACTCGATTGCTCGACTCGCAGTTGCCAGACACGCAGAACTCGACGATCGTCCATCCAGGATCGGGCACGACGAGTGATACCGAGGAGCCGGGGCTGAGACCGGCGGTGTCGCAGACCTTCGGGTCATGGCGGAGACCGAGCACGACGGCAAGAGTGAGCGCAGCGACGACAGCGGCGCCGCCGATCGCCCAACGGGCAAGGCCCGACCTTCGGCTGTTCTCCAAGTAACGCCCCCTTGGCCGCGTTCCACGATGCCTCGCCTGATTCGACGCTGGCCGTGTCCGGGGAGTTCCCGGCAGGCGTCACCCAGTCCCGGCGTTATGGGACGCCAGCGAGGAAAGCATCGGACGAGCAGGGGCAAGGGGTGGAAGCATCCAATGGACAAGTGACACCGCACGAGGGAGTGCAAGTACCCATGGCCATCCACGTGTCCACCGTGTACCCGCCGTACCACGACGCAAGGGTGGCTCAGTTCCAGGTGCGGAGCGGCGACGTCATCAACATCCCGGCGGAGATCTTCCAGACGGACGGTCGGGTGATGATCTCCCTGTTCTCGCCCACTGACGGCCTGGCATGGCAGTACCCCGTGGATGAATTCGTGGCCGCAATCGAACAGGGCGTCGCCGTGGTCACGGCCGACTAGGACTGATCGAACAGCAGGCTCAGTCCCGGCGTTCGGGGCACCCTCGACAACGGTGATCGGCAGTTATACTTACTGGTATGACTCACCGGGTGGGGCCCAAGGGCCAAGTCGTGATCCCCAAGGCGCTCCGTGACGAACTGGGGCTCGAACCTGGCGACGAGGTGAGCTTCTGGCGCCACGAGGACCACGTCGCCCTCCGTCCCGCCGGGCGCCCGGCCAACTTGCGGGGTCGCTTCCGTGGCTCGAAGCTGACCGCCGAGCTGGAACGGGAACGTCGCACTGATCGGGATCGTGAGGCGGCCAAGTGAGCGTTGTCCTGGACTCGTGGGCGGTGTTGAGACTGCTCGAGGACAACGGACCAGCTGCTCGAACGGTTGAGGAGCTGCTGGAACGTGACCGGCCAGTGATGTCGTGGATCAACCTTGGCGAGGTGTACTACGTGCTTCGTCGGCTCCACGGCGAGGACGCCGCTCTAGGCACGGTCCGTGACGTGCGCGACGCGGTGGAGGCCCGCCTACCTGACGAGCGCCTCGTGCTCGACGCCGCTCGAATCAAGTCTGAGGTCGCGATGTCCTACGCCGACGCCTTTGCGGCCGCGCAGGCCGTAGCTGTCGACGCCGAGCTGTGGACCGGCGACCCGGAGCTTCTCGTGGAGGACTGCGCGTGGCGGTGGAAGGACCTGCGCACGACGTGAGTGTCGCCGCCGAGCCGGCGTTTGAGGATGATCGCGATCGCCCCCGTAGGAGCGTTCGGCCCCTAGAGTGCGACCCGTGGCGGCTTCGAGGGCGAGGCGCATTCGCGCTTGTCGAATTTTGCTGGGATGTCTGCTGGCCACGCTCGCCCTGGTGAGCTGCGGTTGTGGGGGACCTGCCTACGTGCTCGTAGTTACCGACGCGTCGCCGGATCAAGTGTGTGGCGATCGGCTTTATCGCGGCGTCCCGACCAACACGTGCTTCGATGTCGGCAGAGATTTCCCTGACGGCGACGGCCATGATCTCCAGGTGGGCGACTGCGTTGAGATCTCTTATGGATTTGAGTCAGCCAGCATCGCATCAGTGAACCGCGTCTCTTGCGACTAGACGCGCAGAGCCCATGACTGATGAAGCACTCGGATGACGCCGCCGGCGAGCAGCGACTCTGTGGGTGCCTCCCATAGCCGGCGGTCTGGGACGGGTCACGCGACGGCATCCGCTCCCCGGAACACCGCGATGAAGGCCCGGCCAGCCTCAAGCGAGTAGTCAACGAGCTCGGCTGCCTCCTTGACGACCGCACGGTGCTGCTCGTCAGCTTCCTCCCAGACTGAGTCGAGCTCCCTGCGGAGCTCCGTGATCTCGTCCATGCCGCTCAACCAGCCGATAGCGGATGGCTGGCCAAGAAGCTGTTGCTCTGAGCCCACCAGCTCTACCGGGAGGTAGACGGCCTTCTGCTCCTCGGCGCTGACGATCGCCACGAAGCCATCGCGACGAAATCGGGAGGACGGCGAGTCGATCACCCTCAGAGGGTACGACCGAGAGCAGCTTGGAGACCGTGGCATAAGTGCCTGCTTGAGAGTTCGGGCAGGCGTTGCGGCTGGTTCGTAGCGTTCAGAGGTCCTGGCGGGGTTGCTCTCGAAGTGCCTGCCGGTGGGGCCGAGCCCGACCTGGCTTGCTAACGAAGAGCACTCCCGTCGGGACCTCGCCGCGGGGTGGCTCGAAAGAGGAACGAGCACGAACCGACTGCAAGCAGGAGTGCCCTCCGCGGTTCCACACCAACGAACCTGGAGGTACACGATGAGCGTGATGATCGGGGTCGACCCCCACAAGGCGACCCACACCGCTGTCGCGATCGACAGCACCGAGACCGAGCTCGACCGCACGAAGGTCCGAGCCACGATCGCTCAGGTCGAGCAGCTGTTGGCGTGGGCTGAACCGTTCGACTCGAGAACGTGGGCGATCGAGTCCGCCAACGGCCTCGGCTATCTGCTGTCCCAACAGCTCGTCGCTGCGGGTGAGACCGTGCTCGACGTGCCCGCGACGTTGGCCGCTCGGACACGGGTGCTGGCCACGGGCCGGTCGAACAAGAACGACCCCAACGACGCCGCCTCGGTCGCGGTCGCCGCGCTGCGATTCGACGGTCTGCGCCTGTGGTCCCGGTCGGGCACGCCGAGGTGCTGCGCCTGTTGGCCAAGCGCAACCATGACATCGGCCGGCACCGCAACCGCCTCGTGAGCCGCATGCACTCAGCAGTGATAGAGCTCGCCCCGGGCGGAATCGCCAAGGAAATCAACGCTTCTGACGTCGACCGGTTCCTCGCCGAGCTCACCCCAGCCACACCGGTCGAGCAGATCCGTTTCGACCTGGCCGTCGATCTGCTCGCCGACATCCGCCGGCTCGATCAACAGCTCAAGGACTCCCATCGCCGGATCCGCCAGGCCGTGATCGCGTCCAAGACGTCGCTGGTCGACATCTACGGGATCGGTCCGATCATCGCCGCCATGCTCATCGGCTACACCGGCGACATCGCCCGGTTCGCCAACCGTGACCCCTACGCCGCCTACAACGGGACCGCCCCGGTCGAGTTCTCCTCCGGCGGGCGGATCGTGCACCGGGTCTCCCAGCGAGGCAACCGTCAGCTCAACCACGCGCTGCACATGGCGGCGATCTGCCAGCTGCGCCAGCCGCACTCGGACGGTCGCGCCTACTTCGAGCGACGGGTCGCCGAAGGCAAGACCAAACGAGAAGCGATCCGGGCGCTCAAGCGGCACATCTCGAACCGCGTCTACCGCCACCTCGTCGCCGACGCTCAGCGTTAGCGGGCCCGGGAGGACAGAAGGGAACGACTCGTTGGCCAGCGTGACCGGCTCACATCCCTGAACACCGGCTCTTCGGCCAGGTCACTCCCGGACCCACCACCACGCTACGACCCCGCCCGCCGGCGGGCCCGAGAAACACGCCCCCACACGCCCCGAACACCCCCTTGACACAAAGAGGATTCGGTAGGGGACGCTCGATATCGGGCGGGATCACGATCAGGGGGCCGAGACGCTCAAGGGACCGGCCGGTAGCGCCAGGCATCGATTCGCACAGGCGTGCGGGTGCCCGGGCAGTGGGCGGATAGTCGCCCGTCCCACGCTGGTCCCACACCCGTCCCACAGATGACGGCGAATCGCGGTCAGTCCTGGAAACTGGCGGACAACCGGCCACTACGCTGACCAGGATGTTCCTCCTGGTCAGCGCTCAAATGTGTGTGCGCCCTCGGGGCGATTCGAACGCCCGCACACGGCTCCGGAGGCCGATGCTCTATCCCCTGAGCTACGAGGGCTTGGGGCGTCGGAGACGATAGCCGAGGGGTGGAGGCCCGCCCGCACGGGCCACGCTCCTCGGCCCGATCGACCGGTCCGCCGGAGGCGGATGTGCCGCTTCGGGCCCGGCATCTGCCTCGGGGGCGGCAGGGCGGGCTGGGTCGGAGGCGTATCTGCGGCTTCGGGCCCGGGAATCTGCCTCAGGCGGGCGGCCGCCGCCGGTCAGCGGTGGTCGACGCCGACCGCGGTGAGCTTCTCGCGAAAGCGGGAGTAGCCCCGGTCGAGCAGGTCGACACCGTGGATGAGGCTCTCGCCGTCGGCGGCGGCGGCGGCGATGACGTAGGAGAACCCGGCCCTCAGGTCGGGGACCATCAGCTCGGCGCCATGGAGCTTGGTGGGGCCGACCACGACGGCGGAGTGGCGGTGGTTGGCCGTGCCGAAGCGGCAGCGGGTCGGGCCCAGGCACTCGGTGAACACCTGGATCTGGGCGCCCAGGCTGCGCAGGGCCTCGGTGTAGCCGAGACGGTCCTCGTACACGGTCTCGTGCACGACGCTCACGCCGTCGGCCTGGGTGAGGGCGGTGACGAACGGCGACTGCCAGTCGGTCATGAACCCGGGGTGGACGTCGGTCTCGAGGGCCAGTGGGCGCAGCATGCGCCGGGCCCGGCGGAACGAGATGGTGCTTCCGTCGGCGTCGATGGCGAAGTCGCCCCCCGCCCGGCGGTACACGTTCAAGAAGGTGGCCAGGTCCTGCTGCTGGACGCCGTGCACCGTGAGGTGCCCTCCGGTGGCCAGGGCCAACGACGCCCACGACGCCGCCTCGAGGCGATCACCGATGACCTGGTGCTCGAAGCCCCCGAGCTCGTCCACGCCGGTGACGCGGATGGTGCGGTTGGGCTCGACCGAGATGAGCGCCCCCATCTTCTGCAGCACGCAGATGAGATCGAGGATCTCCGGCTCGATGGCGGCGTTGGCCAGCTCGGCGTCGCCCTCGGCCAGCACCGCGGCGAACAGGAACTGCTCGGTGGCGCCGACGCTCGGGAAGGGCAGCTCGATGCGGGCGCCCCGCAGCCGATCGGACTTGAGCTCGATCACGCCGTCGAGGTGGGTGTCGCGCGCCCCGAAGGCCCGCAGCACGTTGAGGTGGAAGTCGACGGGACGAGGGCCGATGTCGCAGCCCCCGGCGGCAGCCACGTACGCCACGCCGGCCCGGTGCAGGGACACCGCGGTGGTGAGGACCGGGATCCGGCTGGCGGCGTGGAGGCGGACGACCTCGTCCTGGCCGAGGGCCTCGAACCCGTGGGCGGTGATGACGAGCGAGTCGTCCTCACGCTCCACCGAGCCGCCCGTGTGGGCGATGAGCTCGCCGACCACGTCGATGTCGGTGAGCGAGGCCAGGTTCGAGACCCGGCACGGCTCGTTGGTGAGCAGGGCCGCCACCATGGCCTTGGGCAGGGCGTTCTTGGAGCCGCGGATGTGCAGCTCGCCCTCGACAGGGACGCCACCTCGAACCGTCATGGTGTCGGTGAGATGCGTGTCGGTCGGTTCGGCGCCGCTGGCGGCGTGCGTGGTGTCACCCATGGCTGACAGGAATGCTACGGGGGCGGAGGCCGCCCCCGCGCCTACCCGACCTCGACCAGTTCCCGCTCGTCTTGTTCCGGAGCGGCGTCGATGGACGTCCCCTCCACGTCGAGGTGGGGGAGCAGTCGGTCGAGCCAGCGGGGCAGCCACCAGTTCTTGTCCCCGAGCAGCTCCATGGTGGCGGGCACCAGGACCATGCGGACGACGGTGGCGTCGAGCAGCACGGCGACGGCCAGGCCGGCGCCCATGAGCTTGATCACCCGGTTGGACTCGAGCAGGAAGCTGCCGAAGACGAAGACCATGATGGCGGCGGCGGCGGTTATCACCAGGGCGGTGGCGGCCAGGCCGTCGGCCACCGAGGTGCGGCTGTCGCCGGTGCGGTCCCACTCCTCCTTGATGCGGGAGAGGAGGAACACCTCGTAGTCCATCGACAGGCCGAACACGATGGCGAACAACATCATGGGCATGAACGGCTCGATGGGTGCCCCCTCGATCCCGAGAGGACCGCTCAGCCAGCCCCACTGGAACACGATGACCAGCACGCCGTACGCCGCGCCGATGGACAACAGGTTCATGACCACGGCCTTGAGCGGCACGAGGAGCGAGCGGAACACGGCCATGAGCAGGAGGAACGACAGCGCCAGCACCACGCCGAAGAACAGCGGGAGGCGCTGGGCGAGGAACTCGGAGAAGTCGACCTGGCTGGCCACCTGGCCGGTGACCGAGAGATCGAGTCCGGTCCCCGCCGTCGCCGCCGGCAACGTGTCGTCGCGCAGGCGGTGCACCAGCTGGTCGGTCGCCTCGTCCTGGGGTGCGGTGGTGGGTATCACCCGCCACATGGCGGCGGTGGGGGCGTTGGGGTCGTTGAGGATGGGCGCCGAGGCGAAGGCCACGCCCGGGGTGTCGGAGATGGCGGTGGTGATGGCGTCCAGCTCACCGGCGGAGGCGCCCGACGGGAGCTCGGTCACCACGATCAGGGGCCCGTTGAAGCCGGCCCCGAAGCCGTCGGCCACCAGGTCGTAGGCCTTGCGGGTGGTCGTGTCGGCCGGGTCGTTGCCCCGATCCGAGAACCCGAGGCGAAGGCTCAGCACGGGGATGGCGAGCACGAGGAGCACGGTGACGCTGGCCAGGGCGGCGAGCCACGGGTGGTGTTGGATCACCCGACTCCAGCGATAGGCGAAGGTCTCCCGGCGGGGCTTGGTGCGACGCCGAGGGGCCTCACGGCGCAACGGAGCGAACACGAAGCTGCCTACGATCACCACCAGGGCGAGGGGCAGGCCGATGACCAGCGGTTGGACCTTGAGGCCGACCCCGACGAGGGCGATGGCCACCAGCCCGGCGGCGATGAGGCCTCGCCACCGGGTGACCTCCACCCGCTGGCCGGCGAAGCCCAGCAGAGCAGGGAGAAGCGTGAGCGACGAGAGCAAGGTGACGGTGACCACGGTGGCCGCCCCGATCCCGAGGCCCCGCACCATGTCCACCCCCATGAGGAGCATGCCGAGGAGGGAGATCACGACCGTCGCCCCGGCGAAGGCCACCGCACGTCCGGATGTGTCGATGGCGATGGAGATCGCCTCACCGACCGTGTGGCCGGCGTGGAGCTGCTCGCGGTAGCGGGTCACGATGAACAGCGCGTAGTCGATGCCGACGCCGAGCCCGATCATCACGCCCAGGGTCGTGGCGAAGTCGGGCATGGTGATGACGTTGGAGAGCAGGGCGATGAGGGTGCTGCCGATCCCGATGCCGGCGAGGGCGACGCCGATGGGCAGCCCCATGGCCAGGACCGAGCCGAAGGCGAGGATGAGGATCACGATGGCGAAGGCCAGGCCCAGGAGCTCCGAGGACGGCGCTTCGAAGGCGGCGAAGGCGCTGCCCCCGAACTCGATCTGCACGCCGGAGACGCTCGGGCTCTCGTCCTGGATCGTGGTGCCGATCGAGTTGATGGTGGCGTTGTCGGCTTCGGCGGGCATCTCCACCCGGGCGTAGGCGACCTCGCCGGCCCGGTCGCCCTCGCGGGCGATCTGGCGCTCGTTCCCCGGGGCGTAGGGGCTGGCGACGGTGACGCCGGGGATCTCGTCGACCTGGGCGAAGTACGCCTCCATCGAGCTGCGGACAGCCGGGTCGTCCACCCCGGCGTCGGTGGCGAACACGATCGTGTCGCTCCCGCCGCCACCCTGCCCGCCGAACTGGGCGTCGATGATGTCCAGCCCAGCCTGGCTCTCGACGTTCGGCAGCTTGAGCTTCGACGAGAAGTCGGAGCCGATGGCGCCGCCGGCGCCGCCGATGATGACGAGGGCCGCCACCCAGAGCACGACGACAGCGATGCGGTGACGGAAGCACCAGGTTCCGAGGTTGGCGAACACGGCTCTCCTCCAAGCACACGCCACGCGGGGGAACGGGCGTGGGCGAATTCTGACACGCGAGCGTCTCGAAATGACGATGGGTCGGGCGGTAATGGGTCACACGGATCCCGCCTCGGGGGGAGCCGGGAACACCGACGAGACCCCGCCGGAGTGCCGGGTAGGGTGCACCGACCCCAGGCCGAACCCGTCGGAGACCCCTTTCCCGTGATTCGCGACCAGCTCGCCGCCGCTCTGCACTCGGCCCTCTCGACCCTCGAGATCACACCTCTCCCGGACACCATCAACCTGGAGCGGCCGGCGCGGCGCGAGCACGGCGACTGGTCGTCGAACGTGGCTCTGGCGACGGCCAAGAAGGCGGGCTGGAACCCGCGCGAGCTGGCCCAGCGCCTGGCCGAGATCCTGTCGGTCGATCCCCCCGCCCACGTCATCGCGGTCGAGATCGCCGGCCCCGGGTTCGTCAACTTCCGGCTCGCCGACTCCTGGCTCCACGACGTGTTGGGCGACGTGCTCGGCTCAGGGACCGAGGGCTACGCCCGGTCCGACATCGGCACCGGCACCAAGGTGCTGCTCGAGTTCGTGAGCGCCAACCCGACCGGCCCACTGCACGCCGGCCACGGTCGGGGCGCGGCCTACGGCGATTCACTGGGTCGCATCCTCGAGCGGTGCGGCTACGCCGTGACCCGTGAGAGCTACCTGAACGACCGCGGCGTGCAGATGCAGAAGTTCGTGGCCTCGCTGTCCGCCCGCCAGCGTGACGTCGACGTGCCCGAGGACGGCTACCACGGCCAGTACGTGATCGACTGGGCGGCGGAGATCCCCGCCGACGCCGACCTGTGGGAGTGGGGCGAGGCCCGGGCGGTGGCGGACCACCGCGACGTGCTGGAGCGGATGAACGTCCACTTCGACTCGTGGTTCAGCGAGCGCTCGATGGTCGATTCCGGCGCCATCGAGGTCACGCTCGAGGACCTGCGAGGACGCGGCGTGGTCTACGACGCCGACGGGGCGGTGTGGCTGCGTTCGACCGACTACGGGGACGACAAGGACCGCGTCCTCGTCAAGAGTGACGGCGAGTTCACGTACCTCCTGCCCGACATCGCCTACCACCGCGACAAGTACGGCCGGGGCTACGACCTGCTCATCGACGTGTGGGGGGCCGACCACCACGGCTACGTGCCGAGGATGAAGGCGGCCATGCAGGCGTTGGGTCACGACCCCGCTGAGCTGGAGTGCCCCATCATCCAGCTGGTCAACCTCCTGAAAGGCGGCGAGCCCGTCCGCTTCTCCCGCAGAGCGGGCGACGTGGTCGAGCTCGGTGAGGTGTTCGACGAGGTCGGGGCCGACTCGGCCCGGCTCACCTACCTGCTCCAGTCGGTCGACTCGACCCAGACGTTCGACTACGACGTGGTGAAGAGCCGGGCCATGGAGAACCCGGTCTTCTACATCCAGATGGCCTACGCCCGGATCCAGTCCATCTTCCGGGTCGCCGCCGAACGTCAGGTCGACCGCCTCCCGTTGGCCGAGGTCGACCTCTCCCTGCTGGTCCACGAGCGTGAGCTCGAGGTGCTGCGGGCCCTGTCGGAGCTACCCGACACGGTGGTGGTGGCGGCCAACGACCGGGCGCCGCACCGGATCACGACCTGGGTGCGCGAGCTGGCCGGCGCGGTGCACGGCTTCTACCACGACTGCTACGTCATGGGGGAGGGTGTCTCGCCCGAGCTCACCCAGGCCCGGCTCCAGCTGGTCGAGGCCGCCTCGACCGGCCTGGCCATCGGCCTCGACCTCCTCGGGGTCAGCGCGCCCGACCAGATGTGAGCCTGACATGAGCCCCCTCCCGTTCTCGTTGCTGCCCGACACGGCCACCGTCGGTGCCGACGGGCACCTGGTGATCGGTGGCTGCGACACGCTGGAGCTGGCCCGTCGGTTCGGTACGCCGTTGTTCGTCTACGACGAGGCGCACCTCCGAGCCCGCTGCCGGGAGGCGGTGGCCGCCTTCGGCCCCGGCGTGAACTACGCCACCAAGGCGTTCCTCTGCACGGCCATGGCCCGCCTGGCCGCCGAGGAGGGCTGCAACCTCGACGTGTCCACCGCGGGTGAGTACCACGTGGCCCGGGCCGCCGGCGTGCCCGCCGGGCGTCTGGTGTTTCACGGCAACAACAAGAGCGTCGACGAGTTGGCCCGGGCCATGGCGGACGGTGTCGGGCGCATCGTGATCGACTCGTTCGACGAGCTCGACCGGATCGAAGCCCTCGTGGCCGAAGGGGCGCCGGCGCCGACCGTCCTCATCCGGGTCACCCCCGGGGTCGAGGCCCACACCCACGAGTTCATCCGCACCGGTCAGGACGACTCCAAGTTCGGGTTCGGGCTGAACAGCGGCCAGGCCGAGGCGGCGGTGACGCGAGCCCTGGCGTCGTCGGCCGTCCATCTCGTCGGGCTCCACGCCCACATCGGCTCCCAGGTCTTCGAGGCCCGGTTCTTCGAGATGGCGGTGGAGGTGCTCGCCCCGTTCGTCGAACGCCACGGCCTGCCCGAGCTCTCTCTCGGTGGTGGTCTCGGTGTGGCCTACGTCGAAGGGGAATCGGCCCCCTCCATCACGGAGTGGGGCGCTGCGGTCCACCACGCCTGTGCCGCCGCCGGCATCACCGCCCGCATCACCGCAGAACCGGGTCGGGCGTTGGTGGCTCAGGCTGCGATCACGCTGTACACGGTCGGCACCATCAAGGAGATCCCGGGGATCCGCACCTACCTTTCCGTCGACGGAGGCATGAGCGACAACCCTCGCCCCGTGCTCTACGGGAGCGGCTACGAGGTGTTCCTCCCCCGTGACGTGGCCGCCGACCGCGCTCGGACGGTCACCGTGGTGGGCAAGCACTGCGAGTCCGGCGACCTGCTGGTGCGCGATGCCGCGGTGCCCGGGGGCGTGGCGGTGGACGACCTGCTGGCCATGCCCGTCACGGGGGCCTACGGCTACTCCATGGCCTCGAACTACAACAAGGTGACCCGTCCCGCCGTGGTGTTCGTGGCCGACGGCGACGCTCGCCTCGTCGTCCGGCGCGAATCGCTCGACGATCTCCTCGCCCACGACGTCAGCTGACCCTCGGGGTGGATGCCGTCGAGCTGGTCGTGATCGCGGTAGCGGTCTTCTCGGCCGCTCTCGTGCAGACCACGACCGGCTTCGGGTTCGCCCTCCTCGCCGTCCCCCTGCTGTCGGTGTTCGTCCCCACCGAGACGGCGGTGGTCATCTCCGCCACCCTCGGGCTGGCGACGAGCACCGGTCAGGCCATCTCCGAGCGAGCCCACGCCGACCGCCCGGCGGAGGTCCGGCTGCTGGCTGGCGTCGCCGTCGGGGCGCCCCTCGGGTTGGTCGTGTTGGAGATGACCACCAACCGCCAGCTCCGCTTCGCCCTGGCCGGGGTGATCGGTGTGTTCCTGCTGGTGACCCTTCGGGGGTGGCGCCTCCACCGGGCCAGCACCGCGGTCGACGTGGGCGCCGGGGTGCTGAGCGGGGCGTTGAACACGACGCTGTCCACCAACGGTCCACCGCTCGTCATGGCCCTGCACCCGCGTGGGCTCTCGCCCCCGCAGTTCCGAGCCACCCTGGGCGCGGTGGTCGCCATCTCGGGCGTGCTCACCGTGATCCTGTTCGCGATCACCGGTCGTTACGACACCGAGGTCGCCCAGGCGCTGCTGGTCGGCGCGCCGGCCCTCGGCCTGGGCTTCGGGGCCGGGCTCTGGCTCCGGGCCCGGGTGAACCCCGAGCACTTCCGACAGATCGTCCTCGTGTTGCTCGCGGTGACGGGCCTGGTGACCCTCATCGGGGCCATCCGGGGTTGAGTGACCGGACGGGCGGCTCGGTCAGACCTCGCCCAGGCTGTCGGTGGGGAGGGGCAGATGCCCATCGAGGACGGCGAGGTAGGGCTCGGGGTCCCCGGTGGAGGGGAGGGCCCGGAGCTCGTCGGCCGTGCGGCGGCTGTTGACAGCGCGCACCGCCTCCCAGGCCGGGACCTCCAGCACCCAGCCCGGTTCGCCCTCGTGGCTGGTCCACCGACGGCCCTCGTGCTCCACGGCCAGTGGGTCGAGGCCGTGCTCCCGTACCGAGGGAGCGAATGCGGCGATGGTCCGGGGCATGATCACCTCGACGTCGAGAGCGGTGTGGTCTGGGCGGCCGACCGCCCCTCGCAGGTCGTGCTCGTGGACGGCGAGGTCGACGTAGAGGGTGTCGTTGGCCGAGAGGATCGAGGCGATGGCGTCGTCGAGCGACTCCCATTCGACGATGAGGTCCTCCACCGGCTGGTCGCGCCGGCGGTCGACGAGACCGGCGAGCCAGCCGGCGAGGTCAGCGCCGGGCAGGTCGCCGGCCCCGATGGCCGCAGGGAGGGCGACGACGTGGGCGAGGAGGTCGCGTGCCGCCCACTCCGGGCAGGCGGGCACGGGGCGAGCCCACTCGTCGGGCCCCCCGGCTCGCAGTACGGCCGCCATGCGGCTCCGGGTGGCGGTGTAGGCATCGGTGACCTCGCTCATGGTGGGGACCGTAGGGCGTGGGTCGCCCTCGGTGCGCCGCCGGACGGTTCGTCGCGCGCGGCCAACCGTTTCTGCGGCCCGTCGCCCCACCGGTAGCCTCGCCCGGGTGAACGGATCCCTCGCCCGGGTCGGCGTGCTCGGTTGCGGCACGGTCGGCTCGGCGCTCATCTCCCTCGTGCACCAGCGCTCCGATGCGGTGGAGGCGCGCACCGGCCTTCGTCTCGAGATCGTCCGCGTGGCCGTCCGCGACCTCGACCGTCCCCGATCTGTCACCCTCGCCCCGGGACTCCTCACTGCTGACGCGGCTGCTCTGGTGGTCGATCCCGACATCGACGTGGTGGTCGAGGTGATGGGCGGCCTGGAGCCGGCGCGCGAGCTGGTGCTCACGGCCCTGGCCGCGGGCAAGCCGGTCGTGACCGCCAACAAGGCCCTCGTCGCGGCGTGCGGATCGGAGCTCTTCGCCGCCGCCGAGAAGGCCGGCGTCGACCTGCTCTTCGAAGCGGCCGTGGCCGGCGGGGTCCCGGTCGTGCGTCCCCTCCGGGAGTCGTTGCTCGGGGAGCCTGTGCACCGCGTCCTGGGCATCGTCAACGGCACCACCAACTACATCCTCACCCGGATGTCGGAGGCCGGAGCGAGCTACGCCGACGCGCTGGCCGAGGCGCAGTCGCTCGGCTACGCCGAGGCCGACCCCTCGGCGGACGTCGAGGGCCTCGATGCTGCGGCCAAGATCGCCATCGTCGCGTCCATCGTCTTCGGCTACGACGTCACCGTCGACGACGTGAACGTGGAGGGCATCACGTCGCTCACCGCCGAGGACATCGCCTTCGCCGCCCGTCACGGACTGGTCGTGAAGCTGCTCGCCGCCGCGGAGCGTTTCGACGAGCCTGACGGCGACGAGCTGGTGGTCCGGGTCCACCCCACGCTCGTCCCCGAGAACCACCCCCTGGCCGCGGTGCGGGAGAGCTTCAACGCCGTGTTCGTCGAGGGTGGCGCAGTGGGAGCGCTGATGTTCTACGGGCGCGGAGCGGGAGGGGAACCCACGGCCAGCGCCATGCTCGGGGACCTCATCGACGCCGCCGTCAACCGTCAGCGGGGTGCCCACGCATCGATCGGCGCCCTGTCGCCGCCCCGCTTCCGCCCCGACGACGAGCTCAGCAGCGTGTACCACCTGAGCATCCAGGCGGCCGACCGGCCCGGCGTCCTGGCCGCCGTGGCGAGCGTGTTCGGCGAGCACCGGCGTGTCCATCGCGTCGATGGAGCAGGAAGGGCCGTCGGCCGACCCCGCCGTGGCCGCGCCCGACGGCGAGGTGCGAATCGACTTCATCACCCACCGGGCGCTGGCCCGCGACCTCGAGGCGACCCTCACCGGTCTGGCCGCCCTCGACGCCGTGCGCCGCGTGGGCAGCGTGCTCCGGGTCCTCTCCGGCGACGACACCCCGTCGTGAGCGGTCTCACCTACGTCAGCACGCGCGGCGCAGCTCCGGAGTTGGGCTTCGCCGACGTGCTCCTGGCCGGCCTGGCGCGCGACGGCGGCCTGTACGTGCCGTCGACCTGGCCGGTGCTCGAGCCCGGGGCGCTCGGGCGCTACGCCGACGCCGACTACGCCACCATCGCCACCGAGGTCATGTGGCCCTTCGTCGAGGGCGCACTCGACCACGACGTCTTCGCGGCCATGGTCAGCGACGCCTACGCCGGCTTCGACGACCCCGACGTGGTTCCTCTGGTGGAGCTCGACAACGGCGTGTGGCTGGCCGAGCTGTTCCACGGGCCGACGCTGGCTTTCAAGGACATCGCCCTCCAGCTGGTCGGGCGCCTCTTCGACCACGAGCTGACCCGCCGGGGGGAGAAGGTCACCGTCGTCGGGGCCACCTCGGGCGACACGGGTTCGGCGGCCATCGAAGCCCTGCGGGACAGGGAGACGGCCGAGGTGTTCATCTTCCATCCGGCGGGCCGGGTGTCGGAGGTGCAGCGCCGCCAGATGACCACGGTCGACGCGCCCAACATCCACAACATCGCGGTGGAGGGCACGTTCGACGACTGCCAGGACCTGGTGAAGGCCCTCTTCGCCGACACCGAGCTGCGCGACCGTCGGAACCTCTCGGCGGTGAACTCCATCAACTGGGCCCGGGTGATGGCCCAGATCGTCTACTACGTGTCGAGCTCGGCCCGCCTCGGGGGCGGGGAGGGGCGCCCCATCGCCTTCTCGGTCCCGACCGGCAACTTCGGGAACGTCTTCGCCGGCTACGGCGCCCAGCGCATGGGGACGCCGGTGTCCCAGTTCGTCGTTGCCTCGAATCGCAATGACATCCTCACCCGGTTCCTCACGACGGGGACGATGACGATCGGCGAGGTGCATCCGACGCTCAGTCCCAGCATGGACATCCAGGTGTCGTCCAACCTCGAGCGGCTCCTCTTCGAGCTCTACGGGCGTGACGGATCGGCCATCGCCGAGCTGATGGCCCGCTTCCGGGCCGAGGGCACGGTCACGGTCGAGGCCGGTCGGCTCGACCTGCTCGCCGAGCACTGGTCCGCCGGGCGAGTCGACGACGAGGTCACCAGGGCCACCATCGCCGCCCACCACGAGCGCACGGGTGTCCTCCTCGACCCCCACACGGCCGTCGGGCTGGCCGCCGCCATCGAGGCCCGGGCCGACCGCGACGTCCCGATGGTGGTCCTCTCCACCGCCCACCCGGCCAAGTTCCCCGACGCCGTCGAGGCCGCCACGGGCGTGCGGCCCCCGCTACCCGATCACCTGGCCGACCTCTTCGATCGCCCCGAGCGCTACGAGGTGGTGGCCAACGATCTCGAGACGGTCCGCCGCCTCATCGAGACGACGCTCGAGGCTCAGTAGGGCCAGGCCGGCCCCCTGGCGGTCGCGGCTGCGTTTCTCGGGTCGGCCGTTCTGCACCACAATCGTGGGATGAAGTACGTGGTCTGCGTTCCCGACGGCTGTGCCGACGAGCCCCTTGCCGAGCTCGACGGCCGGACACCCCTGGAGGTCGCGTCCACCCCCACCCTCGATGCCCTCGCCGCCCGGGCCGAGCTGGGCCGGGCGGCGGTGATCCCGGCCGGGCTTCCTCCCGGGTCGGACGTGGGCAACATGTCGATCTTCGGCTACGACCCCGGGCGCTACCACACGGGTCGGGCCCCCATCGAGGCGGCCGCCTTGGGGCTGCGTCTGCGACCCGACCAGGTCGCCTACCGGTGCAACCTGGTGACGCTCGGACTCGACGGCACGATGGTCGACTTCGCCGGAGGCCACCCGTCCACCGAGGCGGCGGCCGAGGTGATCGCCGCCCTCCAGGCCGAGCTCGGCGGCGATGGCGTCGAGTTCCACGCCGGCGTCCAGTACCGGCACATCGTCGTGGCCCCCGCTTCCTGGGTCGACGCCGAGTGCACGCCACCCCACGACCTCACCGGCAGGCAGGCGGTCGGTCCCACGGGAGCGGCCGCCCCGGAGCTCGACCGCCTGATGGATGCGTCGCGCGCCGTCCTGGCCCGGTTCGAGCTCGATGCCACCCAGATCTGGCTGTGGGGCCAGGGCTTCCAGCCGGACATGCCGAGCTTCGAGCAGACCTACGGCCTCGATGCTGCGCTCGTCACCGCGGTGGACCTGGTGCGGGGCCTCGGCGTGCTGACGGAGATCGAGGTGATCGACCTCGAGACGGCGACCGGCTGGTACGACACCGACTACGAGGGCAAGCGTGACTGCCGCGCTCGACGCCCTGGCCGACGGAGCCGACCTGTTCATCGTCCACGTGGAGGCCACCGACGAGGCCGGCCACGCCGGGAACGTGGCCGAGAAGGTCAAGGCGCTGGAGAACTGGGACAGCCGCATCCTGGCCGGCCTGATCGAGGGCCTCGACCGCCTGGGCCCGTGGCGGCTGCTGCTCCTTCCCGATCACGCCACGCCGCTGGCCCTGCGCACCCACACGACCGATGCCGTCCCCTACCTCCTCGTCGACTCGGCGACCGACGGACCCGGTGGGGTGTACACGGAGGCGGGCGTGGCCGAGTGTCCGCTCGTGGCGGGCCATGAGCTCATGCAGCGGTTGACCTCGGTCTCGTGACCCGGACGCGCCGAGGGCCCGCCCGGAGCGAACCGGGCGGGCCCTCGTGTCGTTGCTGCGAGTGAGCTCGGGGCTCAGCCGGTCATGGCCGGGGTGGCCGTGACGCCCGCCGCGGCGGGCGGGGCCGTGGTGGTCGGAGCCTCGGTGGTCGGCGTCACCGGAGCGGCCTCGAGGTCGAGCACCTGCTGGGCGAGGCCCAGCGGGTAGGTGGTGTCGGTGGCCGATCCGACGGCATAGACGATCACGTTCTTGCCGGCGGGGATGTCGACGCTGCCGGGGGAGAGGGCCGGGAGCGGCGTGCCGTCGGTGAGCTGGACCTCGACGTCGTAGGTGCCGGCGGGCAACACTGCGGAGGCCTCGGCGCCGGGCTGGAGGTCGGGGATGGCCACGGCGCCGTCGACCAGGACCTGGACGGCCGGGGCGTCAGCGGTGTGGCGGACGGTGACTCGCGAGGAGCCGGCATCGACGGCGCTGAGGTCGTTGGCGAAGGCGGCCAGGTTCGGGGAGCCGCCCTCGAGGTTGGCCACGACGGACAGGTTGGCGCCACCGGGGACGTCGAGAGTCTGGTTGATCACCTGGTTGCCGGGCACGGTGGGATCGGCGCCCGTGGGCACCACGATGACGTCGAGGGGGCCCTCGGCGACCGGGAGGGGCCCGGCCGTGGTGGAGGGCTGGAAGTCCGGGATGATGAGGTTGCTCGGGTCGGTGCCTCCGGCGTACACGTCTACCGGGACGCCCGGGATGCCGTGGACGACGTAGACCTGCGAGTCGGTCGCCCCCGCTGACCGGGACCCCAGGAAGGGGAGCAACAGGGCCAATGCGGCGGCCAAGGCGATGGCGACGACCAGTGGTCGTCGGATTGTCGTGGTCATGGTGGAGCTCCTTGCGATGGGAAGTACCGACCGGTGGTCGGTAATTAACACTAAACCACAGCTCCGGCCGATGCATTCCGCGCGACGCCAGAAAACTTGCGCCCCGGCGGGCCGGCGGGCCGGCGCCGGTTGCTCGGATTCCGAGCCGACCGGTACCATCCCCGGGTCGATCGAGGACCGCACCCGAGGGTGCCCGGTCCTCGTCCGTCTCTCCCGCCGTCCGGCGGAACGGCCCGGCCTCCTGCCCGGCGCGCCGAAAACCCAACTCCCGAACCCTCAGCTCGGCGGCGGCCTGTCCCGGTCGTGCCCCGACACCGGAGAAACGAGAACCCCCATGCCCGACCAGATGGAACGGTCTGCTCTCGAGGCCAAGGATCGCGACGAGCTCACGACGATCGCCACCGCGCTGGGCGGCAAGCCCGCCTCACGCGCCAAGAAGGCCGACATCATCGATCTCATCCTGCAGCTCACCGGTGTGACGGCGTCCCCTGCCGACACCACCCCACCCGCTGAGCCCGAGCCGGCCGAGGAGACGAAGGACAGCCCGGCGACCTCCGGGGACCAGGCCACCGAGAAGGCATCCGGCACCAAGGCGGCGAACGAGGACGGCGGCTCGCGGAGTCGTCGCCCGCGCCGTTCGCGTGCGGCGGCGGCGGCCGACACGGCGGGCTCGACTGACCCGGCGCCCGCATCCTCGGACGACGGCGAGTCCCGGTCATCGGCCGAGTCGGACGACCCGTCCTCGTCGGCGGCATCGGATGCGACCGACGGCGACGAGGCCGACACCTCCACCGAGGATCGCGCCGGTGGACGTTCCGGCAACGAGAGCGGTGACGACGCCACGCGAGGCGAGGGCCAGTCCGACGGCGAGAACGAGGGCAGCGGCCGCCGGCGTCGACGTCGCGGCCGGGACCGCGGCGATCGCAGCGGCGCCGAGCGCGGCGGCGAGACGGCCCGACGAGCCCTACGTGGGCGAGCCGGTGGACGTCGAAGGGGTGCTCGACCTCCGCGACGAGGGCTACGGGTTCATCCGCGTCAAGGGCTACCTCCCCAGTCGCGACGACGTCTACGTCTCGGTGAAGCAGGCCCGCCAGTTCTCGCTGCGCCGCGGCGACCTCATCACCGGGGCCAGCCGACCGCCCGGCCGCAACGAGAAGAACCCGGCGCTGCTGCGCATCGACACGGTCAACGACGTGGAGCCCGACCAGGCCAAGGCGCGCCGCCGCTTCGAGGACCTCACGCCGTTGTTCCCGGATTCGCCGCTGCACCTGTCGAGCCGCGACGAGCCCTACAACATGACGTCGCGGATCGTCGACCTCATCGCCCCCATCGGCAAGGGCCAGCGAGGCCTCATCGTGTCGCCTCCCAAGGCGGGCAAGACCACGATCATGAAGCAGATCGCCACGTCGATCGAGACCAACAACCCCGACGTCCACCTCATCGTCCTGCTCGTGGACGAGCGGCCCGAAGAGGTCACCGACATGCGCCGCTCGGTGAAGGGTGAGGTCGTGGCCTCCACCTTCGACCGGCCGGCCGAGGAGCACACGGCCGTCGCCGAGCTCGTGATCGAGCGGGCCAAGCGTCTGGTCGAGGACGAAAAGGACGTCGTGGTCATCCTCGACGGGATCACCCGTCTGGCCCGGGCCTACAACCTGGCCGCCCCGGCGACCGGTCGCGTGATGTCGGGTGGCATCGACACCGGCGCCCTGTACCCGCCCAAGAAGTTCTTCGGCGCCGCCCGCAACGTCGAGGAGGGCGGCTCGCTCACGATCCTCGCCTCGGCCCTGGTCGAGACCGGATCCAAGATGGACGAGGTCATCTTCGAGGAGTTCAAGGGCACCGGGAACATGGAGCTGCGCCTCGATCGCCGGCTGGCCGAGCGTCGGGTGTACCCGGCGATCGACGTCGACGCCTCCTCCACCCGTCACGAGGAGCTGCTCTTCGACCGCAAGCAGCTCCAGCAGGTCTGGAAGCTGCGTCGGGTGCTGTCGGGTCTGGCCGAGGGAGGCAGCGGCGCGGCCGGTCTCGAGATGCTCACCGACCGACTCGGCACGTTCCGCACCAACGACGAGTTCCTGGCCGAGATCGGCAAGGCCTGAAACCGGGCCCGCAAGATTGCGGTTTGCCCGTTCTCCCGGCACACTTGACGGTCCCCTGTTTTTCTCTGGAGCGCTGCCATGAAGGCCGACATCCATCCCGACTACGTCGAAGCCACCGTCAAGTGCTCGTGTGGCAACACGTTCACCACGCGGTCCACCAAGACCGAGCTCACCTCTGAGCTCTGCAACGAGTGCCATCCCTTCTACACCGGCAAGCAGAAGCTGGTGGACACCGGTGGGCGCATCGAGAAGTTCGAGAAGCGCTACGGCAAGCGCCGCAAGTAGCGGCTCGGCCGGTCGAGTCCTCACCAAGGGGCCAGCCGTTCCTCTCGAACCCGAACAGCGGTCGCTGTTGGTGGCCGCCAAGGCCCGTGCCGTCGTCACCGACCATGTCGGTGTCGGCGGCGACGGCGCCCCCGATGTCCGGCCCGGACCTTTTCCGGGTGGGGCGGTCGTGCGCGTCGGCGACGACGGGTGGGTGCTGCTCGACGAGAGGCCCGAGCGCGGTCTCGGCCCCGCCCTCGTGTGGGCCCGCCGTCAGGGCGTCCAGACGCTGAACGTCATCGTCGAGGACCCGGCCGTGGCCGGGATCATCGCCCGACGGGCGACCGCCTTCGCCGATGCCCCGGTGGTCTGGCGGTTGGATGGTCGTCGCATCCAGCGCGCCGACCCGGCCCCGCCGCCGCCGCCCAGCGAGCCCCCGGCCGCGGCGCGAGAGCTGATCGTCCAGTTGCGCGCCGCCGGGGTCGAGGTGGTCGTCGAGGCCGGGGAGATCCGAGGCGAGATCCGTGGCCTCGAGGTCGCCCGGGTCGTGGTCGACGACGACGGCACCGCCCGCATCGACACCGGGGTCGGCCGCCACGACCGAGAGGCGTTCGCCATGGTCCACGGCGGGCTCCCCACCGCCGAGGCGCTGGCGTCGGTCGTGCGCAGCGTCGAGGTCCACCGGCGGGCCGATGCCGAGGCGCACCCACTGCGCCGACTCGCGCCGGAGGGCTGGCTGCGCTGGCGCCTGGTCGAGGAACCGTCCCTGGTGGGTCTCCGGTCCGTCACTGCTGCTCCGTCGACCGTCGCCCGCGACAGCGTCAAGGACACCGCGGCCACCATCGCTCTCGGTGTCGACGACGCCGGCGAGCGGGTCGTGGTGGCCTGTTCGGTCGGGATCGACCTCGACCTGGTGCCGGCGGCGGCCGACGCCCGCCTGGCCCTCGACCCGTCGGCTCGGCTGGTGCTCGTCGTACCCGAGCGCGACGACCACCCCGTCACCCGCCGCCTGGCCGCCGCCCTCCTCGATCCGGCCGACGTGGTCCCGGTGGCGGGCGACTGGCGGAGCGAGCCCGGGACCTCCTCATGAGCATGATCGACCGCCTCGACGACATGGAGCGGGAGCTGGCCGAGGTCGAGGGCTCGTTAGCCGACCCGGTCGTGATCGCGAACCAGTCCCGCTACGCCGATCTCAGCCGGCGCTATCGCGACCTCGGGGACCTGGTCGTGCGGCTGCGGGAGCTGCGCCAGGCCACCGACGATCTGGCCATGGCCCGGGAGATGTACACCGACGCCGACTCCGACGACCGCCAGATGCTGCGCGACGAGATCGACGGGGCCGAGGCGGCCATCGAACGTCTCGACGAGGAGATCAAGCTCCTGCTGCTCCCGAAGGACCCGAACGAGGGACGCAACGTCATCGTCGAGATCCGCGGTGCCGAGGGAGGCGAGGAGGCCAACCTCTTCGCCCGCGACCTGTTCGAGATGTACAAGGGCTACGCCACACGGGCGGGCTGGAAGCTCGAGGTGATGGACGCCCAGGAGTCCGCCATGGGTGGCTTCAGCGACATCACCTTCCGCCTCGCCGGTGCGGGGGTCTGGACGAAGATGAAGCACGAAGGCGGACCGCACCGGGTCCAGCGGGTCCCGGTCACCGAGAGCCAGGGCCGCATCCACACCTCGTCGGCCACCGTCACCGTTCTCCCCGAGGCCGAGGAGGTCGACGTCCAACTCGATCCCAACGAGCTGCGCATCGACGTCTACCGGTCCTCGGGCCCCGGCGGCCAGTCCGTGAACACCACCGACTCGGCCGTGCGCATCACCCACCTCCCCTCCGGGGTGGTGGTGGCCATGCAGGACGAGAAGAGCCAGATCCAGAACCGGGAGAAGGCCATGCGGGTGCTCCGCAGCCGCCTCCTCCAGGCCGAACAGGAGCGGCAGGCGGCCGAGGCCTCCGGCGCCCGTCGAGCCCAGACCGGCGGTGGCGGACGGTCGGAGAAGGTACGGACGTACAACTTCAAGGAGAACCGCGTCACCGACCACCGGATCGGCCTCACGATCTACAAGCTCGACAAGGTGTTGGACGGCGAGCTCGACGACGTGGTCGACGCGCTGGTGGCCGACGAGCGGTCCACCCAGCTGCGCGAACGCGAGGAATGACCGGACCCGACCTACCCGACGGCGCCGTGCCCTGGCGGTCGCTGCTCGCCGAGGCCGAACGTCGTCTGGCCGACGCCGGGATCGGTGATCCGGCCTCGTGTCGGCTCGACGCTCGTCGCCTCGTCGAGCGGGCATCGGGGAACGAAGGGGCGGAGTACGTGCTCGGTCTCGACGAGCCGGCATCGGCGCGCGGCGTCCACTTCTTCGACCTGATGCTCGACCGGCGTCTGCAGGGTGAACCCCTGCAGTACGTGGTGGGGGCCTGGGGGTTCCGCACCCTCGACCTGCTCGTCGATGGGCGGGTGCTCATACCCCGCCCCGAGACCGAGGGGGTGGTGGATCTGGCCCTGACCGAGCTCGACCGTCGACGTCCCCGGGCGCTGGCCGCCGGGCGCTCGCTGGTGGCTGTCGACCTCGGTACCGGGTCGGGTGCCATCGCGCTCTCGCTCGCCGCCGAGCGCACGCGCGTCGACGTGTGGGCCACCGACTCGTCGGCCGATGCGTTGGACGTGGCCCGGGCCAACCTGGCCGGTCTCGGGGGGGCGGGAACGACGGTTCGTCTGGTGGAGGGCGACTGGTTCGCCGCCCTGCCCGAGGAGCTGGCCGGCGCCGTGGACGTGGTGGTCACGAACCCCCCGTACGTGGCCACCGGCGACCAACTGGCTCCGGTGGTGCGGGACTGGGAACCCACGACCGCGCTGTTCGCCGGAGTCGACGGGCTCGACGACGTGCGCACGATCGTGGCCGCCGCGCCCCGGTGGTTGGCCCCCGCCGGTGCTCTCGTCCTCGAGCTGGCCCCGAGCCAGGCCGACGCCGCCGTGGCTCTGGCCCGTGACGCGGGGTTCCGCACGGCCGAGGTCCTCCCGGACCTCTCGGGCCGCCCCCGCACCCTCGTGGCTCACACGCCGTCGTGACACTGCGGCGCTCCGCGCCGACACGTCAGACCAGGGAGAATCCGTCGACCAGGCGGGACCACTGGGGGTGGTCCGAGTAGATCGACGTGGAGCTGAGGATGTAGATCTCGTCCCGGGCTCGGATCATGAGGGCTTTGATGGTGACGGGGTCGCCGCTCCCGCTGCGGAGACCTTCCACCGTCACCAGGACGGCCGGCTGACCCTGGACGGAGACCTCGTCGTTGCGGGTGAGCTTGCCGCCGACCGAGTCGGCCCAGGCCACCGCGGTGGAGGTGAGCCACGCCTGTGGGTTGTCGGCGCCGTCGGCAGGGGCCGGGCCCCACTGGACGGCCAGGCTGGTGTCGGGATCGTCGGTGGGCCCGAGCGTGCTCACCCACTGGTCGATCGTGCCGTCGGCGGTCCAGGTGAACGGTTCGCTGGACTCGGTGCGGTTGACGGGCAGCTCGGCCCGGAAGCGGGCCTCGGGCTCGGTGAAGGCCGACCAGCCGTCGCTGGCCTCGGTGTGGAGGAACGGAACCTTGTTCCGGACCTCGCTGATCCACGAGTTCCCGGGGATGGCGCCGATGACGACACCGACGCCGACGATCAGGACCACGCCGAGGACGGCCAGCCCGAGCACGCCCCGGAGGCGACCGTCGCTGAGCTGCTGGCTGCCCGGCTTGGGCTGGGTGAGGGGACGGTCGTGTTGACCGCGCAGGTCGTACCCGCAGACCCGACACTTGATCGAGTCGTCGGGGTTCTTCGCCCCACAGCCGGGGCAGCGAACAGAAGACATCCCTCTCCGTCGGCCGGAACGGGCCCGATCCTGAGCGGATCCTTCGGATCGGGCCGACTACTCGACCCGGCGTTCTGGGCTCGCCTCGCTCGCATCTACGCTTCGGCATGCCTGTCGTCCTCGCTCTCCTCGCCTCCCTGACGTGGGGAAGCGCGGACTTCATCGGGGGAACGACGTCCCGCGATCTGCCGGCGGCCACCGTGATGTTGTGGTCCACGGCCTTCGTCCTGCCGGTGTTCGCCGTGTTCGCCGTGTTCACCGGCGACCTGCAGATCGACGGCGCGATCCTCGGGTGGGGGATCCTCGCCGGGATCTCCGGATCCCTCGGAATCGCGTCCCTCTACCAGGGCCTGGCCACCGGCGTCATGGGCGTGGTGGCGCCCATCTCGACGCTGTCGGTCCTGGTCCCGGTGGCGGTGGGCCTCGCGACCGGAGACTCCATCGCCGCCCTGCAGGGTTTGGGCATCGTGGTCGCCATCGTGGGTGTGGTGCTCGCCGGCGGACCCCACCTACGGGACTTCCGGACCGGAGGGCACCGGCCCGTGCTCTGGGCCCTCGCCGCCGCGCTGGGCATCGGCGTGTCGCTGGTGGCGCTCAAGTACGGCGGCGAGCAGAGCGCGGTGTCGACGCTGCTGGTCCAACGGATGACCTACGTCGTGGTGATGACGGCGGTGATGGTGGGTACCGGCGACCGCCGCCTCCCGGACCGGTCCCACGTTCTCCCGCTCACGACAGTGGGCGGGGCCGACCTCTTCGCCAACGGGCTGTTCACCATCGCCGTGCGCACCGGTCCGCTCTCACTCGTCTCCGTCCTGGCGTCCGTGTACCCGGTGGCCACCCTGTTGCTCGCCCGCCAGTTCCAGCACGAGCGGCTGACGCGGTTGCAGGCCGCGGGGGTGATCTGCGCGTTCGTCGGCGTCGCCGCCGTGGTGGCGGGCTGAGCTCGAACAGCACCCGACGGGCCCGACGAGTTGACCGTCAGTAGTGCCAGGGGAAGGCCGACCAGTCCGGATCCCGCTTCTCGAGGAACGAGTCGCGCCCTTCGGCGGCCTCGTCTGTCCCGTAGGCCAGCCGGGTGGCCTCGCCGGCGAAGATCTGTTGACCGACGAGCCCGTCGTCGATGAGGTTGAACGAGTACTTCAACATGCGCTGGGCGGTGGGGCTCTTGGCGTTGATCATCCGGCCCCACTCGATGGCCGTGGCCTCCAGCTCGTCGTGGGCCACGACCTGGTTCACCATGCCCATCCGGTGCGCCTCCTCGGCGGAGTACTCGCGGCCCAGGAAGAAGATCTCCCGAGCGAACTTCTGGCCCACCTGGCGGGCCAGGTAGGCCGAGCCGAAGCCCCCGTCGAAGCTGGCCACGTCGGCGTCGGTCTGCTTGAACCGGGCGTGCTCGGCGCTGGCCAGGGTGAGGTCGGCCACGACGTGGAGGCTGTGGCCCCCGCCGGCCGCCCAGCCCGGCACCACGCAGACGACGACCTTGGGCATGAAGCGGATGAGGCGCTGCACCTCGAGGATGTGGAGTCTCCCGGTGCGGGCCGGGTCGATGGAGGCCGCGTCCTCGCCGTCGGCGTAGCGGTAGCCGTCGCGACCGCGGATGCGCTGGTCGCCACCGGAGCAGAAGGCCCACCCGCCGTCGCGTGGTGACGGGCCGTTGCCGGTGAGCAGCACGCACCCGACATCACTGGTCTGGCGGGCGTGGTCGAGGGCCCGGTGGAGCTCGTCCACCGTGCGGGGGCGGAAGGCGTTGCGGATCTCCGGGCGATCGAAGGCCACCCGCACCGTGCCGTGCTCGACGGCTCGGTGGTAGGTGACGTCGGTGAGGTCCTCGAAGCCGGGGACCGCCTGCCACGCCGTCGGGTCGAACAGCTCCGAGACCATCGCTTCTCCGTTCGGTGGGCCGAGAGGTCGGCCTACCATCGTCGCTGACGGGGGCGCCCGTCCACGTCACGGTCCGGGGGGTTCGATGTTCGGGAAGCGCAGACAGGCCGAGGACGCCGCTCCGCGACTGCGGGGCCTGGCCTTCTTCGCCGGCTTCAGCGACGCCGAACTCGACCGGGTGGGTCAGCTGGCCGACCAGGTCGACGTCGATGCCGGGACCCTGGTCATCGACCAGGGTCGGGTGGGCCAGGACTGCTTCGTGATCGAGGAGGGCAACGCCGGGGTGTACGTGGGTCACGAGCACGTCGTCAGCCTGGGTCCCGGCTCGATGGTGGGGGAGATGGCCCTCGTCGATCACCGGCCCCGCACGGCGAGCGTGGTCGCCGAGACCCCGCTTCACCTCCTGGCCTTCGACACCAAGGCCTTCCGTCAGCTGCTGGCCGAGATGCCCAAGGCCGAGGAGCGGGTCATGCAGCTGCTGGCCGACCGGCTCAAGGCCAACCGCGCTCTCGACTGAGACGGCGGGCACCCGGGCCCCTCACCGCCCGCGGAACCGAACGGGGCGCCCGCGGAATCGAACGGTAGGGATCAGCCGGGTAGGCGGTCACTAGAATCCCCCCATCGACGTGCTGTGTGTCTGCACCGCCAACATGTGCCGTTCTCCGATGCTCGAGGTTCTCCTGGGGTCGGCGCTGCGCGCCCGCGGCGTCGAGGCCCGGGTCCACTCGTCGGGTACGCAGGCCGTGGGCGGCCCCGCCGTCGCAGACGTCGTCGACGTGATCGCCGAGCGGGGCCACGACCTCGACGGCCACGTGAGCCGCCGTCTCGACCTCGCGCAGGTCCAGGGGGCCGACCTCGTCCTCGGGCTCGCTCGTGAGCACCTGCGGGAGGTGGTGGTCATCTGTCCCGACGCCTTCTCCCGCACCTTCACCCCCCGCGAGCTGGTCCGCCGCGCCGCCGAGAACGGCGGACGGTCTCCCGGTGAGCCCCTCGCCGACTTCCTCGCCCGTCTGCACGAGGGCCGCGTGCCCCAGGAGCTCCTGCGGGCCGATCCCATCGACGACGTCCCTGATCCCATCGGCGGGCCCTGGTCGGCCTACGGCCGCACCGCCGACGAGCTCGAGCACCTCTCGGCCCTCATCGCCGACCTGCTCGTGCCTGCGCCCACCGCCGCACCGTCGGCGCCCCGATGACCCGCCCCCGCCCGACGCCGGCCCCCCGCCCGGCATCGCGGCCCCATCCCGGCGCCGTGCGCCGCCGCCCGTAGGAGATCGCCATGCCCTGGCCCAATGACGACGACAGCGAGCTGTTCAACCTCCTCGACCAGGAGGTCGAGCGCCAGAACACCACGCTCCAGTTGATCGCCTCGGAGAACTTCACCTCGCCGGCGGTGATCCGAGCCACCGGCTCGGTGCTCACCAACAAGTACAGCGAGGGCTACCCGGGCAAGCGCTACTACGGCGGGAACCAGGTCGTCGACGTGGTCGAGGACCTCGCCCGCGACCGGGTGAAGGCGCTGTTCGGGGCCGAGCACGCCAACGTGCAGCCCCACTCCGGCGCCAATGCCAACCTCGGTGTGTACCTGGCTCTGCTCGAGCCGGGCGACACGGTCATGGGGATGAGCCTCGACCACGGCGGCCATCTCACCCATGGATCCCCGGTGAACGTCTCGGGCAAGCTCTACAACTTCGTCGCCTATGGGGTGACCCCGTCCGACGAGCGCCTCGACTACGACGCCATCCGCTCGCTGGCCCAGGCCGAGAGGCCCAAGATGATCATCGCCGGGGCCACCGCCTACCCCCGGATCATCGATCCGGCACCGTTGCGTGACATCGCCGACGAGGTCGGGGCGTTGCTGATGTTCGATGCCGCCCACATCGCCGGGCTCATCGCCGGCGGGGCCCACCCCAACCCGGTGCCCTACGCCGACGTGACGACCTTCACCACCCACAAGACGCTGCGGGGCCCGAGAGGCGGTTGCATCCTGACCACCGCCGAGCTGGGCCCGGCCATCGACAAGGCCATCTTCCCCGGCTTGCAGGGCGGCCCCCTCGAGCATGTGATCGCGGCCAAGGCCGTGGCGTTCCGGGAGGCGGCGGACCCGTCGTTCAGCGCCTACGCCCGCCAGATCGTGACCAACGCCGCCGCCTTGGCCGAGGCGCTGGCCCACGAGGGCTTCCGTCTGGTGTCGGGAGGCACCGACAACCACCTCCTCCTCGTCGACCTGCGGGCCTTCGACGCCGATCTCACGGGCAAGGAGGCCCAGGCGGTCCTCGACCAGGCCGGCATCACCCTCAACAAGAACACGATCCCCGACGACCCTCGCTCCCCCTTCGTCACCAGCGGGGTGCGCATCGGCACCCCCGCCGTCACGACCCAGGGCATGGTCGAGGCCGAGATGGTCGAGATCGCCGCGCTCATCGCCCGCGCCCTCCGGGGTCGGTCGGACGACGCCCAGCTGACGGCGGTCCGCGACGACGTGGCCACGCTCTGCTCCAAGTTCACGCCCTACGGCTGAACGGGAGGACCCGGAACCGTGCCCAGCATCGGCGCCTACGGCGTAGTGCTGGCCGTCGTCGCCGCCACCACCTTCTTCACCCTCTTCGTGGTGCGGCGGGTGGCGGTTCGCATCGGGGCGGTGGTCAAGCCCGACGAACGGCGGGTCCACGACCGCCCCACGCCGACCCTCGGCGGGGTGGCCATGCTCGTCGGGTTGCTCGCCGGCATGGGCGTGGCCTGGTCCATGGGGTCGTTCGCACCGGTGTTCGAGGGGAGCACGGAGCCCCTCGGCCTGGTGCTGGCCGCCATCGTGATCGTCGTGGTCGGTGTCATCGACGACCTTCGCGAGGTGTCGGCGCCGGCCAAGATCGCCGGGATGGTGCTGGCCGCCAGTGTGCTGGTGATCTCGGGCATCTCGATCCTGGTGTTCCGTGTGCCCTTCGCCGGGGTCTTCGTGCTGTCCACCGACTGGTCCTACCTGATCTCGGTGTTGTGGGTGGTCGGCATGGCCAACGCCATCAACCTCATCGACGGCCTCGACGGCCTGGCCGGCGGCATCGTGGCCATCGCCGCCGGGGCCTTCTTCCTGTACGCCCACGAGCTCGGCAACGAGGGCCTGCTGAGCGTGGGCAACATCGGCCCGCTCATCGCCATCGGCGTCCTCGGGGCGTGCATCGGGTTCCTGCCCCACAACGTCCACCCGGCCAAGATCTTCATGGGCGACGGAGGCGCGCTCCTCCTCGGGCTGTTGATGGCGGCCTCCACCATGGTCGTGGGCGGGCGCACCGATCGGAGCTTCTCGGGTAGCTCCTTCTTCTTCTTCGCCCCGTTGTTCATCCCGTTGGTCATCCTCGGGGTGCCGATCATCGACACGTTGTTCGCCATCATCCGGCGGGCCCGGAGGCGCACGGGGATCTCCACCGCCGACAAGGGGCACCTTCACCACCGGCTGATGCGTCTCGGGCACGGCCATCGCCGCAGCGTGTTCATCCTGTGGGCGTGGACGGCGCTGCTCTCGGGCTTCGTGCTCTACCCGATCTACCGCGGCGAGGGCGACGGCGTGGTGCCCTTCGGCATCGCCGCCATCTTGTTGTCGCTCTACACGATCCTGCACCCCGGCCTGCGGCTGAACCGTCGGGGCGCCATCGAGCTGGTGGACGACGACGACCTGGTCGCCGACGAGATGGACGGGGACAGGGCCGGCGAGGTGGTGGACGACGCCGACGTGGCCGCCGTGGGGCCCACCGACGGCGACGTGGTGCGGTCCGACCCCGCGCTCGGCTCCGACGGGGCGACCGACCAGGGGCACGACGGCTCCCGTCGGGCTACGGTTCCCCGCGTCGAGCCTCCGGTCGTCGGGCCCGTCTCGCACCGACCGAGCGGTCCTGCGGCTCACGAGGACCGATTCGAGGGACGTTGAACCGGGCTGGAGTTTGCAGCCCGAGAGCCTCTCGCCTAGTTTGCGAACAGCTTCACAAGCTCACGGTCCCGCCCGTGAGCTCGGTAGCCCTCACCTGAGGGGGCGCCCCGACCGGGTCAGGGCGCGGACACGACAGGTCAGTTTGGTGAAGGTTTCGCAACGTCGCGAGCTGTCAGAGCAGATGCACCGCACGACCGGGGGCTTCGAGCTGGTGTTCTCACCGCTCCTGTTGGCCCTGATCGGCTACGGGCTCGACCGCTGGCTCGGTACCCTCCCGGTGCTCACGATCATCTTCGCCGTCGTGGGGCTGGCCGGTGCCGTGACCAAGCTGTACTTCACGTACCGCGCCGAGATGGAGCAGCACGAGTCGAGTGGACCGTGGGTGCGATGAGCGCCGACCTCTCCTTCACCACCGGCCAGGTCGAAGGTCCCGCCCCCGAGGGCGTGATCGTCCGCGACATGCTGCGCCGGGCGGCCATGGCCGGTCCCGTGCTCATCGTCGTCTTCGGTCTGATCTGGGGCGTCAACGGCGCCCTGTCCACTGCCTACGGCATCGCCATCGTCGTCGTGAACTTCGTCCTGGCCGCCGTGCTCCTGGCCTACGCCGCCCGGATCTCGCTCGGCCTCATGATGTTCGCCGCCATGTTCGGCTATCTGATCCGGCTGAGCCTGATCTTCGTCGCCATCTTCGCCGTCCGTGACGCCTCCTGGGTCGAACTCGTGCCCATGGGCCTCACTATCATCGCCACCCACCTCGGCCTGCTGCTCTGGGAGATGAAGTACATCTCGGCCTCCCTGGCCTTCCCTGCGCTCAAGCCCAAGCCCGTTTCCAAGGAGTCGTTCTCCAAGTGATCTTCGGACTCGAGTTCCCGCCGATCGAGAATCTGGTCGAGTGGCCGAACTTCATCGGCAGCGACTGGTACGGATACAACAAGATCGCCCTCACCTACACCATCGCGGTGGTGGCCACGGTGGCGTTCTTCCTCATCGCCGCCGCGGGCAAGCAGTTGGTGCCCAAGGGCGTCCAGAACATCGCCGAGTCGTCGGTGAAGTTCATCGAGGACGGCGTGATCATGGAGACGATCGGGCCGGACGGGCTGCGCTACCTGCCCTACCTGGCCAGCCTCTTCTTCTTCATCCTCATCGGCAACCTCTTCGAGGTCATCCCGGGGTTCCAGATGCCGGCCAACGCCCGGATGGGCGGCCCGGCCTTCCTGGCCCTTCTCACCTGGGCCTACTTCATCATCGTGGGCGTCAAGCACCAGGGCCCGCTGAAGTACCTGAAGAGCTCGCTGTTCCCGCCCGGCGTGCCCTGGCCCCTCTACTTCCTCGTCACCCCGATCGAGTTCATCTCGACCTTCCTGGTGCGCCCCTTCTCCCTCGCCGTGCGACTCTTCGCCAACATGCTCGCCGGCCACATCCTGCTCGTCACCTTCGGCGTGCTCTGCGCCACCCTCTGGGTGCTCGGTCCGCTGCTGGCCGTTCTGCCCTTCAGCTTCGCCATGCTCGTCGCCCTCACCGGCTTCGAGGTCATGGTGGCGTTCCTGCAGGCCTACATCTTCACCATCCTCGCCGCCGTGTACCTCGGTGGTGCGATGCACCCGGAGCACTGATCCCATCGTCCCCGTCCCGGCACCCCGTGTCGGTTCGCCCACTTGTCGCCGCCGGCTGAGCCGGGGCACAAACCAAACCCAGGAGAATTGAAAGAACAATGAGCGCTCTCGTTCTTGCTCAAGCTGCCGCCGACGTCGTGGTCAGCACCCCCGACGAGCTCAAGGCTCAGGCCGGAGCCACCGGTGCCGGTCTGGCCTACGGCCTCGCCGCCATCGGCCCGGGCATCGGCATCGGCTACCTGGTCGGCCAGTCCGTCCAGGCCATGGCCCGTCAGCCCGAGGCCGCCGGCATGGTCCGTACGACCATGTTCCTCGGCATCGCCTTCACCGAGGCCCTGGCCCTCATCGGCTTCGTGGTCTTCATCCTCCTCAAGTTCGTCTGATCCCGCCGGTCCGTCTCGATCGAAGGAGACCCTCGTGGCGAACGTCGTCCACGATCCTCGGCGCTATCAAGGTTCTGGCGCAAGGGCTGAGGTCGAAGAGAAAACTGTCAACAACCCCATCCTGCCAACGGCGAACGAGTTCTTCTGGGCCGCGGTGACCTTCGTCATCCTGTGGATCCTGATGAAGTTCGTCCTGCTCCCCCCGATCATGAAGATCATGGAGGAGCGCGCCGCCACGCGGGTCGCCGACCTGGCGGCTGCCGAGCAGGCGGAACAGCAGATGGACGACGCCGAGGCCCAGTACGAGGCCAGCCTGTCGGGCGCCAAGTCCGAGGCGGTGGCCAAGGTGGAGGCCGCTCGGGCCGAAGCCGAGGAGTACCGCCGGGGCAAGCTCGCCGACGCAGAGGCCGATGCCTCCGCCACCCGAGCTGCCAGTGCGGCGGCGGTGGCCGAGGCCAGAGCGGCGGCCATGGCCGACCTGCAGGGTTCTCTCACCGACATCGCCGTCGGCGCGGCCGAGGCCGTCGTCGAGCGACCCATCGACCGAGACGCCCAGGTGCAGGTCATCGAGGACTACGTCAACCGTGCCGAGTCGGGGAACTGACCCCGTGCCGGCCCACTCAGGAGACATCAGCCGATGCTGAACATCATCGTGCTCGCGGCAGAGGCCGGGGTTCACGAGCCCAACGGCTCCATCCTCAGCAGCGACATCGACGAGGTCATCTGGGGAACCATCGCGTTCCTCATCGTCGCCGCCCTGTTGATCTGGAAGGGCCTGCCGGCCGCCAAGAACATGGCCACCGCCCGCACCCAGCGCATCGAGGACGAGCTGGCCGAAGCCGCGGCTGAGCGCGCCGCGGCCGAGTCCAAGCTCGCCGAGCTGCAGGCGCGCATCGCCAACGCCGACGAGGAGTGCGCCCGCATCTCGAGCGAGGCCGACGACACGGCGGCCAACCTGCGCACCCTGCTGATCGCCAAGGCCGACGCCGACGCCGACGAGGCCCGCAGTCGGGCCGTGGCCGACTCGCAGAGCGCCGAGTCGCAGGTGGCGCGGGGCCTGGAGGTCGAGGTCGGTCGCCTGGCCATCGGCGCCGCCGAAGCCGTCATCGCCAACAGCCTCGACGCCTCGGCTCAGGCCGATCTCGTCGACCGCTACATCACCTCCGTGGGGACCGACTCATGAGCGATCGCAGCGAGCTCTACGCCGAGTCCGTCTTCCTGCTGTTGCGCGCCGAGGGCGGCGCCGGCGAGACCCAGGACGAGCTGTTCCGCTTCTCCCGGCTCCTCGACGCCAACGACGACCTGCGTCTGACCCTCGACGATCCCCACATCCCGATCGACCGTCGCCTCCAGATCGTCGAGGACCTCCTCGGCGCCAAGGCCACCCGGCTGACCACGTCGGTCGTCTCGCTGGTCGTGATGAACGGCCGCATCCGCGAGCTGTCGAGCATCGTCGACCACGTGCTGCAGCTCACCGCCGCCCGCGGCGAGAAGGTCGTCGCCGAGGTCCACTCCGCCGTGGAGCTCACCGATGACCAGAAGGCCCGCCTGGCCGCTGCCCTCAAGCAGCGCACCGGCAAGGACGTCGACATCGTCGTCGTCATCGACCCGTCGGTCATCGGCGGCGTCGTCACCCAGATCGGCGACACCGTCATCGACGGCTCCGTGCGCCAGCGTCTGTCCCAGCTCCGTGAGTCGTTCTGAAACCCGAGGAACCCGTAATGGCTGAGCTCACCATCAACACCGGCGACATCGCCGCCGCCCTCCGCAAGAACCTCTCCGACTTCAAGCCCTCGCTCGAGGACACCCAGGTCGGTCGCGTGCTCGAGGTGGGCGACGGCATCGCCCGCGTCTCGGGCCTGCCCGACGTGGGCGTCAACGAGCTCCTCGAGTTCGCGGGCGGCACCGTCGGTCTGGCCCTGAACCTCGACGAGGAGTCGATCGGCGCCGTCGTTCTCGGCGACGCCGAGTCGGCCGCCGCGGTGGAGGAAGGCTCGAGCGTCCGCGCCACGGGCAACATCCTCTCCATCCCCGTCGGTGACGCCATGCTCGGTCGCGTGGTCAACGCCCTCGGCGTGCCCATCGACGGCAAGGGAGCCATCGTGGGCGCCGAGATGCGCCGCATGGAGATCCAGGCGCCCGGCATCACCGGCCGCAAGCCGGTGCACGAGCCGCTGCAGACCGGCATCAAGTCGATCGACGCCATGACGCCGATCGGACGGGGACAGCGCGAGCTCGTCATCGGCGACCGCAAGACCGGCAAGACCACGGTGTGCGTCGACACGATCCTGAACCAGAAGGGTCTCGGCGTGAAGTGCATCTACGTCGCGATCGGTCAGAAGTCGTCGACGGTGGCCCAGACGGTGGCCACCCTCACCGAGCACGGCGCCATGGACTACACGGTCGTCGTGGTGGCTCCGGCCTCCGACCCCGCCCCGTTCAAGTACCTCGCCCCCTTCGGTGGCTGCGCCATCGGCCAGCACTGGATGGACAACGGCGAGCACAGCCTCATCGTCTACGACGACCTGTCCAAGCAGGCCGAGGCCTACCGCCAGCTGTCGCTGCTGCTGCGCCGCCCGCCGGGCCGCGAGGCCTACCCCGGCGACGTGTTCTACCTCCACAGCCGACTCCTCGAGCGGGCGGCCAAGCTGTCCGACGACCTCGGCGCCGGCTCGATGACCGCCCTTCCCGTCATCGAGACCAAAGCCGGCGACGTGTCCGCCTACATCCCCACCAACGTGATCTCGATCACCGACGGCCAGGTGTACCTCCAGGACGACATGTTCAAGTCCGGCATCCGGCCCGCCGTCGACGTGGGCATCTCGGTCTCCCGGGTGGGCAGCGCCGCTCAGATCAAGGCCATGAAGTCGGTCTCGGGCACGCTCAAGCTCGACCTGGCCCAGTTCCGTGAGCTCGAGGCCTTCGCCACCTTCGGCTCCGAGCTCGACAAGATCTCCGCCGCCCAGCTCGAGCGGGGATACCGCCTCACCGAGCTGTTGAAGCAGAACCTGAACTCGCCCATGCCGGTCGAGGAACAGGTCGTGGTGATCTTCGCCGGCACCAAGGGATTCCTCGACGACATCCCGGTGAGCGACGTGAAGCGCTTCGAGACCGACCTCCTCGACTTCATGCGGGGTCGCTACTCGACCCTCCTCGACGAGATCCGTTCGAGCGGCAACCTGCCCGACTCGCTCGGCGACGCCGTCACCGCCTTCAAGGACGAGTTCGAGGCCACCGAGGTCATCGTCACCGAGACCGACGAGGCCTGACGTGGCTGGAGGTCAGGAGCGGATCCTTCGCCGGCGCATCAAGAGCGTCGATGCCACCAAGAAGATCACGCGCGCCCAGGAGCTCATCGCCGCCGCTCGGGTGGTCAAGGCTCAGGAGCGGGCGGCCTCGGCCCGTCCCTACAGCGACGAGATCACCTCGGTGATCATCGACCTCCTACGCGCCGGTGCGGCCAAGCAGCACCCGCTCCTGCGGGAGAACCCAGAGGCGCGCATCGCCGCTTTCGTGGTCCTCACCTCCGACCGTGGGTTCTGCGGCGCCTACAACTCCAACGTGATCCGTGCCGCCGAGCGGGGCATGGCCGCCGCTCGGGCCAAGGGCATGGACATCGCCCTCATCGTGGTGGGCAAGAAGGCCATCAACCACTTCCGGTTCCAGGGCGTGGCCATCGACGCCTCGTTCGAGGGCATGACCGACCAGCCCATCTACGACAACGCTCGCGACATCGCCGCCACCGTCCGTCGTCGCTACGAGAGCGGCGAGCTGGCATCGGTCGAGCTGGCCTACACCCGGTACCTCTCGGCCGGCGTCCAGCAGGTCGTGGTGCGTCGCTTCCTCCCCCTCGAGGTGCCCGAGGTCACCGAGTCCGACGGTCCCACCGCCGACCTCGAGTACGAGCCCTCACCGACCGGCATCCTCAACGAGATCCTGCCCCGGTACCTCGAGTCGCGGCTGTTCTCCGCACTCCTCGACGCCTCGGCCTCCGAGCACGCCAACCGCCAGCGAGCGATGAAGGCGGCGACCGAGAACGCCGACGACCTCAAGACCACCCTCACCCGCGTCATGAACCGGGCCCGCCAGGACGCCATCACCACCGAGATCATGGAGATCGTCGGTGGTGCCGAGGCCCTGAGCGCCGACAAGGGGAGCAAGGAAGACCTGCTTCCCGACCTGCTCTTCCCCGCCCACGCCTTCCCCGACCACCTCGACCCGCTCGACAAGTCGAACTCGTTCCGCTGAGCGATCGCACACAGGAGACCCCTCCCCCGATGACCGTCACCGAGAACCCCACCGCCCTCAAGGAAGGTCGCGTCGTCGCCATCGCCGGCCCCGTCGTCGACGTCGAGTTCCCCCGCGGCGCCCTGCCCGAGATCAACACCGCCCTCGAGATGACGGTGAACGTCGACGGCAACGAGGTGCTGGTGGTGGCCGAGGTGGCCCAGCAGATCGGCGACAGCCGGGTGCGCGTGGTCACCATGAAGCCCACCGACGGCCTCAAGCGGGGCACGCCTGTCCGCAACAGCGGTCACGGCATCACCGTGCCCGTCGGCGACGGCGTCCTCGGTCACGTGTTCAACGTGATCGGCGAGCCCCTCGACGCCCCCCTCGACGAGTCGACCATCGACGCCCGCTGGGAGATCCACCGCGAGCCGCCGGCGTTCGACACCCTCGAGCCCCGCGCCACCGTGTTCCCCACCGGCATCAAGGTCATCGACCTGCTCACCCCGTACGTGGCCGGCGGCAAGATCGGCCTGTTCGGCGGCGCCGGCGTGGGCAAGACCGTTCTCATCCAGGAGATGATCAACCGCGTCGCCTCCCAGCACGGTGGTGTGTCGGTGTTCGCCGGTGTGGGCGAGCGCACCCGTGAGGGAACCGACCTCTGGATCGAGATGGAGGAGTCCGGCGTCATCGACAAGACGGCGCTGGTCTACGGCCAGATGGACGAGCCGCCCGGCGTGCGCCTTCGCGTCGCCCTGTCGGCGCTCACCATGGCCGAGTACTTCCGCGACGAGAAGAACCAGGACGTGCTCCTGTTCGTCGACAACATCTTCCGCTTCGTGCAGGCCGGCTCCGAGGTCTCCACCCTCCTCGGCCGCATGCCGTCGGCCGTGGGCTACCAGCCCACCCTGGCCGACGAGATGGGCGAGCTGCAGGAGCGCATCACCTCGACGCGAGGTCGTTCCATCACCTCGCTGCAGGCGGTGTACGTGCCGGCCGACGACTACACCGACCCGGCGCCGTTCACCACCTTCACCCATCTCGACGCCACCACCGAGCTCTCCCGGAACATCGCCTCGCTCGGCATCTACCCGGCGGTGGACCCGCTGGCGTCGACCTCGTCCATCCTCGCCCCCGAGATCGTCGGGCAGCGCCACTACGACGTCGCCCGCCGGGTGCAGGAGGTGCTCCAGCGCTACAAGGAGCTCCAGGACATCATCGCCATCCTCGGTCTCGACGAGCTGTCCGAGGAGGACCGGGTCACGGTGAACCGGGCCCGCAAGGTGCAGCGCTTCTTGTCGCAGCCCTTCTTCGTGGCCGAGGTCTTCACCGGCATGCCCGGCATCTTCGTCCCCGTCGAGGAGACGGTCGAGTCGTTCGAGCAGCTCGTCAACGGCGACCTCGACGACCTGCCCGAGCAGGCCTTCCTGAACGTGGGCGACGCCGACGCCGCCCGCGCCAAGGCCCGCGAGCTCGAGGCCAACAGCTGATGCCCCTCGTCGTCGAGCTCGTCTCACCCGAGCGCACCCTCTTCTCGGGTGAGGCCACCATGGTGCGGGCCCGCACCGTGGGCGGGGGCGACATCGCCTTCCTGCCCGGTCACGCGCCGTTCGTGGGAGCCCTGGCCACCTGGACGGTCGAGATCGTGCTGGTCGACGGCGGGCGTGAGATGGCGGCCGTGCACGGTGGGTTCGTCGAGGTCAGCCACGACCGGGTGAAGATCCTCTCGGACCTGGCCGAGATGGCGTCAGCCATCGACGCCGACCGTGCCCGAGCCGCTTCGGAACGAGCGCGCGCCGCGGCCAACCACGGCGAGGACGTGGACGCCGACGCCGCCTTCGCTCGGGCCGAGGCCCGCCTGGCCGCCGTCGGCCAGCTCGTCTGAGCGACCGCAGGAACCTGCACCACCACTCTCCTCGAAGGGCGCCCGTGGGCGCCCTTCGTCGCGTCCGGGGCCGTGCCAAGGTGGCGGGGTGAGCTCCACCTGCACCTCTTCGGCCCCGACCGGGCCACGCCGACGCGCCACCGCGGTGGCGGTGCTCGCCCTGGCGGCCATGGCCGTGGTGGTGCTGGCCGGCTGCAGCTCGTCAGACTCGGGTTCGCCTCCCTCGTCGGACGGCACGGGAACGACGCCGAGCACATCCGCCACCACGACGACGGAGGATCCCCTCGCGGCCACCGTGGTGGACGGCTGCGGCAACGACCTGAGCGACCTCACCGGCACGGTGTGGGGCATCGATCCGGCCACCGGGGAGGTGCGGTGGACGACGACCATCCCGCTGCCCGACGCCTACCTCCTGCGCTCGACGGCGGGCGATCCGCTCGTCCCCCTCGTGCTTCGGCGGGTGGAGGTGGAGCTCGATGCCGCGACCGGTGAGATCGTGGACACGCCTCCCGCCGGTTCCCACGAGGTGGTCGTCGACGTGGCCGACGCCAACGGTGCCGGGGTCGGCGCGCTCTTCGTCGACGGCGATCCTCAGCCGGCGACCATCACGGTGGGCGGGCGCGCCATCAGCACCGCTCGGGGCGAGACCGGGCAGACCACCATCGCCCTGACGGCCACCGACGCCACCACTGCGGCGGTCGTGTGGCGCGTCGAGTTGGGCGCGGCCGACACCATCGCCTCCTTGAGCCCACCGGTGCTCTACGGCGACACCGTCGTGGTCACCACCGGCTCTCCTCGTCCCACCTGCCCCTGACCCCTGCCCCTGACGCCTCGCCCTGCCCCGCCGCTCACTCCTCTCGGAATCGATGCGCATTCCGCGTGCCCGAGCGCGCGACTGGCGCATTGTTTGCCGTATCGAGGGAATCGATGCGCATTCCGCGTGCCCGAGCGCGCGACTGGCGCATTGTTTGCGGTCTGGGGAGGTCCGGGCCGGTGGAGGGTCCGCTCGTCAGGAGTCGTCGGTGACGTGGCGGCGGAGACGGCGAAGGCGATCGTCCCAGGCCGAGCCGACCTGGTCGAGCCAGGCCCGGGCCGGGAGCAGGGCGTCGGGCACCACCTCGTAGCGGGCCTCGCGTCCGACGCGCTCGGCGTGCACGAGACCGGCCTGCTCGAGGACCACCAGGTGCTTGCTCACCGCTTGGCGGGAGACGCCGGCGGGCCCGGCCAGCTCGGTAGGGGTGACCGGACCCCGCTCGGCGACCGCGGCGAGCAGTGATCGGCGGGTGGGGTCGCCCAGCGCGCCGAGCACGGCGTCAGCCGAGAAGAGATCCGAGGCGGGTGGGTTCACACGCCGACGAGCACCCGGGCCCGGGCCTGGGGCCCCGACCATCCCGGGCGGGGGAGGAAGGTGGGGCGAGGGAGCACGAGCACCGGCAGCTGGCTGAGGTCGAGCAGCGCGCGTTGGGTGACGGTGACGACGGTGCCGAACGGGCACGGGTCGAGCTCGATGGTCACCCGGCTGGCGGGCTCGTCCTCGCCGGGGTCCTCGGGCCACCAGTCGAGGACCAGGCGCCGCTCGGGCTCGACGTCGACGACGGTGCCGAGGCGGGTGGGCGCGCCGTCCTCCACGAAGCGCCCCGAGCCGCCGGGCTCGACGTCGAGTGTCGTTCCCTCGCCCCACCAGGCGGCGAGCTCGTCGGGATCGGTGAGGGCCCGCCACACGTCGGCGGGGGCCGCCTCGATCACGATGCGCCGGTCGACGTCGCCCGGCAGGCCGGGCTCCTGGTCGGCTGGGACCGGGGGAGTGTCGGGCGTCGGTCGGAAGCCGGGAGCGTGCCGTCGGTCGTCGTGGTTCGCCATGACGCAACTCTAGAGTTGCGAATACGGAACGGCAACCGTACCCTCATCCGCAACCCACAAGTTGCGCTACGGAGGTCCCATGCTCGTTCCCACCGTCCTCGAGTCCACGTCCCGCGGCGAGCGGGCCTACGACCTCTACAGCCGACTCCTGCGCGAACGCATCGTCTTCCTGGGAACGGCCATCGACGATGCCGTGGCGAACCTGGTGATGGCCCAGCTGCTGTTCCTCGAGGGGGAGGACCCCGACAAGGAGATCAGCCTCTACATCAACTCCCCGGGCGGCGACATGGTGGCCCTTTTCGGCATCCTCGACACCATGAACTTCATCGGAGCTCCGGTGTCCACCATCTGCATCGGCCAGGCCGCATCGGCCGCCGCCATCGTCCTCGCCGCGGGGGAGAAGGGGCGGCGCTTCGTGCTGCCCAACGCCCGGGTGCTGCTCCACCAGCCCCACGGCGGTGCTCAGGGCCAGAGCACGGACATCGAGATCCAGGTCCGGGAGATGGTTCAGCTGCGAGAGCGCATGGTGGACGTCCTGGCCGATGCCACCGGCCAGCCCCGGGAGAAGCTGGCTGTCGACCTCGACCGCGACTACATCCTGCGGGGCGAGGACGCCGTGGCCTACGGCGTCGTCGACGAAGTGCTCAGTGCCCGCCGCCTCCGTCTCGCTCCCGCCGCCATCGCTCCCGCCACCTGAGGCCGAGGTCCACCCGCGAAAGATCGTCGCCACGGGTAAACCGATTGCCCTCCCGCACGTCTGTGAGGGTGTGAAGGTCGGTACGGCGATCGTCGAGGAGCGGGGGAGGTCGGTGTCGGTGGGAGATGACCGAGCCACCCAACCGGCCACGGCCGAGTCGACGCTCCCCCCGGACTTCGAGACCGTCTACCGCCAGTCCTACGGGCGGCTGCTCGGCCTGGCCCGCACCGTGTTGGCCGACCAGGGCGCAGCCGAAGAGGTCGTCCAAGAGGCGTTCGCCCGCTGCTACGCGTCCTGGGACCGCGTCGAGAACCGCCACGACCCGGTGCCCTACGTCCGCTCGGCGGTGCTGAACCTGTGTCGCAGCCGCTTTCGGCGCCGGGCGCCGGCGTTGCGGGCCGTGCCCGACGCGCCGTCGGCCGAGACCGAGGCCGCTCAGGGGTCACGACGGGCCCGAATCCTCGAGGCGCTGCGAGACCTGCCCGACCGCCAACGCGAGGTGGTGGCGCTGCGGTACTTCGGCGAGCTGTCCACGGCCGAGACCGCCACTGCCCTGGGCATCGCCCCGGGGACCGTGAAGGCCCACCTCCACCGCGCCGTGCACGCGCTGGCCATCGACCTGGAGGAGCTGCGCCGTGGCTGACGAGATCCCCGATCCGTCCCTCGGGTCCGACGAGGACGCCGACCTGGCGGCGCTGGACGCCCTGGGCTTCGACGTGCTGGCCGAGGACCCACCGTTCGGCGGTCAGGCCGACGTCGAACGTCGGGCTCGCCGCCACCAACGTCGACGACACGTCGCTCAGGTGACAGCGGTGGCGGCCCTCGTGCTCGTCGTGGTGATCGGCGGTGTCGTCCTCCTACGAACCAACGGTGACGACGCCCAGCAGGTGGCCGTCGGTGCCGCTCCGGCGCAGACGTCCGCCACCTATGTGCTGCCGCCGGAGGACAGTACCGACGTGGGCTTCGAGCTGGCGATCGACTCGGTGATGACGGGCGACCAGGTGATCGACGCGGGCACCCCCGTGCGCTACTCCTTCGTCTACACCGCGCCGGACGGGACCGCCCTGCGCCTCGACGTGGTGCGTGACAGGCAGTGGTTCGGGGCCGCGGCCGGCGCTCCGACCACGGTCGCCGGTGGCGGGACCGATGACATCCGATCGGTTCTCGGCCTCCCCGTCTGTGGCCCGCTCGGGAGGTGCCCGTACGGCACATGGCCCGGGACCGTCGTGGAGACCGATGTCGTCGGCCAGGTGCTCGTCACCTGCACCGGAGGGGACGCGATCCTCGACGGCACCGAGCAGGCCCTGTCGAGTGGGGTGCCCGGCAACCCGGTCGGCGCCGTGGGCATCCTCGAGGGGAGATGGACCTTCGTGGTGCGTCCCCCCGACGGAGCCATCCCTCGGGCCTGCGACTACACCAACGCCGCCGTGGCCGCCGCCTCCGCGGCGGCGGACGGGTTGCGGGCGGTGGACGACGCCGAATGGCGCCAGTACCTGCGGGACCACGCGGACACCAACACGCTCGACCCGGACCGGGCGAGCACGACGACCACGATGGGGTAGCCGTCCACCTGTCCCGACGGTCGGGCTCCTAACCTCCGGCCATCCGGGCTCGTCCCGGGCGGCCCCGGAGGACCCATTGACCCCCCACGTCGTGGTCCTCGGCCTGTTGGTCTCCATGTCGCCCCTGCCGGTCCTGGCCGAGGTCCTTTCGATGACCGAGTCGGGTCGCGTTCGCCCGGCGGTCGCCCTCGCAGTGGGCTACGCCTGTGCCCTGGCCGTCATCGCCGTGGCCGCGGTGGGCTTCGGGAGCCAGCTGTCGACGTCGAGTTCGGGGAGTACGGCCACCGCGATCGTCGACGTCGTGGCGGGGGTCGCGCTCGCCCTCCTGGCCGTCCGTACCCGCAGGCGGGCCCAGCGGGATCCCGACGCCGGTCTGCCGTCGTGGATCTCGCGGGTGGGGTCGATGTCGACGGTGTTCGCCTTCGCCCTCGGCGCCTTCCTGCCTCCGTACGTGCTGGCCGTGGCCGCCGGGAACGAGATCGTCCGGCAGGGACTCGAGGGCGACGCGGCGTGGTTGGAGGCGGCGGTGTTCGTGGTGGCGGCGTGCATAGGGGTCGCCGCCCCGATCGTCATCGTGGTGGCCTCACCGTCCGGCTCAGAAGTCCGCCTGGCCACGTGGCGGCACTGGCTGGAACGGCACTGGCAGACGGTGGTCTCGGTGATCCTCGTGGTCGCCGGCGTCTACCTGGTCGTCAAGGGCGTCGTCGAGCTGGCCTAGGGCCGAGGTGGGTCAGGGCATGCCCAGCAGGCCGTGGGCCCGGACGACCTCGAACCGGAAGACGATCCGCTCTTCGTCCACCATCCGTTGCCGGAAGGCGTCGGGCTCGAGCGTCTCACCGAACCAGGAGACCGGCCCCTCCGGCGTGCCCTGCATCTGGCGGACCAGGCGCATCGACTCCTCGATGCCGGCCTCCCCGTCGACGATGCTGGTTCGGGTCTCGACCGCCAGGTACCGGAACTGGTCGTCGGCGAAGTAGAGCGTGCAGTGGGGGTCGGTCCGGAGGCGGTCGGTGCGGCGGCGTCCCTCCGTCCCGGTGCTGCACAGCTGCCCGTCCATGATGGTCACCCCCACCCGTACGGGCTTGGCATAGCCGTCCTCACCGACCGTGACCATCGCCGCCGCCGCCCCGGAGGTGACGAAATCGAGCTGTTCCTCAGTGAGATCGGCCATGGATCGAACCTACCCAGCCGGTCGGTCGTCTCCGCCGCTTCCGGTCCAACGGGCTCCGGGTGGTGACTGGCTCCGTCAGTCCTCGATGTGGATGCTCTCGATGCCGTCGACCGGTTCGGGGTAGCTCATGTCGAGCGCCTCGAGCTTGTCGATGAGCAGGTGACTGATGACCAGGTTGCGGTACCACTTGCGATCGGCGGGCACGACGTACCACGGCGCCGTCGGGGTGCTGGTCTCCCTGATGGCCACCTCGTACGCGTCGGTGTAGTCGTCCCACAGCTTCCGCTCGTCCAGATCGCCGTGCTCGAACTTCCAGTGCTTGGCGGGATCGTCGAGGCGGTCCTGCAACCGCTCGCGCTGCTCCTCCCTCGAGATGTGCAGGAAGATCTTCACGATCACCGTGCCCTCGTCGACCAGCAGCCGCTCGAAGGCGCGGATGTGGTCGTAGCGGCGACGCCACACCTCCTCCGGCACCAGGTCGTGGACGCGAACGACGAGCACGTCCTCGTAGTGGCTCCGGTTGAAGATCGTGACGTGGCCGGTCGGTGGTGTGTGCTGGTGGACCCGCCACAGGTAGTCGTGGTCCAGCTCGGCCTCGGTGGGCCGCTTGAAGTTGGCCACGTGCACACCCAGGGGGTTGATGGTGTGGAAGACGTGCTTGATCGTGCCGTCCTTGCCGGACGTGTCCATGCCCTGGAGCACGACGAGGAGCTTGTGACGGGACTCGGCGAAGAGCATCTGCTGGAGGTCGGCCAGGCGCCGGTTGAGGGCCGGAAGCGCGGCCTTCCCCGCCTTCTTGCCGCCGTCGAAGCCGTCGGTGCTCCTCGTGGAACGGGCGGCCAGCGCCACGGAGTCGCCGGGCCGGACCCGATAGTCGTCAGGAGCGATCCGATGGTGGGCCATGACGCATTGTCGTCCAGCTCCGGCCCGTCCGTCGCCCGAGCCGTCGGACGGCTGGGCGCCGCCGGTCCCTGATCCGGCCATCGTCCGTGGCGAGATGGGGTAAAGAGTCGCCATGCGATTCCGATCCGGAGCCTCACTCGACTCGTCCCAGGTCTCCGATCGGCGGGGTATGGGTGCCGCGCCCATGGCCCTCGGCGGTACCGGGTTGGTCGGTCTGTTGATCTTCCTCGCCGTCACGTTCCTCGGCGGCGGGGGTGGTGGAGACGGTTCACTCGGCGGCGCCGGATCGCCGTTCTCCCTGGGGGCGGGCAGCGGCACCGAGGCCGACCTGTCGGCCGAGTGCCGTACCGGCTCCGATGCCGAGCAGCGCCAGGACTGCCGGATCGTGGCCGTGGTGAACTCGGTGCAGGAGTACTGGGGTCAGACGCTGAACGGCTACCAGGAGATCGACACGGTGTTGTTCACCGGGCAGGTCTCGACGGGATGCGGAGGCGCGACCTCCTCCGTAGGGCCCTTCTACTGCCCCGCGGACACGACCGTGTACCTCGACCTCTCCTTCTACGACGATCTCCAGTCGCGATTCGGCGCCCAGGGCGGTCCGTTCGCCGAGGCCTACGTGGTGGCCCACGAGTACGGCCATCACGTGCAGCACCTCGTCGGGGCCGATCGGCGAGCCGCCGGCGATCGTGAAGGGGCCGAGAGCGGATCGGTTCGCCTCGAGCTCCAGGCCGACTGCTACGCCGGCGTCTGGGCGGCCCACGCCGAGCAGACCCAGCTCATCGAGGACATCACCGACGAGGACATAGCGCTCGGCCTCGATGCCGCCTCGGTGATCGGCGACGACTACATCCAGAGCCACTTCGGCGGCGGCGTCGACCCCGACTCGTGGACCCACGGGTCGAGCGAGCAGCGGCAACGCTGGTTCACCTCCGGCTACCGCTCCGGTGACCCGGGAGCCTGCGACACGTTCGCGGCGGCGACGCTCTGACGGGTCGAGACCGGGATCGCGACCACCGGCGGGGCGGGAGCGGCGGAACGAGGGCAACGGCGCGGTGCGAGGGCGCTACCGTGCCGGCGTGCCCCGACTCCGCCTCGGTGTCGCTCTGCTCGTGCCCGAGCCCCTCGCCGCCCAGGTCGACGGCCTGCGCCTGGCCTGCGACGACGGAGCCTACGGCCGGATCCCGCCCCATCTCACGTTGGTGCCGCCGGTCAACGTCCGGGTCGCCGACGTCCCCGACGCGCTGCGGGTCCTGCGGGCGGCGGCCTCGGGGGCCCGTCCCTTCACCGTTCGCCTCGGGCCGCCCGCCACCTTCCTGCCCGCCACGCCCACCCTCCACCTGGCGGTCGGTGGTCGGGGCGACGCCACCCAGGTCCTGCGCTCCCTGCGCGATCGGGTGTTCGTCGCTCCTCTCGAGCGGTCTCTCACTCACCCCTTCGTCCCCCACGTGACCCTCGCCGACGACATGGCCCCGGAGCGGATCGCCGCGGCGCTGGAGGCGCTGTCGGGCTTCGTGGTCGAAGCCACCTTCGAGCGGGTGCACCTCTTGGAGGAGCGGCGGGAGGGTGAGAAACGGCGGTGGATCCCGATCGCCGACGCCCCGCTGGCCCCGGTTGCGGTGGTCGGTCGGGGCGGGGTCGAGCTCGAGCTGGCCGTCACCCGCCTCCTCGATCCGGAAGCCAAGGCCTTCGAGGCGCATGTCCGATCTGACGACGGGCCCGTTCCCGTGGCCACGGACGCCCCGTCCGGAACCGAATCCCTGGTGGTGACGGCCCGTCGTCGTGGCGCGGTGGTGGGGGTGGCCCGGGGGTGGAGCGGCGCCGGGGCCCAGGACCTGGTGTCGGTGATGGTCGATGGTGAGCAGCGCAACCAGGGCATCGCCCGCCAGATGGTGGGGGCGTGGCGTCACGCGGCGGCGCCGGCGCCCGACGACGGGCCGGCCCGGGCTCGCTAGAGGAGGCCGCGAACTGCGCCACCGTCGACGGCGACGGCCGATCCGGTGATGAAGCGAGCCTGGTCGCTGCACAGGAAGGCCACCACCGCGCCGAAGTCCGTCGGTCGCCCGAGGCGACCCACCGGGATGTCGGCGCCGGCGGCCGACGAATCGCCGCCGTGGAGGTCGCGGATGCGCTGGGTGTCGTGAGAGCCGGGCAGGACAGAGTTCACGGTGACCCCGTCGCCCGCCACCTCGAGGGCGAGCGTCTTCAGGAAGCCGGTCACGCCTGCTCGGGCGGTGTTGGACAGGATGAGGTGGGGGATGGGTTGGCGCACGCTCACCGAGGTGATGGCCGCCACCCGGCCCCAGCCGGCGGCCTGCATGGGCGGTACCAGCACCGAGCACATGGCCACCACCGACATGAGGTTCATGTCGAGCGCCGCCGGATAGGCATCCACGGGTGTCGATGCGAAGGTGCCGGCGGGGGGACCCCCGGCGTTGGGGACCAGGATGTCGACCCCCCCCAGTGCGGCGGCCGCCGCCTCGGCGAAGGCACTGGCCCCTGCCGGGGTGGCGACGTCGCCGACGACGGGGATGACGTCGCCGTCGATGTCGGCGGCCGCCGCGGCCAGTCGCTCGGCCGATCGACTGCCGATCACCACCCGGACACCCTCGGCGGCCAACGCCCGGGCGGTGGCCTTCCCGAGGCCGGACGACGCACCGGCGACCACGGCCCGGCGGCCGGCGATGCCCAGGTCCATCAGCTGTCGCCGCGGGCCCGGCGTTCGGCGACGCGCCGCCCGACCATCGAACCGAGGACCCGGGCGGCCTTGTCGACCGTGACGTCGGGCTTGGGTTCTGACGGCGTCGTGCCCGACCCCGCCGGCGCCGAGGGTGCCCCGCTGGTGGGAGCGGCCGGGACGTTTCCGGGGGGCTTGCCGTCCTTCTTCCGGCTCGTGCGGGTCACGGCACTGAGACCCTTGCCGACCACGGCGCCGGCGGCCCGTCCGGTGGCCTCGAGGGAGTCACCGCGTCCTCGGTCGGCCTCGGCCGAGCCGTGCTCCATGGCCCGGCTGATGTTCAGGCCCATGCTCAGCACGACGAACCCGATGAAAGCACCGAAGACGAAGGCCCCGCCGGTCCACACCCAGCCGATGGCGTTGGCGGGCGTGCCGACCAGCACGAGCAGGGCTCCGGCCACGACGGCGCCCACGGCGAGAGCCAGGACGAGCACGATCCAGAACATGAGGTCGGAGACCACGCCACGACGGAAGGCGCCAAGGGTGCCGCGGCGACGGTGGGTGCGGGAGCGGGCCACCCTCCGAACCTAGCGCTCTGCGGGCGCCGGCCAACCCTGCCACCCTGGAAGGGATGAGGCGTCGCCGGTGAGTTCCGTCCGATTCGACCGACCTCGGCGCCGGTCCGGCCGTCGGACCCCATGGCTGGCCGGGCTGGTCGCCCTCACCGGTCTCACCGTCGCCGGGTGCTCCACCGACTCGTCGGGCGCCGGCGAGGTGGCGGCCGAGTCGACCGTGTCGGTCGATCCCGCGCCGTACTCCTCGGCCCCGCCCTCGACCGTTCCGTGCGACCGCCGGGACGCCCTCGACGACGGAGCCGAGCCCGTTCCCGCCGAGCTGCGGGGACGGATCGACGCTGCTCTCGACGATCCCGCCTTCGACGGCCTGGACCGGTCGGTCTCGGTGTGGGTCGACGGCTACGGCGAGGTGGCATCCGTCGATGGCGACGTCCCCCTGCTCCCGGCCTCGAACCAGAAGCTGCTCACCGCCGTCGGCGCCCGCTCCCTGCTCGATCCCGCCTCCACCTTCCGGACCGAGGTGCGCCTGTCCGGTGACGTGCTGGTGCTGGTGGCCGACGGCGACCCCACCCTGCGGTCGTCGGGCCGCCATTCGCTCACCGAGCTGGCCGCCCAGGTCCGCCAGGCCGGTGTCGAACGCGTCTCACGGGTGGTCGTCGACTCGTCCCGGTTCGAGCCGGCCACGATGGCGCCCGGGTGGGAGGACTGGCAGATGCCGTACTACATCGGTCCGTTGGCCACCCTCACCGTGGACGACAACCGGGCCCGCCTCGACGACGAGTACCTGGCCGATCCCGAGGTGGGCAACGCCGAGGTCTTCGTGGTTGCCCTCGGCGGGGCCGGTGTGGTCGTCGAGGAGCGGACCGTCAGCCACGGTGCGGCCACGGTGACCGACCCGGTGGTGGGTGCCGTCGACTCGGCGCCGTTCGGCGAACTCGTGCGGACCATGCTCACCCGCTCGGACAACGAGATCGCCGAGGCCCTCCTGCGCGAGATCGGTGGAGGCTCCACCGAGGCCGGTGCGGTCACGGTCGAGGCGGCGCTGGCGCCGTGGTGCCTGCACCTGGAGGGCCACAGCGGCGACGGATCCGGGATGTCGCGTGCCGATCACCGGTCGGCCCGTGACCTGCGGAGGATCCTGCAGGTGCTGGCCGAGCAGCCGTGGGCGCCCGACGTGGTGGGCGGGCTCCCGGTGGCCGGGGAGTCGGGAACGTTGATCGGTCGCCTGGGCGGGCCGACGACCGTCGGGAACGTGCGGGCCAAGACGGGCACGATCATCGGCGGGGCGGCCCTGTCGGGCTATGCCACCACCGTCGAGGGGCGGGCCGTGGTGTTCTCCGTCGTGGTCAACGGCGACCCGGCGGCCACGCGTCGCAGCGTGGCCGCCATCGACCGGCTGGTGTCAGCGGTGGTCGGACCCTGAGGACGGGAGAGCCGAAGGCCTCAGTCGAGGTCGAGCGACAGCATGCGGATGGCGTTGCCCCGGGCCAGCTTGTAGACGGTCTCGTCGTCGAGGTCGCTGACCATGTCGGTGAAGATGCCCTTGGTGTCGGGCCAGGTGGAGTCCGAATGGGGGTAGTCCGTCTCGAAGGTGACGTTGTCGACGCCGATGTCCTCGAGGTTCTTGAGGCCGAAGTTGTCGCGGAAGAAGCAGGCGAACACCTGGCGACGGAAGTAGAACTCGGGCGACTCGGGCACGGCGGTGGAGTCGAAGGCCCAGCCCCGGAACTCGCGCCACACGCTGTTGGCCCGCTCGAGGGCGTAGGGGATCCAGCCCATCTGGCCTTCGGAGTAGGCCAGCTTCAGGGTGGGGTGGCGCACCAGCACGCCGGAGAAGATCCAGTCGGCCAGCGACCCCATGGCGTTGTTGAAGCTCAGGGTGGCCTGCACGCCGGCCGGGGCGTCGGGCGAGGTGGCCGGCATCTTGGACGACGAGCCGATGTGCATGTTGATGACCGTGTCGGTCTCGGCGCAGGCCTGGAAGAACGGCTCCCAGTAGCCCGTGTGGATGCTCGGGAGGCCGAGGAACGGCGGGATCTCGGAGAAGCACACGGCGTGCACGCCGCGAGCGGCGTTGCGGCGGACCTCGGCGGCGGCCAGATCGGCGTCCCAGAGGGGCACGATGCACAGGGGGATGAGGCGACCGGCGCCGGCGCCCCCGCACCACTCCTCGACCATCCAGTCGTTGTAGGCCTTGACGCAGAGCAGGGCGAGCTCCTTGTCCTTGGCCTCCTCGAACGTCTGGCCGCAGAAGCGCGGGAACGTCGGGAAGCACAGCGACGCCTCGGTGTGGTTGACGTCCATGTCCTCGAGGCGGGCGGTCTGGTCCCAGCAGCCCTTGCGCATCTCCTCGTAGGTGACGGGGATGAGCGTGCGCTCCTCGATGGGGAAGCCGACGGCGGTGATGATGCGGCGCATGGGGACGCGGATGTCCTCGTAGCACCAGAAGTCGGCGAGCTTCCCTTCGGACGCGCTCGAGTCGATGATGTCGAACGTGTAGTTGATGCCGTCGAACTGGAGGTTGTCGACACGGAGGCGCTCGAGGCGGGGACCGACCGCCTTGTACTTCTCGGGGAGGCGGTCCTGCCAGACGTTGGGCGGCTCGATGATGTGGTCGTCGACGCTGACGAAGCGCGGGATGGTGCGCTGGGTGCCGGTCGTGGTCGGTTCAGGGGCGGTGATGGTCACGCTCGACTCCTCGCGTTGGCCGGTGCTGCCGGCTCGACGATGGCGGATCGGGGGAAGGGTCCCGGTTTCGAACATAATATACGAAGTTCCTGACGACCCGTCAGGTTTTGTGTCGAGCGTCGTCCCGCCCTCGGTTGGGGCGGCGGGTCCCGGACCTGACTGGCCATCAGAGCCTGGCCTACGATCGCCGGCCGGACACCGATGACGTCGACCGGAGCCCCCATGGACCTGAACTTCACCGAGGCCGAGGAGGCCTTCCGTGCCGAGGCACGGGAGTGGCTCGAGGCCAACGTGCCCCACGGCCTCCCGTCGGGAGACACCCGAGAAGGCTTCGACCTGCACGTCGAATGGGAGAAGAAGCTCCACGCCGCCCGCTGGTCGGTCGTGTCGTGGCCCGAGGAGTACGGCGGGCGCGGGGCGTCGGTGTGGGAGTGGCTGATCTTCGAGGAGGAGTACTACCGGGTGGGTGGTCCCCAGCGGGTCACCCAGAACGGCATCTTCCTGCTGGCCCCCACGTTCTTCGAGTTCGGCACCGAGGAGCAGAAGGCCCGGTTCCTGCCCCGCATGGCCTCGGCCGACGACCTGTGGTGCCAGGGCTGGTCCGAGCCCGACGCCGGCTCGGACCTGGCCGGGATCAAGAGCCGGGCCACCCGCGACGACGCGGCCGGCGGCTGGCGGGTGAACGGCCAGAAGACCTGGACCACCCGAGGGGCGTTCTGCAACTGGGTGTTCGGTCTGTTCCGCACCGATCCCGAGGCCGAGCGGCACAAGGGGATGTCGTACCTGCTCATCCCTCTCGACGCCGACGGTGTCACCGTGCGGGGCGTGGAACGTCTCGACGGCGACGAGGGCTTCGCCGAAGTCTTCTTCGACGATGTCTTCGTCCCCGACGACCAGGTCCTCGGCGGGGTCAACCAGGGTTGGGGTGTGGCCATGGCCACCACCTCGTCGGAGCGGGGCCTGACCCTGCGCTCACCCGGTCGCTTCTGCGCCGCCGCCGACCGCCTGGTCGACCTGTGGCGTCGCCGTTCGGCCCAGGCCGACAGCGGAGACCGGGCCGCCGTCGGTGCCGGCGACCCGAGCCTGCGCGACGCCGTGGCCCAGTCGTGGATGGAGGCGGAGGCCTATCGCCTGGCCACCCTCGTCGACGTGACCGGCATCGTCGAGGGTCGCTCCCAGGGGGCCCGATCGAGCCTCACCAAGATCTACTGGTCCGAGCTGGACGTGGCGCTGCACGAGACGGCGCTGCGCCTCCTCGGACCCACCGCCGAACTGGTCGACGACGCTCCCGGGGCCGTGGACGGCGGGGCGTGGATGAAGGGCTTCGAGTTCTCCCTCTCCGGGCCGATCTACGCCGGCACCAACGAGATCCAACGCAACGTCGTCGCCGAGCGCGTGCTCGGCCTGCCCCGGAAGTAGTCGTCATGCGCTTCTCGTTCACCGAGGATCAGATCCTCTTCCGTGACACCGTCGCCGACCTCCTGGCCAAGGAGTGCCCGCCGGAGGCCGTGCGCTGGGCGTGGGCCGACGACGGCGGGCGCAGCCCCGACCTGTGGGCGGTGTTGGCCGAGATGGGCGTCATCGGTCTCACCGTCCCCGAGAGCCACGGGGGCCTCGGCATGAACGAGGTCGACCTGATCCCGCTGCTCACGGAGGCGGGCCGGGTCGCCTTCCCCGGGCCCCTTCTCGAGACCACCGCAGTGGTCGCCCCGCTGCTCGCCGAGAGCGCCCCCGAGGCCCTCGCCGAGCGGTGGCTGCCGGCCATCGCCGCCGGCACCGCGGTGGCCACCATCAGCCTCGACGGCCAGCCCTTCGTGAGCGACGCCCACGTGGCCGACCTCCTCGTCGCCCAACGGGGCGACCGGATCTACGCCGTTCCCGGCACGGTCCTGCGCCTCACCCCCCAGCCGTCGGTGGACGGCGCCCGCCGGCTGTTCACCGCGGAGTGGGACGAGGCCGACGCGGAGCTGATCGTCGCCGGGGACGACGGTTGGCAGGCCGCCAACCGGGCGTTCGACCGGGGTGCGGTCGCCGCCGCCGGTCTGCTCGTGGGCCTCTCCGAGCAGATGATCGCCACGACCGTCGAGTACGTGATCGCCCGCCGCCAGTTCGGTGTGCCGATCGGGAGCTTCCAGGCGGTCAAGCACCACCTGGCGGACTGCGAGCTCGGCGTCAGCTTCGCCCGTCCCGCCGTCTGGAACGCCGCCTATTCGCTGGCCCACGGACGCGACAGCGCCGAGCGGGACGTGTCGATGGCCAAATGCCTCGCCTCGGACGCGGCCGAGACCGTGGCCCGCAACGCCCTCCAGTGCCACGGGGCCATCGGCTACACCACCGAGCACGACCTGCACTTCTGGCTCAAGCGCACGTGGGCCCTCGCCGCGGCCTGGGGCGACGCCGCCTGGCACCGCCGCCGCGTCGCCCACCTCCTCCTCGACCAGACCTGACCCGCGCCGCCCGCCCGAAACGATGCGCATCTCGCGTGCTTCAGCACGCGCCCAGCGCATCAGATGCGGGTTCTTCGGGAAACGATGCGCATCTCGCGTGCTCGAGCACGCGCCCAGCGCATCAGATGGCGGGTTTCGGGCCGTAGGCTCGGCGGCCGTGTCCGAACCACCGACCGCTCCCGTCGCCGGATGGAACATCCGCGACGCAGGACCCGACGATCTGGGCGAGGTGGCCGCCCTGATCCGGGAGCTGGCCGACTACGAGAAGATGACCGACGAGGTGGTCTGGGACCTCGACGATCTCGGGGCCCAGCTCTTCGGCACCGATCCCGCCGCCTCGGTGCTCGTCGCGGCGGCCGCCGACGGTGCCCTCGCCGGCATGGCGCTGTGGTTCCCCACCTTCTCCACCTTCCTCGGTCGCCGGGGCATCTGGCTCGAGGACCTCTATGTCCGACCTGCCCACCGGGGCTCGGGCTTGGGCCGGGCGCTGATCGAACGGCTCCGCACCATGACCGACGGGCGGGTCGAGTGGCTCGTGCTCGACTGGAACACGTCGGCCCAGGGCTTCTACGACTCCCTCGGTGCCCGCCCGGTGTCGGGTTGGGTCCGCTATCGCTGGCTCCCGGAGGACTGACGTGCCCGACCTCACCACCACCGGCGATCTCCTCGCCGCCTGCCTGCGGGCCACGGGAGCCACCCGGGCGTTCCGCGCCCCGGGCCACTCCCTGCCCGCGCCCGACGGCATCGCCCTGGTCGACGTCCCCTCGGCCGAGATCGCCGTGCTGCTGGCCGACGCTGACGGCCGCCTGGCCACCGCCCCCGCCCTCCATCCCGGACTGGCTCTGCTCCCGGGCCGGCGGGTGCGCATCGGCGACCAGCCCGGTGAGCAGGTGATCCCCCACGAGGTCGACGACGTCGAGTCCCTGCCCGCCGCGGTTGCCGGCTGGACGCTCGGCGAGGTCCACGCCGCGGTGGAACTCGACATCCTGGTCGACCTCGAGGAGCCCGCCCCGGTCGACGTCCAGGCTCTCACGCTGGCCACCACCACCGACCAGCTCACGCGCCTCTCGCCCAGCCTGGCCGAGCTGCGGCTGGTGCTGCTCATCGGACCCGGCGTGGTGCGGGCCGGCGAGGTCGCCGGCGTGGCCGAGGCGGCCCGGCACACCGGAGCGCCGGTGGTGGCCACCTTCGGCGCCGCCGGTGTGCTCCCGCTCGACGACCCGGCGTGGCGCGGCGTGGTCGGTCTCCAGGCCGACGACGCCGGCCTGGCCGGGCTGGCCGGCGTCGAGCTCGTCGTGGCCGCCGGAGTCGACCCGGTCGAGGCGCTCTCGGTGATCCCCGACGGGGCCCAGGTCCTCGACGTGGAACCGTGGCACCTCGGTCTGATGGCTCACCACTGGCCCGATTCCGACGGATCCGGGCGCCTGACCGGCGGCGCCCTGGTCGAGGAACTGGCCGCACTCGCGTCGAGCGCCCTCGCCGCCACCTCGGTCCCCTTGCACCCGGTGCGGGCGGTCGCCGACCTGGCCGAGGTGCTCGAAGGCGGCGCGCTGGTCGCCGCCGATCCGGGTCCGGCAGGGTTGTGGCTGGCGCGTGGCCTGGTCGAGCGCCCGGCCGGCTCCACGGTGGTTCCGGCCCGGCCGGTGCACGGCTTCGGGGTGGCCGCAGCGATGGTCGCCGCCCTCGACGGCCGGCCCGCAGTCGCGGTCGTCACCGCCCCCACAGATCCGGCCACCGAGGCGTTGCTCGACCTGGCCGCTGCTCTCGACCTCACCGTGGTGTGCGAGGTGTGGGGTGCCGACGCCGCCTGGGACGGGGCCAGCGAGCACCGTGAGCGTCTCGTGGGGGCCCTCCACGAAGGTGGGGTGCAGCGCCTCGGCGTGCCCGTCGACCTGGCCGCCACCCGGGACCTGGTCGAGCTGGCCGGACCGGTGCAGGCCTGGACGACCGCCTCGGCCGAAGACTCCTTCTCCTGACCCACCCGCCCTCGGGCAGGAGCAGATCGGCCCGGACGCGGACCGGCCCGCACCCCACCCGCTCGTGGCGGATCGGATGCGGGCCGGTCGTCGGGTTCCGGCGGCGCCGGCGCCCCTCGGGACGGATCAGTCGGTGAGGGCGATCTCGTGTCCGCCCGGCAGCGAGATGGTCTTGTCCTCGCAGAAGGCGTGGAGGCCTTCGGGGCCGAGCTCCCGGCCGATGCCGGAGGACTTGAATCCGCCGAAGGGGCCGTTGAAGTCCATTCCCTGGGTGGTGTTCACCGCGAACGTGCCGGTGCGCACCCGCCGGGCGATGCCGATGCCGAAGTCGACGTCGGCGGTGTACACCGCTCCGGCCAGGCCGTAGTCGCTGTCGTTGGCGATGCGGACGGCGTCCTCGATGTCGTCGTAGGGGATGAGTGACAGCACCGGCCCGAAGATCTCCTCCTGGGCGATGGTCATCGAGTTGTCGACGTCGGCGAACAGGGTCGGGGCCACGAACCAGCCGGTACCGAACCCTTCGGGCCGATCGCCACCGACGACCACGGTGGCGCCCTCTTCCTTGCCCTTGGCGATGTACCCCTCGACGCGCACCCGCTGGCGCTCGGCGATCAGCGGGCCCACCAGGTTCTCGGGAGTGGCGGGGTCGCCGACGACCTGGGCCGACACGGCGGCGCCCGAGCGCGTCGCGGATCTCGTCGTAACGGCTGCGGGGGGCGAGGACGCGGGTGAGGGCCACGCACGCCTGGCCGTTGTTCATGAGGCCGCCACCGATGAGGTGGGGAATGGTCTCCTCGAGGTTGGCGTCGTCGCAGATGATGGCGGCCGACTTGCCGCCGAGCTCGAGGGTGACCCGCTTGAGCTGCTCGCCGCAGATGGCCCCGATCTTGCGGCCCGCGGCGGTGGATCCGGTGAAGCTGACCTTGTCGATGTCGGAGTGGCGCACGAGGTGCTCGCCCACCTCGCGGTCGGCGGCGACGATGTTCACCACGCCGGCCGGGCAGCCGGCGTCGACGAGGATCTCGGCGAAGACGTTGGCGTCGAGGGGCGTCTCGGGAGCCGGCTTCAACACGATGGTGGAGCCCGACGCGATGCACGGGGCGACCTTCAGGGCGGTGATGAACAGCGGCACGTTCCACGGGATGATGCCGGCGCACACGCCGACCGGCTCGCGGCGAACGATGATCGGCCCGCCGAGCGCGCCCTGACGGACCTCTTCGAACCTGAACTCCCGGGTGTGGGCGACGAAGGCGTCGAACACCATGGCGGCGGCGAGCGTCTGGCCGAACATGGAGAAGTAGTAGGGGGCGCCCACCTCGCTCACGATGAGGTTGGTGAAGTCGTCCTGGCGGGACTTGATGCCGTCGGCGATGCGCTGGAGCAGTTCGGCACGAGCCTCGGGCGTCCAGGTGGACCACTCGCCCTCGAAGGCGGCCTTGGCGGCGGCGACGGCCCGGTCCATGTCGGCGATCGTGGCCACGGGCACCGAGCCGATGACCTCCTCGCTGGTCGGGCTGACGACCTTTAGCGTCTCGTTGCCGGCCGGCTCGACCCACTCGCCGCCGATGAAGAACTTGTCGTAGGTGTTCATGGGATCCCCCTTGGAAATCGGGCCAGACGGCCCGGTGCACGTTGCGTCCGCGCCCGGCGCGGAGCCGTCCGGGTCGACGGTCGCAATGTATCGGTCCCGAACCGGGCCCGGCAGATCGGGCCGGCCGGCGTCGCCGGCGGATCTAAGGGGTGGCGAGGGTGGCGCCCACCGCGGCGGCCACCTCGGCCAGCGCCGAGGGCAACAGCGCGGTGATCTCACTTGGGTCCGGCACCAGCGCCGCGGCGGTCAGCAGACCGAGGTCGACGTGCCCGTCGTAGCTCATCACCGTGAGGTTGAGCCCGACGCCCTCGACGACCGGCCCCATCGGGTAGAGGGCCTCGGCGCGCGCCCCGCCGAGGTAGATGGGGATCGGCGGCCCGACCACGTTGGAGACGATGGCGTTGACCGCCGGTCGATGGCGGTCGGCCAGTGCCGCTCTGGAGTACAGCTGCACGAAGAAGGGCATGGCCAGGGGATCGGCGAGCTCGGCCAGGCGCAGCGCGGTGTCACCGCCGACGATGGCGTGCTCGGCCTTGGCCGCCGCGCTGTCGCGGGCCGTGGCTCGCAGAGCCGCGGCGGGCTCGTCGATCTCGCAGTGGAGGGGCACGAACATCGTCGAGATCATGTTGCCGGTGCCGTTACCGGTGCCGTTGCCGTCGGCGGGAGGGTCCGGGCGGACCGACACCGGCACCGCGGCCACCAGCGGGCTCTCGGGCAGCGCGTCGGCCGCTTGCAGGTGGGCCCGTAGGGCACGGGCGCAGATGGTGAGCAGGACGTCGTTCACGGTGGCCCCGGCGGCCCGCCCGACGGTCTTGACGTCGTCGAGGCGGAGACGGCCGAAGGCGATGGACCGCGCCGCGGTGATGGAGCCGTTGTACGGCGTCGGGGGGCAGACGAGGGGGGTGGCCCCGGCACTGTCGCCTCCGTTGCGTCGCGAGGCGATGGAGCGAGTACCTCGTGCCAGGCGAGCCACCGCTCCCACGGAGCCGGGAAGGCTGCGGGCGCGGTCGCGAACGGCGCTGGTGACCATCGTCAGGTCATCGGGGCGCAGGGCGGGCTCGACGTCGGCGGGCACGACCGGCTCGGGATCGGGGCTGATGCCGAAGAACGCGGGCATGAGGTCGGCCGCGGCCCGACCGTCGAGGGCGCAGTGGTGCACCTTCCCGGCCAGGGCGATGCGTCCCTCGGCCAGCCCCTCGACGATCCAGAACTCCCAGAGCGGTCGGTCCCGGGCCAGGCGGCGCCCGGCCATCTCGGCCACGAATGCCGCGAGCTGGCGTTCCTCGCCGGGAGGATCGAGCACCACTCGGTGGACGTGGTGCTCCACGCGGTAGTCGACGTCATCGACCCACACCGGGTGGGCCAGCCGCAGCGGAACCTCGACGACCCGTCGGTGCAGCTCGGCCACCATCGGGATGCGCTCGCCGATGAAGGTGCGCATCTTCTCGAACGTGTAGCCGCCAGGGACGGTCGAGGGGTCGAGCACCGCGGTGAGGGCGACGTGCATGGGCATGGCGTCGGTCTCCACGTAGAGGAACATGGCGTCCAGTCCGGAGAGTCGATTGCCCACAGCCCCATCGTGGACCCCCAGCTGACGCTCCGCCACCCGTCCGCCTCTCGACGCCGGGCGACGACCCGAGCGGCGCGGCGGGGCACACTGGAGAGATGTCGTGGGTGCTCCTCGTGATCGGCGTGGTCGGCGTGGTCGCGGTGGTGAACGCCTTCCTGCCGGCGCGCCGCAACGTCGTTCTCTTCCTGCCCAGCTTCGTGGCCTCGTGGCTGACCATCGAGCTGGCCTGGTTCCATCTGCTCTTCGGCGTGGTGGCGGCCGGGTTCCTGGTGTGGGCCGGAGCGCTCGACCGACCGGCGGGCGTCGTGGGGCTGGTGCTGTGCGCCGTGACCTGGCTGGCGCTGGCCGTGATGATCCTGTGGTCGCGCTCCACCGCCGGAGCGGCGGCCGAGGCCCTGGCCGATCTGGGCGCGCCCGACGACGCTTCGGACCGGCACCGGGTGACGAGGACCCGCAACATCCCCTACGCCCGTGTGGCCGGCCGGGTGCTGAAGCTCGATGTCTTCGCCCCGTCCGATCCCCCCGAGCCCGGAACCCTGCGCCCCGCGGTGCTGCAGATCCACGGTGGCGCGTGGATGATCGGCGACAAGCGGGAGCAGGGCATCCCACTGCTCAAGGCACTGGCGCGGGACGGTTGGGTGGGCTTCAACGCCAACTACCGACTCAGCCCGGTGGCGACGTGGCCCGACCACCTGGTCGACCTCAAGCGGGCGCTGACGTGGATCCGCCAGCACGCCGGAGAGTGGGGGGTCGATCCGTCGTTCGTGGTCGTCACCGGAGGCTCGGCGGGCGGCCACCTGGCCGCCATGTTGGCCCTCACCCAGGACGACCCGGCCTACCAGCCCGGTTTCGAGGACGCCGACACGTCGGTGCAGGCCTGCATCCCGTTCTACGCGGTGTACGACTTCACCAACCGGTCCGGTGAGATGCCGGCGCAGTTCCTCGACTGGTTCCTCCAGCCGCTCATCATGAAGGCCTTCATCGACGACGAGCCCGAGAGGTTCCTCGAGGCCTCACCCCTGGAGCACGTGCGGGCCGACGCCCCGCCGTTCCTCGTCATCCACGGCGATCACGACACCCTCGCGCCGGTGGCCGACGCCCGGTCCTTCGTGGCCGCCCTGCGGGCCTGCTCCGAGGCCCCGGTGCACTACGTCGAGCTCCATGGCGCCCAGCACGCGTTCGACATCTTCACCTCCATCCGGACCCGCCGGATCGTGCGCGCCGTCGAGCGGTTCTGCGGGGCGCAGTGGGTGGCCCACCACCGCCAGGGTGCCGAGAGCCCGCCCTCCTGATCGTCGTCGGTCGCCTCCGGGCCCTCCCGGCGCCGGGGCCCGGTGACCACGCACCGCCGGAGCGCCACCCACCCCCATCACCGTCCGCGGTCGTCGTGGGCGCAAGACTGTCGGTCGGCTTCTCGGCGGCGTTCGTCGTCGACGACGGGATCCCGGCGGGCCCGACCCGCACATCGCGCCCCTTCGGGCGCCCGAGGAACCACGAGAGGAGAGGTGTCGACGATGAGCGACGGGCACGAGCGATGAGCGAGACGACGTTCGGCCCGCTGGTCGACCTCACCGATCCCCCTGGCGTCGACCCGCGCCGGGTCCTCGACGCGCCTTTCCGGTGGATGGCCGATCACCTCCCGATCGGGGTCTTCGTCATCGACTCCTCCCGGCAGGTGGTGTACGCCAACCGCACCCTCGTGACCCTCACCGGCGGCGACCCGGAACACCCCGACCCCCCGCTGGGGCTGGACGCTGTGCACCCCGACGACCGAGACGCCGTCGTCGCCGCGGCCCGCCGGGCGCGGCAGCGGGGCGGGAGCCAGTTGATCGACTGCCGGCTGCTCTCCAGCACCGGGGCCACCCACCTCGTCCGGTGCCGGCTCGCCCCGCTTCCCGGCGACGACGGTGCGCCGGTCGGGATCGTCGGCACCGTCGCCGACCACAGCGCCATCGAGCGGGAGCTGGCTCACCGGGTCACCCACGACGAGCTCACCGACCTCCCGAACCGGGCCCTGCTGGCGGCCCAGCTCGAAGCTGCCCTCGGCCGGGCCGCGTTCCACGGCGTCGACGTCGGGGTTCTCTTCGTCGGCCTGCAGCGCCTGGCCGTCGTCACCGACGCGCTGGGCCACGCCGCCGGCGATCGCCTCCTCCGCCAGGCCGCCCGCCGGCTCGTGGACCTCGTCGGTCCCGGGGCCCTCGTGAGCCGCTTCGCCGAGGATCGCTTCGTGATCGTGCTCGACGAGCTCGTCCACCCAACCACCGCCGCCGACCTCGGCACCGCGGTGGTGGCCGCGATGGCCGAGCCGTTCCTGCTCGGGCCCGACGAGGCGTTCGTGGCGGCCGCCGTGGGGATCGCCGTCGCCGCCGGGGGGGCGAGCACCGTCGACCAGCTCGTCAGCGACGCCGACGTGGCCATGGCCCGGGCGGTCGCCGCCGGCCAGGGCCTCGAGGTCTTCGACGCCGAGATGAGAGCGGAGGTCGAGGCCCGCCGCACTCTCGAGCTCAGCCTCCGGCGGGGCATGGAGCGGGGCCAGTTCGGGCTGGCGTACCAGCCGATCGTGGACCTGGCCGACGGCCGCGTGGTGGGGGTCGAGGCCCTGGCCCGCTGGACAGGCGGTGACGCCCCCGCCATGGGCCCCGACCAGTTCATCCCGGTGGCCGAGGATGCCGGGCTCATCGTGTCGCTGGGTCGTGATCTGCTCACCCAGGCGTGCTGGCACCTGGCCCGGTGGCAACGGGATCGCCCGGACGTGTTCGTGTCGGTGAACCTCTCGGCCCGGCAGCTGGCCGAGCCCGACCTGGTGACCGACGTGATCGCGGCCCTGCGCGCCGCCGGGGCGCAGGCGGAGGGACTGCACCTGGAGATCACCGAGACCGTGCTGCTCGACGACGTCGACGCCGCGGTGGCGACGCTGCAGTCGCTCAAGGAGATCGGCCTGCGGCTCTGCCTCGACGACTTCGGCACCGGCTACTCCTCGCTCACCTACCTGTGCCGGCTCCCGGTCGACGTGGTCAAGATCGATCGGTCCTTCGTGGCCGGACTGGGCACCTCGGCTCGCGACTCCTCGGTCGTGGCCGCCATCGTCGGGATGGCCGGCACCCTCGGTCACGACCTCGTCGCCGAGGGGGTCGAGACCGTCGAACAGGCCGAGCACCTCCGAGCGCTCGGCTGCGGCATGGCCCAGGGCTTCTTGTACTCGCGCCCCGTCGGTGCCGAGGCCATAGACGTGCTGCTCGGCCCCTGATCCCTCGGCGCGCCCGACCCGTTGACGGGCTCGTGCGTGCCACCATGAGATCGGCGCCGAACGGGTGCCGGCGAAACGAAAGGCTCACCGCGATGCAACTGGGCATGGTCGGACTCGGGCGCATGGGCGCCAACCTGGTGAGAAGGCTGGTGCGTGACGGTCACACGTGCGTCGTCTACGACGTCAACGCGGACTCGGTCACATCGTTGGCCGGCGAGAGCGACGCCATCACCGGTGCGACCGATCTGGACGACTTCGTCGCCAAGCTCGACGTCCCCCGCGCCGCCTGGGTGATGGTGCCCGCGGCCTACGCCGGGGACACCGTCCACGACCTGGCCGGCCGCATGGACTCCGGTGACATCGTCATCGACGGCGGGAACACCTACTACCGCGACGACATCGACCGGGCCGAGTCCCTGGCCCCGGCCGGGGTCCACTACGTCGATGTGGGCACGAGCGGGGGAGTGTTCGGCCTCGAGCGGGGCTTCTGCCTGATGATCGGCGGTGAGACCGAGGTGGTGGCCCGGCTCCGGCCGATCTTCGAGACCATCGCCCCCGGTGTGGGCGACATCGAGCGCACGCCGGGCCGCACCGGCGATCCCACCCCGGAAGAGGAGGGGTGGCTGCACTGCGGTCCCGTCGGCGCCGGACACTTCGTCAAGATGGTCCACAACGGCATCGAGTACGGAGTCATGGCGGCCTACGCCGAGGGCCTCAACATCCTCGAGCACGCCGACGTCGGGCTCCACACCCAGGAGATCGACGCCGAGACCACGCCGCTGCGGGACCCGAAGTACTACCAGTACGAGCTCGATCTCACCGCGGTGGCCGAGGTCTGGCGGCGGGGCAGCGTCATCGCCTCCTGGCTGCTGGACCTGACCGCGGCCGCCCTGGTCGACGAGCCCGAGCTGGCCGGCTTCGCCGGGCGGGTGAGCGACTCGGGTGAGGGCCGCTGGACGAACCTGGCCGCCATCGACGAGGGCGTGCCCGCACCCGTGCTCACCAGTGCCCTCTACGAGCGCTTCAGCTCGCGCGGCGAGGCCGACTTCGCCGACAAGCTCATGTCCGCCATGCGCAAGCAGTTCGGCGGCCACGACGAGAAGCCGACGACCGGCACCGGCGGCTGACCGCACTGCCGTGAGCCGAACCGACGTGGACGCCGACGCAACCCGGGCTCTGGTCCACGCCTTCGAAGGCGAGGCCGCCGTCACCCTGGTGGCCGGCCCCACCGCGCTCACCGTGCTCCCGGAGCTCGGCCTCCTCGGCGCCGGCCTGGTCCACGACGGCGGGGACATCCTCGACCTGCACGGCGGTCCGGCCGCGGTGCGTGCCGGGCACACCAGCGGGCTGCCGCTCCTGGCGCCGTGGGCCAACCGCCTGGGTGGGGACACCTACCGGATCGCCGGGCGGGAGGTCGACCTGGGCGGCCTCGAGCTGCACCGGGACGGCAACGGCTTGCCGATGCACGGGAGCCTCATCGGTCGGGGCGGGTGGGCGGTCTCGTCGGTGCGGGCCGAGGGTGCCCGGGCCCGCCTCCGAGCTCGGTTCGACGCCGGCGCCGAGCCCGAGGTCATGGAGTCCTTCCCGTTCCCCCACCTGCTCGACGTGCTCTACGAGGTGAACCCCGGACGGGTCACGGTGACCACCACCCTCACCGCCACCGGCTCCACCGCGGTCCCCGTGAGCTTCGGCTGGCACCCCTACCTCCGGCTGGGCGACACCCCCCGGGAGAAGCTGCGCCTGTCGCTCCCGGCCCGGCATCGGCTCGTCCTCGACGAGCGACAGATCCCCACCGGCCAGGAGATCGCCGAGCCGGCGGAGGAGATCGACCTGGCGGGGCGGACGTTCGACGACGGCTACCGGTTGGGCGGCCGTCGCCGGTTGGAGCTGGATGACGGGTCCCGCCGGATCACCCTCTCGCTCGGGAGGGGCTACCCCTTCACCCAGGTGTACGCCCCCGACGGTCACGACTACGTCGCTCTCGAGCCGATGACCGCCCCCGCCGACGCCCTGCGCTCCGACCGGGCGCCCCTGGTCGCCCCGGGAGCCTCCTTCACCGCCCGCTTCGCCCTCATCATGGCCTGACCCAGGAGCTCCCATGCCCGACGCGCCCGATCCGATCGACCGGACCCCCGAGTGGTGGGCCCTCGCCGCCCACCAGGCCGAGGTCGCCGACGTGCACCTCCGCGACCTGTTCGCCGATGACCCCGACCGGGGCGAGCGCCTCGGTCAGGAGCTGGGCGACCTCTACGTCGACTACGCCAAGCACCGCCTGACCGATCACACCCTCGAGCTCCTCTTCGCCCTCGCCCGGCGGGCCGGGGTGGAGGAACTGCGAGACCAGATGTTCGCCGGCGAACGGATCAACGTCACCGAGGACCGAGCGGTGCTGCACGTGGCTCTGCGCGCCCCTCGGGGGACGACGATCGAGCTCGATGGTCACGACGTCGTGCCCGACGTCCACGAGGTCCTCGACCGCATGGCCACCTTCGCCGGCCGCGTCCGGTCGGGGGACTGGGTGGGTCACACCGGGAAGCGCATCCGCAACGTGGTCAACGTCGGCATCGGCGGCAGCGATCTCGGTCCTCACATGGCCCACGAGGCCCTCCTGCCGTTCGCCGACCCCGACCTCACGGTCCGCTTCGTCTCCAACGTCGACGGCACCGAGTTCCACGAGCTGACCGCCGACCTCGAACCGGCCGAGACGCTCTTCATCATCGCCTCCAAGACCTTCACCACCCTGGAGACGATGACCAACGCCCGCTCGGCCCGGGAGTGGTCCCTCGCCGCCCTCGGTGACGACGCCGCGGTGGCCAAGCACTTCGTGGCGGTGTCGACCAACGCCGAGGAGGTCGCCTCCTTCGGGATCGACACCGCCAACATGTTCGGCTTCTGGGACTGGGTGGGGGGCCGCTACAGCTACGACTCGGCCATCGGCCTCGCCCTCATGATCGCCATCGGACCTGACCACTTCGGCGAGATGCTGGACGGGTTCCACCTGGTCGACGAGCACTTCCGGACCACGCCCATGGAGCAGAACCTGCCCATGATCCTGGGCCTGATCGGTGTCTGGTACGACAACTTCTTCGGCGCCCAGACCCTGGCCGTGCTGCCCTACAGCCACTACCTCTCGCACCTCACGCCCTACCTGCAGCAGCTGGCCATGGAGAGCAACGGCAAGTCGGTCGACCGCTGGGGCCGACCGGTGGGCACCCAGACCGGTGAGATCGTGTGGGGCCAGCCCGGCACCAACGGCCAGCACGCCTTCTACCAGCTGATCCACCAGGGCACGAAGCTGATCCCCGCCGACTTCATCGGCCTGGCCAACCCCGCCCACGAGCTCGGCCCCCACCAGGACATCTTCATGGCCAACTTCTTCGCCCAACCGGAGGCCCTGGCCTTCGGGCGCACGGCCGAGGAGGTCGCGGCCGACGGGGTGGCCGCCGCCCAGATCCCGGCCCGGACGTTCGCCGGCAACCATCCGAGCACGTCCATCCTCGTACCCCGGCTCACGCCGTCGGTGCTCGGGCAGCTCATCGCGCTGTACGAGCACAAGACCTTCGTGCAGGGCGCGCTCTGGGGGATCAACAGCTTCGACCAGTGGGGGGTCGAGCTGGGCAAGAAGCTGGCCCAGGCGATCATCCCGGAGCTGACGGCCGACGACGAGCCCGCCCCGAGCCACGACTCCTCCACCAGCAACCTCATCCGTCGGTACCGGGCCCTGCGGCGGGCCTGAGTCGGTGCCGGCCACCCCGGCCCGGCCGGCGGGAGCGAACCTCGGGCCCGGCGACCGGGTGCTGTGCAGCGGCAGCCTCGGTCGCCCCGGCCTGGAGATCACCGCCCGGGCCGCCGCGGCGGCCGGGTTCCAGGGCATCTCGCTCTACCACGACGACTACCGGGCGGCCCTGGCCGAGGGCCGCACGCCGGCCGATGTGCGGGACCTGCTGGACGACCTGGGGCTGGCGGTGGCCGAGCTCGACGGCCCGATGCGATGGCTCCCCGGCGACGAGGTGGGGCCCTCGTCCCTCGAGTTCGTCGAGACGGCGGCGGCCCTGGGCGCCCGCTCCGTCACCGCCCTCGAGATACGGGGCCGCCGCATCGGCACCGACATCCCCTACGCCGAGGCGGCCGCTGCCTTCGCCGCGGTGTGCGACCAGGCGGAACGGCACGGGTTGGTCGTCCACATCGAGTACTTCCCGTTCTCGGGGATGGCCGACGGCCGCACCGCTCACGAGGTCGTGCGGCGCGCCGAACGTCCCAACGGCGGGGTGATGGTCGACACGTGGCACCACCGGCGCGGACCCGACGCCGGTCGGCTGGACCTCGGGTATCCGGGCGACCGGGTGCTCGCCGTGCAGGTGGGTGATGTGGCGCCCTCGCCCGGACCCGACGTCCGTCACGAGGCGATGCACGGTCGGTTGCTCCCGGGTGCCGGCGCCGGGGACCTGCCCCGGCTGCTGCGGTCGCTGCGCGACCAGGGGTGCGTCGCCCCGCTGGAGGTCGAGGTGTACTCCGACGAGCTGGCCGCGCTCGACCCCCACGACGCCGCCCGACGCTGCGCGGTCGCGCTCGACGCCGTCGCGCTCGCGGCCGGCGAAGGGGCGGAGGAGGGGGCCTGACGGGTCAGCCGCCGTCGCCCGACCGGTCGTCGTCTTCGTCGAACTCGACCACCTGGTAGCGCTCGACCACGAGGTCGGCGGGCCACCGACCGGGCCGGAAGCGGGCCTTGCGCCACAGCAGGTCGAGGAACTCCGACGCCGATCCGACCTGGTCCCACACCGAGGGCAGGAAGGTGGCGCGCCCCTCGCGGCTGGTCACGACCAGCCCGTCCACTCCGGGACGCAGGACGCCGAGCAGGGCGTCCCGATCGGCGACCTCCACCCTCTCGCGGGGGCCGAGCACGGAGATCTCGACCGTCATGTGGCTCCAGTCGTCCCGGTCCACGGCCGGGAGTCGGGGGTCGCGGAAGGCGGCGTCGAAGGCATGGGTGGCGACGTCGTCGGCCAGGGGTCGGATCGGATCCAGGGATCCGATGCAGCCGAGCAGGCGGTCGTCGCGGCGGAGGGTGACGAAGGCGGCCCCGGGTGCGGCCGCCGCCGCGGGAACCTCGGCCCGGGGCGGAAGGTGGAGCGTGCCGTCGTCCAGGGCGTCGGCGATGGTGCGCCGGGCCAGGGCCAGCAACCACCACCGGTCGGTGGGGGACAGGTCCGTCAGGGCGCCGGCCACGTCAACCCACCGCGAAGGCGCCGTAGCCCACGACCCGGCGCCGGTCCCCGGCCGTGTCACCCGAGGTGCGCAGGTCGAGCAGCTCCACGGGGAGGGCCCGCCGCTCGGCCACGGTGAGCAGCCCGTCGAGCGGGAACGCGCCGCACGCCCGGTCCGGGACGATGTCGGCCCGGCGCTCGACGATCCGGGCCGCGGTGGCCGCGTCGAGGCGGCGAGCCTCGTCGTGGTCGTGGTAGTGGCTGAGGTCGGTGCTGATCACCACCAGCGTCTCCCGCCCGCCCCACAGGCGCTCGAGGACGGCGGCCACGAGGTCAGGTGGGCAGCGGCCCACCACGACCGGGACGAGGGTCCAGGTGGGGCCGAGCAGGACCTGGAGGAACGGGATCTGGACCTCGATGCTGTGCTCGTCGGCGTGGGGACGGTCGCTGACCTCGACCCCCTCCATGGTGGCGATCGAGGCGAGGGCGTCGAGATCGACGGGCACGACGCCGAGTGGAGTGGCGAAACCACGTCGTGGCGGGCACGGCCATGGCCCGAGGGGCGACCTGGTGGGCGGGGCCGAGCACGACGACGCGATCGATCTCGTGGCGGCGAGCCGCGACCCGGTTGTAGGCCGTGGCCGCGACGAGACCGGAGTAGACGTACCCGGCGTGGGGGACGATGACGGCATGGGGCGGCGCCCCGCCGGCCCCGTGGGTTCGCTCGACGCGACGGGCGGCCTCGTCCAGGTGGGCCGTGACCGTGGCGGCCAGCGTGTCGGGGTCCGCCGGGTAGAACATCCCGGCCACGGCGGCGGGCCGCACCCGAGTGCTGTCGGCGCTCATCGTCGGTCCGTCCGGTTCCGTAGGCGGACCGGCACCCGGCGGGCTCCCCACTCACCCGGGGGCCCGTCGAACACACCGGCCAGCTGGGTGTCGCAGGTCCGACACCGACCGTCGCCGGTCAGGCCCCACGACCGCAGCTCGTACCAGTCCCGCACGACGACGGCCGCACCGCAGCTCGGGCACAGGGTGGTGTCCCCGGCGGCGTCGTGGACGTTGCCGGTGTAGACGTGGTGCAGGCCGTTCTCCCGCCCGATGTGGCGCGCCCGCGTGAGCGTGGCCGGGGGTGTGGCCGGTATGTCGCGCATCCGGTAGTCGGGGTGGAAGGCGCTGAAGTGCAGCGGGACGTCAGGGCCGAGGTGCTCCATCACCCACGTCGTCAGCGCCTGCAGCTCGTCGTCGGAGTCGTTGAGGCCGGGGATGAGCAGTGTGGTGATCTCGAGCCAGGTGTCGGTCTCGTGGTGGATGTATTCGAGGGTGTCGAGCACCGGGGCCAGAGCCCCCGCAGCGACGTGGCGGTAGAAGTCCTCGGTGAAGCCCTTGAGGTCGATGTTGGCGGCGTCGACTGCGGAGTAGAGCTCGCGCCGGGCGGCGTCGTTGGCGTACCCGGCGGACACGGCCACGGTCCTGACCCCCGCCTCGCGACACGCCGCCGCGGTGTCCACCGCGTACTCGAGGAACACCACGGGGTCGTTGTAGGTGAACGCCACCGAGGCGCACCCCAACTCCCGGGCGGCGGTGGCGATGTCGTCGGGGGCGGCGGAGTCGCTCAGGCGGTCGGTCTCCTTGGACTTCGAGATGTCCCAGTTCTGGCAGAAGCGGCAGGCCAGGTTGCACCCGGCGGTGCCGAAGGACAGCACCGAGGTGCCCGGCAGGAAGTGGTTGAGCGGCTTCTTCTCGATGGGGTCGACGCAGTAGCCGCTCGACCGGCCGTAGGTCGTGAGCACGACACCGTCCCCCGCCCGGCCCCGCACGAAGCAGACGCCTCGCTGCCCGTCGTGGAGCTTGCAGGCCCGGGGGCACACGTCGCACTGGACGCGGCCGTCGTCGAGGCGGTGCCAGTGACGGGTGGTCACGGTGTGTGGATCGGCGAGCGAGACGGCCTCCCCCATGACGTCGAGGGTACGACGGCGAGGGCCCTGAGCAAACAGGGTCGGTGGTCTGGAAGACTCACCCCTGGCCTGCCCCACGGTGAAGAGGTGACGGATGAAGGCGCTCGGCATCGACATCGGTGGAACCGGAATCAAGGGGGCGGTGGTCGACACCAAGAAGGGTCGCCTGGTCACGGACCGCCTGCGGTTGTTGACCCCGGAGCCGGCGACGCCCGAGGCGGTGGCGGCCACGGTGTCGTCGGTGGCCCGCCACTTCGACTGGGACGGTCCGATCGGTTGCACCTTCCCCGGTGTGGTGAAGGGCGGTCACGTCCACACGGCCGCCAACCTCGACAAGGCCTGGGTCGACCTCGACGCGGCCGGGCTGATCAGCGAGGCCACCGGCTGTGCGGTCACCCTCGTGAACGACGCGGACGCCGCCGGGGAGGCCGAGGCCCGCTTCGGTGCGGCGCGGGGGAAGGCCGGCGTCGTCATCACCGTCACCCTGGGCACCGGCATCGGCTCGGCGGTGGTCGTCGACGGTCGCCTGCTGCCCAACACCGAGCTGGGTCACCTGACGCTGCGGGGCGGCGACGCCGAGGACTGGGCCGCCAACTCGGTGCGGGAGCGACTGGAGCTCGACTGGGACGAGTGGGCCTCCCGGGTCGACGAGTACCTGCGGATGGTCGAGGACCTGCTGTGGCCCGACCTGTTCATCATCGGGGGCGGTGTCTCCAAGAAGGGAGATCGCTTCCTCCCGAAGCTCACGTGCCGGACGCCCGTGGTCCCGGCCGAGCTGCTCAACCAGGCCGGCATCGTGGGCGGGGCACTGGCCGTGCACCGCCACCACGACAAGCATGGTGACCACGGCCAGGCGATGCCCAAGAAGAAGAGGTGACCGGGCTGGTCACACGGTCTGCAGCTCGGGCGGCAGGTGACCGGTGTCGGAGAAGCGGAACAGGCTGAACGACTGGGCGCCGGCCACCGGCATCGTCCGCACCACGCTGACCGATGCGTGGAAGGACACGAACCGCTCCCACTCCCACGGCACCGGCTCGATGCCGAGAAGGTGACCGAGGCAGACCGCGTCGGTGCCGGCGTGGGCCACCACCACGACCCGCGGGCCGGGGTCCTCGACCTGCCACAGGCGCGGGAACTCGGTGAGTCGCCGGCACCCGAGCTCACCCATGAGCCCGACCAGGCCCGTCGTCACCCGGCGGTGGAAGTCACGGAAGGACTCACCGCCGGGTAGGCCGTCCCACTGCTCGTCGAGGGGGCGGGCCCGACCGTCGGCGAAGGCCCGTTCCACCACCTCCGAGGGCGTGCCCTCCCATGCCGGCGACCGGATCTCGGGTAGCCACTCCAGCACTTCGGGCTCCATCCCGAGGGCCCTGGCCACCGGCGCGGCGGTCTGGCGGGCCCGCACGAGGGGGGAGACGAAGAGCCGGTCGACAATCCGATCCCGGAAGGCGTCACCCAGTCGGTCGGCCTGACGCCGGCCGATCTCGGTCAGCGGGGGATCCTGGACGCTGAGCCCGTTTCGATCCCACTCGGGCTGTCCGTGGCGGATGAAGACCAGTTCCATGGACGCCATCCTGCCCGCCCGCCCGTGGGATCAGTGCCGGCCGCCCGGGCGCCGGCGGTGGCGGGCGGCCCAGCAGCCGTGGTGCCAGTGGCGCCTCAGGTCGGCGGCCAGCAACGGGACGGCGACCACGTGGCCGGTCCCCGGACGGATGTCCTGGTTGCAGCCCGGGCACACGTAGGTCTTGGTGGCCTGGTAGGGCTGGATCCGACGGACCTCGACCTCGTTGCCGTCGGCGTCGACCTCGATGTCGTCGGACGGGAACACCCGCTCAGCCGAAGAAGGCCCACACGACGAGGGCCAGGCACACCGCCAGGGCGGCGACGACCATGACGTAGTCGGCGGGCGAACGGCGGTGTTGGCGATGCGGATTGAAGCCCACGCCTCAAGTATCGCCGGTCGGCTGTCGGACCCCGAATCGGGGGCGGCGATGCCGCTGGTAGCGTCGCTCGCCATGCGGTCGGCCAAGCTCTTCGTCGTCGGTGTGGCGCTCGCCTGTTCGGCGACGTTCGTGGGGGCGTGTGGCGGCCAGTCGACCCCGGCCACACCCTCCGATCCGGTGCTGGCCCAGGGCCAGCAGATCTACAACGCCAACTGCTCGAGCTGTCACGGCAAGGGCGGCGGGGGAGGGCTGGGGCCCAAGTTGGCCGGCGTGGTGGCGGCCCGCTTCCCGGACATCGCCGATCAGGAGGCGGTCATCGCCCAGGGCCGCGACCAGATGCCGTCGTTCTCCAAGAAGCTCTCGGCCGACGAGATCAACGCCGTGGCCCGCTACGAGCGCGAGGTGCTCGGCCAGGACAAGGGCTAGTCGCGCGCCGTCTCGCGAGCGGCCGCCGACGGTCCGGCCGTTGTGGCTGTCACACCCCGCGCCCTACGATCGTGCTGCTCGGTGGCTGCGGCCGCCCTCCATCCCGGCACCTGGTGCCGTGAACACCGGAGGGCCGCATGCTCGCCACCGTCTCGTCCGCCACCCTGCTCGGGGTCGACGGCTTCCCGGTCACCGTCGAGGTCCACGTGGGGCAGGGTCTGCCCGCCTTCACCGTCGTGGGCCTACCGGACACATCGTGTCGCGAGGCACACGACCGAGTGCGAGCCGCCCTCCTGACGAGCGACTTCACCTGGCCTGATCGGCGCACCACGGTCAACCTGGCTCCCACCTCGGTGCGCAAGATGGGGTCCTCCCTCGACCTGGCCATCGCCATCGGTGTGCTGCTGGCCAGCGAGCAGATCACCCCCGAGGAGGTGGGGGAGCGGGCCTTCGTCGCCGAGCTCGGCCTCGACGGGACCCTCCGCCACGTCCCCGGTGTGCTCTCCCTGGCCGACGCCGTCAGGGCGCCCGAGGTCGTGGTGGCCCGCCCCTCCGCCTTCGAGGCCGGGCTGATCGGGCGGCTGCGGGTCCGTTCCGCCCCCGACCTGCGTTCCCTCGTGGCGGCCATGAAGGCCGACACGCCCTGGCCCCGTCCCCCCGACGATCCGATTCCGCCGTCGGCCCCACCCCCGCCTGATCTGGCCGACGTGCGGGGGCACCCGGTCGCCCGCACCGCTCTGGAGGTCGCCGCCGCCGGGGGCCACCACCTGTTGATGATCGGCCCCCCGGGGGCGGGCAAGACGATGCTCGCCCAACGCCTGCCCGGCGTGCTGCCCGACCTCGACGACGACCGAGCTCTCGAGGTCACCCGGGTCCACTCCGCCGCCGGCCTCTCCCTTCCGGGCGGGCTGGTCCGACGCCCGCCGCTGCGGGCGCCCCACCACGGGTCGAGCGCCGTGGCCATGGTGGGCGGTGGCAGTGGACGACTGCGGCCGGGCGAGATCTCGCTGGCCCACGGCGGCGTGTTGTTCCTCGACGAGCTGGGAGAGTTCTCCGCCGTCGTCCTCGACTCGCTGCGCCAGCCCTTGGAGGAGGGGCTCATCCGGATCGCCCGGGCCGAGACGCGGGTCACCGTCCCGGCCCGCTTCCTGCTCGTGGGGGCCATGAACCCGTGCCCGTGTGGCGAGGGCATGACCCCGGCGGCGTGCCGGTGCACCGACCGATCACTCGAGCGGTACCGCCGGCGGGTCTCGGGCCCGCTCCTCGACCGCTTCGATCTCCGCCTCGACGTCCACCGGCCCGATCCCCACCACCTCCTGCACGGAGCGCCGGCCGACTCCTCGTCGCTGGTGGCCGCCCGAGTGCGGGCGGCTCGGGCCCGGGCGGTGGCGCGAGGGGTGCGGGCCAACGCCGACATCGCCGGGCCCGACCTGGAGCGGCTGGCCCCTCTCGATCGGGATGCCCTCGCGCTCGCCGAGCGAGCTCTCGTGCAGGGGCGTCTCACGGCACGAGGCCTGCGCCGGGTCTGGCGGGTGGCGTTGACCCTCGCCGACCTGGCCGACCACCACGGGCCGCTGCGAGCCGACCACCTGGCCGGCGCCCTGCAGCTGCGGTCCGATCCGAGCTTCCTCGTCACCCAGCGGGCGGGCTGAGGTGGCCTCCGCGAGCGCTGACCCGCTCTCCGGCCCCGGTGCCTCGCTCCCCGACGAGGCCCATGTGGCGGCCCTGGCCCGCCTGCCCCGGCTGGGGCCGGGCCGGCTCCGGGCCCTCCTCGCCGGGCGGGGCGCGGCCGAGGTGTGGTCGGCGGTGAGCGGCGGACGTCTCCCGGTCTCGGCCCTGGCCGCCGCCGGTGGTCGTGACGACCCCGTCACCCTGCTCGCGTCGTGGCGGCGAGCGGCCGAAGCCATCGACCCCGAGACCTACTGGCGGGCTCACCTGGACGCCGGGGTCGGGGTGGCCCTTCCGTCGTCGGGCGCCTTCCCGCCTGCCTTGGCCAACGACATCGACCCGCCGGCGGTCGTGTTCTGGCGGGGCGACCTCGACCATCTGGCCGGGATGCGGGTCGCCATCGTGGGCACCCGCCGGGCCAGTCGCTACGGCATCGACGTCGCCCACGCCCTCGGCAAGGAGCTGGCCGCGTCCGGTGTGGCCGTGGTGTCGGGGCTGGCCCTCGGTATCGACGGGGCGGCCCACGCCGGCGCCCTCGCCGCGTCGGGCGCTCCTCCGATCGCCGTCGTCGGCAGCGGCCTCGACCGCATCTACCCGCGAGCCCATGGGGCCCTGTGGCGAGGCGTGGCCGAGGCGGGGGTGGTCCTCAGCGAGTACCCCCTCGGGGCGCCCGCCGCCGCCTGGCAGTTCCCCGCTCGGAACCGTCTGATCGCCGCCCTGGCCGACGTCGTGGTGGTGGTGGAGTCCCAGGCCCGCGGGGGTGCCATGGGCACTGCGGTCGAGGCCGGCCGACGGGGGCGTCCCGTCCTGGCCGTCCCCGGTCCGGTCACCGCGCCCACCTCCGACGGCACCAACCAGCTGCTCTTCGACGGTTGCGCGCCGGCTCGAGACGCCGCCGACGTCCTGCTCGCCCTCGGACAGGAACCGGGCATCCGCCGGGCCGCCGCTGAGGTCCGTCGGGCCCCGGCCGGCGCCGCCGCGACCGTTCTCGACGCGCTGCCATGGGGACCCGTGCCCGTCGAGCAGCTCGTCCTGGCCACGGGCCTCGACCTGGGTCCGGTCGCCCTCGCCCTCGACGAGTTGGAGGAGGCGGGGTGGGTGTCACGACGCGGCGGATGGGTCGAGCGTCTGGGCCGCGAGGCCGGGGCCGGTTGACACCCAGCCATCACGATCGACCACAAACAGTGACGAAAGGGCTGGTCAGCACTACCATTCGCCAGATGCCGGACGAGCGCGACCCATGGTCGATCGACGCATTCGAGGCCTCGCTCCTCTCGGCTGCGCCGGCCACCGTGCTCGCCTACCGGTCGGATCTCGTCTCGTTCACCGTCTGGGCCGGGCGCCTCGGGGTCGACGATCCCCGTCTGGTCACCCGCACCGTCCTGCGCCGATACCTCGCCAACCTGACCACGCGCGCCTACGCCCGACGCACCATCGCCCGCAAGGCCTCCTCGCTGCGGCGCTACTTCGCCTGGTCGGCCCGCAGCGGGCGCATCGACGTCGATCCGGCGGCGGGCCTCAGCGCTCCTGGCGGTGCCGGTCGACTGCCACGGGTCCTGCGCGACGACGAGCTCACCCAGGTCCTCGACGCCCCACCCGCCACCGTGGCCGATGATCCACCGGCCATCCGGTCCCGCGACGACGCCGTCCTCGAGCTCCTGTACGGCAGCGGGCTGCGGGTGTCGGAGGTCTGTGGGCTGCGGCCCGACGACCTCGACCTCGACCGCCGGCGCGTGGTCGTGTGGGGGAAGGGGTCCAAGCAGCGGGTGGTTCCGCTCAGCCCCCCGGCCGCCGACGCCCTCCGGCAGTGGCTCGGCCACGGCCGTGCGGCCCTGGCCACCACGGCGACGCCGGCCGACGCCGTGTTCCTCAATCGGGGTGGTCAGCGCCTCGGCCCACGCGACGTTCACCGTCTCCTCGACCGCCGAGCGCCGTCTCCCACCCACCCCCACGCCCTGCGCCACACCTTTGCCACCCACCTCCTCGACGGGGGCGCGGATCTCCGTGCGGTACAGGAGATGCTGGGCCATTCCGATCTTTCGACGACGCAGCACTACACTCACGTAAGCAAGCAGCGGCTCCGTCGCGTGCTCGACTCAACCCATCCCAGGGCGTAGCTCGAGATGAGCGGGAAGCGGGAAGCAGGAAGCGTGGACGACGAGGCAGCGCAAACTGACGCCCTGTGGGCCCAGTACAAGGACTCCGGCGAGCGCGCCGACCGAGATCGACTGATCCTGGTGTACGCGCCGCTGGTGAAGTACGTGGCCAGCCGGGTGGCCGTCGGTCTTCCCCACAACGTGGAGCAGGCCGATCTGGTCAGCTACGGCATGTTCGGGCTCATCGACGCCATCGAGAAGTTCGATCTCGAGCGGGGCTTCAAGTTCGAGACCTACGCCATCTCCCGCATCCGCGGGGCCATCCTCGACGAGCTCCGCTCGATCGACTGGGTGCCCCGGTCGGTGCGGGCCAAGGCCCGAGCCCTGGAGCAGGCCTACGCCAAGCTCGAGAACCAGCTCCGCCGCTCGCCCACCGAGGCCGAGGTCGCGGTCGAGCTCGATCTGACCGACGACCAGCTCCAGACCACGCTGTCGCAGATCTCCTTCATCGGCCTGGCCGCGCTGGACGAGATGCTGGGTGGTGGCGAGCGGGGCGAGTCGATGACGCTCGGCGACACCGTCGCCGACCTGCGCGAGGGCCCGGTGGCGGCGTTCGAGGTCGAGGAGATGAAGCACATCCTCGCCGAGGCCGTCAATGGCATGCCCGAGCGGGAGAAGCTCGTGCTCACCCTCTACTACTACGAGGGTCTCACCCTGGCCGAGATCGGCCGGGTCCTCGGGGTCACCGAGAGCCGGGTGTGCCAGATCCACACCAAGGCCGTCCTGCAGCTGCGCTCGCGCCTCCAGGCGTCCGAGCGTGAACCGGTCTGACCCGGCCACCATCGGTCCGCCCGGACCCTCCCTCGTAGCTCTCGCCGCCCTCCGGCGGCCTCCGCGGCACTGAGCCGCGTTCGTGCCTGTTCGGGCACCCCCTTCCCCCGGTATCCCGTCGCGCCCGGGGAGGGCACGTGTCTCGTTCACCGTCCGTTCGTCCCGTCCGTCGTCGCGCCCCGGCGCGACCTCCCCACCTCTTGTTGGGGATCGTGGTCGGGGCCTTGTTGTGCGCCGCCGCCGTCGTGTCGGCCTCTCCGGCCGGATCGGAGGAGCGCGCAGCCGAGGCCGTCGTCGACTACCGGGCGCCGCTCGGTGGTCCCGTCGTCGATCACTTCGACCCGCCCGCTCAGCGCTGGCTGCCGGGCAACCGGGGGATCGACTACTCGCCCGAGCCGGGCACGGCGGTGGCGGCGGCCGCCGACGGCCAGGTCGTCTTCGCCGGCCCCGTAGCCGGCGCTCTCCACGTCACGGTGCTCCACGCCGACGGCCTGCGAACGTCCTATTCCTTCCTTCGGTCGGTCCAGGTCCACCGGGGTCAGGTCGTACGGGCCGGCGACGCGGTCGGCACCGCGGGTGGGCCGGTCCACGTCGGGGTGCGTCGACCCGACGGCACCTATCTCGATCCCGAGGCCCTGTTCGGTGGTCACCTCCGCGTGCACGTGCGTCTCGTCCCGGGGGTCGAGGAGGGGGCGAAGGCGCTGGCCGCCGAGCGCCGTTCCTTGTTCGAGACGGTTCTCGACACGGGAATCTCGGCCGTCACCCACCTGGCCGAGGGCGTTCCCCGGTGGGGCTCCCTGGCCACGCACTACGTCGCCGAGACGAGTGGGCTGGCCAGCGTTCTTCGGGCCCGTGACGCCCTCGGTAGGTGGATCGACCAGTTGGGCCACTGCACCCCTGCCGGGGAGCCGGCCCCGCCGCACGAGGGGCGACGCATCGTCGTGCTGGTGAGCGGTCTCGGCACCGGGAGCACGGGTAGCTCGGCCTGGGAGGTCGACACCGAAGGGCTGGGCTACGCCGCCACCGATGTGGTCCGCTTCTCCTACGCCGGGGGTCGATCGCCGGTGGAGAAGAACGACCCGCTGGCCGACGCAGTCGGTCCCGACGGCCGGGCGGTGCCGCTGGCCACCCTTCCCGTGGCCGAGTTCGACGGACTCGACAGCCAGCAGTCCATCGAGCTGTCCGCCGATCGGCTGGCCGAGCTCCTCTCGCTGGTGGCCGCGGCCGAGCCAGGCGTGCCCGTCGACGTCATCGCCCACTCGCAGGGCGGGGTGGTGGCCCGCCTGGGCATCGAACAGGCGGGGGCCCGAGGCGATCTACCTCCGTCGGTGCAGAACCTGGTCACCATCGGCACGCCGCACCAGGGCGCTCCGGGGGCGACGGGTGTCGTGGCCCTCCGGGAGTGGCCGGGCGGCGAGGCCGTGCTCGCCGGCCTGAGGGACTCGGGCTGGGTGGACCCGCTCGACGACCGTCTGCCGTCGATCCCGGAGCTCTCCGAGACGTCTCCGGTCATCGCCGAGATGCGGGCCACGCCGATGCCCGACGGAGTGCGGTTCGTCTCTCTCGGCACCCGCTGGGACATCACGGTTCCGGCCACGGCCACCGTCGATCCCGCGGCCGATGACCAGCGCATCCTCGACACGGGCTTCGGGTTCGGTGAGCACGGAGCCCAGGCGTCGGCTCCCGCAGTGACCCGGGAGGTCGCCCTCGCCGTCGCCGGGGCGCCGCTCACCTGCCAGTCGTTGGGCGAGGCGGGGCGGTCGTTCCTTGCGGCCGAGGCGACGCGACGGGTCGAGACCTACCTGGCCGTCGAGGCCGTGTCGGCGGCCACGACCCAAGGGCCGGCGTCTCTGGTCGCCGCCGCCCGAGACTCGGGCTGAGTCCTCGTTCCCGGGCCGGCGACGGGCTGTCGGCTGGCCGCTCCCGGCCCGGCTCCCGTACACTCGTCCTCCGGTTCGGCCTACGTCGGACCCCTGCGGCGGGTCAGGTCGACCCGCACCCCTACCGCCGGACCGTGCACCCCACGGTCGCCTTCGCCATCGAAGGCGCCTGCACGCGCCCGGATCTTCCGTAACCGATGGGAAGGAAACCCCATGGCACCAGTCGTCACCATGCGCCAGCTCCTCGAGGCCGGCGTGCACTTCGGACACCAGACCCGCCGGTGGAACCCGAAGATGAAGCGCTTCATCCACGGTGAGCGCAACGGCATCTACATCATCGATCTGCAGCAGACGCTCGGTCGCATCGAGACGGCCTACGGGTTCGTCCGTGATCTCGTCGGCGACGGCGGCACCATCTTGTTCGTCGGCACCAAGAAGCAGGCTCAGGACCCGGTGCAGAGCATGGCCGAGAAGTGCGGCATGCCCTACGTGAACGAGCGCTGGCTGGGCGGCATGCTCACCAACTTCCAGACGATCTCCAAGCGCGTCGCCAAGATGAAGGAGTACCAGCGCATGCGGGACTCCGGCGAGTTCGAGGCGATGCCCAAGAAGGAAGCCCTGCTCATCAGCCGTGAGCTGGAGAAGCTGGAGCGCAACCTGGGCGGCATCCGCGGCATGGAGCGCCTGCCCGACGCCATCTTCGTGCTCGACACGAAGAAGGAGGACATCGCCGTCACCGAGGCCAACAAGCTCGGCCTGCCGATCGTCGCCGTCGTCGACACCAACTGTGACCCCGACATCATCCAGTTCGTGATCCCGGGCAACGACGACGCCATCCGTTCTGCCACCCTGATGGCCCGCGTGGTCGCCGACGCCGTCGAGGAAGGCCGCTTCATCGCTTCCCGCAAGAAGGGCGCCAACGCCCCCGCGGTCGCCGCTCCCGCCGAGCGCACCGCCGAGGAGGAGGCCGCCCACGCCGCCGCCCAGGCCGATGCCCGGCGCCAGGCCGCCGAAGCCGCAGCCGCTCGTGAGGCCCGCATCGCCGCCGACCAGTCGAGCGAGCAGTCGGCCGTCCAGAACGAGACCCTCACCCCGGGCGAGCCGGTGCCGGCTGAGCCCCACCTCACCCCCGAGAACGCCGAGAACGTGCTCGACGACGCCGAGGCCGCCGGCAACGAAGCCGCCGCCGCCGCCGACGCGGAGAGCGCCCCGACCGAGGAGGCCTGATGGCTGACTTCACCGCCAAGGACGTCCAGAGCCTGCGCCAGAGCACCGGCGCCGGGATGATGGACGCCAAGAAGGCGCTCCAGGAGAACGACGGCGACTTCGAGGCGGCCAAGCAATGGCTGCGGGAGAAGGGCCTGGCCAGCGTCAAGAAGCTCGGCGACCGCGACAACAGCCAGGGTTCGGTCACCGCCGTGGTCGACGGCCAGGTCGGCGCCATCGTGCAGCTCAAGAGCGAGACAGACTTCTCGGCCAAGGCCGCCGACTTCACCTCGCTGGTCCAGGACCTGGCCGAGATCGTCGTGGCCAAGGGGGCCGACGCCGTCGGTGACATGGCTGCGGAGATCGACGCCCTGAAGATCGCCAAGAAGGAGAACATCGAGGTGGGCACCATCGTCCGCTACGAGGCGGCTGACGGCAACATCCTCGACTCCTACCTCCACCTCCAGGACGGGCGCGGCGTCAACGCCGTTCTCGTCGAGGTCCAGGGCGGCACCAAGGACCTGGCCCACGACCTGTGTGTGCACATCGCCTTCGCCAAGCCCCCGTACCTCAGCCGCGACGAGATCCCGGCCGAGGACGTGGAGCGGGAGCGGGCGGCTCTGCTCGAGATCACCAAGGCGGAGGGCAAGCCGGAGGCGGCGTGGCCGAAGATCGTCGACGGTCGGCTCAACGGCTGGTTCAAGGAGCGGGTCCTGCTGGAGCAGGGGTTCGTCCGGGACGAGAAGACGACCATCGCGCAGCTCCTCGGCGACGCCACCCTGGTGCGATTCGCCCAGGTCTTCATCGGCTCCTGATGGCGTCGGCCTCCGCCCGCTGGTCGCGGGTCCTGCTCAAGGTGTCGGGCGAGGCCTTCGCCGGCGAGGGCGGCTACGGCATCGACGGCGAGGTGGTCCGTCGCATCGCCAAGGAGATCTCCGAGGTCCGCGACGACCTCGGGATCGAGATGGCGATCGTGGTGGGCGGAGGCAACATCTGGCGGGGCATGTCCGGGGCCGGCGCGGGCATGGACCGTGCTCAGGCCGACTACATGGGAATGCTGGCCACGGTGATCAACGGTCTGGCCCTGCAGGACACGTTGGAGCAGCTGGGCCAACCCACGCGGGTCCAGTCCGCCATCCAGATGGCCCAGGTGGCCGAGCCCTACATCCGCCGTCGGGCCATCCGCCACCTCGAGAAGGGTCGGGTCGTCATCTTCGCCGGGGGGACCGGAAACCCGTTCTTCACCACCGACACCACCGCCGCCCTGAGGGCTGTCGAGATCGAGGCCGACGTGCTGTTGAAGGGCACGCACTCGGGCACCGACGGCATGTACACCGACGACCCCCGGACCAACCCCGATGCCGAGAAGCTCGACGAGGTCGCCTACCTCGACGTGTTGAACCAGGGCCTACGGGCCATGGACTCGACCGCGATCACCCTGTGCATGGACAACTCCCTGCCCATCGTGATGTTCGACCTCACCGGCGAGGGCAACGTGCGCTCGCTGCTGGAGGGCGGAACGGTCGGCACCCTCGTCAGCTAGCACCGGCCCCGAGGCGGAGCCACTCGCCGTCGGGAGGGGCTAGCGTCGGAAGGATCCGAGCAGGGTCGGCGTCGTTCGATCCCCGTCGCGGCTGAGTGTGCGAGCGGCGCCCTGGTGCCCCTGCCCGACCGACCGACTGACCGACACCCACGCAGGAGAGCCCTGATGTCCAGCGAGATGGCCGATCTCCTGCTCGCCGAGGCGAGCGAGAAGATGGCCAAGGTCGTGGCCCACGCCCGGGCCGACTTCTCCTCCATCCGCACCGGCCGCGCCGCGCCTGCGCTGGTCGAGAAGATCCCCGTCGACTACTACGGCTCCGAGGTCCCGTTGCAGCAGCTCGCCGGCTTCAACGTGCCCGAGGCCCGCCAGCTGCTCATCAACCCCTACGACAAGGCCGCGATCGGCCCGATCGAGCGGGCCCTGCAGCAGTCCGACCTCGGTCTCAACCCCAGCAACGACGGCTCGTCGATCCGTCTCAGCTTCCCGCCGCTCACCCAGGAGCGCCGCAAGCAGCTCGTGAAGGTCGTCAAGGGCATGGCTGAGGACGGGAAGGTGGCGTTGCGCAACCAGCGGCGTACCACCCGCCACGAGCTCGACGCCCTCGAGAAGGACGGCGATCTCTCCGGGGACGAGCTGTCCCGGGCCGAGAAGGAGCTGGACAAGATCATCCACGTCCACGAGGCGGAGATCGATCAGGCCCTCGGCGTCAAGGAAACCGAGCTCTTGGAGGACTGATGGCTCCCGACAAGCTCTCCCGCGATCCCGGCGGCGACGCCGACGCCCCCAACGAGGGCGTTCGCATCATCGCCGCCGACGAGATCGAGGAGGCGGCCGAGCGCGACGAGGTGGCCAAGCGCCGTCCTCGCGACGAACCCCGCTTCAAGGACCGTCCGGCGTCACCGCCGGCCGATGTGCGCCCGGCGATCCGCTTCCCTCTCCCCGACAGCGCCGACCCCGCTCACGTGGAGCGGCCCCGCCCGGCGCCGGTGGAGCCGCGTCGGGCGCGCGGTTCGGTCGAACCGCAGCCCGAGCCCGACGAGCCCCTCGCCGAGGTCACACCGGTGGTGCTCGGCGAGCCGGCGTCGGATTCGTTCCCAGAGCCCGAGCTCGAGCCCGAGGCCGCGGCGCCGGCCCGACCCCCTGTCACCATCGGCGAGGCGCCGGGAGACAGCGATCGGGGCTCGTCGCTGAGCCTCGACGGGGTCGACGAACTCGACGGGCCCGATCCGGCTCCCGAGCCCGACGAGCCCACCCCGGCCCCGCTGGCGGAGGAGTTCGCCGAGCTGTTCGACATCCCGGTGCCGTCCCCCGAGGATGAACCGCCGCTCGTCGTCGAGGAGCCGGCGCCCGGCTCCACCCCGACCTCGGGGATCGACTGGTCGGCGCGCGCTCCCGAGCCGACCGCTCCGGCGGCGTCCGACGAGCGACCGCCCCCTCCTTCCGGGCCTGCTCCGGCGGGGGACGCTCCGCCCCCGCCGGTGCTCGATCTCGGGCCCTCCACGGGCGAGCACAACCTCCCGCACTGGACCGAGCCCGCCACCGGGGAAGTGCCCCGGGTGGTGATCGGCGACACCGAGGCCGAGCCCGGCGACGAAGCCCGTTGGTCGTCGTTCGCCAGCGGCTCGCCCCGATGGCGTGACGAGCACGACAGCAGCGACCATGGCGACCTGATGGCCGACCTCGCCGCCCCTGAGCCCGACCAACCGGTCGCCGAGCGCCTCGGTGCCCTCGACACCAGCGACCGCATGACCGACGAGGCCTACCTGAACTTCGACGATGTCGACCTGGACCCGACCAAGGAGCCCCGCCGGGGGCGCCGGGCCCGCTCCGGGCGCGCCGCCGCGGTCGACCCCGTCGCCGCCATCGTCGGCCCCGACGCGGTGGTTCCTCCGGCCGAGGCCACGGGCCCGAGTCGGCGCCGTCGCTTCGCCGAGCCGCCTCCGCCGGTCGATCCGGCCAACGATCCCGCCGCGCCCCGGCCCCGACGCCGGCCCCGGCCGCCGGCGGCTGAGCAGCGACCGCCCTCCTCGGGTGGTCGTGACGTGCCCGTGGCCGCCGCCGTCGGCGCCGCTCTCGCCCTCGTCGCCATCGTCGCCTTCGCCATCGGGCCGGCGGCGGCGATGGTCCTCGTCGAGATCGTCATCGTGCTGGCCGGCGCCGAGTACTTCGGGGCCGTCCAACGCGGGGGCTTCCGCCCCGCGACCCTGCTGGGACTGACCGCGGTGGCCGCCCTCCCGGTCGCCACGTACTGGAAGGGGGAGGCGGCGCCGCCGATGATCCTCTTCCTCGCCCTCGTCGTGGGCGTGCTGTGGTACCTGCTCGGCGTGGGCAGCCGGGCTCGACCCACCGCCAACCTGGGGGTCACCCTGCTGGGTATCGTCTGGGTCGGGGTGCTCGGCTCGTTCGCCGCCCTGTTGCTCAAGATCCCGAGCCAGGGAGTCAGCATCCTCCTGCTGGCCGTGGTGGCCACCGTGGCCCATGACGTCGGTGGCTTCTTCATCGGTCGGTCGATGGGACGGACGCCGCTGATCGACGTCTCGCCCAACAAGACCGTCGAGGGCCTCGTCGGCGGGGTGGTCGCCGCCCTGGCCGCCGTGTTCGTCCTCGCCGTCCTGGTGGGCATCGGGCCGTTCAGCTCCTTCGAGGCGCTGGTGTTCGGCCTGTGCGTCGCGGTGATCGCACCTCTCGGCGACCTGGCCGAATCGCTGCTGAAGCGCGACCTCGGCATCAAGGACATGGGGACGCTGCTACCCCAGCACGGTGGCCTCCTGGATCGCTTCGACGGGATCTTGTTCGTGCTTCCCACCGCGTACTACGTGGCGAGAGTCCTGGGCTTCACGTGAGCCCGTCGCGACCCCTCCGCCGACCCGGGCCCCGCGGGGAATCGTCGGGATGGGATCGGTAGGCTCGACCCATGTCCGCCACCCGGGTCGCCCTCGCCGGATCCACCGGCTCGATCGGCACCCAGGCCCTCGAGGTGATCGAGGCCGAGCCGGAGCGATTCGAGCTGGCCGCCATCGGGGCCACCGGTCGTCAACCCGCGGTGGTGGTCGACCAGGCCCGGCGCCACCGGCCCAAGGTGGTGGCGGTGGCGGATCCGGCCGCTGCCGCCGCGATCGCCGCCGAGCTGCCCGAGTGCGATGTCCGGGGTGGATCCGAGGCCCTGGCCAGTCTGGCCACCGAGGCCGACGTGGTGGTCAACGGCGTGGTCGGCTTCGCCGGACTGGCCGTGACCCTCGCCACCCTCGAAGCTGGTCGCCGCCTGGCGCTGGCCAACAAGGAGTCCCTCATCGCCGCCGGTCCGGTCGTGCAGCGGGCCCGACGCACCCCGGGAGCCGAACTGGTACCGGTCGACAGCGAGCACGGGGCCATCCACCAGTGCCTTCGGGCCAACGACAACCCCGACCGGGTCGCCCGGCTCCTGCTCACCGCCAGCGGCGGGCCCTTCCGGGGCCGCCCGGCCGCCGAGCTGGCCGCCGTCACCGTCGAGGAGGCCTTGGCCCACCCCACCTGGAGCATGGGTCCCAAGATCACGATCGACTCGTCGACGCTGATGAACAAGGGCCTGGAGGTCATCGAGGCCCACGAGCTGTTCGGCGCTCCGGCGGGCGACGCCGGTTGCGGGATCGGCTTCGACGAGATCGACGTGGTGGTGCATCCGCAATCGATCGTTCACTCGATGGTCGAGTATGCCGATGCCTCCACCATCGCTCAGCTCTCCAACCCCGACATGCGCCTGCCCATCGGCTACGCCCTGGCCTGGCCCGACCGGATCGCCACTCCGTTCGGTCGGATCGACTGGACCGCGCTCGGGCGGCTCGACTTCGAGCCGCCCGACCGCGACGCGTTCCCCTGCCTGGGTCTGGCCTACGCCGCCGGCCGCGCCGGTGGCACCGCCCCGGCCTGGGTCAGCGCCGCCAACGAGGTCGCCGTCGAGGCGTTCCTCGCCGGTCGCATCGCCTGGGGCGACATCGCCCGGGTGATCGCCGCCGCCCTCGACGCCCACGACGGCGCGCCGGCAGCGGACGCCGACGCGGTGATCGCCGCCGACGCCGCCGCCCGTCGGGTGGCCACCGACCTGCTCGACCGCTTCCCGACCCCCACCGGAGCCCTGGCGTGAGCGAGACCCTTCCCCCCATCCCACCTCCGGCCGAGGGCCCCTCCGATCCCAGCGACCCGGCTGCGGGTCCCGCGCCCCGATCTCCGCTCGAAGGCCTGGCCGAGAGCCGGGGTTTCCGCCTGGCCGTGCTCCTCGGAGCGCTCGGATACGCCGCCTACGTGAGCATCTGGCTCTTCGTGTTGATCATGGCCATCGTGTTGTCGGTCTTCCTGCACGAGCTGGGCCATTACCTGGTGGCCAAGCGCAACGGGATGAAGGTCACCGAGTTCTTCATCGGCTTCGGCCCCAAGATCTGGTCGTTCCAGCGGGGGGAGACCGAGTACGGGCTGAAGATCCTGCCCGCCGGCGCTTACGTCCGGATCATCGGGATGCACAGCCTGGAAGAGGTGGCGCCCGAAGACGAGGAGCGGTCGTACCGGTCCAAGTCGTTCGGTCAGCGCATGCCCGTGGTCCTGGCCGGTCCCGCGGTGAACATCGCCCTCGGCTTCCTGCTCCTGGTGGTGGTGTTCGCCGGTTTCGGCCGTCCCGACACCGGTCAGTGGAAGGTGAACTCGATCGTGCCGGGGTCGGCGGCCGCCGACGCCGGGCTCGAGCCCGGCGACCGCGTGGTGGCCTTCCAGGGCCAGCCCGTAACGGACTTCAAGCCGTTCGCCTCCATCGTGCGGGCCCACGCCGGCACCACGGTCGACTTGACCGTCGAGCGCAACGGCGAGGACGTCGTCGTGCCCGTCACCATCGGCTGGACCCTCACGTCCGACGCCGCCAACGAGCTGCCCGGGCTGATGGCCGGCGATCACGTGTCCTCGGTGGGGGGGACCCAGATCGCGACCTATCCCGACCTCGTCGGCGCCATGCAGAACGCCCAGGGGCCCGTCGACATCGTCTTCGACCGTGACGACGTCGCCTACGCCGCCACCATCGACGGGCCCGTCCTGCTGCCGCCCGACGGCTACAACGGCTTCCTCGGCGTGAGCCCCACCTCGGTGATCGTGCGGGCGGGCGTGGTCGAGGCCACCGGCGATGCCGCCTCGGCCTTCGGGGAGACCATCGTCGGCTCGGTCCAGGGCATGGGCCGGCTGTTCTCGCCGTCGGGCATCGGTCGGCTGGTCGACCAGGTGGCGACCGCCTCCAGCGGCTCCACCCAGGAGAACCCCACCGTCCGGCCCGTCGATCCGTCACCCTCGGGCTCCAGCTCGAGCTCGGGGACCACCGTGTCCTCGGCCGACGCCGACCGGCCCATGTCCATCTTCGGCATCATCAACGTGGGCACGCAGCTCGGCGAGGACGCTGGCTGGGCCGCGGTCCTCGCCCTGCTGGCCACGCTGAACATCTTCCTCGGGCTGATCAACCTGGTCCCCCTGCTGCCCTTCGACGGCGGCCACATCGCCGTGGCCACCTACGAGGAGGTCCGCACCCGGATCTCCCACCGGCCCTACCGGGTCAACATGGCCAAGCTCATGCCGGTCACCTACCTGGTGGTCCTGCTCATGGTCGGGTTGTTGGCCTCCACGATCTACCTCGACTTCGCCGACCCCGTGAACCTCAGCCCGTAGGGTCGGTCCGTGACCGATCTCGCCCCCCAGACCCGCTACCAACGGCGCGCTACACGCCAACTCCGTGTCGGGTCGGTCGCCGTCGGTGGTGGCGCCCCGATCTCGGTGCAGTCGATGACCACGACCAAGACGGCCGACGTCGAGGGCACGCTGGCCCAGATCTACGCCCTGGCCGGAGCCGGTTGCGACATCGTGCGCTGCACGTGCAACGAACTGGAGGCGGCCGAGGGCCTCGCCCAGATCGTGCCCCGCTCGCCGCTGCCCATCATCGCCGACATCCACCACCAGTACCGCCGGGCCCTCGAGGCCATGGAGGCGGGGGTGCAGGGCCTGCGCCTGAACCCGGGCAACATCCGCAACCCGGACCACATCAAGGCGGTGGCCGCCGAAGCTCGCGACCGCGGTCTGCCCATCCGCATCGGCGTGAACGGGGGCTCCCTCGACAAGGAGCTGTACGAGAAGTACGGCGGTCGTATCACCGCCGAAGCGATGGTCGAGTCGGCCCAGCGTGAGCTCGGCTACTTCGAGGAGGTCGGGTTCGACGACGTCAAGATCTCGGTGAAGGCCTCCAACGTGGCCCTCATGATCGACGCCTATCGCCTGCTGGCCGACACGGTCGACTACCCGCTCCACCTGGGCGTGACCGAGGCCGGCCCACCCCCGGCGGGGTTGGTGAAGGCCACGGCGGGGATGGCCACGCTCCTGGCCGAGGGCATCGGCGACACCATCCGCTACTCCCTCACCGCCGACCCGGTCGAGGAGGTGCGGGCCGGGCGCTGGCTGCTCGAGAGCCTGGGCCTGCGGGAGCGTCGCGGCCTCGACCTCATCGCCTGCCCGTCGTGTGGTCGGGCCGAGGTCGACGTCATCGAGGTGGCGAACAAGGCCCAGGCCGCCCTCGACGGCATGAAGATCCCGATCCAGGTGGCGGTGATGGGGTGCGTGGTGAACGGTCCGGGGGAGGCCCGTGAAGCCGACCTCGGCATCGCCGCCGGTCAACGGCGCGGTCACCTGTTCGTGAAGGGTGAGGTGGTGAAGGTCATCCCCGAGGACGCCATGGTCGAGGCCCTCGTGGAGTGGGCGGAGATCATCGCCGAGGGGGGTGTGGAGGAGGCGCTGCGGCGCAAGGACGACTCCGCCGCCGCCGAGGCGGAGGCCGACCGCGAGGCTCTCCTCGACGAGCAGGGCACCGACGCCAACCACGCCGACGAGCGCATCCAGCTCATCCGCAAGCTCGACTGAGCGCCCGAAGCGGCGGGGGAGGTCGGGGAGGGGGCTCGCCTAGCATCGGCGCCCTATGGCCAAGCAACCCGTGCTCACCCCCCAGGCCGAGGATTTCCCTCGCTGGTACCAGGACGTCGTCGCCAAGGCGGAGATGGCCGACAACGGGCCGGTGCGGGGCACGATGGTCATCCGCCCCTACGGCTACTCCATCTGGGAGCAGATGCAGGCCGAGGTCGACCGTCGCATCAAGGCGGCGGGGGCCAAGAACGCCTACTTCCCGCTGTTCATCCCCGAGAGCTACCTGAAGCGAGAGGCCGAGCACGTCGAGGGCTTCAGCCCCGAGCTGGCCGTCGTCACCCACGCCGGGGGCAAGGAGCTCGAGGAGCCGGTCGTGGTGCGCCCCACGTCGGAGACGGTCATCGGCGAGTTCATGGCCAAGTGGGTCCAGAGCTACCGGGACCTCCCCCTGCTGTTGAACCAGTGGGCCAACGTGGTGCGGTGGGAGCTGCGCCCTCGCGTCTTCCTGCGCACCAGCGAGTTCCTCTGGCAGGAGGGGCACACCGCCCACGCGAGCGAGGACGACGGCCGCCTCTACGCCGAGCTCATCCTCCACGACGTCTACGAGGGCTTCATGCGCGACGTGCTGGCCCTCCCGGTCGTGGTCGGGCGCAAGACGCCCAAGGAGCGCTTCGCCGGGGCGACCAACACCATGACGTGCGAGGCCATGATGGGCGACGGCAAGGCCCTGCAGATGGGTACCAGCCACGAGCTCGGGCAGAACTTCGCCAAGGCCTTCGCCATCCAGTACCTCGACTCCGACGGCGTCCAGCAGCACGCCTGGACCACGTCGTGGGGCGTGTCGACCCGCATGGTCGGCGGGCTGATCATGGGCCACGGTGACGATGCCGGGCTGCGCATCCCCCCGGAGTTGGCGCCTGTACAGGTCGTGGTCATGGCCGTACGCGACGACGCCGCGGTGATCGAGCGCTGCGACACGCTGGCCGCCGAGCTGGGAGCGGCCGGCCTGCGGGTGGAGCTCGACATCCGCACCGAGACGTCGATGGGCCGACGGGCGACCGACTGGGAGCTCAAGGGCGTCCCCGTCCGCCTGGAGCTGGGGCCTCGCGATCTGGCCGAGGACGTGGTCACGATGGCCCGCCGGGTCGGCGCCACCAAGGAGCCGGTGGCTCTCGGCGGCATCGGGGCCACAGTGGCGACCGCCCTGCACGAGGCCCAGGCGGCACTGTTGGCCGAGGCCACCGAGCGGCGCGACAGCCGCACCGCCGACGTCACCACCATCGCCGAGGCGGCCGAGGCCGCCACCACCGGATGGGCCCGGATCCCCTGGGCCTCGCTCGGCACCGAGGGTGAGGCCGAGCTGGCCAGGGACAGCGTCACCGTGCGCTGTCTGGTGATGCCCGACGGCTCGCTGCCGGCTTCCGATGACGCCGACGGGGCCGTGGCCATCGTCGCCCGCTCCTACTAATCGCCCCCACCTCGTCGAAACGATGCGCATCTCGCGTGCCGGGGCACGCGAGATGCGCATCGTTTGCCGGCGTGGGGTGGGGGAGGAACAGCGGTGGAACGCCGGAGGAACGGTGTGGTGAGGTGTCGCAGGGGTGAATGCGAGGCGGCGGATTCCGGGTCGGGGTCTATACTCGGCCGTCGCAATCGTTCGCAGTACTGACGAAGGCGTGGGCTCCTGCCCACGCCTTTCGTTTCGAATGGCCCACCTACGAGACGCCGGAAGGAGGCGATCATGAGCGTTCCCGAGCGGGTCCGTGACGTCATCGAGCCCGTGATCGCCGCCCAGGGCCTCGAGCTCTTCGATCTCGAGCAGGCCGGTCCGGTCCTGCGGGTCACCGTCGACAAGGAGGGCGGGCTCGACATGTCCGCCATCGCCGCCGCCACCCGCGCGGTGTCGCGGGCCATGGACGAGCACGATCCCATCGACGGCCAGTACACCCTCGAGGTGTCCAGCCCCGGCCTGGAGCGCCCACTGCGCACGCCCGCCCACTTCGCGTGGGCCGTGGGTCGTCAGGTCTCGGTGAAGACGGTCGCCGGCCACGAGAAGGGCCGTCGTTTCGCCGGCACCCTCGCCTCGGCCACCGACGCCGCCGTCACCATCGCCCTCGACGAACCTGCCGGCGAGTCGATCACCTTGCCGATCGCCGACATCGACAAGGCCCGCACCACGTTCTCCTGGGGTCCGGCTCCCAAGCCGGGCGGCCCCAAGAAGGCCAAGTCCTCGCCCCCGCCCAAGGCGAAAACTCCGGGCGGTCGCGCCTCCGACGATTCGGCCCCGGCCGATCGTGGGACCAGCGACTCGCCCCCGACGCACAAGAAGGTCCAGCCGTGATGAACACACCCGACCTCATCGAGGCCCTCCAGGCGCTCGCCACCGACAAGGGCATCTCGGTGGACACGCTTTTCGGCGCCCTCGCCGACGCGTTCGAGTCGGCCTACAAGCGGCTGCCCGACGCCCAGGAGTACGCCTGGGTCATCATCGACCCCGACACCGGTGAGATCCGCGTCATGGCCCAGGCCCTCGACGACGACGGCCTGCCCATCGGCGAGGAGTTCGACGTCACCCCGCCGCCCGAGGTCTGGGGCCGGGTCGCGGCTCAGACGATGAAGCAGGTGATGAGCCAGCGCATCCGGGAAGCCGAGCGGGAGATGAAGTACGAGGAGTACGCCGGTCGGGAGGGCGACATCGTCACCGGCATCATCCAGCAGACCGACGCCCGCTACACCCTCCTCGACCTCGGTCGCGTCGAGGCCCTCATGCCCCAGGCCGAGCAGGTGCCCTACGAGCGCCCCGAGCCCGGCGCCCGGGTGAAGGCCTACATCGTCGAGGTCCGCAAGACGGCCAAGGGCCCCCAGATCGTGGTCAGCCGCACCCACCCCGGCCTCATCAAGCGCCTCTTCGAGCTCGAGGTCCCAGAGATCGCCGACGGCGTCGTCGAGATCAAGGCCTGCGCCCGTGAACCAGGGGCGCGCACCAAGATCGCCGTGTGGTCGAACGACGGGAACGTCGATCCGGTCGGTGCCTGCGTCGGTGCCCGCGGGGCCCGCGTGCGCATGGTGGTCAACGAGCTGCGAGGCGAGAAGATCGACATCGTGCCCTTCTCCGACGAGTCGTCGGACTTCGTGATGAAGGCCCTCTCACCGGCCAAGGTGAAGGAGGTCCGCATCCACGAGGACACCGGCACCGCCGAGGTCATCGTTCCCGACTACCAGCTGTCGCTGGCCATCGGCAAGGAGGGCCAGAACGCCCGCCTGGCCGCCCGCCTCACCGGCTGGCGCGTCGACATCAAGAGCGAGACCCAGCTGGCCGAGGAAGAGGCGTACAACGACCAGGACTGGGCTGAAGGCGAGTGGATCGTCGACCCCGAGTCGGGCGAGCAGGTCTGGCAGCCCGCCGAGGGTGGCGAGGCCATGTCCGTCGAGGCCTACGCCCAGGCCAGCCAGGACCAGGAGGGCGACGGCGAGTCGTCCGACGCCGCCGAGCCCGCCGACGCCCGATCGCCGTCCGACGCCGAGCCGACCCCGGCGCCTGCGTCCGACACCGACGCCCCCACCGAGGAGACCGAAGGCGCCGAAGCCGACGCTGCCCCGGACGCTGCCCCAGACGTGGCCGAGATCGTCGCCGACGCCCAGGTGTCGGTGGACACGGAGGAAGCCGCCGAGCCGTCCGCTACGGTGGCCGAGGACCCGCAGGGCGGTGCCGATCCGGCCTGACCGGCGGCGCCGTTCGTGCGCGACACGTCGTCGCGCGAGGATGGAGAGCTGGTCCCGGCATCTCGCCGGGACCGAACACACCGGGTGCGCCGGGCGGCGTGCCCCCGTGTCGAGAAGACTGAGGTCGCAGTTTGCCTGGAAACATCCGCGTCTACGAGCTCGCCCGCGAGCTCGGGCTCACCAACAAAGAGACCCTCGATCTCTGTGTCGATCTCGGCATCGGCGTGAAGAGCCACTCCTCGAGCGTCGTAGAGCCGCAGGCCGACCGCGTTCGCCGCAAGGCCGAGCGCGAGGGTCTCATCCGCGACGTCCAGCCCGAGGAGCCGGCCAAGAAGCCGGCGAAGGGTGGCGCCAAGAAGGCGGCCGCCCCGGCTGAGGAGCCCGCTCCCGCCGAGGCGCCGGCGCCCGTGGCCGAGGCACCGACTCCCACCGCCGAGACTCCGCCTCCCGCGCCCGCCCCCGTCGAGGCTCCCGCGCCGGCGCCCGAGGCACCGGCCGAGGCTCCGGCCCCCGCCGAGGCACCGGCGGCGGAGGCCCCTGCTCCCGCCGCACCGGCCGAGGCGCCGTCTGCCCCCGCCGCCCCTCCGGCCCCGCCCAAGCGGGTCATCGCCTCGTCGGGCAGCGCCGGTCCACCGCCCCGTCCCGCCCCGGCCCCGCCGACGCCCGCCGCCGCGCCGCCCGCCGCCGCGCCGCCCGCCGCTGCGCCGCGCCCGCCCGTGCCCGAGGCGCCTGCCGCTCGTGAGTCGGCGGCTCCTTCCGGCCGCCCGCCGGTGTCCACCACCGGCAAGCCCATTCCTCCGCCCCCGGGCCGTCCGCCGGTGTCGTCGACGGGCAAGCCCATCCCTCCGCCCCCCGGCCTGCGTCGTGCCGCTCCCGGCGGCCCCCCCGGCCGCCCCGGTGGTCCCGGCGCGCGCCCCGGTGGCTCGCCCAGCAGCCGTCCCGGTGGCGGCGGTGGTGGTGGCGGCATGGGACCCCGCCCCGGTGGTGGTCCCGGGGGCGGTCCTGGTGGCCGTCCGGGTGGTCCCGGCGGTGGTCCTGGTGGCCGCCCCGGCGGCCCCGGCGGTGGTCGTCCCGGAGGTCCGGGTGGACCGCGTCGTCCGCAGCGTCGCAAGGGTCGGCGCCGTCGCAACCGCGACGAGCTGCAGCCCATGGAGGCCGCGAGCTACACGCCTCGCGAAGCCCCGGTACCCCAGGGCGAGATCGTGGTCGAGCGGGCCACCACGCCCCAGGAGCTCGGTCCGAAGCTGAACCGCACCGCCGCCGACGTCGTGCGTTTCCTCATGCAACAGGGCGAGATGGTCACGGCCACGCAGTCGCTCAACGACGACATGATCGAGCTGTTCGCCGCCGAGATCGGGGCGGAGATCCGCCTCGTGAACCCCGGCGAGGAGCAGGAGGTCGAGCTTCAGAAGCTGCTCGACATCGACACCGACGTCGACGACGACACCTACGAGTCCTGGCCCGTCCGACCGCCGGTGATCACCGTCATGGGCCACGTCGACCACGGCAAGACCAAGCTGCTCGACCAGATCCGCAACGCCAACGTGGTCGCCGGTGAGGCGGGTGGCATCACCCAGCACATCGGCGCCTACCAGGTCGTCAAGGACGGAAAGCCGCTCACCTTCCTCGACACCCCCGGCCACGAGGCCTTCACCGCCATGCGGGCCCGAGGAGCCGAGGCCACCGACATCGTCATCCTGGTGGTGGCGGCCGACGACGGCGTGATGCCCCAGACGATCGAGGCGCTCAACCACGCCCGGGCGGCCGAGGTCCCCATCATCGTGGCGCTCAACAAGATCGACCGCGACAACGCCGACCCCAACCGGGTCATGCAGCAGCTGTCCGAGCAGGGCCTCGTGCCCGAGAGCTGGGGCGGCGACACGGTCGTGGTCGAGGTCTCGGCCCTGCAGAACCTCGGCGTCGACGACCTCCTCGAGAACGTCGCCGTCATGGCCGAGCTCGAGGACCTGCGCTCCACCCCCGACGGGCGGGCCCGCGGAGTCGTGCTCGAGTCGAACCTCGACATCGGCCGGGGCCCGGTGGCCACCATCCTCGTGCAGCACGGGACGCTGAAGGTCGGGGATCCCCTCGTGGCCGGTGCGGCCTGGGGCCGGGTTCGTGCCCTCATCGACGACAAGGGCAACCAGGTCAAAGAGGCCGGTCCGTCCACGCCGGTGCAGGTGCTCGGCCTGTCCGACGTCGCCATCTCCGGTGACCGCTTCGTGATCGCTCCCGACGAGAAGACGGCCTCCAAGGTCGCCTCCACCCGGGAGCACTGGCTGCGGGTCGCGTCCATCGGCCGTGAGGCTCACGCCATGAGTGGCGGGGCCAAGCTCGAGGACATCTTCCAGCAGATCCAGGCCGGCGAGACCGCCACCTTGAACCTCGTGCTCAAGGCCGACGTCACCGGGTCGCTCGAGGCCCTCACCGAGAGCCTCCGCAAGCTGGAGCGCGACGAGGTCAAGATCGCCTTCGTGCACCGCGCCGTGGGTGGCATCACCCAGAACGACGTGCAGTTGGCGGCCACCTCCAACGCCACCATCATCGGCTTCAACGTGCGACCGGACCGTCAGGCCCGTGACCTCGCCGATTCCGAGGGCGTCGAGATCCGAACCTACGAGATCATCTACCAGATCCTCGAGGACATCGAGAACGCCGTGCTGGGCCTGCTCCGACCGGAGTTCGAGGAGGTCGTCACCGGCGACGCCGAGGTCCGGGAGATCTTCCGGGTGCCCCGGGTCGGCGCCATCGCCGGCTGCTACGTCACCAACGGCGTCATCACCCGAGGGTCCAAGGTCCGGTTCCTCCGGGAGGGCACCGTCATCTGGAAGGGCGCCATCGCCTCGTTGCGGCGCTTCAAGGACGACGTGCGGGAGGTGGCCACGGGCTTCGAGTGCGGCATCGGCCTCACCGACTTCCAGGACCTCAAGCCGGGGGACGTCATCGAGACGTTCGAGGATCGCGAGATCCCCCGCACCTGAGATCGTCCGCGGTCCGATCCCGGCGCTCACCGGCGCCGGGATCACGGTCCGTGGCCGTAGGGTGGGCGGGTGGCTCTGTACGTGCTGGCTCTCGCCGTCGACGTACGGATCCCGGAGGCCCACTCGCTGAAGGACAAGCGCTCCACGGTTCGCACCATCGTCGAGGGCGCCCGTCGGCGCTTCGAGGTGGGTTCGGCCGAGACGGGTCACCTTGACCGTCCGCAGCGGGCCGAGATGGGGTTCGTCGCCGTCGCTGGTTCGGCGAGCCACGTCGTGGAAGTGGTCGACCGGGTGGAGCGCTTCGTGTGGTCGTTCCCGGAGATCGAGGTCGTGGCGGCTGACCGCCACTGGATGGAGGTCGAACGATGAACCGCAGATCCACGAACAACAGCGCCCGGCAGTACCCGCGCACGGCGCGCCTGAACGAGCTGCTCAGGGAGATCCTCGCCGATCAGCTCGAGCGGTTCGACGACGAGCGGTTGGAGATGCTCACCATCACGTCGGTCGAGATCGAGGGCGACCTGCGCCACGCCGTCGTCTACTACGACACCCTGCGCGACGCCGAGGCCGACGAGGAGATCCTCGAGGCGCTCGGTGAGGTGCGGTGGCGTCTGCAGTCGGCCATCGGGCGCCAGGCGCGGATCAAGCGCACGCCGGAGCTGAGCTTCGCCCCGGACCCGGCGGTGCGGACGGGAGCACGCATCGAGGCGTTGCTCGCCGAGCTTCCCGAGCCCAGCGCGACGGTTGAGGCGGACCGCTACCTCGAAGGGACGATCCCGTCGCCCGACGCGGTGCCCGCCGCGGCGGCGGACGGCGAGACCGGGCCCGCGCCCGCCGACGAGTGAGCCGGCGTTCGGGCGCCGACGGCCCCGACGGGCTGGTCGTCGTCGACAAGGAGGCGGGCTGGACCTCCCACGACGTGGTGGCCAAGTCTCGTGGACTGCTCGGCACCCGCAAGGTCGGGCACTCGGGCACCCTCGACCCCGACGCCACCGGGATCCTGCTCCTCGGGGTGGGGCGGGTCACTCGCCTCCTCCGATTCCTCACTGCCCTACCCAAGACCTACACGTGCGAGATGGTGCTCGGCACCGAGACCTCGACGCTCGACGACTCGGGCGTGGTGACCGCCACCCACGACATGAGCGGGGTCGACTTCGCGGCCGTCGCGGCCGCCGCCCGGGGCCTCACCGGCGACATCCTCCAGATCCCGCCCATGGTGTCGGCGGTGAAGATCGACGGACGCCGGCTGCACGAGCTGGCTCGTGAAGGGGTCGAGGTCGAGCGAGCGCCCCGACCCGTGACCGTCCACCGGTTCGATGTCGCCGCCACCGTCGACCCGTTGGTCGTCACGGCCGAGGTCGAGTGCTCGTCGGGCACCTATGTGCGCACCCTCGCCGCGGATCTGGGTAGCGCTGTGGGCGGCGGTGGCCACCTCCGGAACCTGCGGCGCACCGCGGTCGGTTCCTTCGGGCCCCACGAGGCCCACCGCCTCGAATCGGTGTCGCCCGCAGTGGTGCTGACACCGGCCGAAGCCATGCGGGACTATCCGAGCGTCGTGGTCGGCGTCGACGAGGCCCTCGATGTCGGGCACGGCAAGGTGCTTCCCCTCGACGATCGCTTCGGGGCCGAGGGCCCGTGGGCGGTGCTCGACGAGACCGGTCGCCTGCTCGCCGTGTACGCCGCTCATCGGGGGGTACGGCCAAGCCCGAGGTCGTCGTCGCCCCGGTCGACGGAACCCCCGGCGCGGCTTCGTCGTCGGGCCCCGGCGAGCGGTAGCGTGCCCCCCGCCATGGAGGTGCTGTTCGACGCCGATGCGTGCCCCCGCCCCGAGGAGGGCACCGCCGTCACCATCGGTGCCTTCGACGGCGTCCATCGCGGGCACCGCCAGGTCATCGCCACTCTGCGGCGACTGGCTGATGAGCGGGGGTTGCGCACGGCGGTCGTCACCTTCGACCGCCACCCGGCGTCGGTCGTGCGGCCCGACTCCGCCCCGGCCCTGCTCACCGACCTCGACCAGAAGCTGGAGCTGCTGGCCGACTGCGGTGTCGACTACACCCTCGTCGTCCACTTCGACGAGGCCCGTTCCAAGGAGCCGGCGTCGGACTTCGTCAGCACCGTGCTCGTCGGATGCCTCAACGCCCGGCTGGTGGCGGTGGGCGACGACTTCCACTTCGGTCACCGCCGGGCCGGGAACGTGGCCCTGCTGAAGACGATGGGGGCCGACCTCGGGTTCGACGTGGTCGGCCACCCGCTGGTCCAGGCCGACGGTTCACCGGCCACCGACCAACCGGTGTCCTCCACCCGCATCCGTCAGGCCCTGGCCGACGGGGAGCTGGACCTGGCCAACGAGATGCTGGGGCGGGAGCACGAGGTCCGCGGCGTCGTCGGCCACGGGGACGGCCGGGCCCGCGAGCTCGGCTACCGCACCGCCAACGTCGGCGTCCCCGACGGCATCTGTCTGCCGGCCGACGGCATCTACGCCGGTTGGTACCTCACCCCCGACGGTGAGCAGCATCCGACCGCCATCTCGCTCGGCCGCCGGCCCACGTTCTACGAGTTCGCCGACACCTCGGTGCTCGAGGCCCATCTGATCGACTTCGACGGCGACCTGTACGGTCAGCCCGCGCGAGTCCGGTTCACCCGCTGGCTGCGCGACGAGCTCAAGTTCGACTCGGTCGAGGCGCTCGTCGAGCAGATGGGGCGCGACGTCGACCAGGCCCGCACCCTCCTCGCCTGACCGGCCCGGACCTTCCCGCCGCCCCCGCCCCCCGCCCCAGCCGCCCCGCACCGGAAACGATGCGCTGGTCGCGTGCCGGAGCACGCGGATTTCGCATCGTTTCGGGGTCAGTCTGGAAACGATGCGCTGGTCGCGTGCTGGAGCACGCGGATTTCGCATCGTTTCGGGGTCAGTCCGGAAACGATGCGCTGGTCGCGTGCTGGAGCACGCGGATTTCGCATCGTTTCGGCCAGTGGGTAGGGGAGGGGAGGGGAGGGGGGCTACCAGGGCTCGTCGGGGATGGCGAAGCGGTCGGTATAGGGCCGCATGGCCTGGCGACGGGCGGCCACGTCGAGGCCGAGGGCCCCTGGCTCGTAGACGACCTTGCCGTTGCGGTCGCGCTCGTGGCTCTCGACGTAGTCGATCACCGCCGCCTCCGACTCGGGCGGGAAGGGCTGGCCGGCCAGGTCGTAGATGCGTCGCACCGTGCCGATGTCGTCGGCCATGAAGTCCCCGAAGCGGATGTCCATGGACTGCGCGGCCGGGAGCCGGTCGCGGTCCCGCATGGCTGCGTTCAGCATGATCTCGAGCCGGTCGGCCCAGTAGGCGGCGATGCGAGCGGGGTCGACCGGTTCGAGCGACGTTCGTGCCGAGTAGGCGATCATCGTCGCCATCGAGACCATCACCGACACCGGATCGCGGTGGGTGACGAGCACCGTGGCGTCGGGGAACGTGGTGATGAGCGGTACGAACTGCTCGAGGTGCTGGGGGGACTTGAGGATCCAGCGCTCGCCGCCCCGCTGGAACTGGCAGGCCTTCAGCACCGTCTTCATGTACTCGTAGTGCGGTGTCTGGTCGTGGGCGAGGTAGTACTCCCGCCACGACGGCATGGGCGCCATCGTGTCGAACAACATGGTCGAGAAGTCGATGGCGAGGAGGTGGATCTCCTCGTGGACGTGCCACGTGGTCATCTCGTGCATGCGCTTGAAGTGGGGCAGCACGACGTCCATGACCTCCAGGCCGGCGCCGGTGCGGGCCAGACGGGGGTCGTCGTCGGTGCCGGCCAGCTCGGCCTCGGAGGGAAGAGGGACCGGTTGCACGCTCTCCCAGTAGGGGAGCGAGCGCAGGGCGGGATCAGCGGAGATCAGGTTGTGCAGGTGGGTGGTGCCCGTACGGGGCAGCCCGGCGATCACGATGGGCCGGGCGATCTCGACGTCGTGGATCTCGGGATGGCGGGCCAGCAGGTCGGTGAGCAGCAGCCGGTTGGCGAGCAGCTGGCCCATCATCGACGCTGCCGAGACCCGGCCCATGGGCGACAGGCCCGCCTCGGTGTCGAGGGCCGAGAGCAGCACCTCCAGCCGCTCCACGAAGTCCACGGGCCCGAAGTCGTCGAGCCCCACCGTCGCTGCCGCCTGGGTCATCAGAGCGTCGGCGTTGAGCTCCACCGAATCGGCGAAGGCGCCGGCGCCGTCCACGATCACCCGGGCCTCCGGCGAGAAGTGCGGTTCGGCGAGGTCGTCGAGGCGGACGGGCCCCGGACGCGCGGTCGTGTCGGTCATGGTCTCCCTCTCGTGGCCCGTCCCCCTGGGCCTCGCCAGCATCGTAGGACGCCATCGGGGGGCCTGGAGCCGCCCGCTGCTACCCTTGCGCGGTCGGTCTGCCATCGTGGCGGCCCGACATCCGCTCCGGGCTACGCCAGGTGCCTCCTCTCGACGAGGCGCGCAGCGGGCCACGCAGCCGGGTCCGAAACCCATCAAAGGAAATCATGTCCCCAGATCCCGCCAACCTGAAGCCCAAGGCCGACACCATCGTCGAGCACCGAGTGCACGAGACCGACACCGGCTCTCCCGAGGTGCAGATCGCGCTGCTCACCGACCGCATCAACCACCTCACCGAGCACCTGAAGGTCCACAAGAAGGACCATCACAGCCGGCGAGGCCTCCTGATGCTGGTCGGACGACGCCGTCGCCTGCTCGACTACGTCAAGAAGAACGACGTCGAGCGCTACCGCACGATCATCGCCAAGCTCGGCCTGCGCCGCTAGCGAGGCACCCGGAGGGCGACCCGTGGGTCGCCCTCTCCCCGTTCCCGCCCGGTCCCGGGCGAGAACACCGAAACCACGGCGACCGAGTGACCTCAGTTGCCGGTGGTGAGCGCCGGAGCACTGCGCCGTCGCTCACCACTGGGAACTGGTGTGGCCGTCGCCCGACTGCGGGCCCCGGAGAGGGGTCCGTCCAGAAGGAGACACACATGGCTGATGCCATCTCCGTCGACGCTCCCACCACTGGTGAGCCCGACAAGACACTGCAGTTCTCGACCGGCAAGCTCGCCGGTCAGGCCGACGGCGCCGTCACGGTGCAGATCGGCGACACCGTCGTCCTCGTCACCGCCACCGCCTCCAAGTCGGCCCGCGAAGGCGCCGACTTCTTCCCCCTCACCGTCGACATCGAAGAGCGCATGTACGCCGCCGGCAAGATCCCCGGCTCGTTCTTCCGTCGTGAGGGCAAGGCCCCCGATCAGGCCATCCTGACCTGCCGCCTGATCGACCGCCCGCTGCGCCCGTGCTTCCCCGACGGGTTCCGCAACGAGGTCCACGTGGTCGGTACCACCCTCGCCGCCGACCTCGTGAACCCCCACGACGTCCCCGCCATCAACGGCGCCTCCGCCGCTCTGATGCTCTCGGGCATCCCCTTCGACGGCCCCATCGGCGCCGTCCGCCTCGCCTTCACCACTGACGGCGAGTGGATCGCCCACCCCACCTACGAAGAGGGCGAAGAGTCCACCTTCGAGATGGTGGTGGCCGGCCGGGCCCTCGACGACGACGACGTCGCCATCTCCATGGTCGAGGCCGGCGGCACCGAAGCGTCGTGGCCCGCCTTCCAGGACGGCGCCCCCAAGGTCGACGAAGACGTGCTCGCCGGTGGCCTCGAAGCCTCCAAGCAGTACATCCTCGAGTCGATCAAGGCCCAGAAGGCCCTGATGGCCGAGGCCGGCGTCAAGGATCCGATGCCCTACTCGGTGGCCGCCGACTACACCCCTGAGGTGTTCGCGGCCATGGACGCCGAGCGCGAGCGCATCCTCACCACCCAGGTCATCTCCGACAAGCACGAGCGTCTGGCCGCCGAGGCCGCCATGCGCGACGAGCTCATCGCCGAGCTGGCTCCCAAGTTCTCCGACGTGGACGGGGTCGAGCGTCAGCTCAAGGCCGCCTTCCGCTCGGTGACCAAGGCCGTGGTGCGGTCCCGCATCGTCAACGAGGGCGCCCGCATCGACGGTCGTGGCCCGAAGGACATCCGGCCCCTCTCCTCCGAGGTCGGCGTGCTCCCGTCGGTGCACGGCTCCGGTCTGTTCCAGCGGGGCGAGACCCAGGTCCTCAACGTCTGCACCCTGGGCATGCCCCGCATGGAGCAGATGATCGACGCCCTCGGCAACGTCACCCGCAAGCGCTACATGCACCACTACAACTTCCCGCCGTACTCCACCGGTGAGACCGGCTTCATGCGTGGCCCCAAGCGCCGCGAGATCGGTCACGGCATGTTGGCCGAGCGGGCCCTCGTGCCCGTGCTGCCCTCGCCCGAGGAGTTCGCCTACACGATCCGCACCGTCTCCGACGTGCTGTCGTCCAACGGCTCCACCTCGATGGGCTCGGTCTGCGGGTCCAGCCTGTCGATGATGGACGCCGGTGTGCCCCTGCGGGCCCCGGTGGCCGGCATCGCCATGGGCCTGGTGTTCGCCGACGGCAAGTACACGACGCTCACCGACATCCTCGGTGCCGAGGACGCCTTCGGCGACATGGACTTCAAGGTCGCCGGCACGTCCGAGTTCGTCACCGCCCTGCAGCTCGACACCAAGATCGACGGCATCCCCGCCGACGTCCTGGCCCAGGCCCTGCAGCAGGCCAAGGAGGCCCGCCTCCAGATCCTCGAGGTCATGGCCGGCGCCATCGCCGAGCCCCGCGACGAGGTGGGCGAGACCGCCCCCAAGATCGTCAGCTTCGAGATCCCGATGGACAAGATCGGCGAGGTCATCGGGCCCAAGGGCAAGGTCATCAACGCCATCCAGCAGGAGACCGGCGCCGACATCAGCGTCGACGACGACGGCAGCGTCGGCCGGGTGAGCATCGGCTCCACCGACAACGTCGCCGTGACCGAGGCCGAGCGCCAGATCCGGCTCATCCTCAATCCGCCCACCGCCGACGTCGGGCAGGACTACAAGGGTCGCGTCGTCAACATCACCAAGTTCGGTGCCTTCGTGAACATCCTTCCCGGCCGCGACGGGCTGCTCCACATCTCCAAGATGGGTGGCGGCAAGCGCATCGACCGGGTCGAGGACGTCCTCGAGCTGGGCGACGAGGTCGACGTCCGCGTCGACGACGTCGATCCCAACGGCAAGGTGTCGCTCTCGCTGGTCACGCCGCTGGCCGGCGGCGAAGGTGATTCCTCCGACGGAGGCAGCTCCGACGGTGGCCGTTCCGAGCGCCCGGCCAAGGAGTCCCGCCGTGAGGCGGCTCCGGCGGCCGACGACGGCGTCGAGCGCGAGTACGTGTCCTTCGAGGACGCCTTCGACAGCGAGATCAGCGCCGAGCTGGGCGACCTCGGTCCGGCGGGCGAGGAAGGTCGCAGCAACTCCGGTGGCGGTGGCGGCGGAGGCCGTGGCCGTGGCGGCCGGGGTGGCGGAGGTGGCGGCCGTCGCCGCTGATCCCGTCTCCGAGGGTCGGCCGTGACCGATCCTGAAATCCGACGTTCCGAGCTGGCCTCGGGCGTGCGTGTCGTCACCGAACGCATGCCCGAGGCCCGATCGGTGAGCGTCGGCATGTGGTTCGCCGTGGGTTCTCGCGACGAGCCCGATCCCATCGCCGGCGCATCGCACTTCCTCGAGCACCTGTTGTTCAAGGGAACCGAGAACCGGTCGGCCCGGGGCATCGCCCTGGCCGTCGACGCCGTGGGCGGCGAGATGAACGCCTACACGAGCCGCGAGCACACGGCGTACTACCTCCGCCTGCCCACCAGCGAGCTCGATCCCGGCCTTCGTCTCCTGGCCGACGTCGTCAGCGAGCCGGCGTTCCGACCGCACGAGCTCGACGCCGAGCGGGAGGTCATCGTCGAGGAGATCCTCATGAGCGAGGACACTCCCGACGACCTCGTGCTCACCGCGCTGTACGAGAGCCTCTTCCCCGACCACCCCTTGGGGCGGGAGACCCTCGGAAGCCGCGACACGGTCGAGAAGATGGATCGGGCCGACGTGGCCGCGTTCCACGATCACTGGTACCGGCCCGCCAACCTGGTCGTGGCCGCGGCCGGCGATCTCCACCACGACGAGGTCCTGGCCGCCGTCGACGGATTGTTCGACGGGGGCCCGGTCGGCGAGGCACCCTTCCGAGAGGCGCCGCGGTACGGGCTCGAGCCTCTCGTCGTCCTCGACCGACCAACCGAGCAGGCCCACATCGCCATGGGCTGGCGGGGGCTCCCGGTCGACGACGACGACCGCTACGCCCTGTGGATCGCCAACCACGTCCTCGGTGGCGGCATGTCCAGCCGCCTGTTCCAGGAGATCCGAGAGGAGCGGGGCCTCGCCTACACGGTCTTCACCGCCCCGTCCTCCTACAGCGACGCCGGTTCCCTCATGCTCTACACGGGTACGGCCCCGTCTCGCCTGGAGGAGCTCTTGGACGTCACCGACACCGTGATCACCGGACTCCTCGACGAAGGGATCACCGCCGAGGAGCATCACGTGGCCGCCGGTTACCTCGAGGGCTCGATGCTGCTCGGGCTCGAGGACAGCGGGTCGCGCATGTCCCGCCTGGGATCCGGGCTGGTCGCGCGCGACGACGTCATCTCGGTCGACGAGCACGTCGAGCGGATCCGGTCCGTGACCGGTGATCAGGTGCACGCCGTGCTGCGCCGGGTTCTGGCCGGGCCTCGCGCCGTGGCCGCCGTCGGGCCCTTCGGCGACGGCGCTCCCGTGCTGGAACGCTTCGCCACGCCTTAGCGCCCAGCGGCGCGGGACTTCCTCGCCCCCGGCCGGCAGCTACCACTAGGTTTCCCCCATGGCGCGACGAGTCGGGGTCTTCGGTGCCGGTGGTCGCATGGGGAGCACGGTCTGCCGTGCCGTCGAGGGCGATCCCGCCCTGGAGCTGGTGGCGGCTGTCGATCCTCACCACGCCGGTCTCGACATGCACCAGGTCACCGGAGTCGACATGGACTGGTCCGTCGCCGCCGACGGACAGGCCTTCCTCGACGGGAGGACCGAGGTGGTCGTCGACTTCACCGACGTCGACGCCGCCCGCACCAACCTCCTCTGGCTGGCCGCCAACGGGATCCACGCCGTGACCGGCACCACCGGGTTCACCGACGAGGACTACGAGCGCTTCGAGGCGGCATTCACCCGGTCGAACTGCGTCATCGCCCCCAACTTCGCCATCGGCGCGGTGTTGATGATGCGTTTCGCGGAGCTGGCCGCTCCGTACTTCGAGACGGCCGAGATCGTGGAGCTGCACCACGACAAGAAGATCGACGCCCCCTCGGGCACGGCGATGCTCACCGCCGAGCGGATGGCCTCGGCCTCGAGCCAGTGGGCCGACGACCCGACGCGCACGGAGGTCCTGCCCGGAGCGCGGGGCGGCAGGGGTCCGGCCGACATCCGGGTGCATTCCCTGCGACTCCGGGGCATGGTCGCCCACCAGGAGGTCGTGCTCGGCACCACCGGCCAGACCCTCTCCATCCGCCACGACTCCTATGACCGGGAGTCGTTCATGCCCGGTGTGCTGTTGGCGGTGAAGGCCGTGGCCGACCGGCCCGGCGTCACCGTCGGGCTCGACGCCATCCTCGACCTGTAGACGGGCGTCGCCGGTGCCGATACTGACCCGGTGAACCGAGCGATCGTCGCCGATCCCAGCCGATCAGGTGGCGCTGGTGATGGCGTCACCGGCGCCGTCGAGCACGTACCAGTTCCCGCCGATGCCCTGACCGGCGACGTCACCCGGAGCGCCGTCGCCCACGTAGCGGTAGAGCGGATGGCCGGCGAGGGCGAGCTGGGTCGAGCCGTCGGGGCGGGTGATCTCGGTGATGGCGCCGGTGACACCGGCGCCGGCGGTGAGGCTTTCGACCACAGGGGGCCAGGCGCTCGCACAGGCGTCGGTGCACGTGGCCTGGCCATCGGTGTCAGGCGTGAAGAGATACACGGTCATCCCTTCCCCGTCGACCACGATCGCGCCCAGATCGGTCGAGGTCACCGTGAGCTGGCCGGCGCTGGCACCGCCTCCCGCCTCGCTCCCTGTCGTGGTGGACGTCACCGTCGTCGTGGTGGACGAGGGTGTCGACCCGTAGGCGCCGCCTCCGCCGGACGTGGCCCCCGACGAGCTCCCGCACGCGGCGGCCACCAGTCCGAGGGTGCCGAGCAGGACGAGGGCAGGCAGGCGGCGCATGGAGGCTCCGGAGAGGGTCGTCGGATCTTCGTTCTCGCCAGGAGTACGTCGCCGCGGCGATCTCGGATTTCGAGATCCTCGCCGCAGTCCGCCCCGTACTGTCTGCGTGGTGAGCACGATGCCGCGACCCGATTCGGAGGCGCTCGGCGTCATGACGGCGGAGAGCGAGCTGATGGATGACGTCGCGCGCGGTGACGACGCCGCCTGTGCCCGGCTCGTCGACACCCATACCAGCGCGGTGTTCGGGGTGGCGTTGGCCGTCGCCGGCGACCGTTCCCTCGCCGAGGACATCTCGCAGAAGGCCTTCGAGAAGGCCTGGCGCCGAGCCTCCACGTTCGACGCCGGCCGGGGCTCGGTGCGCGCCTGGCTGGTCACCATCACCCGACGGGTGGCCATCGACGAGCTGCGGGCCCGCCGTCTGCTGCCTCTCGCCGGCGACGATCTGGCCCGGTTGCTCCCGGCCGCCACCGACGACCCGGCGCGGTCGGCCACGGCCGAGACGGAGCGCGATCGGGTGGTCGTGGCGCTCGGCCGGCTTCCTGAGGCCCAGCGCCGGGCGATCATCCTCACCGCCATCGGCGGGCTGACGGTCAAGGAGGTCGCCCTCCGGGAGGGCATCCCCCTGGGAACCGCCAAGACGAGGGTCCGCCTCGGGCTTCGCCGGCTGCGGGCCCTGTTGTCCGGGACCGAGGAGGGCTCGACGTGAGCGATCTCCCGAACGGTCCGACGACGGCCTGCGACGCCCTCGCCGATGCTCTCGCCGAGACCGCCCTGGGGGTGGCAGCGGCCGCCGACCGCGACGCGGTGATGGCCCACGTCGCCGGGTGCCGGGCCTGCGCCCTCGAGTTGGACGAGCTCACCGCAGTCGGGCAGCAGGTCCTGGCGGTGTCACCGGAGGCCGCCCCGCCGCCCGGGCTGACCGAGCGGGTGCTGGCCGCCCGGGTCGTCGGTGACGGATCCGACGTTCCTGGGTCGAGCCACGAGGGAGAGGAGCCGGTGGGCGATCCCCGGCCTGTCGCCGCTGCTCCTCGTCGCCGCCGTCGGCTGGTTGCGGCGGCGGCCGTCGTGCTCCTCGTCGCCGCCGGTCTCCTCGGTGCCGCCGTGGCCCGCTCGCGTGCCGGCACCGACTCCCGCGCCGAGGCCCTCGACCGTGTGTCGGTCACCGAGGTGCGCTCGGGCCAGCTCGTCACCGACGACGGCCGGTCGATCGGAACGGCGATGGTCACCGGGGGAGCGGACCCCGTCCTGATCATGACGCTCGACAAGGTGAAACCCGGCGTCCCCTACGGGTGCGCTCTGGTGGCCGAGGACGGGACCCTGACGGAGGTCGGGGCCTGGGCGGCGGCATCGGACAGCGACCGGTCGTGGGCGGTCTCGCTGGATCCGGCGGTCGCCGGGGACTCCCAGGTCGTCCTCACCGTCCCCGGCGGGAAGACCCTGGGAACCGCCGACCTGAGCTGAGCCTCCGGACCTCGGGGCCAGCGGTCGGAACGCGAAAGGTTTGCGAAACATCTCGCTCCCGACCCCCACCTCACCGGGACCGTCTGCTTTGCTCGGGTCGGTGATCGACGATCCCAGAGGAAGATCCATGACACCGAGACGATCGCTGTTCGCCGCCCTCGGGACGGCCATCGTCATGATGGTGGGCCTGGTGGCGTGCGGGAGCTCGACCGACGACAGCGCCGGATCGGGCGGAGCCGCAGCGGTCGACTGGCAGACGGCTGCACTCGTCGACGTCGACGGGCAGACGTTCACCATCGCCGAGCTGGACGGGCCGGTGTTCGTGGAGAACTTCGCCACCTGGTGCACGACGTGCCGCGCCCAGCTCGGCAGCACGCAGGAGGCCGCCCAGGCGCTCGGCGCGGATGCCACGTTCGTGGTTCTGAGCGTGGAGACCGAGCTGTCGCCCGACGAGGTCGCGGCCTATGCCGAGGACAACGGGTTCACGTCGATGCGTTTCGCCGTCATGTCCCGCGAGGTGCTCGCCTCCTTCGTGTCCGAGTTCGGCACGAGCGCGGCCAACCCGCCGAGCACACCCCATGTGATCATCGACGCCGCCGGGGTCGCCGGCGACATGGACACCGGCACCATCAGCGCCGGGGACATCGAAGACGCGATGCGCGCCGCGGCCTGAGCCGCCCGCCACCCTCATGGACGAGTTCCTCGAGGCGTTCTCGCTCGGGAACGCCGCCATCCTCGGCAACGTCTGCATGCTCCCGCTGTACCCGGGCCTCTTCGTGCTGTTCGCCAACCAGCGCACCGACGGGCAGGCGTCGCGCGCCAACAAGTGGATGGGCCTGCTGGTCCTGGCCGGCGTGATCGTGTTCATGATCCTCGTTGGTTTCGTGTTCTACCAGGCCCGCCGCAGCGTGGCCGACGTGCTCGACTGGCTCCTGCCGGTCATGTACGGGCTCGTCCTGATCCTGGGCCTGGCCATGGTGATCGGGCGCGACCCGTTCGCCCGCCTGACCACGACCCAGGTGCCGTTGCTGCGGAGCCCGGCGGCGACGGCGTTCCTCTACGGCATGCTCCTGGCCCCGCTGACGTTGCCGTGCACGGGGCCCCTCATCGTCTCGGCCTTCGTGGTCGGCGGCGTCAGCGGCACCGATGCCCTGTTCGAGTCACTCCGCTACTTCGTCTGGTTCGCCCTGGGCTTCGGCTGGCCCCTGGTCCTGCTGCCGCTGCTGGCCGCCCCCGCCCAGCGTTCGATCACCCGCTTCCTCACCACGCACCACCGGGCCATCACCGTGGTCTCCGGCCTCCTGCTCGTGGCCGTCGCCGTCGTCGGCTACTGGAGCGACGTGCGCCCGTCACTCGTCTGACGCGCTCGGGGTGACATGGCCCGCGGCGCCCCCATCGGGCGGTTCCCCTTCGGTCGTCACGCCGTCGGGGTCGGGACGCTCGTCGGGGACGTCGGTCCCGAGGGCGCCCAGCTCACCGGCCTCCTCGAGCTCGTGCAGGTCGGCGAGGTCCCTGCGGCCCCGCCGCAGCTCGCCGGCCGTGCTCAACAGAACCAGGGTGATGCTGATGGCGAGCAGCGGGATGCGGTACTCGCCGACCCATCCGAGCACGGTGTCGATGGGGCCGGAGAACACGTCGCCGATCACCTGGAGGAAGGCCAGGCGGCCGACCGTACCCACGACGTTGAGTCCGGCGAAGACCAGCGGCGACATCCTGCTCACCCCGGCGATGAGCGACACGTAGTTGTTCGGCATGATCACCACGAGCGGGTATCCCCAGCGACCGAACCACTTCTCGAGGGTGCGCATCATGCGGCCGACCGTCGGGGTCCGGTGCTCCATCCAGCGCAGGGCGGCGGGGCCGTAGAACCAGCCGATGGCGAAGAAGAACGGATCCGGCAGCAGCAGCCGGGCCGTCCCGACCAGGTAGTACACCCACAGGTCGAGCCGGTTGACGACGAGCACGACGTACCGGTTGCGGGCGTTCATGGCCAGCAGCCACAACGGATGGTCCTTCACGAGCGACGGCCAGAGCGCGTCGGCGACCTGGCCCACCGCGATCATCACCACGATGGGCGCGATCAGCAGCGCCAGTCGTCTCCGGTGGTGCTCGCCCACGGCCGGGGAAGGGGCATCAGCTGCGCTCGTCAAGGGAACAATCCTCTCACGTGCGCTTTCCTCGCCGACCTGCGCGAGGGTGGACGTCAGACGAAGGGGGGCCCGATGGAGGGCTTGATGCAGGAGGGGCCGCTGGTCCTGACCCACTTTTTCAAACGCGCCGAGCGATTGTTCCCCGACAAGGAGATCGTCACCGCCACCGCGGGGGGAGTCGAGAGGGAGACCTACGGCGAGTGGGCCGAGCGCACGCGTCGGCTGGGCGGGGTGCTCGATGACCTGGGGATCAGCGGCGACGGTCGGGTGGGCACCTTCGCCTGGAACACGGCCCGCCACCTCGAGCTCTACTTCGCGGCGCCGTGCTCGGGTCGGGTGCTGCACACCCTGAACCTCCGGCTGTTCCCCGAGCAGGTGACCTACATCGTCAACCACGCCGAGGACGAGGTCATCTTCGTCGATCGTTCCCTCGTCGCCCTGCTCTGGCCTCTCGTCGAGACGTTCGAGACGGTGCGCCACATCGTCGTCATGGACGACGGCCGGGGTGACGTGCCGGCCGACACCGGGGCCGTGACCGTGCACGACTACGAGGAGCTGCTGGCCGCCGCCTCGCCGGTCGAGTTCGAGGTCACCGACGAGAACCAGGCCGCGTCGATGTGTTACACGAGTGGCACGACCGGCAACCCCAAGGGGGTCGTCTACTCCCACCGCTCCACGTGGCTGCACACCGTCGGGGCGATGATGGCCGACAGCCTGGGGGCCAGCGAGAAGGACGTCATCCTCCCGGTCGTCCCCATGTTCCACGCCAACGCCTGGGGCCTGGCCCACGCCGCGGTGGCGACCGGGGCCACGTTGGTGATGCCCGGTCCGGACCTGTCGCCGCCCGCCCTCGTGAACCTGATCGAGGCGGAGCGCGTCACCGTGGCCGCCGGCGTGCCGACCATCTGGATGGGTGTCCTCGAGGCCATCGGCGACCACGACGTCTCCAGCCTGCGGGCCATCCCGTGTGGCGGGTCCGCCGTGCCTCGTGCCCTCTCGGAGGCCTACCGGGAGAAGATCGGCATTCCGATCATGCAGGCCTGGGGGATGACCGAGACGAGCCCGGTGGCGAGCGTGAGCCACCTGAAGTCCACGTTCGCCGACCTCAGCGAGGACGAGAAGGCCGACTACCGCGCCTCGATCGGGATCCCTCTTCCGGGCGTGGACATCCGCGTCGTCGACCAGATGACCGAGGAAGAGGTGCCGTGGGACGGCACCAGCCGAGGCGAGATCCAGTGCGCCGGGCCGTGGATCGCCCGCCAGTACTACGACGACGACCGCTCGAAGGATTCCTTCACGACCGACGGCTGGCTGCGCACCGGTGACGTCGCCACCGTCGACCGCGACGGCTACATGCGCATCGTGGACCGCACCAAGGACGTGGTGAAGTCGGGTGGCGAGTGGATCTCGTCGGTCGAGCTGGAGAACGAGATCATGGGCCATCCCTCGGTGGCCGAGGCGGCCGTGATCGGTGTGGCCCATCCCCGCTGGTCGGAGCGTCCGCTCGCCTGCGTGGTCGTCAAGCCCGGGGAGGAGCTCTCCAAGGAGGAGGTGCTGGCGTTCCTCGACGGCCGGGTCGCGACCTGGTGGCTCCCCGACGACGTGGTGTTCATCGACGAGGTCCCCAAGACCTCCGTGGGCAAGTTCTCCAAGAAGGACCTGAGGGCCCGCTTCGCCGATCACAAGCTGCCCACCGCCTGACCGGGGCCCGATTCCACATCCCGGAGGCCGGTGCGTAGCCTGACCGCGTGTACTGGTTCCTGCTGAAGCCCCGCTGGATCCTGTCGCACATCTTCGTGCTGGCCTGCGTGGTGGCCTTCGTGAACCTGGGCATCTGGCAACTCCACCGCCTGGACGAACGCAAGACGGCCAACGCCCAGGTGCGGGCCGCTCAGGCCATGGAGCCGGTGACCCTCGATGCTCTGTTGCCGGCGGGCACGGCCGCGACGCAGGACGACGTCGACGCCGGTCGCTATCGGGCCGTGGTCGTGACCGGCACCTACCGGCCCGACCAGGAGGTGCTGATCCGCAACCGCACCAACGGGGGTGCCCCCGGCTACTGGGTCATCACCCCCCTCGTCCAGAGCGACGGCACCGCGGTGGCGGTCAACCGGGGATGGGTTCCCTACTCCTATGATCCGGAGGGTCCCTGGACCGACTTCGACCCGCCGTCCGGCGAGGTCACGGTCACCGGCGCCATCCAGCCGTCCCAGGTGCGCGACGCCTCCGGGCTCGTCCCTGGCCCCGAGGATGCCGCCACCGGCACGCTGCGCACCCTCTCCCGGGTCGACGTGGCCCGGCTGGCCCAACAGATCGACGAGCCGGTGGTGCCGGCCTACGTGGACCTGCGCGTCCAGAGCCCGGCCCAACCCGGCGAGTTGCCCGTCCCGGTGCCCGACCCCGACCTCTCGGAGGGCCCGCACCTCAGCTACGCCGGGCAGTGGTTCCTCTTCGCCCTCATGACCCTCATCGTCTACCCGCTGCTCCTGCGGCGGGTCGCCCGCCGCCGACTCCAGGGTGAGCCGACCGAGGACGACGAGCTCGTCGACCTGTCGCAGGAGGACGCCCTGGCCGGGGTCGGCCCCGACCGACGCGACCGGACCGACGGTGATGCTCGAGGCCCGATTCCTCCGACGGCCTGACCGTTGTAACTCTGGGCGTTATCGGTCAAGCACGACGGCCCTTCGCGCCGATGAAGCTCTGTGCGCTGGTCGACGAACGAAGAGGTCCGATGAGCTCCATCCTCGTCGTCGACGACGATCGCGACAGCCGGATGCTCGTCGAGTTCAAGCTCGCCAGCCTCGGGCACGACATCCGCGTGGAGACCGATGGCGAGCGGGGGCTGGCCGCGGCGCGTGCGGAGATCCCCGATCTGATGATCGTGGACTGGATGATGCCCCGACTGACCGGGATCGAGGTCTGTCGTGAGGTGCGCGCCGACCCGGTCCTGGCCCGGCTCCCGCTGATCCTCATCACCGGTCGGGCCCAGGAGGTCGACCTCCAGAGGGGTCTGGCCTCGGGTGCCGACGACTACATCCTCAAGCCCTACAGCCTCCGGGAGCTGGCCAGCCGGGTCGAGGCCCACCTCGACCGCTCCCGCCGGGGGACTTCGAGGGCAGGATGAACGAAGGGCTCATGGTTCGGATCGCGTTGGTCGCGCTGTTCGGCGCGCTCGCCGTCATGTGCGCCCTCCTGGTGGTGATCAAGGCCGTGAGGAAGCGCCGGATGGCGGCGAGCGAGGCGGCGACGGCCGAGGTGCTGCCTCGCGTCCTGGTGGTGCTCGACAGCGACTTCTGGGCGCTGACAGAGGTCTTCGGGCGCCCGTCGGGGGATGCCGAGCGGGTCGCGGTGGACCTGCTGGCGATGCTCAGGGGCGCCGACCGCGAGCGCCTGGCTCATGCCCTCGACCTGTCGGGCACGATCGACCGGGCCGGAGCCCATCTCCGCTCCCGGTTGGCCGGTCGCCGTCACCGCGCCGCCGATCTGCTCGGGGCCGCCGGCAGCCGTCGGTACGTGCCTGCTCTGACCCAGTGCCTGTGGGATCGAGACGGCGACGTGCGCACGGCCGCGGCCCGGGCGCTCGGCCAGATCGGCGACCCCATGGCCGCCGGCGACCTTCTCGCCGCCCTCGATGACGGGCGGGTCTCGACCAACACCGTGAGCATGGCCCTGCGCCGGATCGGCCTCGGCGCGTCCGACGTGTTGCTGGAGGGCCTGCGCACGGGTTCCGGACCGGTGAGGATCGTCGCCGCCGAGCTGGTCGGCTCGCTGGGTCTGGTGGAGGCTGTCAACCTTCTGGTGGTGGGCCTGGTGGACGAGGACCTGCGGCCCAGCGCGGCCCGGTCTCTCGGGCGTCTCGGGCTGCGCGAGAGCGTGCCCCGGCTGGTCGCCGAGCTCAACCGCGAGCTGGTTCGTTCGACCCGCGGCCGTGACATCGACTTCACGGTGGAGCTGGTGGTCGCCCTGGGTCGGATCGGTGACCAGAGCGCCCGTCCTGTCCTGACCCGGTGCACGGCGATGCCCCGGCGCATCTCCGCCGCCGCGACCACGGCTCTGGAGAGCATCACGCCGCCCCGTCCGGGTCGTATCACCCGGGGCCCGTACACGACGGAGCTGGTGGGCCCGAGGGCAGGGGCCCCGGTCCCTGAGCTGGCATGAGCGATGTGGCGACGAGCTCGATCCGGGCCTTCGACTGGTTCGTGCTCGCCTACTTCCTCGCCCTCAGCACCAGCTACCTCTACCTGATCATGGCGGGTGGTGCCGCCGCCTTCCGCAGCCTGAGTCGGCCGCACGAGCCCGGCCAGGACGACATGTTCGCCAGCCCCATGACGCCGAGCATCTCGGTGATCCTCCCGGCGTACAACGAAGAGGCCGGAATCCTCCAGGCCACCCACGCCGCTCTCAACCTCCGCTACCCGAACTTCGAGGTGGTGGTCGTGGACGACGGATCCAAGGACGCCACCTTCGAGGTGCTGCGCTCGGCGTTCGACCTGGTCGAGATCGACTCGCAGGTCGAGGCCGACGTGCGCAACATCGGCGATGTGCTCTCGCTGCACGTGCCGACGTCGGGCGAGCCCCTGGTGGTGGTGCGCAAGGTCAACGCCGGGAGGCGGTCCGACGCGCTCAACGTCGGCATCAACGCGGCGCGCTCCGAGCTCGTGTGCTGCGTCGACGGTGACTCGCTGCTCGAGCCCGACGCGCTGCTCCGGGTGGCCAAGCCCTTCGTGGATGACCCCGCTCGGGTCAAAGCGAGCGGCGGTGCCATCCGCATCGCCAACGGGGCGAAGGTGCACCGGGGTCGGGTGGTCGACGTGCGCCAGCCGTCGAGCTGGCTCGCCCGGATCCAGGTGCTCGAGTACCTCAGGTCGTTCCTCCTCGGTCGCACCGGTTGGGCCCGCTTCGAGGCCCTGGTGCTCATCTCCGGCGCGTTCGGCCTCTACCGGCGCGAGGACCTGGTCGCCATCGGCGGGTTCAACCTGGAGTCGCTGGCCGAGGACCTGGACTGCCTGCTCTCGATCCACCGGCTGCACCGCGACGCCGGCAACGACTACCGCGTCGCATTCGTTCCCGAGCCGGTGTGCTGGACCGAGGTGCCCGAGTCGAGGGCGACACTGAGTCGCCAACGACAGCGCTGGTCGAGCGGGCTGGCCGAGACGCTCTGGGGCAAGCGCCGGATGATCCTGAACCCCCGGTACGGCCGGGTGGGGATGGTCGCCCTGCCTTACTACGTGCTGTTCGAGCTCATCGCACCGGTGGTCGAGATCGTCGGTCTCGTCGCCGTGGTGGGCGGTGTCGCCGCCGGGATCGTGTCGGTGCAGTTCGCCCTGCTGTTCGGGCTGGTGGCCCTGCTCTACGGCGTCCTCGTGTCGGTGGCTGCCCTCATGGTCGAGGAGGCGGCCTTCGCCCGCTATCCGCGCTGGCACGACCTGTGGGTCGCCATGGCCGCCGCCGTGATCGAGAACTTCGGCTTCCGGCAGATGCACGCGTGGTGGCGCCTCAAGGGCCTGGCCGACGCCGTGCGCCGCAAGGACCGGGGCTGGGGCGAGATGCCGCGCCTGGGGTTCGCCACCGAGTCCTGATCCGTTCGGTGGCCGGCGACGAGACGGGGCGCGGGCAGTAGCGTTTTCACGATGCACCGGTTCGAGCGAGCGCAGCGGTCGATCTGGTGAGCGCCGCCGAGGAGACCCGCGAGCGGATCCTGGCGGCCGTGCTGGCGTGCGTGGAGGCCGAGGGGCTGGCCGCCACCAGCGTGGAGGACGTGGCTCGCGCCGCCGGGAGCTCGCGGGCCACGATCTACCGCTACTTCCCCGGCGGCCGGGAGGAGTTGATCTCCGACGCTGTGACCTGGGAGGTCGGCCGCTTCTTCGCCCGCCTGGAGCAGTCGGTGGCGTCCGAGCCCGACCTGGGCGCCAAGCTGCGACTGGCCCTGGCCACCGGGCACCGGTCGATCGCCGAGCACGGCCTGCTCCAGCGCCTCCTGCGCACCGAGCCCGGCGCCGTGCTGACCGAGCTGTCGGTGGCCACCGACCTGGTGCTCGAGGTGCTGGTGGCCTACCTGGCCGAGCAGCTCGAGGTCGAGATGGCTGCCGGCCGGGCCCGCCCCGACCTGGACGTGCCCGTCGCCGCCGACCACCTCGGTCGGCTGTACCTCTCCTACCTCGGTACCCCCGGCCGCTGGGATCTCGACGACCCCGACCAGGTGGCCGAGCTCGTCCGCACCCAGTTCACGGTGGGGATCGTCTCCCCGATCTGACGTTCCGCTGCCGATCCGAGTCACTCCACGACGATCTCCACCGGTGGAGCAGCAGGGAGAGACGAGGGCATCTCCACCGTCGCCGTGTAGAGGCCCGGCGGGAGGGGTGGTGGGCGCCCGTCAGGCCCGCACGCCGGCAGGCCCGGCGTCGTGGAGCCGCCGGCGCATGCGTTCCCGTCCGTACCGAAGACGGTGACGCTCCAGGACGATCGTCCGACCGGGACGGTGTGGTATCTCAAGCAGGCGAGGCTCCCGATGTTCTGCCGGATCGATCCGTCGGCGCTCTCCAGCACGACGGTGAACGGAGAGCCACATCCGGTGAGCACGATCGTCTGACCCGTGGTGTTGTCGATGACCAACTCGCCCTCGATGATGGCTCCGGCCGCGATCGTGGGCGGAAGCTTCAGCGCGGTGGACCCGTCACCCTCGGCAACGAGACCGGATGCGGGCTCGGGGCTCGACCGGTAGATGCCTGTCCTGATCCTGGTCACTCCCCGGGTTGTGTCACCGGTCGTCGTGGTGACCTGCTCGGCGGTGGCCAGGTACAGCCCGTCTCCGACCACGGCACCGGTGTGGGGGTACGAGCTCACGGCCGGACACGCCGAGCCGGAGGTGGTGGGTGGGCACGGCTCCTCCGACGGCTCCACCGCCGGCCCCGTCGTCCAGCTCTCGCCGTCGGACGAGGTGAGGAGCAGCCCGTGCACGTCGAGCTCGCCCGGACCGGAGTAGCCCACGGCCACCAGCAGGTCGCCGTCCGGCACGAGGTCGGTGAAGCGGGACACCGAGGAGGTGGGCTCTTCGTGGGCGACGGACCACGAGGTGCCGTCGGAGGACGACCAGATGGTCGGGGTGGCGCCCCGGCCCGAGTCGTTGCGGACGCCGGCGACCACGAGGCGATCGCCGACGGCGGCGATGCTCGCCGCCGACCCGGTGAACGAGCCCACCCGGGTCCAGCTGTCCCCGGCGTTGCGCCACACGAAGCTCTCGCGGCCCTCGGTGCCGACCGCAAACGTCCCGGCGTCGGTGGTCACGACGGAGGTGAGCTGCCCGACGGTGTCGGGGGTGTCCAAGGCTCGTGCCCAGTCGTGCCCGTCCGCCGAGGTCCAGACCGCGGGGATGAACGGCGACGGCATGAGCGTCTCACCCACGAACGTGCCGGCGAACGCCTCGCCCACGGCCACGAAGCCGTCGTCGGTCCGGGTGACGGACTCGATCGAGCCGTACGGGGTCGACACCGTGGACGGGATGGCTCCGGTCGGGAGGGCGAGGGCGTCGTCGACGACCCGGGTCCAGGACCGACCGTCAGGCGAGGTCCACGCGCCGGGTTGCTTGTCGGAGCCGGTGCCGACGGCCAGGAACCCGTCCGGGGTGGCGGTCACGTCGGTCATGACGTCGGGGCCGACCGGGCCGGCTCCGGGATCTCCGGAAAAGGTCTGCTCCCAGGTGGTGCCGTCGGCCGACCACCAGACGGCGTAGCCGACGGCGACGATTCCTCGGTCCGAAGAAGCCATGGCGTTCACCTGAGCCCCGTCGATCTGGGCGGTGCGGGTCCACGACTCGAACGTGACGGTGGGGGTCGCCGGCGGGGTGGGGGGTCCGTCGCTGCCGTCGCGGCGGGCGGCCAGGATGCCGGCCCCGAGCACGACCACGACGAGGACCGCAGCGGCGATCAGGAAGGCCCGCCGGCTGGCCGTCGAGCCCGGCTCGTGGTGGGAGGCCGGGTCCGACCCCGGTGTCGTCCGGTCCATGATCTCGGCGGCGGTGACGGGGCCGTCGGCCCCGGCGCGGTCCAGCTGGGCGACGTAGCGGTGGATCTGCTGCTCGACATCAACCATCGATCGTCACTCCCAGTTCGGTGCGGAGCTTGTCCAGCCCGCGGGCCAGGTGGTTGCGTACGGTGGACACGCTCACGTCCATGAGCTCGGCCACCTCGCCGGGCCGCCACTCCCACCCGTGGATCAACAGCACGGCCACCCGCTGGCGCTCGGGCAACGACGCCAGGGCGTCGGCCAGGCCGGGTTCGACCTCGGGCATCCCGGGGTCGGGGGCGGGCAGGACCACCCGCAGCTTGCGGGGCCGGGCCCGGCTGCGGGCCACCCGGTAGACGTAGCCCACCGGGTTCTCCATCGACCGCACCCGAGACCAGTTGGCCCATGCGTAGGTGAGCCCGTCGGCGGCGGCGTCCCGGGCCTGGTCCGGTCCGCACAGCGCGGTGAGGGCCTGGCGCAGCTTCGGTTCGGCGTCCTGCACGAAGGCGGTGAACGCCTCACTCGCATCGGTCACCCGGCCCCCAGCTCTCCGCCCATGCCCTTCAAAGGTCGGAGCACCGCAAAAGTGTCACACGCCGCCCGGTCGGCCTCCCGCCGTGGAGGCGGGGGGTGGGTAGGCGTGAGACAACTTCGGGGTTACTGTCTCACGTGATGATCGTCACGCCCCCCGCTGAGGGTCTCGAGACCACAGCTCTCGACCTGGCCACGAGGATCCTGGCCGCCACCACCGCCTGCATCGCCGAACAGGGGCTGCGGTCAACGTCCATCGACGACATCGCGACGGCGGCCGGTTGCAGTCGGGCCACGGTCTACCGAGCATTCCCCGGTGGCCGCGCCGGCCTGCTCGACGCCGCCTGCCGCCTCGAGGTCGACGTCGTGCTCGACGCCTGCACCCGAGCGGCCGACGCCGAGTCCGATCTGGCGGCGGCGGTGGCCGCCGCCGTGGGCGCGGCGGCCCTCGAGCTCCGGGGCCACGCCGCCCTCCAGCGCCTGCTGGTCGAGGACCCGGGGGCTGTCCTTCCCTTCATCTCCTTCGACGGGCTGGCCCCGATCCTCGACCGGGCCGCGTCCTGGGGCGAGGTCCACCTGGCCCGGTTCACCGACGCCGACCACGCCGCCGCCGTGGGGGAGTGGGGAGCCCGGGTCGTCCTCGCCCACCTCCGCTCGCCCGGTTCCGTCACCGACACCACCGATCCGGTCGCCGTGCGTGGCCTGGTCGACACCCACCTGCTCCCCGGACTCCCCATTCCGACGTCCCGATCCCGACACGCCTCCCGCGCCTGACCCAGGAGACCGCCATGTCCAGCAACGAGCAGCTCATCGGCCGCAAGGACATCAACGACATCGACGAGATCGTCGCCATCTCCAACACCGACGTCCACGAGGCCATCCACACCGTCACGGACAACGCCGACGCCATTTTCACGTGGGACTACCAGAAGGGCACCCGTCCCGCCCTCAACAAGCTCTACGAGAAGGCCAAGACCTCGCAGTGGAACGGCGAGACCGACCTCCCTTGGCACCTGGAGGTCGACCAGGAGGCGGTGGTCGTGGCCAACGCCACGGCGGCCAACCGGGGGAAGATCGACATCTCCGGCACCTTCTTCGAGACCTGGGGGGACAAGGAGTGGATCGAGCTCGGTGTCCAGGCTCAGAACTGGACCCTCAGCCAGTTCATGCACGGTGAGCAGGGCGCTCTGCTGTGCACGGCCAAGATCGTGGAGACCGTCCCCTGGATCGACGCCAAGTACTACGCCGCCACCCAGGTGATGGACGAGGCCCGCCACGTCGAGGTCTTCGCCAAGTATCTGCAGGACAAGCTCTCGGGCAGCTATCCGGTCAACGCCCACCTGAAGTTGCTGCTCGACGACATCGTGGCCGACAGCCGCTGGGACATGACCTACCTGGGCATGCAGATCATGGTGGAAGGGCTGGCCCTCGCCGCCTTCGGGTTCATGCGCCAGATGACCACCGAGCCGCTGCTCAAGGAGCTGCTGCGCTACGTGATGGCCGACGAGGCCCGCCACGTGGCCTTCGGGGTCCTCTCGCTCAAGGAGTACTACGCAGAGCTCACCGACGCCGAGCTCCGGGAGCGTCAGGAGTTCGCCTTCGAGGCGGCGGTGCGCATGCGGGACCGCTTCCTCCAACAAGAGGTTTGGGACCGCATGGGCGTACCCGTCAAGGAAGCCCTCTCGGTGGTGATGGCGGGCGACGACCAGCGGATCTTCCAGCAGATGCTCTTCGCCAAGATCGTGCCCAACTGCCGCAAGCTGGGTCTGCTCGACGCCAGCGGCGGGTGGCTCCGGAGCCGGTTCACCGAACTCGGGGTCATCGACTTCGAACACGCGCCGGACACCGGTGAGGAGTACGAGATGTTCGCCCTGGCCCAGGGCGACGGCGTCCCCGCCTGACACCGGCCCGGGACGACGGCATCGTCGCCTCGATCCCGACGACAAAGCGGTCAAGGGGCGCAAGGCCCGCTGGTACGGTTGGCGGATGGCTCGCTTCGGTTCGGTGATCACCGCGATGGTCACTCCGTTCGACGACTCGGGTGAACTCGATCGGGCCGGGGTGGCCGAGCTGGCTCGGCACCTCGTCTCCCAGGGCAACGACGCACTGGTCCTCACCGGTACCACCGGGGAGGCGGCCTGCCTCACCGATCCCGAGCAGACCGACGTGTGGCGGATCGTCCGCGAGGCGGTCGACGTGCCTCTCATCGCCGGCTCGGGCACCAACGACACCCGCCACACCGCCGAGCTCACCGGCCAGGCCGCGGCGGCCGGCATGGATGCCGTGCTGGTCGTGACGCCGTACTACAACCGCCCCTCCCAGGCCGGCATCGAGAACCACTTCCGCACCGCGGCGGCGGCCACCGAGCTACCGGTGCTCATCTACGACATCCCGATCCGCTCGGGCCGCAAGGTCTCCACCGAGCTGCTGCTGCGTCTGGCCCGTGAGGTGCCGAACGTCGTCGGGCTGAAGGATGCGGCCGGAGCCCCGGCCGAGACCGCTCGCCTCATCGCCCAGGCCCCGCGCGGCTTCGAGGTCTACAGCGGTGACGACGTGTTGACCCTGCCCCTGCTCGCCGTCGGAGCCGTCGGGCTCATCGGCGTGGCCACCCACTGGGCCGCCCCGGTGGTGGCCGACATGATCGCCAGCTTCCAGAAGGGCGACGTCGTCCGCGCCGTCGAGCTCAACGCTCGCCTCATCGAGTCCTACGACTTCGAGACCGGCGACCTCAACCCCAATCCAGTGCCCACCAAGGCGATGCTGCGAGCCCTCGGCCTGCCCGCAGGGCCTTGTCGTCCCCCCATGGGCTTCGGCCCCGACGGACTCGAAGCGGCCGCCCTCGAGGTCCACCGAAGGTTGTTCCCATGAGCAAGACCGATCCCGCACCCGTCAAGGTCACGTTCCTCGGAGGCTTGGGCGAGATCGGTCGGAACTGCGCGTGCATCGAGGTCGAGGGCAAGATAATGATCCTCGACTGCGGGCTCATGTTCCCCGACCTCGACATGTTGGGGATCGACCTCGTCCTCCCCGACTTCTCCTATCTGCGGGAGAACGCCGATCGCATCGTCGGTTGCATCGCCACCCACGGCCACGAGGACCACGTGGGCGGGCTCTCGTACCTCCTGCGGGAGTTGAAGTTCCCGATCTACGGATCGGCTCTCACCCTCGGCCTGGCCCGCAACCGCATCGAGGAGGCCGGCCTCCTCGATCGCACCGAGTTCATCCCGGTCACCGACGGCGAGCGGCGCAAGATCGGCCCCTTCGACGTCGAGTTCATCCCGGTCACCCACTCGGTCCCCCATGGCTTCGCCACTGCCTTCCACACCCCGCAAGGCGTGATCCTCCACACCGGCGACTTCAAGCTCGACCTCACTCCCGTCGACGGACGACTGACCGACCTGGCCCGCATCGGGGCCATCTCCTCCGACGAGGGCATTCGCCTCCTCCTCTCGGACTCGACCAACGCCGACGAGCACGGCCACGCCTCGTCGGAGACCTCCGTCGGCGGTGTGCTCTACGACCTGTTCCACCGCTACGAGGGCCGGCGGATCATCACCACCTGCTTCGCCAGCCACATCCACCGGGTGCAGCAGATCGCCGACGCCGCCATCTCCTTCGATCGGGTCGTGGCCACGATGGGCATGTCGATGCGCAAGAACGTGCGCCTGGCCCGGGAGATGGGGCTGCTGCGGATCCCCGACAGCCATCTGCGCGACATCGCCGACGTGGGAGACCTGCCCGCCGAGAAGGTGTGCGTCATCTCCACCGGCTCCCAGGGCGAGCCCATGTCGGCGCTGGCCCTGATGGCCGCCAACGAGAACCGGTGGCTGAGCCTGAGTGGCGACGACGTCGTCATCATGAGCTCGCACCCCATCCCGGGCAACGAGCAGGACGTCTCCAAGGTCATCGACGGCCTGGTGCGGGCGGGGGCCGAGGTCGTCCACTCCGGCATCGCCGACGTGCACGCCTCGGGTCACGCCAAGGCCGAGGACCTCAAGATGTACCTCTCCATCGCCCGGCCCGACTGGTTCGTGCCGGTCCACGGCGAGTACCGCCACCTGGTCGCCCACGCCAAGCTGGCCCGCCAGATGGGCGTGGCCGCCGACCACATCATCGTGTGCACCGACGGCGACCAGCTCGCCCTCGACGCCAAGGGACTCAAGCCCAACGCCCAGGTGCCGGCCGGCTACCTGTACGTCGACGGCATCATCGGCGACGTCGGCTCCGGGGTGCTGCGCGACCGCCGGGTGCTGGCCGACGAGGGCGTGGTGGTGGTCATCGTCGGCATGAACGTCGAGACGGGCGCCATCATCATCGGCCCGGAGATCATCACTCGCGGCTGGGTGCACGCTCCCGAGGCCGAGGATCTCCTCGACCAGTGCGCCGAGCGGGTGCGCGACGCGGTCAAGGCCGCCTGTGAGAAGGATGCCGGCGACATCGAGAACATCCAGCGGGTGGTTCGTCGAGCGGCGGGCAAGTTCGTGAACGAGCAGACGAAGCGCAAGCCGATGATCGTCCCCGTCGTCATGGAGGCGTAGCCGGGAGGTCGCCATGGACGGGCACGCCGACCTCTACTGGATCCCGCTCGGCGCGGGAGCGAACGTCGTGCGCGTGAGCGGAAAGCTGTTCGAGGTGGTGGCGGCGACGGTCGGGCGCCGGCCCCGGTGCGACATCTACCACTCGGCGCTGGTGGTCGTCGTCCCCGACGGTCGCTACGTGATCGAGATGACCCCGGTCCCGCGCTCGGTCGACGATCGAGGGGTCGTGGCCGAGGGTGCCGTCGGGACGAGGTGGGCGGGACGGCTGCGCATCTTCCGCTACGAGATCCGCCGTTGGCGCGGTGGCTCCATCCCGGACGCCACCGCGGCGGTCGACAGCCCTGTCCGGGTGGCCGACGACCTCGACCACGCCCGGCGGATCCTCGACCTGGTGCCGTCGGTGCCGACGCCGGTCTGGGGTCGCCACGAGCTGGTCGCCGGCGACATGTGGAACTCGAACTCGGTGGTGTCGTGGGTCCTGACCCGCAGCGGGGTGGACCTCGACGGGCTGGGACCGCCGCCGGGGGGACGGGCCCCGGGTTGGGACGCAGGCGTGGTCGTGGCCGGCTGCACCGACGGAGGCCCCGGTCAGGACCCGGGTGGCCGGTACGGTTCGGAGATGACCGAGCCCGTCGACGAACGCGAACGCCACGATCTCTGCGACCTGCTGGTCGAGCTCGGGCCCGACGCGCCCACGTTGTGCGAGGGGTGGACGACGGCGGACATGGCCGCCCACCTCGTGCTGCGCGAGCACTTCCACCGCTGGGGCGACGAGCGCATGGCGGCGGAGAAGGCCAAGGGCTACGACGTGAACATCGAGCGGCTGCGGGCCGGGGCTCCCCTGGTGCCGTGGCGCATCCCCGGCGTGCGGACCCTGCTCAACGGCGGTGAGTACCTGATCCACCACGAGGACGTCCGTCGGGCCAACGGCCTCGGACCCCGCACCGGTCGCCCCGACCTCGACGAGGTGGCATGGCGGATGGCCGCGTTCACCGGTCGCCGCCTGGCCCGCAAGCTCAAGCCGTCCGGCCTCGAGCTGCAGCGGGCGGACGGCGAGTCGAAGCACTTCGGGGGTGACGCGTCGGTAGTGCTCACCGGCTCCGCCACCGACCTCGCCCTGTTCCTCAGCGGCCGCCGAGAGGCCGCCGAGGTCGAGGTGGGCGGCGATCCCGACGCCGTCACCCGACTCGAGCAGGTCCAGCTCGGCCTCTAGGCCCGTCCTCACCCACACCGCTCCCCCACGCGCCCGGTTCCCCCCCCCAAGCTGGCTCCATTCGTAACGGTTTCCGTTACGAATGGAGCCAGCTGGGGGTCCAGGGCGAGGAGGTTCGCTCCGGCCCGGTGGGGGAACGTACCCTTGGCGGCCATGTCCGACGTGCCCGTCGCCCTCTCCCCGAATCCCCGGAGCACCGAGCCGGAGCGGCCCCGCCTCTCGACGGAGGACGCCCGGCGCGCCATCCGCGCCGCGCAGGTCGCACTGCTCGACGAGCGCCGCCAGCTCACCATCGAGGAGATCGACCTCCTCGCCGACGTCCCCGACTCGTCGGTTCCCGCCCTGGCGGCCCTGGCTCACGAGGTCCGCCTGGTGTGGTGCGGCGACACCGTCGAGGTCGAGGGCATCTTGTCGGCCAAGACCGGCGGTTGCCCCGAGGACTGCCACTTCTGCAGCCAGTCGGCCAAGTTCGAGTCGCCCGTGCAGGCGACCCCGTTCCTCGACACCGCCGAGGTGCTCGAAGCCGCTCGCGAGACGGCCGCCCTCGGCGCGAGTGAGTTCTGCATCGTCCTCGCCATCCGTGGGCCCGACGAGCGCACCATGCAGCGCATCCTCGAGCTCGTCCCCATCGTGCGCGACGAGACCGGCCTGAACGTGGCGGTGAGCGCCGGAATCATCACCGAGGAGCAGGCCCGTCGCCTGGCCGAGGGTGGGGTCCACCGGTACAACCACAACCTCGAGACCTCCGAGTCGTTCTTCCCGAACGTCGTCACCACCCACTCGTGGGCCGAGCGCTTCGACACCTGCAAGCTGGTTGCCGACCACGGCATGGAGCTGTGCTGTGGCGTGCTGTTGGGCATGGGGGAGACGGTCGACCAGCGCATCGAGCTGCTCGGTCAGCTCCGGGCGGTGAACCCGGCCGAGGTGCCTCTCAACTTCTTGAACCCCCGTCCGGGCACGCCCTTCTCGGGACGGCCGCTGGTGGAGCCCCTCGACGCCATCCGCTGGATCGCCCTGTTCCGGCTGGCCCTGCCAACGGTGATCCTGCGCTACGCGGGCGGTCGCGAGATCACCCTGCGCGAGCTGCAGGCCCTCGGGCTGACATCGGGCATCAACGCCCTCATCGTGGGCAACTACCTCACCACCCTGGGTCGCTCGCCCGACGACGATCTGCAGATGCTCGACGATCTGCAGATGCCGATCGGCGCGCTGTCCAAGGCGTTCTGACGACCGACACGGTGACGTCGACCGACGCGTTCTGCCGGTGGTGCGGCACCGCCGCCGCTGATCATCCCGACCGGCCCTGCCGACGCGAGCTCGATCCTCCCCGGTTCTGCCCCACGTGCGGCCGTCGGCTGCGGGTGCAGGTCCACCCGGTCGGCTGGGACGCATCCTGCCGGGATCACGGCCCGCTGCCCGACTGACGCGAGCGATGAGTCGGCAGCCGCCGACCGGTCGACCGTCAGTGCTCCGGCGACGGTCGAGGGCGGGAGGTCAGGTCGCGGCGCCGGCGACGAGTGCGGCGTAGCGCTGTTCCCACGGGCCGACCTCGGCGTCGACCAGAGGTGGCGCCGAGCCGGTGTCGAGCAGCTCGATGAGGTGGTCGAGGCACGCGTGGTACCCAGCGGCGGAGTTGGCCGCGCCCTCGCTGTCGTCACCGAGCCTGGTGGTGAAGCTGAGGAGCGTGCCGGTCTCGACCGGCTCGAGCTCCCACCGCAGCACGTCGGTGTCCCACGTCCACTCGAACACCGCGGGGGGGTCCCAGACCCGGATCTCGCCATTCATCGTCGGGGTGGCGTCGCCGTACCTCTCCACGTGAGCGGGCCAGAACGGGAGCGCGATCGGGGCACCGACTTGGCGTTCGCCGACTATGTCGCATGGCATCCAGTGTCGGAGGTGATCGGATTCGGTGATGGCCCGCCACACCTTCTCGACGGGATGAGCGAGCAGGCGTTGGTAGCGGAGCACCCAGTGGCCGTCCTCGTGGTCGGCCGATCCAAGGGGTTGGGCGGGGCGGTTGCTCATCGGTCCTCCATGGTGTCGAGGTGGCGTTCGAGGTCGTCGAGGCTCCGGCTCCACCGCTCCCGGAACGGAGCCAGCCAGGCATCGAGCTCCATGAGGGGCTCGGGCCGGAGCCGGTAGACCCGGCGTTGGGCGTCGGGGATGGCCTCCACCAGCCCGGCCTCGCGCAGCACCCGGAGGTGCTTGGACACGTTGGGCTGGGAGAGGTGGAGGGAATCGACGATGGCGCCCACCGGTCGGTCGCCCTCCAGCAGGAGGCTGACGATCTGCCGGCGGCGGGGCTCGGCGAGCACCTCGAACGCACGGGTCATGCGACGATCATGTCTTAACAGTTATATATCTGTCAAGGCATAAACCGCAACCAGGTCGGTCGGGGCCGCCGGGAGCCGGGGTCAGCCGCTCGGGCAGGACTGGGTCTCGGGGGCGGGCGGGCCCACGGGCTGGTAGGGGTCGGGGGCCGGATCGCCGGCGAAGCGATTGCCGATCCAGGCGAGCATGTCGTCGAGCGACACCGCCACCACGCCGGCATGGCTCTGGTCGGGGTAGACCCAGCGCTGTTCGACCTGGCCGATGGCGCACAGCTGACCGAACAGCAGCTGGGTGGAGGCCACGGGGATCTGCTCGTCGGCTCCGCCCTGGATGATGAGCAGGGGCACCGGGATCGGGGCGGTGAAGGTGCCGGGGTCGTTCTCCCGCAGAAGCTCGTTCCAGGTGGGGATGGTGGCGGGATCGGCCTTCTGCACGGCGGAGAAGTCGATGCCCGCCGCTGCGGTCCGCAACCCCGCCGCACAGGTGGTCTCCACCGTGTCGAGGAAGTCGAGGCCCTCCGGCGTGAGCACCTGATCGAGCGGGGCCCGCTGGTCGCCGTAGGCGGCGTTGAGGCCCACCGCGGCCATGGCGATGTAGTACTTGTACGGGCTCGACTGCAGGGCGGCGTTGATCAGGAGGAGCTGGGACGGCGGGGCGCCGGCCACCACCCCCACCAGCGTGAGGTCGGGGACCACCTCGGCGGCCATGTGGCCGGCGAACATGGCGGCGTGGCCGCCCTGCGAGTGGCCCCACACGAGGAAGCGGTCGCTCGCGTCCACGTCCATGATCCGGGCGGCGAGCACGATGTCGAGCACACCGCGCCCCTCGCTCTCCCCGGCGATGTACGGATGGATGCCCGGGGTCCCCATCCCCTCGTAGTCCGTGGCGGTGATGAGGTAGCCGGCATCGAGCAGGGGGTTGGCCAGCGGGGCGATGGAGGCCACGTCGACCGAGGGCGCACAGATGTCGGCCACGCCGACGGTGCCGTGGGCCCAGGTGACCACGGGCCAGCCGTCCGCCGGTGCCGGGCCGTCGGGGACGATCACCAGCCCGGTGACGGCGATGTCGTCGCCGGCGATCGATCGCGAGTGGTACATGACCCGCCACACCGTGCCGTCGACACCGTCGACGTCCACCTGCTGCTGGGCGATGACGTCGCCCGGCTCGCCCGGGGGCAGCGGGTCCGGGACACCGTAGAACGCCGGCAGCCCGGCCGGTACCGGCGTGGTGGCCCCGGTGGTCGGGCCGGCGGTGGTCTGCTGCGTCGGCCCCGCCGCCCCGTTGTCGCTGGACGAACAGGCGGCACCGGCGACGACCAACAACCCCACGACCGCCGCGGCCCAGGCGCGTCTCGCTCTTGTCTGCTTCACGATCGACCTCCCCCTCGCTGTTGCGAAGGCGATGTTACCGGCGGGTCACCGACGATCCGGGGTCGGGCGCCGAGGGCCGGGGCGGATCATCACCGTGTCGTCGCCGCCCTCCCGGTACCATCGCTCTCGGCGCGCGGAGAGGGGCCCCGAACGGAACGCGCACGCCTGTGGCCACGAAGCAACGCTCGAACTCCACCTCCCGGACGACCTCGTCGGCGACCCGTGCCAGGGCGCGCAAGCCCTCCACCGGGACAAGGAAACCGGCGGCCTCCAAGCGGTCAGCCGCGCCCAAGGGTCGATCGTCGGCGGCGGCCAAGCGGCCCGGTCCCAGCCCGGTGCGCCAGGCCTTCGTCGGACACGGCCACGACGTCTGGGGCGTCGCCCTGGTCGCTCTCGGCCTGCTCACCGCGCTCGGCGTCTACGGCGACCTCGCCGGCCCGCTCGGCCGGGGCCTGGACGACGCCGCCGGTGCGCTTCTCGGTGGGCTCCGGATCCTGGTCCCGCCGCTGCTGGTCGGTGGCGGCGCCCTGCTCCTGCGAGGCCCGCGGAACAGCGACGACCCGGCCCGCCACCGCACCGCTCGTCTCGTGGTCGGAACCGCGCTCATCCTCGTGTCGGTCGCCGGCCTGCTCCATCTCACGCGCGGGCGTCCCGAATGGGGCGCCCCCCTCGCCGACCTGGCCCATGCCGGCGGCTACGTCGGGGTGGCCGCCGGCGCCCCGCTGCAGCGGCTCGTCGGTGTCTGGGGGGTCGGGCTCGTGCTCGGCGCCCTCGTGGTCATCGGCCTGGTGGTGGCCACCGGGATCTCGGTGCGCACCGCGGCTCGTCGCACCGCCGACGGCGTCAAACCCGTCCAGGGTGCGCTGAAGCGGGGCGTCGACTCCCTCTTCGAGATCGGCGAGGACGAAGAGCCGGCGCTGCCGCCCCCGGGCTCGGTGATCTTCGACGGCGAGCTCGATGACGACTACGAGCCCCGACCCCGCTCGAAGGCTCGGGCCAAGCCAATGCTCGAGGAGCTGATCGACCCCGACGAACCCTCGATCGACGAGCTCACCTCCGGTGGTCTCAGCGTCTTCGTGGCCGGTGAGGACGACTCCGATGCCGTCATCGACCTCACCGACGGCGAGGAGCCCGAGATCGAACTCCACGTCCCGACCGGGGACGAGGGACCCACCGAGATCGAGCAGCTGGCCATGAACGTCGGTCCCGCAGTCAAGCCGGTGTCGTGGAAGCTCCCTCCGATGAAGCTCCTGGACCGCTCGGAGCACCAGGAGGTCAACCGGGCCATGGTCGAAGAGCGCGGCCGCACCCTCGAGGCCGCGCTGGCCGAGCACGGCGTGCAGACCCGCCTGGTGGGCATGGTGGTCGGACCGACGGTCACCCGCTACGAGCTCGAGCTCGGTCCCGGCGTGAAGGTCTCCCGGGTCACCAGCCTCCACAAGGACATCGCGTACGCCATGGCCGCCGCCGACGTGCGGATCCTGGCCCCCATCCCGGGCAAGCAGGCCATCGGCGTGGAGGTGCCCAACGACAACCGCCAGCTGGTGGCGGTGGGCGACATCCTCGCCTCGCCGGAGGCCCGAGCGGCCGTCAACCCGCTCGAGGTGGCCATCGGGCGCGACATCAACGGTCGGGCGGTCATGGCCGACCTGGCCAAGATGCCCCACATCCTGATCGCCGGGGCCACCGGCGCCGGCAAGTCGTCGTGCCTCAACTCGCTGCTCACGTCGATCCTGATGCGATCGACCCCCGACCAGGTGCGCCTCATCCTGGTTGACCCCAAGCGGGTCGAGATGGGCCAGTACAACCGCCTCCCGCACCTGCTCACCCAGGTCGTCACCAACCCCAAGAAGGCAGCCAACGCTCTCGCCTGGGCGGTCAAGGAGATGGAGCGCCGCTACGACCTGCTCAGCGAGGTCGGTTTCCGCGACATCAACGGCTACAACGACGCCTTCGATCGGGGAGACCTCTACCAGGACCCCAGCGCCGGCATCGAGTACTCCCGCCTGCCCTACATCCTCGTCGTGGTCGACGAGCTGGCCGACCTGATGATGGTCGCGGCGCGCGACGTCGAGGAGTCGATCACCCGAATCGCGGCCATGGCCCGGGCCGTGGGCATCCACCTCGTCATCGCCACCCAGCGCCCCTCGGTGAACGTCATCACCGGGGTGATCAAGGCCAACGTGCCCGCCCGGTTGGCCTTCGCCGTGGCCAGCCTGGCCGATTCCCGTGTGATCCTCGACCAAGCCGGGGCGGAGAAGCTCCTGGGCCGCGGCGACATGCTCCTGCTCGGGCCCACGTCGGGTGTGGCCCAGCGGATCCAGGGGGCCTGGGTCACCGAGTCCGAGGTCCGTAGCGTGGTGGCCGCCTGGAAGCGTCAGTCGCCCGAGGTGATCTACGACGACGACGCCGTGCAGGGGAGCGAGGAGACGTCGTCGGCCACCGGCGGCTCAGCCGGGTCGGGGAGCTCGGGCAGCGGCGATGACGACGACGAGGAGTTGATGCGCCAGGCCATGGAGCTGATCGTCCGTTCGCAGCTGGGTTCGACGTCGATGCTCCAGCGCAAGCTGCGCGTGGGCTTCGCCCGGGCCGGGCGCCTGATGGATCTGCTCGAGCAGCGTGGCGTCGTCGGTCCCTCGGAGGGCTCCAAGGCCCGGGCCGTGCTGATGACCCCCGAGGAGCTCGACGCCGGCGCTGACCCCGACGAGGGCTGAGCGGCCTCGGCGTGCGCTGGACCGTCCACGGCGAGCGATACCTCTACGAGAGCGACTGGATGTCGCTCGCCCTGGTCGACGTCGAACCTCCCGGCCATCAGCGCTTCGAGCACCACGTGCTCCGGTTCCCCCGCGCCGCCTCGGGCACGATCGTCTACGACCCGATCCGTCGAGAGGTGCTCCTGTTGTGGCGCCACCGGTTCATCACCGACCGTTGGGGGTGGGAGGTGCCGGCCGGCGGCCTCGACGAGGGGGAGACCCCGGGGGAAGCTGCCGTCCGGGAGACGGTGGAGGAAGCGGGCTGGCGGCCGGGGACGTTGGACCTGCTGGCGAGCTACACGCCGATGCCCGGAGGGGTCGACCAGACCTTCCACCTCTTCCTCACCGACGACGCCGAGCACGTGGGCGATCCCACCGACCCGGCCGAGGCCGAACGAGTCGAGTGGGTGCCGGTGGCCGAGCTGCGGGCGGCGCTGGTCGACGGCCGCATCGTCGAGGGCATGAGCGTCACCGGCCTGGCTCTCGCCCTGGCGCTGGGACGCCTGGGCGCGAACGCCGGCTGACGCCGACTTCGCCGGGGAACCACCAGCTCATCTCCAGGTGACCGCCAGGTTGGGAGCGCACACTGGACCGATGGCTGCGACCACATCCCCTCCGTCCACCGCGACTCTGTCCCCGGTGACGCCGTTCACCACGGGGCGCCGGGCGGCGGTGATCACCTTTCTCGTCGCCCTGGCGGTGGCCCTGTTGCTGCGCCGGGGGGCCATCGTCGGGATTGCCGTGCTCGGGGTCGTCCTCGTGCCCCTGGAGCGGTTGTTCCCCCTCCGGCGCGAGCAGCCGATCCTGCGGGCCGGCGTGCTCACCGATCTCACCCACTTCCTGGTGAGCGGGATCATGGTCGGGCTGGCCACCATCGTCGCGGTGGTGGTCGTCGCCATCCCGCTCTACCCGATCCGCCGCCTCGACATCGAGGGGCTGCTGCCCGGGTGGGCGGCGATCGCAGTGGCTGTGGCGGTCGCCCTCGTCGGTGGGTACTGGGGTCACCGCCTGACCCACCGGGTGCCGTTGTTGTGGCGGTTCCACGCCGTGCACCACAGCACCGACCAGATGGACTGGATCGCTGCCGCCCGGCTGCACCCCTTCGACGCCGCCTTCACCCAGACCTGTGCGGTGCTCCCCCTGGTGGTGCTCGGGTACCAGGCCGGGGTCTTCGCCGGCGTGGCCGCCCTCATCGTCGTGCTCGCCATCTTCCAGCACGCCAACGTGCGGCTGCGGTTCCCGGGCGTGCGGTGGATCCTCCCCACGCCCGAGTGGCACCACTGGCACCACGCCAGCGATGCCGACGCCCACGACACCAACTTCGGGCTGCCGGTCATCGACAAGATCTTCGGCACCGCCTTCCTGCCGCGCGGCCGCCGACCGGAGGGGTTCGGCGTGCCCGACCCGGTGCCCGCCACCGACTACCTCGGGCAGCTCCGGTACCCCTTCACCGCTGGCTGACGGCCCCGGTAGCCTCCGTGTCGGTGCTCTCCATCGACGAGATCGTCAGCCGCTGCCAGCAGGGTCTGGCCGAACACAGCCCCGCTCTGGCCGTGCGCGACGAGCTCGACGAGCTCGTCGCCGATCCGAGTGGCGTGGAGCGTGCCGTCGGGCTGGCGGAGCGGGGCGGGATCGCGACCCTCCATCGCGCCGACGACCTCACCGTCCTGCGGGTCACGTGGGTGCCGGGGATGGCGCTGTACCCCCACGAGCACCGGATGTGGGCAGTGATCGGGATGTACCGCGGCCAGGAGGACAACGCCTTCTACCGACGCTCGCCGCACGGTCTGGAGTCGGCCGGCGGCCGGGAGGTGCCGGCCGGCGAGGTCCTCGTGCTCGGGCACGACGCCATCCACGCGGTGGCCAACACGCGACGGGAGCCGGCGGTGGCCCTGCACGTGTACGGCGGCGACTTCTTCGCCGTCGACCGCTCGGAATGGGACGCCGACACGCTGGAGGAACGGCCCCGCGACATGGAACGCACCCAGCGGCTCTTCGACGAAGCCGAAGCCCGCTGGCAGGCCGAGACCGCCGGCTGACCGACGAATGGGTCAGGCCCCGTGCCGGGCCGACCCGTCGTACCGATCGGATCGCCCGAAGACTCCTGCCGAGTCTTGTTGCGCGGGTGTTCGATGGGGCGTACTGGTGTTCTCCCCCCTTTCGATGCCCGGCCGTTGTGTTGGGGTGTCCGTGATCGGCTCGTTCGCGTGAGGTTCGGCCATGGCCGACGGGGAGACCGACGACAACCAACCTTCTGGGCGCCCGTGTTCGTCGGGCGGCCTGGTGGCCGAGGTGTTGGCGGTGTGCGGGGTCCGGTTCGGTCTGGATGCCGATCTGGAGTGGGGCCGGCTGGCGCCGGGTGATCTGGGTGGGGCGGTGGAGGACCTGCAACGGGTGATCTCGGCGGTCGAGCATCAGCAGCGTCGTCTGTTGACCTTGGTCGACGAACGAGGCGCCTTTGAGGCGGACGGTTCGCGTGACACCGCGGATTGGTCGGCCGACAAGCTCGGGGTGTCACGCAAGGCTGCGGCGGATCGGATCGCGTTGGGCCGCAAGCTCGACAAGCTTCCGGCTCTGTCCGACAAGGCCGCCAAGGGCGAGTTGAGTTCGGAGCAGGCCACACCGGTGGCCGAGATGGCCGACACCAGTTGTGATTCAGCGTGGGCCGACGCCGCGCCAGCCATGGGGGTGGCGGCTCTGCAACGGCGCGCCGCGAAGCAGCGCCGACCGGGGGCGGCGGATCATGTGGCGGCGCGGGCGGTGCGGGTGTTCAACGCGTGGACCGTCGGCCACGAACTGCGGTTCTCCGGGTCGGTGCCCATCGACGACGGGGCGCGGTTGTTGAAGGCGATCGAGCGGGGCATGCCCGACCGGGTCGCCGGCGAGTCGATGACGATGGGGCAACGCCAAGCCGACGGCCTGGTCGCTCTCGCCTCGGTGAAGGTGGCGCAGGATCAGGACCCGGATCGGGCCACGGTGGTGGTGATCGCCGAGCTCGCCGCGGTGTGTGACGACGACCCGGCGGCCACCGCCGAGCTCGAGACCGGTGAACCGTTGGCCACCGAAACCGCCCGCCGGCTGCTGTGCGACTCCAGAATCAGCGTCCTGGTCCAGGATCGCCAAGGCCGCGCCGTCGGGCTCGGGACCACCCAACGCACCGTCACCCCCGCCCTACGCCGGGCGTTGACCGTGCGCGACGGGCACTGCCGCTTCGGGAACTGCACCGCCCGCCGATTCCTTCACGGCCACCACATCGAGCACTGGCCCGCCCCCACCGTCATGTC